>CAVPUR010000011.1:0-201739 GCA_963708995.1 uncultured Actinomycetota bacterium
ATCGTGGCTCAATACCACGCGCACTCCTTACACGAACACCGCGTGGTTGGACCTGGGCCGTCCCCGTGGTCAGCGCCCCGAACCGCGCCAACGTCGCGGCCACCAGCGGAGCCACGGACACCGTGCCGTCCCAGGGCCAGCCCTTTGTGTGGTTGACAGGAGATTTGTCGCGCTGAGCCGTCGGCGTCGGTTAAATGACCGAATGAGCGCGAGCACAGCTATCGAGCCACTTGAGTTGGCGAAGTGTGCGATGACGGTACTGCACACCGGCCGTCGGACTTCCATCTACAAACTGGCGACGCTGTCTGCGCTCATCGACTACTGAGACTTGCACGCTCCCCTCAATGATCCCGCGGCGCCGCTTGACGTCCCGATTGATGTCTTGGCCGAACGAGTCATCAAGATCTACTGGCGCCAGGTCGAACCTCTCCCCGATGGCGGCTCACTTCACCAATCAAGCGAATCGGCGAAGATATTGGAAGCAGTCAGCAAGCTTCGCGAGGCCGCCGACGCGAAGCAGCAGCGCCGCTGCCCGTCGCCGCGGGCTGCAAGCCTTCGTGTCCATGAGAAGTACCTGGAGACGGATGAAGGAAGTGCGGTCGGTCCTGCTTGAGCAGCCCTTACCCAAACTTCAACACCTCGGCTCCGGTCCTCCCACCACTGACCAGTCGTTCCTCTACGACGAGTCAAAGATCAGCCACAACTCGACTTCGGTTTCGCTGAAAAATGGTGTGGCGCCTGGCCTCGCTCAGCTTGCGTTGCTCTTGAAGCCGGCCATCCAGTACCTGTGGGTCGACATGGTCTGGCGCAAGAACGACGAGCAGATAAAGAAAGTGCTCAACATCAAGGCGCACCTCTTCGGGCGCCAACGCACACCACTCGGTCCGGTAGGCCGCCTGTTTGAAAAAGGAGTTCGGCTCACAATGCTTCTACTGCAACGACCCCTTGCAAACCGGCGGCCAAGTCGACCACGTGTTGCCATGGTCAATCATCCCCATCGACGAGTTGCGAATCTCGTTGTGTCGTGTGCAAAGTGCAACAACAGCAAGTCGGACAATCTGCCGGCACTCGAACACGTTGACCGAGCATTGAAGCGACCCATAGCGCTGCTCAACAAGATCGCTGCCGCCGTCGAATCAGATCCTGAATTAGACGACGTGATTGACGCCGCGACACGCCTTTATTACCAAGCCAGCTCCAAGAACCAACAGGTGTGGCGCTCAAGGGACGAGCCGCAATTCCCCTTGGACCTCGCATCCCCACCTAAGTGGATGCTTGCGCTGCAACCGGACTGATGTCCTACGCCCCAGTGCCTCTCCGCTTCGCACGACGCGCCGCAATCTGATCCGCCGGCGATTCTTCGGCCGCCGGCTCTAGGTCGGCGATCTCGGCGACGATATTCTGCAACCGCCGCGCCAACGGTTCGGTATCACGAACGCAGGTCGCGGCGTCGAGACTTTCCCACGAGGCGGCCACGCAACTCCCGCAGAAACGCCAGGCGGTCACCGGATGCGGCCGCGGCCGCCAGCGGCGACATTCGTTTCACCATGTTTCAAACCAACCTTCCTCAAAGGGGCTTCAAATTCGCTTGTGCGGCAACGTTTTTCACCCCTGACATGGGCGAGGCTCTCGTGCAGATGCCGCAATTGAATGAGCTGCTGCCGAAGGTGACCAGTGTGGCAATCCCCCACCCACCTCCGGCCTGCATAAACGTATCATGCAGCAAACCATTCTCTGGCGTGGCGTTGCGCTGCCGTCCGTGCCCGCTTGCTCAACTGCTGATGGCAGATCCGGTGGACGGCCCGGAGTTCCTTGGTGACGTTCGGGCCGCCGCGCCCAACCGGGTTGAGTTGATGCGTTTCGGTGGACCAAGGACCGGGCCAGGGGTCCTCGGTCAATGGGCGGCCGCACAATGCGCACGAATCGCTGTGCCGGAGGACACGGGCCCTATTACGCCTGTACCCGCGATGCGAAGTGCGGCTCATCCGAAGCTAACCATCCGTCTGCTCTTGCGGCTGGGCGGAATGGGTTCGACGGGCGGTGGTCCATCTTCGGGATCAATGGTGATGGTCTGGTAGACGCCGGCGGGAGCGCCCGCGATTTGTTGCTGCCTGTGCTCAAGGGGCCGTGGGTGGCTGTAGGCCTGGTGGTCAGTGAGTGGGCAGGCGGCTCTGATCTTTGCGCCGGCGGCCAGTAGTGCGGCCCAGCGGCGGTCGACGGGGGTCTGCTCCCATGCGGTCCAGACCTTGCGTCTATGGCATCCGTCTGTGTTGACGCACAAGGCCAAATGGCCGCCGTCTGTTGATGGTGCCGACGTGTGTGCCGGCGAGTGCGGCGGCGGCCACCAACACGCCCACGTACTCGCTGAGTTCGTGGCCGAATGTTTGCCCGTCAAGCCATGCTTGCTGCTTTTCGGGTGCTCGGACGATGCTGTCGGCGGGTGTTTCAGGATCAACGACACCGACCGCGTTGGTGAATTGTGTTGCCCAAGGAATCGAATTGGTTGGCAGCTTCTCGTGTAGTTGCTTTGTGCGGCTGGCGGGCGTAGAGTGTCTAGTAATCGCCGTTCGACGGCGACAGCAACCGCGTTGTCGACTTTCGCGTGGGCTGGCGGGTCGGCTGTTTCGGCCAGCGCGAGCGCGTGCAACTCGATGAGGCGGTCATTGTCAGCGCCTTCGAGGATCGCGGCGCACAACCGGTCGGCTGCGGGTGTCGGCAGTTGCCGGTAGGTGGTGAACCGATCATGCAACGCTACCCATGCTTTCGGTGCCGGGATGTCTGCGTTGGCGAGGGTTTCGATGTGGTTGAGGTGCTCAGTGAGCCCGTCGGACAGACGGGTTGGCATGTTATTTACCCTTTCCAAGGTAGGTGCGGAGGGCTTGTGCTGCTTGGACTTTCGGGTCTGCGGCGGCACCGCAGGCCTCGGTGAAAATTGATTTAGCTTCGGTGTCGGTGAGTTCCGCGAGGGCTTCGACGAGTTGTTATCGATCTAGTGGCATGGCTCGAAATTATCCTTCTCTCCGTTTGCTGATTTTCTTTGTTGCGCGGCTGTTTTGATGGCCGCGAGTAGGGTGGCCGGATCGATGCCGGCCGGGATGCCGGTCTGTCGTTGCCGACGCCGCCGGGTGGCCCGTTTAGTTTCATCGGCCGCCAAGATCCTCTTGGCGCGCGAGTTGGTGCGGTGCTGGCTAGTCATCGGTTTCCCAAGTCCTCCAGGTCCAGGTGCAGAAGTCGTCGGCGGCGTAGTTTCCCTGGTGGCCGGCGGCAAGGCGGCATGTGGTGTACGGTTTGAAGGTTGCCGCGTGCGTCCATCACTGGTCGTACCCCGCCATCGATTCATCCCGGCAGGGTCTCCACCCGTAAGGCCCAATGTCGAGCGGCGTCCAGCAGCGCGGCGGTCTTGGCCGGGTCATAGTCGGGCAGGGCGCACCATTCGGGTGTTCCGGCCATCGGGTAGGACCCGACGTGCTCCAGCAACGGCGCCACGAACTCGTGGACGTCCCACCACGACACCTGGGCGCTACCCATCGCCGCCCGCCAGGTCGTATTCGTCAGCTAATTGGTTGAGTGTGTCCCAGGTTTCGGGCGGCAACTCACGTGCGGCTACGCGTAGGGCGTCGCGGAAGCCGCAGCCGAACCCGTGCCGCCACGCTCTGCTCCGCCTGATGTGTCGGGGTGCCGTTGTACCCTTCAGGTGTCGGTGTGGGTTTTAGCGAGCCCCTGTGACGCTGGTGCCCGGGCAGTTTGGTGAGGCTGTCCGGGCCGCGTCGTCTGGTGGCCCGTTGCAGGCGGTCATGCCGCACTGCCGGGGCGGCGGCGGAATAAGACGAATGGATCCCACCACCACACCTGGACTACGGACAACCCCGCATCAACACCTACCACCACCCCGAGAAACTCCTGGCACCCGACGACGACGAACCAGTTTGACGATGGCGATGATCGCGAGATCGCCTTATGAACGGGCCTTGTCCGCTTCAAATGGAGTCAAACGGATTGGTACTCACCGCTTCTCCCCATCGGCGGGATCGGTCACACCCAATTCGGCGCCAAGCACACGGTCGGACATCAGCCCCAGGCAGCTGAGGTTCGGGAATCCCGGGCCCTCATTGACGCCAGAAAGGTTGGGCAGCACCAGTTTCGGGGTGACGCCCGCAACGGCCAGGTCGTGGCCGATGGAGTCTTCCAGGCGCTCGCAGGTCAGCGACCCGCCCAGCCCAAGCGCCAGCAGGTCAACCGCGGGCTGTTGCAGCAGCGGCACGAACCACAGCGGGTCGGCGCCGGAACCGTCGATCACGAGGTCGAAGTTGTGCAGCATCTCGCGCGGTTCGCCATTGGTGTCAGTGCTCAGCGTGATCCAGATTCGGCTGTCGCGGTCGATCACGCGAGCCACGCGCCCGCGCAGGTGCTTGATCCTCTCGTCGGCAAGCAGCGACTCCTGAACCCGCGCGGAGAACACCCCGCGGTCGGTGCGGGCAATGCATTCACGCCGTTCGGCCGGGGTGAGGCTGCGCCATCCGGCGGGGTCGGAAAACAGCGAATTCTCGAAGAAGCCCTCACCGCGGGTGAACAGCGTTGCCTGCGGCGAAATCGCCGTAATCGTCGAAATCCGGTGGTGGAATAGCTCGTTGAGCATCGACGCCGCGGTCTCCCCACCGCCGATGACCGCCACGTTTTCGGCGACGATCCGGTCGTGGCTGTTCGCACGGTCCCAGAACTGCGCGATCGACAACACGCGCGGGTCACCCGGAAGGATGCACCGTTCCGGTTGCCCCGGACCCGTAATCATCAGCGTGTCGGCGGTCAGGCTCGACTCCTGGGTGTCCAGCACCCAGCGCGATTCGCCGACCGAAATCCGAAGCACCTCGCCGCGAACGACTTTCAGGCCCACCTCGTCGGCAACCCAGCGCAGATACCGGGCCCAGGTGTCGTGCGTCGGCGCCGGCCTGCCCCGGTCCACCCAGCCCACGAACTGGTCCGAGGCAACCAGATACGACTGCCAGCTGAATCGCATCATCCGCTCGTCGACCTCGGTATTGCGGCCCGGCACCAGCGTGGAGCGGTACGGGAAGCCGACGTCCTTTTCGGGACTGGTGCCCAACCGCTGCCGCCCGTCGGTCCAGCCGCCACCGGCGCGCCAGTTGGCCGCGACGCCCGTGCGTTCGACGGCGACGACGTCGGGAACATCGACGCCCATGTCGCGCAGCACCGCCGCCTTGGCGGCCACAGCCACCGCCTTCGCGCCGGCCCCGATGATCGCTACCGTTTCGGTCACCTGGCTCCCGCCCATCGCGCGCGAACGCGGGGACGCACGCCGGCGAATGATGCGCCAACCACAACCCCACCTCCGTCGCTCAGCTTAGCTCAGGCTGTCCTAACTTTTGTGTACGCTACCTTATGGCCGAGGCCCGTATAACGCCTGCCCCGAGGGAGCCACTGAGGTGCCAGTAACCCCGCCCCCGCCGTCCGAAATCGCAGGCACGGATGGATTCGTGGCTTTTCCACCAAACCGCGCCGCCGCGTACCGGGCCGCCGGCTACTGGACCGGGCGCACCGTCGAGTCACTGCTTCGCCATGCCGCGACGAGCTGGCCCGACCGCGTCGCGGTCGTAGACGACACGGGCAGCCATACATACCGCGAGCTGGACGAACTCGCCGACCAAGCCGCCGGCGGTCTCGTCCGCCCTGGGTATACGGCGCGCTGACCGGGTGCTGCTGCAGCTGCCCAATTCCCGACGATTCGCCGTCGCCCTGTTCGGCCTGCTGCGCGCCGGGGCCATCCCGGTGATGTGCCTGCCCGGGCATCGGCTCGCGGAACTCAGCCACTTCGCGGCGGTCAGCGGTGCAGTCGGGTTGGTAACCACCGACGCGGCGAACGGCTTCGACTACCGGGCAATGGCCGAGCAGTTGGTCAGCGCTCATCCGCAACTCCGCCATGTCCTGATCGACGGGGTCGACGGGGACCCCGGTCCGTTCACGTCGTGGTCGGCGCTGCCGGCCGGCGACCCGCCCGCAATCGTCGGCGACACAGCGTCACCGGCGCTGCTTTTGGTGTCGGGCGGCACCACCGGCGCACCGAAGCTGATCCCCCGCACCCACGACGACTACGTCTACAACGCCACCGCGAGCACCCAGCTATGTGGGCTGACAAAAGACGACGTGTATCTCGTGGCGTTGCCCGCCGCGCATAACTTCCCGCTGGCGTGCCCCGGCATCCTCGGTGCGATGACGGTCGGCGCCACAGTCGTTTTCAGCACCGATCCGAGCCCGGAGGCCGCGTTCGCCACGATGGAACGGCACGGTGTCACGGTCACCGCGCTGGTACCGGCGTTGGCCAAGCTGTGGGCACAAGCCTGTGACTGGGAGCCGGTGACACCAACGTCGTTGCGGCTCTTGCAGGTTGGCGGCTCAAAACTGGAGGCCGAGGACGCCCGGCAGATACGGGCCGCGCTCACGCCCGGCCTGCAGCAGGTGTTCGGCATGGCGGAGGGACTGCTGAACTTCACCCGGCTCGACGACCCGCCAGACCTGGTCGACCACACCCAGGGTCGGCCACTCTGCCCGGCCGACGAGCTGCGGGTCGTCGACACCGACGGCCATCCGGTGGCGCGGGGCGAAGAAGGTGAACTGCTGGTACGCGGGCCGTACACGTTCAACGGCTATTTTCGCGCGGAACGCGACAACGAGCGCTGCTTCGATCCCGACGGCTTCTACCGCAGCGGCGACCTCGTCCGCCTCCGGGACGACGGCTACCTGGTGGTCACCGGCCGGACCAAAGACGTCATCTGCCGCTGCGGTGAAACGATCGCCGCCCAGAGCATTGAAGAGCCGCTGCTCACGCACGCGGCCATCTGGTCGGCCGCCGCGGTCCCCCTCCCCGATCCTGATCTGGGGGAAAAGATCTGCGCAGCAATCGTTTTCGCCGGAGCCCCGATGACGCTTGCCGAGGTGAACGCGTACCTCGACGAGCGCGGGGTGGCCGCGCATGCACGGCCCGACATGCTGGTCGCGATGGCCGCACTACCCACGACGCCGGTCGGCAAGGTCGACAAGCGGGCGATCGCCCGCCAAGTCAGCGTCGCGGGCACTCAGTGACTTTGATGGCCATACTTGTGTGATGCAACTCGAAAATCTCGGACGCCTGCTGATGCGCGCCGCGCCTCTCGTCAATGCGCCGGTGGCCGCCTTGGCTAACTCGCCACGCTTCGGCAGATTAGTGAACCGCAACATCGCAATGGTGACCTATACCGGCCGGCGGTCCGGACGGACATTCAGTATCCCGGTGGCCTATCGCCGTTCGGGTGACGACGTGACAATCAGCGTCAACATGCCTGACGCAAAGACGTGGTGGCGGAACTTCCTCGACGACGGCGCGCCGCTCACGTTGCGACTTGACGAGACGGATCGCGTTGGACATGCGGTGGCCAAGCGGGACGACAAGGGACGCGTCACCGTTACGGCGCGACTGAGCAACTGACGCTCTGGCGCTAGGGACGCGCAATCAGATACGGCGCCAGCGTGGACAGCTTCTCGCAGGTCTCTTCGAATTCGCGTTCGGGTTCCGACGCTTCGATGATGCCGGCGCCGGCCCGCAGCCAGGTCTTCCCGTCGTGTTCGTAGGCCGCTCGCAGCGTCAGCGCGGCATCCAGCCCGCCGTCTGATGAAATCATCACGACCGCACCGGAATACAGACCGCGTGGGCCTTCGTCGAGGCGCAAGATGGCCTCGACACCGGCGGCTTTCGGGATACCGGAGGCGGTGACCGCCGGGAAAAGCGCCTCCAGTGCGTCCATGCGGTCGCTCGACGGGTCCAGACGCGCGCTGATCGTCGAGCCGAGGTGCTGCACGCTCCCACGCTCGCGGACCGTCATGAAATCGGTGACGGCCGCAGTGCCGGGTTCGGCGATCTCGGTGATCTCGCGAAGCGAGCTACGCACCGAAATAGCATGCTCCACAATCTCTTTAGGGTTCGATTCGAGGTCGTCGCGCGCCTCACGATCAAGCGCCGAACCACGACCGAGCGCGCGGGTGCCGGCCAACGGCTCGGTGATCACTGCACCATCGCGGTGGACCGATGCGACGAGTTCCGGGCTATAGCCCACAGCACGAATCCCGCCCAGTCTCAACAGAAACGACCTGACCGGGGTGTTGTGTCGGCGCCCCAGGCGATAGGTGGAAGGAAAGTCGAGCGCGAAAGGCACTTCGACGCAACGAGACAAGATCACCTTGTGATAGCGGCCGCTGGTGATCTCGCGGACGGCTCTCGCGACCCGATCCCGATAGCCGGACGAGTCTGCCGTGACGTCAACCGCGCGGGCCTGCGGCATTGCGCGGACCCCGTCGCTGAGCAACTCGCGCACCGCTTCGAGGTGACTGGCCCCGGCGCCGAATAGTCGAATCGTATGCCGGCTCACCACGATTCGGGTGCGGGGCCAAAAAATTCGGGCCAGTGGGGTTCGCGGCGCAAGGCGCTCCTGCAGCCCGTAGCGGTAGACGCCGAATTCAAAAGCGATCCAGCCGAAAACCTGGTCGGTCTCCAGCAACAACCGGTCGATGGCTTCGCCCAGGGCCGGTCCGGGTCGACCCGACCAACGCTGCCGCTGGGTTACACCGTCGCGGATGACACGCAATTCGTCGCTATCGAGCTCGACCATCGCGAGCACCCCGGCGGCCAGAACCCATTGACCATCACGTTCGTAGAGCAGGTATTCCTCGCCGACCCGCTCGGGCAACACCGCCGCCAGCTCGGCTGCCAGGTCGGCCGGGTCGATGTGGTCCGGGAGCGGTACCGACAGTGACGCGGTGTCCGGCGGAACTTGGCTTGATGCTGACATCGGTCACAGCTAGTAAATGTAGCCTAACCTATCTAAATGCGCGCAACCCTTTCCGCTAACCGTGGCGAAACCCGCGGGTACAGGCTTAACAAGACTTTAATGACGACCGTGTTGCTCGTCCAGTTGCTAGCGGTCGCCGTCGAACACCGCCGGCCGGCAGGAACATCGATCGTTCGTAACCGGCTCGCAGTCGGCGAAAAGTTCAGGCAACTGCGGGCGACGAGCTCTCCATCAACCCAGAGACCGGTGTGCCGTCGGTGTTCGCCTGGCCGACTTCGAAGAAATCGGCCCGCACCACTCGCCCTTCGGCGCACGCATCGGTGACACATCGCCAGCGGAGCCGGTGTCGGGCCGCCCGGACTCATTCCGACGCGGTAGCGCCACTCCCCACAGCAGATCCACAGCAAACTCACAGTGGATTCACGCTAAACGCGCATTACCCGGCCCGACCAGCGCGGCTCTGACGACTGGCTTTAGGCAACAGGGCTATTCCTGCACGCGTCGACCGAACCTGGGCATTACGCGCTGTGTCCGAGTGGCGGTTGCCAATCGGCGGGGCTAAATTTTTCCACGGTCTCGGGATGTCCGTGGTTGCCCCGGTCGCGGACGGTGCTTCCCCTGATCACCGCATCAATCAAGGGAGGCACCAATGCTGCAAGAGTTCTGGCACAACTTCACCCACAACCTGTTCAAGCCGCTCCTGCTGTTCTTCTACTTCGGGTTCCTGATCCCGATCCTCAAGGTGCGGTTCGAGTTCCCGTATGTGATCTACCAGGGCCTGACCATGTACCTGCTGCTGGCCATCGGCTGGCACGGCGGCGAAGAGCTCGCCAAGATCAAGCCCGACGAGGTCGGCACCATCGTCGGATTCATGGTGCTGGGCTTCGTGTTGAACTTCGTGATCGGCGGCTTGGCCTACCTGCTGCTGAGCCGTCATGAGTTCGATGCGAAAAGTCGACAAGGCGACGGTCGCCGGCTATTACGGGTCGGACTCGGCAGGGACCTTCGCCACCTGTGTGGCCTTCCTGGCCGCCGTCAACATCGCCTTCAACGCCTACATGCCGGTCATGCTGGCCGTCATGGAGATTCCGGGCTGCCTGGTGGCGCTGTACCTGGTCGCGCGACTGCGGCACCGTGGTTTGAACGAGGCGGGGTACATGCCCGGCGAGCCCGGCTACACCCCGCCGGTCAAGGTCGGGGTCGGGCCCGGCACCGCCGCGCGGCCCGCCCACGGCCAGAGCCTGGAGGCCGAGCACGAACGCGGCGTCGAGCAGGAGCTGGAGCTCTCGATGGAAAAGCTGGAGCATCCGAACTGGGAGCCCGACCAGAGCCCGGCCGCGGGAAGGCCAAGAGGATGCCCATCTTCTCCCGTGAGCTCCTGCAGGAAGTGTTCCTCAACCCCGGGCTGGTCCTCCTGATCGGCGGCATCCTGATCGGCCTCATCAGTGGGCTGCAGGGGCAGAAGGTCGTTGCGGACGACGACAAATTCTTCGTAATGGCATTCCAGGGCGTGCTGTGTCTGTTCCTGCTCGAGATGGGCATGACGGCCTCGCGCAAGCTGAAAGACCTGCGAGCGGCGGGCCCCGGTTTCATCTTCTTCGGTCTGCTGGCGCCGAATATCTTTGCGCCACTAGGGATCATCGTCGCCCACAGCTACGCCTGCCCTCACCCACACCGATTTCAAGCCGGGAACCTACGTGCTGTTCGCGGTGCTGTGCGGCGCGGCGTCCTACATCGCCGTCCCGGCGGTCCAGCGGCTGGCGATCCCCGAGGCCAGCCCGACCCTGCCGCTGGCCGCATCGCTGGGTTTGACGTTTTCGTACAACGTCACGATCGGCATCCCGCTCTATATCGAGATCAACCGCTTGATCGGACACTGGTTCTGATCTCCTGAGGCCGAAAGCCTTCGCTTCGGCCAGCAGTCGGCCGCGCGGAGCGAGTACCGTGTCACTTTGCGGCCGTCGGCTGATGTCCGACTAAACACCCTGGGCGCACAGGATTATTGACGGTGCCGTCTTGACCCGACGTGACGCCCGAATCGGTGAGTGGCTTCGTTCACGGCACTTCTGGAAGTTGCCCGCTTCGCAGGCTGTCGCCCGAACCGGACACACAAACCACCCAGACCGAATGGTCGGAGTGCCCGCAAACAGGGTTGTTAATTGTTCGTAAAGACGGCTTCACCCAGTTGACTCAGGTCCCGTGAGTCCTCAAGGTGCTAATGATGTTCGCTGACGCCCCGCGACGGTTGCTGCTCACCTCATCGCCGGACTGAATCACCCGGAGGCACCAATGCTTTATGAGTTCTGGGAGAACTTCACCCACAATCTCTTCAAGCCACTGTTGCTGTTCTTCTATTTCGGGTTCCTCATCCCGATCCTGAAGGTTCGGTTCGAGTTCCCCTACGTGATCTATCAGGGCCTGACCATGTACCTGCTGGTGGCCATCGGCTGGCAGGGCGGCGAAGAACTCGCCAAGATCCAACCGGCCGACATCGACAACATCGCCGGCTTCACCGTCCTGGGCTTCGCCTTGAACTTCGTGATCGGATGGTTGGCCTACTTCCTGCTGAAGTACATGACCCGGCTGCGGCGAGTCGACAGGGCGACGGTCGCCGGTTATTACGGCTCGGACTCGGCGGGAACCTACGCTACCTGCGTGGCCTTCCTGGCGGGCGTGCACATCGCCTTCAACGCTTACATGCCGGTCTTGCTGGCCGTCATGGAGATTCCGGGCTGCCTGGTGGCGCTGTACCTGGTCGCACGACTGCGGCACCGAGGTCTCAACGAATCGGGGTACATGCCGGACGAACCCGGCTACATCCCGGCCATCAGGTCGGGGTCGGTCCGGGCACCGCCGCGCGGCCCCCGCACGGCCAGAGCCTCACGACCGAGGACGAACGCGGTGTCGAGCAGGAGCTCGAGCTCTCGATGGAAAAGCTGGAGCATCCGAACTGGGAGCCCGACCAGAGCCCAGCTCTCGGGAAGGCCAAGAGGATGCCCATCTTCTCCCGCGAGCTCCTGCAGGAAGTGTTCCTCAATCCCGGGCTGGTTCTCCTCGTCGGCGGCATAATCATCGGCTTCATCAGTGCACTGCAGGGTCAGAAGGTCGTTCACGACCAGAACAAGTTCTTCGTTGCGGCGTTCCAGGGTGTGCTCTGCTTGTTCTTGCTCGAGATGGGCATGACGGCGTCGCGCAAGTTGCGGGATCTCAAGTTTGCCGGCCGCGGTTTCATCTTCTTCGGCCTGCTGGCGCCGAATTTGTTTGCGGTGCTGGGGATTCTGCTCGCCCACATCTACGCCTACCTCACCGATACCCACTTCCAGCCGGGCACCTACGTGCTGTTCGCGGTGCTGTGCGGCGCGGCGTCCTACATCACCGTCCCGGCGGTCCAGCGGCTGGCGATCCCCGAGGCGAGCCCGACGCTGCCGTTGGCCGCATCACTGGGTCTAACGTTTTCGTACAACGTCACGATCGGAATCCCGCTCTACATCGAAATCGCCCGCGCCGTCGGGCACTGGTTGTTCCCGGTTGCTGCCTGACACACGTCGAAATCGGGATCCCGCTCTACATCGAGATCGCCCGCATAGTGACGTGCTGATTCGCGCTCAATGAAACGGCGCTACCCGAGCAGCATGCGCACCACGGTGGGTAATCCTGAAAGACGTCTTCGGCAGGTAGTCCTGAAAGTTCTGGCCGCACGGGCTTCCACACCGTAAGGCCGATGAGCGTGAGCGCTAATTCGGCCACTCGTCGCGTCGCTTGCCAGCTGGACGTACTACCCACGCGACACCCGGGGGCTGACTGGATGTTTCCGGGCTGCCAGAGTGCGGTGTCAATTGCTCGTAAATGTGGTGTCAATAGTTCGTAAAGACCAGTTCACTCGGGTCGCCGCGGGTGTGAGAGGGGGGATGCTGCATGAGTTCCGTGAGAATTTCACCTAGAACCCGTTTGAGCTGCTGTTGAGAGGAGGCTCACCGATGCTGTTGAGAGGGGGCTCACCCACGCAATTGCATGTGACCGTTCCGACCGAAAAGCCCCGCAATGGCCTGGCCGGTCTCAAACACTGGCGCTATGACCTTCGCTCGGGTTTCACGGTGGCCATGATCTCGCTGCCGTTCTCGATGGGAATCGCGATGACCTCGGGTGCGCCGCCGATCTGCGGGATCATGTCGGCGATCATCGCCGGTTTCATCCTGCCGTTTCTGGGCGGCTCGTATGTGACGATCAGCGGCCCGGCCGCGGGACTGGCGCCGGCCCTGTTCGCCGGCATGATCACACTGGGACACGCCCGCCTGGGCCGACGGCGGCTCGACATCCGAGTTGCTCGCCGTGGGATACCCTCTGGTCCTGGTCGCCATCGCCATCGCGGGCGTGTTGCAAGTGATCCTCGCCAAGTTGAAGGTGGCGCGCCTGAGCGCCATCTTCCCGGCCGCGGCCATCCAGGGCATGCTGGCGGCGATCGGCCTGATGATCATCGTCAAGCAGATTCCACTCTTCATGGGAGTGAAGTTCGAGGCCCACGAATTCTGGGCGGTCCTGGGCGAAGTGCCCCGCCATGTCGCAGTCGATGAGCCACCAGGTCTGCGCCCTGGGGATCGGTTGCCTGGCGGCGCTGTTCGTGCTGTCGGCCCTGCCCGGGCGGCTGCTGAAGGTCATGCCGCCTCCGGTCTGGGTGTTCCTCGCGCGGCACGCTGGTCAGCACATTCATCCTGAAGTTGGACAAGTCACCACCTGATCAACGTGCCCGATTCGCTCGAGCACGGGATCGTCTTCCCCCAGTTCGGTGAGGCATTCACCAATGCCGCACTGTGGCTGCCCCTGGCCTACCTGGTTGTCACCCTGCTTTTGATCGACGCGACCGAGTCCCTGGCGACGATCGCGGCCGTGGACAAGATCGACCCCTATCGCCGCCGGTCCGACCCGGACCGGACCTTGCTGGCCATGGGCGTGTCCAACGGCGCCTCGAGCGTGCTCGGCGGCTTGACCATCATCCCCGGCATCGTCAAGAGCACGGCGAATGTCCTGGCCGGCGGCCGGACCCAGTGGGCCAACTTCTACAACGCCTGCTTCCTGCTGACGTTCGTGCTGCTCGGCCGCTACGTGATCGACATGGTCCCGATGGCGGTCCTGGCCGCCATCCTCGTCTTCATCGGCTACAAGCTGTGTAAGCCCGCGGTTTGGCTCAAGGTCGCGCGGGTCGGCACGGAGCAGTTCGTCGTCTTCGTCACCACATTGCTCGTGACCGTGACGACGGACCTGCTCATCGGCATCGCCGCCGGCGTCGCCGTGGAGTTGGTACTGAACCTGTGGTACGTGGGCCTCTGGCACACCCTGAGGAACGGCTCGGAATTCACCAAGCCGAGTTTTGCGGTCCGCTTCCTCAGTCTCTTCCGCAATCCGGTGTCCCAACGGGAATTGGATGAGGACACGTACCACCTGTACCTGGATGGTCCCCTGGTGTGTTTCAACCTGTTCCACGTGATTCGGGAGCTGGGGCAGCTTCCGCACGGTACCCGGGCGGTGTATCTCCACTTGAGCTCGCGTGTGCCTCTCGTCGATCACACGACAGGTGAGTCCCTCCGTCATTTCCTGGAGGAGTTCAGCGGCCAAGACCAGAGTCCGAGACTGGTGATCGAGGGATGGGACCACATGCGGTCGCCTGTCCAAGCATGAGACGAGCACGCGGATGGCCCTGGCCGCCGTCCACGAGTTGGCGAGCCGCTCAAGCAACGGATTGACGACCGACTCTTCTCTCGGCGATGAGGCCCGCTCTAACGTTCTCCTACACCGTCACCATCGGAATACCGCTCTACATCGAGATCGCCCGTCTCATTGGGCATTGGTTCCCGGGCAGCTGAGAACTAGCCCAGCAGCGTGCGCACGACCCCGTCGGCCAGCAGCCGTCCGCGGGCGGTGAGGACCAGTCTGTCGCCTTCGGCTACCAACAGCCCGTCGGCGACCACCGCCTCGGAGCGTTCGCGTTCGGCGGCATCGAGCGCCGCGAGCGGCAGCCCTTGGCGCAGACGGGTTTTCAACAGCACGTCTTCGGTGTGCAGAGCCTCCGTGCCGAGCTGCTCGAAGCCAGCCACCGGCAGCGTGGCGCCGGCCAGTACCTCTGCATAGGCGTTGGGGTGCTTGACATTCCACCAGCGAGTCGTGCCGATGTAACCGTGCGCCCCCGGCCCCGCACCCCACCACTGGCCGCCGTCCCAGTAGCCGAGGTTGTGCCGGCATTCACCACCGGGTCGCGACCAGTTGGACACCTCGTACCAAGTCAACCCGGCGGCGGACAGCCGCGCGTCCACCAACTCGTAGCGATGCGCGAGCACATCGTCGTCGGGGGCGGCCAGCTCACCGCTGCGGACCCGCCGTGCCAGTGCGGTGCCGTCCTCGACGACTAACGCGTAGGCCGACACATGGTCGACACCCGTCTCGATCGCCGTGTCGACCGACCACAACAGGTCGTCGTCGGACTCCCCCGGCGTGCCGTAGATGAGGTCCAGACTGACGTGTTCGAAGCCGGCAGCCAACGCCTCGCGGGCCGCGTCCGCCGACCGGTTCGGTGTGTGTATCCGGTCGAGAACCCCCAGCACGCGCGGCGCGACCGACTGCATGCCCAGCGACACCCGCGTGTAGCCGGCCTCGCGGATCGCTGCGAAAAACTCCGGCCATGTCGATTCGGGGTTGGCCTCGGTGGTGACTTCGGCGTCCGGCGCCAGCGTGAAGTGCTCGCGCACCATGTCGAGCAAAGCGGCCAGCCGCTCACCGCCCAGTAGCGACGGCGTCCCACCGCCGACGAACACGGTGTTCACCACTGGTGCGTCCACCCGCGCGGCCGCCAGCTCGAGCTCTGCCCGCAGCGCCAGCAACCAGGCGTCGGGGTTGACGCCACCCAACTCGGCCGGCGTATAGGTGTTGAAATCGCAATAACCGCAACGGGTTATGCAGAACGGGACGTGCACGTACACCCCGAACGGCTGCCCGGGGCCCGGCTGCATGGCGGGCAGATCGACCGGCGCCTGGCGAAGGGTCATGCCAAATCTTTGCACGACGCCGCGTTCTCAGCGGATTCTCGGTTTTGCTTACCGAATAACCCAGACTTGCTCGGTAGTTTTAATCACCGTGAGAAGAAATTTGACCTGGTTGCATGGCTTGCCGCCATCCATGGCAGAATGGGCGCGTGATCGCCGCCAACCCGAACCTGCGCGTTGCGCTGGTGGCTCGGCGGCATATCGACCTCAAGCGCGTCTGTAGCTGTTGCTGTCTGCCTTGATGTCGTAGACCCAGCCCCCCTGTACTCCAGCCTGGCCACCGGATCTGCGCCACCGGAAGAGAACCGGTGTTCTGCGCGTTCCATGGCTGACAACGTCCGCGAAGGAGCCCCCTCGAATGACGACAGCGCGTCCGGCGAAGACTCGCGACGAGGGCCAGTGGGCGCTCGGGAATCGCGAGCCGCTCAACGCCAACGAAGAGTTCAAGCAGGCCGGGCCGCCGCTTGAGGTTCGGGACCGCATCGAGAACATCTACGCCAAGGAAGGCTTCGACAGCATCGAGAAAAACGATCTGCGCGGCCGGATGCGCTGGTGGGGCCTGTACACCCAGCGCGAGCAGGGTTACGACGGCAGCTGGACCGGCGACGAGAACATGGACAAGCTCGAGGCCAGATACTTCATGATGCGGGTGCGTTGCGACGGCGGCGCGCTGTCGGCTGCCGCCCTGCGCACGCTGGGACAGATCTCGATCGAGTTTGCCCGCGACACCGCCGACATCTCCGATCGGGAGAACGTGCAATACCACTGGATCGAGGTGGAGAAGGTCCCCGAGATCTGGCGGCGCCTGGACGAGGTCGGACTGCAGACCGCCGAGGCGTGCGGCGACTGCCCGCGCGTGATTCTGGGCTCACCGCTGGCCGGCGAGTCGCTGGACGAGGTGCTGGATCCGACCTGGGCGATCGACGAGATCGTCCGCCGCTACATCGGCAAACCCGACTTCGCCGACCTGCCCCGCAAGTACAAGACCGCCATCTCGGGCCTGCAGGACGTCGTCCACGAGGTCAACGACATCGCGTTCATCGGCGTCAACCATCCCGAACACGGGCCCGGCCTGGACCTGTGGGTCGGCGGCGGCCTATCGACCAACCCAATGCTGGGCCAGCGGGTCGGCGCCTGGGTTCCGCTGGATGAGGTGCCCGAGGTCTGGGCGGCGGTCACCTCGGTGTTCCGCGACTACGGCTACCGGCGGCTGCGGGCCAAGGCGCGGCTGAAGTTCCTGATCAAGGACTGGGGCATAGAGAAATTTAGGAAAATTCTCGAAGAGGAGTACCTCAAGCGCCCCCTGATCGACGGCCCGGCCCCCGAGCCGGTCGCGCATCCGATCGACCACGTCGGTGTGCAACGGCTCAAGAACGGCCTTAACGCCGTCGGGGTCGCCCCGATCGCGGGGCGGGTGTCCGGCACCATCCTGTCCGCGGTGGCCGACTTGGCCGAGCAGGCCGGGTCCGACCGCATCCGGTTCACCCCTTACCAGAAGCTGGTCATCCTCGACATCTCCGACGACAAGCTCGACGACTTCGTCGCTGGCCTCGAGGCGCTGGGGTTGCAGTCGCAGCCTTCACGTTGGCGCCGAAACCTGATGGCGTGCACCGGCATTGAGTTCTGCAAGCTGTCATTCGCCGAAACCCGGGTGCGGGCACAGTCGTTGGTGCCGGAGCTGGAACGTCGTCTCGACGACATCAACTCCCGCCTGGACGTGCCGATCACGGTCAACATCAATGGCTGCCCCAACTCGTGTGCGCGAATTCAAGTGGCCGACATCGGTTTCAAGGGCCAAATGGTCGACGATGGTGACGGCAACTCGGTCGAGGGCTTCCAGGTGCACCTGGGCGGCAGCCTCGGCCTGGACAGCGGCTTCGGCCGAAAACTGCGGCAGCACAAGGTCACCAGCGACGAGCTGGGTGACTATATCGAACGGGTGGTGCGCAACTTCGTCAAACACCGCAACGCGGGAGAACGGTTTGCGCAGTGGGCGATTCGCGCCGAGGAGGGTGACTTGCGATGAGTGGCGATACGACCAAGCCGACCGAAGCCGAGCTGCGTGAGCTGGCGGCGCGTGGCGCCGCGGAACTCGACGGCGCCAGCGCGCCCGAACTGCTGCGCTGGACCGAAGAGAATTTCGGCGGTGTGAACGGACCGCGCGGATGGGCGACATGCAACTATGTGGTGGCCTCCAATATGCAGGACGCCGTGCTGGTGGACCTGGCCGCCCGGGTGCGCCCAGGCGTACCGGTGATGTTTCTGGACACCGGCTACCACTTCGTCGAAACCATCGGCACCCGCGATGCGATCGAATCGGTCTACGACGTTCGGGTGCTCAATGTCACTCCGGAGCACACGGTGGCCGAGCAGGACGCACTCGTGGGCAAGGACTTGTTCGCCAGTGATCCCGGCGAGTGCTGCCGGATGCGAAAGGTCGCACCGCTGGGCAAAGCGCTGAGCGGCTACTCCGCGTGGGTGACCGGGCTGCGCCGAGTGGAGGCGCCGACCCGCGCCAACGCCGCGCTGATCGGCTTCGACGAGGCCTTCAAGCTGGTGAAGATCAACCCGTTGGCCGCGTGGACAGACGAGGATATGCAGAACTACATCGACGAGCACGACGTGCTGGTGAATCCTCTTGTCTACGAGGGTTATCCGTCGATCGGCTGCGCTCCGTGCACGGCCAAGCCCGTCGAGGGCGCCGACCCGCGCAGCGGGCGCTGGCAAGGACTCGCCAAGACCGAATGCGGGTTGCACGCCTCGTGACCCCGCTGGCACCCAAGCTGGTGCTGACCGCGCACGGAAGTGCGGATCCGCGGTCGGCCGCGAACGCGCGGGCCGTGGCCGGCCTGGTAACGCGCATGCGGCCCGGCCTCGATGTCCGACTGGCTTTCTGCGAGCTGAATGCGCCGAGCCTGGTTGAGGTGCTCGACGACGTCTCCGGCAGCCACGGGGCTGCTAAGGCACCCAAGGCAGTCGTCACCCCACTGCTGTTGGCGAACGCCTACCACGCCCGCGTCGACATCCCAGCGTCAGATCGCCGCCTGCGCCAACCCCGAGCGAGTGTGGCAAGCGCCGGTGCTCGGCGAGGATGACCGGCTGGTGACGGTGGCCCGTCAGCGGGTCGCGGAGTCGGGCGTGTCGCGGCTCGACGACACGCTCGGTGTCCTGGTGGTGGCGATCGGCTCGTCGAATCCCGCTGCGAACGCCCGCACCGCCGCGGTGGCGCGGAGACTGGCGGCGGGCACCCGCTGGGCCGGTGTGACGACCGCGTTCGCCACCCGTCCGGAACCGTCGCTGGCCGAAGCAACCAACCAGTTGCGGCGCCGCGGCGCCCGCCGGGTGGTCATCGCGCCGTGGTTTTTGGCGCCGGGGCGATTGCCGGACCGGGTGCAGACATTCGCTGACGTCGCCGGCATCGAGATGGCGGCTCCGTTGGGCGCCCACCGACTGGTGGCCGAAACCGTGCTAAATCGCTTCGATCAGGCGTTGAAAGCCCACGCCGAGCGCCTCGCGGCCTGACGCTAGCTGCCGGCGGTCAGGCCGGTGCGGTGTCGATCGCCCCGCCGCTGTCCGCCCAGTCGGCGAACCCGCCCAGGTTGTAAACCTCGCCGTAGCCCATTTCCTTGAGCGCCTGCCCGGCGAGAGCCGCGCGTCCGCCCCCCGCGCAGTACACGATCACCGGCTTGCCCGTCTCGAAACGCGGGTCGTGGGAAGGCGATTGGGGGTCCGCCACAAACTCAAGCAGTCCACGCGGAACGTGTACGGCGCCGCTGACCTTGCCGCTCTGCTGCACCTCGGACGCTTCCCGTACGTCGACAACCAAAGCCCCGCCCTCGGCAATCAGCTCTTGCGCCTGCGCCGCCGCGATTCGCGGCACGACGGCGTTCGCGGCTTGCACTAACTGCGTGACACTCTTGGCCATGACCACCCCTCTGCTAGCACTTCACGCTGTGGTCAGCGTGCTCGGATCCGCTTCGGATCCATCGGCGTCGGCGTCGCGGGCATCATCGGCGATGGGCGGTACCCGGGTGGCACGAACGTACACGGTGTCGCCTTCCTTCAGACCGAGCGCTTCGGCGTCGCCGCGGGTGATCTGGGCGGTGAAGTTGCCTCCGGTGGCCGCGCTGGTCAACTCGACCCGCACCTCGAAGCCCAGCATCACGATGCGGTCGATGGTCGCGCGCAGGACGCCGGTGGCCTGCGCGGTGTCGTCGGCGGTGGCGATGGCCATGTCGGGGTTTCGTCCCACCCGGATGTCGTGCGGGCGGACCAAGGCGCCGTTGAGGACCGAGACCGCACCCAAGAACGACATCACAAACGCATTCGACGGAGCGTCATACACCTGGGTGGGTGAGCCGACCTGTTCGATGCGGCCCTTGTTGAGCACCGCGATGCGATCGGCCACGTCCAGCGCCTCGGCCTGGTCGTGGGTGACCAGCACGGTGGTCACATGCACCTCGTCGTGCAAACGGCGCAGCCAGGCCCGCAGATCCTCACGGACCTTGGCATCCAGCGCCCCGAACGGCTCGTCGAGCAACAACACCTGCGGATCCACCGCCAGCGCGCGGGCCAGCGCCATGCGCTGGCGCTGACCACCGGAGAGCTGGTTGGGATAGCGGCTCTGAAACCCGGCCAGCCCCACCACTTCGAGCAGGTTGTCGACCTTGTCTTTGATCTCGGCTTTGGGCCGCTTGCGGATCTTGAGCCCGTAGGCCACGTTGTCGCGCACGCTCAGGTGCTTGAACGCGGCGTAGTGCTGAAACACGAACCCGATGCCGCGCCGCTGCGGGGGCACCCCGGTGACCTCGCGGCCATTGATCGTCACGGTGCCGCTGTCGGGCTGATCCAGCCCGGCGATGGTGCGCAACAACGTCGACTTGCCCGACCCGCTGGGCCCCAGCAACGCCGTGAGCGAACCGGCGGGCACCACGAAATCCACATGGTCCAGTGCGACGAAATCGCCATAACGCTTGAAGGCGTCACGGACCACAATCGCGTGGTCAGTCCCCGAAAAGCTCGTGCCGGTCATGTTCAAGTCTCCTCGTCAGGCCCGTCTGGCGGCCCGCGCCCGACGGGCATCGAGAACCACCTGGACAATCAACACCAGCACGGCAACGCCCATCAGCAACGTCGACAACGCGTAGGCGCCGTACTCGGCCCCGCGGTTGTAGCGATCCGAGACCAGCAGTGTCAGCGTTTGCGACTTGCCCGGCAGGTTGGACGACACAATGATGACGGCGCCGAATTCGCCGAGGGTCCGCGCGATGGTCAGCACGATGCCGTAGGTCAGGCCCCACCGGATGGACGGCAGCGTGATCCGCCAAAACGTCTGCCACCAGCTAGAACCCAGCGTCGCGGCCGCCTCCTCCTGATCGGTACCCAACTCGTGCAATACCGGTTCCACCTCGCGAACCACGAACGGCAGGGTGACGAACACGCTGGCCAGCACGATGCCGGGCAACCCGAAGATGATCTTGAACCCGAGGTCTTTCTCGACGAAGCCCAGCGCGCCGGCCGATCCCCACAGCAGGATCAAGGCGACACCGACGACGACGGGTGATACCGCGAAGGGTAGGTCGATGATCGCCTGTAGCACTCCTTTGCCACGAAAACGGTTGCGGGCGAGTACCAATGCCGTCGGGATACCGAAGACCACGTTCAGCGGTACCACGATAGCCACCACTAGCAGCGACAAGTTCAGCGCCGATATCGCCGCCGGGGTGCTCACCCAGTCATAGAACTGGCCCAACCCGGGTTGGAAGGTCCGCCACAGGATCACCGCTACCGGAATGACCAGCAGCACAACGATGTACGCCAGGGCAACAGACCGGAGAAGGTAGCGAACCCGCGCCGAAGATGTCACGGGGCCAACTCCTCGCGCTTGGCCGCACGCGCGCCGACGACGCGCAGCAGGAGCAGCACGACGAATGAGATCGACAACAGCACAATGGATATCGCGGCAGCGCCGGTGCGGTCGTCGTTCTCGATCAGGGTTCGGATCCACTGCGATGACACTTCGGTCTTGCCCGGCACCGCGCCACCGATCAGCACCACCGAGCCGAATTCACCGATCGCGCGCGAGAACGCCAGGCCGGCACCGGACAGCAACGCAGGCAGCAGCGACGGCAGTATCACCGAGGTGAAGATCTTCGGGCCGTTGGCGCCCAGGGAAGCCGCCGCCTCCTCGGTCTCCCGATCGATCTCGAGCAGCACCGGTTGGACGGCGCGCACGACGAACGGCAACGTGACGAACGCCAGTGCCACACCCACACCCCACGCGGTGTGCTGCAGATGAAGACCCACCGGGCTGTTATGCCCGTACAGGGCCAGCATCACCAGGCTGGCGACGATGGTGGGCAACGCGAAGGGCAGATCGATGATCGCGTCGACCAGTCGTTTGCCGACGAAGTCATCACGCACCAGCACCCAGGCGACGATCAGACCAAACACGATGTTGATCACCGTGACAGCGATCGAGATGGTCAGCGTCACCCGGAACGACTCCAGCGCGGCATGCGACGTGACCGCCACCCAGAAGGCCTGCCATCCGCCGCCGGCGGCCTGCCATGCGATCGCGGCCAGCGGCAGCAGCACGATCACCGAAAGCCACACGATCGCCACCCCGACCCGAAGCGACGTGTCGCCCGCCCGCCTACGCGAACGTGCATCCGTGCGCGCCCCTGTCGGCACCCTGGTTATCGGCGCCGTCATCCGGTGGCCTGCGTATAGATCTTGGTGATGCTGCCGGCGTTCTTATCGAAGAGCTGGGGGTCGATCGTGCTCCAGCCACCGAGGTCGGCGATTGTCCAGAGTTTCGCCGGCATCGGGAACTGGTCTCGGAAGTCGGCGGCGACCGCAGGATCGACCGGCCGAAAACCGGCCTGCGCCCACACCTTCTGCGCGGCCGCGGTGTATTGGAAGTTTTTAAAGGCGACCGCGGCTTGGAGGTGGGGGCTGCTGGTTACCACCGCGACCGGATTTTCGATCTTGAAGGTCTGCGGCGGATTGACATGCTCGACCGGCTTGCCTGCCCGCTCAGTCGCAATGGCCTCGTTCTCGTAGCTGATCAACACATCACCGCTGCCCTGGACGAAGACATCGGTGGCTTCCCGGCCTGACCCAGGACGCAATTTGATGTGTTCGCGTACCAATCTGGCGACAAAGTCAACGCCGGCTTGGCTATTCCTGCCGCCTTCGCTCTTGACGGCGTACGGGGCGAGCAGATTCCATTTGGCCGACCCCGAACTCAGCGGGCTGGGCGTAATGACCTGCACGCCGGGCCGCAACAGGTCATCCCAATCCTTGATGTTCTTCGGATTACCCTTGCGGACCACGAACGTCACCACCGACCCGAACGGGATGCCCTTGGTGGCATCGGTATTCCAGTCCTTGGAAACCTTGCCGGCCTTCACCAATCGCGTGATGTCGGGTTCGACCGAGAAGTTCACGACGTCGGCGGGCTTGCCGTCGACGACACCGCGTGACTGGTCGCCGGAGGCCCCATACGAGGTGACCACCTGCACGTCCTTGCCCTCCTCGGAGGCATTGAACGCGGGAATCACCTTGCTCCACCCGGGTTCTGGAACCGAGTAGGCGACCAGGGTGATGCTCGTGTGCGCGTTGGTCAGCCCCCCACCGCCAACGACATCACTGGCGCCACCCTGACACCCCGCAACAACAGCGACAATCAGGGCAAGCGCGACAACGGGGCGCCGCAAAGCGCGCCCGATGTCGTTAAGCATTCCTGGCCTTCCGGTAGGGGACTTTTGGGTGTAGGCCCCGTTTCTGCGGAAAGGCGCCGAGAACTTCAGGAGAATCCACGGACTCCGCCCAGACCGCGCACGGGTTTGGGGGTCAGCGACAACAGTGCACGAAGACACAGCACGCCACGAGACGGGATGCTACGTGCATGGCGCGAAGCCTAACAGAACGCGCCGGTGTGTCATCTTGAGCCGCTGAGTAAGTCACGCGCTCAGCGCGTCAGCAACCAGGTCACGATGACCAGCACCACGAGCGTGACGAGAACCAACGTCACCCGAGAGCGCGGCATGCCGATTACCCGGACGCCCCGTCGGTGCGGCGGAGGAAGCGCATCAGCTGGATGCCCTTGCCCAGCAGCCGGTCCAGCAATACCGCCGTGACGTAGGCCAGCGCCAGCACCACCGGCATCACCACCAGTGCCTGCAGCACGAAGGCGAGCCCGGACAGCCACAGCTCCATGCCGTCCCACCAATTCAGGAGCCCGTTCACCAGGTTCACCCTATATTCCCCTGGATTCCTCCTGGTCCCGCCGGGACCACCAGCCGGTGTGTCAAGATCGGCAGGTGTCTGCCTCAGACCCCACCCGAGCCCCAGAAACCGAGACAACCACCTGTGTGATCGCTGGCGGCGGACCGGCCGGAATGATGCTTGGCTTGCTGTTGGCACGGGCCGGTGTGGATGTCACGGTGATGGAAAAGCACGCCGACTTTCTGCGTGACTTCCGCGGCGACACCGTGCACGCGAGCACGTTGCGCTTGCTGGACGAACTGGGTTTGGCCGGGCAGTTCGCGCAGCTACCGCATCGCCTCATCGACACCGCCCGGATGCAGCTGCAGGGCCAATCCGTGGATCTCGACCTGACCCACCTGCCCGGCGCGCATCAGCACATCGCGCTGGTGCCGCAGTGGGACTTCCTCGAGATGCTGGCGACCGCCGCCGAGGCGGAGCCCAGCTTCCGGTTGATGCGCAGCACCGAGGTGACCGGCGTGATCCGCGGCTCCGGGCAGGACCGCGACCGCGTGGTCGGCGTCACCTACCGTGACGAGTCCGGGGTCAAGCAGATGCGCGCCGAGCTGACGGTGGGGTGCGACGGCCGCACGTCGGCCGTCCGCTCAGCGGTCGGCCTGGTGCCGCGAGCCTTCGGCGCGCCGATGGACGTCTGGTGGTTCCGGCTGCCTCGCCAGCCCGACGACCCGCCCGGACTTGCCGGCACGTTCAACGCCGGGCACGGGGCCATTTTGATCGACCGCGGCGACTACTACCAGATCGCCTACATCATTCCCAAGGGAACCGACGCCGAGATGCGGTCACAAGGTATCGAATCGTTGCACCGCGTGCTGGTGAGCATGGTGCCCTGGCTCGCCGATCGCGTCGCCACATTGGCGTCGTTCGATGACGTGAAACTGCTTGATGTGCAACTCAATCGGCTGCGGCGCTGGTACTCGGGCGGCGTGCTGTGCATCGGCGATGCGGCGCACGCGATGTCGCCGGTGGGCGGCGTCGGAATCAATCTGGCGGTGGCCGACGCCGTCGCCACCGCGCGGATACTGGCCGGACCGCTACGGGCCGGGCGGGTGTCCAACCGGCAGCTGGCCAGGGTGCAGGCACGCCGCTGGATACCAACGGCGATGGTGCAGGCGGTGCAACGCATGATCCATGCCAGGGTGATCGCCGTCGCGGTCACCGGCACCGACCGCGAACCGCCGCGCGCCATCCGGCTGGTGAGCCGCACGCCGGCGTTGCGACGCTTGATCGGCTACATGATGGCGATCGGGCCGCTGGCCGAGCACACCCCTGAGTACGCCAGGCGTCCCGGGTAACCCGACATCTCGGGCAGATCAATGGACGGCGGGCAGGTCGACAGATGATGATGTCGGCATGGTCCTGCACGTCGAACCCGCCGACCAACCCGCACAACCTGCCGACGAGGCCGCTCAATCCGACGTCGACGCCGAAGCCAACGCGGTTGAAGCGGTCAACCTTGCCGGCAGGCCCGCGTCGTTTGACTTCAGCGCACCCGCGCCGTTCGCCGCCAACGGGGCCCTGCGCAATCCGTTCCCGCCGATCGCCGACTACGCGTTCCTGTCCGACTGGGAGACGACGTGCCTAGTCTCGCCGGCTGGGGCGGTGGAGTGGCTTTGCGTGCCCCGGCCGGACTCGCCCAGCGTATTCGGCGCGATCCTGGACCGCAGCGCGGGCCACTTCCGGATCGGCCCGTACGGCGTCTCGGTGCCGTCGGCCCGCCGCTACCTGCCCGGCAGCCTGATCATGGAGACCACCTGGCAAACCCATACCGGATGGGTGATCGTGCGCGACGCGCTGGTGATGGGCCCCTGGCACGACATCGAACGCCGGTCGCGTACGCATCGCCGGACCCCGATGGACTGGGACGCCGAGCACATCCTGCTCCGCACGGTGCGCTGCGTGAGCGGCACCGTTGAGTTGATGATGAGCTGCGAGCCGGCTTTCGACTACCACCGCGTCGGCGCCGTCTGGGAATACTCGGCCAACGCGTACGGCGAGGCCATCGCACGCGCCGGCAAAAACCCCGATGCCCACCCGACGCTGCGGCTGACGAGCAATCTGCGGATCGGGCTGGAGGGGCGCGAAGCTCGCGCTCGCACCCGGATGACCGAGGGCGACGACGTGTTCGTCGCGCTGAGCTGGACCAAGCATCCGGCGCCGCAGACCTACGAAGAGGCCACCGACAAGATGTGGCAAACCACCGAGTGCTGGCGGCAGTGGATCAACATCGGCAACTTTCCCGACCACCCGTGGCGCGCGTACCTGCAGCGCAGCGCGCTGACGCTGAAGGGGCTGACCTATTCGCCCACCGGCGCGCTGCTGGCGGCCAGCACCACCTCGCTGCCGGAAACGCCGCACGGCGAACGCAACTGGGACTATCGCTACGCCTGGGTGCGCGACTCGACGTTCGCGTTGTGGGGGCTCTACACGCTGGGACTGGACCGCGAGGCCGACGATTTCTTCGCGTTCATCGCCGACGTGTCCGGCGCCAACAGCAACGAGCGCCATCCGCTGCAGGTGATGTACGGCGTGGGCGGCGAGCGCAGCCTGGTCGAAGAGGAACTGCACCATCTGTCCGGCTATGACCACGCGTGCCCGGTACGCATCGGCAACGGCGCCTTCGACCAAGTCCAGCATGATATTTGGGGCTCGATCCTGGACTCCTTCTACCTGCACGCCAAGTCGCGTGAGCAAATCCCGGAGACCTTGTGGCCGGTGCTCAAGAAGCAGGTGGAAGAGGCAATCAAGCACTGGCGCGAGCCCGACCGCGGAATCTGGGAGGTGCGCGGGGAACCCCAGCACTTCACATCGTCGAAGGTGATGTGCTGGGTCGCGCTTGACCGCGGATCCAAGCTGGCCGAGCGACAGGGCGAGACCAGCTACGCGCAACAGTGGCGGGCCATCGCCGAGGAGATCAAGGCCGACATCCTGGAGCACGGGGTGGACTCCCGCGGCGTGTTCACCCAGCGTTACGGCAGCGACGCACTGGACGCCTCGCTGCTGCTGGTGGTGCTGACCCGGTTCCTGCCGCCGGACGACCCGCGCGTGCGCAACACCGTCCGGGCGATCGCCAACGAACTCACCGAGGAAGGGCTGGTGCTGCGGTACCGCGTGGAGACGACCGACGACGGGCTTTCCGGCGAGGAAGGGACCTTCACAATTTGCTCGTTCTGGCTGGTGTCGGCGCTGGTCGAGATCGGTGAGGTGGCGCGCGCCAAGCGGCTGTGTGAGCGGCTGCTGTCCTACGCCAGTCCGCTGCACCTCTATGCCGAGGAGATCGAACCGCGAACCGGCCGGCACCTGGGCAACTTCCCGCAGGCGTTCACCCACCTGGCGCTGATCAACGCGGTGGTGCACGTGATCCGCGCGGAGGAGGAATCCGACGGCTCCGGGATGTTCCAGCCCGCCAACGCGCCCATGTAGGCGGCGTCGATAAACCAGATCAGCTCAGCGCGCTGACTCTGTCCATCATGAGGTGCGCGATGTCGAAAGCCGTGGCGTTGGTGACGCTCGATCCTTGCATCGACCGGCTCGATTCATTGAAGAAGTCGACCTCGACCTCGACGAGGCAATTGCCCCGTACACCTATGGCCCGCCCCGCCGGAATCGACGCCGGACCCGAAGGCCCAGATTCGAACGCGATCGAAACGGTTCCCGCGAGAACGGACGGGGCGACTTGTACGTTCGTGATGTCCGCCTTGAGCCTGAACACCTCGTCCGGCAATAGCACCGTCTGACCATCGCAGCTCTGCCACTGCTGGGCGAATGTGGAGAAGAGCGCGTTGGCGTCGGCGGCGGTGGGCAGGCTGACCACGCCCTCCTTGATGCCGGTCAGGTGGGCGGGCAGGGCAGCGTGCCGCCAGGTCTCAACCGCAACGTCGTTGACTTTGCTTGCGCTATAGACGCTTTGGTGCAACATCTCTGCGACGCCGAGGCAGTCGGCGGCCGAAGACGAACCCAGGTCCTGCAGGGTCTCCGGACCGCCGAACCGCGGCGGAAGGCGAGAATCAATCACGAAGGGCTGGTTGAGAATTCGCGACAGCGTCTGGTCACCGATCAGTACCTGCGTAATCGTTTGCCCGGTGAGCGAGCGGGGCGTCAACCTCGACGGTGGCTGGGCCTTGCCGCCGGTCACCACGGTGCAGCCCACGGACAGCAGTCCGATGCCCAGCAAGACGGCCGCCCGCGTCAGGCCAACTCGCAGCACTGTCATGGCTGGTGCTTGGCCCCCACTTCTTGAGCCTTGTTGGGCAGTTCCACTCTCCACGTTAAGACCGGCATATTTCCCCAATGTTTCCTACAAGTTCACTTGGAAACTACCGATGCGCGGCGCCCGGCCCGACTCAGTTTGGCCTGGGTACCTTCCGCGACATCGCATTGACGATCTCGACGGCCCGGTTGCCGGGCGTGGACCCCGACGGCGACGTCCACATCAACGATGAATTCCGAGTCCACCCCGATCGCATGCTCGACCGGGAACGGCGTAGATCGTTGCCGACCGCGGCGCGGACTTCGTCGGCGCTGGGCAGAATGTCCTTGACCGACATCGCGATCGCGGGCCGCGCCGCGCCGGCGCGACTGGCGAAGCCATCCACGATGGCATGCAGCCGCCGCTCAGCAGGCGGCGCTCAGCACTGCGATCACTTGTATCAGTCGCGTCAAAGTCATTGCTACTTCTTGCCTTTGGCCGCCTCGTCGCCGCCCCACCGCCAGCCCAGTCGGCCAGCAAGCGGTTGCTCACTTCTTGGCTTTGTCCCCCTTGTCGCCGCCCGCGTCGGTGGACAACGCGGCGACGAACGCCTCCTGCGGCACCTCGACCCGCCCGATGGTCTTCATCCGCTTCTTGCCTTCCTTCTGCTTTTCCAGAAGTTTGCGTTTGCGGGTGATGTCGCCACCGTAGCATTTGGACAAAACGTCCTTACGGATCGCGCGAATGTTCTCGCGCGCAATGATTTTCGATCCGATGGCCGCCTGCACCGGAACCTCGAACTGCTGGCGCGGGATCAGCTCCTTGAGTTTGGTGGTCATCTTGTTGCCGTAGGCGAATGCCGAATCCTTGTGCACTATCGCGCTGAACGCGTCGACGGGCTCGCCCTGCAGCAGGATGTCGACCTTGACCAACTGGGCCTCCTGCTCACCGGCCTCCTCGTAGTCGAGGCTGGCGTAACCGCGGGTGCGTGACTTCAGCGAGTCGAAGAAGTCGAAGATGATCTCCCCCAACGGCATGGTGTAACGCAGCTCCACCCGCTCGGGCGACAGATAGTCCATGCCGCCCATCTCGCCACGGCGCGACTGGCACAGCTCCATGATGGTGCCGATGAATTCGCTGGGCGCGATGATGGTGGTCTTGACGACCGGCTCGTACACCGTGCGGACCTTGCCCTCCGGCCAGTCCGACGGGTTGGTCACGACCATGGAGTCGTCCGCACCGCCCTCCAGGATCACCCGGTAGACGACGTTCGGCGACGTCGAGATCAGGTCCAGGTCGAATTCGCGCTCCAGGCGCTCGCGGGTGATCTCCATGTGCAGCAGGCCCAAAAAGCCACAGCGGAACCCAAAGCCCAACGCCACCGAGGTCTCCGGCTCGTAGGTCAGGGCCGCGTCGTTGAGTTGCAGCTTGTCCAGGGCGTCGCGCAGATCGGGGTAATCCGAGCCGTCGACGGGATACAGCCCCGAGTAGACCATCGGCTTGGGCTCGCGATAGCCGATCAGCGCCTGCTTGGCGCCGTTGCGGGCCGTCGTCACCGTGTCGCCCACCTTGGACTGGCGGACGTCCTTCACGCCGGTGATCAGGTAGCCCACCTCCCCGACGCCCAGGCCATCGCTGGCCTTGGGTTCCGGCGAGACGATGCCGACCTCGAGCAATTCGTGGGTGGCGCCGGTGGACATCATCGCGATGCGGTCGCGGGGTCTGATCTTGCCGTCCACCACCCGGACGTACGTCACCACGCCGCGGTAGATGTCGTAGACGGAGTCGAAGATCATCGCACGGGTCGGGGCGTCGGCGTCGCCTTGCGGGGGCGGCACCTCACGCACGACGTGGTCGAGCAGGTCGGCGACGCCCTCGCCCGTCTTGCCGGACACGCGCAACACGTCGCTCGGTTCGCAGCCGATGATGTGGGCGATCTCACCCGCGTAGCGGTCCGGGTCGGCGGCGGGCAGGTCGATCTTGTTCAGCACGGGGATGATGTGCAGCTCGCGTTCCAGGGCCAGATAGAGGTTGGCCAGGGTCTGCGCCTCGATGCCCTGCGCGGCGTCGACCAGCAGCACCGCGCCCTCGCAGGCCTCCAGCGCGCGCGATACCTCGTAGGTGAAGTCAACGTGGCCCGGGGTGTCGATCAGATGCAGCACGTAATCCGTCTCACCCACCCGCCACGGCAGCCGCACATTCTGGGCCTTGATTGTGATCCCGCGTTCCCGCTCGATGTCCATCCGGTCCAGGTACTGCGCCCGCATCGAACGCTCGTCGACCACGCCGGTGAGCTGCAGCATCCGGTCCGCCAGCGTGGATTTGCCGTGGTCGATGTGGGCGATGATGCAGAAGTTCCGAATCTGCGCCGGCGCGGTGAAGGTCTTGTCGGCGAAACTGCTGATGGGGATCTCCTGGACTGGGTGCTTGAGCGGCGGTTCGCCGATGTCCAGGGTATCCAGGCGGGGCGGTCGAGACACAATTCGCCGCGATCGGCGGTCTCCGTGCACGACTAAACTGCCCCATATGGCGTCGGACCGGAAGTCACCGTGGAAGACGTTGCAGGGATTCGCCGAGGACCTGGTCACCAAACGGGCCCCGAACCTCGTCCGTCAGGTTCAGCAGTCCCAGGCCGTCCTGAAGGAACTTCAGCACGCCGTCAAGCTCACCGTGAACGTGATCGCCGCGGTCGCGCCGCCGCCACCGGCGGCGATCACCGCGGGCCGGCCGGTGACCAGCACCAGCTTCCCGACCGCGCAGCGGGCCCGCAGGGTGGTCTACGCCCCCGACCTCGATGGCCGGGCTGACCCCGGGGAGATCGTGTGGACCTGGGTGGTTCACGAGGAAGACCCCAGTCAGGGCAAGGACCGACCGGTCCTCGTCGTGGGCCGCGACCGTAGCGTCCTGCTGGGGCTGATGCTGTCCAGCCAGCAACGCCACGCCGCGGACAAGGATTGGGTCGGGATCGGCTCGGGCGGTTGGGATTACGAGGGTCGCGAAAGCTGGGTCCGGCTGGACCGGGTGCTCGACGTGCCCGAGGAGGGCATTCGCCGCGAGGGCGCGATCCTGGATCGCAACCTTTTCGACGTGGTAGCCGCCCGGCTGCGCGCCGAGTACTCCTGGCGCTGAGCGGCTGCCGACACTTACCCCTGCGTGATGTAGGACTGCAGCTGCTGCTGCTCGGCCTCGAGTTCTTCCATCCGCGTCTTCACGACGTCGCCGATGCTGACGATGCCGATCAGCTTCTTGCCGTCCAGCACCGGCACATGGCGGACCCGGTTCTTGGTCATCAGCACGCTGACGCTGTCAACGGTGTCCGACTTTGTGCAGGTGGCGACCGTGGCGGTCATGATTGTGGAGATTGGGCGAGACAGCACACTGGCGCCGTGCGAGTGTAGCTGGCGTACCACGTCGCGCTCCGAGACGATGCCGACGACACCATCGGTCCCGACCACCACCATGGCGCCGATGTTTTGCTCGGCAAGGCCGGCCAGCAGTTCCCGGACAGTCGCGTCGGGGTGGATCGTCACCACCGCCGCACCTTTATTCCGCAAGACGTCCGCGATCCGCATTAATACCTCCAGCCGGGGTTGTGACCTGCTTCACACCAGGCTACGGCTTACTCGGGCGGCGGGAAAGCGAACCCGCGAAAAGCCGCGAAAAGACCCAGCCCTAACGGACATACCCGCTGATTGACGACCGAAACGCGCCCGCTGTTGCTACTGCGCGGCCCCAGGGCTTGCAAGTATGAGGCCATGATCGAGGTCACGCTGCTTGGAACCGGAAGTCCTATCCCCGACCCGAACCGCGCCGGGCCGTCCACCCTGGTGCGGGCCGGCGGCCAGGTGTTCCTGGTCGATTGCGGGCGTGGCGTGTTGCAGCGCGCGGCGGCGGTTGGTGTGGGTGCCGCCGGATTGTCGGCGCTGCTGCTCACCCACCTGCACAGCGACCACATCGCCGAACTCGGCGACGTCCTCATCACCAGTTGGATCAGCAACTTCGCGCCCGATCCGGCGCCGTTGCCGATCATCGGACCCCCGGGCACCGCCGAGACGGTGGAGGCGACGCTGAAGGCGTTCGGCCACGACATCGGTTACCGGATCGCCCATCACGCCGACCTGAACGGGCCGCCGCCGATCGAGGTTCACGAATGCACCGAGGGCCCGGTGTGGGATCGCGACGGCGTGACGATCCGGGTGGCGCCGACCGATCACCGACCGGTGGTGCCGACGATCGGGTTCCGGATCGAATTCGATGGCGCTTCGGTGGTGCTGGCCGGCGACACGGTGCCCTGCGCCCGCCTGGACGAGCTGTCGGCCGGAGCGGATGCCCTGGTGCACACCGTGATCCGTAAAGACATCCTCACGCAGGTCCCACAGCAACGCGTCAACGACGTTTGCGATTACCACTCGTCGGTGCAGGAGGCCGCCGCCACCGCGGCGCGCGCGGGGGTGGGCATCCTGGTCATGACGCACTATGTGCCGGCCATCGCACCCGGGCAGGAGGAACAGTGGCGGGCGCTGGCCGCAGCCGAATTCGGTGGGCGCATCGAGCTCGGCGACGACCTACATCGCGTCGAGGTCCCCGCGCGGCAATAGCGCGCCGGCCACCACCAGCCACACCAACGCCCCGACCCGCGCGATCGGCAGAAGCACGCCAAGCTGCTGCCAGACCAACACCAGCATCGTCAGTTCGGCAAGCGCGGCAATCGCCAAGCCGCTCCACGCCACCGTTCTCGGCGTCAGCCGCAGGTTGAGGCTGGGCACCGCCATACCGGCGACCAGCAGGCCCAAGGCCGCGATGTGCCCCGGACCACCGACCAGAAAGACCAGGTAATACAACGCCCGAACCAGAGCGGTGTCCGCGCTGACCTCGGGTCGCGACAGCGTCCAGCCCAACAGACCGGTCAAACCCAGCGAGCCGGCCGCCAGGATGCCGCCGGTCAGCGCGATCGCCGCCGCGGGTGCGGTCGCGCCGAGCTGACGCAACCGGGCACCGGCCGTCGCCGCGTAGATCGCGAGCGGCACCGACGATGCGAAGACCGCCGTGGCGATGACCTGCACCGCGACCGGCTGGGCGCGCACATACGCCTGGACCGCGGCCACCGGTCCGTACGGCAAGGGCATCACACCGCCCAGCGCGACCCCGATGGCAAGTCCACCGAAGAGCAGCCCGAGACAGGCCAGAGAAAGCAGCACCAGCGCCGGTCCCCGGCGTCGGCGGCGAGCCGAATCATTCACGGTGTGAACGATATGCCGGGCAATCAGCCCAGCCGAGTGACCTCGACGATGACGTCGAGGTCGGTCGCTCCTTTGCCGGAGTAGATACCTTTCAGCGGGGACACGTCGCTGTAGTCGCGGCCGACGCCCACGCTGATGTACTGCTCGGTGATGTCGGTGTCATTGGTCGGGTCATAGTTCCACCAGCCGCCCGTCCACGCCTGGATCCAGGCGTGGCTGCGGCCGTCAACGGTTTTTCCGATGACGGCGTCGCGTTTGGGGTGCAGGTACCCCGATACGTAGCGGGCCGGAATTCCCATGGCGCGCAACAGGATCAGCGTCAGATGCGCGAAGTCCTGACAGACGCCCTTGCCCTTTTCCAGCGCGTCCAGCCCGGAGGAGTGCACGCCGGTGGTGCCCGGAAGGTAGTCCAGCTCGTCGCGTGCCCACCGTGCGGCGGCGACGACAGCTTCCCGCGGCTCGTGGTTTTTGGCGATCCGCTTGCCCACCGCCGCAACACGTTCGCTTGCCGGGGTGTATTCGGTCGGACGCAACACTTCGTCGAACCGATCGATCACGGCCACCGATTGCAGATCGGTCCATGTCGCCCGCGTCGACGCCGGCTCCGGGCGCTCGGTCTCGACGACGGACGACGATGACACCGTCAGTTCGGTGTGCGGCGCATGCAAATCGAACACCGTGACGGCGGTACCCCAATAGTCGATGTAGCGGTAGGACCGGGTGGCCGGAATGGTTTCGACGCGGTTGAGGATGACGTTTTGCCGGGTGTTGGACCGCGGCGTCAGCCGGGCTTCGTTGTAGGAGGCCGTCACCGGCGATCGGTACGCGTACCCGGTGGTGTGCACCACCCGCACCCGCCACATCAGGCGTCCACCTGCCTGCTGTCCAGTCGGCCTTGGTGGCCCGCGTCCGACCACGCCACCCACGGCGTGGCGTGAAAGTACTGCAACGCCAACGCGTCTCCGACATCATGGCAAGTTGTCTGCAAACTGGCCAGCCGGCTGTCCAGCGACTCCAGCAACACACCGGGTTGCACGAACTCCAGTTCGCTGCGGGCCTGCCCGAGCAACCGCTGCGCTTCGGCGGTGGCCCCCACCCGGCTGTGCGGACTATGCAGCAGCTCGTCGAGGTTGTGTTCGGCCAGCCTCAGCGAGTAGAAAACCGAACGTGGGAATAGCCGGTCGAGCATCATGAACTCGACCACCCGGCCCGCGTCCAGCACGCCCCGGTAGGTCCGCAGGTAGGTGTCATGCGCGCCGGCGGAGCGCAGCAGCGTCACCCACGCCGGCGACGACGCGCTGTCCCCCACTCGCGACAGCAGTAGCCGCACCGTCATGTCGACGCGCTCGATAGCGCGGCCCAGCACCATGAAGCGGTACCCGTCGTCGCGGGAGAGCGTCGAATCTGCCAGGCCGGCAAACATTGCCGCCCGCCCCTCGATGAAGGACAAAAACTCGTGTGGCCCAAGGCGTTTCGCGGCGCGCTCGCGTTCGGCGAGGGCATGGTAGGTGGTGTTGAGACACTCCCAGGTCTCGCTCGAGGTCACTTCCCGCGCCGACCGCGCGTTTTCCCGCGCCGCCGAAATCGCGCCGACAATGGAGGAACCTCCCTGGATGTCGGAGCTGAATGCCACCAGGTCAGTCAGCGACCAGACGTCCAACTCGTGGTCCGGAGGGTCGATGCCGAGCACTCGCAGCAGCACCCGGGAGGCCTGGTCCGGATCGACGCTGGAGTCCTCGAGCAACTGGTGAACGGCCACATCCAGGATGCGCGCGGTGTCGTCGGCGCGCTCGACATAGCGACCGATCCAATACAGCGCCTCGGCGTTGCGGGCGAGCATCAGCGGACCGCCTTCTTCTGTTGCTGTTGCTGTTGACCCTGTTGCTGGGGCCGCTGTTCCCGCGGCTTTTTACTGTTCTGCTTCTGATGCTGCGACTGCTTTTGTTTTTGTGACTGTTTTTGTGACCCGGACGATCCGTCGGCCTCCGAGTCGGGCACGGGCTTCGGCAGCGTATGCACCACCTCGGCGGCGCCCAACTCGCGGTTGGCCACTGAGGCGCGCGGCGCCAGCACCCAGGTGTCCTTGGAGCCGCCGCCCTGGCTGGAGTTGACCACCCGCGAACCCTCGACCAGCGCAACGCGGGTAAGGCCGCCCGGCAGCACCCAGACGCCGTCGCCGTCGTTGACCGCGAACGGCCGCAGGTCGACATAGCGGGGCGCCAGCGAGCTTCCGATCTGGGTCGGCACGGTCGACAGCTCCATCATCGGCTGCGCGATCCAGCTTCGCGGATCGTCGCGAATCTTTTTGCTGACCGCGGCGAGTTCTTTATTGGAGGCTTCCGGACCAAAAACGATGCCGTATCCACCGGAACCCTCGACCGGCTTGAGAACCAGTTCGCGGACCCGGTCGAGAACCTCTTCGCGTTCGTCGTCGAGCCAGCAGCGGAAGGTGTCGACGTTCCCCAGCAGCGGCTTTTCGCCCAGGTAGTACTCGATCATGGTCGGCACATAGGTGTAAATGAGTTTGTCGTCGCCGACACCGTTGCCTATCGCGCTGGAAATCACGACGTTGCCGGCGCGCGCGGCGTTGACCAGCCCCGCCACCCCGAGCACCGAGTCGGCACGGAACTGCAGCGGGTCCAGGAAGGCGTCGTCGATGCGCCGATAGATGACGTCGACCTGCCGCTCCCCCTCGGTGGTGCGCATGTACACCTGGTTGTCGCGGCAGAACAAGTCGCGGCCCTCGACCAACTCGACGCCCATCTGGCGGGCCAGCAACGAATGCTCAAAGTAGGCCGAGTTGTATACGCCCGGGGTTAGCACCACCACCGTCGGATCGGCCTCGTTCGTAGCCGCCGAATTACGCAGCGCCCGCAGCAGGTGCGAGGAGTAGTCGTCGACCGCGCGCACCCGATGGGTGGCGAAGAGGTTCGGGAACACCCGCGCCATGGTGCGCCGGTTCTCCATGACGTAGGACACCCCCGACGGCGAGCGCAGGTTGTCCTCGAGAACCCGCCAGTCGCCGCGATCATCGCGGATCAAATCGATGCCCGCGACGTGGATGCGCACGCCGTTAGGCGGGACGATGCCCACGGCCTGGCGGTGGAAGTGCTCGCAGGACGTTATCAACCGGCGCGGGATCACGCCGTCGCGCAGGATCTCCTGATCCCCGTAAATGTCGTCGAGGTAGCGCTCGAGGGCATTGACGCGCTGGGTGATGCCCCGCTCCAACCGGTTCCATTCGGCGGCCGAGATCACCCGTGGCACCAGGTCCAGCGGGAACGGCCGCTCCTGGCCGGACAGCGAAAACGTGATGCCCTGGTCGATGAACGCCCGGGCCAGCGCCTCGGCCCGAGCCTTGAGATCCGACGCGTCCGACGGCGCGAGCTCGGCGTAGATGCCCTTGTACGGCCCGCGGACATTGCCCTGGGCATCGAACATCTCGTCGAAGGCCATCGAATAGCTGTCCGACGTGTCGTACCCGTCGAAGATATGTTCAGCGCGGGCACGCGCACGTCGCTTGCGCCTGTCGACCGGGTTTGCAAGGGTCACGTCTGACATGCTCCCTCAAAAGCGTCGTTACAGCAGTCTTAGGTTTCCTTGAGTTTCAGTTTTGGGCGAAAACGTAACCGACTGATAACCTGGACACTCGCTACGGGCGACCTAAACAATTCAGAGCCCCCGGGCCCACTGCAGACCAGCCCCAGACCAACTAAGGATTTAACGCGTGGCCAACATCAAGTCGCAGCAGAAGCGCAACCGCACCAACGAGCGCGCCCGGCTGCGCAACAAGTCGGTGAAGTCCTCGCTTCGTACCGCTGTCCGCGCGTTCCGCGAGGCCGCCCACGCGGGCGAGAAGGAAAAGGCCGCGGAGCTGCTGGCGTCGACCAACCGCAAGCTGGACAAGGCGGCCAGCAAGGGCGTGATCCACAAGAACCAGGCGGCTAACAAGAAGTCGGCGCTGGCCAAGGCCCTCAACGGCCTGGGCTGACGCCCCGCCCGTTCATCGGCTCCCATCTCCCGCCAGCTCGGCGACCTTCCTGACCGCGGATTCCAGCGCATAGTCTGCGTCCGCGACGGCACCTTTGACGTTGGCGTTGAGCGTCGCCACCACTCGCATCGCGTCGGCGACCGTGTCACGCGACCAGCGCCGGGCCTGTTTCTGCGCCTTCTGCACCCGCCAGGGCGGCATTCCCAGCTGCGCGGCCAGGCGGTACGGATCGCCGGACAGCGGTGCCACCCGGCCGATGGTGTGCACGGCTTCGGCCAGTGCGTCGGCCAACACCACGAGTGGCTCGCCGCGCAGCATCGCCCACCGCAGGGCCTCGGCGGCTCCCGCGACATCGCCGGTCACCGCCTTGTCGGCGATGTCGAAGCCCTTCACTTCGGCTTTGCCGCTGTGATAGCGCCGCACCGCGGCCGCGTCCACTTCACCGCCAGTGTCGGCGACCAATTGCGAACAGGCCGAGGCGAGTTCGCGCACATCGGAACCGATAGCGTCGAGCAGGGCAGTCACCGTCTCCTCATCGACCTTGACCCCCGACGCGCGAAACTCCTTGCGGATGAAGTCGACACGCTCGCTGACCTTGGTGAGCCGGGCGCACGGATGCACCGCGGCGCCGAGCGAGCGCAGGTCGTTGGCCAGCGCTTTGGCTCGCCCACCACCCGTGTGCACCACCACGAGCACCGTGCCCGGCGGTAGGTCGGCGGCCGCCGAGGCGACCAGCGCGGCGGCCTCCTTGCCCGCGTCGGCGGCGGCCTCGAGCACGACGACGCGCTCGTCGGCGAACAGTGACGGGCTGAGCAATTCGGCGAGTTCGTGGGTGCTGACGTCGCCGGCCCGCATCCGGTTGATAGGCACATCATCGGTGCCGGCGGCCTGCCGTACCGACCGCAGCACCTCTGCCACGGCCCGTTCGACCAGTAATTCCTCGTCTCCCAGCACCAGGTGCAACGGTGAAGCCTCGCTCACCCCATGATGGTGTCATGACGGGCCGACTAGTGCTGACAGCGACCACGCCAGCGCGACCACCGCGGCCAGTCCCGTCGCGGCGCGAAACCACCGCCACCGCCACAGCGCCACCATCAACACCGCGGTAGCACCGACCACCAGCACGCCTGGCACGCCAGCCGGAACAGACACCGTCGCGCCAGGCATACCGGCCGCCCAGTGCGCCACCCGCAACACCCACCACAGTTCGGGGCCGGTGAAACGGATCAACAGTTGCGCCCCGGCCGGCCACAGCAAACACACCACAGCCGCCGCGCTGCCCAGCACGGTGATCGGTGCTATCACTGCGGCCACCGCGAGATTGGCGACCGCGCCGACCAGGCTGACCCGGCCAGAGATACCGGCGACCAGCGGGACCGTCACGACGTGCGCCGCCCAGGCCACGGCGACCGCATCCGCGAACGGCTTGGGGCAGCCCCGCCCGACCAACCGCCGCGACCAGACCGGCGCGATGGCGATCAGCGCGGCCGTCGCCAGCACGGACAGTGCGAAGCCCACGTCGACGGCCAACTGCGGGGCGGTGGCCATCAACACCAGCATGGTGGCGGACAGAGCCGGAATCGCCTGCCGGCGGCGCGAGGTCACTATCCCGGCCAACGCGATCGCGCCCATCACCGCCGCCCGCAACACGCTGGCCGTCGGCTGTACCACGATGACGAAGGCCACCAGAGCCAACGCGGCGAGCAGCACGGCCACCCGGGGACCAATCAGCCGGGCCGACAACAGCACCGCGCCGCACACGATGGTGACGTTGGCCCCCGACACCGCGGTCAAGTGCGTCATGCCCGCCGCGCGAAACTCGCGGCCGGTTTCGGCGGCAACCGCCGAGGTGTCACCCAGCACCAGGGCGGGCAACATCGCTGCCTGATCGGGAGGCAACACGCCCCGGACCGCCGCGACGAACCGGCTGCGGACGGTGTGCGCAGCTTGCTGCACCGCACCGGCCCGGCCAAGGGTGGGCCGGCCCGTCGCGTTGAGCACCGCGACGGTCAGGTCGTGGCGGGACGGGTGGCTGACGCGCGCGGTGAACCGCATGGGCTGGCCGACCATCACCGGGCCGTCTTCCGAATCGAACTCCGACGCCCGCGCGAAAACCACTACCCGACCGGACATTTCGTCGTCGCGCAGCCGCAGCAAGGTGGCACGAAACATCAGCCGGCCCTGATTTCCCGAGCCCAGCGACAGCGCGCTCTCGCTGGGGGTGACCGTGACCGGCACGGCTGTTCCGAACGCCGCGGTAATCGGGTGGCGACTAACGGCGTCGGCGCGCAACGCGACCGCAAGCCCGAACCCCGCGCCCACGACACCGATCGCCACCAGTCCGGCGCTGATCGACCGGAGCCGCGCACCCGGACCGCGCCGGCGCGCCGCGTACCACAACAGCGCGCCCGAGACGGCGGCCAACACGGCGCCGCACAACGCGAACACCCGGCCGACCGGCCACACGGTCCCGGCAGCCGTCGCCGCCCAACTGGCGAGCGCGGCCGGGGCCAGGCGCACATCGAGTGGTGCCGCCAGAAACGCATCACGCGCATCACCGCCGGGGTGGCGCACCGGTGTCAGACGCGAACCAGCGGGCGCAGCTTGTCCAGGCGAGCGGGGCCGATGCCGTCGACGTCGGCGAGTTGGTCGACGCTGGTGAACCTGCCGTGGGTCTGCCGCCACGCCACGATCGCCGCGGCGGTGACCGGGCCGACTCCGGGCAGGGCGTCGAGCTGCTCGACGGTCGCGGCGTTGAGATCGACCACCTCACCGCCCTTGGGTCTGGTCGATCCCGGTGCCGGCCCGGAACCTGGCGGGCTCCCGGATGCCGGCGCCGAGCCCGAGCCCACCGAGCTGCCGAGCACCGCCGGCTGCCCCGATATTGGTGCGATCCCGACCACGATCTGCTCGCCGTCGCCGACCGGACGAGCCATGTTCAGTCCGATGGTGTCCGCTCCGTCCATTGCGCCGCCTGCGGCCTGCACCGCATCGGCGATTCGCGCGCCGGGCGCCAGGGTGACCAATCCGGGGGTATGCACCAGACCGACCACGCTGACCACCACGGGTCGATCCGGACTGGCCGGTTGGCCGGCGCCCGGACCGGCCGACGATCTGGGGCTCGCCGACGCGGCCCTTTCCACCGGGGGCAGCTTGGCAGACATCACCGGCGCGGGCCGGTCACGCACCAAGGTGAATACCGTGATCAGCACGGCGAGTGCGGCGACGACGGCCAATGCGATGGCCCCGGCGCGGCCAGGATCGGCTCGCACCCTGGCGAGCCAGCTCGCGCGTTGGGACGCGTCCGGAAGCCAGCGCGGCAGCAACGAGTTCTGGTCCTCGTCCGCGGCTTCGGGTGTTTGGTCCGAGCTGTCGGCGTCGGCGGGTGCTTGGATGTCCGTGGTGTCCGGGTCGGCACCTAGCCGTCGATGCAGTCGCTCGGCGGGAAGTTCGGTTCGCATGTCGCCGACCGTAGGTCCGACAACCACCACAATGGCCGGCGCCGATAGCGTCCGGACGCCCGCCTGTGGATCAATGCGAACTTGTGTACAAACGGCACAAACTGCACAGTGGCACCCGGTTGGCGCGCGGCTGCGACGGCAGCTTAACGTGCAGGAGAAGCCCCCCAGCTCCGCCCGTCAGCTCCCAAGATAAGGAGGGCTGCCATGAAACTGGCGCTCACAGCAGACGAAGCCGCATTTCGCGACGAGCTTCGCAGCTTTTACACCACGAAGATCCCCGAAGACATCCGCGAGCTGGTGCGTCAGGGCCTGTCGCTGAGCAAGGACCAGATCGTCGCCACCCAAAAAATTCTCAACGAACACGGTCTGGCGGTACCGAATTGGCCGGTCGAATGGGGCGGCAAGGACTGGACGCCCACCCAGCACCAGATCTGGTCCGACGAGATGCAATTGGCGTGTGTGCCCGAGCCGCTGAACTTCAATACCAAGATGGTCGGCCCGGTGATCGCCGAATTCGGATCACCGGAGATCAAGGAGCGCTTCCTGCCGCCGACCGCCAACCTCGACATCTGGTGGTGCCAGGGCTTCTCCGAACCCGAGGCCGGCTCGGACCTCGCGTCGCTGCGCACCACCGCGGTTCGCGACGGCGACAGCTATGTCGTCAACGGCCAGAAGACGTGGACGACGCTGGGCCAGTACGCGGACTGGATCTTCTGCCTGGTGCGCACCGACCCGCAGGCACCCAAGCGCCAGGCCGGCATCTCGTTTCTGCTCTTCGACATGAAGACGCCGGGCATCACAGTCCGGCCGATCAAGACGATCGACGGCGGCCAGGAAATCAACGAGTTGTTCTTCTCCGACGTTCGAGTGCCGGCGAATCAGCTTGTTGGACAAGAGAACCAGGGCTGGACGTACGCAAAATTCCTGTTAGGCAATGAGCGCACTGGCATTGCCGGGGTGGGACGGACCAAAGTGCGCCTCGCCGAGGTGAAAAAGCACGCCGCGCAAACCGGGGTGCTCGATGACCCGCTGTTCGCGGCCCGGCTGGCCGAGGCCGAAAACGAGGTGCTGGCATTGGAACTCACGCAGGCACGGGTGGTCTCAGACTCCTCGGACGGCACGCCCAACCCGGCGTCGTCGGTGCTCAAGCTGCGCGGCAGCCAGTTACAGCAAGTAGCCACCGAGCTGTTGGTCGAGGTGGCTGGGCCGGACGCGCTTCCCGCCGACGGGGAAGACATTTCGTCTCCGAACTGGGCGCAGGCCAGTGCCCCGCGCTACCTGAACTGGCGCAAGGCGTCAATCTACGGCGGCAGCAGCGAAGTGCAGCGCAACATCATCGCGTCGACCATTCTGGGATTGTGAGGCAGCCATGGACTTTCAGTCGAGCGACGAGCAGGCCCTGCTCCGCGACACCACCCGCGACCTGCTGTCACGCACCTACGACCCGGAGAGCCGCATCAAGGTCATCGGCTCGGATCTGGGCTGGAGCCGGGAGGTCTGGAGCCAGCTCGCCGACACCGGCATTCTCGGCCTGGGCTTCGATGACGAGTCGGGCCAGATCGAGATCATGGCGGTGCTCACCGAAGTTGGGCGCAGGTTGGCCCCCGAGCCGATCCTGCACGCCGCGCTGGCGCCCGGCGCGCTGATCGCCGAACTGGGCACAGATGAGCAGAAACAGCTACTGGACGATGTCGCCGCCGGCCAGCATCTACTGGCCTTCGCCCACCTGGAGCCAGGCCACCGCAGGCCGACTGCAGAAACCTCCACTAGAGCCGCGCAGCAAGGTGATTCGTGGACAGTGAGCGGACGAAAGAACCCGGTTCTGGCCGGCGACTGCGCCGACACGCTGGTGGTCAGCGCCGCGCTTCCCGACGGCGGCACAGGGTTATTCCTGGTGGACGCCGATCAGAAAAACACTGCGGTGACCCGGCACGGCTACCCGACATTCGACGGACAGCGTGGTGCCCAGATCGAGCTGGAGTCCGCACCTGCGCAACCGCTGGGCGGAGCAATCGATGCGTCGCGCGCCATCCGCGACACCCTTGTCCGCATCCAGTCGGCGTTGTGTTCCGAAGCGGTCGGGGCCATGGAGGAAGCGCTGCGGCTGACCACCGATTACCTCAAGACGCGCAAGCAGTTCGGCGTCACGCTCAACAAGTTCCAGGCACTCACCCAGCGCGCCGCCGACATGTACGTTTCGCTGGAATCGGCCCGCAGCATGAGCTTCTACGCGGCGATGTCTATCGCCGACGGCAACCTCGACCCGGTGATCGCGTCGCGCGCCAAGCTGCAGATCGGTCGCTCGGGCCGGCACATTGCCCAGGAGTCGATCCAGATGCACGGCGGCATCGGCATCACCGTGGAGTATCCGGTCAGCCACTACGCGGCCCGGCTCACCGCGATCGAGCAAACCCTGGGATCCTCGCAGGATCACTTGGGGGTGCTGATCGACCACATCACCGACTACGGCTTGGTCCGACTACAAGACTGAGCTACGGCCCATCTCGTTTTTTGTTCGATCAGGTAGGCGCGGGCACCTCGACGGATTCTGCGTCTTTAGACTGTGGACCCGACTGTGCGGCCAGCTCCGGCATCTGGCCGGCCAGGTACTCGCCGAGCCCGCCGATCGTCGGGTAGTCGAATACCGCGGTAGCGCTGATCGTGAAGGCGCCGCCGAACTGGCTGTGCAGCCGGTTGCGGAGTTCGACCGCCATCAGTGAATCCGTCCCCAGGTCCAAGAACCGACTGGTTGCGGCCGGCGGTTGCGCGAGCCGCAAGAAACCCTGCACTTCGCGCTGCAGGAATTCGGTAATGAAACCGGCGCGCTGCGCGGCCGGTATCTCCTGCAACTGCTTGAGCATCTCACTGTCGCCGGTCGCCTCCGAGACAGCACTTGGCAACACCAGGTCGAGTATCGGCGGACGCGCACCGCCCAGCAGCTTGGCGGCACGTTGCCAGTTGGCCTTGATGACGGTTGCCTGCCCCGTCCCGGTGGCGACAACCTCCGCGAGCGCGCCCAGGGCCGCCGTCGGTTCCAGCGGAATGAGGCCTTGCGCACCGATATTGGCGCGCGCGGCCTCCGAAGACGCCATGCCCCCCTGCGCCCAGGGACCAAAGTTGATCCCGGTTGCCGGCAGGCCGCGCGCCTTTCGATCCGCGACCAGTCCATCGAGCAACGCATTGGCGGTCGAGTAGTTGGCCTGACCGGGTGAGCCAAGCAAGCTGGACACCGAGGAGGACACGATGAAGAAGTCGAGGTCGTCGTCCTTCGTCAACCGGTCTAAGTACATCGCACCGAACGCCTTGGGCGCCAACGTCGTCCAGAACCGCTCCAGGGTCTGCCGTGACAGCAGCGCGTCGTCGAGCACGCCGGCCAAATGCGCCACTCCCGCGAGCGGAGGCAATTCCGCGCGGATCCGCTGCAGTAGATTTTCGACTTGCGCCTCGTCGCCGACATCGGCCGCGAAGGTATGGATCCCGCACCGGTAGCGCTCGGTGATGTCCTCAATTGCCCGCTGCGCCTGCGCATCGGGTGCACGGCGACTGGTCAGCACGATGTCACCGGCCCCGAGTTGGGCTAGATACGACGCGGTGTGCAGGCCGATGGCGCCGAGCCCCCCGGTGATCAGGTAGCTCCGGTCGCCTCGCAGCTGTAATGGGTTCGGCATTTGCAGGACGATCTTCCCGATATGCCGCGCTTGCTGCATGCGGCGAAACGCCGTCTTCGCCTCAGTGAGCGGGTAGATCTCGGCGGGCAGTGGCGTCCACTCGCCCGTGGCCAACCCGTCCGACACCTCATCGAGCAAGCCACGAATGCGGTCGGGGTCTTGCATGCTTGTCATGTCCAACGCGACGATCTCGTAGGCGATATCGGGACGGGCCGCCGCCATCTGCTCCGGAGTCCAGATGTCTCGCTTGGCGATCTCGACGAAACGGCCATTCTGGGCGGTGGCCCGTACCGTTGCCTCGATAAATCCCTCGTGGGTCAGGCTGTTGAGCACCACGTCGACGCCGGCACCGTCGGTATCGGCAAGGATCTGGTCGGCGAAATCCATATTGCGCGAATCGTAGACATATTCCACACCCAGCTTGCGCAGGGTCGCGCGTTTGTACGTGCTTGCCGTGGCGAAGACAATCGCACCTTGGCGTTGCGCCATCTGGATCGCGGCCAATCCGACACCACCGCTTGCGGCGTGAATGAGCACACGGTCACCGGGCTTCAGCTGCGCCCAGTCGAACGCGAGCCGCGTCGTGAGTGCCGCAGCCGGAATGGTGGCCGCGGCCACCGCGCTGAGCCCGTCGGGCAACGGCGCCAGCAACTGAACCGGCACATTGAACCGGCTGGCGAACGCGCCCTGCATGAAGCCATAGACGCGTTGGCCGACCTCGAGTCCGGTGACGCCACTACCTAACTGGGTGACGATGCCGGCGAAGTCGCCGCCGAGCGGGCCCGGATCGCCCGGGTAAAGGCCCAACACATTGAGCACCTCCCGGAAGTTCAAACCGCCGGCCTCCACCCGGACCTGCACAAGGCCCTCGGCCGGCGGCGACACCTCCGCCTCGATCAGACGCAGGTTGTCGATCGCGCCGCGTTCAGTGGGCGCCAGCACGTAATCTGTTCCACGCGGAACCGCCAGGTGACCACCCCGCGCCCAGGGCAGTAACCGGGACGCCAACAACTTTCCTTGCCGCACAGCGAGTTCGGGTTCATCGACCGGAGTGCTGAGAAGACCGGCCAGCGCGTGCACGGCCTGCTCTGATCCGTCGGAGTCGACCAGCCTGCAGCGCATGACCGGTTCCTCGTTGACGATGGTGCGCCCGAGTCCCCACAGCGCCGCCTGCACCGGGTCGACCGGCTCGCCGGGTTCGGTCGCCACGGCCCGTTCAGTGATGATCCACAGACCACCGGGAAGTTTGACCGCCGCCGAGTCATCAGTGGCCTCCAGGGTATGCACCGCGCTGAGCAGATGGGCGATTTCGGTTTCCAGGCGCGCGGCAGATTCAGCGCTCGACTCTTCCGCACTCGGTCCCGAACTGCGCCAGACGATGCCGGCGAACGGCTCACCGCGCTCGTGAGCCTGCGCCAACAGCTGCCCCAAGCAGCTCCGGATCGGTATTCCGGTCAAAGGTGATGCAGCCCGGCAGGTCGGCCGCCAGTTCGTCGAATCCGGCAACCAGCCAGGTGCCGTTTACGTTTCCGGCGCCCTCGCCATCACCGTTCGATGGCTGCGGCGGCACCTCGTGCCAGCCGAGGGTGTACAGCAGCCGGGTGGCATCGCCGCCGAGCCCACGCAACAACGCCTCGCGGGGCGCGCGTTTGACCGTGAACTCGTGGATCCCGCCCAGGTGGCGACCATCCCGATCGACGAAATCGATATCGAAGACTTGGGTTTCGCTGTCGAGGGGGCTGACACGCCACGTCCCGCGGCAATAAAACCGCCGAGGCATTTTCTCCCGCAGCTCCACCCGCCCGTACCGCAATGGCAAGAACAGATCGGTCATCGCTCGTTCCGCAGCCGTAAGCGCCGGGAACGCCGGGAAGACGACTCCGGTGCACAGATCGAGCAGTACCGGATGCATCGGCTCGGTTCCGAGGTGTTCGGCGAGTTCTTCGCCGACGCGTGATATCGCCGATCGCCTCGCCGTCGCCGACCCACAGCGATTTGAGGGACGTTGACCAGGTAGTCCCCCATTCCAGCTCCTTCTCGGCGAAGGTCTCGAACAGGTACTGTGGACGACTGCGGTCCAACCGCTCGATGACGGTTTCGATGGACTCCGGCGCATCGGGCTCCGGCTCGACAGGCTCATCGGCGAGACCGGTCGCAACCGTGCCATCGGCGTTCAACGACCATTCAGCATCACGGACGCCATATGGGCGGCTGTCCACCCGGAAGCTCCAGCCGCCCCCATCCTCCAGCGGATGCATGCTCAGTTGGACTTCGCGAGAAGCCTTCTCGGGCAGGATGATCGGCTCATAAAAATAGACGTTTTGCACCCGCCCCGGCGGCCCGACGGCGGCCAGGGCCATCGCCGCATACGTCGCCCCCGGGACGACAACGGTGCCATAGATGACGTGATCGGCTAGCCACGGCTGCGACTTGACCGACAGCCGGCTGGTGTAGACCGTGTCGCCGGAAGCGAGATCCTTTGCACTACCCAGCATGCCGGACGCGGCAGCGCCCTGACCATCGATGCCGGCGACACCGGAAGTCTTGGGCCAGAAGCGACGGTGCTGGAACGGATAGGTGGGCAGTTCGAGTCTGCGGCGAGGTTGACGATGCAGCGCAGCGAATTTGGGCCGATGCCCGCTGACGTAAGTCGCGGCCAGTGCTTCGGCGATCTGGCGCCGGTCGCCGATGCCCTTGCGCAGGGAAACGATCGCACGCGGCGCGGCCAGATGTTCCGGCCAGACCTGCACCGCGGCCCCGGTCAGCACCGGTTGCGGACCGATCTCCATCAACACCGAGCACCCCAGCGCCGCCACGGTGCGCACGCTTTCTGCGAACTGCACGGGCTGGCGGGAATGCCGTCGCCAATACTGTGCGTCGAGCGGCGTTTCCGCCGTGAGCACGGTGCCGGTGCGGTTGCACACCAACGGCATCGTCGGCACAGCGAACTTCAATCGCGCTGCGTACGACTCGAATTCACCGAGCACCGGCTCGAGCAGCTCCGAATGGAACGCGTGGCTGGTTTCCAGCCAGCTGCAACGGATCCCGTCACTACCGCCCCTGGCGACGATCTGCTCTAGTTCCTCACCGGGACCCGACAGCACCGTGTTGGGGCCGTTGTAGGCGGCGACCGACACTTGAGGGCAATCGTTCGCGATTTCCTCGACGTATGTGGGGGCGGCGAACACCGCCACCATTCGCCCACCGTCGGGCAGACTGCCAAACAACCGGCCACGCTCGGCCATCAGCCGTGCCCCGTCCTCGAGGCTGAAAACGCCGGCCACACACGCCGCCGCGTACTGGCCGACGCTGTGCCCCAGCACCACGTCGGGCTCGACGCCCCACGACTGCCACAGCCGGGCCAGGCCCATCTCGACGGCGAAAAGCGCAGGCTGGGCAAAAGAAGTGTGCCGCAATGCTTTTCCGGCTTCCGGACCGGCATCGCGGTCAGACGCGAACAGCACCTCCAGCAACGGACGCGGCAGTATCCCGTTGACCGCCTCCGCGCATCGCTTCACGGTGTCGGCGAAAACCGGCTCAGCGTCGAACAACTCGCGTGCCATCCCCGGGTACTGGCTGCCCTGCCCGGTGAACAACCACGCCGTCGTCGGCGGGTCCGTGCACTCGCCGCGTACCACTCCCGGTCGGATCCGGTTCTCGGCCAACTCGGCCAGCAGCTCGCGGGCGCTATGAACCGAATCGACGACCAGCCCGGCGCGGTGTTCGAAATGCGAACGCCCTGCTCCCGCCGTGAGGCACACGTCAGCGATGTCGACCTTGGGGTGGGCGTTCAGCCATTCCCCATATCGCTGCGCCAACTCCGCCAGCGCCTGCGGTGAGCGTGCGGACAGCGACAGCACGCCGACCGGCTCATCTTGAGTGTCCGCCTCCGATCCCACGTTGACGTCGGCCAAGATGTCGCCTGTGGAGTATTCGTCGGCAGTCGCCGATTGTGTTGGCGCCTCCTCGATCAGCACGTGTGCGTTGGTGCCGGTAAACCCGAACGAACTTACGCCGGCACGTCGCGGCCTGCCGTTCGCTTGCCACGGAATCGCCCTGTCCACCACCCGCACCGGCAGCGAGTCCCATGGGATGTGTGGCGACGGTGTCTCGAAGTGCAGGCTCTGCGGCAGCACTTCGTGCTGTAGCGACAGCACGACTTTGATCAGGCCGGCGACCCCCGATGCCGACTCGAGGTGGCCGATGTTGGTCTTCACCGACCCGATCAGCAATGGCCGGTCCGCGTCACGACCGTCGCCATAGACGGCCCCGGCCGCCTGCACTTCGATCGGATCACCCAGCGCGGTGCCGGTCCCGTGCGCCTCGAGGTAGTCGACATCGCCGCCGGCCAGACCCGCGCGAGCCAGCGCCGTGGTGATAAGCCGTTGCTGCGCGCCCCCGTTGGGCACCGTCAAACCACTGGAAGCGCCGTCCTGATTGACCGCGCTGGCCGGGATGACCGCGCAAATCCGATCGCCGTCGCGCACCGCGTCGCTGAGCCTCCTGAGCACCAGAATGCCGCAGCCTTCACTGCGCACATAGCCGTCGGCGGAGGCGTCGAAGGTCTTGCATCGGCCATCGGGGGAAAGCATCCTGGCGCGCGATGCGGCGATGGTGGACACCGGACTCAGCAAGACGTTCACACCACCGGCCAACGCCAAATCGCAGTCACCGGAGTGCAATGCCTGGCAGGCCTGATGAACGGCCACCAACGACGAGCTGCACGCGGTATCGACCGCAACCGCCGGCCCTTCGAGCCCGAGCGCAAAGGCAACCCGACCCGAAACGGCATTGAGCGCATTGCCTGTGATGAAGTGGGGCTCGATCTTCTCGACCGATTCCGCAGACAACAGGTGCGAATATTCGTTGGTGGCCACCCCGACGAAAATGCCGCTTCGGCTGCCGCGCAACGCCCCTGGAGAATACCCGGCGCGTTCCAAGCCCTCCCACGCAGTTTCCAGCATCAGCCGCTGCTGCGGATCGATCCACACAGCCTCGCGCGGGGAAATACCGAAGAATTCCGGATCGAATCCGTCGATTCCGTCGAGGAATCCACCGAAGCGGCTGTAGATCTTGCCTGGAGTCTCTGGATCCGGGTCGTAAAACTCGTCGATGTCGAATCGATCATCTGGCACTTCCCGGATCGCATCGACACCGCCGGACAACACCTCCCAGAAAGCCTCGGGATCGGGCGCGCCAGGAAAACGGCACGCCACCGCGACGATCGCAATCGGCTCATCGGTGCGTGTCGTCGCTACCGCGGCCGGCGGGGACCCGGCTTTGGCATCCGCTTGCTCGCTGAGCCCGAGCACGTCGCCCAGTAGGTAATCACCCACTTCGGACAGACGGGGGTAGTCCATCGCCAGAGTCGCCGGCAACTCCTGGCCCACTGCTTGCTCCATGCGGCGGCGCAATTCGACCGCCATCAGCGAATCCATGCCGAGATCGAAAAATCCGGCGTCCTCGCGGATCTCCGCGGCATCGACCCGCGTCACCTCCGCCACTGCCTGGCGCAGATAATCGGCGACAAGTTTCTTACGCCGCTGCACCGGGGCCTGGGTGAGCTGCTCGACCAGCTGGGTCTTCCCAGCCGGCGTAAGTGTCGGCGCCAAATCAGGCACTTCGCGCTCCAACTCCGCCAAGAACGAGCGCCGACCCGCTTGCTGGTAGAGCGGCAGGAAGCGGGCCCAGTCGATACGGGCCACAGTGCCTTGTACCGAAGAAGCAGACATGAGGTCAGCCATCCCCGCCAATGCATCGGCAGGCGACAACGTCCGGACCCCGCGCTGATCCAGTCGCGCGCGAGCCTCCTCGTCGGCCATGCCCGCCGACCAGGGACCGAAATTAACGCTGATCCCCAAGACTCCCTGTTCGCGCAGCCGCCAGGCCAGCCCGTCGAGGAAGGCGTTGGCCGCGCCATAGGCGGTCTGACCGAATCCGCCCCACACCGAAGCGATCGAGGAGGTGCTAAGGAAGAAGTCCAGCTCCAGATCCGCAGCAGCTTCGCTCAAATGCCATGCACCCCAGACCTTCCCGGCGAACACTCGATCTACTTCGGCGTCCTCGAGATCGCGCAGCGGGGTGGTACCGATCTCACCGGCGGCATGGACGATGCCGGCCACCGGCGGCAGTTCGGCCTGCACAGTGGATAACAGGCGCTCGACCTCGTGCGCATTGGCGACATCGGCCGCGACAACCCGGAATTCGCAGCCGTGCTGTTCGCGCAACGCATCGATGCGCCCTTGCACCGCATCGCTGGGTGAGCGTCGGCCGGTCAGCATCAGATGCCGGGCGCCGTGCGCGGCCAGGTATCCGGCGATTTCCAGTCCGACCGAACCCAGCCCCCCGGTCACCAGATACGTTGCGTCGGCACGCAATGCCAGCGGGGTAGCGGTCGGCCGCCCGATTCGTCGAACCAGCCGGGGAACATAGGCGTCTTGACCACGCAGCGCGATCTGGTCTTCCATACCGGCCGAGCCGGACGGTGCTGCCGCCACCTTGATCAACCGCGACCACTCGTCGGCTTCGTTTTCCCTGCCTTCTGACAAGTCTGCCAGTCCGCCCCACACTTGCGGATGCTCCAGCGACGCGGCGCGAGCGAATCCCCAGAGGCAACTCTGATCCGGTGACACGGAGTCTGTGTCAGTGACTCGTTGTGCGCCACGGGTTACCACCCAGATCGATCTGCGCAGTTCTGCGGCGACGGCGGCGCGGAAGAGTCGGCGGGTTCCACCCAGCACTCGGTGTTGCATCCGCAACAGCGACCGCATCGATGGTGCGGTGTCGGCGTCTAGGGCCGCGAAGTGCACGATCCGTAGCGGCGGTTCGTCGGCTGCCGCAGCAAGCAACGTGCCTTCGAGCCGTTCCTCGTCCGCGTCGGTCACCGGCAACCCGAGAATCTGATGCCGGTACCCATGCGCGGTGAGCGCATCGGCCAACGGCTGAACCGCGTCGGAATCATCGCCGATGAGGAGCCAGGCAGATCCCTCACCGCCTTCTGAGACCCCTGAGATCCCAGCGGCGGATTTCTCCCAGCGAACCTCGTAGCGATCATCCGCGATGGACCGGGTTGTACGTTGTTGGTTGTGTTGTGCGGCAAGCTTTGTCAGCATTTCTACGGTCTGCTGATTGTCGCTCGTACCGTCGAGTAACGCAGCGAGTTCCTCGATCTGGCCGTCCTCGAGAAGTCGGACGGCGTCGGTGCGCACGGCTGCGTTCTGCTTCGAGGCCTGTTGGGTGGGCGGGACCCGCTTCTCTGTGAACCAGTACTGGCGATGCTCGAACGGGTAGGTGGGCAGATCAAGCTTTCGCGCCGGTCCTATGACAGAGCCGAAGTCGGGCAGGTGGCCGAGGACGTACGCGTCAGCGAGGGCTTCGGTGATCTGGCGGTGGTCGGCGGTGTTACGACGCAACGACGCGATCGCGCGCGGTGCGGTGGACGGGTCGGGCCATGCCCGCAGTGCCGCGGCGGTGAGCACCGGTTGCGGGCCGATTTCCAGGAGCACTTTGCAACTCAGATCGGCCAGCGTCCGCACGCTCTTGGCGAATTCCACCGGTTGGCGCGCGTGGCGACGCCAATAGGCCCCATCGAGTTTCGCGCTTGTCCCGAGCGTGGCGCCGGTGCGGTTGCACACCAAAATTCTCTGTGGCGGGCTGAAATTGAACCGGTTCGCATAGGACTCGAACTCGTCGAGGATCGGATCGAGCAGCGCCGAATGGAACGCGTGGCTGGTGTCTAGCCAGTCGCATCGGACACCGTCGGCCGTCAGCCGGGCCACCGCTTGGTCCAGATCATTCCGGGGTCCCGACAGTACGGTGTTAGCGCCGTTGTAGGCGGCAACGGACAGGCTTGGGAACTCGTCGGTGAGGCTCTCGACGCGCTCGGCGACGGTGAACACCGCGACCATCCGACCGCCCGCGGGCAAACTGCCGAACAGGCGGCCGCGCTCGGCCATCAGCAGCGCGCCGTCCTCGAGGCTGAACACGCCCGCGACGCAGGCCGCCGAATATTGGCCGACGCTGTGCCCCAGCACCACGTCGGGTTCGAAGCCCCACGACTGCCAGAGACGAGCCAGGCCCATCTCGACCGCGAACAAGGCGGGCTGCGCGTAGGAGGTCTGCCGGAGCGTCTCTTCGCTATCCGGTCCATCCGCATCGAAAATTACATCCAGCAAAGGCTTTTCGAGAACATCAGCGACCACTGCCGCGCAGTGTGTCAGTGTCTCGGCGAACACCGGCTCGGTGTCGAACAGCTCTCGGGCCATGCCCGGGTACTGGCTGCCTTGACCGGTGAACAGCCACGCCGTTTTCGGCGTGTCGTCGGATACTCCGCGAACCAAACCGGGTGCAGGGCGATCGTCCGCGAGCGCCCCGAGCAACTCACCGGCTGGTTCTCTCGAATTGATGACCAACGCAGCCCGCTGCTCCAAGTGCGCTCGCCCCGCCCCGGCGGTAAAACACACGTCCGCCAGGCTGGCCTCCGGGTGCGCGCTCAACCAGCTGCGATATTGATCGGCGATTTGCACCAATGCGGCAGGCGTACGCGCCGATAGCGGAAGGATGCTGAACCGCTTGTCCGCGGGCTGCTCAACTGGCCCCGGCGTCACGGCGACCTCACCGACTTCCAGCAGGTGCTTCCTCGAGGATGACGTGCGCGTTGGTCCCGGCGAACCCGAACGAGCTGACTCCCGCAATACGTGGGTGACTATCGCGTTCCCAAGGGGTGGCCTCCTTCACAACCTCTACCGCAAGGCTGTCCCAGGGAATGTGCGGCGACGGGTTTTGGAAGTGCAAATGTTTCGGCAACGTCTCGTGCTCGAGCGACAGGATTACCTTGATCACGCCGGCGATCCCCGCGGCGGCTTCCAGATGCCCGATGTTCGTCTTCACCGAGCCGATCAACAGCGGCCGGCTTGCCTCGCGCCCGACTCCGAGCACCGCGCCCGCGGCCTGGGCCTCGATCGGATCGCCCAGGGATGTCCCGGTACCGTGTGCCTCCAGGTATCCGACGTCGCTGGGGGCGACGCCGGCGCGCTCCAGCGCCTGGGCGATAACCCGTTCCTGCGCAATGCCGTTCGGCACTGTCAAGCCGCCCGATGCGCCGTCCTGGTTGACCGCGCTGCCCCGGATCACCGCCCGAATCCGGTCGCCGTCTCGGATCGCGTCCTCGAGCCGCTTGACGACGATGACGCCGCAACCCTCGCCGCGCACGTAGCCGTCCGCGGCCGCATCGAATGTCTTGCACCGGCCGTCGGGCGCGAGCATGTGCGCCTGGGAAAAGGTGATCATGGTCGCCGGGGTGAGCAGTACATTCGCGCCGCCGGCCAGCGCGAGGTCACATTCCCCTAAGCGCAGCGCTTGGCAAGCCTGATGGATTGCCACCAATGACGAGCTGCACGCCGTGTCGACGGCGACCGCCGGGCCCTGAAGCCCCAACCGATAGCTGATCCGACCCGCCGCTGCGGCCGACGACGTCCCGATCGCCGTGTAGGCTTCGATCTCGGCGTAAGTCAGCTCGTCGGATGCCATTCCCAGGTAGTCATGGGTGGACAAACCGATGAACACACCGGTGTTGGTGTTCGCCAAAGCCGTTGGCGCGGTGCCCGAATGCTCCACCGCCCGCCACGCCGTCTCCAGCAAGATCCGATGCTGCGGGTCCAGCCGGCTGACTTCGCGTGCCGACATACCGAAAAACGGTGCGTCGAAACCCGTTACGTCATCGACGAAACCCGCCCGACGGGTCACAATCTTGCCAGGCGCATCGGGATCTGGGTCGAAGAATTCGTCGGCATTCCACCGGTCCTGGGGCACCTCCGATACGGCATCCCGGCCTTCGCGCAGCACCCGCCAGAATTCGTCCGCATCGGCCGCACCCGGAAGGCGCACTGCGTAGCCGACTATCGCAAAACCCGATGCCCCCTGCATCGGATCTTCGACGGATGCCATGCGGTTGTCCTCTCTACCTTGGCCGACGGAGATTCGATGCCTTGCAGCCCGCGCGACGCCCGGGCCGTGGTCGCTAAGAACTACGTCCTAGGCCGCTCAGTGCACACACCCCAGACCAGACCTGGCGGAACTCCCCCGGTGTACTACCTCCATCGACCGCCGTGGGGAATGTTACATCTCGGCCCGGTTGCGCAGCCGAACCATTCTCCAATGGCAAGTATGACAAGTATGGGGGCTTCGCGGTGCCGCGTCACGCGACGACCGCCCGCCGAGCCCGTGAGCAGCAGTGGAGCCCGTATCCGCACAGGTCGGCGCCAGTGCTGGCCGCACGGGTTATCTTGGTCGCTAGTAGCGCGGCCGAACTGCAGCCGTGAACACTGGGGAGAAAATTTTGCGCATCGGGAAAATTACGATCGGCTCACTCGGTGAGTGGACCCCGACCCCAGGATCAGTCATCTCCTGGCACCCGACGGCCGCGGCTCAGGAAAAGGCTGGACAAGCGCCAGCCAGTTCTGTGCCGGTCAGCTACATGCAGGGCCAACATCTTCGTAACTATCACGAACGGACAGCCGCGGGGCTGGGCTTTTCGCGGCAAATCATCGCTGCCTGCGAAGTACCCGGCCAGTGCGATATTTCCGCCATGAATCACGCCGTCAACGCATATCTGCGTCGGCACGACACATTCCACAGTCGGTTCGAGCACACCGGTAATGGAGAGCTCAGAAAGCATACCGTCAGCGATCCTGCTGATATTGAATTCGCGCCGATCGATCATGGCAAAATGACGGCTGACGGAATACGCGCTCATGTCGTGGCCATACCGAATCCGCTGGAGTGGGGCTGCTTCACCTTCGGGATTGTTCAAAGCGAGAGTAATTTCACTTTCTTTGCCGCCATGGATCATGTCCACGGGGACGCGACGTTGATTGGCACGACGATGCTTGAGGCCAACGGAATGTACGCGGCGTTGAGCGCAGGTGGTGAACCCCTTGCGCTTCCCGATGCCGGCAGCTTTGACGATTTCTGCGCCCGCGAGCGCCAGTACACGTCAACGTTAACCATAGATTCGCCTCAGGTGCGCGCGTGGATTGACTTCGCCGAGAACAACAATGGCGGCTTTCCTGAATTTCCACTCCCACTGGGTGACCCGTCGGAGCCGAGTGCCAGCGACATGGTCTCCGAATTCCTGATGGACACAGCACAGACGGAACGGTTCGAATCAGCCTGCACAGCGGTCGGCGCGCGCTTCATCGGCGGCTTGTTCGCGTGCATCGCCCTGGTTGAGCATGAGTTTACGGGTGCTCTCACTTATTACGGCCTAACTCCCAGGGATACACGCAGAACTTCGGATAATTTTATGACGCAGGGTTGGTTTACCGGCTTAGTCCCGATCACCGTGCCAATAGCCGCTGCTTCTTTCGCCGATGCCGCGTGGGCAGCGCAGGCTTCCTTCGATTCAGGTCAGCACTTGGCGAAGGTGCCGTATTACCGCGTATTGGAATTGGCGCCGTGGTTGAGCTGGCCGCAGCCAAACTTTCCGGTGTCTAACTTCTTCCATGGCGGCGCTGCTCCCCTCAATGCTGTTCTTGCAGCAGCCGACCTGGGTTACGCGGACAACATAGGAATCTACTCGGACGGCCGGTATTCGTATCAGCTGACCATCTATGTGTTTCGGTACGGAGAGGGCACGGCAATGGCGATCATGTTTCCCGACAATCCGGTCGCCCAGAAATCAGTTGTCCGCTATGTGGAAGCGATGAGGTCCGTGTGCGGGCGGGTCGCCGACAGCGGGCATTGGGGACGCGTTGCGTAGCGCCGTGCAATTCGATGGCTCTCAGCTGGCTGGGAGCGCGAAATTGGGCGGTATGACAGGGCCTGGGCGAGTATGGGTGAGGGCGATATGCGACGGCTAGCCGATTTTGTGGTGCGGTGGCCCTGGGTAGTAATAGGGCTGTGGGTTGCGATCGCGGTCGCCCTTCCAGTGACATTCCCGTCGCTGGGCGAGATGGCCCAGAAGCATCCACTCGCTATCTTGCCCAGCGATGCACCGTCGAGCGTCACCGCGCGAAAGATGACCGAGGCATTTCACGAATCGGGTTCGGAAAACCTCCTTTTGGTGGTCCTGACCGACGACAAGGGGCTTGGCCCCGCAGACGAAGCCGTGTACAGCAAACTCGTGGACGCCCTGCGCAGGGACACGCGAGATGTCTTGATGTTGCAGGATTTCGTTAGCACGCCACCGCTGCGTTCGGCCGTGACCAGCAAGGACAACAAAGCTTGGGTGCTGCCGGTCGGCGTTGCGGGCGAGTTGGGCACTCCACGTACTTACGCCGCTTTCAACCACATCAGCGACATCGTCAAACAAGCTGTCGCCGGAACGCCCCTGACGGCAAACCTCACCGGACCCGCAGCAACCGTCGCCGACCTCACGGTCGCGGGCGAACGAGATCGGCTTCCGATCGAACTGGCGATCGCCGTTCTGGTGCTCATCGTCCTGCTGGTGGTCTACCGCAGCGCGGTCACCATGCTGCTGCCGTTGATTTCGATCGGGTTGTCCCTGGTGATCGCACAGGCGGTGGTGGCGGGCTACTCACAGGTGACCGGCTCGGGCGTCTCGAACCAGTCCATCGTATTTCTGAGCGCAATCATGGCCGGTGCCGGAACGGATTACGCAGTCTTTCTCATCAGCCGCTATCACGACTATCTGCGATCAGGTGCGGATTTCGATCAGGCGGTCAAGCAGGCAATGACCTCGATCGGGAAAGTGATCACGGCGTCCGCCACCACCGTGGGGATCACTTTTCTCCTCATCAGCTTCTCCCGAATGGGCGTTTTCAAAACGGTCGGAGTGTCCTCGGCCATTGGGATCGGCGTGGCATTCCTCGCCGCAGTGACTTTGCTGCCGGCAATTCTGGTGCTCGCCGGGCCACGCGGCTGGATCAAGCCACGGCGCGAACTGACCGCCCGGTTCTGGCGGCGTTCCGGCATCCGCATTGTGCGCAGGCCGAGGGCACATCTGATTGCCAGTGTGCTCGTGTTGATCATCCTGGCCAGCTGTGCCGGCTTGGTGCGCTATAACTACGACGATCGCAAGGCCCTGCGGTCATCCGCTCCGAGCTCAATCGGATATGCCGCGCTGGATCGCCATTTCCCGGTGAATCAGTCCATTCCGGAGTACATCCTCATCCAATCGCCGCATGACCTTCGCACGCCGCACGCCCTGGCAGATTTGGAGCAGATGGCGGACCGAGTCAGCCAATTGCCCAATATCGCCGTCGTCAGCGGCATCACTCGTCCCACCGGAAACGTGCCAGAGCAATTCAGAGCCACCTATCAGGCCGGCGCGGTCGGCACCATTCTGGCCAACGGGTCCACCCTGATCAACGACCACACCGGTGACCTCAACCGGCTGGCCGAAGGGGCCGGCAAGCTGGCCGACAACCTCGGCGACGTGCGCGGCCAAGTCGGCCTGCTCGCCACCAGCATCCAGGGCTTGATCGACGCCTTCTCATCGATGAAGACCCAGTACGGTGGCGACACGCTGGTCACCGAGGTCGACATCGCCGCCAAGCTCGTCGACCACGTAAACTCGCTCGGCAATTCCATGGGCTGGAATTTTTCGGCCGTCAAGGACATGTTCGGCTGGATCGGCCCGGTGCTGGCGGCGCTGCAAGGCAATCCGGTCTGCGATGCCGATGAGTCCTGCAGCGCTACCCGCGGGCAGTTTCAGCGACTGGTCGGTGCGCGCGATCAAGGGGACCTCGACGCGATCAACGATCTGATTCGACAGCTGCAGACCTTCCCCGACAGACAGACCCTGAACGCATCGATAGTCCGACTGCGCGCTGCATTCGCAAACGTCGCCAAGGTGATGCATTCCATGGGGATGGACAAACCCGGTGGCCTGCAGGCGAACCTGGACGGCCTCCAGGATCGCGCCGGCCGATTCGCCGGTGGGAGCCGGCAGGTGGCCGACGCGGTGGCTCAACTCGTCGAGCAAGTCAAACAGCTAGGGGCCGGGCTCAGTGAGTCAGCGGCGTTTCTGCTGTCGCTGAAACACGACGCGTCTCAACCGGCAATGGCCGGGTTCAATATCCCGTCCCAGCTGCTGCATTTAGAGGAGTTCCAGAAGGCCGCCAAGGTATTCATTTCGCCCGACGGGCACTCGGTGCGGTACTTGGTTCAAACCAAACTCAATCCGTTCAGCGCCGAAGCCATGGATCAGGTCAACGCGATCACTGCGACCGCTCGGGGAGCCCAACCGAATACGGCATTGTCGGACGCCTCGATATCGATGGCGGGATACACCGTTAGCCTGAAAGACACGCGCGACTACTACCAACACGACATCCGGTTCATCATCGCGGTAACACTCGTCGTCGTGCTACTGACCTTGATCGCGCTGCTACGCGCGATTGTCGCGCCGCTGTATCTGGTTGCTTCCGTGGTCATTTCGTATTTGTCGGCAGTGGGTATCGGCGTGCTGTTTTTTCAAGTCATACTCGGCCAGCAATTACATTGGAGCGTCCCCCCGCTGGCATTCGTGGTGCTGGTCGCGGTGGGAGCCGACTACAACATGCTGCTCGTTTCGCGCATGCGTGACGAGTCTCCGCACAGCATGCGTTACGGCATCATTCGCACCCTGAGTTCGACGGGCGGTGTGATCACCGCGGCGGGTCTGATCTTCGCCGCCTCGATGTGCGGTCTCTTGTTTTCCAGCGTCGGCACCGTGATCCAAGGCGGTTTCGTGATCGGTGTGGGAATTCTGTTGGATACCTTCTTGGTACGCACCATCACGGTTCCCGCCGTCGCTGCGCTGGTCGGGCGGGCGAACTGGTGGCCGTCCCGGATGAGCCGCAACCGGGTTAGCGCGCGCACATGATGTATGTGAAACTAGAGAAGCCGAGCGGTCAGGAGTAGGAATGAAGAAACTACTCGCAGGAGTTACGACGCTGGTAACTGTCAGCGCCACAGGATGTTTCGGCATCGGGACGGTGTCAGCCGACGACACGCCGGCCCCCGGGACGCCGGGTCCAGGGCTGTCAACCGACGGAACGGCGTACGCGCTCGGCGGCGCTCACGTTCTGGGTATTCCCTATGACGAGTACATCCGCCGCGAAGGCGCTGAGTGGTTCCCGGGCCTGCAGCGACTGAACATTCCCTACCCGGCAGGGCAGGTTCAGGGCCACACGCTGGAACGACTCTTCCCAGGCATCGGCCAGCTCGATGAAACCCTCCCGGGCGCGGGTTTCGACGGTCCCAGCGTCGGCGAGTCGATCGAAGAGGGAGCGGACAACCTCGATGCGGCGATCCGCAAGGGTGGTCGCGGTGTCGCGATCGGCCTATCCGAGGGTTGCCTCGCGCTGGATGCCGAGCAGGCACGGCTCGCGAACGATCCCACGGCACCACCGCGAGACCAGCTGAGCTTCGCCACATTTGGCGACCCCATTGCGCGTACCCCCTGGGGTCAGAGTTTCCTGACCGCCATGTTCCCGGTGGGCGGCGTGGCTCCAATACTCGACTACCGCATACCACCTCCGGTCGAAAGCCAATACGACACCAGGGTTTTCGTCTCCGCCTACGACTCGATCGCCGACTTCCCCGACCGGCCGGATAACCTGTTCGCCTTCGGTAACGCGCTCATGGGCCTCGCCACCGGTCACACCGCGGTGGCATTCACCAGCCCGAGCCAGGTGCCGCCGCAGAACATCAGAACCACGGTCAACTCCAAGGGTGCGACAACGACGACGTATTTGATCCCCGAAAAACACCTTCCGCTCGTGATGCCGTTGACGTACATCGGGATCCCGGAGGACACGCTGAATAAGCTCGACGCGATCTTGGAGCCCCGGGTGAATGCGGGCTATGCGCGAAACGACGACCCGTCGACCGCTCCGATCCAAGTGGACCCGGTGCACGGCTTCGACCCCTTGGCTATCACCACGCCGGCCAACGAGGCGACTTTCGGCGGCGGCGATCCCATTTCGCAAATGCTTAACAGTGTCGGGGCCGCGTTTTCGCACCCCGCAAACTGACAATCGACTCCGAGCCAACGGATTCAAAGATATTCAAAGAGCTAGTACGGACGTAATGTGACCAACACGCCTCAGTCATCCATTCTCTCGATGCTGCATGGACGCGCCAGCCTGCGGCCTGATGACGTAGCGTTCACTTTTACCGATTACGTCGACGACTGGGCGGGCGTTTCCGAAAGTCTCACGTGGTCGCAATTATCCCGCCGAACATTAAATGTGGCACGCGAGCTCAGCCGGCATGGGTCGGTCGGAGACCGAGCAGTCATCCTGGCTCCCCAGAGCCTCGATTACGTTCTGGCTTTCCTGGGATCCCTGCAGGCTGGGCTGATCGCGGTTCCGCTGCCGTTGCCGCACCGCGGCTCGAGTGACGACCGGGTGAACGCGGTGCTTGCCGATACGTCGCCCGCAGTCGTTCTCACTACGTCAGCGGCCGCGGAAGACATCGCCAAATACGTTGACCAAGCACACCTCGACACTGTTCCGAAGATCCTCGAAATCGATTCGTTCAATCTGGACGCCGATGGCGCGCCACAGGTTCGGACGGCTGATTTGCCCAACGTCGCGTATTTGCAGTACAGCTCTGGTTCGACCCGACTGCCGACCGGGGTCAAGATCTCGCACCAGAACCTTCAGATGAATTTCGAGCAGCTGATGCGCGGCTACTTCGCGGACACCCCCGTCAAGGTTCGAGCGAGTACCACGTTTGTGTCGTGGTTGCCTTTTTACCATGACATGGGTTTGGTGCTGGGAGTCTGCGCACCAATCCTGAGCGGCCATCGTGTCGAGCTGAGCAGTCCGATTGCGTTTCTGGAAAGGCCAGCCAGATGGATGCGATCCCTGGCCGCAACTCCGCACACATTTTCAGCCGCGCCAAATTTCGCCTTTGACTTGGCCGCGCGCAAGACAACCGACAGCGACCTGGCCGGGCTCGACCTCGGGGGGGTGCTAGGCATCATCAACGGTGCCGAACGTGTCGAGCCGGCCTCCTTGAGACGCTTCGTTGATCGGTTCGCTCACTTCAATTTCCGCGACACTATGGTGCGTCCGTCCTATGGGTTGGCGGAGGCAACCGTCTTCGTGGCGACCGGCACCTGGAACGAATCAGCGGAGGCGGCTCGCTTCGATCTCGTGGAGCTGGCCGCGGGCCGAGTTCAGCGGTCTTCGGCAGGGACTGGCACAGAGCTGGTCAAATACAAAGTGCCGCAATCGCCCACGCTGCGGATCGTCGACTCCGACACCAACCGCGAGTGCCCGCACGGCTTAGTCGGCGAGATCTGGGTACATGGCCCCAATGTCGCCGACGGCTACTGGCGCAAACCGCCCGAGGAGCAGCGCTGCTTCGGCGCAACACTCGTCACCCCTTCCCAGGGCACGCCCGACGGGCCTTGGCTGAGAACCGGCGACCTGGGTTTCATCTACGAGGATGAGCTGTTCATCGTCGGTCGCATCAAGGATCTGCTGATCATCCGAGGGAGTAATCACTATCCCGAGGACATCGAGACCACGGTCCAGGGGATCACCGGCGGTCGGGTCGCGGCGATATCGGTTCCGGTGAACAGCACGGAGAAACTCGTCACCGTCATCGAGCTCAAGAAGCGCGGCGATTCCACCGAGGAGGCGATGCGGTGGCTCAGCGGGGTCAAAAGCGACGTCACCTCGGCGATATCCAATGCCCACGGCCTGACCGTTGAGGACCTCGTTCTGGTATCGCCCGGATCGATCCCCACCACGACGAGCGGCAAGATCCGGCGCGCCGAATGTGTCGAGCAGTACCGCCTGGACCAATTCACTCGGTTGGACGCCTGAAGTAGCAGCGTCAAGCGAATTGCCGATCGCTTTCGAATATTGGGACGCCCGGCTCGCGTGCACCTGGGCCTGGTTGCACATAATGAGTCCAATCGCACCGGCAAAGGAGCCCCCGATGAGCACAGCCAGCACCGACCGCCCGCTGCGGGTGATCCAGTGGACGACCGGCAACATCGGGCGACGATCGTTGCACGCCATCATCGGCCGGCCCGACATGGAGCTGGTCGGGGTGTACGCGCACGGCGCGGACAAGGTCGGCGTCGACGCCGCCGACCTATCCGGCTGGCCGGAGCCGACGGGTGTGCACGCGACCAACGACATCGACGCGCTGCTTGCGCTACAACCCGATGCGTGTTGTTACAACCCGTTGTGGCCCAACATCGACGAATTGGTCCGCCTGCTGGAATCGGGCGTCAATGTGTGTTCCAGCGCGGCCTGGATCACCGGCGGCAAGCAGACCCCGCAGGACCGGCAACGCATCGAGGACGCGTGCAAGCGCGGCAGCTCGACGATCTTCGGCAGCGGCGCACATCCCGGGATGACGAACATGGTCGGCATGGTGCTGAGCGCGTCCTGCGAGCGGGTCGACGAGATCCGGATCACCGAGTCGGTCGACTGCTCGACCTACGAATCGGCGGAAACCCAAACGGCGATGGGGTTTTCGCAACACCCCGACACCCCGGGACTGGCCGAGAGCGTGCGCCGGGAAAGTGAGGTCTTCGCGGAGTCAGCCGCGATGATGGCCGATGCGATCGGGGCGAAGCTGGACAAGATGACCTTCGACGTCACCTTCACCGCGGCCACCGGCGACTCCGACCTGGGTTTCATGACCATCCCGGCCGGCACCATCGGCGGCGTCTACGGCTACCACCGCGGCTGGGTGGGTGATCGCAACGTCGTCAGCGTCGGGTTCAACTGGACCATGGGCAGTCACGTGGCCCCACCCAAACCGCTCGAGCACGGTCACGTCATCCAGGTCTTCGGGCTGCCCAACATGCGCACCGTGCTGCACTGCCTGCCGCCGAAGGATTGGACGGAGCCCGGCTTCATGGGCCTGGGCATGATCTACACCGCGATGCCGGTCACCAACGCGGTCCCGGCGGTGGTGGGCGCCGAACCAGGGATCGTGACGCTCGCCGACCTGCCGCCGGTAACCGGCCGGATGGCGCGCTGACGTGTGCGGTTCACCACATCGAGAGCACCCGGGAGGAACGCTTGCGTCCTCTAAGGTCTAAGATACTTAGCCGAACAAAGGTTCCGTTCCGTCGACCCGGGCGATGACGCAGGAAGCAAGCTTTGCGGTGGCGCGTTGCAACCCAGGATCGGTGCGCGAAGGGCGGTGAATGAAGGTGGGTCGCATTACCGGCTTAATCAAGCGAGCTTGGATACCCCTGGTCCTGGTGGTTGTGCTCGCCGTCTCGGCATTGATCGTGTCCCGGATCCACAAGATCTTCGGCTCGGAGGACCTCAACGCGAATGCCGGCGGAGGGATCAAGATCGTGCAGTTCAACCCGAAAGTCGTCCGCTATGAGGTCTTCGGCTCGCCCGGAAGCACCGCGAACATCAACTACTGGGACGCCGACGCCAACACCAACCAAGTCAACGCCGCCGCACTGCCCTGGTCGTACACCGTCTCCACGACGCTGCCCTCGGTGAGCGCCAACATCATGGTGCAAGGTGACGGCAGTCAGATCGGCTGCCGCATCACCGTGGACGGCGTGGTCCGTGAAGAGCGGAAGTCCGACGGCCACAACCCGCAAACCTTCTGCCTGGTGAAGTCCGCATGAGCGACCTGGAGAATCGCACGAACGAGGCGGCCGACGCGACTGACCCTCCTACGGGCCCGATCAAGGCCCAAGACGTCAAAGACGCAAACGAGAGCACCAAGCGCCCGCACCGCCCCTTCATTCCGCACATGATCCGCCTGTTCGCGGTGCCGATCATTCTGGGCTGGGTTGTCATCACGGCGCTCGTCAACATCGCCGTCCCCACGCTGGAGGTCGTCGGCGAGGCACATTCGGCGCCGATGGCCCCGCTGGACGCCCCGTCGATGAAGGCGATGATGCGACTGGGGCACAATTTCAAGGAATTCGATTCCAACAGCACCATCATGATCGTGCTGGAGAGTCAGGGACCCCTGGGTACTGACGCGCATCACTACTACGACAACCTGATTCGCCAACTGCAGCAGGATCACAACCACATCCAGCACATCCAGGACTTCTGGGGTGACCGATTGACCGCGGCGGGCGCCCAGAGCGCCGACGGCAAGGGCGCCTACGTCATGTTGAACCTCGCCGGCAACCAGGGCACCACCCAGGCCAACAACTCGGTCGAGGCGGTCCGCAAGGTCATCGACAAGAATCCGCCGCCCTCCGGGCTGAAGGTCTATGTCACCGGCCCGGCCGCGCTCAGCGACGACATGCACGTCATCGGGAACGCCAGCCTGGCCAAGATCACGCTGTTCACTCTCGGCGCGATCGCGATCATGCTGCTTCTGGTCTACCGCTCAATTGCCACTACGTTGATCCAGTTGTTCATGACCTTTGTTTCGTTGCTGTGCGCACGCGGAGTGGTCGCGGTTCTGGCCTATAACAACGCATTCGGGCTCACCACATTCGCTGCGAACATCCTCACCATGCTGGCGATCGCGGCCGGCACGGACTACGGGATCTTCCTCGTCGGCCGATATCAAGAGGCGCGGCGCTCCGGTGAGGATCCAGAAACGGCGTACTACACGACGTTTCGCGGAGTGACCCCGGTGGTGCTGGGGTCCGGCCTGACCATCGCCGGTGCGACCTACTGCCTGAGCTTCGCGCGGCTGCCCTGGTTCAACACGATGGGCGCGCCGGTGGCCATCGGCATGTTGGTCGTCGTGCTGGCCGGGCTCACGCTCGGTCCCGCCATCGTCTTTTTGGGCAGTAAGTTCGGCCGTTTCGAATCCAAAGTGGCGGCCAAGAGGGGTCGCCTATGGGGACGGGTCGGCACCGCGGTGGTGCGCTGGCCCGCACCGATTCTGGCGGTGAGCGCCGCGGTCGTCCTGGTCGGCATGGTCACCCTGCCGAGCTATAAGACGAGCTACAACGACCGTTACTACCTACCCACCAGTGCCCCGTCGAACCAGGGGCAAGCCGCCGCCGACCGGCATTTCTCGCAGGCCCGGATGAACCCGGACATGCTGATGATCGAGGCCGACCATGACATGCGCAACACGGCTGACATGCTCGTCTTGGACAAAGTCGCCAAGAATGTCATTCGCGTGGTCGGTATCGCCATGATCCAGGACATCACCCGGCCGTTGGGCATCCCAATCCAACACAGCTCCATACCGTTTCAGAACAGCATGCAGAGCCAGACGACCATGCAGAACATGGCCTTCCTCAAAGACCGCATAGCCGACATCCTCAAGTTGGCCGACCAACTGCAGGTCAACATCGACATCACGGAACGCCAGTACGCGGTGACGCAAGATCTTTCCAAGGCTGCTGACGACAGCGCGAAGACCACAGCGGAAACATCGCAGATCACCGATGAATTACGAAATCACTTTGCGGATTTCGAAGACATGTGGCGGCCGATCAGGTCCTACTTCTACTGGGAAAAGCACTGCTACGACATCCCCATCTGCTTCTCGTTACGGTCCATATTCGACTCAATCGACGGTTTCGACCAGCTTGCCGAGAAGTTCCACGAGCTCACGGCTGACATCCAGCACACCGCCGCGGCCACGCACGAGCTGATGTCGCTGTTCCCCGCGCTGATCGCTTCGCAGAAGGCCACCAAGGCCATCACGCTGACGCTGTATCAGACGTTCTCGGCGATGATCAACCAGATGGAGGCCATGAGCAATACCGCGATCGTGATGGGGCAAAGTTTCGACCAGTCGCAGAACGACGACATGTTCTACTTACCCCCGGAGGCATTCCAGAACCCCGATTTCCAAACGGGACTGCGAATGTTCCTGTCGCCGGACGGCAAGTCGGCGCGCTTCTTCATCACCCACCAGGGCGATCCGATGACGCCGGAGGGCATCTCGCGGGTCGATGCCGAGCGGACGGCTGCGCAGGAGGGACTGAAGCAGTCCTCGCTGTCGGACGCCAAGGTCTATCTCGGCGGAACCGCGGCGACCTTCAAGGACATGCACGACGGCGCTAAATACGACCTGATGATCGCGGTGGTCGCGTCGTTGACGCTGATCTTCATGATCATGCTGCTGCTCACCCGAAGCGCGGTCGCCGCACTGGTGATCGTCGGCACCGCGGCCAGCTCGATCGCCGCGTCCTTCGGCCTGTCCGTGCTGATCTGGCAGAACTTGTTCGGCTTCAGGATCCACTGGATCGTGATGGCGCTGTCGGTCATCATCCTGTTGGCCGTCGGATCCGACTACAACCTGCTGTTGGTCTCCCGGTTCAGGGAAGAGATCCACGCCGGCCTCAAGACAGGCATCATCCGGTCGATGGCCGGCACCGGCGGGGTGGTGACGGCCGCGGGTCTGGTGTTCGCCTTCACCATGGCGTCCATGTTGGGCAGCGAGTTGACGGTTCTCGGCCAGTTCGGATCCACCGTCTGTATCGGCCTGCTGCTCGACACACTGATCGTGCGCACGCTACTGATGCCGTCGATCGCCACGCTGTTGGGCCGTTGGTTCTGGTGGCCGCAAATCGTCCATCCCCGCGGTGATAACGCACGTCGAGCGTGATTCGGTTACGCCTCAGGTAATTCCAGACACACCGCAACGGCTCCGGCGCCGACGTGCAGCGCCAGCACGGGCCCCAACGGCGTAATGATCGCCGGCTCGCATGCGGGCAGCCGCTGCGCCAGAGTGGCGGCCACCTCCTTTGCGCCGTCGGGGTTGGTGACGTGGTGTACCGCCACAGCGGCGGCCCCTTCGCCGACCACCTCGCAAACCCGATCGATCATGGTGGCCGTCGCGTGACTGACCGTGCGAACCCGTTGGGCCAAAACAAGTTTGCCGTCGTCGATACGCAACAGCGGCTTGAGCGCCAGCGCGGTGCCCAGCCACGCTTGGGGGCCGCCGATGCGGCCGCTGCGGCGCAGATTGTCCAATCGGTGCACCACGATGAACGAGTGACTACGGCCCACCGCCGAACGCGCGGCGCCCGCGACGGCATCCAGGTCGGCGCCGCCAGCCGCGGCGCGCGCGGCGGCCAGTGCGACAAAACCGGTGCCCATCGCGGCTGACCTGGAGTCGACAACCCGGATCGCGGGGTCGAGGTCGGCGGCCGTGCGTTCGGCGGCGCCGTAGGTCCCCGACAACGCCGACGAAATATGCACTGCTACCACGCCGTCGCCACCGCTGTCGCTCAGCGCCTGCTGGTAGGCGTTGGCCAGTTCGGCAGGGGTCGCCGCCGCGGTGGTGGCGTGGCGCTTGTAAAGGTCATCGGGGATCTCGTCCACGCCGTCGCGCAGATCGACCCCGTCGAGCAAGATGTGCAGCGGGACAACGCGTATCGCCCACTTGTCGAGCAAGTCGGCAGGCAGGCGCGCGGCCGCATCGGTCACCACCACGACAGACATGTCCCTACCCGCGTGATTTCTCGCTCGGCACTTTAGAGTCTGCAAGGCTTCGGCCAGCGCCTTGAGCATCAGTTCCGCGACCGCCTGGTGTGCCTCGAAATTCCAATGGATCCCGTCGGGATTGCCGCGTCCGCTCATAACCTGTTCGCCGACAGCGGCTTTGAGATCCACCAGCGGAACATCATGGCGCTGAGCCCATTCCGTGATCGCCGCCACCGTCCCCGCGCGGCCGCGGTGCGCGTGGCCGTACGTCGGCGCGATGTGCACCGACGGAAGCGACGCCACGATCGGAATGCCCGGACGGTTGAAATCGATTGCAGCACGGGTCTGTTCAAGATAATCGGCGGTCAGGTGCGGCGGTAACGCCGGCCTGGCCACCGGCGACAACCGGGGCTGCACCCACGCATAACCGTCGCGCGCCCAGCGCCGCAGCCAGGGCGGCCGCACATAGCGGATCAGCTCACGCAACGCGGTCGGCAACACCGACGGCAGCGAGTCCATCCCGCAGGTCGCGAAGATCACCGCGCCCGCCCTGGGCAGCGCCGCCCAGGCCCGTGGATCCTGGGTTGCCGCCCACCAGATGTCGCGGCAGGTCCAGCCGATGCGCCCGATCAGCTCCAAATCCCAACCTAGTTGCAAGGCAACGATATTGGGCCAGATGCGTGGATCGTCGGCGGGCAGGCCGCCGGTCGGCCCGTAATAGGACAGCGAGTCGGCGAAGACCAGCAGAGTCGGCCGCGTTTCAGAGGACATCGTTGGCGACCTGAGCAGAAGCGTTCCACACGTCCAGGCGCCAGCGGATGCTGTCGAACTCGACATCCGAGTCGCCGGCATGCCCACTCAGCTGCACCCAACTGGCATTGCCCATGCCGCCCAGAATCGGCCAGTTGTCGACCGGCAGCTTGAGCAGCGCGGCGGACAAGGCGGCGATCAAACCTCCGTGTGCCACCAGCACCACCGGTCGGTCCGGCCCGTCGGGGTCACCCCACTCGGTCTCGCCGGACACCAGCTCGGCGACCACCGGCACGCTTCGGGCAGCGACGTCGACCCTGCTTTCCCCGCCATGCGGTGCCCACCTGGCGTCGTCGCGCCAGACCAGCCGCGCGCCCGGCGCCTGCGCGTCGACCTGGGTATGAGTCAACCCCTGCCAGTCGCCCAAATGGGTCTCGCGCAGCCGGGGGTCCACCCGGACCGACAGCCCCGTCCGCTCCCCGAGCGTGACCGCGGTGTCGTAGGCGCGATGCAGGTCCGACGAAACGATCAGCAACGGCTGCAGCTTGCCCAGCACTTCGGCCGCGGCGACCGCCTGGGTGCGGCCCAGTTCGGTGAGCGCGGAGTCCAGTTGCCCCTGCATCCGGCTACCCGCGTTGAAGTCGGTTTGCCCATGGCGCAGCATCACCAGACGACGGATCCTCATTGCGCGCTCGCCGAGTCTTCCGAGTCCAAGTCCACCGACACCACCGGGCAGTCGCCCCACAGCCGGTCCAGGGCGTAGAAGTCGCGATCGTCCTGATGCTGGATGTGCACGACGATGTCGCGGTAATCCAGCAGGGTCCAGCGGCCTTCCCGGGTGCCCTCGCGGCGTGCCGGCTTGTGGCCCGCCTTGCGCATTTTCTCCTCGACCTCGTCGACGATGGCGTTGACCTGCCGCTCGTTGGACGCCGAGGCGATGACGAAGCAGTCCGTGATGACCAGCTGCTCGGAGACGTCAATGACGACGACGTCGTTGGCGAGCTTGGCGGCGGCCGCGGCCGCCGCCACCGTCGCCATGTCGATGGCTTCCTGAGTCGCGGTCATGAGTTGTTCCCGGCGGCTAGGCGCGGTGCGGTGTGGCGGGCGCCTCCTCCGCGGTAGAGCCGGCGTTTCGAGACGTATTGGACGACGCCGTCGGGCATCAAGTACCACAGGGGCCGGCGCTGTTCGGCGCGCCGGCGGCAGTCTGTCGACGAGATGGCCAGGGCCGGGATCTCGACCAGGGTCAGCGCGCCCTCGGCCAGATCACCCAGCACGCCGGTGATGTGCTCGTGGCGCAGCTCGTAGCCGGGCCGGCTGACCCCGATGAACCGTGCCAAGTCGAACAGCTCTGCCCAGCCTTGCCACGACAGAATGGAACCCAGCGCATCGGCGCCGGTGATGAAGTACAGCTCGGAGTCCGGGTTCAGGGCGTGCAGATCTCGCAGTGTGTCACGGGTGTAGGTGGGGCCGGCGCGGTCGATGTCGACCCGGCTCACCGAGAAGCGGGGATTGGACGCGGTGGCGATCACCGTCATCAGGTACCGGTCCTCGGCGGCGGAGACGTGCCGCTCTTTCTGCCAGGGCTGGCCGCTGGGCACAAACACCACCTGGTCCAGCTCGAACAGGTGGGCCACCTCGCTGGCGGCGACCAGGTGGCCGTAATGGATGGGGTCGAACGTCCCACCCATCACTCCCAGCCTGCGGCGGTGTTTTTGCACGGTTTGCCAGCTTACTTGAGCGTCCGATCCGGGCCGATTTCCCAGCTTGCGCCCGCAGACCGCATCAATTGTGTAGAAGAGGTCTGTGGACACTTCACCGCTCGACGATCCAACTCAGTTCAAGGACTCGATGAACCAACGGTTCTTCCGCCGATCGGCGGTCAAGGGCGAGATCTCGCTGCCGGCCGTGCCGGGCTTGATCGACGAGTACGTGAGGGTGTGTTCCGGCATTTTCGCGGGCGTGGGCAGGGAGTTCTCCGACGACGAACTCGCTCATCTCAGGTCGGTGCTCGAGGGCCAGTTGGCAACGGCCTACTCGGCTTCCCCGCGTTCGACCATCGTGATCACGTACAACGCGGCCGTCGGCGCGAGCTTGCACTACGAAGTGAACCCGAGATGGTGGACGGTGGAGGCCGCCTACGAGGAGTGGATCAGCACCCGCCAGGCGCCGTTGTTCGGCACGGAACCCGACGCTCGGGTGTGGGCGCTGGCGAACGAGGCAGCCGATCCCAGGACCTATCGGATACTCGATATCGGGTCTGGAACCGGGCGCAACGCGCTCGCCTTGGCGCGACGTGGACACCCGGTCGACGTGGTGGAGATGACCCCGACGTTCGCCTCGATGATTCGCTCTGACGCCCAACGAGAATCCCTGGACGTGTGCGTCATGAACCGTGACGTCTTTACGGCCAACGACGACCTACGACACGACTATCAGCTGATTCTGCTTTCCGAGGTGGTGTCTGATTTCCGGACGACGCAGCAGTTGCGCAGCCTGTTCGAGCTTGCTGCCCAATGTCTGGCGCCAGGGGGTCGGTTGGTGTTCAACACCTTCCTGCCGCGTGGAGGCTACACACTCGATCAGGCCACGCGTGAGTTCGGGCAGCAGATGTACACGAGCATCTTCACGTGGGACGAGATGTCAACCGCAGCAGCGCAATTACCCCTCGAGCTGGTAGCCGACGACTCCGTCTACGACTACGAGCAAGAGCATTTGCCCCCGGGCGCGTGGCCACCGACGAGCTGGTACGCGGACTGGGTGAGCGGCCTCGACGTGTTCACCATCGAGCGGGAGAAGTGCCCGATCGAGATGCGCTGGCTGGTGTACGGCAAGACGGGTTAAGCGCGGCGCCGAACGGGTGTCAGACGGGCAGCAGCGCGTCGATCACCGAGGCCAGCTGCTTGGCGGACCGGCATTCGTGCATCGCGATCACGTCTTGGTAGCGCGGCACCGCCGAGTCTCCGCTGCCCCACAGATGTTTGGGCTCGGGATTCAGCCAGTGCGCATGCCGGCTGGCGGTCACCATATCGGCCAGCACGTCGAGGGCCGGATCACGATAGTTGGTGCGCCCGTCCCCGAGCACCAACAGCGAGCTGCGCGGCGACAGCACATTCGGGTGAGCCTGCATGAACGAGACGAACGCATTCCCGTAGTCAGAGTGCCCGTCTCGGCTGTACACACCGGCCTCCCGGGTGATCCGTTGAATCGCCACCGCCAGATCGGCTTCCGGCCCGAACATGTGCGTCACCTCGTCGGTGGTGTCGATGAAGGCGAAGACACGAACACGCGAGAACTGTTGGCGCAGAGCATGTACCAGCAGCAGCGTGAAGTGGCTGAACCCGGCGACCGAACCGGACACGTCGCACAGCACGACCAATTCCGGCCGCGCCGGGCGTGGTTTGGCCAGCACCAAGTCGATCGGCACACCGCCGGTGGACATCGACTTGCGCAGCGTCTTGCGCAGATCGATCGACCCGGCGCGGGTGCGGCGCCGGCGGGCCGCCAGCCGGGTCGCCAGGGTGCGGGCCAGCGGCGCCACTACCTTTCGCATCTGGCGCAACTGTTCGCCGGACGCGCGCAGGAACTCGACGTTCTCGGAAAGCTGTGGGATGCCGTACATCTGGACGTGATCGCGGCCCAGCTGCTCGGCGGTGCGCCGCTTGGTCTCGGCGTCGACCATTCTACGAAGCTGCGTGATCTTCTGCGCGGCAAGCGCTTTGGCGATCTGCTCCTGGGTAGGGGTGGGTTCGTCGCCGTAGGGGGCCAGCAGTCCCGCCAGCAGCTTGCCCTCCAATTCATCCAGCGCCATCGCCTTCAGCGCCTGATACGACGAGAATGACGGACCGCGACTGGAGTTGTATTTGCCGTAGGCCTCCACGATCCGGGCGATCATCGCCACCAGCCGCTCGTCCATGTCGGCGAGCTCGGGATTGTCGGCGAGCAAATCCAGCAGCATCTGGCGCATCGCCTCGACGTCGTCGGGCGGCAGGCCGCTGTCGTCCCCGGCGGCCCCGCCTTCCTCTTCTTCCGTGACCGCTGCGCGCGCACCCAATGCCGGGGGAAACCACAGGTCGAACATGGCATCGTAGGTGTCGCGGTGATCCGCCTGGTGCAAGACCGCGCAGGCGATACCCTCACGCAGCACCTCACGATCACCCAAGCCGAGAGTGGCCATCACCCGGCCGGCATCGACCGTCTCAGACGGGCCCACCGAAATCCCTGCCCCGCGAAGCGCTTCCACGAACCCCACCAGATGCCCGGGCAGCCCGTGCGGGGCGAGCGGCCGGGTGGGTCGGATGCGGCGGGCAGCCATTAATTCAGCCTCAGTTCTCCGGCGGCGCGTTGCTGATCGGATTGGTGCTTGAGCACCACGCCAAGAGTTGCGGCGACGACCGCGTCGTCGATGGTGTCCAGGCCCAGCGCCAGCACCGTGCGGCCCCAGTCGATGGTCTCGGCGATGGACGGCAATTTCTTGAGCTGCATCCCGCGCATCACGCCGATGATGCGCACCAGCTCCTCGGCCAGGTGCTCGGGCAGCTCGGGGACCCGGGACAATAGGATGCGGCGTTCCAGGTCGGCACTGGGGAAGTCGATGTGCAGGAACAGACAGCGGCGCTTGAGCGCCTCGGACAGTTCCCGGGTGGCGTTGGAGGTCAACAACACAAACGGCGGGCGCTCCGCGGTGAGCGTGCCCAGTTCTGGGACGGTCACCGCGAAGTCGGACAGCACCTCGAGCAGCAGGCCTTCGATTTCGATGTCGGCCTTGTCGGTCTCGTCGATCAACAGCACCGTCGGCTCGGTGCGCCGGATGGCGGTCAGCAACGGACGCTGCAGCAGGAACTCCTCGGTGAACACATCGGTCTTGGTCGCCTCCCAGTCCCCCGAACCCGACTGAATGCGCAGGATTTGCTTGGCGTGGTTCCACTCGTAGAGCGCACGGGCCTCGTCGACGCCCTCGTAGCACTGCAGCCTGACCAGACCGGACCCGGTGGCCTGGGCGACTGCCCGCGCCAGCTCCGTTTTGCCGACGCCGGCGGGGCCTTCGACCAGCAGCGGCTTACCGAGCCGGTCGGCGAGAAACACCGCTGTCGCGGTGGCGGTGTCGACCAGGTAGCCGGTCTCGGCCAGCCGTCGCGAGACGTCGGCGATGTCGGCGAACAGCGGGGTGGGCCGGGCGGGCACGGTCACAATCGAATTCTCCTAAGCACTCAGGCCGGACGGATCTGGCCGTCTCCCCACGCGATCCATTTGGTCGAGGTCAATTCGGGCAGTCCCATCGGGCCGCGGGCATGCAGTTTCTGGGTGGAGATGCCGATCTCGGCACCGAAACCGAACTGCTCCCCGTCGGTGAAGGACGTCGACGCGTTGACCATCACCGCGGCCGAGTCGACTCCCTCGGTAAACCGTTGGGCGGCAGCCATATTGCTTGTCACGATCGCCTCGGTGTGTCCGGTGCCGTACTCGTTGATGTGGGCAATTGCGGCGTCGACGCCGTCCACCACGGCCACCGCGATGTCCATTGAAAGGTATTCACGGCGCAGGTCATCCTCACCGGCGTCCAGATGAACGGTCACCCCCGCGTCCTGCAGGGCGGCAATCAGCCTGGGCATGGCGTGGTCGGCGATCGCCGCGTCAACCAGCAGGGTCTCGGCGGCGTTGCAGACGCTGGGCCGGCGGGTCTTGGAGTTCAGCAGGACCCGTTCGGCCACTTCGAGGTCGGCGCCTTCGTGCACGTAGACGTGACAGTTGCCGACACCCGTCTCGATGGTGGGCACCTGCGCGTCGCGGACCACCGCGTCGATCAGGCTGGCGCCGCCGCGCGGAATGACCACGTCGACCAGCCCGCGGGCCTGGATGAGGTGGGTGACGGTGGACCGATCGGCGGCCGAAAGCAGCTGGACCGCGTCGGCGGGCAAATCCTCGCTGACCAGCGCGGCACGCAACACGTCGACGAGCGCCTGGTTGGACTTCGCGGCCGACGAGCTCCCGCGCAGCAGCACGGCATTACCGGACTTGAGCGCCAAACCGAAAGCGTCGACGGTGACGTTGGGCCGGCCCTCGTAGATCATGCCGACCACGCCCAGCGGAACCCGCTGTTGCCGCAAGTGCAGGCCATTGGGCAAGGTGTAGCCGCGCAGTACCTCCCCGACCGGGTCGGGCAGCCCGGCCACCTGGTGCAGACCGGCGGCGATTGCGTCGACGCGGTTCGCGTCCAACGCGAGCCGATCGAGCATCGCGGTCGGCGTGTTGGCGGCGCGGGCCGCGTCCAGATCTTGGGCATTGGCCGCAAGGATCCGCTCGGCGTTGGCCGTGATCGCCTCCGCCGCGGACTTCAGCGCGTGATCCTTTGCGACGGTCGGCAATAAGGCGAGCGCGCGGGCAGCGACACGGGAGCGGCGCGCGGCGTCGTGGACCTGTTGGCGCAAGTCAGGAAGCGATGGTGCTTGCAGACTCATTGAACCAGGGTATCGGGCCCTAAGCTGCGCGGTTAGGCTGCCCCACCCCGCGACATCAGGACAGCGGGCGCACTGGCGCCTCACCTGACGCGGTCACCGCGCGCGCCTGCCGCACCTTGCTCCGACGCTCTTCGAGGGTGCGGCCAAAGTCCTGTAGCAGCAACGGTTCATGCATCACCACGTGCTCGAGGTGCTCACGATCGATCACCAACGCGGTCACCTCTTCCAGCGCGTAGGCGCTAGCAAGGTTAGGTTGCCGAGTCAGCGTGGTCAGCCCCAGGAAAGATCCCTCGACCAGCGTGGTGACCGGCACCACCGTTCCGTCGTCAGCCGTCGCGGTCAGCTGCACCCGCCCGGACACCAGGAACGTCATCCCTGCCGGGACCTGACCGGCGTACTCCACGATTTCGTCGGCACCGTATCGGACCATCTTCGCGCACGAGTGCAGCGACCGCTGGTTCTCGGGGCTGAGCCGCAACGCCGGGGCCACCACAGTGCGCAACGCGTGCTCCACTCGATCGGTCGTCGAAAAGTCGTCGTCGGCCTGGTCGAGGTGGAGGTTCTCCCGTCGTGCGGCGTACCAGGCCCACCGCAGAAATGTGGCTTTCGCGGCGCTGGCGTCGGCGGGTGAGCTCAGACCGATCGACGTGCGGTACTCGGCGGCCCCGACCGGTACCGAACGGGGCACGCTGCCGGGCTTGAGCTGCGGCAGCGCGCGGGCAACATCCGAGAGCACCGCGCAGACCCGGTCGGGCGGGTCGGCGCTGGAGAACGTCGTCGTCACCGCCAATTTGTGCGTGCCGGGCGGGCGACTGAGATTTGTGAACGAGGTGGTGGCCAGCATCGAGTTCGGCATGATCCGCATGCCGCTACCGGTGTCGATGTGCACGGCGCGCCAGTTCACCTCGACGACGCGCCCCCGCGCCGTCCCGGTGTCTAGCCAGTCATCGATCCGGAAGGGCTGCTCGAACAGCATGAACAAGCCCGACACGACCTGGCCGACGGAGTTCTGCAGCATCAACCCGATGACAACCGACGTGACACCCAGCGCGGTGAAAAGGCCGCCGATCCGGACGCCCCAGACGTACGACAGCACCAACGCCAGACCGACGCCGATCACGGCGAAGCGGGCGACGTCGCGGAAGATGGTGGGTAGCCGTTTGCGCCAGCTCTTTTCGGGCGCGCCATCGAACACGGTCGCGTTGAGCCCCGACAGCAGCAGGACCAGCACCAACATGGCGAACACGGTGGTGAGGATTCGCACCGGGACGTCTCGGGCCGGGATCTCCGTGGCCTGGACCAGCAGCAGCAAAAGTGCACCGAGCGGCAGCAGATAGTTGCGCACCAGGCTTACCTGCCTGGCCAGGCGGCGGTTCCTGCGGACGAGTAAGTCGTGCAGCTCAGTGAGAAGGATCAGCCCGACCGGTAATCCGATCGCGATCCCGACCGCCCAATAGAACCACGGGTCGTCCCAGGTATTCATCATCGCTCCAACAAGCGGTAGATCGCCTGATCGGTACCGCCGACCGAGATGGTCCCGGCCGGCGTGAACTGCCGGACCTCCCGCATCGCGTCGTACACCTGGGAGCTGACATAGATGCCGGGCTGCGGTGCGCCACTGTGCATTTGGTAGGCCAGACTCACCGCACCACCCCACATGTCATAGACAAGGCTGGAGCGGCCCACCAGCCCGCTCACGACGTTGCCGGTATTGACGCCGACCCGAAGGCCCAACTGGTGGCCGGTCTCGCTGTTGAACCGGTCGATGATGCGACCGATTTCCAAGGCGAAGTCAACGCTGCGGTGAATGCTGTCCAGCCGGGGGGTGACCACACCGCAGCTGGCGAGATAGCCGTTGTGGAACGTGCGAATCCGTTCGACGCCAAGGGATTCAGCGGCCGAATCAAACTGGCGGAACAGTTCGTCGACAATCCCGACCAATTGGTTCTCGGGCAGATCGTTGGAGATTTCGTCGAGGCCGACGATATCGGCATAGATAATGGCGACGTCCTGATGCTTCTGGGCGATGTTTTCCTCACCCTCGCGATAGCGTCGCACCACCGACTCAGGCATCAGCGCCAGCAATAGGCGGTCGTTTTCGCGGCGCTGCTCGTTGAGCAACTCTTCCTTGATCGCCAGATTCCGGCTCATCTCGTTGAAAGCCGCGGTGAGGTCGCCGATTTCATCGCGTGCCATTACCGGAATGTTGATGTCGTAGTCGCCGGAACTGATCTTCCGCGTGCCCTCCTCGAGGCGCCGGACCGGCCGCACCGCTGCTTGGGCGATGACCAACGAAGCAATGCAGATAGCGAAAACCATTGCCGTTACGGCAATCACGATCCCTTTACTGAACCGACCCAGCCGCGCAAAGGCATCGGAGTTGTCTCGCGTCGCCAGAACCGACCAATGCAGATCGGAGTTCGGCACGTTCAATGGGGCATAGGCTTCCAACTCTTTATTGCCCAGGTAATCGGTGGCGGTGACAACTCCGGTCTCTCCGCGTTGGGCGGCACGAAGACCCGCGGTCGGCACCGGCTGCACCAGCGTCGTGCCGCCCAACCGGATCGCTCGGTCCACGACATCCGGTGGCGTACCGGCGTCGATGGAATCGCGCCGGAATTCCTTCGGATCTTCTACGAACAGCCGTGAATCGGAACGCATCAAGTTATCGGGGCCCGCCAAATATGTTTCGGTCGCAGCGCCCATGCCCGCGGCTTGCCAGTGCCTGTCGGCGGTCATGATCTTGTTGATCTTCGCGATCGGCACCGGCAACGCCATGAGCCCGTTGACTTTGCCGTTCATGCCGACCGGCGAGACCACCCACGCGGTGGGCTCGTCGAGGTGCGGCTGATACGGCTGAAAGTCGGTGATCCAGACGAAGTCGACGTCGTTGGAGGCCAAGGCTTTTTGGTATGCCTCGCGCAGATTTGATTCGCGGTAAGGGCCGTTAAGGATATTGGTCCCGAGATCGGGACCCTTCATGACGCTGTAAACGACATTGCCTTGCATGTCCAGCAACAGCGCGTCCTTGTAATCGAACCGGGTGACGATACCGCGCATATAGAAATCGAAGCGGGCATTGGCCGCCGACCATGCGCTGGCGTCGCCGGCGTCCTCGACGGGCAGCGAGTTGGTGGTCGGTCTGTGCGGTGCGGTGTAGTACGCCTGAACATATCGCTGCGCGTTCGAACTCGGCAGCACCGCGTTGAGATCGATACCGTCACCGGTCGCCCGTTTGATCGGCTGGATCATCTCGTTGTCGTAATAGTTGACGAGCGCCTGCTGTTGCGCGGGAGTGATCGGGGCGTTGGCCAATTGAGCGAAGCTCTCGGTGAGCGCCGTCGTAGCCTGGTTGATACTGAATCCACCGCTGTAGACGATCAGCGAATTCGTCACCTCCCTGAACAACGCCTCCACCGCTCGCTTCTGCGACTCACGCAACTCGATCAACCGCTCGGACTCGACTTCCCGCAACGCGCTGCGCCCGGATACGGCCCCGATCGCGCCGATCACCCCCACGCCCAAGATGCTCGACAGCAGCAGCGCCAGCAGGATCTTGGACTGGATGCCGAACCGGAAACGGTGCCAGAGCAGGGGCCGGCGGGTGCGCTTGGCCGGCTTTTGAGCCGGCGCAATCTCGGCGTCCGATTCAGGGTCTTTGAGCTCGCTCGCAGTCAATCCCCTTCCCCCTCTTTCTCCGACAACATTCGGCACCGCTAACGCAGCAGACTAGCGCGCGGACCTCAACAAATGGGTGATTGCCGCAAAAGCGACAAGCGAATACTAACGTCAGCAGAATGGCGGCCGGGGTCTGCGTGGTGGGCAGCGTGAACATGGACCTCACCTTTGACGTCGATACCCTTCCGCGTCCGGGCGAGACGGTGCTGGCGAAGTCGTTGACCTCCGCACCGGGCGGCAAGGGCGGTAACCAGGCCGTGGCCGCCGCACGCGCCGGCGCGCAGGTGCAGTTTGTCGGCGCGGTCGGCGACGACGCCGCCGCCGAACGCTTGCGGGCTCACCTCTCGGCCAACGGCGTTGGGCTGGACGGGACCGTGGGGGTGCCCGGACCCAGCGGCACGGCGATCATCGTGGTCGATTCCGGCGCCGAGAACACCATCGTGGTGGCGCCGGGTGCGAACGGTCGGCTGACGCTGACCGAGGCGGCTGTGCGCACGGTGGTCGCCGACTGCGATGTGTTGTTGACCCAGTTGGAGATTCCGGTGGCAGCGGCGGTGGCAGCGGCACGCGAAGCCCGATCGGCCGGAGCGGTCGTCATGGTCAATGCCTCACCGGCCGGTCAGGACCGAAGCGCGCTGGCCGGACTGGCGGCCCTCGCCGACGTCGTGATCGCCAACGAATCCGAGGCGGACGAATGGCCCTGGCGGCCAACGCACTTCGTGGTTACCCTTGGCGCGCGGGGCGCCCGGTACGCCGGCGCCGACGGAGAGTTCGCGGTACCCGCCCCAGTGGTAGAAGCAGTGGACACGACCGGGGCCGGCGACGTGTTCGCCGGCGTGCTGGCCGCCAATTGGCCCAGCGACTTGGGTACTGACCCCGCTTTGCAGGCCCAGCGCTTGCGCGCCTTGCAGCGTGCCTGCGCCGCAGGTGCGCTGGCGACACTGGTGCCCGGCGCCGGTGACTGCGCACCGGACGCCGAAGCGATCGAACGGAGTTGCTGACCGCGGGTGCTAGCGGGCCTCGCGGCGCACGTCGTGGGTGATCGCCATACTGTCACCGGTTTCCAGCTCGGCCGCCGACTGACTCATCACCACACGACTGCGGTTCGGCGACAACAGAACAGAAACGTAGTGATGCGGCTCGCCGCCCACGAACGCCAGACGGTTCAGGCGCAGCAGCGGGGCACCGATCGCCGTGTCGAGCAGGTTTGCATTGCGCGGGCCGGCGATCTCGGCGGTGATTTCATGCTGCACCCGGTCCACGGCGACCCCAGCACCCGCGAGCAGTTCGTACAGTGCGGTGCGCAGCAACGCGGATTCGGTCAACGTGTCGGCCAGCTGCGCCGGCAGCCAGGCATCGGTCACGATCAGCGGCTCACCCGTCCTGCGTTGCCGCCGCACCCGGACGATGTGCAGCAGCTCGCCGGAACTCTCGAGGGCCTCGGCGATGAGTCGCGGTGGGCGCCGCGTGCCGAGTTCGACCACGTCGACCTCGGTTTCGAACTGCGTCTGCCGCAGCCCATCCAGATAGGAACGCCCCGCCGACGCCGGCTCGGACGGAGCGTGCTCGCGCACGAACGAACCGACGCCCTGCCTGCGCTCGATGTATCCCTGTTCGGCGAGATCCGCCAATGCCCGCCGCACGGTGATACGGGAGACCCCGAATTGGTCGCACAGCGTCTGTTCGGTGGGCAACGCGTCGCCGGGGGCAAGGACGCCCCGGTCGATCTCGTCGTGCAGCACCAAAAAGAGTTGCCGATGCAACGGCACCCCGGCCTCAGTCGACAGCACGGTCGTCAATGCTTCCACACCGCCCCTCTTGCGCGATCTGTGCAATTGTTATATGTATATAACAACCAGTCAAGTACGAGAGGCGCGGAGATCCCATGACCGCAGTGCAGCCGCAGGCCGCCACCGATCCGGACGGGCCGACCGGGAGACTGGCCACCTGGGTCGCCGACCTCACGCTCGACCAGGTCCCGAACGACGTCGTCGAGCGAGCCAAACACCTCCTGCTGGATGGCCTGGGTTGTGCCCTGGTCGGCGCCCAACTGCCGTGGTCGCGCGTCGCAACCGACGCCGTGCTCGGCCTGGAAGGCAAGGGCGACACCCTCGTTATCGGCACCGGCCAGGTCACCACCGCGCCCGCGGCCGCGGTGCTCAACGGCACCTTCATCCAGGGGTTCGAGCTCGACGACTTCCATCCCTTGGCCCCGCTGCACAGCTGCTCGCTACTCATTCCGGCGCTGCTGTCCACGGCGACGACGCGGCCGGACACCACTGGGCCAACAACCGGTGCCGAATTCCTGCTCGCCGCGATCGCCGGCTTCGAGGTGGGCCCGCGGGTCGGGTACACGCTGCACGGCACCCAGATGCTGGACCGCGGCTGGCACTCGGGACCCGTGTTTGGCACCCACTCGGCGGCGATGGCGTCGGGCAAGCTGCGCGGCCTGCAGCCAGCGCAACTGGAGGACGCCCTCGGCCTGGCCGGCACCCAGTCGGCCGGCCTGATGGCCGCGCAGTACGAGGCGATGAGCAAGCGCATGCACCACGGTTTCGCGGCGCGCAACGGTTTTTACGCGGCGGGTCTCGCCGCGGCCGGCTACACCGGCATCAAGCGGGTGTTCGAGCGCGAATATGGCGGATTTCTCAGCGTTTTCGGTGAGGGTCATGATCCCGACGCCTCGCTGTTGACCGGCGATCTCGGCCAGCGCTGGGAGACCACGATCATCATGGTCAAGTCCTACGCCGCCATGGGCGGGCTGCACGGGGCCATCGACGCGGCCAGACAATTGCGGAGTTCGGTTGCACCCGAGGATGTCTCGAAGGTCGACATCACCGTCGGCGAGACCGTCTACAAGCACGGTTGGTGGCTGCCGCAGCGGCCGCTGACCGCGATCGGCGCCCAGATGAATATCGGGTACGCGACGGCCGCGGCGCTGCTCGACGGCAATGTGTTGCCCGAGCAGTTCACGCCCGGCCGCCTGGATTCCGACGACATCTGGTCGCTGATCGCGGCAACCACCGTGCACCTCGACGAATCGCTGGCCCATGCCGACATCACCGAAAGGTTCCGCACCGACGTCGCGGTCACCACCCGGGACGGTGCGGTGCGCCGCGCCTGCGTCGACGTGCCGCACGGCGCGCCCACCGACCCGGTCACCAACGAGGAACTCGTCGCGAAGTTCCACGCGCTGGCCGACCGCGTCACCAGTAGCGCACGCGCCGAAGCGATTGAGCGCGCGGTCGTCGGCCTCGAGGACCTTGACGACGTGGACTACCTCGTCGATCTGCTCGCCGCGCCCGTCGCGGGCGCACTGGACTGAATCGGAACTGAAGGGAACAGACATGGCTACCACCCCGGCCCGTCAGCGGCTCAAAGACCTGCTCGACAAGCGCGAACTCGTCATCGCGCCAGGAGTTTTCGACGGCATCTCCGCGCAGCTGACCAAACGCACCGGCCACACCGCGGCGTACATGACCGGCGCGGGCGTGGCAGCCTCGGGTTTCGGCCTGCCCGACATCGGGCTAGTCACAGCGACCGAAATGGCCGGCCGGGTCGCGATGATCGCCGACGTACTGGGCGATATTCCGCTCATCGCCGACGCGGACACCGGATACGGCGCACCGATGAACGTGGTGCGCACCGTCCGTTCCTACGACGCGGCCGGGGTGGCCGCGATCCAACTGGAAGACCAGGTCTTCCCCAAGCGGTGCGGCCATCTGGCGGGCAAGCAGGTGGTCGACGCGGCGGTCTTCGAACAGTCGCTGGCCGCCGCTCTGGACGCCCGCTCCGACGACAACCTGCTCGTGGTGGCCCGCACCGACGCGCGCGCACCGCTGGGATTGGACGAAGCGATCGAGCGGGCCAACCGATACGCGCAAGCCGGTGCGGACGTCATCTTCGTCGAGGCGCCACAGGACTCCGGCGAAATCGAGCGCATCGCACGCGAAGTCGACGCTCCCCTGCTGATCAATCTGGTGCTCGGCGGTATGACTCCGCTGGAGTCGGCGTCGCGGCTGCAGGAGCTGGGTTACGCGATCGCGATCCATCCGGGCAATCTACTGATGCCCGCGACGTTCGGCATGCTGCAAAGCCTCTGCGAGCTCAACGGCACTGACATCGCGGCTCATACGCCGACCAGCCCCGCCGATTTCTTCAATCTTTTCGGCATGGGCGAGTGGCTGGATCTCGACGCCCGGTATGCGCGCAAGGACCCCTCATGGGCATGACCATCATCGAAAAGATCTTCGCGCGCAAGGCCGGCCGACAGGCGGTGTCGCCCGGGTGACACCGTTGTGGTGGACGTCGACATGACCGTCTTGATCGACCTGCAGTTCGCCACCATGTGGATTGCGCCCAACCGCATCAACGACCCCGACAAGCTGGCCGTCATCATGGACCACGCCGTACCGGCGCCGACCATCAAGGACGCCGCCGGCGGTGTGAACGCCCGAAAGTTCGCCGCCGACTTCGGCATCGAGCGTTTCTTCGACGTCGGCCGGCACGGCATCTGCCACCAGGTCATCGCCGAGAACGGGCTGGCCCGCCCCGGAGAGATCCTGGCCTGCACCGACTCTCACACGTGCGCCGCCGGCGCCTACAACACCGCGGCCCGCGGGCTGGGGCCCGCCGAGGTGTATTCGATCATGTGCACCGGAACCACCTGGTTCCAGGTCGCCCCGACCGTGCGCTACGAACTCGACGGCGCCAAACCAGACACGGTGAGCGGCAAGGACATCTTCCTGCACATCGCCAACGAATACGGCGACGCCGCCAACCTGAACCTGGAATTCGGCGGTCCCGGCCTGGCCGGCATCCCGATGCACGACCGACGCACCATCGCCACCCAGGGCGCTGAGGTGTCGGCCGATTTCAGCACCTTTGAAGCCGACGACGTGTTGACCCGGTTTCTCGACGACGCCGGAGTCACCGGATACACCGCGGCCACACCGGATCCCGACGCCACCTATCACGACGTCCGGCACATCGACCTGGCGGCGCTGGAACCCTATGTGGCGCGGCCGGGCACCGTCAGCCGCAACGGGCTGCCGGTCTCCCGGTTGCACCGCCAGAAGGTGGACCAGGCGTTCATCGGCTCGTGCGCCAACGGTCAACTCGAGGACCTCGAGATCGCCGCACAGGTGTTGCGCGGCAAGACCGTAGCGGCGGGGGTGCGGCTGCTGGTCACGCCCGCCTCGCAGGCGGTGTACCGGGATGCCATGCGGCTGGGCTACCTGCAGGACATCGCCGACGCCGGTGGCGTCATCACCAACTCGACCTGCGGCGCCTGCTTCGGCTACCACATGGGTGTGGTCGGACCCGGGCGAGGTGTGCATCACGTCCAGCACCCGCAACTTCACCGGACGGATGGGCAGCACCGAGGCGGAGATCTTCATGGCCTCACCGGCGACCGTCGCCGCGTCCGCGATCACCGGATACATCACCGACCCACGGAGTGTGACGGCATGACGCTCACCTTCACGGGCAAGGTCTGGGTGTTCGGCGACAACCTGAACACCGACGCCATGTACCCGGCCTTCGCGATGAAAATGGAGCCGCCGGAGGCGGCCAAGCACATCTTCTACGAGGTCCGCCCCGGCTGGACCGATCAGGTGTCGCCGGGCGATATTGTGTTGGCCGGCAAGAACTTCGGAGTCGGATCGTCGCGTCCAGTCGCGGCATTGTTCACCGAGCTCGGCGTCGCCGGACTCGTCGCCGAAGAATTCAACTCGCTGTTCTTCCGCAACGCAGTGAACGCCGGTTTGCCGGCGATGACCGTGCCCGATGCCACCACGGCCTTCACCGAGGGCGACACCGGAACGTTCGATCTGACTGCCGGCACATGGCGCAACGACACCACCGGAGCCTCGGGCTCAGTCCCCAAACTGCCCGATCTGATCCTCGACATCATCGAGAGCGGCGGTGTCATGCCCCGGCTGGCGGCGCAGGGTTATCTGCCGGCCGAACTCGGCGACCTGCTGCGCTCCAGCACCGTCGCCATGCGCGGCGCCGGAAGCGGCGCATGATGGCCGCTGCTGGGTAGGCTTTTTCGCCGCGTCCGCGCCGGCGAGCAGCGCAGCCCGCTGTCCGGCAGCGGATTTGATGCGCCCTCCTCCATCACAGTCACCAGCGCGGCGTTCACCGACGGCGGCCCGTTGCCGCAATCCAGCGCGGGAAAGGGCGTCGGCGCCAACACCTCGCCCGCGCTGCAGCTGGTCCGGGCTACCACCGGAGACCCGGCAGGTGGTGCTCATCATCGATGACGTCGACGTTCCGCTGCCCCGACCGCTGTTGCACACCATCGCGGTGATCGACCCGACGCTCGAAGGCGTCGACCGCGGGTGCGTTGCAGCCGGGCTGTGCGGGAATACGTTTCATTCGAGCGGATTTGGGTCACCGCGGCTATGCCGGCCCACGCCCGATTCCCGGTCACGGGCCGCACCACTACCGATTTCATGTGTTCGCGATCGACCGGCCCATTCCGGACGGCGTTACCACTGCTAAAGCTCTACTTGCGACGATGAGCGGACACGTGCTTGCCCGGGGCGTGCTGACCGGTACCTACGAACGCTAGGCTCGTTCTAGTCTTCGGGCACCTCGCGCTCGATCTCGTCCAACCAGATCCGCGCGGACATGTCCGACGGAGCACGCCAATCCCCGCGCGGCGACAACGCACCGCCGTGAGACACCTTGGGGCCGTTGGGCAGTGCCGAGCGTTTGAACTGGCTGAACGAATAGAACCGCTGTACAAAGACCTGCAGCCAGTGCCGAATCTCCTTGAGCGAGTAGTGCGGTCGTTTGTCCTCGGGGAATCCCGCCGGCCAATCGCCGTACTCCGGGTCGTTCCATGCATGCCAAGCCAAGAACGCAATCTTGGACGGCCGGAAGCCGTAGCGCAGGACATGGAACAGCGAAAAATCCTGCAGGGCAAACGGCCCTACCTTCGCCTCGCTGCTCTGCAGCTCTTCCTCCTCACCGGTCGGAACGAGTTCCGGGGTGATTTCGGTGTCGAGCACCGATTGCAGCACCTCGTCCACCTCCGACTCGAATTGCCCTGACGAGATGACCCAGCGGATCAGGTGCTGGATCAGCGTCTTGGGCACGCCGGCGTTGACGTTGTAGTGCGACATCTGGTCGCCGACTCCGTATGTCGACCAGCCCAACCCCAACTCGGAGAGGTCGCCGGTGCCCAGCACGATGCCGGCGCGCTGGTTGGCCAGCCGGAAGAGATAGTCGGTGCGCAGGCCCGCCTGCACGTTCTCAAAGGTGACGTCGTAGGCCTTCTCGCCACGGGAGAACGGATGATCCATCTCTTTGAGCATCAGTTCCGCGGTTTCACGGATGTCGATTTCGGAGAATGTTACGCGCAATGCCTGCGCCAGCCTGATCGCGTTGTTCTTGGTGCGGTCTCCGGTCGCGAACCCGGGCAGCGTGAACGCCAGAATGTCGCTGCGCGGCCGGCTTTCCCGATCCATTGCGCGCGCGGCGACGATCAGCGCGTGTGTCGAGTCCAACCCGCCGGAAACCCCGATGACGACCTTCGGGTAGTTCAACGCGCGCAACCGCTGTTCCAGCCCGGAGACCTGGATGTTGTAGGCCTCGTAGCAATCCTGTTGCAGCCGTTGCGGATCGGCCGGCACGAACGGGAACCGCTCGATCTTGCGCCGCAGTCCGATGTCGCCGGACGGTGGGTCGAGCCGGAACTCGATGCGCCGGAACGACTCCGCCAACGTCCGGTGGTGACGCCGGTTATCGTCGAATGTCCCCATCCGCAGCCGTTCTGACCGAAGCAGCTCGGTGTCCACGTCGGCAACCGAGCGTCGCTCTCCCTTGGGGAAGCGCTCAGATTCGGCGAGCAGCACGCCATTCTCCCAGACCATGGTCTGCCCGTCCCAAGCCAGGTCGGTCGTCGATTCGCCCTCCCCTGCGGCGGCATAAACATAGGCGGCCAGGCACCGCGACGACGCCGAACGCGCCAGCAGGCGACGGTCCTCGGCGCGGCCGATGGTGATCGGGCTGCCGGAGAGGTTAGCCAGCACCGTCGCGCCCGCCAATGCCGCTTCCGCGCTCGGCGGAATCGGCACGAACATGTCCTCGCAGATCTCTACGTACAGCACAAACCCGGGCAGGTCGGCTGCGGCGAACAGCAGGTCGGGACCGAACGGGGCCGTTATCTCGCCGATGCGGATGATGCCGCGCTCGTCGTCCCCGGGTGCGAGTTGACGGCGCTCGTAGAACTCCCGGTAGGTGGGCAAGTACGACTTGGGGGCGACGCCCAACACGACGCCGCGATGGATGACGACCGCGGTGTTGTAGATGCGGTGTAGGTGTCGCAACGGCGCGCCCACCACCAGCACGGGCAATAGGCTGATCGATGCTGTAACGATGTCGAGCAATGCGTGCTCGACGGAGTCGAGTAACGAATCCTGCAGCAAGACGTCCTCGATGGAATACCCCGACAGCGTCAATTCGGGGAAGACTGCCAGCGCCACGCCGTCGTCGTGGCACTCGCGCGCCAGCCCCAATACCGACGCAGCGTTGGCCGCCGGATCGCCGATCGTGGTGTGTTGCGTGCATGCGGCGACGCGGACAAAACCCTGGCTGTAGCGTTGTAGAAATCCATTGCCTTCTATTGTCGCCTAGCTGGGCCTTAAGACCCCAATTAGCTCGCAAAACTTGTCTGATCCGCCGCCTCCCCTTGATGAATGCCTAGGCTCGAGGCTGTGAAATCCTCCGAATCGCCGGAGCTGGTCGCTCTGCTGGCCGGTCGCCGGGTCGCGGTGCTGACGGGTGCGGGGATCTCCACCGACTCGGGTATCCCCGACTACCGGGGGCCGGATTCACCACCGAGCAATCCCATGACCATCCGCCAGTTCACGTCGGATCCGGTGTTCCGGCAGCGGTACTGGGCACGCAACCACATCGGCTGGCGGCACATGGATGACACCCTGCCCAATGCCGGGCACCGAGCGCTGGCCGCGCTGGAGCACGCCGGGGTGGTGACCGGCGTGATCACGCAGAACGTCGATCTGTTGCACACCAAGGCCGGCAGCGCGAATGTGGTGAACCTACACGGCACCTACGCACGGGTGATCTGCCTGGGCTGCGGCTACACCATGAGCCGCGCCGCGCTGGCCGAACAGCTCGAGGCACTCAACCCGGGATTCATCGAGCGCGCCTTCGAGCGAGCCACAGCCATCGGCGGCCTGGCGGTGGCCCCCGACGCCGACGCCGTCGTCGCCGACACCGCGTCGTTCCGCGACCTCGACTGTCCGGGTTGCGCCGGCATGCTCAAGCCTGACATCGTATACTTCGGCGAGACTGTGCCTAAAGAGGTTGTATCGCAAGCTTATTCACTGGTCGATGAAGCTGAGGCATTATTAGTCGCGGGCTCCTCGCTGACCGTGTTCTCCGGCTACCGATTCGTGCGTCATGCCGCCGCACTTGGCATCCCCATCGCTATCGTCAACCGCGGGCGCACCCGCGGCGACCACCTGGCCACCGTCAAGATCGACGGCGGATGCTCCGAATTGCTGACGCTGCTGTCCACCGAGCTGTCGGCGATAGCCGCGCGTTAGAAGGTGCAGGGCATGCTGCGGACGGCGTGGATGAAGTTACCCGGCACGTAAGCCGGATCGCCGGCCTGAATATCCGGCAGCTGGCGCAGAAGCTCGCCGAAGATGGCGCGCAATTGTGCGCGTGCCACGTGAGCCCCGAGGCAGAAGTGCACCCCGCCGCCGCCGAAGCCCAGGTGAGGATTGGGATTGCGGCTCAGGTTAAACCGCTCCGGTTGGTCGAACGCCTCGGTGTCCCAGTTGCCGGAGGTGTAGAACATCACCACCTTCTCCCCCGCCCGGATGCTCTGGCCGCCCAGCTCGAAATCCGTTGCGGCCGTGCGGCGGAAGGTCATGACGGGCGTGGCCCAACGGATGAATTCTTCGACCGCCGTGCCGATGCGGTCGTCGAAATTCTCGACAAGCCAAGCCCTCTCATCGGGAAAGTCGGTGAGCGCCTTCATCGCGTGGCTGGCCGTCTGGCGGGTGGTGTCATTGCCGGCCACCGAAAGCAGCACGAAGAACGCAGCAACGTCCGCGTCCGACAATCGGTCACCGTCCACCTCGGCGCTCACCAGGCTGCTGAACAGGTCATCGCCGGGGCGCTTGCGTCGCTCCGCGGCCAATGCGCCGGCGACTTCGTGGAGGTACACCTGGTTTGCGACCAGCACCTCCAACGGGTTACGGCCATCGAGAGAGACCGGGTCGGCCCAGGACACCGCGGCATCCGCCGCATGCGCCACCTGCTGGCGCTCGGATTCCGGAATCCCCACCATGTCCGCCAGCGTGCGGATGGGCAGTTCCTTGGCGCAGAGTTCGACGAAATCGGCACCGCTGCCCGCGGCCAGGAGTTCTTCGACGATGGTCTTCGCGTTCGCCTTGATTGAGTCCTCGATGCGACGTACCTGCCTGGGCGTGAACGCGGCGCTGACGACCTTGCGCAGCTTGGTGTGCCGCGGCGGGTCCATCGCCAGGAAGGACTGCGACGCTTCGAGTAACTCCACGGGGACATTTTCGAACATCACCCCCCTGCCGGACAGGAACACTTCGTTGTTGCGGCTCACCGCGGCGATGTCGGAGCGGCGGGTGACCGCCCAGTAACCGCGGTCGTCGGGATCGTGCATCAGGGCGTCTTCGACAGGAGGGTGCCAACTCACCGGGCGCTCGGCGCGCAGTTCGGCGAACGAGCGCTCCCGCTCGGCCGCGGTCGTGGACCAAAACGCCCGGGAGGACAAATCGATCGCATCGTAAGCGCGCGCAGTGCCAGACATCCCTGTCATAGCCGTCATGAGAATCCTCTCCAACAGACCGGAACAAACCCGACTTTATGCCTAGACATATTGTCTAGTCAATATGTCGAAACATCGGGTATGCTGCGCGTATGCCATCGGTGACCCGCAAGCCGCAGGTAACGCGCCAGCAGCGCCGCGAGCACATGGAGCGCCGGCTGCTGGACGCCACCGAGCGGCTGATGAGCGAGGGCGCCAGTTTCACCGAGCTCAGCGTGGATCGGCTGTCGACCGAGGCCGGCATTTCTCGCGCCAGCTTCTACATCTACTTCGAAGACAAAGCCCACCTGCTGCGCGGGCTTGCACGCCAGGTGATGGGCGATCTCGCCGACGACGGGCAGCGCTGGTGGGGAGTCGCGTGGCGTCACGACCCCGATGACGTGCGCGCCGCGATGGCCGGCATCATCGCCAGCTACCGCCGCCACCAGGCGGTACTCGTCGCGCTGAACGAGATGGCCGCCTATGACCCGTCGGTGGCGGCGACGTATCGCGAGCTGCTCACCGACATCTCGCGGCGGTTAACAGGGGTCATCGAAGACGGCCAGGCCGATGGCTCGATCCGCCGTGAGCTGCCGGCGGCCACCACGGCCAGCGCAGTGACCTGGATGGTCGAGCGGGTATGCCACCAGAACCTTCCGTTGAAGCCGCGCGACTACGACGCGGAGCTGGCCGCCACGCTGGCCGAGATCGTCTGGGGTGCACTGTATTTGAAGGCCACTTCGGAGCGCTGACCTGTGACGGACGCAATATAGCTAGTGTCCTAACTATTCGGGTACGATACAAAGTGTGACTGCGCTGACCGCACCGGAGATCGACCCGCTCGCCCTCGAACGGCAGGTCTGTTTTGCGCTGAGCATCACCAACCGCGCCGTCTTGGCGGTCTACCGGCCGTTGTTGGAGCCGTTGGGGCTGACCCATCCGCAATATCTGGTGATGCTGACACTGTGGGATCACCAGAAGGCCTCAACGGGGCAGCACAGATCGCTGTCGGTCAAGGAAATCGCGGCCACGCTGCAGATGGATTCGGCCACGCTGTCGCCGATGCTGAAGCGCCTGGAGGCGCTCGGCCTGATTACCCGTACCCGAAACGCGGTCGACGAGCGCTCCACCGATGTCGACCTGACCAAGGGCGGTGTCGCCCTGCGTCGGCGCGCGCTCGCGATTCCACCCGCCGTCGTCGCACGCCTGGGCGTCGACATGAGCGAACTGCAGCACCTGCATGAGGTGTTGAGCCGGATCAACTCGGCCGCCCTGGCGGCCGGCGCGTTGCAGTAGGAGCAGCCATGACCAGCACCAAACCCAACCTCTGGCAGTACATCGCCTACTCGTACGGTCGATGCCTTCCCGATTCGATGCAGCGTTGGGTCGCCCACGATCTGGCGGGCAAAGGAGCCGTGCGCCGGCACATGCTCCGTTGGGCGATACCACCGCTCTTGGTCCTCGCACCGTTCTGGCTGCTGCCCGCTTCGCTGTATGTGCATACCGAGATGACGGTGCCGCTCTATGCCTGGGCCCTGCTGGTGTCGCTTGCGCTGAACAAGGTCTGGCGTAGACACCGGCTGGCACAGCATGGCCTGGACCCGAACCTTGTCGACGTCCTCAAACGGGAAAAGCAGGCCCAGATGCACGAGGATTACGTCCGCCGTTTCGGGCCCCGCCCCGAATCCGCCGCCTGGCAGGACAACAGCAGCCCCTTCAGTTAGACCCCGACACCGCGACCAGGTCGTCGGCGTGCACAGCGGGCCGACGCAGCTCGTCGGGCAGCTCAGAGGTCGACCGGCCCATCATGGTGGCGAGTTCCGCCGCGTCGTAGGTGACCACACCGCGGGCCACCATCGTCGAGTCCGGCCCGCGCAATTCGACCACGTCGCCGCCGTAAAACCGGCCAGACACCGCGGTGATACCCGCGGCCAGCAGCGAACGGCGTTGCCCCACCACGGCGCGCACCGCACCCTCGTCGAGAGTCAGCGAGCCGGCGGACTCGGCGGCGTAGCGCAGCCAGAACCGGCGCGCCGACATCCGGTCCGGCCGGGCGGCAAACACCGTACCCACCGAGGCGTCGCTAAGCGCGCTCGCGGCGTCGGCCGCGGCGGCCAACAGCACCGGCACACCGGCGTCGGCGGCCAACAGCGCCGACGGCACCTTCGACACCATCCCGCCGGTGCCCAGCTCACTGCCCCGCCCGGCGACCACGCCGTCCAGATCCGCCGGGCCGCTCACTTCCGGAATGAACCGTGCCCCCGGCACCTTGCGGGGATCCGAGTCATATAGCCCGTCGATGTCGGAGAGCAGCACCAGGGCTTCGGCGCCGACCAGATGAGCCACCAGCGCCGAAAGCCGGTCGTTGTCACCGAACCGGATCTCGTTGGTGGCGACCGTGTCGTTCTCGTTGACGATCGCCACCGCGTGCAGCGCGCGCAGCCGGTCCAGCGTGCGCTGGGCGTTGGTGTGAGAAGCCCGCAGCGAAATATCGTGCGCGGTCAGCAACACCTGCCCGACCGTGCGACCGTACCGGCCGAACGCCGCGCTCCACGAATTCACCAGCGCGACCTGCCCGACGCTGGCCGCGGCCTGCTTGGTTGCCAGATCCTTTGGGCGACGGGACAATCCGAGTGGCTCGATGCCGGCGGCGATGGCGCCCGACGACACGATGACGACGTCGGTGCCCGCCTTCATCCGCGCCTCGATCGCGTCGGCGAGTCCGGCCAGCCGGCCGGCGTCGAACATCCCCTTTCGCGTGGTCAGCGCATTGGTCCCGACCTTGACAACCAGGCTGCGCGCGGTGCGGATGGCTTCCCGGTGCTCGCTCACGAATCGTCACCGTGTTCGCGGCGGCGCCGCCGGGCCGCCTTGCGCTCGGAAGCCCCGACGCGATCGCTACGTTCCAGCCGCGCATCGGTGCCGCGTCCCGACAGGGTGACCTGCTGTCCGGCGGGCGTCTGCGGCTCCCAGTCGAACGTCATGTCGCCGATGGTCACCGCGCACCCCGGTTGTGCACCGAGCCGCAGCAGTTCGTCCTCGACACCGAGGCGCGCCAGGCGGTCGGCGAGATAGCCGACGGCTTCGTCGTTGTCGAAATTTGTCTGGCCGACCCATCGTTCGGGCCGTACACCGGTGACGACGAAGCCGCCCTGCTCGTCGGGCTCGACGGTGAACCCGCTCTCGTCGACGGGCACCGGGCGAATCACCGGCCGGCGCGCCACCGGCTCGGGGCGCGAGGCTTTGTAGGTCTCGATCATCTGCCATAGCCCGAAGATCAAGGGCTGCAATCCTTCTCGGGTGACCGTCGACACGCTGAACACCGGCCAGCCGCGTGTGGAGATGATGTCGTCACGCACGAACTCGGCGAGCTCGCGAGCCTCCGGCACATCAATCTTGTTGAGCACCACCGCCCGTGGCCGCTCGGCGAGGTCGACCAGCGCCGCATCGCCTTGCAGTGTGGGAGTGTAAGCCGCGAGTTCGGCTTCCAGCGCGTCGATATCGGAGATCGGGTCGCGGCCCGGCTCGGCGGTGGCGCAGTCGACGACATGCACCAGCACCGCGCACCGCTCGATGTGCCGCAGAAAATCCAGGCCCAGGCCGCGGCCCGCCGATGCTCCCGGGATCAGGCCGGGGACGTCGGCCACCGTGAAGGTGCGCTCCCCCGCCGACACGACGCCCAGGTTGGGCACCAACGTGGTGAACGGGTAGTCGGCGACCTTGGGTTTGGCCGCCGAAATAACGGACACCAGCGAGGACTTTCCGGCGGACGGGAACCCGATCAGGCCGACGTCGGCGACGGTCTTGAGTTCCAGCGCGAGGTCGCGGGCCTGGCCCGGCTCGCCGAGCAGTGCAAAGCCGGGCGCCTTGCGGGCGCGCGACGCGAGCGCGGCGTTGCCCAGGCCGCCGCGGCCACCAGCGGCGGCTTCAAACCGCGTGCCCGCCCCGACCAGGTCGGCCAGCAGCCGGCCGTTTTCGTCGAGTACGACGGTGCCGTCGGGCACCTTGACCTCCAGGTCCGCGCCGGCGGCGCCGTCGCGGTTGTTGCCCATTCCCTGTTTGCCTGACGGCGCGGTGACATGCGGGCGGAAATGGAAGTCGAGCAGGGTGTGCACCGCGGGGTCGACGACGAAGACGATGCTGCCGCCGCGCCCGCCGTTGCCGCCGTCGGGGCCGCCCAGCGGCTTGAATTTCTCGCGATGGACCGAAGCGCAGCCGTTACCGCCGGAACCCGCCCGCGCGTGGATGACTACGCGATCGACAAACCGAGGCATGGTGTTTAGCGGGGTGCTACGTACACATTGGCTGCGCTCGGTCCGAGCTCAGTCGGTCGTCTGTCCGGCCGCGACGATGTTGACGGTCTTGCGTCCGCGCTTGACGCCGAACTGCACCGCCCCGGTCTCCTTGGCGAACAATGTGTCATCGCCGCCGCGCCCTACGTTGACGCCCGGGTGGAACTTGGTGCCGCGCTGGCGGACCAGGATCTCACCGGCCTTGACGACCTGACCGCCGAACCGCTTAACGCCGAGCCGCTGAGCGTTGGAGTCGCGGCCGTTGCGCGAGCTGGAAGCGCCCTTTTTGTGTGCCATGTCTGCCGCCTCGTTACTTGATGCCGGTGACCTTGAGGACCGTCAGCTGCTGACGGTGTCCCTGCCGCTTGTGGTAGCCGGTCTTGTTCTTGAACTTGTGGATACGGATCTTGGGGCCCTTGGTGTGCTCGAGCACCTCGCCGGTCACCGCGACCTTGGCCAGCGCCTGGGCGTCGGTGGTGACCTCGGCGCCGTCGACAACCAACGCTACCGGCAGCGACACCTTGGCTCCGGGCTCGGATTCGAGCCTCTCGACCTTGACCACGTCTCCGACGGCGACCTTGTACTGCTTGCCGCCGGTCTTGACGATTGCGTAGGTCGCCATCGTTGCTCCTGCTCCTTCTGCCAGTTTCTGCCAGCCGTCTTGGCTTCGCGCGCGTGCCACTGGCCGCGCGCGTGGTGGGTCTTGGGTGCGGGCCCGATGTCCCGTTTGCCGGCCGAACTCTGATCGCTCAGCCTGGCGACAACTGTCCAAGGGTACGTGACCAGCGGCTACAGGGTCAAACCGCCTCACGGCCTGGCACCGGCGCAACATCTGCCACGCGGTTCACCGACGGCCGAGTGCATGGCCTTTTGTCCACCTCAGCGCGACAAAGACTGCGTGCCGACGGCCGGGACCGTTCAGTCCACGTGGATTGGCGGGCCTGCCGGCCTGCCCGCCGCGCGCCGCCGGCGCGGGCGTTCGAAGGACGAGCCACTGTTGATCCCGACAGCGCCCGCAGGTACCCCTGGGTCGGTCTCGGAGTCAGAGTCGTCATCGTCGGAGTCGTCGGAGTCGTCGCTGGAGTCGGAATCTTCGAGGTCGAGGTCGTCGTCCAGGTCGATGTCCTCTTCGTCGTCGTCGAGGTCCTCGTCATCGTCGCCGAGGTCGTCCTCGGAGTCCTCGTCCTCGGAGTCCTCGTCGTCGGAGTCCTCGTCGAACTCGTCGGTGTCTTCGGTGTCCTCTTCGCTGTCTTCGAAGTCGTCCTGGTCAGTGTCTTCCAGGTCGGCGGGAACCTGATCCAGCGTCTGTTCTTCGGTTTCAGCGGTGGCCTCCTCAACCGCTTCGCCCAACCCGTCCTCATCGCGATCTGCCACCTCTGAAGCCCCAGTCGAGCCCGCGGCCATCGCCTTGAACATCGGATGCTCGCCGGGAGCGTGAGCGGGCACTTTGGCCACAACGGGCTGGTCGGCGGGCTCATCGGACTTCTTTTTCGACCGCCTGCCGCGCCGGCCGCCGCCGGACTCGGACTTGCGCCCGGTCGCCGCGGTCGAATCGACCGGGTCGGCGTGCATTAGGATTCCGCGGCCGCTGCAGTGGGGGCATGACGTCGAGAATGCCTCGATCAGCCCGGTCCCCAGCCGCTTGCGGGTCAGCTGCACCAGCCCCAGCGACGTCACCTCGGACACCTGGTGGCGGGTGCGGTCGCGGGCCAGCGCCTCGGTCAGCCGACGCAACACCAGGTCGCGGTTGGACTCCAACACCATGTCGATGAAGTCGATGACCACGATGCCGCCGATGTCACGCAGCCGCAGCTGGCGCACGATCTCCTCGGCCGCCTCGAGGTTATTCTTGGTGACCGTCTGCTCGAGGTTGCCCCCGGACCCGGTGAACTTGCCGGTGTTGACGTCGACCACCGTCATCGCCTCGGTCCGGTCGATCACCAGCGTGCCGCCCGACGGCAGCCACACTTTGCGGTCCATCGCCTTGGCCAGTTGCTCGTCGATGCGATGCACCGCGAACACATCCGGTCCAGTCTGCTCATCCGGGCCCTGGGCGGGTTCGTACTTTGTCAGCTTCGAAACCAGTTCGGGTGCAACGGAGCTCACGTACTCGTTGATCGTGTTCCAGGCCTCGTCGCCGGAGACGATGAGGCCGGCAAAATCCTCGTTGAACAGGTCACGGATGACCTTGACCAGTACGTCGGGCTCTTCGTACAGCGGCAGCGCGGCGCCGGCCGCCTTCTCCTTGGTCTCGGTCGCCTTGGCCTCGATCTGTTGCCAGCGCTCCTGTAGGCGGGTGACATCTTTGCGGATGTCGTCCTCTTTGACACCCTCGGATGCGGTGCGGATGATCACGCCGGCGTCGGACGGCACCACCTCGCGCAGGATCTCCTTGAGCCGCTGGCGTTCGGTGTCGGGCAGCTTGCGGCTGATCCCGGTCGACGACGCGCCCGGCACATAGACGAGGTAGCGGCCGGCCAACGACACCTGGGTGGTGAGACGCGCGCCCTTGTGGCCGACCGGGTCCTTGCTGACCTGGACCACGACATAATCGCCGGGTTTGAGGGCCTGTTCGATCTTGCGGTCGGACCCGCCCAATCCCGCGGCTTCCCAGTTGACCTCGCCGGCGTAGAGCACGCCGTTGCGGCCGCGACCGATGTCGACAAACGCGGCCTCCATCGACGGCAGCACGTTCTGCACGATCCCGAGGTAGATGTTGCCGACCAGGGACGCGGATCCCGCGGACGTCACGAAGTGCTCGACGACGATGCCGTCCTCGAGCACCGCGATCTGGGTGTACCGCGCACCCGGATGGGGCGGCTCGGTGCGGACCCGGTCGCGCACCACCATCACACGCTCGACCGCTTCGCGGCGGGCCAGGAATTCCGCCTCGGTCAATATCGGTGGGCGGCGCCGTCCGGCGTCGCGCCCGTCCCGGCGACGTTGGCGCTTGGCCTCCAGCCGGGTCGAGCCATCGATGCCTTTGATCTCGGTGCCGGCCGTGCCGTTGGAGCCGCCCGTGTCACCACCGCCCCCACCGGATTTGCCGGAGCGCGGCGCCCGCTCGTGCACCACGGTGTTGGGCGGATCGTCGGGCGACGGACCGTCTTCGTCGTCGCCCGCGCCGGACTTGCGACGCCGGCGACGACGACGGCGCTTGTTGGCGGCCTCCCCCGAGCCGTTCTCATCGTCGCCTTCGGAATCACTGTCTTCGGAGTCGCTGTCTTCGGAATCGGCCGAGTCTGACCCCTCGGCGTCCTCGGATTCGGCGAAGTCCTTGCGCTTCCGTTCGGTCTCGTCAGTGTCTGCGCCGTCGGATCCGGCCTGTTCGCCGCGTCCCCGGCCGCGACCCCGACGACCACGGCGGCGCCGGCGATTTGCCGGCCGATCGTCCTGCTCTTCGTCGTCTTCGTCGTCGGCATCCAAGTCGTCGCCGCCGTCGGCAGCATCGTCTTCGGTGTCCTTGTCCACCTGTCGCGGTTGCGGAGAAACGAACAGCGGCATGTAGTGCGGCCGCTCCGTCGCGGTCTCCGTCGTCCGCGACTCGGGTTCCTCGGCTGCGCTGTTGAACGCCGGGAACACCGCTGGGGCCTTGGCGAACAGCATGTCGCGTACCCGGAGTGCATCCTCACGGTCTACGCCGGACTGCACATTGCGGGCCTGCCCGTCGAGCTGGAACAGCGCGTCCAGCACCTCTTTGTTGGTGTTACCCAACGATCGCGCAAGCTGATGGACTCTCAGGCGGTCCGGCAGTTCCTCGTGCTGTGTCGGCTCTTTTGATGGCTCTGAAGTTGGGGCACCGTCTACCACGTATTCTCCTCAAGCCCCCGGGCGCGTCCATTCGACGCGGCCACGCGAGGGCTTCGCTATGTGCCCGGGTCACTTCTCCCGGGCTTGTATATGGTCTCGCCCCGAGCAGCTCGCTGAAATCCCAGCGAACCCACTCGGCGCCCTGCTGAATGACGACTTGACATGCCGCGCCATATCGCGGGATGAACGATTGTCGCGCTTGTCAAAGTCTTCATTCGGGTGTCCGAAGCCGGTCCGACGACGTTCACCCGGTGTCAGTATCCCATACCACACGCCGCGCCCACGCGCCTGTGATACGGATGCCCCGCGGAAGGGCGCTCGCACCCCGTTTGCCCTCGCGCTATACGCCGGGAAACCAGAGCGCGATCTCGCGCTGGGCCGACTCGTTCGAGTCGGACCCGTGCACCAAATTGAACTGGGTCTCCAACCCGAAATCCCCCCGGATCGTGCCGGGTGTGGCCTTCTCCACGGGGTCCGTGCCGCCGGCGAGCTGGCGAATGGCCGTCACCGCTCGTGGTCCCTCCACGATCGCCGCCACCACCGGCCCCGACGTGATGAACTCCAGCAACGATCCAAAGAATGGTTTGCCGTCGTGCTCGGCGTAATGCCGGCTGGCCAGCTCCTCGCTGACCTGCCTGAGCTCCAGCGCCGCGATGGTCAGGCCCTTGCGCTCGATACGGCTGATGATCTCGCCGATCAGCCGTCGCTCGACGCCGTCCGGCTTGATCAATACCAGGGTCCGTTCGGTCACGGCGCACAGCGTACAGAATCAGCTCAGTCCGGCGGCCAAAGCCTGTGCCGGACTTCGGACCGGAGATAGGCGATCAGGGCCCACACCCCGGTGAACAGCAAACCGATGAATCCCACGCCCGGGTACAGCGCGAAGCCCGCGAGCGCCACCACTTGTGCTGCCAAGTTCACCCAGATCGCCCAGGGTCGGCGCTGCAGCCCGGTAAGCAGGATCAGCAGCACGGCCAGCCCGATCAGATAGCCCAGCGACACCGCAGTCAGCCCGCCGCCAACCGCGCCGACCACCGGTATTGCCAGCAGCACCACGACCGCCTCCAGCAGCAACGTCGCGGCCATGACCCCGCTGAAGCTCTTCCACGGATCCGAAGGGGGCGGAGGTTGGTCCTGGGTCATTGCGGATCACGCCCGAACAGGGTGCGGGCGGCCCCGGCAGTGACCACCGAACCGGTTATGACAATTCCGGTGCCGGAAAGCACCGGAGCTTCTCCAAAGGCTTCACCGTCCGGCCCCGCTGGCTCCTCCAAGGCAGCGTCGTCGACCAGCGCGGTGGCAGCGTCGATGGCGTCGCGCAGGTTCTCGGCGGTGATCACTCGGTCGGGCCCGAAGCGCTCCCCCGCCGCCAACGCCAGCGACTCGACATCCAGCGCGCGTGGCGACCCGTTTTGCGTCACGACGACGGAATCGAACACCGGTTCCAGCGCGGCGAGGATGCCGTCGATGTCCTTATCGGCCATCACGCTGATCACCCCCACCAGGGTCTGGAAGTCGAACTCGCCGGCCAGCGTCTGCGCCAGCGCTGCCGCGCCGGCCGGATTGTGCGCGGCGTCGATGAACACCGTCGGTGCGCTGCGCATGCGCTCCAACCGACCGGGACTGATGACGGCGGCGAAACCGGCCCGGACAGCGTCCACGTCGAGCTGGCGTTGCGCTCCGGCGCCGAAGAAGGCCTCGACGGCGGCCAGCGCCACCACCGCGTTGTGCGCCTGGTGTTCGCCGTGCAGGGGCAGATAGATATCGGAGTACACCCCGCCCAGGCCCTGCAGTTGCAGCAGCTGGCCACCGATCGCGACCTGGCGGCCCAGCACCGCGAACTCGGAATCCTCGCGCGCGACCGCGGCGTCGGCGCGCACCGACTGCGCCAACAGCACCTCCATCGCCGCCGGCACCTGACGTGCGATGACCGCGACGGTGTCCGGCGAACCATCGGCCGCCTCATGGATGATTCCCGCCTTCTCCCCGGCGATCCCGGCGATGTCGGCGCCGAGATATTCGACGTGGTCGACGCTGATCGGCGTGATGACGGCCACCGGCGCGTTGATCACGTTGGTGGCGTCCCATCGCCCGCCCAGGCCGACCTCGATCACCGCGACGTCGACGGGAGCGTCAGCGAACGCGGCGAACGCCATTGCGGTGAGGACCTCGAATTTGCTCATCGCCGGGCCGCCGTCGGACCGCGACTGCGCGTCGACCATCTGCACGAACGGTTCGATCTCGCGGTACGTCGCCACGTACTGCGCCGGGCTGATCGGCTTTCCGTCGATCGCGATGCGTTCCACGGCCGACTGCAGGTGCGGGCTGGTGGTCCGGCCGGTGCGCTGCTGCAGCGCGGTCACCAGCGCGTCGACCATCCGCGCCACCGAGGTCTTACCGTTGGTGCCGGCGATGTGGATCGACGGGTAGGCCAGTTGCGGTGTGCCGAGCAGGTCCATCAACGCGCTGATCCGGGTCAGGCTCGGCTCGATCTTGGTTTCCGGCCAGCGTTGGTCCAGCAGATGCTCAACCTGCAGCAGCGACGCGATCTCGTCCGGGGTGGGAACTGCATCGGCCGCCTCGCCCGGCCCGGCCGGCTCGTAAGGCTCGAAAGTCACTGCAGCGCAGCCAGCCTGGCGGTGATCCGGTCGGTTTCCTCCTGGGCCACCCGCTGGCGGTCGCGGATCTTGCCGACGACGGCTTCCGGGGCCTTGGCCAGAAAGTCCGCGTTGTCCAGCTTCGCGGCGGTCGAGGTCAATTCCTTTTGCGCTGCGGCCAAGTCCTTTTCCAGGCGGCGGCGCTCGGCGGTCACGTCGATGGTGCCCGAGGTGTCGAGTTCGACGACGACCGTGCCGGCACTCAGGCGCACCTCCACCGACGCCGACGGACGGAAGCCCTCGCCGCCCGCGGTGAGCCAGGCCAGCGACGTCACCGCGGCCACCTGGGTGTTCAGATCGGCTTCGGCAAGGCCGGCCAGCCGGGCCGGCACCTTCTGCCTATCGGCCAGACCTTGATCGCTGCGAAAGCGGCGGACCTCGGTCACCAGCCTCTGCATGTCCGTGATTCGTTGCGCGGCAACTGGATCCAAACTGATCCCGGCGGGTTTTGGCCAGTCTGCGATCACCAGCGATTCTGCCCCGGTCAGCGCCTGCCACAGCGCCTCGGTGATGAACGGGATCACGGGGTGCAGCAGCCGCAGCAGCGTGTCCAGTGCCGTGGCCAGCACCGAGGTGGTGTGTGTCAGCCCGTCGGCGAGCTGCGTCTTGGCAAGCTCGACGTACCAGTCGCAGAACTCGTCCCACGCGAAGTGGTAAAGCGCCTCGCAGGCCCGGCTGAACTCGTAAACATCGAAGGCCGAATCCACTTCGGCGCGAACTTCTTCCAGCCGTCCCAGGATCCAGCGATCGGCGTCGGTCAAGTCGGCGAGATCGGGCAGCGGCGCCGGGCTCGCACCGTTGATCAGCGCGAACCGGGTGGCATTGAACAGCTTGGTCACGAAATTGCGCGACGCCCGCACGGCGTCCTCGCCGACCGCCAGGTCACCGCCGGGGCTGGCGCCGCGGGCCAACGTGAACCGCAGCGCGTCGGCTCCGAACATCTCCACCCAGTCCAGCGGGTCGATGACGTTTCCCTTGGATTTGCTCATCTTTCGGCCGGACTCGTCGCGGATCAGCCCGTGCAGGAACACGTCGGTGAACGGCACCTGCGGGCCGCGGCGGCCGCCGAGCGTGATGGCGTCGTCGCCGCCGACGAAGGTGCCGAACATCACCATCCGTGCCACCCAGAAGAACAGGATGTCGTAGCCGGTCACCAAAACGCTTGTCGGATAGAACTTTTCCAACTCCGCGGTCTTTTCCGGCCAGCCCAGTGTGGAGAATGGCCACAGCGCAGACGAGAACCAGGTGTCCAGCACGTCGGGGTCCTGTTCCCAGCCATCCGGCGGCGTCTCGTCCGGACCGACGCACACCTGCTCGCCGTTGGGCCCATACCAGATCGGGATGCGGTGGCCCCACCACAGCTGTCGGGAAATACACCAGTCGTGCATGTCGTCGACCCAGGAGAACCAGCGTGGTTCCAGGCTGGCGGGGTGAATCACGGTGTCCCCGTTGCGCACCGCATCGCCGGCGGCCTTGGCCAGCGATTCCACCCGAACCCACCACTGCAGTGACAGGCGTGGCTCGATCGGCTCGCCGCTGCGCTCGGAGTGTCCGACGCTATGGGAGTACGGCCGCTTCTCCTCGACGATCCGGCCCTGCGCGGCAAGAGCCTCGCGCACCGCGACCCGTGCCTCGAAGCGGTCCATGCCGTCGAATTGCGTTCCGGTGTCGACGATCCGGCCCTTGGTGTCCAGGATCGAGGGCATCGGCAACTGGTGGCGCAGCCCGATCTCGAAGTCGTTCGGGTCGTGAGCGGGCGTGACTTTGACTGCGCCGGTGCCGAATTCGGGATCGACATGCTCGTCGGCGACGATAACGAGCTGCCGGTCGATAAAGGGGTGCGGCAGGGTGGTGCCGACCAGGTGCCGATAGCGTTCGTCGTCAGGATGGACCGCGATCGCGGTATCGCCCAGCATCGTCTCGACCCGAGTGGTGGCGACCACGATGTGGGGCTGCGTATCGTCGAGCGAGCCGTACCGGAACGACACCAGCTCGCCTTCGACGTCCTGGTAATTGACCTCTAGGTCCGAGATCGCCGTCTCAAGCACCGGCGACCAGTTGACCAGCCGCTCGGCCTGATAGATCAGTCCGGCGTCGTAGAGCCTCTTGAAGATCGTGCGCACCGCTCGCGACAGGCCCTCGTCCATGGTGAAGCGGTCGCGGCTCCAGTCCACCCCGTCGCCGAGCCGACGCATCTGGCCACCAATGGCGCCGCCAGACTCACGCTTCCAGTCCCACACCTTCTCGATGAACAGCTCACGGCCGAAGTCTTCTTTGGTCTTGCCGTCGATCGCGAGCTGCTTTTCCACCACGCTCTGAGTCGCGATACCCGCATGGTCCGTGCCCGGCTGCCACAGCACCTCATAACCCTGCATCCGCTTGCGGCGGGTCAGGGCGTCCATCATCGTGTGCTCCAGCGCGTGACCCATGTGCAGGCTGCCGGTGACGTTCGGAGGCGGCAGCACGATCGAATACGCGGCTTTGGCGCTGGATACATCCGCGCCGAAGTACCCGGCATCCAGCCACTTCTGGTAGATCACGCTCTCCATCGCGGCCGGATCCCACGATTTGGGCAGGTCGGCGGCAGAGCTGTGGCTGGCGGTCACCGCTCAATTCTAGGAACCGCCATCGACTAGCGCGTAGGCGCCCGAAACTCGGCGACGTCAGGGAATCGTGAGCTGCTGCCCCGGGTAGATCAGGTCGGGGTTGGCGACACCGCTCGCGTCGGCGATCACCTGGTACTTGTTGCCGTCGCCGTAGAAGCGCTCCGCGATGGCCCACAGGGTGTCACCGGAGACGACGGTGTACGTCCGCGCGGGCTCCGGCGCCGGCGGCTCCGGGGTGGCTTCCTCGAAAGCCTCCTCGGTGGCTTCCACGACGGGCCCGTCACCGGTGCCCGATTCAGGGGCTGATTCGGGGGCGGCCTCGGGCTCGGGCGGCGGCGCGGCGTCGGTCTCGGTGTGCGTCGACCAGGCCGGTCCGTCGGCGGCGTAGAGCACCAGGTTGCGATCGTCCTGAAGCACGAGCTTGACGTTCTTCTTGCCCTTGGTGTCGGTGTGCCAGATCGGCTTGTCCGCCGTGTAGAGGACGAAGTTGCCGTCGTTCTGCACTTCAGCGCGGACACATCCTGGCCGTTGGTCGACGTGTCCCACAGGGTCTGACCGCGGGAGGCCAGCACCAGGTTGCCGTCGTCTTGCAGGGTGAGGGTATAGGCCCCGTTGTTCGAGGCGATCGATTCGCCCCGGACGAGTTTTTGTCCTTCGGTAAGCGTGTCTGACATGGCTTATCCTCTCCGATTACTCTCGATCCCTATCGTTACCCATTGGGGCCGGCGTGCCCCAGATGTCTTTTCCCATTCTCGACGCAAATAGAAACCGCCCGGAAACTGCGCATGAACACTCCAAATCGGGTGCGGCGCAGGCTATTTCTTGCCGCCTAGCAGGCCACCGAGGATCTCACCGAGCGCGCCGCCCTTGCCGCCGAGCACGCTGCCGAGGACGCCGCCGAGGGACTTGTCGCCGGAACCGCCACCGAGGATGCTGCCCAGGATCTCGCCCAGGCCGCCGCCGGAGGCTTCCTCCTTTTTCTGCGCGGCTGTGGTCTGCGCGCCATCGGGGCTGAGCCGCTTGCCGATGTACGCCAACACCATTGGTAGCAGGATCGGCAGCAATTGCTTGAGCAGGTCGCTATTGCCGGCGCCGCCCTTGGCCAACGCCGCCGCGACCTGGTCGGTGTCATTGCCGCCGAACAGCGCCGCAACCGCCTGCTGCCCGTCGCTCTCGCCGACCTGGTCGACGCCCCCGCCGGCATCGAGCAGGCCACGGCCAGCGTGACTGCTGGCGGCAGATTCGATCCTGCTGGCGTGCTCGGGATCCTGCGAGTTGTGCTGCAGTCCGCCGAGCAGGACCGGCACCAGGGTGTGAATCGCGCTATCGACTTCGCCTTCGTCGGCCCCGAGTTTGTTTGCGATTTCAGACGTGGGAATTTGGGCGTAGAGATCGTCGAGACCGGCCATCGGTGTCCACCTTCATCGCGGGGATGTTCGAGCGAGTCAATTACGACACTAGACGCATGCGCTCCCGGCCGAAAGGCTCCGAAAAGCGCTGCCGCATACGGTTCAATCCAATCGCTCGGTCTGCAGCGACACACCCGCGGCCGGGAACCGCGCCAGCAATGCGTCACCCATTGCAGACGCGGGAGTGAGCACCCCGCGCAGGTCGGAGAGCTTGTCACGGTCGAACGCCAGCGCAAGACCACACTCGCCCAGCAGGACCGAGGTCGCCTTGTAGCCCGGGTCGCCGTCCTGCGCCATGCGCGCCACATACCGGGCGCCGCTGGTCGTGGTGGTGTAGGTCTCGGTGCGGTAGTAGCCGCGCTCTCGGGCCGCCGCGCTCGGGCCGGTGCCGGGTTTGGGAACGACCCGCTCCACCAGTCCACGTGGCAGCAGCCGGAAATAGCGGCTGCCGAGTCCGGACATCGCGTTGCCGACCCCGTTGAAGACCGCCGACGCCACCGGCGCGGCGACCGACGAGCCCAGGCTCATGCTTTCGCTATACCGGAACCGCCGGCCATACGCCCAGTCCATCAGTGCGTTGCTGCGGCGCACGATCCGGGTGTTGGCCGGCGCCATCATGAATCCGGCGGTCCACACACCGGTCAGTTCCGGCGCGATCTGACGACCACGCCGTCGCGGCAGATCGGGCTGGGCGCCGAGTTCGGGTTCGGCGCCGCGGTCGGGGCTCAGCGTGTACGGATCGGCGAACTGACGACGCATGTCGGGGTCACAGGAGACCGTGCGCAGCACTTCCAGCAGCGACGCGATGGTGCCCCCGGATAGCCCGCCAGCCATGGAGCGAACCACGAAGTCGGTGTCGACGAGCTCTCCGGCGCCGGCCTCGCCCGCCGCCCGGTAGAGCGCGTAGACACTCAGATCCGAAGGGACGGAGTCGAATCCGCAGGAGTGCACGATGCGTGCGCCGGTGTCGACGGCCTGCTTGTGGTAGAGGTCAATGCTGCTGCGGATGAAGGGTGATTCGCCGGTCAGGTCGGCGTAATCGGTGCCGGCACCCGCACACGCGGCCACCAGCGGCAGCCCGTAGCGCGTGTAGGGCCCGACGGTGGTGACGACGACGCGCGTCCGCGCGGCCATCTCATCCAACGTCGCCGGCTTTGCCGCATCCGCGGTCACAAGCGGCCAGGACTGCGCCGCTTCCCCCAGCGAGTCACGAACGGCGCGCAAACGTTCGGCGGAGCGACCGGCCAGGGCGATCCGGGCGTCCCCGCCGGCGGGGGCGAGGTATGCCAGGTACTCAGCGGTCAGCTTCCCCACGAAACCGGTTGCCCCGTACAAGACGATGTCGAATTCGCGCGGCGCTGCGGTCACCGGGCCGACGCTACTCCCCGAGAGTCGGCGCCGGATTGGCCCACAGACGGAAAAGTGCCGGGCCAAATGGCCCGGCACTTGCCGTATCGCGTTTGATCAGCCACGCCGGCCACAGACCGGCCAGGCGCGGATGCCCTGCGAATGCAAGACGTTCTCGGCCACCCGGATCTGCTCCTCACGGCTGGCGCCGTTCGGCGAACCCGAGCCGCCATTTGCCCGCCACGTGCTGGGGGTGAACTGCAAGCCGCCGGAGAAGCCGTTACCGGTGCTGATCCCCCAGTTACCGCCGGACTCGCACTGAGCGATGGCGTCCCAGTTGACGCTGTACGCCCGGTGAACGGGCGGCGCGTCCGGAGCGGGCGGCGGCGGGGGAACGTTCGGGTCGCCCGGCGGCGCAGGAGGCGGCGGCGGAGCATCCGGCGGCGGAGGAACGTTCGGATCGAAGCCGGCCGGCGCAGGAGGTGGCGGAGCATCCGGCGGCGGGGGCGGAACGTTCGGGTCAAAGCCCACCGGCGCGGGGGCCGGCGGCGCGGCGTCCGGGGCCGGCGGCGGGGCCTGGTTCGGGTCAAAGCCTACCGGGGCCGGGGCCGGCGGCGCGGCGTCCGGGCCGGGGCCAGCGAGGGCCACATTGGGGTCGAGGCCCGCCGCGTCCGCATAAGCGGTCGCGGTGCCGGGCACAGTCACGAGCGTCCCAGTGACCGCGGCCACGATGAGCGTCTTACGGACGTTCTTCAAGCTTGTTCCTTTCGCGGGGCGCGCGCCAAAGCCAGCCCACGGGTGTGGGTTGGCGCTTTGTCCATGAGGGATTGCTGCTTTGGGACGTGCCATCTCGTTCTGGCACGGCAGCGGGGGTCAGATCTGCCCGGCGGCTGCTACCGCCGGCCGCGGCGGCTCCTCAAGCGTTAGCCGTCCGCAGCCCCGCTCACACGCGGGTCCGTGGATTCAATTTTTGGCCCGGGGTTGCCGGGCTATGTACGGACGGTACGAGACCGCAATCAATTCGTCACCTTGAACAAACGGGCACGTCGCTTCTATAACGGTCCGATCACGCCGCGATCGCAGAATGGTCATTGCAGGTCAACAGTGCATTCTTGGGTCACGCCAATGTTTCGGCCCCGCCACATAATCGTGACCCGAATCACGGCGATTTTGTGACGTGCACCACGGATTTTGCGATGCTGATAACAGCGTCGACCCGGGGCGGTCTCCGCGGACCGCCTCGCCGGGCCGACCTCACCTCGGTTGGAGCCAACGCGGCCGAATCGGCTGGGTAATCCAAATACTCAGCTTCACAACGTGTTTGATCGGAAGAGAGCACGAGGCGCGCGGCAACCGCGCGCTCTCGGGGTTATCGAAGGTCAGGCTACGCGGCCCCGGCGGCGGTCCGACACGACCGCGACAGGCCCGTCAGCTGGCCTAATTATGTTTGCCACAAACGAATTTAAGCGCGAGCTATGCTTCAAATCGCTACTGCTGCAACACAATACGACACAGCATCGGTACGCAGAGTCATAGCCATTTTCAGCCGAAATTAAAATCTAGTACATGCCAGAATTCGCAGTAAATAAATGGCACGAAGATTGATCGGCTAAATATCGAAATAACTGGACGCGTTGAATTAATGCAACGCCGTCAGCATCCGGGCTACGCCAGGGTCTGCAGGTCCGCAGTGGTGTTGACATTGGTCAGTGGGCGAGAATCCGACAGCACTATCTGCTGAGCGTCGGAAGCGTCGATCAGGGCGCTCATTCGGCGCTCGCCGGCGGCGACCAGCCTATCGATCCGGTCGGCCAGGTCGGTGCGATACACCGCCGCCAGGAAGTGGCTGCGACCGTCCCACGGGGACACCACTTCCGCATTGGTCTCGACCGCGAGGCGGACGAGCTGGTCGATCAAATCGGCTGTCACAAGGGGCATGTCGACGGCGCAGACGAACGCGAGCCGGGCGCCGGCCTCGGCGGCGGCATGCAATCCGCGCCCGGTCGCCGGCAACGGACCCTGTGACCGCGACTCGTCGCGCATGATGCGAGCAGCCTCTAGCGCGGGCAACGGCTGGCCCTGGGCCGCCATCACGAAAACTGGCTCGCAGCGCCGGCCGATGATGCCGGCCACGTGTTCGACCATGGTGGTGGTTCCCCCGGGCACCGGCAGGGTGGCTTTGTCGCGGCCCATGCGCCGCGATTCGCCTCCGGCCAGCACGACCCCAGCGATTGACTCCGACACGGATTCCGCCACCTCAGTCGACGGTCCAGGTGTCACGCCCACGCAAAAGCGATTGCAGCGCAGCGCTGTCCGACGCGGTCGATGACTGGGCGGCATGCACCTGAGCGCGGGCCGCGTCGTCGTAGGTGGGTCGGCTGATGTGGCGGAAGATTCCCAGCACGGTGTGGTCGAGGTTCTGATCAGATAGCCGGGACAGCGCGAACGCGTAGGCCGAGTCGTCGGCGTGCGCGTCGTGCACGACGATCTCTTCGACAGCCACGTCGGCGGTCTTGGCCACTTCCAGGCTGAAACCGGACTTCACCACGCAGTAGTCGCCGTTGGCGCCGAACACGATCGGCTCGCCGTGGCGGACGTTGATCACCCGCTCTTCGGCACCTTCCTTGCGCAGCGCGTCGAACGAGCCGTCATTGAAGATCGGGCAGTCCTGCAGGATTTCGACCACGGAAGCGCCGCGATGCTCGGCGGCGGCGCGCAGCACCTCGGTCAGCCCGTTGCGGTCGGAGTCCAGCGCCCGGCCGACGAAGGTCGCTTCGGCGCCCAGCGCCAACGACACCGGGTTAAACGGGTGGTCCAGCGATCCCATCGGCGTCGACTTGGTGATCTTGCCAACCTCCGACGTCGGCGAGTACTGGCCCTTGGTCAGCCCGTAGATCCGGTTGTTGAACAGCAGGATCGTGATGTTGACGTTGCGGCGCAGCGCGTGGATCAGGTGGTTGCCGCCGATGGACAGGGAGTCGCCGTCGCCGGTGACCACCCACACCGACAGATCCTCGCGGGCCAGCGCCAGACCGGTGGCGATGGCGGGGGCGCGACCGTGGATCGAGTGGAAGCCGTAGGTCTCCAGGTAGTACGGGAACCGGCTGGAGCAGCCGATGCCGCTGACGAACACGATGTTCTCGCGGCGCAGCCCGAGTTCGGGCAGGAAGTTGCGGATCGTGTTGAGGATGACGTAGTCACCGCAGCCGGGGCACCAGCGGACCTCCTGGTCGCTGGTGAAGTCCTTGCCCTTGAGTTGCTCGTCCGTCGTGGGCACCCCGGCGTGCTTCGTCAATCTCGGTGTTACACCCAGGTCTTTGCCCGTCAGGTTGTCGAAAACGCCTGTCATGCGTTCGCTCCCACCGTCGCTGCCGCCATTCTGGCGACCATCGCCTTGTCTTGCTCGATTTCGGCCAGCGTGCCGCCCAGCGCGGCGCGGATGACGCGTCCCACCTCGTCGGCCAGGAACGAGACGCCCTGAACCTTGCTGACCGACTGCACGTCGACCAGGTACTTGCCGCGCAGCACCAGCGCCAGCTGACCCAAATTCATCTCGGGGCACACCACCTGCGGGTAACGCCGCAGCACATCGCCTAGGTTCGCGGGGAAGGGGCTGAGGTGCCGCAGATGCGCGTGCGCGACCTTGATGCCTTTACGCCGCGCGCGCCGGCAGGCTTCGCCGATCGGGCCGTAGGTACTGCCCCACCCGATCAGCAGCAGTTCGGCGTCTCCGGTCGGATCGTCGACCTCCAGATCTGGAACGCGGATCCCGTCGATCTTGGCCTGGCGTATCCGAACCATCAGGTCGTGGTTGACGGGCTCGTAGGAGATGTCGCCGGAGCCGTTGGCCGCCTCCAACCCGCCGATGCGGTGTTCCAGACCTGGGGTGCCCGGAACGGCGAATTGGCGAGCCAGCGTCTCGGGGTCGCGCGCATAGGGCTCGAAGGGCTCGTCCGGTTTGGCGAAGGTGTGGTTGATGGGCGGCAGGTCGCTGACGTCCGGGATTCGCCACGGCTCCGACCCGTTGGCGATGGAGCCGTCGGACAGCACGATCACGGGGGTGTGGTAGGAGACCGCGATGCGCACCGCCTCAAGGGCGGTCTGGAAGCAGTCGGAGGGAGACAGCGGCGCCAGCACGGCCACCGGTGACTCACCGTTGCGGCCGTACAGCACCTGCAGCAGGTCGGCTTGCTCGGTCTTGGTGGGCAGGCCGGTCGACGGCCCGCCCCGCTGGACGTCGATGACGAGCAGCGGCAGCTCGGTCATCACTGCGAGCCCGAGTGCTTCGGACTTCAGTGAGATGCCCGGGCCCGACGTGCTGGTGACGCCCAGCGCGCCTCCGTAAGAGGCGCCGATGGCGGCGCAGATGCCGCCGATCTCGTCCTCGGCCTGGAAGGTGATCACATTGAAGTTCTTGTGCTTGGACAGCTCATGCAGGATGTCCGACGCCGGCGTGATCGGATAGCTGCCGAGCACGACCGGAATGTTCGCCAGCTGACCGGCCGCGACGATGCCGTAGGCCAGCGCGGTGTTGCCGGAGATCTGCCGGTATTCGCCGGCCGGCAACGAGGCCTTGGACACCTCGTAGGTGGTGCCGAAAGCCTCGGTGGTTTCGCCGTAGTTCCAACCCGCCTTGAGGGCGAGCACGTTGGCCTCGGCGATGTCGGGCTTGCGGATGAACTTCTCCCTGATGAAGTTCTCACTGGCCGAGATCGGCCGTCCGTACATCCACGACAGCAGGCCAAGCGCGAACATGTTTTTGGCGCGCTGGCCGTCTTTCTTGGACGCACCGATCGCCTCGACGGCTCCCATAGTCAGGGTGGTCATCGGGACCGAGTGCACGACGTATTCTTCGAGCTCGTCGGTCTCCAGCGGGTTGGTTACGTAGCCCACCTTCGTAAGGTTGCGCTTGGTGAACTCGTCGGAATTCGCGATCACCATTCCGCCGCGCGGCAAGTCGCCAACATTGGCCTTCAACGCTGCGGGGTTCATGGCGACGAGCACGTCGGGCCGGTCACCGGCGGTCAAGATGTCGTAATCGGCGATGTGAATCTGGAAGGACGAGACGCCCGGCAAGGTGCCTGCGGGGGCGCGGATCTCGGCGGGGTAATTCGGCTGGGTCGCCAGGTCATTGCCGAAAAGCGCTGCCTCCGACGTGAACCGGTCGCCGGTCAGCTGCATGCCGTCGCCGGAGTCCCCGGCGAAACGGATGACGACATTTTCCAGGCGCTGCCGGTCCGCTCCGGTACGAGGCACACCGGTCTGAGACCCTGACCCGGCTTCGCTGCCATTCGGATCCACGTCTTCGCCTTCCATCTATCCCCCCGGACAGGCACTCCGCACTGCAGATTCAGGTTAACGCGCCGTCGGAGTGACTCCCGCCGCCTTCAGGTTTCATGTCACTGGCGGTACCGATTATGGCACTTTTCAGTGGGGTGTATGGCCATGTCCGGATCCCGCCGATACCACTGTTTAGCTGGTAAAACAATTCCCAGCCGAGGGGTGGGGTCGACCACCCATGAAAACTGTGGTATTGGTCACTTTCGCCGATATCCGTCTGGATTTCCGCGTCGCGACCGAGAGCTGGCTAGGCGCTCTTGTCGCGGCGCTCGCTGCGGGACGGCTTGCGCGGCACGATCGTCGGCAGCACGTTGTCCTGCACGGTCTCCTTGGTCACCACCACTTTGGCGACGTCGTCGCGGCTCGGGATGTCATACATCACGGGCAGCAGGACTTCCTCCATGATGGCGCGCAGACCCCGGGCGCCGGTGCCGCGGTGGATCGCCTGATCGGCGATCGCTTCCAGCGCGTCGTCGGTGAACTCCAGCTCCACGCCGTCCATCTCGAACAGCCGGGTGTACTGCTTGACCAAAGCGTTCTTCGGCTCGGACAGGATCTTGACCAACGACTCCATGTCCAGGTTGGTAACCGAGGCGATCACCGGAAGCCGCCCGATGAATTCGGGGATCAAGCCGAACTTGATCAAGTCCTCGGGCATCACGTCGGCGAAGTGGTCGGTGGTGTCGATCTCGGCCTTGGAGCGGACCTCGGCGCCGAAGCCCAGACCGCGCTTGCCAACGCGCTCGTAGATGATCTTCTCCAGGCCGGCGAACGCACCCGCGACGATGAACAGCACGTTGGTGGTGTCGATCTGGATGAACTCCTGGTGCGGGTGCTTGCGGCCGCCCTGCGGAGGAACCGATGCCTGGGTGCCCTCCAGAATCTTCAGCAGGGCCTGCTGCACACCCTCGCCGGAGACGTCCCGGGTGATCGACGGGTTCTCGCTCTTGCGGGCGATCTTGTCGACCTCGTCGATGTAGATGATGCCGGTCTCGGCGCGCTTGACGTCGTAGTCGGCGGCCTGGATGAGTTTGAGCAGGATGTTCTCGACATCCTCACCGACGTAACCCGCCTCGGTCAGCGCGGTGGCGTCGGCGATGGCGAAGGGCACGTTGAGCATCTTGGCCAGCGTCTGGGCCAGATACGTCTTACCGCAGCCGGTAGGCCCGAGCATCAAGATGTTGGACTTCGTCAGCTCGACCGGCTCGTATCGGGAGTCGCGGCCCTTCTCGCCGGCCTGGATCCGCTTGTAGTGGTTGTAGACCGCGACGGCCAGCGTCCGCTTGGCGGTGTCCTGCCCGATGACATACCCCTCGAGGAATTCCCGGATCTCAGCGGGCTTGGGGAGTTCGTCGAGCTTGACGTCGTCGGCGTCGGCGAGCTCCTCTTCGATGATCTCGTTGCACAGGTCGATGCACTCATCGCAGATGTACACACCGGGGCCCGCAATAAGTTTCTTGACCTGCTTCTGGCTCTTCCCGCAGAACGAGCACTTCAGCAGATCACCGCCGTCTCCGATGCGCGCCATGGTGCCTCAGGGCCTACTTCCTGTTCGCCGTTCATCTTCCTGTGCCGCGTGTAATCTCCGACGCTACCCGCTTTCTCGGGCCCGACGCGACCATTAGCGCCGAATCGCGTCAGTGGTATTTCGGGGTATTCACTGCCTTTCCGTGTGAATGAACATATAGCTCGATCGCCCCCAGCACTCGCTGAGACGCGCAATACGTGACTTTGGCGTGTCGCGGCCGTTACGCAACCGAGGCCCATGAGAGGCCTGTGAGCCCGTCTCACGCGCGGAACCCCCCTAGCAATCACCTTACAGTGGCGTTGTGCGATTGGCTGCGAATCCGTGCTGATCAGCGATGGCGGCCTGGTCACCGAGCTCGAGGCGCGCGGTCATGATCTGTCCGAGACGCTGTGGTCGGCGCGACTGCTGGCCGATGCTCCGCGGTCGGAGTCAACCGCTGCGCACCCGACGACGTGCTGCCCGCGATTGGCATCGCCCGTGCTACTGACAAGCTTGACAAGCCGGTGATCGTCTACCCGAACAGCGGAGACCGTTGGGACGGGCGGGCTTGGACCGGGCGGTCGCGAATCTCCGTCGGGTCGGCGGCGCAGCGGGTGTCAGCAGGCGCACGCATCGTCGGCGGCTGCTGCCGGGTCGGCCCCCCGGACATCGCGGGCATCGCCGCGCTGGCCGCGCTCGGCCGCGCTCGGCCGCTAGGCAGTCTGCGCGGAAAGCTTCCGGTACTCCAGGACGGTGTCGATGATCCCATAGTCTTTGGCCTCTTCGGCGGTCAGGATCTTGTCCCGGTCGGTGTCCTTACGGATCACCGCGGCGTCCTTGCCGGTGTGATGGGCCAGCGTGGTCTCCATCAGCGTGCGCATTCGTTCGATCTCGGCGGCCTGAATCTCCAGATCCGAGAACTGACCCTGGATCACGCCGGATAGCGACGGCTGGTGAATCAGCACCCGCGCGTTGGGCAGCGCCATCCGCTTACCCGGCGTTCCGGCGGCCAGCAGCACCGCAGCGGCCGAGGCGGCCTGACCCAGACACACCGTCTGGATGTCGGCGCGCACGTACTGCATGGTGTCGTAGATCGCCATCAGGGAGGTGAACCCGCCGCCGGGCGAGTTGATGTACATGGTGATGTCGCGGTCGGGGTCCAACGACTCCAGCACCAGCAGCTGCGCCATGATGTCGTTCGCCGACGCGTCGTCGACCTGGACGCCGAGGAAGATGATGCGTTCCTCGAACAGCTTGTTGTAGGGGTTGGACTCCTTGACGCCGAAGCTCGAGTGCTCGATGAACGACGGCAGGATGTAGCGCGCCTGGGGCTGGATCTGGGGGTGCAGAGGATTCACTGGGGTTCTCCGTTGGTGATGTGGGCGGCGCGGGTGATGATGTGGTCGACGAAGCCGTACTCCAGGGCTTGCGGGGCGGTGAACCAGCGGTCGCGATCGGAATCGGCCTCGATGCGTTCGATCGGCTGGCCGGTGAATTCGGCGTTGAGGCGGAACATCTCTTTCTTGATGACGGCGAACTGCTCGGCCTGAATGGCGATGTCGGCCGCGCTGCCGGTCACCCCGCCCAGCGGCTGGTGCATCAGGATGCGCGCGTGCGGCAGCGCGTAGCGCTTGCCTTTGGTGCCGGCCGCCAGGAGGAACTCGCCCATCGAAGCGGCCATGCCCATCGCATAGGTGGCGATGTCGCACGGCGCCAACACCATCGTGTCGTAGATCGCCATTCCGGCGCTGATCGATCCGCCCGGAGAGTTGATGTAGAGGTTGATGTCCTTCTCGGAGTCTTCGGCGGCGAGCAGCAGAATCTGTGCGCACAGCCGGTTGGCGACTTCGTCGTTCACGTCCGAGCCCAGGAAGATGATGCGCTCGGACAGCAAGCGCTCATAGACCGAGTCGGTGAGGTTGAGACCCAACGAGTTCGAACGCATGTCAGTCACGACGGGGTTACCTGCTTTCTTTCAGTTCTGTATGCACGACACTAACCAACCAACCCCACTGTTTGCTCCTCACGCACCCCGGAAATGGGCGCGTTCGCTCACAGCGTCATGCCTTGGGTGTCATGCCCTGGTCACGTCCGGTCATGTGGCGGGTTGGTCGGAGGCCTCCTGAGCCTCGACCGCACCGGCTTCATCGCTCTCATCGATCTCGGCGGTCTCGTCATGGGTCTCGTCGGCGTCAGCCTCGGCCGATTCACCGCGCCGGCCAAAGAATTCGCTGGTGTCGACCGTGTTGCCGTCCGCGTCGGTAACCGTCGCCGCTTCGACGACAGCTGCCACGGTCAGTCCCCGCCGCACGTCGGCGAACATGGCCGGCAGCTGGTTGTTCTCCTGCAGGTAGCTGAACAGCTGCTGCGGCTCGATGCCGTATTGCCGAGACGTCATCAACAGCCGTTCAGTCAGGTCGTCCTGACCGACCTGGATGTCCAGGTCATCGGCCAAAGCGTCCAGCAGCAACTGCCGCTTGACGTCCTTTTCGGAGGCGGTGCGCGTCTCGGCCTCGAACTCGTCGCGCGACGAGCCGCGCGCGGCGAGTACCTCAGCCAGCCTGGCCTCATCATGGTCGAGGCCGTGCAAGGCGTTGTGTATGGCGCCGTCGTATTGGGCCTGCACGATCGCTTCCGGCAGCGGCACCTCGACCTGATCGAGCAAAGCATCCAACGTGGCGGTTTGAATCTGCTCGGCTTGCCGGGTGCGCTTCATCATGCTCACGCGCTCGCGCAGGCTGTTCCGCAGCTCGTCGAAGGTGTCGAACTCGCTGGCCAGTTGCGCGAACTCGTCGTCGGCTTCGGGCAGTTCGCGTTCCTTGATCGACCGGACGGTGACGGTGACCTCGGCATCCTGCCCGGCGTGTTCACCGGTCGCCAGCTGCGCGGTGAAGACCCGGGACTCGTCAATGGACAAACCGACGAGCGCGTCGTCGAGGCCCGCGATGAGCCGGCCGGACCCGACCTCATGGGACATTCCCTCGGCGCGGGCGCCGGGCAGGTCCTCGCCGTCGGCGGTGGCGGACAAATCGATCGTGACCACGTCCTCGAGAGCCACCGGCCGATCCACCTCGCTCAGGCTGCCAAACCGGGCGCGCAACGACTGCAGTTCGGCCTCGATGTCGTCGTCGGTGACCTCGATCGAATCCACGGAGACGGTCAGCGTCTGCAAATCCGGCAGCGTGATCTCGGGCCGCACGTCGACCTCGGCGGTGAAGGCCAGGTCCTTGCCGTACTCCTTCTTGGTCACGTCGATGTCGGGCTGGCCGAGCGGGTGGACCTCCGTGTCGGCCACCGCCTGCCCGTAGCGGCCGGGCAGTGCCGCGTTGATGACTTCTTCGATGATCGCCGCTCGGCCGAAACGGGCCTCCAGCAGTTTGGCGGGGGCCTTCCCGGGCCGGAAGCCGGGCACTCGCACCTGTTTGGCCAGCTCCTTGTAGGCCTGTTGGAAATCGGGCTCGAGCTCGGCGAACGGCACCTCCACGCTGATGCGCACCCGGGTGGGGCTCAGTTGCTCGACACTGCTCTTCACGGGGTTGCTCCTTGTTCTTTGTTGCTGGTGACCGGTGGCCTTGCGAGCCGCCGGGCTGCGGCGCGTGCTGGTCGGGGTGACAGGATTTGAACCTGCGGCCTTCCGCTCCCAAAGCGGATGCGCTACCAAGCTGCGCTACACCCCGCACTGACCTCGCGATCCTACGGCCCGTCATCACCAGGTTGGCCACCGGCTTCGCAGCGACCTCGCACATCACGGAGCGGTCACATAACAGGCTCGATTAGATTTGATGTCTCCCGACACGTACAGTCTCGCTCGACTAACACACGCGGGCGTAGCTCAATGGTAGAGCCCTAGTCTTCCAAACTAGCTACGCGGGTTCGATTCCCGTCGCCCGCTCGGGCCTAGCCTCGGGCTTAATATTGAATATTGTGCTCGACAGAAAGGCGCCATGAGCGACCTTCAAGCCGAACTCAAAACCGACGCCGACATCCACGGCACATGCGCGTCGGACTTCGCAGGGGTCCGCGACGCGTTCGAGCACAACTTTGCGCTGCATAAGGAAGTCGGCGCGGCCGTCGCGGTGTGGGTCGAAGGGAACCTGGTCGTCAACCTGTGGGGCGGGTCGGCCGATGCGGCCGGTACCCGACCCTGGCGGCAGGACACCCTGACCACCGTGCTGTCCGGCACCAAGGGCCTGTCCGCCACCTGCGCCCACCAACTGGCCGACCGCGGTGAGCTGGACCTGCAGGCGCCGGTGGCCCACTACTGGCCGGAATTCGGGCAGGCGGGTAAGGAAGACATCACCTTGGCCATGGTGATGAGCCACCGATCCGGCGTGATCGGGCCGCGCACCCGGATGAGCTGGGAAAAAGTCGCCGATTGGGATTTCGTCTGCGAGCAGCTCGCGGCCGCGGAACCGTGGTGGGAACCGGGCACCGCGCAGGGCTATCACATGACCACGTTCGGTTTCATCGTCGGCGAGGTGTTCCGCCGGGTGACCGGGCGCACCATCGGTCAGTACCTGCGCACCGAGATCGCCGAACCACTCGGCGCCGACGTCCACATCGGCTTGCCGCCGGCCGAACAGGTCCGCTGCGCCGATCGGGTGAACAAACCGCACGCCCGCGACCTGCTGGCCGACGCGCAAGCACCCGGCTACCCGACCAGCCTGGCCGAACACCCCAAAGCCGGACTGTCGATCTCGATGGGATTCGCCCCCGACGACGAACTGGGCTCCCACGACCTGACGCTGTGGCGCCAGCTGGAGTTCCCCGGGACCAACGGGCAGGTGTCAGCGTTGGGGTTGGCGACGTTTTACAACGCGCTCGCGCAGGAGAAGCTGCTCAGCCGTGAGCACATGGACCTTGTTCGGGTACCCCAGGGCGGCTTGGAGACGGATTTGGTCCTCGGTCCCCGGGTCGCCGACCACGGTTGGGGGCTGGGCTACATGCTCAACCAGCGTTGCGTCAACGGACCGAACCCGCGGATCTTCGGCCACGGCGGCCTCGGTGGCTCGTTTGGATTTGTCGACCTGGAGCACGGGATCGGCTATGCGTATGTCGCGAATCGCTTCGACGCGACCAAAGCCAACGCCGACCCTCGCAGCCTCGCCCTCAGCGACGAGGTCTACCGGGTGCTGGGAGTACTGCCGAAATAGCGAACACCCCCGCCATCGGCGGAGGTGTTCTCTCGGCAGCTACCTCAGCGGTGGTCCCACCCGCGGTCGCGGTCATCATGCCAGCCACCGCGGTCATCATGCCAGCCACCGCGGTCATCGTGGCGCCAATTGTCGTGGCAACGCCCTCTATCCCAGTTGTCTCCCCAGCCCGGGTCCCAGAAGTCGCCCGGGCACCATTGCGGGAAGGGTCCGGGCTGGGCCTGGGCGTCGACGGCCGCACCCACACCCACCACACCTAGGGCAGCGCTCATGGCGAAAACCGTTGCAATTACACGTGGAATTATTTTCACAATGTTAGCGTGTACCCCGCAGGTCAAGATCTAAACAGAATTCAGTTGCACCCGGATAACGAAATCTGCAGGGTCACAACCTATTTGACATGTGACCAATCTCATGTTTGACAGTGAGGACACCAGAACACATTTCGGCCCTCCAGCACGGTGGTGCTGATCGTTGTCCCACACACCCGGCACGGCTCGCCGGCGCGCCGGTACACGTACGTGCGGGGCCGGTCGGGCAAATATGACGGCGGACCGTGATCGTGTTCGGGGCGCACCACGACGATCTTGCCGCCGCGCAAGCCCACCTTCATCAGCGCCACCAAATCGCTCCACGCCGTGTCGAATTCGGTTTCGCCGATCCCCCGGCCGGGCCGGAAAGGGTCGATGCGGTGGCGAAACAGCAACTCGCTGCGGTAGACATTGCCCACGCCCGCCATGACGGTCTGATCCATGAGAAGCGCCCCAATGGGCCTGCGGGACTTGGCGATCCGGGCCCAGGCCCACGACGGGTCCGCATCGCTGCGCAGCGGGTCGGGTCCGAGCCTGGCCACGACGTCGCCGACTTGGGCCTCGTCCAGCACCTCGCACACCGTCGGGCCGCGCAGATCGGTGCCGTAATCGGTGCCGATCATCCGCATTCGCACCTGTCCCACCGCCTCCGGCGCCATGCCGTCGCTGGGCCGGGACCATTCGGTGAAGGTGCCGTAGAGGCCGAGATGAACGTGCACGATCGGGCCATCGGCGTAGTGATGGAACAAGTGCTTGCCCCAGACGCTGGTGCGCCGCAAGACGCGGCCGTCGACCACGGCCGCGGAGGGGGCGAATCGGCCCTGCGGGCTGGATACCGCGACGGGCGCCCCCGCGAAGCGACGCTGGTGCAGCCGGGCCAGCCGATGCAGCGTATGCCCTTCGGGCACCCCAATGACTCCCGGGTCTCAGGCCGGAGCGCCGGGCACCGGCGGCGCGTCGTGGGTGCGTTCGTACTCGGCGAGAATGTCGATACGCCGTTGGTGTCGTTCGGCTTTCGAGAACGGCGTGTTGACGAAGGCGTCGACGAAGGTCAGCGCCTCGGCGACGGTGTGCATGCGTCCACCGATCCCGATCAACTGCGCGTTGTTGTGTTCGCGGGCCAGCGTCGCGGTCTCCACACTCCAGGCCAGCGCGCAGCGCGCCCCGGGCACCTTGTTGGCGGCGATTTGCTCGCCGTTGCCCGATCCGCCCAGCACGATGCCGAGGCTGTCCGGGTCGGCCACCGTGCGAGAAGCGGCCGCGATGCAGAACGCCGGGTAGTCGTCCTCGGAGTCGTAGCTGAAGGCGCCGCAGTCGATCGGCTGGTGTCCGGATTTCTTCAGGTGCTCGATGATGTGCTGCTTGAGCTCGTATCCCGCGTGGTCAGAACCCAGGTAGACGCGCATGCCCGACATCCTTACCCACCGGATGTCGGTGACGCAACGCGGTCAGTCGAACTCGGGTCGCTCGGTGCGAGTCCGCTTGAGCTCGAAGAAGTGTGGGTAGGCCGCAAACGTCACCGAGGCGTCCCAGAGCTTTCCGGCCTCCTCGCCGCGCGGGATCTTCGAGAGCACCGGCCCGAAGAACGCGACACCGTTGACGTGGATGGTCGGGGTGCCGACGTCGTCGCCGACCGCGTCCATCCCCGCGTGGTGGCTCTTGCGCAGCGCGTCGTCATAGGCGTCGCTGGTAGCGGCCTCGGCCAGCTCCGCGGGCAGGCCGGCGTCGGCGAGCCCCAGCTTGATGACCTCGTCGAGTTCCTTATTGCCCTCGTTGTGGATCCGGGTGCCCATCGCGGTGTAGAGCGGCTCGAGCACCTTCGCGCCGTGGGCCTGCTCGGCGGCGATCGCCACCCGCACCGGTCCCCAGGCTCTCTTCATGTTCTCGCGATAGTTCTCGGGCAGGTCTTCGCGGTTCTCGTTGAGTATCGCGAGGCTCATCACGTGGAAGTTCACGTCGATGTCGCGAACCTTCTCGACCTCAAGAATCCAGCGTGACGTGATCCAGGCCCACGGGCACAGCGGATCGAACCAGAAATCGGCGGCAGACTTCTCAGGAGCCTTCTCGGGCATTGCGCAGTCCTCTCACGGAGAGTCAAAAACGGTCAAAACACCGCTCAAACACAACCGTAGTCGGCGCAAGCCTGTTCCCATTCTGCAGGGCCAGCCCACCACGCTCTAAGTTGGACGCGTGGCTCTTCCTAACCTCACCCGGGACCAGGCGGTCGAACGCGCCGCCCTGATCACCGTCGACAGCTACCAGATCGACCTCGATATCACCGACGGTAACGGTGCTCCCGGTGAGCGAACGTTCCGCTCCACCACCACCGTGGAGTTCGACGCCCTGGCCGGCGGCGACACGGTCATCGACATCGCCGCCGAAACGGTGCGCAGTGCCAGCCTCAACGGCCACGAGCTCGACGTCTCCGGGTATGACGAATCGATTGGGATCCCGCTGCGGGGACTGGCCGACCACAACGTGCTCGTCGTTGACGCCGACTGCCGCTACTCCAACACCGGCGAGGGCCTGCATCGGTTCGTCGACCCGGTGGACGACGAGACCTATTTGTACTCGCAATTCGAAACCGCCGACGCCAAGCGGATGTTCGCCTGCTTCGACCAGCCCGACCTGAAGGCCACGTTCGACATCCGGGTGACCGCGCCCAGGCACTGGCGGGTGGTCTCCAACGGCGCATGCACGTCCGTCACGGAGAACGGCGCGAGCGCAGCGCACACCTTCGCCACCACCCCGCGGATGAGCACCTATCTGGTGGCCCTGGTCGCCGGACCGTACGCCGTGTGGGAAGACGCCTATACCGACGAACACGGCGACATCCCGTTGGGCATCTACTGCCGGGCTTCGCTGGCGCAACACATGGACGCCGAGCGGTTGTTCAGCCAAACCAAGCAAGGATTCGGGTTCTACCACAAGCACTTTGGCCTGCCGTACGCGTTCGGCAAGTACGACCAGCTGTTCGTCCCCGAGTTCAATGCCGGCGCAATGGAAAACGCTGGCGCGGTGACGTTCCTTGAGGACTACGTCTTCCGTAGCAAGGTCACCCGGGCCTCCTACGAGCGGCGCGCCGAGACGGTGCTGCACGAGATGGCGCACATGTGGTTCGGCGACCTCGTCACCATGACCTGGTGGGACGACCTGTGGCTCAACGAGTCTTTCGCCACCTTCGCATCGGTGCTATGTCAAAGCGAGGCAACCGAATTCAAAGAGGCGTGGACGACGTTCGCGACCGTCGAGAAGTCGTGGGCGTACCGCCAGGACCAGTTGCCGTCGACGCACCCGATCGCCGCCGAAATCCCCGACCTGGCCGCCGTCGAGGTGAACTTCGACGGCATCACCTACGCCAAGGGCGCTTCGGTGCTCAAGCAACTCGTCGCCTATGTCGGGCTGGAGCACTTCCTTGCCGGGCTGCGCGATTACTTCCGCACCCACGCGTTCGGCAATGCCACGTTCGACGATCTGCTTTCCGCACTGGTGAAAGCGTCTGGCCGTGACTTGTCGAATTGGGGTCAGCAGTGGCTGAAAACCACTGGGCTGAACACGCTGCGGCCGGATTTCGATGTCGACACCGACGGCAAGTTCACCCGGTTCGCGGTGACACAGAGCGGTGCGGCGCCCGGCGCGGGCGAGACCAGGGTGCACCGGGTGGCGATCGGCATCTACGACTCCGATGTTTCTGATGGATCCGGCAAGCTGGTGCGGGTGCACCGGGAGGAACTGGACATCGACGGCCCGGAAACGGAAGTCCCTGCGCTGGTTGGTGTTTCCCGCGGCAAATTGATTCTGGTCAACGACGACGACCTGACCTACTGCTCGCTGCGGCTGGACGCCGAGTCGCTGCGGACCGCGTTGGAGCGGATCGCCGATATCACCGAGCCGCTGCCGCGCACCCTGGTCTGGTCTGCGGCGTGGGAGATGACCCGCGAGGCCGAACTGCGGGCCCGCGATTTCGTGGCGCTGGTGTCGGGCGGGATAAATGCCGAAACCGAGGTCGGAGTGGCACAGCGGCTGCTGCTGCAGGCACAGACGGCTTTGGGCTCCTATGCAGAGCCGGGCTGGGCCCGCGAGCATGGCTGGCCGCAGTACGCGGACCGGTTGCTGGAATTGGCGCGCGCCGCTGCGCCCGCGTCGGACCATCAGCTGGCCTTCGTCAACACCCTTTGCACGTCGGTCCTGTCGCCGCGGCATGTCGAGACGCTGGCGGCGTTGCTCGACGGTGACCCGGCCGAACTCGGATTGGCGGGCGTGAATGTGGATACGGACCTGCGCTGGCGGATCGTGAGTGCGCTCGCGGCTGCCGGGGCCATCGACGCCGACGGGCCGGCGACTCCGAGGATCGACGCTGAGGCGCAACGCGACGCGACCGCTGCCGGCAAACGGCACAGCGCCCAGGCCGCGGCGGCACGACCGCAATTCGACGTCAAGGAGCAGGCGTTCACCACGGTGGTCGAGGACGACACCCTGGCCAACATCACCGCCCGTGCGATCATCGCGGGCATCGCCGCACCCGGACAGGGTGAGCTGCTCAAGCCGTTCACCGCGCGCTACTTCGCGACGATCCCCGGGGTCTGGGCGCGCCGATCCAGCGAGGTCGCGCAGACCGTGGTGATCGGCCTGTATCCCTACTGGGACATCAGTGACGCCGCGATCGCCGCTGCCGACGAGTTTCTGGCCGCCCCGGAGTCCGAGGTACCGCCAGCGTTGCGCCGGTTGGTGCTGGAGGGTCAGGCCGCGGTCAAGCGGGCGTTGCGGGCGCGTCGTTTCGATGCCGGCGACTCGAACTGACCGGGTTACCGGTAGCCACCGTCGGACAGACCCGCGTCGTCTTCCAGCCTGTTCGGCTTGCCGAAGGCCCTCTCGCGGACCAGTTCCCAGCCATAGTCCCTGAGCATGCGCAAGTAGCCCTTCGCGGCCCATTGCGCGGAGTGCCGCTCCTCGTGGTGGAGCACTCGGTCCAGGTTGAGGCCGCTCTGCACGGGCACGCCCCGGCGGTCGGTGTACCAGGCGCGACCGGAGCGCACGATTTGGCGGAGCTGCTCGCACGGGTCGCTGCAGCGGTCAATGTTCACCATGAAGATATCGCCCCAGGCGGTTCCGCCCTGCTGGCTGAACAGGCCCTGAATCCAGTTGCCGCCCAGGCCCATCAGCATGCCGTTGGGGGTCGCGACGAGGCGCCCGCCGTTGCGGTGGACGAACCTGACGTCGCGCTCATAGCTCCAGCGGTTGCCGAACTGCCGGTCGATGATCCGCTGGACCTCGGCGGACGAATACGGCGTCTCCGGGAAGTCGTTGGTGACTCCGGGCTGCGCGCCCGCCTCCGCGTAGCCGGTGCCCGCGTTGAAGATGTAGGTCATCAGCGCCGCCTTGCGCGCGTCGCTGCCGGTGGCGCGTCGCGGGATGAGGAAGAAGGACTTGCCGTCGGGGTCGGTGATCTCCTCCATCTTGTGGAGGATGCCGAAACTGTCGGGCGTGACGCCGTGCCGACGCGTGATCTCGCCGATGACGTCTGCCGACACGCCCCTATGCGCGGCGTTTTCCAACCACTCCTGGTGGCGCAAGCTACGCCGGGGAGATCCCCGCACTGAGCACGCGGATTGCGCTGACCAGCCCGTCGACCAGGTCGCCCTGCTCGAACGCCGACGAAGCCGCGGCGACCCCAAGCGGTGCGGCCGACTCGGCGCCGCGACCCCGAACGGCGGTGCCGTAGGCCACCTCGATGGCGCACTGGTCCGGTGAGACGGCGAGCAACACCGCGTCGTCCGGCGTCGGCACCTTGGCCAGAATCTCGCGAGCCCGTGCGGCGGTATCGCTACCCAGGTCGCCGATGTAAATGGCGAACCGCGCCCTGGACGCCCGCGAGCCGTACTTCAGCGCGTCGTCGAGGGCGACGAGGTCGTTGGTCGAAAACGGGTAGTGCACGGAAAGCGCGCCGGGCTCGGTGACTCCGGAGACGCGTCCGCTGGTGGTGACCACCGAGCCCCTGGGGAGGTCGGCCGGCTCGATCGTTGCAACTTCACCACGTGCCACTGGCGCCACCTCCGACTGTGAGCTCCGATGCGCCATGTCCGCCATGTCCGCCGTGCCCGGAGCCGACGGCCTCGTCAGTGGCGGCCCACAGGATCGGCGGATGCGTCCAGGGCTCCGACAACTTATAGCTCTCGGGGTGGGGTCCCTTGCGCCTCCAGATCAGCATTGCCAGCACGCCCACCAGCAACAAGGGGATTCCCACAACCAATAGGTGGATCTCCAAAGCGCTCACGACGCAAACCGTATCCCACCGCGCGGGCTACCGTCGCACTCGGACACCAGATTGTTGTCTGGGCCCGGGCACTCCGGCTTAGGCTCGGTGTGTTTTTCCATCACCGTGACTTTTTCGTCGGCGCCGAGAGTAGGCCGGTCACGGTGCCCGCCGATCCTGCGCCCGCGATGAGACGGAGGTTTCGTCGCACGCGAGACCTCCGCCGATTTGGAGAGTAGGTCCTTATCCCGGTCAGACGGCATCGACCTGTGGTTTTCGGGGCTCGACGTCGTGCTGCCGGCCTGACGGCGGTGCCCGCTGTGCCGTGGCCTACCCGCGTCGGCGCAACGGGCGATTGCTCCTGAGCGAGCAACCTCTCCCGCAACGCGGCTCGCGACGCCCGGATAAGCCCGCGGTGCCGACCGTCATCGCCCGGTTGCAGGCGCGCCGCAAGGCATGCCCGCTGTTAGGCTTCGCGCCATGCGTAAGGGGTTTGCTGGCTCGAAGTGCCATGCCTTCGTGCGCTGTTGTCGCTGACGCCTGAAAGCCCGTGTGCGGTCTGGTCCGGAATCGGTGAATCTCCTGACGTCAAGTGCCTTTCCGCAGTAACGGGACCGAAGTCCATAAGTCCCGCACTGGAAGGTCACGCAATGCCTAACCACACCGGAGGTGCGTTGCGCTGGCGCCGCGTCCGGTGTGTCGCAGTGCTCGCTGCGGTCGTCGGAGTCTTCGTGGAAGTAACTGCCGCGTGTGGGGGTGGCGCCAGCGACGCGGTGGGCGGCGGCGGACTGACCAACGCGAACACCAAGATCACCCTGGTCGCTTATTCGGTCCCAGAACCCGGCTGGAGCAAAGTGATTCCGGCGTTCAACGCCTCCGCGGAGGGCAAGGGTGTGCAGGTGGTGACCTCATACGCCGCTTCCGCCGACCAGTCACGCGGCATTGTCGAAGGAAAACCGGCCGATGTTGTGAACTTCTCGGTCGAGCCCGACATCACGCGACTGGTCAAGGCCGGCAAGGTTTCCCCGGACTGGGACAAGGACGCCACCAAGGGCATCCCGTTCGGATCCGTTGTCACATTGGTAGTGCGAAAGGGCAATCCGAAGAACATCAGGGATTGGGATGACCTGCTGCGGCCCGACGTCGAGGTCGTCACACCCAGCCCGCTGAGCTCGGGCTCGGCCAAATGGAATCTGCTCGCCCCGTACGCGGCCAAGAGCGAGGGTGGCCGAAACATTAACGCGGGCATCGATTTCATCAGCAAACTCGTTCACGAACACGTCAAATTGCGCCCCAGTTCAGGTCGCCTCGCCACCGATGTCTTCATCGAAGGCAGCGGTGACGTCTTGATCAGCTACGAAAACGAGGCCATTGCCGCGGAGCGGCAAGGCAAAGCGGTCGAACACGTCAGCCCGCAGCAGACTTTCAAAATCGAGAACCCGGTGGCGGTGGTGACCACCAGCGCGCACCTGGAGGCGGCGAACGCATTCAAGAACTTCCAGTACACCGCTGCGGCCCAGAAGCTGTGGGCCGCAGCCGGTTTCCGGGTGGTCGATCCCGCCGTCGCCAGCGTCTTCCGGGACGAGTACCCGGTGCCGGTGAAGCTGTGGACAATCACCGACCTCGGCGGCTGGCCCACGGTGGACTCGCAGCTGTTCGACAAGGCCACCGGTCGCATCACCAAGATCTACCTGCAGGCCACCGGATGACCCGATCCTTTTTGGGCGAAAGCCCCGGCCCCGAGGCGATTCGGCCGGAGCTTCTCCAACCTGGCAGTGAACTCCCGGACGCGCCGGCAGCGCCGGCAGGGCCACGCGCGCCCATACGGGATGCCGGCACGTCGCTTCGGGTCGGCGTGGCATCGCTGTGGCTTTCGGTGATCGTGCTGCTGCCACTGGCAGCGATCGCATGGCAGTCCATCGGTGGGGGCTGGGAGGCCTTCTGGCTGGCGGTCACGTCGCATGCCGCGCTTGCGTCATTCAAGGTGACCCTGCTCGTCTCCGTCGCCGTCACCATCATCAACCTGGTGTTCGGCCTGGCGACCGCCTGGGTGCTGGTGCGTGACGACTTCGTCGGAAAAGGGCTGATCGACGCGATCATCGATCTGCCGTTCGCGTTGCCGACCATTGTCACCAGCCTGGTGATGTTGGCCCTGTACGGGAAAAACAGCCCGGTGGGTATTCATCTGCAGCACACGCCTCCGGGAGTGGCGATGGCGCTGACGTTCGTCACGCTGCCGATGGTGGTGCGCGCCATTCAGCCGGTGCTGCTGGAAATCGATCGGGACGTCGAGGAGGCGGCGGCGTCGCTGGGCGCCAGCCGCCTCCAGGTCTTCACCACGATCGTGCTGCCATCGTTGCTGCCGGCGCTGTTATCGGGCGCCGGGCTGGCCTTCTCGCGGTGCATTGGCGAGTTCGGCTCGGTGGTGACGATCGGCGGGCAGGTGCCGGGGAAGACCGAAGTTTCGTCGCAGTGGATCCGCGCTCTGATCGAGAACGACGACCGCACCGGCGCGGCCGCGATATCCATTGTGCTGCTGTCTATTTCGTTCACGGTGCTGGTGCTCTTGCGGATCGTGGGTGGGCGTAAAGCCAAACGGGAGGAGAAGGCAGCATGACGCCGTCATCCTGGGTTCGTTTCCTGACCCGCTACGCGGTGTTGGCCTATATAGGCATCATGTTGATCGTCCCGGTGTCCCTGATCCTGTGGCGAACGTTCCGACCCGGTTTTCACCAGTTCTATGCCTGGGTCACTACTCCGGCGGCGATATCGGCGCTGGACCTTTCGCTGCTGGTGGTGGCCATCGTGGTGCCGCTAAACGTGGTCTTCGGCATCCTGATGTCGCTGCTGTTGGCGCGCAACCGGTTCCGTGGGAGGGCCCTGCTGCAGGCGGTTATCGACCTGCCGTTCGCGGTGTCGCCGATCATCGTGGGTGTAGCGCTGATCCTGTTGTGGGGATCGGCCGGCGCTCTCGGCTTCATCGAGAACAACCTCGGCTTCAGGATCATCTTCGGCGTGCCCGGCATCGTGCTGGCGAGCATCTTCGTCACGCTGCCGTTCGTGGTACGCGAGGTCCAACCTGTGCTCGTCGAGGTGGGGACGGAACAGGAACAGGCGGCCGCGACCCTGGGTTCGGCTTCGTGGCAGACGTTTTGGCGCATCACACTGCCATCCATCCGGTGGGGCCTGACCTACGGGCTCGTGCTGACCACCGCGCGGACCCTCGGCGAATTCGGCGCGGTCATCATGGTGTCGTCCAACCTGCCGGGGGAATCCCAAACGCTCACATTGCTGGTCAACGACCGTTACAACCGTGGGGCCGAATACGGCGCCTACGCGCTGTCGACGCTGATGATGGGGGTTGCCGTCACGTTCCTGATTGTCAAGACGATCCTGCTGGTTCGCCGGAAACGCGTGAAAGCACATGCCTGACAAGGAGAACTTGAAATGACCGACACGACCAATTCGGAAACCGACCACGCGATCGTCGTGCGCGACGCCTACAAGCGTTACGGCGATTTCGTGGCACTCGACCATGTGGATTTCGTCGTGCCCGCCGGGTCGCTCACGGCGTTGCTGGGGCCCAGCGGGTCGGGCAAGTCGACGTTGTTGCGCACCATCGCCGGGCTGGATCAGCCCGACAGCGGAACCATCACGATCAACGGCCAAGACGTCACCCGGGTGCCCCCGCAGCGGCGGGGCATCGGGTTCGTGTTTCAGCACTACGCCGCGTTCAAGCACCTCACGGTGCGCGACAACGTGGCCTACGGGCTCAAGATCCGCAAGCGACCGCGCGCCGAGATCAAAGAGAAGGTCGACAACCTGCTCGAAGTGGTGGGACTGGCCGGGTTTCAGAGCCGCTATCCCAACCAGCTCTCCGGTGGTCAGCGCCAGCGCATGGCGCTGGCCCGCGCGCTGGCGGTGGATCCGCAGGTGTTGTTGCTCGACGAGCCGTTCGGGGCGCTGGATGCCAAGGTCCGTGAGGATCTGCGGGCCTGGCTGCGCCGTTTGCACGACGAGGTGCATGTGACCACCGTGCTGGTCACCCACGACCAGGCCGAGGCGCTGGACGTGGCCGATCGCATCGCGGTGCTCAACAAGGGCCGCATCGAACAGGTCGGCTCCCCCACCCAGGTGTATGACGCTCCGTCGAACCCGTTTGTGATGTCGTTCCTGGGCGCGGTCTCGGTCCTCAACGGGGCCCTGGTCCGCCCGCACGACATCCGGGTGGGACGCAACCCCGACATGGCCATCGCCACCGCCGACGACACTGCCGAGTCGATCGGGGTGGTGCCCGCCACCGTCGACCGGGTGGTGGCGCTGGGTTTTGAGGTGCGCGTGGAGTTGACCAGCGCATCCACCGGTGGTCCGTTCACCGCCCAGATCACCCGCGGCGACGCCGAAGCGCTCGCGCTGAACGAAGGCGACACGGTCTACGTGCGCGCCACCCGGGTACCGCCGATAGCCGACGAGGATCGGGTCACGGTGGCGTCCGCGTGACTAAGCGTGACTAGGCCGCGCCCTCACCCAGGTACCGGGCCCATGCCGGATCCATCTCCTTGACCGTGGACAACAGCCGCCAGTGCTGTCCCGTCGGCGGCACTGGCGCGCGGCGCAGTGCCCAGCCGAGTTCGGTCAGCAGCCTGTCCCCCTTGCGGTGGTTACACGTCGAGCAGCACGCGACGCAGTTCTCCCACGAGTGGTCACCGCCGCGGCTGCGTGGCACCACGTGGTCGACGGTGTCGGCCCGCGCCCCGCAATATGCGCAACAGAAACGGTCGCGGTGCATGAGCGCGGCGCGGGTCATCGGCACGCGGGCCCGGTAAGGAACCCGCACGTAGGTCCGCAGCTGGATCACCGACGGCACCGCGATCGAGCGGGTCGCCGAGTGGATGACCGGGCCGGCCGGATCGTGGTGCACGATGTCGGCCTTACCGCAGATCACCATGACGATCGCCCGCCGCATCGGTAGCGCGGTCAGCGGCTCGTAGGTGGAGTTCAGCAGGAGCACCCGCCGGCGACTCCAGATCGATGCGCTTTCGTGGCGGGTAGGCGGATGGGTATCGACGCTATGCAGGGATGACGCGGTCGCAGGCCCGGTTAAGCCTGCCGCGGCACCGGAACTGCGGTGGCTGCGGCGTCTCTTGCCATGCGCCATAGGTCCTCCGCGGATAGTCCACCATGATTTGCCGCCAATCGCACGCCTATTGCTGGTGCGCGCCGTGTCGAACCGGTGAACAGCCGGAGGCCCCAACCGTGCAAACCCGCCCATGGACCACAATGGCAGGGATGGATGAGGTGCAACAGTCCTTCTACGACGCCGTCGGCGGAGCCGAGACTTTCAACGCGATCGTGTCCCGCTTTTATGCGCAGGTCCCCGAGGACGAGATACTGCGCGAGGTGTATCCCGCCGATGACCTGCAAGGCGCCGAAGAACGGCTGCGGATGTTCCTCGAGCAGTACTGGGGTGGCCCGCGAACCTACTCCGACCAGCGCGGGCACCCGCGGCTGCGGATGCGCCACGCCCCGTTCCGGATCACGCTCATCGAGCGCGACGCGTGGCTGCGGTGCATGCACACGGCCGTCGCCTCGATCGATTCGCAAACCCTCGATGACGAGCACCGCCGAGAATTGCTCGAATACCTCGAGATGGCTGCCAACTCACTTGTCAACTCCGGCTGGGGCTAGACATCCAAACAACAGTTATCGAGAAATTAGCCGCCAATTTGCTTACAGATGCCGGGCCGCCGGCGGGCCGTGCGGGATCGTGACGAGCGGTTACGGTGGTAGGCAATTCAGCGTTTTGATGTCCGGCCGAGACGGAACGGAGCGATATGGGCCCCGGCTCTGCGTGGTGGTCGAATGCGGTGTTCTACCAGGTGTATCCGCGGTCGTTCGCCGACAGCGACGGCGACGGGGTGGGCGACCTGGACGGCGTGACGGCCCGGTTGGCGTATTTAAAACAACTGGGTATCGACGCGATCTGGCTCAACCCCGTCACCGTCTCGCCGATGGCCGACCATGGCTACGACGTCGCCGATCCCCGCGACATCGACCCGTTGTTCGGCGGCCTGGCCGCGTTTGAGCGGCTGGTCGACGCGTCCCACCAGCGGGGCATCAAGGTCACCATGGACGTGGTGCCCAATCACACCAGCTCGCAACACCCCTGGTTTCAGGCGGCGCTGGCCGCCGGCCCGGGCAGCACCGCACGGGAGCGCTACATTTTTCGCGACGGTCGCGGCCCCGACGGCAAGCTGGCGCCCAACAATTGGACGTCGGTGTTCGGCGGATCCGCCTGGACCCGGGTGGTCGAACCGGACGGCAATCCCGGCCAGTGGTATCTGCACCTCTTCGACGCCGAGCAGCCCGATCTGAACTGGGAACACCCAGATGTCTTCGACGACTTCGAGAAGACGCTGCGCTTCTGGCTGGAACGCGGCGTGGACGGCTTCCGCATCGACGTGGCGCACGGGATGGCCAAGCCGCCCGGCCTGCCGGACGCGAAGGACGACATCAAGGTGTTGCACCACAGCGACGACGACCCGCGCTTCAACCACCCGAGCGTGCATGAGATTCACCGCGGCATCCGCACGGTCGTCGACGACTATCCCGGGTCGGTGACCATCGGGGAGGTCTGGGTCATGGACAACATCCGCTGGGCGGAGTATCTGCGCCCCGACGAACTGCATCTCGGCTTCAACTTCCGGCTGACGAAGATCGAGTTCGACGCAGGCGAAATCCACGCAGCGATCCGGAATTCGCTGAAGGCCACCGCCATCGAAAATGCCACCCCGACATGGACTCTCTCCAACCACGACGTGGGCCGCGAGGTCACCCGGTACGGCGGCGGCGAGATCGGGCTGCGCCGGGCGCGGGCCATGGCGATGGTGATGCTCGCCCTGCCGGGCGCGGTCTTCATCTACAACGGCGAGGAGTTGGGTTTGCCCGATGTGGAGCTGCCCGACGAGGTGCTCCAGGACCCGACGTGGGAACGCTCGGGACGTACCGAACGCGGCCGCGATAAATGCCGGGTCCCGATTCCGTGGTCGGGCGACGCACCCCCGTTCGGGTTCTCCACGACCGCCGACACCTGGTTGCCCATGCCAGCGGAGTGGGCGGCGCTGACCGTCGAGAAGCAGCGTGCGGACGGCGCCTCGACGCTGTCGTTCTTCCGGCGGGCACTCGAATTGCGCAAGGGCCGTGGCGAATTCGACGGCACCAAGCTGGAATGGCTGACCCCGCCAAAGGATGCGCTGATATTCCGACGCGCCGGCGGCCTGGTGTGCGCGCTGAACGCCGGACGCCGTCCCATCGCACTGCCGGACGGCGAGCTCATCCTGGCCAGCGCCCCATTGGTGAACGGGCAATTGCCGCCGAACAGTGCGGCCTGGCTGGTGTAGCCGTCATCCATCCAAGCGCTGCGGCGATCCTTGCTCTATATCTGATACATGCCGACCTACGCGTGGACAGTGATCGGAGCCGGCCCCGCGGGAATTGCCGCGGTCGGAAAGCTGCTGGACAAGGGCATCGCACCCGAAAAGATCGCCTGGATTGATCCCGCCTTCGCCGCTGGAGACCTCGGCCAAAAGTGGCGGTCGGTGTCGAGTAACACCATTGCCGGGACGTTCCTGAGCTTTTTGTATCACTCTGACGCATTTCGGTTTTCCGAGGCGCCCCCACTGCCATTGCAAGAAGTCGACCCCGACGAAACGTGCGTCCTCGCGCTGGTCGCCCAGCCGTTGGTGTGGATCACCGAGCATCTGCGCGAGCGAGTCGACGTCTTCGAAACGACCGCGACTGCCCTGCGTCTGCAGAACAGACAGTGGACAATTCAAACGCAACAGCAGTCGGTCGCCTCCGAAAATGTCGTCCTCGCGGTCGGGGCGGTACCCAAGAAACTCTCCTACCCCCACCTCGAAGAAATCTCCGTTGAGGTCGCTCTCGACCCCGAGAAGCTTGCACAGCTGCCGCTTCAAGGCGCGACGGTCGCCGTCTTCGGCTCGTCCCACTCGTCGATGATCGCCCTGCCGCATCTGCTGCGCCATCCGGTCGCCAAGGTGATCAATTTCTATCGCAGCCCGCTCAAATACGCTGTGTATCTGGATGATTGGATATTATTCGACGATACTGGGCTGAAGGGGCGAGCGGCTGTGTGGGCCCGGGAAAACATCGATGGGACTTTTCCCGAACGACTGGAGAGGTGCTGGGTCTCCAGCCCGGAATTCGAAGAGAAACTCGCCGAGTGCGACCGTGTTGTTTACACCGTCGGCTTCGAACGGCGAAAGCTGCCTGAGACACCACAATGGGGCCAGCTGGAATACAACCGGCAGAACGGAATACTTGCTCCTGGCTTGTTCGGGCTGGGTATCGCGTTTCCAGAGTATGCGGAAGATCCCTACGGGTTCGGACAGTACCGAGTGGGACTCCAGAAATTCATGGACTACCTGGACTCCGTTCTCCCGCTGTGGCTGCTCTACGGACCCTGAGACCGCATGTGCTCAGCGCAATACCAGCGCCGGATGGCCGCGGCGCCGGTAGACCGACCCGAACCGGGCGTCGACGCGCAACCACGCCGGCGTCATCCGCACCCGGATCATCTCGTCGGCGTCCATCGCCTCCGGTGATTGCGGTAGGAAACCCATTGCGGTCAAAGCGAATGCGCAACGCATGGGCAGTCCGACGCTGACATCGTTGGAGCTGACCCGAATGACTTCCTGGTCGAGCAGGGAGACCGGCGGCCCGTGAGAACTGCTGTGTTGCTTGGCGAGTCGTGCGCCTTGCTGCGCCAAGTCGAGCATCACCCGGGCCGGTACGTCATCGAGGTGGGTGAAGCCCGATTCTGGGGGTAGCGCGCCGCGCCATGCCGAGTCCATGGCGAAGCCTGGGTCGACGTAGCCGGAGGCGTCCATCGCCGACAGGCCGCGCGCCAATTCGTTTGCGCCGACCGATAAATCGCCGGGCCGCAACTTGCCGACCACCACCCGGCTGGCCAGCACATCGAAACCGGTTGCCACCCATGCCGTCAGCAGACCAGCGGATCGAGCGCGCAACCGGATGACCGCGGCATCGTCGAGCCGAATCGCGTGATCGACGAATGCGGCCAGATCCGCGCGGTGGGCAGCCCGGGATTCCGGGCCCAGCCATAAGCCACGCTCGGCCGCACGCCCCGATTCCCCGTCTATTCCCTTAGCCACCGTTGCAGATACTCCCGGTGGTGTGGTGACAGCCGCGCCAGCCGCTGTTCCTCGATGTGGAACGCGGCCAGCTGCGACTCGCCGATGACGGCCGGTCTGGACTGGGGATCGGCGTTGACCGAGCGCACCTCATATCCAAGCGTAAAGTCCACCGCGCGCAGCCGCTTCACCCAGATCGTCACCTGTAGCGGCGAATCAGTCAGCCGCAGCTGCCCCTTGTAGGTGACGCGGACATCAGCGACCAGCAGGCCGACGATCGCAACGTCGAGGGCGAACGCGGGACTCAGAAACGGGACACGGGCCTCTTCGAGAATGGTGACCATGGTGGCGTGGTTGACGTGCTGGTACATGTCGATGTCCGACCAGCGCACCGGCACCGGCGCGACGTATCCGACACTCACCCCGACGATCCCCGTCCGCTGGTTCGTGTCATGCGGCGGATCTGCCGCGCCGCCACCGACAGGGTCGCCAGATCCTTATGGCCGCTTTCGCGCAACTCGTCCAGCGTCCGGCGGGCGCGCTCCACCCGAGAGGCGCTGGTGTGTTCCCACTCGGCGATCTTCTCCTCGCCACTCTCGTCGGGCTCCCCGACGGCAAGCACATCGAAGCACAACGACCGCAGTGAGGCGTAGATGTCGTCGCGAATCGCCAAGCGCGCCAACGCATGCCAGCGGTCGTTTCGGGGTAGCTGGGAAACCGCCGTCAGCAGTCCGTCGGTGCCCAGGCTGTCCATCAGGGCGAAGTAAGTGTCGGCGACTTCGGCGGTGTCGATCTCGGTGATGTCGGCGATGTCGATGATGTCGAGCAGGCTGTAGCGGTACAGACCGACCGCGACTCGGTAGGCCAGGTCTGGCGGCGCGCCCTTGGATGTGAATTCGGCGGCTTCCTGTTCGACGATGGCCTTGTCGTCTCCGCGCAACCACTCCGACATCCGCGGTGTCAGCGCCTTGACCTTGGCGGCGAATCGGTTGATTTCGGCGCCGACCGCCAATGGCTGCGGACGATAGTTGAGCAGCCAGCGTCCGGCACGGTCGATCAGCCGGCAGGTATCCAGCGTCAGCCGGTCCGACAGCGCGACCGGCAGGTCTGCCGCGCGGATCCGACGCCAAATGTGACCCACACCGAAGATCGCGTCGGTGGCGACATAGGTACGCACCGCGTCGATGGATCGGACCCCGACGTCCTCGGCTATCCGGAAGGCATAGGTAATGCCGGCGGAGTCCACCATGTCGTTGATCAGCATGGTGGTGACGATCTCTCGGCGCAGCTGGTGCGACCGGATCTCCAGGGTGAACCGTTCGCGCAGTGGCGTCGGGAAGTACAGCGGAAGCCTGGACGCGAACACATCCTGATCCGGGAGTTCGGTGGCCAGCAGCTCCTCCTTGAGCCCCAGTTTGACGTGGGCCATCAATGTGGCGAGCTCGGGCGAGGTGAGCCCGATGCCGGCATCGGTTCGCCGTTGAATCTCTTTCTCCGACGGCAACGCCTCCAATTCCCGGTTGAGGCCGCGTTCGGCCAGGTGCCTGATCTGGTCGGCGTGCACCGGGAACATGCTGGCCGCGTTGGCGCGGCTGGTTCCCATCAAGTCGTTCTGGTCCTCGTTGTCGACGAGCACCAGGTCCGCGACCTCATCGGTCATCGACTCCAGCAGCTGTTTGCGCCCCTCGACTTTGACTTTGCCTGCGGTGACTAGCGAATTGATCAGGATCTTGATGTTGACCTCGTGGTCTGAACAGTCAACCCCGGCCGAATTGTCCAGTGCGTCGGTGTTGATCCGCCCGCCCGACAGATCGAATTCGACGCGGCCGCGCGCGGTCACCCCGAGATTACCGCCTTCGCCGATCACCTTGGCGCGCAACTGATTTCCGTTGACCCGCACCGGATCGTTAGCGCGATCACCGACGTCGGCATCGGACTCCGATTCGGCCTTGATGTAGGTGCCGATGCCACCGTTGAACAACAGGTCCACCGGTGCCTGCAGAATTGCCCGGATCAGGATGGGCGGAGACATCTCGGTGCTTTGCATATCGGCCGGGCCTTCGATGCCCAGCGCGGCGCGGACCTCCGCGCTCACGGGGATCGCCTTCTGCTCACGGCTGAACACCCCGCCGCCTTCACTGATCAACGACTTGTCGTAGTCGTCCCAGCTGGACCGGGGCAGGTCGAACATCCGCCGGCGTTCGGCCCACGACACCGCGGCATCCGGGTCCGGGTCGAGGAAGATGTGCCGGTGATCGAAGGCGGCGATCAACCTGATGTGCTTGGAGAGCAGCATGCCGTTGCCGAATACGTCGCCGCTCATGTCGCCGACGCCCACTACGGTGAAATCCTCGGTCTGGGTGTCGACCCCGATCTCGCGGAAGTGCCGCTTGACGGCCTCCCACGTGCCTTTGGCGGTGATGCCCATCGCCTTGTGGTCGTAGCCCACCGATCCGCCGGAGGCGAATGCGTCACCCAGCCAGAACCCGTAGGACTTGGCGACATCGTTGGCGATGTCGGAGAACGTGGCCGTGCCTTTGTCGGCGGCCACCACCAGGTAGGCGTCGTCGCCGTCGCGCCGCACCACCTCCGTCGGCGCGCTGACTTCGCCGGTCGCGTGATCGACGTTGTCGGTGACGTCGAGCAACCCGGAAATGAACAACTGATAGCAGGCCACGCCCTCGTCGCGAAGGGCATCACGGTCGGCGGCAGCAGAAATCTTCGAGCCAGTGGGCAGCGGCGGCCGCTTGAGGACGAAGCCACCCTTGGCCCCAACCGGCACGATGACCGCGTTCTTCACCGCCTGTGCCTTGACCAGACCGAGGATCTCGGTTCGGAAATCATCTCGGCGGTCCGACCAGCGCAGCCCACCACGCGCCACCGGCCCGAACCTCAGGTGTACGCCTTCGACGCGGGGTGAATACACGAAGATCTCGAACTTGGGACGCGGCAGCGGCAGCTCATCGATCAGTTGAGCATTAAGTTTCAGGGCGAGCACATTTTTGCTGCGTGCCGAACCCTCCCGGGCGACAAAGTAATTGGTCCGCAACGTCGCCTGAACCAGCGACGCGAACGCGCGCAGAATGCGGTCGGTGTCCAGGCTGACCAGCGCGTCGATGTCGGCAGCCACCGCAGCGGCCGCCGCCTGCGCGTCGCGGCTGGCCGGCGAACCCGACTGGGCGGGGTCGAAAAGCGCTTCGAACAATGTGACCAGCGATCGCGCGGTCGAGGGATGCTCGTTGAGCACCGATTCGATGTAGGACTGGCTGTACGGAAAGTTCGCCTGCCGAAGGTATTTCGCGTATGCGCGCAGCAGCACGACCTGCTGCCAGGTCAGGTTCGCGCGCATGACCAATTCGTTGAACCGGTCGATCTCGACGCGGCCCTGCCAGATCGCCGTGACCGCGTCGGCGAATCGCTGCGCGGCCGCGTCCCGCTCGGCCCTTGTGGGGTCCAGCGGGATGGTCGAGTGTGGCGAGATCCTGAACTGATAGATCCACACCGGCATCCCGTCCCGGCCGGGTGACCGTGAACGGTCGCTCCTCGAGCACCACCACGCCCATGCTTTGCAGCATCGGGAGCAGCCTGCTCAACGAGGCGGCGTGTCCACCCAGGTACCAGGTGAGTCGGGCGACCCCTTGCTCGTCACGCTCGGCGAGCACCAGCTTGACCGAATCATCGGTCAGCTCATTGATGATCGCGATGTCGTCAATCGCATTGGCAGGGGTGAAAACCTGTTTGTAGGCTTCGGAGAAGGCGTTCGCGTAGTGCTCGGCGTCCGCGCGCTCGACAGAGCCGGTCGCGGCGGCCGCGATCAGCCGGTCGCCCCAGGTTCGCGCGGCTTCGCTCAACAACCCCTGGATCCGGACCCGGTTGGCTTCTGAGACATCGGCCGGGGCCGGAGCATCTTCGGGCAGACGTACCATGAAATGCATTAGTGCCCAAGGTGATTCGCTGACTCGCGCGGTGAATTCCAGTCGCGTCCCGCCGAACTCGCGGACGAGGATGTCCTCGATCTGCAATCGCACGGGCGTGGTGTAGCGATCGCGAGGCACATACACCAGACACGAGACGAAGAACTGCAGGCGATCCGCCCGCAGGAACAACAATGCGCGGCGTTCAGACCCCAGGTCCACCACCGCTTTGGCCATCGCGAGAAGCCGTTCGGCGCTCAGCGTGAACAGTTCCGGGCGCGGGACGGTCTGGATGACGTCGAGCAGAAGTTGGCCCGGGTGGCTGGGATCGCTGCCGGCCAAGTCGAGCGCCTCACGAACCCGCCGCGAGATCGACGGGATCTCCAGGACGTCGGCGTTCATGGCGGCGACCGTGAAGAGCCCGACGAAGCGATGCTCGATGATGCCGCCGTTACCGTCGTTGAGGTTTTCGCGGATCGCGATCGCGTAGGGGTATGCGCCGTATCGCAGGTAACTGCCGACGGCGGCCTGAGCCAACACCAGCAATTTGTCGTCGTCAGTCAGCCGGGGGCGGGTACCCGAGCGGGCCCGCAGCACGCCCAGGCCGCTCGATCCGTCGCCGATGACCAGACCGTCGCGCACCCGGCACGGCTGGTAGCCCAGCAACAGGAAATTTCCGTTGCCCAGCCAGCGCAGCAGCGCCGCGACGTCTTCGCGGTCGGGCGCTGAATAGTGGCCCTGTGAGTCGCTGTCGATCGCTGCGGCCAGTTCGCTCATCGTGGCGATCAGCGCTGCCGCGTCGCGGGCGACCCGCTGCACATCGGCCAGGACCTTGGGCAGCAGCCGTTCCACCTCGTCGAGGGCCGCGCGATCGACGAAGGGCAGCAGGTGGACGTATATCCAGGCCTCGCCGACGTAGGGCGATGCGTCGTCGGCTTTCGGTTCGACGCTGACCAGCTCTCCGGTGGGGCTGCGGTGCACCTCGAACACCGGGGTCATGATGGCGTCGTAGCCGACCCCGAGCCGGTGCAGCAACACGGTCACGGAATCCATCAGCATGCCGCCGTGGTCGGTGACCACCTGCAGCGCCGGACCGAAGCCGGCGGGATCGTCTGCCGGGTATACGCAAACACAGCTGTCCCCGACTGGACGGCTTTGGCCGAGCCGATAGTGCGCGGCCAGCATGGCCGGCGTCACCAGCGATGCGGGAAGGTCGCGGTTGACGGTGTCTGACGCTTCGGGCTCGTCGACGTGTGGGCCGCGATAGCTGTCGATGTAGGCCTTCACGATCCACTCGGGAATGTCCCGGTCGTCCGCGCAGGTGGTCCACGGTTCGGCGACGTGCTTAGTTCCGGGATCGATCGTCATACCGATTGCTCCCATCTCGCGACGGCGCCACTAAGCTCAAGCGCCCCGCTCTTCAGCGGCCGTGGCGGCCGCATCGTCGCGGTGGCAGAGCTGACATTAGTCCCGTGTGAGCTTGCGGTGGGTCACCCGGTGTGGCCGAGCCGCGTCGGCGCCGAGCCGTTCTACCTTGTTTTCCTCGTAGGCGCCGAAGTTGCCCTCGAACCAGAACCACTTGGCCTCGTTGTCGTCGTCGCCCTCCCAGGCCAGGATGTGCGTGCAGGTGCGGTCCAGGAACCAGCGATCGTGCGAGATCACCACCGCACAGCCGGGAAATTCCACCAGAGCGTTCTCCAACGAGCTCAGCGTTTCGACGTCGAGGTCATTGGTCGGCTCGTCCAGCAGGACCAGGTTGCCGCCCTGCTTGAGCGTCAGCGCGAGGTTGAGCCTGTTGCGTTCGCCGCCGGACAACACACCGGCCGGCTTCTGCTGGTCCGGCCCCTTGAACCCGAACGCGGACACGTAGGCACGAGACGGCACTTCGGTCTGACCCACCTGGATGTGGTCCAGGCCGTCGGAGACGACTTCCCACACGGTCTTCTTCGGATCGATGCCCGCACGGCCCTGGTCCACGTAGCTCAGCTTGACGGTCTCACCGACCTTGACGGTGCCGCTGTCGGGCTCTTCGAGCCCGACGATGGTCTTGAACAGCGTGGTCTTGCCGACCCCGTTCGGACCGATGACCCCGACGATGCCGTTGCGGGGCAGCGTGAAGGACAGGTCCTTGATCAGGGTGCGTCCCTCGTAGCCCTTGTCGAGGTGGTCCACCTCGACGACCACGTTGCCGAGTCGGGGCCCGACCGGAATCTGGATCTCCTCGAAATCGAGCTTGCGTGTCTTCTCGGCCTCGGCCGCCATTTCTTCGTAGCGCTGCAACCGCGCCTTGCTCTTCGCCTGGCGGGCCTTGGCCCCGGACCGGACCCAGGCCAGCTCGTCTTGCAGCCGCTTCTGCAGCTTGGCGTCCTTGCGACCCTGCACCGAGATCCGCTCGGCCTTTTTCTCCAGATACGTCGAATAGTTGCCTTCGTACGGGTAGGCGCGGCCGCGGTCCAGTTCCAGGATCCATTCGGCGACATTGTCGAGGAAGTAGCGGTCGTGGGTGACCGCCAAGATCGCGCCGGCGTAGCTGGCCAGATGCTGTTCGAGCCACTGCACGCTCTCGGCGTCCAGGTGGTTGGTCGGCTCGTCGAGCAGCAGCAGGTCGGGTTTGGACAGCAGCAATCTGCACAACGCGACGCGGCGACGCTCGCCGCCGGACAGGTTGGTCACCGGCTCGTCGGGCGGCGGGCAGCGCAGCGCGTCCATGGCCTGTTCCAGCTGCGAGTCGAGGTCCCACGCCTCGGCGTGGTCGAGTTCCTCTTGCAGCCGGCCCATCTCCTCCATCAACTCGTCGGAGTAGTCGGTGGCCATCAACTCGGCGACCTCGTTGAAGCGGTCGAGCTTGACCTTGATGTCGCCCATGCCCTCTTCCACGTTGCCGCGGACGGTCTTCTCCTCGTTCAGCAGCGGCTCCTGTTGCAGGATGCCGACGCTGGCGCCGGTGGCCAGGAACGCGTCGCCGTTGTTCGGCTTGTCCAAACCGGCCATGATCCGCAAGACGCTCGACTTGCCGGCGCCATTTGGGCCGACGACACCGATCTTGGCTCCCGGGAAGAAGCTCAACGTGACGTCGTCCAGGATCACCTTGTCGCCGTGCGCCTTGCGGACCTTCTTCATCGTGTAGATGAACTCAGCCATGCCGCGGTATTGCCTTTCTGGTCTTTGCCGAACTATCCCGGACCATCCTAGGCACCGCGCGAGTGCACTAAGCCGACAGTGGCAGCGCCCTGGAGTCGTCGGGCTGGACGGGGGCGTCGTCTTCGGTGGAGGGCACCTGGTCGGAAGCGTCGGCCGGGGCCACCGTCGGCGCCGGGGTTTCCTGCGTCGTCGGGCCGGTGTAGCTCGGCTTCTCGATGCGCACGAACACCCGCGACAGGTCCGGCCCCACCGATGTGGCCCGCATCTCCAGCGACGAACGGCGGTTGCCGTCGCGGTCCTCGTACTCGCTGGTGTAGACCTGGCCGGTCACGATCACCGGCGCGCCCTTGCCCAATGCGGCGCACACTCCGCCGACCAATCTTCCCCAGCAGTTGACCGTGATGAACAGCGAATTGCCCGGCTCCCAACCGCCGTCGGCGGTGCGGCGGCGCGAATTGCTGGCCACCCGGAACTTGACGAGGTCCTGATCGCCGACCTTCCGGCGCTGAAGGTCGTTGACGATGTGCCCGACCACGGTAAGAGGTGTTTCGAACATTGACTCATTCCTTTCGTAGCTATCCCATGTAGCGCGTGCTTGGTGTCCCATTGCGCCTCGGGTTGCCGACAAACCGGTGCGACCCGCGCCGCGGCGACGGGGACCTGTGGAAAAAGGAGCGACTGTGGATAAGCGACCGGGGCCCTGGGGCCGTTAACGCCCCGGCTCGTCGCGGCGCGCCAGCTGGGCCAGCATCGCGTTGTAAGCGGCCAGGTCGGCGTCGTCGTCGAGGTCGGCCGCGCGGTCCAACCGCCGGGCGGTCCGCTGGTCGCTGCGGGCCCACTGCACCAGCAGCGCGATCATGACGATGACCAAAGGCAGTTCCCCTGCGGCCCAAGCGATTCCGCCGCCCAGCCGCTGATCACCCAGCAGATCGGTGTGCCAGCTCAGACCCAGCGATCGGTAGTAGGCGGCGCCGAGCACGGTTCGGGTGCTCATCAGCTCCACACCGAAGAACGCGTGCAACGGCAGCGAGGCGAACACCACGCCCACCTTGGCCAGCGGCGGAATGGGCCGCGGCGTCGGGTCCACCCCGATCACCACCCAGTAGAACAAGTAACCGCTGAGCAGAAAGTGCACGTTCATCGCCAGATGCCCCGCGTGACTACCGACCGCGGTGTCGAAGAGGCTCGACAGGTACAGCCCGTAGAAGCCGGCGACGAACAGCACCGTGGCCACGATCGGGTTGGTGACGATCCGCGAGAACCGGCTGTGCAGCGCCGCCAACAGCCATTCCCGCATGCCCGGGGGGTCATCGCGCCCGGCGGCGGGCAGCGCCCGCAAGGCCAGGCTGACCGGGGCACCCAGCACCAGCAGGACCGGCACCAGCATCGACAGTCCCATGTGCGCGGCCATGTGCATGCTGAACATCGCCGGCATGTAGCGACCGACGCCCGACGACGTCACGAACAGCAAGGCCAGGCAGCCGAGCAGCCAGGCCAGGATCCGGCCGGGCGGCCAGCGGTCACCGCGGCGGCGCAGCCGCAGCACCGCCGCCACGTACACACCCGCGAGAATGATTGCCGCAGTGCCGAAGATCAGGTCGAAGCGCCAATCGAACAGGATGCGTGCCGCGGTGGGCGGTCCGGCGAAGTCGTAGCCTATCTCGGCTTCGGGAATCGACGGCAGCCGAAGCGGTGGCGGCGGCGGGGGTGTCCGGCCCAGCCCGACGGCGATGCCGAAAGTCACACCGAAGATGGCAGCCTCGACGAGCGCCAGGCGGATCAGGACACTGCCCGCTTTTGGCGGGCTCGGATCGGCTTGCAGCGCAACGACTCCGGCTCGCCGCTGGCGCCAGCCGAGGACCCCCAGCGCGCAGAGCGCGAGGAACTTGGCAACCACCAGGCGTCCGTAGCCGGTGGTCAGCAGGTCGGACGGCGGAACCCGGACCACGGCATTGACGAAACCGCTGAGTCCCATCGCGATCCAACACCACAGCGCGATCGCCGAGAACCGCCGCGCCGCAAGACCGATGTGGTCACCGCGGCGCAAGCCGTGGGCGAGTAGGGCGAGCAGGCCACCGGCCCACAGGCTGGCCGCGACGAGGTGAATCAGCAGGCTGTTGGTGGCCAGGTCGTGCGAGCCGCCGGCCGACGAGTGACCGGTCAGCCCCAGCGGGACAAGGGTCACCAACGACCCGGCGAACAACAGCGGCGTCCATGACCAGCGCAGCACCGCCAGGCTCGCCAGTGTCACCGTCGCCGCCAGCACCGTGGTCCAGCGCCAGGCAGAGGCGGTGTTCACCAGGCCGGCCAACGACCAGATGGTCACCGGGTTGAGGTGGTCGGCCAACGGTTGGCCGGACACGTCAGAGATGGTCAGCGGCACCAGCAATGCGGCACATACCGCCCACGCCCCGGATGCCGCGGTCCCCAGCCGAAGCGCACGATATCCGCCGGCATCGAGCACCCCGCTGCGCTGCGGCGGAACCAGAAACGCCGCGAAAAGAAACGACCCGACCGCCAGCACCGCGGCGGTCTCGCCGGCCGCCCGGACGAACGGCAGCCCCAGCGTGGTCGCCGGGCCCGGATCGGGCAACCCGGTGGCGGTCAGCGCGTCCGCCAGTGACAGCGCCCCGATCCCTGCCGCCGTGCAGCCGGCCAGCATGGCGATGCCGGTCAGCAGCGGCCAGACCAGCGCAGGCTTACCGGCCGGTCGTGGGAGCGTCATGCCCTCAAGCGTATGGGCGCGGAACCCGACTACTGAGCTCGGCTTGCCCGTGCGTTCTGAAGTGACTCTGCCTCGCGCGAGACGAATTGCGTGCGTGCGATCTGCCCGACGTAATCGCAATCGCGGACGATGTCGCGCAATTCCCGCCGAAACGCGACGCGCCGTTCGGCGAGATCGGGGCCGGGTCCGATCAGGTCCTGGTCGGCGACGACCTGGCGCGCGGTGGCGAACAACAGCGTCGACACCGACTCGTTGCTGCGGACCCGGGTCTGCGCGACGTACTGACGGCCGACGCCGAGCGCCAGGTCGGTCAGCTCCTTATCGCCGATGCCGGCCGGCGCATCGCGCAACACGTCGGCGACGATCTCATACGACTCGAAGACCACCCGCAACATCGCGTCCGACATCAACGGCCGCTTGGCGAACAGTAAGGCGTCGATCTCGTCTCCCCCGGCGGCGACGTGCGATTCCCAATCCTTATGCCACGCCATCTCTTCGGCGATGTTCTCCCGAAACGCCGCCGAATCGGCGAAGTAGAAATCGAATTTCAGCAGATGGCGCAGCCGCATCACTTGGGACCAGAACGCTTCCATCCGGTCGCCGATCGCGCGCCTGGCGTGCGCCAGCGCCAGCTCGACGATCGAGGTCTCCAGGAAGGCGTGTATTACCGAGTTGCGGTAGAACGCCGCCGCGAGTTCGTCGTCAGATGCGATGCGCCACACCGGTTCCCGCCCGCCGTCGACGCGAGTGATCGGATGCCCGTTGGACAGCGCGTCCACCGCCGCGCGCACACCGTCGCGGGTGCGCAGCCGCAGCGCACTGGTCGACATCGGGGTTTGCTTGCGCTCGAGGTAATCGAGTGAATCCTGCAGCGTGTGGTGGAGCTGGTCGAGCGTCAGCGCGGCGCCGCGAGTGGTTAGCAGCAGCGCGCACACCAAACCAGTCGCCGTCACCGGTGTCGCCTGCAAAATCCGCCACGCGACTTCGAACGACATTTTCTGCAGCGCAAGACGTTTGGCGTCCTTGTCCTGCGCCAGCTGACCGTGTGGCGGGCCGAGGTGTTGGCGCATCGACACGGCCTCGGGGAAGCGGACGTAGATCTTGCCGTAGTTGCGTTCGCCCTGCGCCTTGATGAAGTTGTACAGCCAGCCGATGCCCTCGGGTGTCTTTTCGCCGCCGCGCGCGTATTCGGCGTACTCGGCGGTCTCGTGCAACTGATCGAAGCTGATCGACACCGGCTGCAGCAGAATGTCTTCGCTGCGGCCGTCCAGGTAAGCGTCGGCCACATACGACATCAGACCGAGCTTGGGTGGCAACATCTTGCCGGTACGCGAGCGAGTGCCCTCGATAGACCAGCTCAGGTTGAACCGCTTCTCCACGATGTAGCCGACGTATTCGCGCAGAACGTACTTGTACAGCGGGTTCTCGCCGATGTTGCGGCGGATGAAGATGACCCCGGAGCGTCGCAACAACGGGCCCATCACCCCGAACGACAGGTTGATACCGGCGAACACATGCACCGGCGGCAGCCGGTTCTCCTGCATCGCCACCGGGACCACCGCGCCGTCGATATAGGAGCGGTGCGAGAACAGCAGCACCGCTGGATGAGCCTCCAGCCCGGTACGCATCGCCGCGACCTGATACTCGTCGTAGTCGATCTCCGGATCGAAGCCGCGGCTGAGCGCCCTGCCGAGGACGCCAACCAGGTCGACGGACACCCTGCTCCAGCCGGTGGAGAGCTCGTCGAGCATCTTGCCGGCTTCTTCGACGGTTGCGCCCGGGATCTTGTTCAGACCGGCACGAAACCGTGTGGACGCCAAGATCTCTGGCTTCAGCAGCCGCGGAGACTTGTACTGCGGCCCGAGGATCCGGTACTCGGCTCGTTCCATCGCCAAGTACGCCCGGCGCGTGACAAACTGGGCGAAATCGCGCTCGTCCTCTCCGACGGTGGTGTCACGCCACTGCTGGCGGAGTTCGGACACCTTGGCCGGGTCGCCGGCCACCACCCGCGCGCGGCGGGGATCCTTATCCAGGATGTGGCGTTGCAGACGTTGGTTGGGCTGGTAGGGATCTCGGCCCGGGAGCAGCCCGGCCAGCTTGGCGAGTCTGCCGCGGTCCGGCGCCGGCAGCCAGAACACCCGCACCGGCACGACGGAACGGTCCTCACCGGACTCCAGCTGCCCCACCAGCGCGGTCAGCGCCGTCGGCGGTGCATCGCTGGCGGGCAGCCTCAATACTTCGAACTTCGCGTCTGGGTTTCGGGCCCGTTGCCGGCCCAGCCAATCCATCACCAGCTGCATCTCGACCGGGGTCTCCATGGACGCCAGCACCAGCGAATCTTGCGCGGTGAGAACAGCGCTGGTGTCTGCGGCCGATTCGGTCACGGCTGTTCCACTGGCGACTGTTGTGCCTCACCGTCTTTGAGAGCGACCTCGGATTCGCTCGGATTCGTCTTGGCCGGGCTCTTCGGTTGCGCCTTCTTTGCGGCAGCCTTCTTTACGGGGGTCTTCTTCGCCGGTGCCTTGGCCTTCTTGGCGGCGGGGGCCTTTTTCGCTGCCTTCTTGGGCGCCGCTTTTTTGGCGGGCTCGTACAGACCGAACTGCGGCAGCTCGTCCACCGGCCAGTCCACCAGAGTATCCAGGTAGAGCTGGCGCACCTCGGCGATGCGCTCCGGCAGCGTGTCAACGGTCCAGCCGTCGACCGGAATCGGCGGAAACACCGCGACATCGACCGTGCCCGGATTGATCGTGGTGGAGTTTCGCGAGGCGACGATCTCCGCGTTACGGATCACGACCGGCACGATCGGGATGCCCGCCGCCATCGCCATGCGGAACGGCCCCTTCTTGAACGGCCCGACCTCGGTGGTGTCGATCCGGGTGCCTTCGGGGGCGATCATAATCGAAAGCCCCTTCTTGGCACGCTCTTCCACGGTGTGCAGCGTCTCGACCGCGGCGACTGGATTGTCGCGGTCGATGAATGCGGTGTCCACCAACTTGCCGATCGTGCCCATGACGGGATCGCTCTGCAGTTCCTTCTTTCCCACGCCGACCCAGTTGTCGCGCACGAGCGCAGCGGTGATCACCGGGTCAACTTGGTTGCGGTGGTTGAAGATGAAAACGGCCGGGCGCTGGGCGGTCAGATTCTCTTTACCGATGACATTCAGATGCACCCCGGCGGTCGCGAGCAACAACTGAGAAAAGTTGGAGGTAAAGAAGTTAACGCCGCGACGTCGGCTACCGGTCAGCACACCGACTCCCAGCGCGCCGGCGGCGACCGGGAACATCGTGCCGAAGCCGGCAAGTGTGCGTATCTGCCGCCGAAAACCCACACCGCCGCGGCTGTTGAATTTCAAAATCGGCCAGCCACGGCGCCGGGCGACGGTCGCCATCTTGCCTTCGGGGTTCGTCGGCCGCGGATTGCCAACCAGGTACATCAACGCGACGTCCTCGTCACCGTCGGCATAGAAGTAGCTGTCTTTGAGGTCAATGTCGTGTGCGGCCGCGAACTTCTGTACCGCGGCGGCCTTGCCCGGTCCCCACAAGATCGGCTTCAGGATGCCGCCGGTGAGCAATCCGTCTTCGTTGAGCTCGAACTTGTTGGTGAGCGTGTTGGAGATTCCCAGGAAGCGGGCCACCGGATTGACTTGGATGGTCAGCGCCGACGAACTGAGCACCACGGTATGGCCGCGCGCCACGTGCGCCCGCACCAGCTCGCGCATTTCCGGGTAGATCCGGGACTCGATCCGCTGGACGAACAGCCGCTCGCCGATCTCCTCCAAGTCGTCGATGAGTCGTCCGGCCAGCGCCGCCGACGCGTTGCCGATGAGGTCTTCGAACTCGATACGCCCGAGGGTGTGGTTCAGGCCGGCCTGAACCATGCTGAGCAGCTCCCCCACCCCGATGTCGCGGCGCCGCAGACGCTCCTGGGTGAGGATGACGGCGGTGAAGCCGGCCACCAGCGTCCCGTCCAGGTCGAAAAATGCACCGATCTGCGGGCCGGCAGGACTTGCCAGGATCTCGGCGACCGAGCCGGGCAACTGCAGATCCCGGGCCGGCTTACGCGCGTCGCGCTGTTCGGAGGCGCTCATGAGCCGGACACCGATCGAGATGCCGAATCGGCCAGTTCTTCGAATGAAGCGGGCACCGCGCGCGGCGCAGGATCACCTGCCAGGGCGAGGATCTCGTTGAAACCCTCCAGCAGGCACTGGGCGAACAACGCCTCTTTGCGCACCGAGGCCCTATCGTAGCGCACGGTGATGGTGCACCAGCCACCCCGGGAAATCAGCACCACCATCATCGCCACGCCGGGCAGGGGACCAATGCCGTACTGCCGCAAGACTTTTGCACCAGCGATGTAGGTGTCTCCCGGGTAGACCGGGACGTTGCTGGCCTGCACGTCCGAGCCGACCACCGACCCGGTGATCCCCTCCAGCACGGCCGTCGGCAAGACACTCAGCACCGGTGCGATGGAACCGATGATGTTCATGGCCGGCTCGTCACGGCGCTGGGTCATCTGCGCGCGGATCTTCTTCATCCGCGAGACCGGATCGGTGGTGCCCAGCGGTGCCGCGAGGTTGACGCCGGCGAAGCGGTTGCCGCCGGCCGTATCGGCGTCGGCCCGCAGGCTCACCGGCACCGCCATCGGAAGAGTGCTGATCGGCACTCCGAGGGCGTCGTGGTAGCGCCGCAGGGCGCCGCACAGACCAGCGAGATAGGCGTCGTTGATCGATCCGCCGCCAGCTTTTGCGGCCTTGTGCAGGTCGGAGAGCGGGATGTCGATCGATTCGGTGCGGGTGGCCAGGCTGCGGCGGCGCAGCAGCGGCGACGGCTCGGCGGCGCGGTTGATCACCCGCATACCCGAGAGCGCGTATCCGACGATCCCCGAAACCGTGGACGCGGGTTCCAGGACGGCCCGCCCGGCTGCTGATACGACGCCGGACACTGCGCCCAAGGCGCCGCCGAGTACGGCCATGGGCAGGTGGTTGATGCCCTGCCGCATCAAATCGTTGGGCGACAGATCCTGCGGGATGGGCAGCGGGGGCGTCGGCCTGGCCGGTGGTTCGCGCTCGAGGTCGTAGATTTCGGCGAACATCTCGACACCGCCGACACCGTCGGTCACCGCATGACTGACGTGCAGCAGCGTCGCGGCCCTGCCGTCGGTCAGGCCCTCGACCAGCGTGGCCGTCCACAGTGGCCGCGATATGTCCAGCGGTGACTGCAGGATCAAATCGGCGAGGTCGAACACCTCGCGCAGAGTGCCGGCTCCGGATACGCGCACCCTGCGCACATGGAAGTCCAGGTTGAAGTCGGGATCGACCACCCAGCGCGGTGCGGCCGTCGGCAGCGTCGGCACGACGACCTTCTGCCGCAGCCGCAACACCTTGCGGGAGGCGTTTTCGAAGCGGGTCCGGAACCGGTCCCAGTCCGGCGTGGTGTCGAGAAGTTCGAGCGCCATGATCCCCGACCGGGTCCGCGGATTCGCCTCGCCGCGATGCAACAGATAGTCAACCGCGCCCAGCTCGTCGGGCAGTCCAACGCCCTCGAGGGACTCAGTCACCGATCAAGCCTCCTGCCTCAGACTTGCCAACCCAGCTGTCAGCACAACGCTAGTCGCGATGACGCGCTGGTGAAAGCAGCATCCGGGCCGGGATCCCGTGACTGCAACGGAAGACGGAGGTGCCGATGACGAAACCTCGTGGCGGGTAGCCGACTTCGAAATTGTGCGGAGTTTCGGCTCGCCGCTTCAGCTGGCCTTCAGCTGGCCTTCAGCTGGCCGAGGTCGCCGACAGCGGCGCGGAGGCCAGTAGCGAGTTCGCGCGCCGGCCGTAGATGACTCCCAGGAAGTCCGCGACGGCGTTCGCTGCCAGCCGTGACCGGACCGTCGGGGTGATGTCGAAAGCGTGGTGCGCATTGACGAGTTCGGCGTAGGACACCGTGGCGGCTCCGGCCTCTCGCAGCGCCGCGGTGAAGGCCCGGGCCTGGCCGCTGGGAACCAATTCGTCTTTCTCGCCGTGCAGCACGAAGAACGGCGGAGCTTCCCTGTGCACGTGGGAAATCGGCGAAGCCGCCTTGAACCGCTCGGGCTCGTCGGCGTAGCGGGCCTTCATCACGAACTGCTCAAGGAACGGCAGCATCATCTCGTGCATGTTGTCGGAGTCGGTGAAGTCGTACACGCCGTAGTACGGGGCCACCGCCTGCACGGTCGTGTCCGCGCCTTCGAACCCGGGCTGAAACGCAGGGTCGTTGGGGGTCAGAGCGGCCAGCGAGGCCAGGTGGGCGCCCGCTGAGCCGCCGGTGATGGCGAGGAAATCGGGGTCGCCACCGTAGTCGGCGATGTTCTCACGCACCCACGCGATCGCCCGCTTTACGTCGAGGAGGTGGCTCGGAAACGCGCGGCGCGGGCTCTTGCTGTAGTTGATTGAGACGCAGATCCAGCCGAGTTCGACCATGTGGCTCATCAGCGTGTAGGCCTGCACTCGTTTGTCGCCGACGGCCCACGCCCCGCCGGGGACCTGGATCAGCACCGGGGCCCGCGACCCGGGCGCCAAGTCATGGCGTCGCCAGATGTCGAGCAGGTTGTCGCGTCCGCTCGGGCCGTAGGAGATGTCGGAGGTCTGTCCCGCGTACCGCTGGTGCGGCCCGGGCTTGCGCAACAGACCACTGCGGGGGGCGCACGTGGGTTGAGCGGAGGTCGGGTGACACACCAGTTCGCGGAAGTCTGGCCCGAAGGACTCCTCGAGCGCGGCGGTGAGGGTTTGATCCGCTCGCTGCGCGGCCCACGTCGTGCCGACGCGGCCGATCGACGGCCGTGATGACCGAGACAACGCATGCCCGGTGACCACGTGCGGGGGAAACTCGGTGGAAAGCCAGCCGGCGACCCAGCCAACGGCGAACGGCGAGCCGCGCAGCAGCAAAGCGCCAGCCCGGAAGGTATCTCTGGCGTCTGCCGCCAATTGAGCTCCTTGTCGCAGCGCTTCGGCACCAGCCCGCGAGCACCGCGAAGTCACGTTCATGACCATGGTCAACGCCACCCCTCGACGTCAGGCACACGCTCCGTTGCGGTTAACAACTGTTTACCAGTTGATGTTGTACGTGTGTCGAGATCCACACCATAACCGATAATTGCGGCGCGGGAAGGGTTTTCGCGCGCGTGGCGTTCGACTGAACCGATCAACCGAAGCCATTAGATAGACTGACCTGCGCATTGCCTCCGTAGCTCAGGTGGATAGAGCAAGGGCCTTCTAATCCCTAGGTCGCACGTTCGAGTCGTGCCGGGGGCACTGGTCAGAGGGTGTTTTTGGTCCCGCTGAAAGTGCCGGTCATCGTTTATTCATCGTTTATGTCCGTCACGGCGCGATCCAGCAGGTCAGCGACCTGAGTGGACACGTCCGCGGGACATGTACCGGTCTTGGGTCATGGACACCTTGGCGTGCCCGAGATGGTCGGCACCTATCCGCGCCGAGAGCCCCGCGTCGTCGATGAGGGTCGCCACCGTCTTGCGGAAGCTGTGAGACGTCACCTCCGGCATCCCGAGCGCGTCGCGGACGGCGCGCCACGCGGTGTTGAAGTTTTCCGGGTCGCGAAGCGATCCGCTGCTGGACGCGAAGATTGTTTGCTGTTGGCCGACGTACGGCCGCTTGCGGCGGTCGTTGAGAACCGTGACGGCAAACGCCGGCAACGGGACGGTCCGGCGGCCGGCGGCGGTTTTGGTCTCATCGATCCGCGTCAGGCCGATCGTCCGCTGCCGTACCCCAGGGAACCGTTTATTGTGGACCGGTCGAGTTCGCCGCACGAAGGAGCCGCCGACGGTCAACAGAGGCAAGACCCCACCGACCGACCCGCTCACGCCTGGCGAACGCCGTGCCATGCTGATAGCGGTCGGCGTTGTCGTTGGTGTTATTGCTGCCGGCTCGACGGCATGGGTAATGACCGGCCACTCGTCGACCTACGACCGATCGGGTGATGGCTGCGTGAATGTCACGATCGCGAGTTCGATGGGCGGCGCACTCGAGCACGCATGTGGTACGACCGCGCGTGACTGGTGTCGCGCCGTCTACGCGCAACATGACGCCCACGCTGAAGCGGTTCAGGCTCAATGTCGCGTCGCGGGGATTCTGCCGTAGGGCAGTGCCGGCTCGTGATCAGCGAGCCTAAGACGACCCACAGCCGTCGCGAGGTGCCGCTGCACGCGACCACCGTCGCGATGTTGCGTAAGCACCGCATCGCCCAGATGGAGGAGAGGATGGCGGCCGCGAACGTCTGGATCGACGAGGGTCTGGTGTTCACCACCGAGAACCCCCCGCCCGCCGTTCGCCCGCCGGCGATCCAGGCCGGCCCGCGTCACTTGGCGTGCGGTGTCGTTGTAATAGTTAATGCTCCAACGTGATAGCCGCGAGATCGTCAACACGGGCGACCACCTTCACCAACCTTGAAGGACGAAACTAGCTGTACCTACTGGGATTTGGTGCGCGCCGAGCGCGCACCAAACCGGTATTGCACCCCTTGTGCCAATGTGCCAGACATATTTTGGGGAGTTATTTCTGGAATTGTCTGTGCTGCAGTCATTTTAGAGACAGATGAGAAGGGCGGAGCGTTAAGGAGTGATGTCGGGAGAGTTTGGGCTTGGTTGAGAAGTGTTGGCGAATGGAGTGTTTGAAGGTCTTGCAGTTGGCTTCAGTCGCGGCGTTCGGCCGCAACTGCTCGAGCCCACGTTTCGCGTACGACTGCCAGGGCGTCGGCGGCGTCGACAGTGAGCCGCGTTTGGCCGGCGAGTTGCGTCCTCCATTCGGCCTCTGACGGCGCAGCGCTGAACAGGTATTCCCCCGGCAGCCGATTCGTCGGACCGAATCGCCGGTAGAGCTGGCCGGCCGCGGCATCGATAGCGCCAATCCTGCTGAGCGCCCATAAGTCCCAGAGATCCCGCGGTGCGTGACGGTCCGCCCACGTCGCCGTCTTAGACGCGGCGAACGCGGGCAGAGTGGGAACGGTAAGTTCTGCTGCCGGCGCATCGCGGTACCGCTACTGAAGGGGGCGGTGCTCGGTGGGCCAGAGCACTCTGCCGCGGGCCGAGAGCAGCTGGATTCTGACCAGTATGCCGGTGGCGGATCGCAGTATTGCCGCGGCGGTATTTGCCACACCGCTGAGGGGCGGATCCAGGGTGAGCCTGCCGTGCGTCCGGGCCAATGCACGGGGCAGCGCCACATCCAGATCGGCCGCGACGGTCTTGCGATCATCGATGGCGATCAGGTCGATGTCCTCGCTGAGCCGGCCGTCGGGGAGATGTGTGCGCGCAAGGGCCGTGCCGCCGATGAAGTGGATCCGGTCACTGATGTTCTGGCTGAGAAATGCCAACAGATGCGAGATGAGATGGTCGCGCTCGACTTGTTCGGGTGCGACGCCAAACTGCTGCGCGATTTCGGCGCGCTCGTCAGCGTTCATGCGAAGCGACCCATGATTCAGCGCGGCGCAGCGACGCCGTGAGGCGTTGGTCAGCGGCGAGACCCTTGAGACGCTGGTGATCGCTGCGCTGATACAACGCGGCGATCGCCGCGGGCACCTCGTCCTGCGCGTCTCCGAGTTGAGGTCGGTGCGCGAGGTCGAGGAGGGTCTGCTCTGGCGTCGTGACGATAGCAGACCCCAGGGGCGTCTCGATGCGTTCGGCATCCAACCTGTCGGTGTCCCGCTTGACGAAGCGCACCACCGATTGACGGTCCTTGAGTCGAATCGGGCGGTGTTGCTCGGGCACGGCGACAACGGCCGTTGCTAGGGCCCGCGGGGTGGCGCCAAGCACGCGGGCCGCGCTGATACCCATGAGGACTGCGTGACTCGGTCCGTAGATGGCCGAGGCGATCCCCGCGGCCGCGGCTTCAAGGTTCGGCGTCCATTCGCGACCGATCATGTCCTGCGGGACGATTATGTAATAGCCGGTGGCCACCCGTTGCAAAAGCCCCCTGTCCGCGAGCCGTGCCAGCTCGGGACCCGGAAAGGCGTACGTGGCAGCGGCGTCCTCGGCTCGTATGGTTCGCAACGGTGCGCTAGCAAGGACAGCCGGAAGCGACGTATTCCTACGTTGAGCCATCTCAACCCACTTATTTAGTATGCAAAAATTAGGCTATAAGCCTACAAAATGCATACTATTAGTGCAACTATATTGCTTGATCCCGATTATCGAATAGGAACAGCAAATAGTCCGGTGACTCCAATATGCGGTGGGTGGTCCGGCGGGTGCCCCGCGTTTATGGGCGGCAGCGTTCATGGGTGGAGACTGGGCGCAGCTACGGCTTCAGCGTGCGCACGAGGAACTCGGTCTGATCGGCGACCGCTCGCTCCCAGTCCTCACCCACGTAGATGTCGAAGTGGCCGATCGGGTAGCGCTTGATCTCGTTGCGCGACCCGCGCGCGGCCAGCTTGGCCGTGTGCTCCGCGGGCGCGAGCGAGTCCCGGTCGGTGATGCAGAACAGCGCCGGGCAGGGGAGCTTCGCTGCCTTCAGACCCGGGCGGTACATCCCGAGCCGCAGCATGATCCGGGCGGCGACGCGGTTTTCCCAGTGCGGGTCGACCGACTGCTCGGCCATCGTGGTCATGCCGGACAGCGAATCGTGCGTGGTCATCACGCCGAGGCTGCCGGGCGGTGCTGCGGCGGGGATGTAATACGGCGCACCGCGACGCAGCGCGGTGACCTGATCGCGCAGCCCGGCGACAGTGACCTGCATGATCGCCTTCAGCCCGAGCGCGGGGAGGGTCGCGAGGCCATCGGTGAACGGGCACTGCGAGACGATCGCCGCGACCCGCCCGTCGGCGGCCCCGACGGCGAGCACGTGGCCGCCGGCGAACGAGCTGCCGAACAGGCCGACGCGCTCCGGATCGACCCAGTCGAGGTCGCGCGCGTACGCCAGCGCGCGGCGGAAGTCAGCGTGCTGGCGGGAGACGTCGAGCAGCTGGCGAGGCGCGCCGCCGCTGGCGCCGAAGTGGCGGTAATCGAACAGCAGCACCCCGATCCCGGCCGCGCAGAACCGCTCGGCGTAGGCGGGGAGGCGCAGCTCCTTGGTCGCGCTGAAGCCGTGCGCCATCACCATCAGCGGCCGCGGTCCCTCGAAGCCCTCAGGCCGGTACAGCCAGCCGGCGCAGCGGTCGCCGCCGGAGCGGAAGGTGATATCGGTGCGCATCGGGTTCTCCTCGGAGTTCGGCGTGGGTGGTCCAGGTGCTCATGAGTCGCGCCCCCGTGGAGTGTGTAAGGCGAGCAGGCGTTTCGCCTGAGGCTCTGCGGTTGTTCACTATGCCGTCAGAGCGGCTGTAGTTGCAACGGTTTCGGCCGGTTTGCCGGGTGCTTGAGCAGTGCAGAGTGGTTTCGGAAAGGTAGCGTTTGTCGGCGACCTGCCATTGGTCGTGGACTTCGATCAGCACCGAGCTGGCAGCCGCAGCAGCGAGGCAGGATTGGGGAAGACCCCGACCACGTCGGTACGCCGCTTAACCTCCTTATTGAGCCGCTCGAGCGGGTTCGTGCTCCTGATCTTTTCCGGTACGTATCTACCTCGGCCACTAGATCGGCCAGGAAAACCGACTCACCTCACCGCGCCGGCAACCGCGTCGCCCGGTGCTAAGAACCGCACCTTCGCTGATGATGCCGGGAATGCGGTCATCGTTTATTCATCGCCAATGTCCACGATTCGACGGTAATCGGCGGGTTCTCAGCCGAGCCGAAGAATCGCTAAACCTGTTGCAGCACAAGCGAAGACAAGCTAAGCAACCCGATCTCCAGCTACCAGCATCGCGCTGGCCCAGCAGCTGCCGGGACCGCTCAACAATTACACACAAGCCCTCGGCCAGATCGGGGAACAGGAGTTCGGAAGCCCTGGCCGCAAACGGCACCGGCACGAGAAATTCGAGCGCCACCGGTAAGGATTTAGAAATCGACCGAATCGCTCGTCATCAGCGACAAGTACCGCGAGGCCATCATTGCCCAGAAGAAAGCCGCCGGGATCGTGATGCGCACGTCCAAAGGCCAAGGCCCGATAGGAAAATGGCCTCAGCGTGGCCTTTCGTGCCCACCCTGGCGATTGTGGTGGCCTGCTCGACTCCACCGCCGCCGCGGCGCCGTCGCACCCTGACGCGTTCCGGTACGAGATCAGCGTGCCGGAGAGCGGCCGGGCAGTGGTGGTCGGCGAACACGAGCTGCCGAGCGAGCTCGATCCGTTGCGGCAGCGGCTCAGCCAGGGTGGTCAGGCGGAGCCGCCGAGCCGGCGAGGTTAGCCCTCAGATGACCCCGTCCGGGATCGTGATCGTGATGTCCCGGCGCTTGTCGGCCGCCGTCGCCCCCTGGCGCTGGGCCCAGGCCGCCGGCGAGCGCATCCAGTCCGGGATGCCGGCGGGTACGTCGAACTCCGGGATCTCGACGCGATCGTTGGGCGCAAAAGCGTCGCCGTAGGGCACGAGCGGCCCGGAAACGTCGGGATGCGCGATAAGCGGGTGCAACCGGGCGAGCGCCTGGTTCCAGTTCTGGAGCATGGCGGCGATCGCCTGCTTGAGCTTGGCCGGGTCGCCGCCGGAGCTGCTCTCCGGCTCGGTGGGGTGGGTGATGTGCTCATAGCCCGGGGAATGAGCTTGTCCGGCTGGTGTCACCTTCCACTTCTGCCAGGCGTCGTCGGCCAGTACACCGAGCGCCAGCACCGCCTCGATCTGGTTGCCGGCAAAGATGGCATCCAGCCAGCCGTTGCGGTACGTGACGATCGCCGCGTCGTCCTTATGCTGCTCGCCACCGGCCTGGCCATAGACCGAGTACAGGAACGTATTGACCAATAGGTAGCTGTGGTCGAAGCCCAGCTTGGCCATCAGCCCCTGGGTGCGATGCCCCGCCTCGCCGACTAGGATCCGGCGCACCACGCTCTCCGACTGCGCCGGATCCTGACCGATGATGAGCAGGCGGGCGCTGCCGTCCAGGCGGCCCCGATGGAAGATCGGCCCCCATTCGACGCGGAATGCGGCCGGAGGGTACACGTCGGCGCCGGGATAATCCCCCACGAGGGAAATAAACGGTTCGCCGACCGGCCCTGGATCGAACATGTGAGTCATCGCGGCACCTGACTCAACCAGACCTCCCCGACGAGCGCAAGGCACGCCCGCCGGCGGATCGCGGGCATCTTCGTCAGGTACGGTCCTTACATGGCCGCGGCCACGGGCCCGATCGATCCCGCCGTCAGTCCCAGCTGGGCCATTGCCGGGCGGGTGGTCACGATGGATCCGGCGTCGACCGTGGTGGCCGATGGCGCGGTCTGGATCAAGGACGCCGCGATCGCAGCGATCACCAGCCGCGGCGACGCGACGCCGGCGGGCTTTGACGGGATCACTCCGGTCGAGACCAGAGGAACGATCTTCCCCGGCCTTATCGAGCTGCACAACCACATCGCCTACAACGTGCTGCCGCTCTGGCAGGTCCCGAAGAAGTACACCAACCGCGACACCTGGGGCAATTCCGAGGACTACCACCGCCTCGTGACCGCGCCGATGAAGACGCTCGGCGAGGCGACCGAGCTCCTGCCCGCCCTCGTCCGCTACGTCGAGACCAAGGCGCTGCTGGGCGGCGTGACGAGCACGCAGGGGATCGCGCTGTTCAGCGCCGCAGGCATCCGCCGCTACTACCGGGGCATCGTGCGCAACGTCGAGGAGACCAACGACCCGCTGCTCCCCGCGGCCGGCAGCCGCATCGCCGACGTCGACGCGAGGGATCCGCAGGCCTTCCTCACCGAAATCAAGAAGAAGACCTGCTTTCTCCTGCATCTCAGCGAGGGCACGGACGAACCCGCGCACAAGCACTTCGAGGCCCTCCAGCTCCCGGGCGGGCAGTGGGCGATCGCGCCGTCGCTCGCCGGGATCCACTGCGTGGCCCTCCACCCCGCCGATTTTGGGGTGCTCGCGTCCCGCGGTGCGTCGATGGTGTGGTCGCCGCTCAGCAACCTCCTCCTCTACGGCCAGACCGCGGACGTGGCCGGCGCCAAGGCCGCCGGCAGCGCACTGACGCCGCTGAAGATCGGCCTCGGCTCTGACTGGTCGCCGAGCGGCAGCAAGAGCCTGTTCGGTGAGTTGAAGGTCGCCCGCGCCTACAGCCAGAGCAACGGGAACATCTTCGGCGACGAGGAGCTCGTGCGGCTGGCGACCAGCGCCGGGGCCGAGATCCTGGGATGGGAGAAGGTCGTCGGCTCGATCGAGGTGGACAAGCGGGCCGACCTCCTGGTCATCGCCGGTCAGGCGGACGGCGCGCCGTACGCTCAGCTGTTTGCGGGCGACGAGCGCCGGGTCCAGTTGGTCGCGATCAACGGCACCCCCCGGTACGGCACCCAGGCGCTGATGGTCGCCGACGGGCCCGGTCTGGAGGTGCTCACCGTCGGTGGCGAGCAGCGCGTGCTTTACCTCAAACAGGAGACCGAGGATCCCGACGTCGCCGCCCTCAGCCTCGCCCAGGCCCGCAGCAAGCTCGCCGACGCGCTGCAGAACATCACGGAGCTGCGGTTAGCGCAGGAGGCCGCCCACCCGCCGGAGACGCTGGCGCCGGCACCTCAGCTCGGCGCCGGTCAGCCTCGCCTGGCCCTGGATGAGTTCGAGCACACCAACTTCACCCAGCGCCCGCACCTGCCCTTCGAGGGAATCGCGACGGGCCCGACCGACCGGCCGGCGGTCGCTGCCCCGCCGATCTCCTCGATCCTCTCGCCGATCACCCTGGACGCCCTCACCGTCGCCGACGACCCGGGCTTCCTGGACCGGGTGGCGGCGCAGGGCAACCTGCCCGCCGGCCTGGGGACGGCACTGCGCGCGCTCTACCAGGGATGAGCCCCGCGGTCAGGCGACCGGTTCGGCCGGGCAAACGCGTCGCTTCGAGTTGCGCGGATCAATTCCTGGACATGGTGCTGCGGTGATGGCGTCGAGCTGCTGATCTAGGGATTAGTGGCCCGATGCTCACTCTCGCGTATCCGAGTCGACCGCAATGAAACGACCGCCCATCATGCCATCGCCTCGGCCCAGGCGACATGTCCTTCGAAGCCAAGCGTTTTCGCCATGTCGCGGTAGCGATCCCTCAAGTGCGCGTAATCCGCGTCGTCTCCGTGAGCCCACGCCAGCAGCGCACGCAGTCGCAGCCGCCAGATGTCGCGTATCACCAGACCCTCATCAGCACCCGCACACCAAGCTGCCGCCGTCAGCCACGCGGCCGGCCCACTGTCGTTCCCACGGCACTATCGTGTCGTCGCTGGCCGGTCAGCATGTGGCATATCGCCGCCGCGATCCGGCCCACGGGTAGCGCTACGCCGTGCCTCGGGGCGCGGGTCCGGGGCCGGCTTCGGCCGATGTGTGAAGTGGGGGCGTGTCTCTTGTGAGATTCTGCGGGGGTGTCCTCTGATCCAACGCCTGCTCCTTCGGGGGTGGTGACGTTTTTGTTCACCGATGTCGAGGGTTCGACCCGTCGCTGGGAGGCCGACGCGGACGCGATGCGGATCGCCCTCGCCGCCCATGACGACGTGTTGTGCACGGCGATCGAGGCGCAGGGCGGCTGGCTGTTCAAACACACCGGCGACGGTGTGTGCGCCGCGTTCGCCTCGCCAAGGTCAGCGGTCGGCGCGGCTGTAGCGGCGCAGAGAGCGCTGGAGTTGCCGGTGCGGATGGGCATCGCGACCGGCGAAGCCGAGTTGCGGGGGGCGGACTACTTCGGTGCGGTGCTCAACCGTGCGGCACGGGTGATGGCCGCCGGGCACGGCGGACAGATCCTATTGGCCGAGTCGACGGCGGGTCTGCTGACCGGAGTGGATCTGGTGGATTTGGGGCCGCGGCGGTTGCGGGATCTCCCGACCCCAATCGGTGTGTTCCAGGTACGAGCAGAGGGCCTGCGCGCGGAGTTCCCGGCCCTGCGGGCACTGGATGTGAGTCCGGGGAACCTGCGGGCTGGGGTCACCAGCTTCATTGGGCGCGAGTTCGAGGTCGGCGAGGTGCACGCCGCGGTGAAGGCTCATCGGCTGGTCACGCTGACCGGGGTGGGCGGGGTCGGCAAGACCCGGCTGGCGCTCGAGGTGGCGGGGCGGCTGGTCGACGAATTCCCGGACGGGGTGTGGTTTTTCGAGCTGGCCGCGGTCAGCGATGCCGCTGCGGTGCCCGACGCGGTGGCCGCGGTGCTGGGCGTCACCCAACAACACGGCCACAGCGTGGCCGAGAGCGTGGCCGCCGCCCTGCAGGGCAGGGAGCGGCTGCTGGTGTTTGACAACTGCGAACACGTGCTGGACGCCGCCGCCGATCTGATCGAGGCCATCCTGGCGGCCTCGGCCACCACCAAGATCGTGGCCACCAGCCGCGAAGGACTCGGCATCGCCGACGAGCGGCTGTGGCCGGTGCCCTCGCTGGACGTGGGCGCAGGCGTCGACTCGGCCGCGGTGGCCTTGTTCATCGAACGAGCGCAGCACGTTTCGCCGCGCTTCACGGTCGGCGGCGTTGGCGAGGCGGCCGCGGTGGTGGAGATCTGTCGTCGCCTGGACGGGATCCCGCTGGCCATCGAACTGGCCGCCTCGCGGATGGCGGCCATGACCGCCAGCGAGGTGCGTGATCGGCTCGATCAGCGGTTGCGGCTGCTGGTGGGTTCGCGGCGCGCTCTGGAACGCCACCACACCCTGCGCCACGCCGTCGCGTGGTCCTACGACCTGCTCGACGAGCCGGAAAAGGCGCTGCTGGATCGGTGTTCGGTCTTCGCCGGGGGATTCGACCTGCACAGCGCCTGCGCCGTAGCGGGATTGCCAGACGCCCCCGACGACTTCGCCGTCCTGGATCTGCTGGATGCGCTGGTGCGCAAGTCGCTGCTGGTCGCCGAACGGTCATCCGGGCGGACCCGATACTCGATGCTGGAGACCATCCGCCAGTTCGCCGCCGAGCAACTCGCCGCGAGCGGTGCGGTGACCGAGGCCCGGACGGCGCATGCCCGCCACTTTGCTGGGCGTGAAGCCGACATCATGGCGCTGTGGGATAGCCCCGGACAGCGGCAGGCCTACACCTGGTTCACCGTCGAGCTGGCCAATCTGCGCACCGCGTTCCGCTGGGCCGCCGACCAGGGTGATCTCGACCTCGCCGCCGCCCTCGCGACTTACGCGGCGTTCCTGGGCGTTTGGGTCGAAAAATACGAGCCGATAGCCTGGGCCGAAGAGCTCATCGAGCCCGCCCGAGCCGTCGACCATCCCCGGCTCGCGTTCCTGTATGTGGTGGCGGCGCAGTGCTTCCATCCCGGACGGATCAAGGCGGCCGTCCGCTATAGCGACGCGGGCCAGCTGGTAATCGCCAGTGGCCGCCACGAGGTGCCGTTCGGCGCTGAGGGCTGGCTTGGCGCTGCGTACATGGTCATCGGCCAGCCCCAACGATACGTCGAGTGGTGCCGCGCCCAGCTCGCACGCGGTCGCGACACGCATGCAATCACTAGGGCATGCCTCGCGCTCGCGCTGCCCGCCACCGGTTGCGGTGAGGAGGCGAGGGCCGTTGCGAACGGCCTGATCGATGCCGCCGAAGCCACTCACAACCCCTGTATGCTCTCGTACGCGCTTTGGGCCCATGGGTACGCCTTCCACGACGCGGATCCCGCCGGAGCGCTGGAAGCCCTGCGCCGGGGCCTGGTGATCGCCCAAGACAGCGGCAACCGCGGCAACGAGACAACCCTGGCGGCCAGCGTGTCCCGCCTGGAGGCCGAGTACGGGGACCCACTGGCCGCGATCAACTACCTCATGGTGGTGATCCGCAACCTTCACGACGCGGGCAACACCACCCTGATCCGTACCACGCTGGCTATCCTCGCCGCCCTTTTCGACCGGCTCGGACGCCACGAACCGGCGGCCGCCATCGCCGGCTTCGCCTTCAGCCCCATCACCGCGGCGATCTCCCCCGAGATCAATACCGCGATCGCCCACCTACGCGAAGTCCTCGGCGACCCGGCCTACGAATCACTCGCCCGCAAGGGCGAGACCATGACCACCGCCGCCATGGCGACCTACGCCTACGACCAAATCGACCAGGCCCGAACAGAACTCGAACACCCCCGCTGAATGCCCGCTCAGGAGCGGAGGCGCTCGGCGAGAAGGTAGGGGTCCAAAAATCTGTCCGAGGGTCCCCTTCGGACGCTTCTTTGAGCGTGCAAATTTTGGAAAAATCTTAGATGGTCGACCACCGCCAACGTCGCGTTCCTCTACCCGGGTTAACCCCGAGACTCCTCGGCGCGGGCTGTGGGCGAGGGGCGGGGTTCGCGATTCACGGCCCTAACCCATCCCGCCCGCGCCGAGGTCGTACGCCGACAGGAGATGATCCGTTGCCGATGACGCCGAAGTTTTATGGGAGGATCTTGGCGGCGTGCTCTCATTCCACGACCAGGCAGAACACACTTAAGTACCCAGCCTTGTCTGAGGGTTTATCCGAGTGCGAGTAGAAGAGGATATTTTTACCGATGTCGTTCGTAAAACGTCCAAAGTACTCCAGCCGGAATTCCAGCTTTGGCGCGATTTCAGGAAATGCGCCCTGTAGTGTCACGGTGCCCGTGTTCAAATCCGCCTCCATAGCGACCGTCACTGGGTCGGCGCCATACCCCGCCGTACTGGATGTAATAAATATTGCAGGCGGTGGCGGAAACGGAAGCGGCTGATTGTGCAGCGTGCCGCGCTTACCCGACGGGACAAACGGCGTGCAGTCGCCAAACGTGACAAAGTCGGCCATAATCGGATTCTGACTGTTGCGCGCAATTTCAAAACTGATGTTCGTCCCATTATCGGGACTCCCACCAGCGGCGAGTTCACGCGCCCAAAATGTGATCTCGTCGAGGGCCTTTTCGGTGTCCGCATTCGGCATGACAGATTCCCTTTCATAAGGTGGCCGACCCGCCAGGGTCGGTCGGTGCGGCAGGTGCCGTTACCCGGTGAAAGACGGCCACTAAAACCACCGTTTCAGGTCGCCCGCGCGCGGGCATAGAGTAATTCGCTACTCGAAACCATCCTGTAACTCAGACACCTCCAACCGCGCTTACTCCGGCTGTTCAGCTGCGGCCGGTGCCCGGGGCGAGGCGGGCCATCCCGCGGAGATTCAACCGATCCCATCTTCGGCAGCGTCGCCGGTGACAGAGCGAGCGTGAGCCGGGCCATCTGCTGGCTACTTCGACCTGAAAAACGGTTCGCCGTGGTGATGGTGGTCGGCGGCGGCTGGTTAGGGATGTCGGGTTGGCCGTTGTGTTGGTTTCATGCCGGCCAGAGCGCTGAGCTGTTCGTTCGCCTCCACGCTATTGGCCATTCCCATGGACCGCTTGGCCGACCAGGTGAGCCGTCCTCGTTAGTGGTCATGTTTTGCGACGCCTCCTTCAAACCGACTGCCCGTTGTCGGATGGGTATGTTTTCCCGCCGCGGATCAATCGAACCGTCTTTGTTTGGGTCGCCGGGGGCGAGGCTGAAGAGGTTCCCCCAAATTCCCCAACCGATTTTGGGAAGTGGCACCACAGTGACGGGCTCCGTAAGGGTCGCGGGAGGGTCGGCGCGCAGGGGTGTCCATGGCCCCGGACCCCCCTTGGCCGACCCCTGCGGTCGTTCTCCTGCATGGGCCGGCTAGCCCTGGAGCACCGATCCGGAATTTTTGTGTCCATAACACCCTGGTGCTATAAGCGCTGCAGTTGAAAGTTTCAGATCGAACTAACTCGGCGATACAAGGTGGGTGTACGTTGCGAATTCGCGCGCGGCTGCTTGCGAGCCCGACTGGAAAATTGACGAGGTCGAAAAATGCAGAAAGCCGGTCGAGCCAGCCGATTCAGGCCCGATCCACGCGTGGCTCTACTCCGCCGACAATGGTCGCCCAATCCACGCATGGCTCGACGCGCCGGGAAATCAAGCCCGCTTGAGGGGCTGGATTCTGACGCAGCTTGACACGGCACTTGTTGAGGACGGCGAGTTTGTTAGGGCCGCGTGCGGCACGCGCCTCCGGGTGATTTATCGGAGGTCGTTCCATGCGACCACCGAAGCCAACGTGTGTCCTGAGTGTGTGTCGATGGCCGGTTTGTGGCAAACGGACCGCGCCGAGTATGACCGACAGGTCAAGAAACGCCATGAGCAATGGGCTGAACGCGACAGGCGTCGATACGACTGACACCCCTTTCACCGTCAATTGCGCCGCGCGAGGATCGCACCGGCCACGATTGGGCCAGCCGTCGAGTGACCACCAACGGTGTGGTCAGTGTGGCTTGGCAGCAAGCATGCCTGGGCGCCCACCACGCCGGCGCCCGCTGCGATGTCGACGTCGATAGTGAGCTGCTGCGCTTTTTCATCGGCGACGATCTGGTCAAGACCGCCGCGCGAACCAGCCGCGGAGACGTAAGAAACAAACGAGCCTTCCGCACCCGCGAACAGGCCTAACCACTAACCCAGAGTGTCAACGATCAACCAAAACCGAGCCGTCAACCATCAACCGACTCCGAACAGGGGCACCGGGAAACAGCAGCTCATGCGTGTACCTGTTTCCAACTGAATAACAATTACACACCTGCGAACCGCCTGGCACTGCCGGCGCCCGATCAAAGAGGGAACGGGTCATCGTCGTCCAAGGCTCGGAGCAGACGGCAGGCCATCGCCTCAGCAGAAAGCCGGACATTTGCGCATGCAACGGCGGCTGTGCTGGCAAACCGCGCTCTTCGGTTTCTGTCCGTCACGGTGCGAGGGCCGTTCAACGCAAGAACTCGAGCACTCCTGTGCCGAACGCGGCCGGTGACTCCAAATGCGGTATGTGGCCGGTGTCGGGTACACCCATGAAGCGGGCCTTGGGCATCCTCGCCGCGAACCCCTCGGCCAAGGCGGCGATATTCCCTTTGGCCACTTGGTCCTTGGGCGCCGTGTATTTCGCACCGACATAAGTGCGGTCGGAAAGGCCGCAGATGAATAACGTCGGGGTCGCTAAGGAAGCGACGAAGTCCACGGCAGGCTCGCTGAGAAGGATGTCAGAGGCCGCCGCGGAGCTCTGCACCCAGCGCTCGAACTCGGGCCCTCGCCCGATGGCCATGCGTACCGCGACGAAGGGCTCTATGAGCCGGGGCTCTTTGTTCACGAAATAGTGCGCCATGTACTGGCGGATCTGATCGGCGGTCTGGGAGCGTTCGTCGTCCGCCCAGTCCTGATGCCGCACCGGTCGCGTCAGCCCGTTTCGATAGTCTTCGAGCCCCATCGGATTCTCCAGCACCAGCGTGTGCACCCGTTCAGGTAACGCCCGCGCCATGTGCATGCCGATGAGCCCCCCGGTCGAATGTCCAATGAAAGCAACGGAATCCACCTTCAGCTGATCGATTAGCGAGCGCAGATGCGTCACCAACGAAGCCGCGGTCAACGTCGAGGGCTTGGTGGACTTACCCCAGCCGATCAGATCCGGAACGATTACCCGGAAGCCCTCGCGGCGCAACGTCTCGATAACTCCTTTCCAGTACGCGCCAAAGAAGTTCTTGCCGTGCACCAACAGGACGGCGCCTTTTGAGTGTGCGCTGTCGGGCGGAACGTCCATGTATGCGAGACGCGCACGTCGCTCCCATTCCGGGGCCTGACGGTCGATCCAAGGCGCCTCGGCGACGTGGGTGACATCCAGATACTGCACGGGGTACGGATAGGGATAACCCTCCAAGCCGATACCGAGGATATCGCCAGCAGGCCAAGGCACAGCTGGTTCAGCGCCGCCCGGCGCGGTAGGCGCGGTGTGACAGCCGGAAACCAGCAGCCCACTCCCCGCCAGCACCCCACCCAGCACACGTCGCCGATTAACAACCATCGAGTCCACCACCACACCAATTCGAACACTCCGATACGGGCATACCCATCCCGCTCAGGCACGTGCGTACCACATATCGAACCGAGAACCGTTAAGCAACGGGCTGCTAAAGATCTTGCGACACGTCATGCGGCTCGGCGCCTCTTGACTCCAGGTACCCCAGAATGCGGGCATGACGGTACCGCGGGAGCCGACGCGTGAGATCTCGCGGCAGACCCTTCTACGGGGGGCGGTCGGAGCGTTAGTCGCAGGGACAGTTTTCGGGTCGTCGGCGCGCGCCGCCGCCGCTCCGAGTGCCTCCGGCTGGGAAGGCCTTTCCACCGCGATCAAAGGGCAAGTGATACTGCCGGACAACGGTGCGCAATTCGGCAGCGCCAAACAGGTTTTCAACACCAACTACAACGGCTCCTCACCAGCCGCGGTCGTCACAGTGACATCGCCCGCGGACGTGCAAAAGGCGATGGCATTCGCCGCTGCCCACAACCTCAAAGTCGCTCCGCGCAGTGGTGGGCACTCCTACGTGGGGGCATCCACCGCGAACGGCGCCTTGGTGCTCGACCTGCGTCAGCTACCCGGAGACATCAATTACGACGCCGCCAGCGGACAGGTCACTGTGACGCCCGCCACCAGTTTGTATGCGATACATCAGGCGCTGGCCGCGGCTGGCCGGGGCATCCCGACGGGTACCTGCCCATCGGTCGGTGCCGCCGGGCACGCACTGGGCGGTGGGCTCGGCGCCCATTCCCGGCACGCGGGCCTGCTCTGTGATCAGTTGACATCGGCATCAGTGGTGCTTCCCAGCGGCCAAGCGGTCACCGCCTCTGCCAACAGCAACCCCGACCTGTTCTGGGCGCTGCGCGGCGGCGGCGGTGGCAACTTCGGAGTGACCACCTCGCTGACCTTCGCCACCTTCCCCACCGGCAACTATGACGTCGTCAATCTCAATTTCCCGCCGCAATCGTTCGCGCAGGTCCTCGTCGGTTGGCAGAACTGGCTGCGCGCCGCCGACCGCAACAGCTGGGCGCTGGCGGACAGCACCACCGACGCGATGGGCACGCACTGCCGCATCATGGCGACCTGCCCGGCCGGGTCGGGTAACAGCGTGGCGAGCGCCATCACCTCCGCCGTGGGAATGCAACCGACCGGGACCGACGACCACACGTTCAACTATTTGGACCTGGTGAATTATCTGGCCGTCGGCAACCTCAACCCGTCCCCGCTCGGATACGTCGGCGGTTCCGATGTCTTTACGACGATCACCCCGGCCGCCGCGCAGGGGATCGCCTCGGCTGTCAACGCCTTTCCCCGCGGCGCCGGCCGCATGCTGGCGATCATGCACGCCCTCGACGGGGCCCTAGCAACCGTCGCACCGGGGGCCACCGCCTTCCCGTGGCGTCGCCAGTCTTCGCTGGTGCAGTGGTACGTCGAAACATCCGGTGACCCGTCGGCAGCGCTCAGCTGGCTCAACACGGCACACCAAGCGGTGCAACCGTATTCGGTCGGCGGCTACGTGAACTACATCGAAGCGAACCAAGCTGCTTCGCGATACTTCGGCCCGAACCTCTCCCGGCTGAGCGCCGTGCGGCAGAAGTACGACCCGAGCCGAATCATGTTCTCGAGCTTGAACTTTTGATGCCAGCCCGGTTGCTCACGTGTGCAGCTTGATGACTTCGATCAGGTGACGTCCGACATCGTCGAGCGCAGCCGTCGACTGCGTGGCCAGCGCGATGATCACCGCACCCTCGATAGCGGCAATCGTCAGGTTCGCCAGTGAGCGCGCGTTGTCACGATCGGCGCCAGACCTGACCAGCCGATCGGCGAGGAGCGTCTGCCACTCATTGACGGCCTCGGCAGCGGCCTGAGCGGCTTCCGGTACTTCGGCGCGACCGAGGATCGCCGCCACAATCGGGCAACCCGCCTGCATCTCGGTTGCACGCAGCTGTGTCTTCCATTCGTCGATGAAAGTCTGGACCGCGCGCGCCGGATCGCCCCCGTCGTCAGCCGACTGGAGCACGGCGGTCAAACCCTGCCCGGCGATGCGGGTGGCCTCAGCAACGAGTTCGGCTTTACCGCCGGGGAAATTCAGGTAGACGGTTCTTCGCGCGACACCGCTGTCCTCCAGCAGCGCGTTGATCCCAGTCCCCGCGACCCCACGCCGTCGAACCAATCCCGTGACACTGGCGATGAGGACATCCCGCGCGGACATGTCTTGCACTATACCAATCGGTCTACTAACGTCTCACCTACACGGACCGTACACATTTCGAATGCGGGGATCGGGCATGACGAACACCCACGACCAAAAGACGCTGCGGAAGTTCCGGAGGGAACGCGCGATCGGGCGCTACCTGCTCAACCCGGCGGTGAAAGTCATGAGCAGGCTAGGGCTGCGCACCGCGATGGCCACAGAAGTGGAGACCACTGGGCGCAAGAGCGGGCAGGCACGCCGCGTTCCCGTGTCGGCGCAGTTCGACGACCAAGGGGCGTGGGTCATCAGTCAGCACGGCACCCGTTCCGGTTGGGGGCGAAACATCGTCGACAACCCGAATATCCGTATACAACAAGGGAATCGATGGCGCAGCGGAGTCGCGGCGTTCAGGCCCGATGACGATGTCGTAGCGCGGGGACGCAAGTTCGGGCGGGTGGGAGCCAAAGTGGTGAAGACACTGGAAACCACGCCGGTGTCGGTACGGATCGACTTCACCGACTAAGGCGCCGCCGGGCCGAGTTTGCTTGCGGCAGTGGCGGATACGCAGTCAGGAAAGATGAACTAGGCGGGCCGGAGGGGCCGTTTCATGCTGCAGACGATGCTCCATTCGAAATACAGTTCCCCGTCGGCGTCGTAGCCCTTGAAGTGGTGGGAGACCTGAGTACGTTGCACTGACGAGTTGACGATCTCCCACCCTTGTTCTCCATAGGACTTCGTCAGAGCGCTGACCTCCTCGATCAGATCCTTCAGAGACTCATTCGTGTGATAGATGAAGGTGTTCTCCCACCGTTGTGGGTACCACTGGTCGTCTGATGCCAGCCACCAACCTGGCCCGGGCGAAGTGCTCATGTCCCGGCACCCTACAGCCGCCAATAGCAGCGAAGAGAAAAATTTCTATGAACTTTGCGTGCGCGGCCTCTGCTGTTGGCCCGGACCAGAGCCTGCAAAGATAGCGGCGTAAGCGAACGCGGAGGTGCTCAATGACCCAGTCCGGCTTGGTGTTGTTCAGTGTCGAGAATCACGTCGCGCTCATCACCGTCAACGACCCCGACCGGCGCAACGCGGTGACGGGCGAGATGTCGGCGCTGCTGCGCGCCGCCGTCGAGCGGGCCGAAGCCGATCCTGAGGTGCACGCCGTGGTGGTCACCGGGGCGGGAAAGGCGTTCTGCGCGGGCGCCGACCTCAGCGCCTTGGGCGCTGCAGGCGGCACGGCGGCGGAGTCGGGGCTAAAAAAGCTGTACGACGGCTTCATGGCCGTAGGTAACTGCAAACTCCCCACGATCGCTGCGGTCAATGGCGCCGCGGTCGGCGCTGGGCTCAATCTGGCAATGGCCGCCGATGTCCGCATCGCGGGGCCCGCCGCAGTCTTCGATGCTCGCTTCCAGAAGCTCGGACTGCACCCGGGCGGGGGTGCGACCTGGATGCTGCAGCGAGCCGTGGGCCCACAGGTCGCCAGGGCGGCGTTGTTGTTCGGCATGCGCTTCGACGCCGAATCCGCCGTGCGCCATGGGTTGGCACTCAGCGTTGCCGACGACCCCGTCGCCGCGGCGCTCGAACTGGCTGCTGGGCCGGCAGCCGCTCCCCGCGAGGTGGTGCTCGCGACCAAGGCCACCATGCGCGCCACGGTCAGCCCGGGGTCAGTGGACAACGAACAACATGAACGCGCCATGCGCACGGAGCTGGGGCCGCAGGCGACGTCGATCCAGTCACCGGAGTTCGCGGCCCGTCTGGCCGCTGCACGACGCGGCCGCTAGGCCGGTGATTCGGTTACAGGCGTGCCGGAGGCAGAGACCCCCCGAAACGCAGGGTCGAGGCGGCGCACCACGAAGACGAACGTCAGAGCAAGGACGGGTGCGATCGCTCCGTAAACAGCGGCGGGGGTGGCCATTTCGGCATTGTTCAGCAGTTGCGGACTCAGCGCTACGCCCATCGCCACCACCGCGTTGTGCACTCCGATCTCCAGACTGACGGCGATGGCCTGTCGCGGAGCGAGGTGCATCCCGCGTGGCACCAGATAGCCGACGGTCAGGCTGACAGCGCAGAAGGTAGCGACGGCTCCGCTCAGCACACCGAAGTTGTTCCACAACGTCGTTCGCCCTCCGGCGATCGCCGCGAGGACCACGAGCACCAGCAGCACCGCCGCGGCGATCCTGACTGGCTTTTGCAGTCGCCGGGCCAGCTCGGGGAAGCGGTGGCGTATCGCGACGCCGAGCGCGGTGGGTATGAGCACAAGCCCGAACACCCCGAGGAACTTGTCCAGCTGTAGCGGGATGAACCGGCCTTCTCCGATGAACCAGCCCATCGATAAGGCCAATATCGTCGGAAGGGCGAACATCGACAGTACGGCGTTGATCGCAGTCAGCGTGAGGTTGAGCGCCAGGTCCCCGTTGACCAGGTGACTGAGGATGTTGGCCATCGTCCCGCCCGGTGTAGCGGCCATCAGCATCAGCCCGACCGCCAGATTCGGTTCGAGGTGGAAGGCTTCGGCAATCAGCAGGCACAGGGTCGGCAGCACCAACGACTGACAGATCAGGGCAACCAGAAGTGGGCGCCGCAGCGTGGCTGCCCGCTGGAAGTCGGCGACGGTCAGCGTCAACCCAAGGGCAAGCATGACCACCACGACGACCAACGGAAAGTAGCGGTTGTCCATAAAGCTCCAGGTGTCGGGTCTGCAGATGATGCGACGATTAGTTAGCTTGCCTTACTCCGCGGCGAGCTGCAGCGTGTGCTGGGCAGCAGCTAGTCCCAGCCAGCTCGAATCACCGTGAGGGAATGAAGGGGGGACGCGCTCGCTACACGTCCAACAGCGCGGTCTCGGGCGACTCGATCAGATCCCTCAACTCGCAGATGAATTGCGCCACCTGGGCACCGTCGGCGACACGGTGATCGAACACGCAGGTCAGCATCATCGTCGGACGGACCACGACCCGGTCCTCGACGGCCACCGGCCGCGGCTTGATCGCTCCCATGCCCAGGATGGCCGCTTCGGGGTGGTTGATCATCGGGACGCCGTCGTCCACACCCAGCGCTCCGAAGTTCGATACGGTGAACGTCGAGCCTGTCAGCTCCGCGGGCGTGAGGGTGCCAGCGCGGGCACCGGTGATCAACTCTGCTGTCCGGCTGGCCAGTTCGCGGGTTGTCTTGTTGTGGGCATCGGCAATCACCGGGACCAACAGGCCACGTGTGGTGGCCACCCCGATCCCCAGGTGCACACTGCGATGGACGCGCACCTGGGGCCCTTCGGGTGAGCCGAGCCACGTGGAGTTCAGTATTGTGTTGTGCGCCAGAGCAATAACCAGCAGCCGTAGCGTCAGCACGAACGGCGTGACGTCCTGATGCGCCGGGCGGAATTGCTCGCGCAGCCGCAGCAGCGCGGTGCAATCAACCTCGACGGTGACCTTTGCCGCAGGGATTTCGTTGTGCGACAACGTCATTTTCTCCGCCATCCGGGCCTGCACACCGCGCGCCGGTCGCACGTCGGAATCGGCTTCGGCGCCACCGGCAGCCGCCAGCACATCCCCTCGGGTGATCACCGCGCCGGCGCTGTGTTGAATGGCAGCGAGGTCAATCGACAGATCTTTGGCCAGCTTGCGCACCGGAGGGGCGGCCAGCGGCCGGGTTGGGCGTCTGCTGGTGTCGATGCCCGTGTCGGCGCCGTAGCCGACCAGTGTGGGTACCGCGATCTCGCCGTTGGCTGCCGCCGGTGCGGTATCGATCCGGGCCAGCACCGCGCCGACTTTGAGCACATCGCCTTCGGCGCCGCCCCTTTCGACGATCCGGCCGTCGTACGGGCTCGGGATTTCGACCTCGGCCTTGGCGGTCTCTACGATGCACAGCGTCTGGTTGAGCTCGACGTCGTCGCCGACGGCGACGTTCCAGCACGTCACCGTCACCTCTTCGAGTCCCTCGCCGAGGTCGGGGACCCGGAAAGACTTCACCCGCTCCTCGGCGCTCACGGCTGCCCCAGCACCCGCTCGACGCAGTCCAGCAGTCGGTCGGGGCCGGGGAGCCACAACCTCTCCAAACGTGCCGGCGGGTAGGGAGTGTCGAAACCGCAGGCGCGCAACACCGGTGCCTCCAGCTCGTAGAACATCTCTTCCTGAATGCGTGCGGCCAAATCGGCGCCGTAGCCGAGGCTCCGCGGCCCCTCGTGCATCACCACGCAACGCCCGGTCCGATGGATCGACGCGGCGATGGTATCGAAGTCCAATGGCACCAGCGACCGCAGATCGATGACCTCCAGGCTCCAACCACGCTGCTGCTCAGCTTCTTCCGCGGCGGACAGGGCAGTCCCTACGGGGCTGCCGTAGGTCACCACCGTCACATCGGTGCCGGGCCGGCGCACCATCGCCCGCCCGATCGGAGGTTCCGGCCGGTTGGTATCGACCAGGCCGCGACTCTGGTAGCGCCGCTTCGGCTCCAGGTACATCACCGGATCGGGGCAAGTGATCGCGTAGCGCAGCAGCCAGTAGGCATCCGCGGGTGTCGACGGGACCACTACCTTCAACCCCGCGGTGTGCGCCCAATAAGACTCGGTGGAGTCCGAATGATGTTCGGCCGCACCGATTCCACCGAACGACGGTATCCGCACCGTGACCGGCATGTCCACCTCGCCGCGGGTACGAGTGCGGTACTTCGCCAGATGGCTGACCACCTGATCGAAAGCCGGATAGGAAAAGCCGTCGAACTGAATCTCGGGCACCGGCACAAAGCCGCGCATCGCCAACCCCACTGCGATCCCGATCACCGCGGACTCCGCCAGAGGCGTGTCGAAACACCGCTCCTCACTGAAGGTTTCGGTCAGCCCCTCCGTCACGCGAAACACCCCGCCCTGGACCGCGACGTCCTCGCCGAACACCAAGACCCGATCGTCGGCCGCCATCGCATCGTGCAGCGCGCGGTTGAGAGCCTGCACCATCGTCAGCGATTTCGCACCGAGCGCTGCGTTGCGCACCGGCACGGCAGGAGGATCGGCGAGCTGAGTCATGTCACGCCTCACCACCTTTCCGGGCCAGTTCGTCGTGCAGCTGTTGGCGCTGCGCCCGCAACTCGGGCGTGATGTCGGCGTAGACCGTGGTGAACACATCGTCGACGTCGAAATCGGGTGCGTCGAATACCGCGTCGCGTAGCTCGGCCCGCATTCGCTTCGCCCGCGCGGCGACTCGCTCCTCCAGGCGTTCCGACCACAGGCCCTGTCCCTGCAAGTAGGTGAGGTAACGCGGAATGGGGTCCAACGCTGCCCACCGGTCCACTTCCTCCTGCGTCCGGTACCGCGTCGGATCATCGGAGGTGGTATGCGGGCCGAGCCGGTAGGTCACGGCCTCGACCAACGTCGGGCCATCGCCGCTGCGCGCGCGTGCGGCCGCTTCGGCCATCACCGCGTAGCACGCCAGCACGTCGTTGCCGTCCACCCGGATGCCGGGCATCCCGTAGCCAATCGCCTTGTGCGCGATGGACGGTGCGACCGTCTGCCTGGACACCGGCACCGAGATCGCCCACTGGTTGTTCTGCACGTAGAACACGCACGGTGTGCTGAACACCGCCGCGAAATTCAGCGCCTCGTGCACGTCCCCCTCGCTGGTGGCACCGTCACCGAGGAAGGCAACCGTGACGGAGTCTTCGCCGAGGCGCTGTGCAGCCATCGCCGCCCCAACAGCATGCAGGGTCTGTGTGCCGATCGGAATCGACATCGGGGCGCAGCACTTTTTGGTGAATTCCAGCCCGCCGTGCCAGGTTCCACGCCATGCGGCACCGACGTGGCCGGGTGGGATACCGCGCACGAGATAGGCGCCCAATTCGCGATATTGCGGAAACAGCCAGTCGGTCTTGCGCAAACAGGCCGTCGCGCCCACCTGAGCTGCCTCCTGACCCCGGCAGGACGCGAACAACGCCAATTCACCTTGGCGCTTCAGGTTGATGAATTCGGCGTCCAGCTCGCGGGTGACCACCATCATCTCGTAGAGCCAGCTCAGTGTCTCGGCGGGAAGGTCACGGCTGTAACGGCGTTCGCCAGTCGGCGTCCCATCGGGACCGACAAGTTGCACCGGGTGGAGGTCGACAGTCATCGGCATCGGACTCGCCGCCATACCGCCTCCTCAACTCGAAGCAGTGACGTGGCTGGCCGCAGCAAACCCCCGCCGGGGCTCGCTGCGAAGCCGAAGTCAATCGCCAGCAGGACGAAAGGCTTCGCTCGCCGCGACACTGGCGTATACGCCATTATGCGCTCAAACGCGAACAGACCGCGTTGATCGCTGATGAGCCGATAACGTGTCGCCTGGGCAGGCAGCAACCCTCAGCTGGAGACGGTTTCTGCCGCTCGCGCCAGCATCGCCGCCGCGTGTTTGAGCACCGGGGAATCGACCATCTGTCCTTCGTAAGCGAACACCCCGCGCTCGGTCTTCGCCGCGGCCAATACCCGTCGCGCCCAGTCCAGTTTCTCGTCGCTGGGGCGGTAGGCCTTGCGCACGATCGGGATCTGCGTCGGGTGGATGCACACGGTCGCAGCGAAGCCCACCGCCACGGCGTCGTCGGCCTCCGCCTGCAGGCCCTCGATGTCGCGGATGTCCAAGTGCACGGCGTCGAGCGCGATCCGCTCGAATGCGGACGCCGCCAGCAGGACCGTCGACCGTACGTGGCGGGCGAAATCGCGATAGGTGCCGTCGGCCAGCCGACTGGAGCTGCCGCCCAGGGTGGCGACCAAGTCCTCGGCGCCCCACATCACCCCCACCGTGCCCGCGGCCGCGGCGATTTCGGTGGCGAACACCGCGGCGCGCGGAGTCTCCACTAACGCGATCACGTCACGCGGCGCCAGTGCGGTCACCTGCGCGGCCGATTCGGTCTTCGCCAGCATCACAGTCGTGTACGCGGTTCCGGCCAGGGCCTCCAGGTCGCGGGCCTGTTCATCGGTGCCGGCGGGGTTGATCCGCACGACGGTGCGCTCCGGGTCGAGTGGGGTGTCCTGCAGCGCCTTCCGGGCGGCGGGCTTGTCCGGTTCCGCGACGCCATCCTCGAGATCGAGGATCACCACATCGGCGGCAGCGGCCGCCTTGGCGAAACGCTCGGGTCGGTCAGCCGGGCAGAACAACCAACCCGGACCGGCGGCACGCAGGTTCATCACTTCTCCACTCGGTCTGCTTCGAGGTCTGCTTCGGGCGCCGGGCGCTTCTGCACCAGCGTCGTGCGCACGGCGCGCGCCACGACGTCGCCGTGCTGGTTGCGCCCGGTGTGCTCCAGGGTGACGATCCCTTCGCCGGGACGGCTTTTCGATTCGCGTTGGTCGGTGCACACGGTTTCCGCGTAGAGGGTGTCGCCGTGGAATACCGGCTTGGGAAACGACACCTCGGAAAAACCGAGATTGGCCACGATGGTGCCGAGCGTCAACTGCGCCACCGACAGCCCGACCAGCGTCGAGAGGGTGAACATCGAGTTCACCAGTCGCTCGCCCCGGAAACCCGGCTGCTCGGCGGCCCACGCCGCGTCGAGGTGCAGCGACTGGGTGTTCATCGTCAGCGTGGTGAACAACACGTTGTCGGCCTCGGTGACGGTGCGGCCCGGCCGGTGCAGGTAGGTGGTGCCGACCTCGAATTCCTCAAACCATAAGCCGCGCTGGATGATTGACTTTCCGTCGGTCATCACAGGCCCAGCGATCGGGCGATGAGCATCAGCTGCACCTCGGTGGTGCCCTCACCGATCTCGAGCACCTTGCTGTCGCGGTAGTGACGCGCCACCGGATACTCGTTCATGAAGCCGTAGCCGCCGTGGATCTGGGTGGCGTCGCGCGCGTTGTCCATCGCCGCCTCCGAGGAGATCATTTTCGCGATCGCCGCCTCCTTCTTGAACGGTTTGCCCGCCAACATCTTTGCGGCCGCCTCGTAATACGCCGTGCGGGCCACATGGGCACGCGCCTCCATCCGGGCGATCTTGAAGCTAATCGCCTGATAGGACCCGATCGGCTGGCCGAACGACTGACGCTCCTTGGCGTACTTGACGCTCTCGTCGACACAGCCCTGCGCCGCCCCGGTCGCCAGAGCGGCGATCGCGATCCGGCCCTCGTCCAAAATGGACAAGAAGTTCGCGTAGCCCGTGCCCCGCGCGCCCAGCAGGTTCTGCTGTGGAACGCGGGCGTCAGCGAAGGTCAATGGGTGGGTGTCGGAGGCGTTCCAGCCGACCTTGTTGTAGACCGGCTCAACGGTGAATCCCGCTGTGCCGCTGGGCACGATGATCGTCGAGATCTCCTTCCTGTCCCCGACCGCTCCAGTGACCGCGGTGACGGTAACCAGCGAAGTGATGTCAGTGCCCGAGTTTGTGATGAACTGCTTCGAGCCGTTGATGAGCCACTCGTCACCTTCGAGACGGGCGGTGGTGCGGGTGCTGCCGGCGTCCGACCCAGCGCCCGGCTCGGTGAGACCGAAACCGGCAAGCGCGCGCCCAGCGGTCAGGTCCGGGAGCCACTGTTGCTTCTGCTCGTCATTGCCAAACCGGTAGATCGGCATCGCGCCGAGGCCCACCCCTGCTTCCAGCGTGATCGCGACCGACTGGTCGACCTTGCCGAGTTCTTCGAGCGCCAAGGCCAGCGCGAAGTAGTCCCCGCCCATGCCGCCGTATTCCTCGGGGAACGGTAGCCCGAACAGTCCCATCTCGCCCATCTTGGCGACGACTTCGTACGGAAAGCTATGTTCCTCATCGTGTTTGGCCGACACCGGCGCGACCACGGTGCGGGCGAAATCGGCAACGGTGTCGCGGAGGTCTTCGTATTCCTTGGGCAGCGTCCCTGCCGTGATACTTGTCGTCATGATTCTTGATCCTTGATCCTGGCCAGCACCTGGTCCACCTTCACCTGGTCTCCGACAGACACCAGCAATTCCACTAAACCCGAAACCGGCGCGGCGAGTGAGTGTTCCATCTTCATCGCCTCAACCACCACCACCGCGTCTCCCTCGGAGACCTCGGCGCCGGAGTTGACCTGCACGGCGATCACGTTGCCCGGCATCGGGCTGACGACCTCGGCCTGCTTGGCGCCCGCAGCACGGTGAATCTTCTGCTCCTCGGCTTCGCGCAGGTGCCAGGTTCCGCGCTCGTCGGCGATCCACAGGTGCCGGTCGGCCTCCGCCCACCGGTACTCGCGGCGCAGGCCGTCCCGCGTCACGCTCATCTGCGCGCCGTCGAATTCCGCACTTGCAGAACTGATTTCGCCATCGCCGACCTGCACCTCGGCCGCATCCGGCGATCCCCACACCGATACCGTTTCGGCGCGTAGCGGGGTGCGCAGCTCGGTTCGCACCGGCGCCACCCCGCCGCCGACGCGCCAACCCGTCGGCGAGGCCCACAGGTCGCCACGCGCGTGACGCGCCAGTGCCCACTGGCGGTAGAGACCGCCCGCCGCGAGCACGTCGTCGGGCGCCGGCAGCGGCGCGAAGTCGGGCAGCCGCTCTTCGAGCAGCGCGGTGTCCAGGTCGCCGGCACGGACGCGCTCATCGGCGAGCAGAAAACGAAGGAACTCGACGTTGGTCTGAACGCCCAGGACCGCGGTCTGCGCAAGCGCCCGGTCCAGCCGCGCCAGCGCCTCCGTCACGGTCGGCCCCGTGCGCGATCACCTTGCTCAGCATCGGGTCGTAATCGCTACCGACCACAGTTCCTGCCAGCAGCGACGAATCCACCCGCACACCATCGCCGGACGGCTCGACCACCTGCAGCACCCGCCCGCCGGTGGGCAGAAATCCCCGCGCGGGATCCTCCGCATAGACGCGCGCCTCGATTGCGTGCCCGCGTCAGCGCGATGTCGTCCTGGGCGAAAGCCAGCTTCTCGCCGGCACCCACTCGCAGTTGCCACTCGACGAGGTCCAGCCCGGTAACCGCCTCGGTGACCGGATGTTCCACCTGCAGGCGGGTGTTCATCTCCATGAAGAAGAACTCGTCGGGCCGCTCGGCGGAGACGATGAACTCCACCGTGCCGGCGCCGACGTAGTCGACGCTGCGGGCGGTGTTGCACGCCGCCGTTCCGATCCGCGCGCGCGTCTCGGCGTCCAGCAGGGGCGACGGCGCCTCCTCGATCACCTTTTGGTGGCGCCGCTGCAGACTGCACTCGCGCTCGCCGAGATGCACCACGTTGCCATGCGCGTCGGCAAGCACCTGCACCTCGATATGCCTGGGCCGCAGCACAAATCGCTCCAGGAACAGGGTGTCGTCGCCGAACGCCGAGGCGGCTTCCCGACGGGCGGTCACCAGCGCCTCGCGTAGTCGTGCCGGATCTTCCACCAGATGCATGCCCTTGCCGCCGCCGCCCGCCGATGGCTTGATCAGCACCGGGTAGCCGACGTCGTCGGCCGCGGCCACCAGCTCGTCATCGCTCAGCCCCGGCCTGGCTATCCCGGGTACCACCGGCACGTCGAAGGCGCCGACCGCGTTCTTGGCGGTGATCTTGTCGCCCATCACCTCGATCGCGCGCGCCGGCGGGCCCAGGAACACCACCCCTGCGCGCTCGCACGCGGCGGCGAAATGGGCGTTCTCGGAGAGAAACCCATAGCCCGGATGGATCGCCTGGGCTCCGGTCCGCGCCGCGGCGTCGAGCACCTTGCGATATCGAGGTAGCTCTCCCGCGCCGCGGCCGGCCCCAGCCGTACCGCTTCGTCCGCTTCAAGCACGTGCCGCGCGCCGACGTCGGCGTCGCTGTACACGGCGACGGACTTGATGCCCAGCCGCCGCAAGGTCCGGATCACCCGCACCGCGATCTCACCGCGGTTGGCAACCAACACCGTCTCGAACATCGCACTCACATCCGGAACACGCCGTAGGAGACCGGTTCCAGGGGCGCGTGAGCACACACCGAAAGCGCAAGCCCTACAACCGTTCTGGTGTCCGCCGGGTCGATGATCCCGTCGTCCCAGAGGCGGGCGGTCGAGTAGTAGGGGTTTCCCTGGTCTTCGTACTGCTCGCGGATGGGCGTCTTGAACGCCTCCTCCTCGTCAGCCGACCAGGGTTTGCCATCCGCGGCGAGCTGCTCGCCGCGCACCGTGGCCAGCACCGAAGCGGCCTGTTCGCCGCCCATCACCGAGATCCGGGCGTTGGGCCACATCCACAGAAATCGCGGAGAATACGCCCTCCCGCACATCGAATAGTTGCCCGCTCCATAGGATCCGCCGATCACGACGGTCAGCTTGGGCACGCGAGCGCACAGGCCACGGCGGTGACCATTTTGGCGCCGTGTTTAGCGATCCCGCCGGCCTCGTAGTCGCGGCCGACCATGAAGCCTGCGATGTTCTGCAGGAACAGCAACGGGATCTTGCGCTTATCGCACAGCTCGATGAAATGCGCTCCCTTGAGCGCGGATTCGCTGAACAGCACACCGTTGTTGGCGACAATTCCCACCGGATGGCCGTGGATGCGCGCGAAACGCGGTTACCAGCGTCTTGCCGTAGTTGGCCTTGAATTCGCTGAATTCGCCGCCGTCGACCAGCCGAACGATGACTTCGTGCACGTCATAGGGCACCCGTGGATCCGGCGGCACGACGTCGTAGAGCTCGGTCTGGGCGTGCTTGGGCTCGATCGAACGGAGCACCTCCCACTGCGCCGGCTCGCGGGGGCCGAAGGTGGCCGCGATCGAACGGACGATCCGCAGCGCGTGCTCGTCGTCGTCGGCGAGATGGTCGGTGACACCGGACACCCGCGAGTGCAGGTCGCCGCCGCCGAGCTCCTCGGCGGTGACGATCTCGCCGGTGGCGGCCTTGACCAGCGGCGGGCCGCCGAGAAAGATCGTGCCCTGCTCGCGGACGATGACCGCCTCGTCGCTCATCGCCGGCACGTAGGCGCCGCCGGCCGTGCACGAGCCGAGCACCGCCGCGACTTGCGGAATGCCCTTGGCGCTCATGGTCGCCTGGTTGTAGAAGATCCGCCCGAAATGTTCGCGGTCGGGAAACACCTCGTCCTGGCGCGGCAGGAAGGCACCGCCCGAGTCGACGAGATAGATGCACGGCAGCCGATTCTGCAGCGCAACCTCCTGGGCGCGCAGGTGCTTCTTGACCGTCATCGGGTAGTAGGTGCCGCCCTTGACGGTTGCATCATTGGCGACGATCACGCATTCGCGCCCCGACACCCGCCCGATCCCGGTGATGATCCCGGCGCCCGGAGACTCGTCGCCGTACATGCCGCCCGCGGCCAGCGGAGCCAGCTCCAGGAACGGACTGCCCGGATCGAGCAGGCGGTCCACCCGTTCGCGCGGCAGCAGCTTGCCGCGGCTGACGTGACGTTCGCGGGCGCGCTCGTTTCCGCCGCGAGCCGCCACCGCAAGCTTGGCGTTCAGCTCCCCCACCAGCCGGCGGTGCTCGTCGGCGAAGGACGGCGCGGCCGCTACCGTCGTCACGTGGTCGCCAGATCCTGAAGTAGAAGGGGTGGTTGGGTTTTCGCACTGACTTCCTCGATGGACACGCCGGGTGCGGTCTCGAGCAGGTGCAGACCGTCGTCGCGGACATCGATGACCGCAAGCTCGGTGACGATGCGATTCACGCAGCCCACGCCGGTCAACGGCAGCGTGCAGCGTTCCAGAATCTTCGGGCTGCCGTCTTTGGCGGCGTGCTCCATCATCACGATTACCTTGCGGGCGCCGTGCACAAGATCCATTGCGCCGCCCATGCCTTTGACCATCTTGCCTGGGATCATCCAGTTGGCGAGGTCGCCGGTGACCGAAACCTGCATGGCGCCAAGGACAGCGACGTCCAGATGGCCGCCGCGGATGATTCCGAACGAGGCGGAAGAGCCGAAAAACGCGGCGCCCGGCAGGGTGGTCACCGTCTCCTTGCCCGCGTTGATCAGATCGGCGTCGAGGTCCTCACGCTTGGGATACGGCCCGACGCCGAGGATCCCGTTCTCCGAATGCAAAACGACATGCACACCCTCGGGGATGTGGTTCGGGATCAGGGTGGGCATTCCGATGCCGAGGTTGACGTACTGACCGTCCTCGAATTCCGCCGCCACCCGCGCGGCCATCTCGTCCCTGCTCCACGTCATCTGGCGCCACTCCTGTTCGTCTGCTTGCGCTCGAGCGTCACGCTGGCGTGACGCTCGGCGCCCAACGTCACGCTGGCGTGACACTCGGCAGCGCAAACCATCGTCGTCATGCGCGCTCATGACCGCACCGTCTCCTTCTCGATCCGCTTGACGGGATTGGGCACGTGCACGACGCGCTGGACGAACACACCCGGCGTGTGCACGGTGGCGGGGTCGATCTCTCCGGGCTCGACGAGGTGTTCGACCTCGGCGATGGTGATCCGGCCCGGCACCGGCACATTCCGGGTTGAAGTTGGCGGCGGATTCCCGGTACACCAGGTTGCCGTGCCGGTCGCCCTTGTAGGCGTGCACCAGCGCGAAGTCGGTGCGGATGGCCCGCTCGAGAACGTAGGTGACACCGTCGAACTCACGGGTCTCCTTGGCCGGCGACACCACCGCCACCGCGCCCGACGCGTCGTAGCGCCACGGCAGCCCGCCGTTGGCGATCTGGGTGCCGACGCCGGCGGGCGTGTAGAACGCCGGTATCCCCATCCCGCCCGCGCGCAGCCGCTCAGCCAGGGTGCCCTGCGGGGTCAGCTCGACCTCGAGTTCGCCGGACAGGAACTGGCGAGCGAACTCCTTGTTCTCGCCCACGTAGGACGAGACGGTCCGACGAATTCGCTTGTGCAGCAACAGGAGCCCCAGCCCGATACCGTCGACGCCGCAGTTGTTCGACACCGTCTCCAGGTCGGTCACCCCGCTGTCGGCCAGCGCGGCGATCAGCGCTTCGGGAATGCCGCAAAGGCCGAATCCCCCGACGGCCAGCGACGATCCGTCGGTTATGTCCGCGATCGCCTCCGCGGCCGTCGCCACCACCTTGTCCATGACCGCAGAGCCTCCAATTTCAGTTAATGCTCATTAACTGGGGCTGAGAATACCATTACCCGCGCGGTGCGTCCAGAGAGGATGCGCTGCCCGGCGGGCACCCGTTGCCCGCGCAATCGACAGTTAATAGCGACTAACTCGTGCTACGTTAGTGACGATTAACCGAAACATCCCGACGGAGACCGTCATGGCAGCGTCCGCCCCGGACGGCCAGCTCGGCCGGCCTGGTCAGCCCGAATCCCCAAATCGCCGCAGCCAGTTGAAATCCGACCGGCGCTTGCAGCTCCTTCGGCCGCCGAACGGCTGTTCGCCGAGCGCGGTTTCCTCGCTGTCCGGTTGGAAGACATTGGCGCCGCCGCCGGGGTCAGCGGTCCGGCCATCTACCGGCACTTCCCCAATAAGGAGTCGCTGTTGGTCGAGTTGCTGGTCGGGATCAGCGCCCGGCTGCTCGCCGGTGCCCGCGATGTGACCGCCCGCAACGCTGACCCGGCCGCGGCGCTGGATGGCCTCATCGATTTCCATCTCGACTTCGCCCTGGGCGAACCCGACCTGATCCGTATCCAGGACCGCGACCTTGCGCACCTGCCCGACGCGGCAGAGCGGCAGGTGCGCAAAGCGCAGCGGCAGTACGTCGAGATCTGGGTGGGCGTGCTGCGCGAGCTGAGCCCACAGCTGGCCGAAGCCGATGCCCGGCTGACGGCGCACGCGGTATTCGGGTTGCTGAACTCGACACCCCACAGCATGAAGTCCGGTGACAACTCGCGCACCAAGCCGGCTTTTGCGGCGCGGTACCGGGCCGTCATGCGGGCGATGACGGTCGCCGCGCTGCGGGCAGCGGATCAGCGCCGATAAGGTACGCCCGCGCACGGGTCATTCGATGCGGCCGATGATTTCGAGCCCGGGTGCCCAGCCCAGGTACCCTGCAATCCATGAGGTGGAGATGAACGATCCACACCGGACCGAGCGGTTCGGTCCTCCTCAACCTTGGTCCCGACCGTCCGAGCCCCGGGGTCCCCAAAACCCACCGCTCGTCGACCCGGCCTACGCCGACCAAGCGCCCTACGCGCCCACCTACGGCGGGCCGCCTCCCCAGTGGGCGCCGACCTCGAACCAACCGAACCCGACCCAACAGTTGCCGCCGTACTTGGCAATACGACCAGTCCCCGCCGGATGGAACGCCCACAACGCGGCTCACGGCTCCGCCGCCGGAGGGTCCGAGATCGCCGCGCTGGTTGTGGATTGCCGCCGCCGCAGCGGTGCTGCTGGTGGTCGGACTGGTCATCGCGCTGATCATCGCCAACGGCACGATGAAAACACAGACCGCGGTCGAGCCGTTGCCCCCGATGCCCGGGCCGAGTTCGGCACCGCCCACGCCGACGACGAGGACGCACACCCCGAGCGCCGCTCCCGCGCCTCCACTACCGGCGCCCCGGGCGAGCCCACCGAGCCGACGGAACCCGGCGCGATGCAGCCCGTCGTCTACAACGTCAGCGGCGAAGGCCGCGCGATCAGCATCACCTACATGGACACCGGCGGCATGATTCAGACCGAGTTCAATGTGTCGCTGCCATGGAGCAAAGAGGTCAGCCTGTCGAAGTCGGCCACGCACCCGGCCAACGTCACGATCGTCAACATCGGCCACAACGTCACCTGCTCGGTGACGGTGGCCGGGGTCCAGGTGCGCCAACGGACCGGAGTGGGCATCACGATCTGCGACGCCCCGCTGTCCTAGCGTTCAGACCTGTTCCACCGGCAACAGCCGCGCGGCGCGGCGGGACCCGGACCACCAGCATCGCCAGCAGGCCGGCGAGCAGCACCAGCGAGATGCCGCCCCATCCGGCACGGACGGCACCGAACCCGTCGACGAAGACGGAGAACAGCCACGGCGCGATGAACGACACCGCACGTCCGGTCATGGTGTACAGACCGAAGGCGACCCCCTCCTTGCCCTGGTCGGCCATCTGCAGCAACAGGGCCCGCGACGACGACAGTGCCGGCCCGATGAACAGACCCAGCAGCAGTCCGCCCACCCAGAAGGCCACCGGACCGGACAGCGCCAGCAAGCCCAGTTCTACACCAACCATCGCGACCAGTGACCCGATAATGACCGGTTTGGATCCGATCCGATGGTCGACGACCCCGCCGAGAATCGCGCCCACCGCGGCCACCACGGAGGCCGCCACGCCGAAGATCAGGACGTCCGCTTGCGAGATGCCGTACACGTTGACGCCCAGCACCGCGCCGAACGCCAAAACGGCCGCCAGCCCGTCCCGGAAGAGCGCGCTGGCGCCCAGGAAGTAGACCAGGTTGCGGTCGCGGCGCCACTCCGCCTTGATCTCCGACCACAGCCTGCGATACCCACCCAGCATGCTGGTCGTGTGGGTCACCGCACCTGGGTCGGGCAACCGGTGGGCGACCAACAACAGCGGCAGGGCCAGCACAGCGAAATACGCTGCGGCCAGCAGCATCGCCGTCCGAACGTAGAGGCCGTCCTGGGTGGGCACGTGCAGCAGCCCGCGCACCGGCCCGCTTCCGGAGATGAATCCCAGGTAGATCAGCACCAGCAGTAGGACGCTGCCGAGGAAACCCGCCGCCGCGCCGATACTGGAGACCCGGCCGGCCGTCTCGCGGCGTAGACAGCTGGCGCAGCATCGCGTTGTACGGGACGCCGGCCAGGTCGCCGCAGGCCGCCGTCGCCGCCAGCAGCACGAGCCCGGCCCACAGGTAGCTGGGGTTGTCGCGGATCAGGTACATCGCGCAGGTCAGCACTACCGCCCCGCCCGTCAACACGCCCATCGCCACCCGCCGGCGGTGCGGAGACTCCACCCACACGCCGACCGCCGGGCGCCAACAGCGCGATGGTCAGCCCGGCGATGGTCCCGGTACGACCCAACCAACTCGCCGCTGTGGTGCCGCCGTGAATGCCCGCCCCCACGGTGCCGGTCAAGTAGACGGAGAACACGAAGGTGGCCACGATAGCGCTGAGGCCGGCTGCACCTGCGTCCCACAGCGCCCACGCCACCACCGGAGACCGCACAGCTTTCGGCTCCGACTCCGGCTGATTCATGCCCGGCACTCTATCTGGCTGCTACCTGCGATGCCTGCGCTGCGCCGTTGAGCTCGCCGATGCACTACGATTGGCCGCATGCCGATACCTGCTCCCAGCCCCGACGCGCGTGCCGTTGTGACCGGAGCTTCCCAGAACATCGGTGCAGCGCTGGCCACCGAACTCGCCGCCCGCGGGCACAGCCTGATCGTCACCGCGCGACGCGAAGACCTGCTCACCGAGCTGGCCACGCGCCTGTCCGACAAGTATCGCGTCGCCGTGGAAGTGCGACCTGCCGATCTGGCCGACCCGGAGCAACGGGCGAAGCTCTGCGATGAGCTGGCAGCCCGGCCCGTGTCGATCCTGTGCGCCAACGCGGGCACGGCGACATTCGGTCCGGTGGCGGGTCTCGACCCGGCAGGTGAAAAGGCTCAGGTGCAGCTGAATGCCGTTGCGGTGCATGATCTTACGCTTGGCGGTGCTGCCGGGCATGATCGAGCGCAAGGCCGGTGGCATCCTGATTTCCGGTTCGGCGGCGGGAAATTCGCCGATTCCGTATAACGCCACCTATGCCGCGACGAAAGCGTTCGCGAATACTTTCAGCGAATCGTTACGCGGTGAACTGCGCGACTCCGGTGTGCACGTGACACTGCTGGCGCCGGGCCCGGTGCGCACCGATCTGCCCGATGACGCCGAGCGGTCGCTGGTGGAAAAGGTGGTGCCGGACTTTCTGTGGATCTCCACGGAGCACACCGCCCAGCTGTCGCTGGATGCGTTGGAACGCAACAAGATGCGCGTCGTCCCGGGCCTGACGTCGAAGGCGATGTCGGTGGCGAGCGGGTATGCACCCCGCGCGATCGTGGCGCCGATCGTGGGCGCGTTCTACAAGAAGCTCGGCGGCGGGTAGCCGTTACTTCCGGCGGCGGCCGCTGCCCAACAAGCTGCGGACAATCTCGCGTATGGCCGGTGTTGAAGCCGCTCTTCACGGTCGGGTTCTTCAGCACTTCTTCCCACATAGCGGGACCCTTGGGCTCCGCGGGCGGCGGCATCGGCGGCAGATCGAAATCCGTTGACAGCGGCGGATAACCGGGCTCAGATTCCGCGGGCACAGACGGCGGCGCCTTCGGGCTCGCTTCAGGCTCTGGTGGCTGCTCGATGGTCTGTCCGTACTTCGCCTGCAGCGGGCTGGCTTTGGCCGCCTCAGCTATCGCGTCCGGGCCGATTGCGCCCATCAGCGAGCGGGGAACGCGCATGCGCGTCCATGCGACGGGCGTGGGCGCACCCTTCTCCGAGAGCACGGTGACCACGGCCTCGCCGATACCCAGCGACGTCAGCGCGGATTCGAGGTCGTAGACATCGGTTTTCGGGTAGGTGCGGACGGTCTTGCTCAGCGCCTGCTGGTCGTCGGGGGTGAACGCGCGCAGCGCGTGCTGGATCCGCGCTCCCAGCTGCGAGAGCACATCATTGGGCAGGTCCGTGGGCAACTGGGTGCAGAAGAACACCCCGACGCCCTTGGAGCGGATCAGCTTGACCGTCTGCTCGACCTGCTCCAGGAATGCCTTCGAGGCGTCGGCGAACAAGAGGTGCGCCTCGTCGAAGAAGAACACCAGCTTGGGCTTGTCCACGTCGCCGACCTCGGGCAGTTCGGTGAAAAGGTCGGCCAACAACCACATCAGGAAGGTGGAGAAGATGACCGGGCGCAACGACTGACCAACGAACTCGAGCAGCGTGATGATGCCGTGGCCCTGGTCGATGCGCAGGAGGTCTTGCGGATCGAGCTTCGGCTCGCCGAAGAACGTGTCGCCGCCTTCGCCTTCGAGGTTGACCAGCCCTCGCAGGATGACGCCTGCCGTCGTGGACGACACTCCGCCCAGGGATTTCAGGTCGGCCTTGCCCTCGTCGCTGGTCAGGTGGGTGATGACGGCGCGCAAATTGTTCAGGGTGACTAGCGGACGATTGTTCTCCTTCGCCCAATGGAAGATCAGCCCTAGTGTGGACTCTTGAGTGGCATTGAGCCCCAGCACCTTTGACAAAAGCACCGGGCCAAAGCTGGAGATGGTGGCGCGCACCGGCACCCCGATTCCGTCGGTGCCCAACGACAGGAACTCCACCGGGAATCCCGTGGCCGTCCAGTTGTCGCCGGTGTCCTTCGCACGCGCCGCGGTCTTGTCGTTGGGCTCCCCCGGCCGGGACAGCCCGGACAGGTCACCCTTCACGTCGGCCATCAGCACCGGAACCCCTGCGGCACTGAGTTGCTCGGCGATGAGCTGCAGCGTCTTGGTCTTGCCGGTTCCGGTCGCTCCGGCGACCAGACCGTGCCGGTTGATGGTGGCCAGCGGGATGCGGATCTGGGCGGTCGGGTCCGCCTCGCCGTCGACGACGACTGTGCCCAACTCCAGTGCCTGTCCTTCGACGGCATAACCTGCAGAAATCCGCTTGGCGGGCGTCCCCGCCGCTTCGGTGCTCATCGTGCCGCGCCCTTCTTCCCCAGTAGTCGCCGCGCCGCTAGGCAAAGCATCACACTACTTGCCAGGGGGATGCAGGGGCAGGGCCGACGGTGGGCCTACTGTAGAGCGCTGTGCGGGACGAATTGGTGTGGATCGACTGCGAGATGACCGGGCTGGATCTGGGTTCGGACAAGCTGATCGAGATCGCGGCCCTGGTCACCGATGCCGATCTGAACATCCTCGGCGACGGGATCGATGTGGTGATTCACGCCGACGACGCCGCGCTGTCCTCGATGATCGACGTGGTCACCGAGATGCACTCGCGCTCTGGGTTGATCGACGAGGTGAAAGCGTCGGTCATCGACGTGGCGACTGCCGAGACGATGGTGCTCGACTACATCGGCGAGCATGTCAAACAGCCCAAGACTGCGCCGCTGGCGGGCAACTCGATCGCCACCGATCGCTCGTTCATCGCCCGCGACATGCCCACGCTGGACTCGTTTCTGCATTACCGGATGATCGACGTCAGCTCGATCAAGGAACTCTGCCGGCGCTGGTATCCGCGGATTTACTTCGGCCAGCCCGCCAAGGGGCTCGCGCACCGCGCGCTGGCCGACATCCACGAATCCATCCGTGAGCTGCAGTTCTACCGGCGCACGGCGTTCGTTCCGCCGCCAGGTCCGGCTACCAGCGAAATCGCGGCCGTGGCAGCCGAGCTTGGGAACGGAGCGGACGCACCGGAGACAAACGATTCGGCCGACGAGCCATCGAGCGGCTAGTATCGACGTCGCCGCGCTTATGCCCGCAAGCTCTGTGGGCCGGCACGGCCATGGTGGGTGTAGTTCAGCTGGTAGAGCGTCAGGTTGTGATCCTGAATGTCGCGGGTTCGAGTCCCGTCACTCACCCCACGGTCAGAGGTGGTATTTAGCCCCTCTGACCTTTTTATTCGGCAAGGACTCGTGCGATTAGCGTGCTACGAGGCAGTCGTGACCCTTCGAGGGGTGCCGACAAACGTCGTCGCGTACGCGAGAGACCTGTTGCGGTGGGGGCGCGCCCTTCGCCCAGAACGTGCAGATTTTCTGCGGTTGTCAATACCGTCTGTGACCTGCGTGTCCACAACTTCAGCGTCCTCGCTGGACAAACATAAGGCGCCACGACTGCACACACTTTTTGAAAATCCGGGTGACGATAATGTCCATGGAATTCATGACAACGCGGGACCTGCCCGCACACCCCAACTATCAAACAGACCGCAAGCCACCTCGGGGTCGATGCCCGCACGGTGCGCCGCTGGATCAGCGACGGGCGCCTCATCGCATATCGCATGGGACCCAGGCTGATTCGCGTTGATCGCGAGTCGGTGCTGAAGCTGGCGCAGCCGGTAGGCGGTGCGGCGTGAAGGCACATCGACCGCTTTTACCTTGAAGACGGCGAGACGAACATCGCCGTGCTGATCAGCACCGTGGGACCGGCGCACGTCGTGGTGGAGAGCCGCAACCGCCAGATGGGCGACAAGGAAACGCTCGTACTTACGCCCGATTCGGCGCAGCGGATAGGGCGGGCTCTGCTGGGTGCTCACGCGGAGCTGACGGACACTGCAGAGAAGGCCGAGTAGTGACCATCGATCTCGTCGACGGCGAGGTTGAACCGCTCGACCGCAGCGAGGCCCGCCAACTCACACATGACATCAAAGCCGCAGTCGGCCACGCCTGGGATTTGATCGTCCGCGCCTGCACCGGACAGGCATGGAAAGCGCTGGGCCACTCGTGCTGGGATGGCTACTGCGCCACCGAATTCAGTGGCCAGCGGCTGCGGCTGCCACGCGAGGATCAACAGGCAGTCGTGCGGTCGCTGCATGAGGCCGGCCTGTCCACACGGGCTATCGCATCCGCGACGGGCGTCAGTCAGTCCACGGTCTCGCGGGACCTCCGCGAAGGTGAGTCAGATGACTCACCTGAGGAGCTGGCACCGGTTACCGGCCTGGACGGCAAGACCTACCCTCCCAAGCCGGAACCGGAGGAGCCCGACGAGGAGGAGCCCGCCGAGTATCGCGGCGCCAACACCAAGCACTTCAAGGCCGCGTTTCGCCTGCTCGACTACGACGCTACCGAGACGGCGCTCTGGATCGGCTCCGGGCTGGTTTGCGATCCGTACGTGCATCCTGACGACCTTGAGGAACTGATCGGGTGGTTGTCGGTGGTGCGCGACCATCTCCGCCTGCGCTCGCTCAAGTGGCCCCAGTTGCGGTTGGTGGATGGCGGTCCTGAGCCGGACGGTGCCGCATTGTAGTCCTAGGTCGCGCAAGTGTACCAATCAGTTTTTTGTGTGTGCGTTTAGCAAGTGCATGGTTGCGTTACTTTCACTCCAAAAGACGAGGCGCGAGTAACTTCTTCGTCAATGCGTCTTTTTGCCGGGGGGCTGGAGCGCCTATCCAACTGTCATTGCCGAGAGCTTCGATTCTGGTTGATCCTAAACCGCGGTATCCTGCCAAACCGGTCATCGGCCTGAAGGTCGACGCCGAAGGAGGCTCGTTCATTATGCCGATGGAATACAATGCCGCGAAGGCTGTCGCTGATTGCATTCTGCGGACACTTTTGTCCGTGGCGCCTGAGATTTTCTACTGATGAGTGACGCGACATTATCTCCGACGCGGCGCGTAAACCTATTGTTGCTCAGCGGCACACTGGCGGCGCTGGTGGTGTCGCGATTCGCGGGCATTTCAACGGTGTGCTTGTTTTGTGATCTGAGATTGATCGTCTTGTGGCGTTCGCCCGCGCCGATAAACCGCCGCGCCTGGGCTCGTTGGCGCGTTTCCCCGCGAAAACCGCGGAGGCGGCGGCGAGCGACGCGTTGAATTTCATCGAATGACTTCTAATCCCGCCTACGCAGCCCCCAGCGGCGTGATGCGACTAGGGGCGGGGCGTTGTTGGGGTCGTCGTCGTAGGCGTTTGCGGAGGACCCATCGGTCCACCTGGACCCATCCCGCCCGGTCCCATCATTCCGCCCGGACCCATCATTCCTCCGGGTCCCATCATCGGGTAGGTACAGTCGCGGCCGCCGTAATAACCCCGGTGCCAGCCATGGTGGCCGTCTGAGGACCGGGCCAGAAAGAACCCCGAGAAGAAGATCACCGCGACGACGAACACGACACCGGCGACGATGACCACCCACGCCGCGACTTGACCCAGCCGACTAGGCCGGTCATATGGGTTGTCGTAGCGGGGTTGCCCAGTCGCGGTGGTGGGTTCGGCGTTGGATTCTGGTGCTTCAGTCATGATTCGAATGCTGCCGTACCGATACCCCTGGAGGGTAGGGACTATTGGCCCTAGGAAGGGCCCCTGCCCGAGGGCACGCCACCCCGTATCCGGTATCGCGTTACGATTCGGCGCATCGTCAACAGATTCAAATTAGCCATCAATCGCGTAGCACGCCTTTTCGCAGCATTCGCTACGGCGGCCGCCATCGGCGGTCTGGTCGGTTCCCCGGCGGCAGTAGCCGACGATGATCCAGCACCTCCGCCGCCGGCACCCGCACCGGCTCCTGCGAATGCTCCTGAGATACCGATGGAAGAGCACTGCGTGTATATCAACATCTTCAATCCGTGTGAAATGGAGCTTTCGCCGCAGCTGCCCGACACGCCCAGAACCCCAGACGGGCCGTAACGAACTTCGAGATCGTCCCCACGCCCAAGCCCGTCGTGTTCACGCCGAAACGCGCCATGGCGTTGATGTGTGATCGCGGTGCACGCTCAACAATCGCCCACGACCACAAACCCTGTTGCGACTCCGATGAGATCCCTTGATGGCTCATTGCGCGGCGCACCAAACCACAAGAGGTCCCGTTGAACAAACCCCCGCCCGCCGCGCATTTGCAGCGCTTTCCATCCCTGCCGTGCCCGGACCCCGACGCCGAGGCGAACTGGATCGAATAACTGCCACGCCGTAGCGGCTCCGGAATCGCGGCTGAGCGACTAACCGCCGCGCGCCTTTCTTGATGGCCCTAGGCTTCGTGGCCTAGCCAGGCGGACCAAGGTGGTGGCGCAGCACTAGGCCGGCGACGATGCCTGACACGCTATTGGGTGGCTGGGTGGCTAGCCACTCCCGGCAGGGTAGCAATGCGGGGCAGTGGTTGCACAGGTTGATGGCGGGACTGGGGCGGTTGACGTTGTCCCACATGCCGCTGGTATCGCCGGAGCATAAAGCGGTTTCTAACTGCGGAACGCCAGCCAGCGATCCGGCGAGCTCCTGCCATGGGTTCACGCGGCTACCACGGGTTCTCACGACGAAATAAGCGCTACTGTTGTCGCTCGCTCGTCCAGCAACTGGTCTATCAGCGCGGTACTTGGCATGTGGTCACACAACTCGCGAGCTACGCGCCACGCCCGGGCCAGTAGCCAAAGTTCGCCGTCGATGGTCTCAATGTCACGCACGCTCGGCTCTCCTAAATCCAGGAATGGCCCGCTGACGGGGCCGGGCCGCTCGCTTTGGGTCTCTGTCTGGAGGACCCCAAGCCACGATGTCCACGACGTTGGGGCACGCCGCGTGCGGCCGGGCCTCCCCCTCAAACGGGCCATCCTGGCAATGACTATTCCAGCGCGGTTCAGCGGCGTCTGTCCGTCGATAAGCCGGTTCGCGGGATGAATTGGGCGTCCCTCGATTGGGGGATACGGTGGCAACCGCTACCGGGTAATTCTCTTTAGTGATTTCCCCATTGCGAGCATGCGGCATCCGACCTGCTCACCTAAGCGGGCACGGCCGATACCGCTCGCGGCGCTGCCGGGCGGCCGACGCCGTCAGTCCTTCGTCACGGCGATACAGTCGACCTCGACGTCGAAGGGACCCGTCCACTCCGGCACGCAGAAGAAGATGCGGGCAGGCGGGTTCTTCGGGAAAAACGCTTGTAGACCTCGTTGAAAGCCTTGAAGCGGTCGGCCGAGATGCACATCACGTTGCACTTCAGCACATGGTCGAGATCCGAGCCGGCGGCCTCGAGCGCCTTCTTCAGCTGGGTGAGGATGAGCTCGACCTGGCGTTCGAACGGCGCGTTCGGGAGGATTTCCCCGGTGTCGGGGTCGAAAGGCGGCATGCCTGAGACGAACACCATGTTGCCGGCCCGGGTGCAGGTCGACACCGGCGCGCCCCACTTCTCGAAATTGCTGTCGATGGGTTCGACCCGGATGATTTCCCGTTCCATGCGTTCGCTCCCGGTCCGTGTGGCGTCAGTCTAAGACCCGCTTCGCACTCAGGACTAGGGTGTCGATGATGTTGCATAAGATGCATTGCACTGCAGTAGATCTCGTGCACGGTCGGGGGGCTATTCTCGGGGAGAGCCGCCGGGGAGGGGGAACCCCAGGGTGGGTCGAAAATCGCTACAGTAGGCCTTACCATACGACCCTCCGGTGGCGACCCACGTCGGTCACCGGGGCCGCATTGATTTTTGGTCAGTCGGATCCGCTGCGGTGCAAGCCATTTCGTGCCATACCCGGCTGCACACCATACGAACTCAGCCACACACGGACCTGGCTCGCGCCGCGGGTCTCACCGAACGCCCGATCGACGCCATCCTCGACGCCGGCGACAACGGTTGTACACGCTGTAGATGCGCGAGCCGCAGGATGATCAGTTCGCGCATCCGCAGGGTAAAACGTGGGGCTGTCGAGAATCTCGTCGACCATTCAGACTGCGAGGAGGTCGGGTTCACCCGGACCGAACGCACCGTGCTCTACGCGGGACTGGCGCTGATGCTCAACGCGCTCGATGTCGACCTGGATGAAAGCGACCGGTTAGAACTCCCCACCGTCTCGCGTTAGGTGCTGGCGTTGCCCGCCTTCCACTGCGGCCAGGGGATGTTCCAGTCGCCGAGCCCCTCAGTACCTGAAAGCGTGGGCCCCACCGTGTTGACGACCTCGACGATGTCGCCGCGCTTGATGTGGTCGTAAAACCATACGGCGTTGCTCGGGCTCACATTCAGACACCCGTGGCTGGTGTTGGTGTGGCCTTGCGCGCCGACCGACCATGGCGCGGAGTGCACGAAGACGCCGCTGTAGGAAATCTGGGTGGCCCACTCGACGTCGGTGCGATATCCGTTGGGCGAGTTGACCGGAACTCCGTAGGTCGACGAGTCCATGATGATGTGCTTGAACCGTGCACCGACGATGTAGACGCCGTTGGCCGTTGGGGTGCTGTCCTTACCCATCGACGTCGGCATCGTCTTGACGACTTCACCATTGACCCGCACGGTCACCACCTTGGTGGTGTCGTCGGCCGTCGCGATGACCTCGTCGCCGATGGTGAAGTGCGTCTTGACGTTGTCCTCGCCGAACATCCCTTCACCCAAGTCGACACCGTAGGTGTTGACCGCCACATCGATCGCTGTACCCGGCTTCCAGAAATGCTCTGGGCGCCAACGCACTTCGCGGTTGTTCAACCAGTAGAACGCGCCCTCGACCGGAGGGTTAGTGGTGATGACGATGGCCTTCTGAGCCGCGGCGCGATTCGCGATGTTCTCGTCGAAGCGGATCGCCACCGGCTCGCCGATGCCCACGACCTCGCCGTCGCCCGGATTGACGTAGGGCATCGTCAGGTGCTCGGGGGAACTGGTCTCGAAGGTCATCTGGCGATTCGCCGCGCCACCGAGGCCGAGTGCCTTCACGCTCAGCGTGTAGCGCCTGTTGTAGCCGAGCTGGTCAGTGGTGGACCAGCGCAGTCCGTCGGGGCTGAGTTGACCGTTGATCGACCGGCCGTTTTCGTTGACCATCGTCACGGAACCCAGCACCCCGTCGGCAACACTCACCGTTACGGGTGAATCCACGGTGACCCCGACGGCACCGTCGGTCACCGACGATGTGAGCTTGGGAACAAGCAGATCAGCAAACGGCGTGCCCTTGTCGGAGATGACCTTCGCCGGGGCCGCACTGTGGCTGCTGCCGCAGCCAGCACCGATCACAGCAAACATAACGAGGGCAGCAGCCAGCCACGATCGGCGGCTGCGCAAAGGCGTTATCAAGAGACCTTCCAATTTCGACGGGCTTATTTTTGGTCACCGCTGACCGGAAACAGTGCAAGCATTCTAATGGTTTGGCGCCGCTCCCCATGCCGACATGAAGCCGGTCAGCGGTTCAGTGTCGCCATCGTGACAAATTCTCCACTTGGGGCGTGCGAAAACCGCGGGCGCTCATCGAGCTTCCCAGCTTCTTCAGGCCAACCGCATCACTGAACTGCTGCGGTCGGGTGCGCTACGCGACCTGGATGCCGCCTTCGGTGTCGAACGGGCACGGTACTGCGGGACGCCTTTTTGATCTCTGGCGTCGGCCCCCGACGCTGAGCCGGCCAGGCGGGCGTCAGCGCGCGAGAGGATCGCCTGCGACTCAACAGCTACCCTGGAAGGGTTCCGGGATTTCGTTCCGCGACAGAACGCCTGTTATTGTCGCAACGCGGTCACGGCCGACCAGGCGCCGTTAGCTCAGTTGGTAGAGCAGCTGACTCTTAATCAGCGGGTCCGGGGTTCGAAACCCTGACGGCGCACTTCAGGGGCCACTTTTCTGGTCTCCAGCCTGTTCGACGAGCGGTCGCGAGCGGCTTGGCGGCCGGTCATTGCAACGCTTCGGCCCACGCAATATGCCCGTCGAAATCATGCGTTTTCGCCATGGCGCTATAGCGATCCCGGAAATGCGCATCAGCCGCGTCATCACCGTGAGCCCGCGCCAGAAGAGCCTGTAGCCACAGCAGCCAGATCTCACTGATCGCCAGACCCTTATTGGCAGGCGCGGCCGCTAACCGCTCGATCGCGGCCTGGGCTTCGGCCACGTCCCCCTCATCCCCCCGATCGAGCAGTGTCCGCACTAAAACACCCGTCGCCGGGACACACCATTGCAGCAGTTGTCCCCCGCGGAACTGATGGTCGACGGCGGCACGCAGCAGCGGTATGGCCTCATCGCGATCTCCACGCCGCGCCCACTCCCGCGCCAGATACACGTTCACCAGCGGTACATCGCAGAGGAACCCTTTACGCGGGAAAAGGTCGCTGACCCCGGCCAAAAGCTGATGTTCGCGGTCGCGCTCCGCCTTTAATCAGGCCTTCATCGTCGACGGCCTAACCTCGCCGCCGCCCAACGGGAATACGGGACGACGCACCAGCCGCGACAGCTCAGCTCCGCGGAGCCACAATGCGGCGTGCAGCCTCTATGGCCGCTGTGCGTCGTGCGGCGATGATCGCGCGGAATCGCGCCTATGCACATTATTTGTGTGGAGTCATATGGCTCCGCACTAGCGGTCGGTGCGGGTAGTTTCTTTCGAGGTTTGTCGAAGGAGCTGCAATGGGGTTCATCCAGCCCAACCTGCCCGTCGTCGACATCGCCGAGTGGAGCAAGGGCACGCGCGCCGAGCGGATCGTGCCGATGGCACGCCACATCGCTGAGAACGGGTTCGGCACCCCGCTGATCATGCATGTGATGTACGGCGTGAAGATCGCGCTATACGTCCTCGGCGGCTGGTTGTTCGCGTGGTCGACGACGGGCATCGGCGGCTTCACCAATGTCGCGACTTGGTGGACGGAACCGATCGTGTTCCAGAAGGCCGTGCTCTACACGATGCTGTTCGAAATCGTCGGTCTCGGTTGCTGCTTCGGCCCGCTGGCCGGGCGCTACTTTCCACCGATGGGTTCGATCCTGTACTGGCTGCGGCCCGGCACCATCCGGTTGCCACCATGGCCGGGCCGAGTGCCGATGACCAAGGGCAGCAACAGAACCCCGGTCGACGCGTTGCTCTACGGCGTGCTTGTCGTGTTGCTCGCGATCGCGCTGGTGTCCGACGGCAGTGGCCCAATACCCGCTTCTGCACAGCGTGATCGGCGTGCTGCCACGCTGGCACACCATCGCGATCCTGTCGGTGCTGGCCGTGCTCGGTCTGCGCGACAAGACCATCTTCCTGGCCGCCCGCGGCGAGGTGTACGCGCCATTGGCGTTGGTGTTCCTGTTCTCCGGAGCGGACATCGCCGTCGGGGCCAAGGTGGTGTTCATGGTGATCTGGCTGGGCGCGGCGACCTCGAAGCTCAACCGCCACTTCCCGTTCGTGATCTCGACGATGCTGGCCAACAACCCGTTCATCCCGTCGGGACCACTCAAGCGGTCGATGTTCAAGCATTTTCCGGACGACCTGCGGCCCAGCGGGTTGGCCGGTTCCATCGCCCACTTCTCCACCGCGGTGGAGGGCCTGGTGCCCCTGGTGCTGTTCTTCTCGCACGGTGGCTGGCCGACGGCCATCGCCGCGTTCGTGATGATCGTGTTTCACCTGAACATCCTGCTGGCCTTCCCAATGGGTGTGCCCTTGGAGTGGAACGTATTCATGATCTTCGGGGTGCTCTGGCTGTTCGTCGCGCACGCAAGGTTGGGACTGTCCGATGTCACCAACCCGGTACCAATCGCCGTGCTGTTCGTGGTCATCGCCGGAACCGTGGTGATCGGAAACCTGTACCCGCGCAAGGTTTCCTTCCTGCCCGGCATGCGCTACTACGCCGGCAACTGGGACACCACGGTGTGGTGTGTGAAGCCGTCGGTCGACGACAAGTTCCGCACCGGCTCCCGCGCACTCGGCCCGATGCAGCACCTGCAGCTCGAGCGGTTGTACAAGAACAAGGAAGAGACCCTGGTCCCGTTGCACCTTGCCTTCGCGTTCCGCGGGATGAACACGCACGGCCGCGCGCTCTACACCCTGGTGCACCGCGCGCTGGCCGGCTACAACGAGGACGACTACAACCTCTGCGAGGGCGAGACTCTCTGCGCGGTGGTTCTCGGCTGGAACTTCGGCGACGGGCACCTGCACAACGAGTGCCTGATCGAGGCGCTACAGGAGCGGTGCGGGTTCGAGCCTGGCGACGTGCGGGTGGTGATTCTCGACGCGCAACCCATCCACAAGCAGACCCAGGAGTACCGGCTGGTCGACGCGGCGACCGGCGAGTTCGAGCGCGGCTACGTCAACGTCGCCGACATGGCCGACGCTCAGCCGTGGGCGGATGACCTACCGATACACGTCCACAGCAACGCGGGTGCCGTCAGCGATTCCTGACCCGGTGCACCACGACCACGACGACGAGGGCACCGACTCCGGCCAGCGACGCCGTCACCACGGGTTTTCTGACGAACTCGATCACCCGGGCCTTGAGATCGTCGGCGAGGCGGCGGGGATTGGCGCGCTCAGCAAGTGAGTCGACGGTGGCCGCCAGTTGTTCGCGGGCCACGTCGATGTCCTGCTTGATGGTGTCGGGATCCCGGTCCGCCACGTGTCTGTCCTCCAAATCCCCCAGTCAGCCTCCTGCACCTGAGGCACTACCCTAGTGCCTCAGGTCTAGGGGGCTCCGGTGAGCCGAAAGGGGAAGCACGTTGACCGAGACCACGCGGCTGGCAGCCGGCGATAAGGCGCCCGCGTTCAGCCTGCCCGACGCCGACGGCAAGAAGGTGTCGCTGTCCGACTACAAGGGGCGCCGTGTCGTCGTGTACTTCTACCCGGCGGCCTCAACGCCGGGATGCACCAAACAGGCCTGCGATTTCCGCGACAACCTGCAAGACCTCCACGATGCCGGCCTCGATGTCGTCGGCATCTCCCCCGACAAGCCGGAGAAGCTGGCGAAGTTCCGCGACGCCGAGAAGCTGACGTTCCCGCTGCTGTCCGATCCCGATCGCAAGGTGCTGACCGCCTGGGGCGCCTACGGGGAAAAGCAGATGTACGGCAAGACCGTCCAGGGCGTGTTGCGGCGCGTAACACGTACGGCGTCATGAATCCGTTGCGAAGCCCGCGCCGGTGAGCTTCACGGCGCGACACCCAGAGGTGCCGAACAACACGGACATGGCTGCGCTCGCGTTGACAGTGATTGCTGAATTCTCGATGGTGCAGGAACTTATCGATGACACTGTGAGAGTGTACGTTTGGCAGAAAGCGCCTAGTTTGAGAGCCTTTCTCACGGAGCAAGGGATTCTCGACCGGATACCGGATTCGCAAAGGCCTCGGTTTATTCTTGCCCTCGCAGGCGAGCTGAAAATTCCTGCCGATTTGTCAAAATTCACGGATGTGTTTCACCGAGTGAAAGAGGTCCGAGACCACCTCGCGCACGCGGTCACGATGGAGCCCATCGATGCGAACACACTTCGGGCGACTAAGGGCTATATGGTCACCCCGTTAACAAAACCGGGCAAGGAGCCGAGGGCCGTCACGTTCACACGCCAACAACTAATGGCGCGATTACACGATGCGCGGTGGCTTTGGCAGCATGTGTTCTTCATGTTCTTGACATGGCATGGGGATGGCCAGATTCCTGTGGGTGACGCGAAAGGTGCTGTATTACAGCCACCTGCGTGTCCGGAGGATTGGGATGGGACGATGGCCACTTCTCTGGCGTGACCCCGTGGCCTGTCACCACATGCCACAGCGGGGTGGCGATGGGCTAATACATGCGTTGACGTTTACATGGATTGACGTTGTACAGAAAGGACCCGAGTTGACCGAGACCACGCGGCTTGCGCCTGGCGACAAAGCGCCCGCATTCAGCCTTCCCGACGCCGACGGCAACACGGTGTCGCTGGCCGACTACCGCGGCCGCCGGGTCATCGTCTACTTCTACCCGGCGGCGTCCACGCCCGGCTGCACCAAAGAGGCCTGCGATTTCCGCGACAATCTGCGCGACCTCAACGAGGCGGGCCTCGACGTCGTCGGCATCTCCCCCGACAAGCCGGCGAAGCTGGCTAAATTCCGTGACGCCGAGAAACTGACGTTCCCTCTGCTGTCCGATCCCGACCGCAAGGTGTTGACCGCCTGGGGTGCCTACGGCGAAAAGCAGATGTACGGCAGGGCCGTCCAGGGTGTCATCCGCTCGACCTTCGTCGTCGACGAAAAGGGCAAAATCGCTGTCGCGCAGTACAACGTCAAGGCTGCACATACGGCAACAAAAATCCAGAAGATCATCGCCCAGTTCGCGTCTTAGGCCAGCACCAGTTTCATTGCCCGCATCGAGGCGGATGTGTTGACGGCGATATCTGTGGATATTGCCCAACCCAACCGGCGGGGGCGGATAATTGCACCGTCTCAGATCACGAATCACGGGCATGTGTCGGCGAATAAGCTCGCCGATGTATCCACGGGAGGCGCCGTATGACGTACATGGGAAAGCCGTACTACCCGCTGTGGTTGGACAACCTGGCCGATGACGTCACCTTGGAGGCCGCTGCGATGGACGGCACCGCGCACGGCGCCGAGGATGTCCGTTTCATCTTGGTCAAAGCCCGCGAACAGTATGAGCACCAGGAGTTCCACTACGCCGGCCCTTGCGGCGAAAACGGTTTCCTCGAGGACTACTCCAGCTCAGTGCGCGGCATGCCTACTTACGTTGTCGTGCTGGTCACCTTCAACGCCGCCGGGCTAACCCAGCACGTCGTGGTGAACCACCGACCGCGCAGCGCGATGCTGCAGTTTTCCCGCTTGATGCTAGAGACATTCTCCGGGACTCCGTATGCGAAGCACTGGGAAGGCACCCCGTAAAAGGGGGCCACGGGACGCGCGACATGGCATCGACATATATGGGAAAGCCCTACTACCCGGCGTGGCTGGACAACCTTGCCGACGACGTAACCGGCGAGGGGCCGGCGTGGGACGGCGCGATCCAAGGCGCGGCGGCGGTCCATGAAGTCGTGGTCGCCGCAAAAGAGATATACGAGTTTCAAGAGTTCCACTACGCCGGCCCCTGCGGGGAAAGCAGTTTCCTGGAGGACTACACCTCATCGGTCCGCGGTGCGCCCCTTCGCGTCATCGTCCTGGTCGTGTTCAATGCCGCCGGGAAGGCCCAGCGGCTTGTGGTGAATCACCGGCCGCGCAGTTCTGTGCTGGTGCTGTCCCGCGCGATGCTCGAGAGGTTCGCCGGCACGCCCCTTGCCAAGCACTGGGAAGGCACACCATAAGGACCACCGCACGACATGCGAGGAAAGGACGGCGGCAGTGACAAGCATCCGGGCCGCGGCGGTTCAACTGAGCCCCGTGCTGTATAGCCGTGAAGGTACCGTCGAGCGGGTCGTCGCGAAGATCGACGAACTGGCTGCGCTGGGGGTCCAGTTCGCGACTTTTCCAGAAACCGTTGTTCCGTACTATCCCTACTTTTCGTTTGTGCAGCGCCCATATGAGATGGGCGCCGAACAAATTCGATTGCTGGACCAGGGGGTCACCGTGCCATCGCCGACGACCCACGCCCTCGGGGAAGCCGCGCGGCGCGCCGGAATGGTGGTCTCCATCGGCGTGAACGAACGCGACGGCGGCTCACTGTTCAACACTCAACTGCTTTTTGATGCCGACGGAGAATTGATCCAGCGTCGTCGCAAGATCACCCCCACCTATCACGAGCGCATGATTTGGGGCCAGGGCGACGGCAGCGGACTGCGAGCCGTCGACAGCGCGGTAGGTCGCATCGGTCAATTGGCCTGCTGGGAGCACTACAACCCGCTCGCCCGATACGCACTGATCGCCGATGGCGAACAGATCCATTCGGCGATGTTCCCCGGATCTATTTTCGGCGAGCTGTTCTCGCAACAAACCGAGATCCAGGCGCGCAATCACGCGCTCGAGTCGGGTGTCTTCGTGGTTACCGCGACCGCATGGCTGGATCCTGATCAACAAGCGCTGATCATGGCCGACACCGGCTCGCCCCTAGGACCTCTCTCGGGTGGCTGCTTCACCGCAATCGTCACACCGCAGGGCGAACTACTCGGTGAGCCCGTGCGCTCCGGTGAAGGTCAGGTGATCGCGGATCTGGACTTCGCGCTGATCGACAAACGCAAGGCTTTCATGGACTCCAGCGGGCACTACAGTCGACCCGAATTGCTCAGCCTTCTCATCGATCGCACTCCCAGCGCCCATGTCCATGAGCGATCCCCCGGTTCATCGAACTCCGCCGACGTCGAGGCGAGGGACCATGTACCCCACTGACTTTCGGAAACCCACTCCGGTTGTCGCGGGCAAATGGGTGATCCCTAGTTGACGCGGCCACAATTTAGGTTCGAGAGGAGCACGCCATGGCCGATAGTGAATCCAACCAGGAGAGCCAGCTCGTAGCTGCCGTGGCCGACACCGCGTCGGGCAGCTACAGCCACAGCGCGATTACGGCGTTGCGCGCCGGAGAACCCCTCCCCACCTCCAGGGACGAACAGATACTGGCCGCGAAAATATCGCGCGCGATGATGTCGGGACCTTTCCACATCACCCGGGACGCAACGGTTGCGGACATGGATGCCCAAGGCAATGTCGTAGTGCTTCGCCAGGGAACCAACCAGTGGGTGTGTTTCCCCGGCGATGAGAACGAAATCGGCAACGTGCCCATGTGCGCCGATCCCATGGGGCTGCAGTGGATGAGAGATATCATGGCCGGCAAGCCGGCTCCGACGAATACGGCCCCGGGGATCATCTACATGCTTTGCGGTGCAACGCAACACAGCAACACCGATCCGTTCGACAGAACAAGTCCTGCGATTCCCATCGGTCCGCATTGGATGATCATCTGGCCATACGATGCGGCGCGTGACGGCCTCCCGAACACCGTACGAGATGCCGGCGCATGGGTGATGTTCGATGGGACGCCCTACGCATATCTGCACATCTGCGGTACGCCCTGGGCAGGAAATGAGTACACGCCCGGCCAGGTGCCCGTTTGGACAATGCGATACGGCGTACCCACAGAACCACCGATGGCGGCGGCGTCCACAACACCCGAATAGGGCCGATGCCAACGTCGCCGACGATGCAATGACCCAGTTCAACGTCAAGGCTGCACACACGACAACATTCATCAAGAGAGTTCTCGGCGCCTCGTAATCACTCGATCGAGCCGCAGCGCTGGCTGTCGAGCTGATTCGAAGCCGGAGCGGAATGGAATCGGACTGCAGTCCGTTTAGCATCACTGAAGGCGTCGGACAAGCCGATACCTCGAAGAAGGACGACGCGAATATGACTGCGAATGAGCGAATTATTGAACTTCTCTATCGAAACCTTCAGGAGGTATTCGGGGA
>CAVPUR010000012.1:0-549984 GCA_963708995.1 uncultured Actinomycetota bacterium
CCCGCTGTTGTTACCTCCATAAACCTTGGGTCCGGGGGTATTCGAGGACCTGAAGGCCCGGCCTATCTTGGTAAAACATCTGTCCGACGGCGCCGTGCCCTCGCCTAGCTTCAACGTCGGTCGCCGGGCCGAAATCACCGCCCACGCCAAAGCGCGCCATTGCAATCATGAGGTGTTGTCGCCACCTCCGACCAGCTTGCTCAGCCTCCTCGAAGCTGCTGTATCCCCCGCCGCTCAGGACAAGCTCAGTCGCATCCCCAATTTTGCCCTCCCGGCTGGGAGTTTGTAGTAACACGTTCTCGGTTGCCCCCTCAGCCGATAGCTTCACTTGTGACTGGTCAGAAGAAAACCGTGTCCCGTGGGTGAGAGTGATCTGGTTGCGAAATGAGAACGGCATAGATGGCCATGTTGCCACGCATGACTGTTCGCGGCCTGGAACTTCCCCTTGGAAGCGACGCAGCTCATCAGTCCCTCATCGACTCAATACGGCCTCGGCAGCCCAGCGCTCGGCCAGCTCGTAGGCCTGCTGTTTGGTGGCGCAGACCTGCCTGCGGTTTATCTCCTCCGAGCGCGTCTTTTGGAGCAACATGTACTCCTTGTCACCCCAACGAGCAATCACATACTGGTAGCCGTTCTCCATATAGCTCATGTCCCGACTGGCACCAGCCGCGACCCATTTCAATGTCTTCTTCTCCTCACCGCTCATGGCATCCATCTTCCCAACTCACGGCGGCGCTTACTTCGGTTCCTGCCATCCCTCGCATTCGCAGGGAACTTCTGTGGTGAACGCGTTATGCGACGGAACCCAACCGACCGCTGAACGTATTCGCATTTGCCGCGGCGGTGGCAGACGCGGAGATGGCCGCAGCGACCGCAGGTCGGCCGGTCAGTCATCGGCTCATCTTCCCACATCACGGCACCTTCGCAGAGGACCCCGTTAATCCTGGTTCGCAACTACCCAAATCCCTTGCAACACTACCACTTCCGCAAATCCGGTCGCCATCATCGCCTTTGCGGTGCCAGCGCAGCTCCGACGCAGCCACCGTGCCATCATGGCCCGAGGCGGCCAGTCCACCGCCGATGAGGTCGTTAGATTGGAGTTACTGCGACCGCGCGAGGACCCTTGGGTCCTTGACCGACCTCGAATTGAACCCGCTGGTTATCGTCCAGCGAATCGGCCCCACGAATCTCGGAATGGTGGACGAACACATCTTCGCCACCGTCGTCGACAGCGATAAAGCCAAAGCCCTTATCGCTGTTGAACCATTTGACGGTTCCCTGTGCCATGCTCTTAAGCTTTCTAATGCTGGCGGATTTAGAAGAAACATACAGCCGCCAGTTTACCCGCAGGGCAGCTCGGCCAGCTCGGCGCTGGCGGCCAGCTCTGCAGGTGTCCGGCGATGCGGCCACCGGGCAGGGGTTCCTGGTCAACTGTCTTGTCCCGTTTTTTGGGACAACAGTTCGCGCGGGCTGACGGCGGCGGCGGCTCGGCGGCCAAGCTTGTCAGAAAAGTTGACAACAGCTCGGCCAGCTTGGCCAGCCAGCGCTCGGCGGCGTCGCGGCGATGCGGCCACCGGGCCGGTTACCCTGGTTAGCTCCGGCGGCTGCCGGTGGCTGCTCAGCGTGTTTGCTGGGCGGGGTCAATCACGCTGGTTTACTTGGCCGACGCCGTGAGCTGCGGCGATGCGTCGGCAGGCTCGCGCCTACGCAGGCCAGCTAACCCATAACTCGAGGTCGAAACAGCCCCTGAACTGCGCATACGGCAGTCGCCGGCGGTTTGCTGGGCAACTGCGGCTCGGTTAGCCGAAAAGTACCAGAATTGTAGGACTCCGGATAGCCTGTCCTGGCCGAGCGGGCGTCGGACCGGGTGGGGGGTCTAAGGCCGGGGGGTCTGCCGTGTTTGCTGGGGGGTGGTGGCAGCCTCGAACTGAGAGCATCGAGCCGGACCGGGGCCCCGGTGGCGCGGGCCGACCCTGGCGTTGTTGGCTGCCCGGCGCGACGGCGGAGCTGGCCCGCGCGGCGCTGGCGTCGGAGCTGGCCTGGCGCACGGCTGGCGAGGGAACTGCCCCGCCGCGCGCACGGCTCGCGCTGGTCGAGCTGGGCCGCGTCGACTCTGCCCGCGTTCTACCTCACCAGCCCGCGCGGTGTCTGTTGCACGGCTCGGCGTTGGGCTGGCGTTGTACGGCGTCGCGGCCCGCGCGGTATGCCTAATCCATGCGAGCTATAACGCTTCTCGGGATTGCTGGCGCGGTGTCGCGCTGGGCGGTGCTGGGCCGCACGCGCTTTGGCTTGGGCGGTGCTGGCGGTGATAGTCGAGCAGTTCTGGCACTCCGCGCGACCGTTGCGAGCGCGTCCAGCTCGTCCAGCACTTCGCGCACGTCGTCGGTCTGACCCGTCATTCTAGTTAAATCTCCTTGCGTTAGTTAAGGTTTGGGAAGATTTGTATCGGCGCTGCTAAGCTGGCGGTCACTCGTCGCCGTCGTCCGTCACGGAGCAAACGGATACCACCGTTGAAACGCCGTGCAATTCGCCTGACATCAGCTCGTCAAGGTGCCGCGCGCACAGCATCCTGTACGGCTTGCACGGCGGCCAATCGCCCCGCAGTGGCAGGTTTTCCGTGATAGCTATCTCCGTGTAATGCGTGGCGTTCCGGCGGCAGCCGCCGTCACGGTCGCACCTGAACGGCTCCGTGAGCATCTCGGCGCGGACCCACAACTCAGCGCCGGTCATCGGCGTGGCGTCGGTAGCCATCAGCGGCCAGCCCTGTCGCGTAACGCTTCCCGTGCCGGTGCCAGCAGCTCGGCCACGCGGCGCTTAGTCGCGGCGGCCATCAGGCCGACACCATCGCGGCGTCAAGCTCGGACAACTTGAAGCGCACGACATGCTCGCCGAGCCCATATGCCGTGAGGCGGCCATCGGCCTGCATGTTCCTGATGGTGCGAACATGCACGCCCAGATAGTCGGCGGCCTCGGCGGGGCTTACGTAGCGGTCTCCGGCGCGCGCGTGGCCGAGCTTATTGCTCTTGCCTGGTGACATGTGTAACTCCGTTATGGACGGGGGCGGGGCACGGTGCCCTGCTCTCTGGGCCGGTGGTCCGTACGCATGGCCATACAGTAAGCCAGTGCCGCGACGCGGGGTCGGCGCGTGTCGCGGTCTGTGTCGTATTGCCGCGCCATGCCCTACCGAGCCGGGGGCCGGTCGACGCCCGTTGCGGTGCAACGTGTTCGGCGTCCTCGAGCCTGCCGCCGGAGCTGGCCGACGCCGAGCACCTGGCCGCCACCGGGTGACCAACGCCACAGACTGCCGGTGGCCGCCTCGGTGGCCGAGCTGGCCGAGCATGGCCGAGCCCGCCGAGGCCCATCGACGCCGCCGGAGCCGGTCGACGCCGCCGGAGCCGGTCGAGGGGGGACAGCCCAGGGCGGACTGCCCGGTGGCCGCTTCGGAGCCGAGCTGGCCGACAAACGAGAACGCCGCCCCAGGCGGACCCAGGGCGGCGCTCCGGCGCGGTGCGGCTCGGCTCAGGCGAAACCACCCGACGCCGCCAGCTCGGCCATGCGCGCGGCCAGCGTCCGGTCCCGCTCGGCGCTCGTGTGCTGGTAGCGCATCGCCGCCTGCGGTGTGGCGTGGCCGAGCCGCCCCAAAGGTCGGCCAGCGTCGCGCCCGCCTGGGCGGCCATCACTGCGCCAGTGTGGCTCAAATCGTGGAAACGCAAATCAGGCTACCGGCGGCAGCGCGCGCCGGGTACCACCACCGGGTGAAGGTGCTCTGATTCAGGTGCTGGCCATTCACGCCGGGGAATAAAGTGCATCGGCGGCCTGGCCTACGTGGTCAATCATGTGGTCGGCCACGGCGGCCATTACGTGCGGCGGGATGGTGATGTCACGGTTACCGGCGGCAGTCTTCGGGTCGCCGGTAACGAATTCGCCGCTGATGTGAATGACTGTGCGCCGGAGCCGGATAACGCCGCTGTCGGTGTCGATATCCAAGCGGCGCAGCTCGGTCAGCTCGCCGAAGCGCATTGCACACCAGGCGGCGAGAATGACCATCGCGCGGTACTGCTCGGGCATCGCGTCGATAACCTTGGCTAGCTCGTCCATTGTCGCGGGGCGGATGTTCGCGGCACGCTTCACGGAGCCAGCGCCGCGAATGTTGCACGGCTGAGCCGATGCTTTACCGTCGCGCACCGCTTCGCCGCAAATCGTGCGCAGCAATCCGTAGCACTGGCTGCGCCACGTCGGCGTGGACTCGTCCAATTTTTTGTAGTACCAGGCTTTTACGTCATCAGCGGTGATGCCGTTGACTGGCAGCGCGCCGAGATGCGGCAGAATGGCGCGCTCGAGAATGGCGCGGTATTGCGTACGGGTACGCGGCTTGAGGTCACGGTGCGCCATGAACTGCTCGGCGTAGTCGGCCAACGTCAGCTCCGGCTTACTCTTAGCCGCCGGGGCATCGGCAGCCGCCCAGGTGCCGCCGATGACACGAGCGCGCTCGGCGGCCAGCCATGCGCGCGCCTGCGTCTTGTTCTTGAACGTGTGCGGCGCTTTGTGGCGGCGTCCTTCGTGCCAGTACATGGCGCGCCAATTACCTGATGGCAGTTGGTCCGCGCTGCCCCACGCGCCCTTGTCCTGGTCGCGCCGGTTTGTTCCTCGCATGTTGGGTTCCTGTCGTGTCGTGAACTCATCGTGAACTGCCGAGATGATTCACGTTACCCCTGGCTGCACTGTGCTACAACAGTCCGCCCAGGTCAAAGCCGTATTCATGCTGGTCAGCAAAGCGGTCGATTAAAATTCAATCCGAGTATGGCGCACCAGAGTTATTGCAGGTGATCATAGGTATCTAGCCCGGAAACCGGGCGCTGTGACCTCTACGTGACCTCGCCGCAGCAACGGTTAGCGACCTATATATATACTATAGAGAGAGGAAACGCTAGCCACCAGTGCCCCCAAAAGCTTCAGCCTGGGGCCGCTTTATTTACCACACCGAAAAATACGTTTATTTACCACACCGAAAATTATGAGTTATTGACCAGACCGAAAATTATAAGTCAAGGCGATTTGGCGAAAAACTCATACGAAACTCATCAAAACAATGCAACACTGCTTTCGCTAATGCAACGAGGTTTTCGCTAATAGATCGATGTTCTCACTAATGGATCGATGACTCGGGTCGGAGGTCAGCGATGTCGTATTTGATCGCAGCGCCAAACATGTTGGCGGCAGCGGCCGCAGATGCGGCGGGCATCGGCTCGTCGCTGAGCGAGGCCAACGCAGCGGCCATGGCCCCGACTACCGGGGTGATCGCTGCTGCCGAGGATGAGGTGTCAGCGGCGATCGCGTCGCTGTTTTCCGGCCACGGCCAGCAGTTTCAGGCGATCAGCGCCCAGGCGGCGGCGTTCCATTCCCGGTTTGTGCAGTTGTTGTCTTCGGGTGGGGGCGCCTATGTGGGTGCTGAGGCGGCGAATGCTTCGCCGCTGTCGGGCCTGTTGGGTGGCAATGCGCTGCAGGGCCTTGGGGGCAATGCGCTGCTGTCCCCGGTGAAGGACTTGACGGGGCGTCCGTTGTTCGGCAACGGCGCCAATGGTGCGGCGGGGACCGGGGCAAACGGTGGTGCTGGTGGCTGGATTTTGGGCAACGGCGGCAATGGTGGGTCGGGCACGACCGGCGCCGGTGCCGGCGGTAGCGGTGGGGCTGGCGGGGTGGCGGGCCTGGTCGGCAAGGCGGTCCGGTGGGGCCGGCGGGGCCGGCAGCGGCGGCGCCGCCGGCGGTAACGGTGGGGCTGGCGCGTCGGCGGGCGTGTGGGGCGCCGGCGGGGCCGGCGGGGCTGGCGGGGCCGGTGACCCCGTTGGCGGGGCCGGCGGTAACGGCGGGGCCGGCGGGGCCAATGGGCTGATCGGCGGCGGTAACGGCGGGGCCGGTGGGGTCGGCGGTGCCGGTGGTGCCGGCGCGGCCGGGGGTACCGGCGGGGTCGGCGGCACCAACAGTGAGCTGGTCTCGCTGAAGAGGCGTCGGCGGTGCCGGCGGGGCCGGCGGGGCAGGCGGGGCCGGTAACTTCGGCGCCGATAACCTGACTCCCGGTGGGACCGGCGGGACCGGCGAGGCCGGCGGGGTCGGCGGTAACGGTGGGGCCGGCGGCCAGAACCAGGCGCTGCTGGGCGGCACCGCCGGTAACGGCGGCGTCGGCGGGGCCGGTGGCCTGGGCGGTAACGGTGGGGCCGGTGGTTCCGGGGTGGGCAATGGCACGGTCGGCGGTGACGGCGGAGCCGGCGGCAACGGCGGTAACGCCGGGGCCGGTGGGGCCGGTGGCGTCTCAGGAGCTGTGCTGCCCAACTTGCTTAGGGAAAGCCGGTGTGGCGGGTAACGCGGGTGTGGCCGGTAACGGTGGCACCGGCGGTAACGGCGGGGCCGGTGATGTCGGCGCCGCGGGCGTCGGCGACGGCGGGGCCGGCGGCACGGGCTTTAACGGCGGGGCCGGTGGGGCTGGCGGTAATGGCGGTTCGGCCGGCGCGGGCGGCACCAACGGCGACGGCGGCACCGGCGGTAGCGGCGGCACCGGCGGGGCTGGCGGCAACGGCGCCGACGGTGCGCGACCGGCGGCGCCGGTGGTAACGGTGGCACCGGGGGCGGCCGGCGTCGGCGGTGCGGACCGGCGGCGGCAGCGCGGCCGGCACCGGCGGTAACGGCGGCACCGGCGGGAACGGCGGCACCGGCGCCGACGGCACGCGGCGGCAGCGGCGGTCACCGGCGCGGCGGACGGCGGCAACGGCGGCACCGGCGGTACCGGCGGCGCGGCGGCAGCGGCGGCACCGGCGGCACGGCGGCACCGGCGGCGCACGGCGGCACCGGCGGCACCGGCGGCGACGGCGGCACCGGCGGCACCGGCGGCACCGGCGGCACCGGCGGCACACGGCGGCACCGGCGGCGACCGGCGGCACCGGCGGCACCGGCGGCATGCGGCATCGGCGGCACCGGTGGCGGGGGCGGTGACGGCGGCACGCCGGCGGCACGGCGGTCAGGACGGTGCCAGCATCGGCGTTTTATGGGGTGCAGGACGGCGGCACCGGCGGCACCGGTGGCATGGGCGGTGTCGGCGCCGACGGCGGGGCGTTCGGCAGCGGTGGCTACGGCGGCGCCGGTGGCGGCGGCGCCAGCATCGGTACCGGTGCGACCGGAGGCGCCGGCGGGGCCGGCGGCGCGGGCGGCGCGGGCACTAACACCGGCGGCCGGCTAGCGGCGGTGGCGGCGGCGGCGGCGGCGGCGGCGGCCTCGTCGAAACCACCGCCGGTGGCACCGTCACTGACAGCACCGCCACCGGCGGTACCGGCGGGGCTCGGCGGCGCCGGCACCACCACCGCAGCCGGCGGGGCCGGCGGCACCGGAGGCGCCGCCACCGGCTACGCCAAGGGCGCAGGCAGCTCCGTCACTGGCAGCACGTTCACCGGCGGGGTCGGCGGGGCCGGCGGCACCGACGGCGGCACCGGCGGCGCCGGAGGCGCCGCCGCGGTCGCGCCTACCGCGGCGGCACCGTCACTGACGGCACCGCCACCGGCGGCTGCCGCGGGTACCGGCGCCAACGGCGGCACCGGCGGTGCCGGCGGTACTCGGCGCCATCGGCCTACGCCGGTGCCCCGTTTATGGCAGCCTCCACCACTGGCGGCACCCGACGCGGCGGCGCGCCGGCGGCGCCGGCAGCACGGCGGGCCCGGCGGCATCGGCGGCGGCACCACGGCGGCACCGCCACCGGCGGCGCCGGCGGTGCCGGCACCCACGGCGGCACCGGCGGCTACGGCGGTGACAGCACCGTCGAAGCTTACCGCGGCGGCTCCGACAGTGGCGGCACCGCCACCGGCGGCGCCGGCGGGGCCGGCAACGGCGGCGGCGGCACCGGAGGCTACGCCGTCAACGCCACCGGCGGGCAGCTCCATCACTGGCAGCACCGCCACCGGCGGCGCCGGCGGTGCCGGCACCAACGGCGGCATCGGCGGCGACGGCGGCACCGGCTTTGGGCTACGCCGGCGCACGGCGGCACCGTCACTGGCAGCACCGCCACCGGCGGCGCCGGCGGTGCCGGCGACGGCGCCGGCAGCAGCGGCGGCGCGCGGAGGCTACGCCACGTCCCGCCACCGGCGGCGGCACCATCGCTGGCGGCACGGCACCGGCGGGGCCGGCGGTGCCGGCACCAACGGCGGCATCGGCGGCGCCGGCGGGAACGGCTTTCGGCTACGCCAACGGCGCAGGCAGCACCGTCACTGACAGCACCGCCGCCGGCGGCGCCGGCGGTGCCGGCGACGGCAGCAGCGGCGGCGCCGGAGGCTACGGCCGACTTCAAGCGCCACCGGCGGCGGCACCATCGCTGGCAGCACCTCCACCGGCGGCGCCGGCGGTGCCGGCACCAACAACGGCGGCACCGGCGGCGGCGGAGGCGACGCCTTCGGCTCGCCAACGGCGCAGGCAGCTCCGTCACTGACAGCACCGCCACCGGCGGGGCCGGCGGTGCCGGCGACGGCGCCGGCAGCAGCGGCGGCGCCGGAGGCTACGCCGACTTCAAGGCCACCGGCGGTGGCACCATCGCTGGCAGCACCGCCACCGGCGGCGCCGGCGGTGCCGGCACCAACGGCGGCACCGGCGGCGCCGGCGGCTACGCCGGCGTCTCCGCCACCGGCGCAGGCAGCTCCATCACTGGCAGCACCGCCACCGGCGGGGCCGGCGGTGCCGGCGACGGCGCCGGCAGCAGCGGCGGCGCCGGAGGCGGCGCCATCGGCGAGCCTAACGGCGCACATACGGCTTGATGCCGGCGGCACCGTCACTGACAGCACCGCCGCCGGCGGCGCCGGCGGGGTACGGCGCAACGGCGGCACCGGCGGCGCCGGCGGCGGCGCCATCATCGGCAGCCGCCCGGCACCACCATCAGCGGCACCGCTCTCGGCGGCGCCGGCGGCGCCGGCACCGGCGCCGGCAGCACCGGCGGCGCACGGCGGCAACGGCATCTCGGCGCGATATCGGCGGCACCGTCACTGACAGCACCGCCACCGGCGGCGCCGGCGGTGCCGGCACCAACGGCGGCACCGGCGGGTACGGCGGTAGCGGCCGGCGTCTGAGCGGCGACCGCGGCGGCTCCGTCACTGGCGGCACCGCCATCGGCGGGGCCGGCGGGGCCGGCACCAACGGCGGCATCGGCGGCGGCTACGGCGGCGGCTACGGCTTCGTCGCGCTCCTTCGGCGCAGGCAGCTCCATCACTGGCAGCACGCGCCATCGGCGGCGCCGGCGGTGCCGGCACCAACGGCGGCATCGGCGGCTACGGCGGCCTCGGCGAGGTCGGCACCATCACCGGCGGCACCATCACCGGCAGCACCGCCATCGGCGGGGCCGGCGGGGCCGGCGGCGCCAGTCGGCACCACCAGCGCAGCCGGCGGGGCCGGCGGCACTCGGAGGCTACGCCACCGTCTCCGCCAACGGCGCAGGCAGCTCCATCACCGCCGACGGCACCGCCACCGGCGGCGCCGGCGGAAACGGTGGCGCCGGAGGCACCAGCGGCGCTGTCGGCGGAGTCGGTGGCGACGGTGGCCAAGCCAACGTCTTCAGCGGTACCGGTGCCAGCGCCACCGGTGGCACCGGCGGGGCTGGCGGCGCCGGAGGCGACGGTGCCGGTGCCGACGGTGGCACCGGCGGGAACGGCGGCTTCGGCAACAGACCGGCGTCGCTCCCGCCTCCGGCGGCAACGGCGGGAACGGCGGCGACGGCGGCACATTCGTCAGCGCCGCCCTCAACGGTCACGGCGGCAACGGCGGCACTCGGCGGCAACGGCACCGATGGCATCGCCGCCGACGGCGGCAACGGCACCGACGGCACCGCCGACGGCACACCCGGCACGAACGGCGGCGAACGGCGCAAACTTCCCGTAACAGTCCGCCGCCGATGGATACGGCAACCGCGGCCCGGAGAAAATCCGGCGCGTTGTCATTTGCGGCGCTGCGACAGCCCAGCGCGAGGCATCGGGCTGCGTGGCGCGGCGCCGGCCACATCGGCGCCGACGGCGGCCGGATCACGGATGCGCGATCGGTCGGTCCCGGCGTTGCGGTCCGATCGCGTGCCGCTCACCCCAGCGCGGCGGCTTGCCCGCCGATCGGCAGCGGCGATCCTCGCGGGTGCGTAGCTGCGGTCGCTGATGGGTCATCTGCCCACGGTGGTGTTTTCGGGGGCTGGTCGGTGTCCTCAGCAACTCAGCGGGCGCAGGCCCGTGGGCTGTTGTGCCTCATCATTGACGGGTCTTGCGAGCGCCCTTCGGCCACGGTCGGTTTTCGCCTGCAACGATTCCGCGGTGGCGGTGCCAATGATCGGCTTCGGGCCGTTGTTGTGCAGGTTGCGATGACAGGTCTTTGTTCGCTTTCTGGGAACGGGGCGTGCACCGGCAGCGTGCCCGACGAACGTCGGCTATCCCGGTGCGGAGGGGGTATCGCAATGTCAACGTGGGTTCTCACAGTCGTTGCAACACCTGATCGTTCAGCAGTTGTCGATGACGGATTCGTTTCACAGTCGCCGACCTAGACAAGCCCTGGTCAGGTCCGTTGAACACCTGCTCGGTACGCGAAACGCGCCCCACGCGCGACGCCACTGTTCGCTTTAGACAGAAGAAACCTCACACGACCCGCAGCCCGGCGGGAATCCTCTGCGGATCGCGCCAGAAGGCGTCGTTGAGGAATCGGTTGAACAGGTCCGGCGGCAGCAACGTCTCGCGCGGTTCGGCCTTGACCGTGCCGCGCACGGTGTGCAGCCCCGGAGTGCCGGCCCGCTCGTCGAACTCGGTGACGTCGTAATCGACGTGGTCGAAATCGTGCTCGAACACCGGCTCACCGAGAAACGCGTAGATGGCGTGCATCGTCTTGGCCGGGTCGCTGGTCAACGTTTCGTACTGCACCAACAACAGGCGATCCCGTTGCGCGCCGTAGCACGCCTGCTTCAGGGCATCGTAGGGAGCCGCCGACCATGCCATCGGACCCCACCACACTGCTTGGCGCGGGTATAGACCGTGCCGCCGGCGCTGTAGTTGAAAATCGACGACGGGCTAAAGACGTTGCGCTGAATCAACCGCTCGATGCTGTCGACCACCCACGCCAGGTCACGCACGCAGGCAATCACTTTCGCATCGGGAAACAGCCGCGCAATCGCCGGCATCCACCGACACCAGCCGCGGCTGGTGTCAAAGATCACCTCGGCGGGGCAGTCGGCATAGAAGTTGTCGAACAACCCGTGCAGGATGCGCTCACGCTTGGCGTCATCGATGAACACCGAAAACTCGTTGCGCGCGCTCATCTCGCCCAACAGGGCGCCGAACAGGCCGGCCAGCGGACCCGACATCCCCGCCTCGAACCGCGGGTTTTGCCGCAGCAACGCCGCCAGCAAAGTCGAACCGGAACGCGGCAGACCCGAGATGAAATGGATGGTTACCATGGCACACTCCCCGACCTATTGTCCGAACCATGACATTGCCTGCCGACATCTACCACTGTGACGTCCGTCATGTTAACCGATCGCAGATGAGCACATTGGCTGATCGCAGATGAGCGCGACCGCCCGCCACAAGGCGATTGCCGGAGCGATCGCGGCTTCCGGTATGCGGCGCACTTACATGCTTCAGGCGTCGAGGACCGATATGTGTGGCTGAGGAGAGACACGGGCCTTTCATTGTGGCCCAAAAGGATCCGACTGAGGCGTCAACTCGGCACGCCCCCAAACGAACTCCTTCAACGCCAGCGCCAGGGCGTCCTCGTTGCCGCCGGTGCCATAGGAGAGCGCGAACCGGAGCGCCATCATCTCGCCGTAGTCATCACTCACGGCGGTACCACTCCTCATCGTGGTAGCGAGTCATCCACGCTTCCGCGTTCTGCCCGAACCGGCCCGCAGCGTCTCGCAGCTCAGCCGTGCAGATGGCGAAGGCGAGCAAGTGCAGCCTCTGTGGCCAGGGCCGGACGGTACCTCGTCGGCGGCGTCGATGAAGTGCCTGGTAGCCGAACGTCCTACGGGACGTTCGGCGGTGCAACGTAGACGCCTAGAAACCCTGCTGCGCGGGACGTCGGAAATCCCAGAAGACCCGCCCGCAATAAGGCCCGGTGATGGTGGCCTAACCGGTACAGTCTTCCGGTGGCCCGAATGCTGGTCGGGTACGCCCGATGCTCGACCGACGCCCAGGATCTCACCGCCCAGCGCGACGCCCTGACCGCGCTCGGAGTGAAGCCGAATCGGATCTACGTCGACCACGGGCTGACCGGCGGCAACCGGGCTCGTCCCGGACTGCGCGAGGCGCTGGCCGCCTGCCGTTCTGGCGACACCCTCGTCGTCACCAAGCTCGACCGGCTGGCACGCTCCCTGACCGATGCCCGCAACATCGTCGAGGAACTCACCACCGCCGGAGTCAAGCTGAACATCGGCGGCTCGGTACACGACCCGACCGACCCGGTCGGGCGGCTACTGTTCAACGTCCTTGCAATGATCGCTGAGTTTGAATCGGACCTGATCAGAATGCGGACAAGGGAGGGCATGAAAGTCGCCAAGGCCAAAGGCAGGCTGCGCGGCAAGCAACCCAAGCTCAAACCCGCTCAGGAAGCGCACCTCGTCGAGCTGTGGCGCGCAGGAAAACACACCAGTGCCGAGCTCGCTGAGCTTTTCTCCGTCGCCCGCTCCACCGTCTACCGGGCAGTGCAGAGGGCTGGCGTGCCGAAGCCAGTCCGGTCCCGTCGAGCGTGAGCAGCCACCCGCACCAGGGACCAGATTCGCTCCATTGCTAAGGGGACCCCACGTTGGAACACGGGCGTGAAGCTGGACGAACGTTCGGCGCCCGGACTATTCCCACTCGATGGTGCCGGGCGGTTTGCTGGTGATGTCCAGCACCACGCGGTTGACCTCGGGCACCTCGTTGGTGATGCGGGTCGAGATGCGTTCCAACACCTCGTAGGGCACCCGGGTCCAGTCCGCGGTCATGGCGTCCTCACTGGATACCGGCCGCAGCACGATCGGGTGCCCGTAGGTGCGGTTGTCGCCCTGCACGCCGACCGAGCGGACATCGCCGAGCAACACCACCGGACACTGCCAGATCTGGTTGTCCAGGCCCGCCGCGGTCAGCTCCTCACGCGCGATCGAGTCGGCGCGCCGCAGGGTCTCCAACCGCGCAGCGGTGACCTCGCCGACGATTCGGATGCCCAGGCCGGGGCCCGGAAATGGTTGGCGCGCAACGATGTCCTCCGGCAGCCCCAACTCCCGCCCAACGGCGCGCACCTCGTCTTTGAACAGCAGCCGCAGCGGCTCGACGAGTTTGAACTTCAAATCGCCGGGCAGGCCACCGACGTTGTGGTGGCTCTTGATGTTCGCGGTGCCGCTGCCCCCGCCGGATTCAACCACATCCGGATACAGCGTGCCCTGCACCAGAAACTCAACATCTTTTCCAGGTCCATTGCCTCCTAACACATCTCGTACGGCGCCCTCGAACGCCCGGATGAACTGCCGCCCGATGATCTTGCGCTTGCCCTCGGGGTTGCTCACACCCGTACAGCGCCTCGAGGAAGGTGTCCGCCGCGTCGACGGTGACCAGGTTGGCTCCGGTGGCCGCCACGAAGTCGCGCTGCACCTGTGTGCGCTCACCCTCACGCAACAACCCGTGGTCGACGAACACACAGGTCAACCGGTCGCCGATGGCGCGCTGCACCAGCGCCGCGGCCACCGCGGAATCCACCCCGCCGGACAGCCCGCAGATCGCATGGCCGTCGCCGATCTGCGCACGCACCTGCTCGACCAGCGCATTGGCGATATTGGCAGCCGTCCAGTCCGCTCCGAGCCCGGCGAAGTCGTGCAGAAACCGGCTGAGCACCTGTTGCCCGTGCGGGGTGTGCATCACCTCCGGGTGATACTGCACCCCGGCCAAGCGCCGGTCCCGGTTCTCGAACGCGGCCACCGCTGCACCCGCGGTGCTGGCCACCACGTCGAATCCGTCCGGAGCGGCCGTGACCGCGTCACCGTGACTCATCCAGACGGGCTGGACTTCGGGAAGTCCCGAATGCAGTTCGCCGCCAAGGACTTTCAGTTCGGTGCGGCCGTACTCGCTGGTGCCGGTGTGCGCGACGGTGCCGCCGAGCGCCTGCGCCATGGCCTGAAACCCGTAGCAGATCCCGAACACCGGCACGCCGAGCTCGAACACCGCCGGGTCGAGTTGCGGCGCGCCGTCGGCATAGACGCTGGCCGGTCCGCCGGACAGCACGAGCGCCAGCGGATGACGGGCCCTGATCTCCTCGACCGAGGCGGTGTGCGGGACAACCTCCGAATAGACGCGTGCTTCTCGAACACGGCGTGCGATCAACTGTGCGTACTGCGCGCCGAAATCGACCACCAGTACCGGCTGGCCGACCGGTCCGGTCGCATCGGGGTCAGCAGGTTCGGCCACGCAGCGAGTCTAGCGAAGGGAAAATGCGGTGCGCAGTGCGTCGACGTCAGACTGGTCGCCGTCGAAGTTGATGCGCCGCAGGGCTGCCTTGCGCTTGGCTTCGGTGGATCCGAGACGGGCCGCGACGAGATCCGCCGCGCTGGCGGTGACAGTCACCGAAGGCCCGCCGTGGGCGCCGGCCAGACGACCTTGCGTTACGGCGAACTCGAAACGCCGGCCGTCGATATCGACACGGTACGTCGCTTCCACACCAGCGGCGCTCGACGAGTTGAAGCCCAGCAGGATTCCGGCAAGGAACCCGTTCAACGGGGTTACCGGACCAACGTCGATCGAGTCGAGCCGATCCAGCCCGAACCACGCGATGCTCTGCAAGATAGGCAGCACCCGCTGCCAGCCCATGTCACTGAGCGTGTAGACGGTACGCCCGATCGGCGCCGGTAGGTCAGCGCGATCGACCAGCCCCGCATCTTGCAACTCCTTGAGCCGCTCGGCGAGCAGATTGGTTGCGACACCAGGCAGCTCGTCACGCAGATCGCCGTAGCGGCGAGGTCCGCCCACCAGCTCGCGCAGGATCAGCAATGTCCACCGCTCACCCAGGACATCGAGCCCACGGGCGATCGGACAGTTCTGGTTGTAGTTCCGGCGGGTCGGCACCATGTCATCCTACCAGGCGATAGACATCTTTTTCCACTCTATTACTTGATTTATTTGTCTTATAGCTTTAGTGTCTTGTCCATGCCTAGCGGCCCAGTATTCCGAAACCACCCGATCCCCGCGCTCGCCGTCATCTGTCTCAGCGTCTTCGTCATCAGCGTCGACGCCACGATCGTCAACGTCGCGCTGCCCACGCTGTCGCGCGAACTCGACGCCGACACCGCACAGCTGCAATGGATCGTCGACGCGTACACCCTGGTCATGTCCGGGTTGCTGCTGTCGGCCGGCAGCCTCAGCGACCGCTACGGCAGACGTGGCTCGCTCAGCTGCGGCCTCGCGCTGTTTGCGATCACGTCAGGCATTGCGGCACAGGCGAACTCCGCGGATCAGCTCATCGCGGCGCGGGCCGCCATGGGCGTGGGCGCCGCGGTGATCTTCCCGACCACCCTGGGACTGATCACCAACATCTTCACCGAGCCAGCGCCGCGCGCCAAGGCGATCGGCTTGTGGGCGGCCATGGTAGGTGTCGGGGTCGCCGTCGGGCCGATCAGCGGCGGCTGGCTGCTCGAGCACTTCTGGTGGGGCTCGATCTTTATGGTGAACATTCCGATAGCGGTGCTGGCCATCGTCGGCGGCATCTTGGTCGTTCCGACCTCACGCGACCCCGCCGCGCCGCGCGTCGACGTGCCCGGCCTGATCCTGTCCGCCGCCGGAATCACGGCGTTGGTCTACACCGTGATCCAAGCTCCCACCTGGGGGTGGACCAACACCCGGACGGCGACCGGCTTCGTCATCGCCGCAATCGTTCTCGCCGGATTTGCGGCATGGGAGCGACGCAGCACCCATCCCATGCTGGACGTCACGGTGTTTGTCAGCCGTCGGTTCTCCGGCGGCAGCCTGGCGATCACCGCGGGCTTTCTCACCCTGTTCGGCTTCATCTTCGTCATCACTCAGTACTTCCAATTCATCAAGTCCTACACCGCATTCGAGACCGGTGTGCGGTTGCTGCCGGTTGCCGGATCGATCGCGCTGGCCAGCATCGCAGGACCCCGGCTAGTCGAACGAATCGGCAGCACCGCCGTCGTCGCGGCCGGCCTCGCTATGTTCGCTGCCGGGCTGGCGTGGGCGTCCACGGTGGACGCGGCCACGCCCTATGGCCAGATCGCAATGCAGATGCTGCTGCTCGGCGGAGGCCTCGGCCTGACGGTAGCGCCGGCCACCGAGGCGATCATGGGATCTTTGTCCGTCGACAAGGCCGGAGTCGGCTCGGCCGTCAACGACACCACGCGTGAACTCGGCGGCACCCTCGGAGTTGCCATCGCCGGCAGCATCTTTGCATCGGTGTACTCCGGACAGCTCGGCGCGGCTGCCACGTTGACCGGGCTACCGTCCGACGCGATGCGGCACTCGATGGCTGTGGCGCACAAGGTGATCGAACAGCTGCCCGCGCAACGGGCCGGCGATGTCCGCGATGCCGTCAATCATGCATTCCTGGACGGCCTGCAGGTGAGCACGCTGGTGTGCGCGGGCATCGCGCTGGGCGCCGCAATCGTCGTCGGCTGGCTTCTCCCGTCTTGGGAGCCGGCGCATCAAACCGAAAGGGAAATGCTATGAACCATCGTGTGTTGGTAACCGGCGCCACCGGCAGGATCGGCGGCGCGGTCGCCGCCCAACTGCTGGAAAGGGGCGTCACGACCAGAGCCATGGTGCATCGTGACGATGCCCGCAGCGCGCGCTTGCGGGACTTGGGCGCCGAGGTCGTCGTCGCCGATATGTTTGACATCCAACAGGTTACGGCCGCCATGGACGGGGTTGGCCGGCTGTACTTCAACCCCCCGTACCATCCCCATGCGCTCGACAGCGCGGTCACCTTTGCCGTGGCCGCGCGACGCAGCGGCGTGGAAGCGGTGGTGGCGCTCGGCCAGTGGCTGGCCAGCCCCGAACATCCATCGTTGATGACCCGGCAGGCCTGGCTGACCGACAAGTTGTTCGAGCTCCTGCCGGACACCGCCCACGTCGCGGTCGATCCGGGCTACTTCGCCGACAACTATCTGCAGGTGGTCGGAATGGCCGCCCAGTTGGGCGTGTTGCCGACGCCCACCGGAGCGGGCCGAAATGCCCCTCCCTCCAACGAAGACATCGCCCGGGTCGCGGTGGGTGCGCTGCTCGACCCGCACCGCCATGACGGCCGCGCCTACCGCCCGACGGGACCAAAGATGTTGTCCGGAGCGGAGATCGCCGACGCGGTCGGTGAGGCGTTGGGCCGACGCGTGCGCCACATCGATATTCCGCCGTGGATGTTCATGCGCGCGGTGCGCGTGAACGCCAAGCGACTCGGCGCCGACCTGTTCTTCGAGTCCAGCCTGCGCCACTACCTGCCCGAGTACGCCGTGGGGACCTTTGAAGTGGGCGGCCCGACCACGCATGTCCGTGATGTCGCCGGTGTCGAGCCCGAAGACTTCCTGACGATCGCACGCCGCTACGTCACCGGCCCGGAATCCGTCCGTACCGCAGGCAATTTCATCCGGCAAGTCTGGAACTTCATGTTGACCGGACTCGTGCCGATGCACCGGCTGGACAAGTTCGACCGCCTCCAACAGCATCCGCAGCCCGCGCATCCCCGGCTGTCGGGTCAGTCCGCGGTATGGCGACATGAGCACACCGCAGTAGCCGAGCCGGAAAGGGTAGGAACACGATGAGTACGACATCACCCGCCGCGGAAAGCGGCAGCACCTATGTGCTGGGCCACGAGGACGCGGAGGTTCAGCGGCTGCTCCTGCAGGGACGGCTGTATGACGATTACACCGAGCACGCGTTTCGGCTCGCCGGGCTGCGACCGGGCATGCGGGTGCTCGATATCGGGAGCGGGCCCGGTGACGTGTCATTTGTCGCCGCCCGGCTTGTCGGCCCGACGGGAAGCGTCCTGGGGGTGGACGCCGCACCCGAGATGGTCGAACTGGCTCGCACCCGAGCCGCCGAACAAGGCTTGTCTACGGTGCATTTCGAGCACACCGCCATCGACGCGATCACCTTGGACGAACCGGTCGACGCCGTGGTGGGCCGTCTGATCCTGATGCACCTGCCCGACCCGGCCGCCACGCTGCGGCGCCTCAGTTCCTTCGTGCGCCCCGGCGGCGTGATCGCGTTCTCCGAGAACGACATCACCGGGACGCACAGTACCCCGGCGCTGCCACTGTTCGGCCAGGTAACGGCGGGGATCGTGCGCGCGTTCGAGGCGATGGGGCTCAGTGCGCGGTTTGGCACCACCCTGCACACGGTTTTCTCCGACGCCGGTTTGGGTGCCCCACGCCTGACCCTTGGCACGCCGATCGGTACCGCCGCCGACAGCGACATCCTGGCCTACGCCGCGGAAGTCTGGCGGCTGGTGTCCCCGGTAGCTCAACAGCTGGGTCTCGAGATTGACCAGCTCGCTGACATCGACAGCTTCGTGCCGCGGTTCCGCGAGGAGGCGCTAGCGGTCAACGCCCTCATCACGATGCCCCCGATGATCACCGCGTGGACTCGGGTGCGGCAGTGAACATCCAGGTGCAGAACCAGTACTCGACCGGCCTGTCGCGGCGGAACATCGAGCAGGCGCTGATCTCCGCTGGGAAGGACCTCGACCACCTTGCGCCCGCCGATTTGGCTCTGCTGGAGGACTTCCACACCATGGGCCGCTACGCCACCGGCCAACTGGTGGACCTGGCCGGGATCACCAGCGAAACCAGGGTGCTCGACGCGGGCAGCGGCGTCGGCGGCGCCGCCCGCTACGTCGCCGACCATTACGGCAGCACGGTTACCGCCGTGGATCTGACCGACGAATACTGCGAAACCAACCGCTGGCTTAATGGACTCGTCGGCCTGGGCGACCGGATATCGGTTCGTCAAGCAGACGTCACCGCGCTTCCGTTTGCCGACGCCACCTTCGGCGTCGTGATCAGCCAGCATGTTCAGATGAACGTGGCCGACAAGGCGCGCCTGTACTCCGAAGCACGCCGGGTACTGGCAGCGGGCGGACGGCTTGCCTTGTGGGACATCATGATTGGCGATCACGGTGAACTCGACTATCCGTTGCCATGGGCCGACGAACCCGCGCGCAGCCATCTGGCCGCCCCAGACGAGTTGCGCGCTGTGGTCGAGTCCGCCGGTTTCGCTGTCGAGCACTGGCATGACCTCACCGAGCAGGCGACCGCGCTCATGCAAGCCATGCTGGCCCAGCCGCCCAACCCACTGGGTCTACACGCCTTCGTAACCGACTTCACGCGAAAGGCAGAAAACCTCACCCTCGCTTTGGCGGACGGACGACTTCGAGCCATCCAGGGCGTCGCGCGCGCGATCACCGGAGGTTAAATACCATGCAGATCAACGAGATTCCAGACCAGAGCTACACAATGACATGGAGCGGCGGGCGCGGTAAGGTCAAGTTTGTCCGACGGTCCGATGGGTCCCGATTGCGCTACTTCAGGACGGGAACGGGTCCACCGCTGGTTCTGCTACACACGGTTCGCACACAGCTGGACTACTTCCAGCGAGTCATGCCCGCGCTCTGGGACGAATTCACGGTCTACGCGCTGGATTTGCCTGGTATGGGTTGGTCCGACATCGTCCCGGGCGCCCGATACGGCGAGCCGGAACTGCGTAGCGCTGTAGTCGAATTCATCAGAATGCTCGACCTGCATAAGGTCACGTTGGCCGGCGAATCGATGGGGGCCGCGATCGCGCTGCTAGCCTCGATCGAGCTGACGGACAACGTGAGTAACGTGATCGCCTTCAACGCCTACGACTACCCAAGCGGACTTGAACGGGGCAACTGGTTTGCCCGCCTGATCGGAACGGCCATCCGCCTGCCCGGTTCCGGACCGATCTTCGCCCGAATGGAGAGTCGCATTGTCTTACGAGCTGTGCTGCGGGGCGGCTTCGCCGATTACAACAAGCTCCCGGAAGACTTGCTTGGCGAGCTACGGCGAAGCGGCCGCAGACACGGCTACCCGACGGTGGCCCGAGCCATCATGCGCAGCCTCAACGGGTTCGTCAGCGCACGAGCCCGGTATGCGAAGGTGAGCATACCCGTGACATTGGTCTATACCGAGCACGATTGGTCGAGCGCGGCGGAACGGGAGCAGGTTGCTCGCCAGCTAACAAATGTCGACACCATCACGGTGCCGGGAGCGGGCCACTTCTCCGCCTTGGAACGCCCAACCGAGATGGTCCACATCATCCGGCAAGGCACTGGAAGAACTGCCGACACATGAAGCAAACTCAACCGGGCCGCGCGGCGTCGTGGCTGCCGGCGATGATCCGGCTGACCGCCGTCGGATATCTGCTCTTCTTCGTGCCTGACCTCATTCTCGCGACGACGCATCACATCGACGCGTTGCCGCCATTCGTTCGCCCGACTCTTCAACTGGGGATCCGGCGGTGACCCCGTAGCCGTCATGTTCTCGACTGTCTATGTCATCTGGGCGCTGTACCTCTTCCGCTCGGCGAGTGCGCCGCTGGCCAACCGACTGTTCCTCGATTTCAACCTCACCGCGAACTCCGCCCACTTCGGTGCCATGCTGCTCATGGCCGCCACCATGCGTGACGAGCACCAGCACCTTGCGGGAGTCTTCGCGCTCGGGTTGATCACCACGGTCCCGTTGGCGGCATGCTGGCTTCCGGTCCGGCACCGCGCAAGAACCTGAGATCGCTGGCGGCGTACAGCCAGGCATGGCACGATGCAGGCCAATTCGGGTCCGCTGTCGCATCGTAGAACTGCCGGGAACTTGCTGCGGTCTGCGGCGCATCCTGCAATGCCATCGCTGTCGGTGCCGGCAGACGATGTCGGACTTTCGCGCATTGTGCTCACTGGGGCGATATGGTCTGTCTATGGCAACCAAGAGTCGCATCGCCTCGCGACTTGCCACGCAAGTACTGTTGCTGCAACTCGTCATCGTGACGCTGACGTTGGTGATTGCTTTCGGACTGTATGCCGCATTCAACCGCCAGCGTCTGGACAGCCAATACCACGTCCACGCCATGGATATCGCCCGCGTGGTTGCCTCGTCCCCCACGGTGGTCACTAACATCGCTCGCTACGACGACGCCCCGTTGATCCCGAGCCCGAAACTGATCGACGAACTTGCCACGGGTCCGGTCCAGGGCGTTGCGTCGCGAGTTGAACAACGCACCCATGTGTTGTTCGTCGTAGTGGCCAATGCAAACGGCATCAGGGTCGCGGATCCCCAGCGCGACAGGTTGGGTCTTGAGGTCCGCGCCGACATCGCAGCACCGTTGGCCGGACACGAGGTGACATCGCATGACGACACTGTTATGGGGCGGGCAATCGTAGCGAAAGTCCCGGTTCTCGAGCCAGGTTCCAATCGGGTGTTGGGGGTGGTCATCGTCGGCCTGTCCACGAAGGCTTTCGATGAGCAGTTTTCGAAGAACCTGCGCGTGATGGCCGCGATTGCTGGTGTTCTCCTGCTGATCGGTGTCGCCGGCTCAGCGGTACTGGCCCGGCGGTGGCGAGGGCTGACGCTGGGTTTGCGGCCAGGCGAGATCACCCAACTGGTGCGCACCCAGGCGGCGGTCCTGCAGGGCATCGGCGAAGGCGTGCTAGCGGCCGACACGTCGTGGAAAACCGCATTCGTCAACGATGAGGCGTGCCAGCTGCTCGGCATCGGTAACGAACCGGGCCGGTCCGTCGACGAAATCGGGTTGACACCGCGCGTGCTCGACGTGTTCAAGGCAGCCGATTCGACACCCAATTTGGCCACTGTCGGAGAACGCATCGTCGTGGTCTCGGCGCGGCAGGTATCGCGCGAGGGACGCGAGCTGGGAACCGTGCTGGTGGCGCGCGATCGGACCGATGTCGAGTCACTGACCCGGCAACTCGACGCGGTACAGCTGATGAGCACGGTGCTGCGCGCACAACGCCATGAGTTCGCCAACCGTCTGCACCTGCTGAACGGGCTGTTGCACGGCGGTCACGTCGACGAGGGATTGGAATATCTAGAAGAGCTCCTCGGGTCGGGCCCGCTGGGATCCGCGCTACCCGGAATCGACGCCATCCGCGACGCCTACCTGCAGGCGTTCCTGGCGGCCAAGGCCGCGGCCGCCCGCGAAGCTGGGGTGACACTGAAGATCGGTGAGAACACCTGGATATCCGGCCGGCTGGTATTGCCCGTCGACGTCACCACCGTGCTGGGTAACTTGCTCGACAACGCCATCGACGCGGTCAGGTTGAGCGAGCAACCCGACTCAAGGAGGTGGAAGTCGAGCTGTTGCAGGAGGATTCGACGCTGCATGTCACCGTGGTCGACAGCGGCAGACGGCGTCGCGCCCGACTTCGTCGAGGATCTATTCACCGAGGGCAGCACGACAAAGCCGGACTCCGGGATACCGGGCGGGCAGGGGTATCGGGCTTGCGTTGTCGCGTCAGATCAGCCGAGCTCTCGGTGGCGACCTCGGCTGGCGAGCCCGGGCAATCCCGCCGCGGAGCTCCGGACTGACTGGCGCTGAGTTCATCGCCCGGCTGCCGGGCGTGATGGAAGAGGAGGCGGGAATGAGTGACGCAGACCTGACGGTGCTGGTGGTCGACGACGACTTCCGTGTCGCCAACATGCACGCCGAGGTCGTCAACGCGCTTCCGGGCTTTACGGTGACCGCCACCGTCAACACCCTCGCGGGCGCGCGAAAAGCCGACGCTGTCGACCTCGCCCTAGTCGATGTCTACCTACCCGACGGGTCAGGAATCGACTTCGTCCGCGAAGTGCAAGGGGACAGCATGGTTTTGACGGCGGCAACCGAGCCGGTAACGATCCGCGCTGCCATGGCCGCCGGGGCGCTGAGTTACCTCGTCAAGCCGTTCGCGACCACCGAGCTCGCCGCCCGCTTGGCCGGCTATGCCCGCTACCGCAAAATTCTGGCCCGCGCCAATCTCAGCGCCGGCGACGTGGATGCGGCTCTGGACGCCCTTCGCCCCAGGATCGCCACCCCGGCGCCCCCGACGATTGCGGGTCCTCCACCAAAAAGCTTGTACTGGAAGCTTTGCGAAATCGGAGCAGCCGATGTCGGCGGCGGAGGTCTCTGCGGCGATCGGGATATCGAGGGCGACCGCCCAGAGGTATCTGGCAGCACTGGCCACCTCCCGGGAGGTAACCGTCGGGCTGCGTTACGGCACCACTGGACGACCCGAGCAAGAATTCGCAGCGAACGACAACCGGCCAACCCGTCCATTGCGATGAGCAGCGCGTTGCTGGTTTCGTTCTAGTGTTTCGTGCCTGCGACCGACGAACGACGAACTCGTTTACCGTGCTGGGTAAGTGCCCGCCGCCGGCGAGCCGCGGAACGACGGATGTTGTTGGTGGCCAAGCGATGAGAGCAGTCACCGGGAACCTTTGCTACCGCCTGGACCGGCGTTTCGGCGGCGCGCGGAGCCACTTCGGTGTCGGTGCTGTCGGTCGCGTCAATGGTGACAACGGCCGCGGCGGCGCGAGTTTTCTTGGAGGGCCACCAGTTCGCCTTCCCGACCAGTGCCGCCATGGCCGGCACCGTGACGGTGCGAACCACGAAGGTGTCGATCAACAGGCCCATGCCGATGATGAACCCGGTTTGCGCCATGGTCGACAGGCTGCCGAACACCAGGCCGAACATCGAGGCGGCGAAGATTATGCCGGCCGAGGTGATGACACCACCCGTCGAACGGACGGCACGAATGATGCCGGAGCGGATGCCCGTACGTGACTCTTCACGAATTCGCGTGATCAACAGCAGGTTGTAGTCGGCCCCGACGGCGACCAGCACGATGAAGGCCGTCGCCTGCACGTTCCAATAGATCGGCTGGTGGAGCACGAACTGGAAGAAGACGACTCCCAGCCCCACCGCCGACAGATACGAGATCACCACGGAGGCAATGAGGTACAGCGGCGCCACGATCGCGCGGAGCAGGAGGACGAGGATGAAGAAGACAACGAGCAGTGTCATGATGACGATCAGTCGGAACGTCGTCGTCGTAGTAGCTGCGCATCGCGCTGTACATCGCGGTCGGTGCCGACTATCGATATCGACGCATCCGAGAGCGAGGTGTTCGGCTGCGCGCCGCGCGCCGTGTCGAGAATCGATGCCACCTGATCCATCGCGGCCGTGCTGAACGGGTCGAATTTCGTTTCGACCAAGTAGCGCACCGAATGGCCGTCGGGCGAGATGAACATCTTCGCGGCGTTCTTGAAGTCGTCCGAGGTGAGCACCCGGGGCGGGATGTACATGCCCGCCATGGAAGGTTGTGTGGCGTCGCGCTTCATCGACAGCAGCAGCCCGGCCGCCTGGTTCATTCCCAGGCCCATCTGCTTGGTCTGGTCGACGAGTGTCCGCACGCCGTCGGCCAGCCGCCGGCTGCCGTCGGCCAGCTGGTCGGCGGCTGCCTGCATGCCCGCAATCTTCTGCGACATGCCGGCGGTGTTGCCACCCGCTGCCCGCAGACTGCTAGATGCCGTTGCCAACAGCGTGGTCAGATTCTGCACCGCAGCCTGCAGGCTTTGTACCGCCGGCGGTGCGGCCAACGTACCGTTCCGCCTTCGGCGCGCTGGTCGAGCTGGGCGCGCGGGGCGTGCACGCCGGGTCGGCGTTGCATAGCGGAATGTTGTTCAGAGCGTCCAGCATCGGGGCCCGCCGCGCCGGCGATACCGTTGGCGAGCGTCGAAGCGGACCCGTTCGCGAGCCCGCGTACGTTGTCCAGGACGTTCGCCGCCGCGCCGAGCTGCTGCTGCACCTGGTTCAGCGTCGCGGTGAGCTGGGTCATTGGCCCGCTGGCGCTGCGGATTTGGTCGCGAACCTGGGCGAGACTTGTTGCCAGTTGGTCGGCGCCATTGGTCAGCGCGTCGAGGTCGTTGGTTTTGTCGCTGATCTGTGTCGAGGCGTCTTCGAGCTTGCCGCCGACTTCTCCGGCTTGAAAGCTGAGCTTGGTCTGATCGAGCGGCTGGCCGGTGGGTCGCGTGATGCCGCGCACCGCAGCGATATTGGGCAGCTGAGATACGCGTTGCGCCATTTGGTCCAGGTCGGCCAGGGCCCGCGACGTCCGCAGGTCTTGGGGTGAGCGGACGTAGATGTATTGCGGCAGCAGCGTGCTCGTCGAAAAGTGATCTGCCATCGTCGAAAAGCCGACGTTGCTTGGTGCTGACTGCGACAATTGCAGGCGGTCGTTGAAGGTGGGCTGGAGGAAGGCCGCGCAGCCGGCCAGCGCGATCAACACCGACAGACTGACCAGCAGATGCGCTTTGGGCCGGCGAACGAGCTGAACGGCAGACCGCTGCCACAGGCGGCCGGTGAGCGCCGGTCGCGGCGTCACCCATCCGCGTCGACCGGCGAGCACGAGTATGGCGGGCAACAGCGTGATGGCGGCAAGAAACGCGATCGCGATCGAAACCGCAAGCGCCGGGCCGATACTCGTGAACGCGGGCAGGCGGGTGAAGACCATGCCGAGAAAGGTGACGGCAACGGTGGCCGCCGACGCCGCGATGACCTCGCCGATGGAGCTCAGTGCTTTTTGTACGGCCAGGTCGGAGTCCAGTGCCGGACCGGATGTACTCGTGGTAGCGGCTGATCAAGAAGACGGCATAGTCGGTGCCGGCGCCGAAGATCATGGCCGTCATCAACACGATCGTCAGCGAGGACACCCCGAGTCCGAGCTGGGCCAGCCCGGACACCACGCCCTGGGCCGACGCCACCGAAATTCCGATGGTGATCAACGGCAGCAACACGGTCACGGGTCGCCGGTAGATCACCAGCAGGATGATCAGCACGAACAATGCGGTGACGATCTCGATCATGTGCATGTCGCGGGCGGTGACGATCGACAGGTCGCCGGCCATGGCAGCCTGTCCGGTCACCTCCGCGGTCAGCGGGGAGCCCGCGGTGGAGCGTTTGGCGATTTCTGTGATCCGTTGGTAGGCCTGCGAGGACTCAGGGGATCCGGCAGGCGCCCTCAGGCTCACCGCCAGGTAAAACGCCTTGTTGTCCGCGCTGACCATCAATGGACGCAGTGCGGGTGTGGTAACGATGTCCTGCACGCCGGTCACATCGTTGGTCTCGCCGCGTAACGTGGCGGCGAGCTTGCGGTAGGCGTCCTCATCGCCAGGTTGCAGACCCCGATTGTCGGTGAGTACGACAATCAGGACGTTCTGGGCGGATTCACCGAAATCCTTGGCCATCTGCTCGGCCGCCGCCATGGCTTTGGGCGGCAGCGGCTGTAGTGTCTGGCTTTCGACCACCTTCGTCAGCGGGGGGAAGGCCACGGCCAGCACGGCGACCACAGCGATCCAGGCGGCGATGATGAGCCAGGGCGCACGCACGACGAAGCGACCCAACACCGAAAACGCACCGATGCGCGTCTTGCAGCGGCGGAGGTCTTGGGCGCGGCGGACTTTTTGAACATGGTGAAACCCTTCATTGGTGTGTCAAGCGCTGGGTAAGCAGGAGCGGGAGCAAAGCCAGGATTCCCTCGACCTTTGGCGAACCGCGCCGATTACTCGCGCTGCAGATCGCTTGCGAGTATTTCGGTTATTTGGTTCGAGACCGAACTTATGGCGCCGCTTGCACCCGTGTCGCGCTTGTAAGCGATAGTCGGAATTAGCGACGATTCCACGGTTTTGCGCATTGTGCTCACCCGCCAGCGGAGGGGGCGTCTACCCCGCCCCGCCCACTGGCGCGGGGCACGGCCAGCCGATCGTGGCGGTGAGCGAGAAGTCGCTCAGAACACTCGAAATATGCTGCCGCAAGTCGTCATTCGAGTTGGGGCGGCCAGGCTGATACGCAACGACCGAGACGAAGACCTGTCCGTGCACTCTTCCCGAGAGCAACCCCAGCAGCCCGCCGGTGCGGTGTATCGTCGCCTCGGTCGCCCCCGCCGGTCGAGGAGCGACTTGAGTGGCGAAGTAGTCGGCGTCTGTGCCGTCTGGCCGGTTGGCGGCCGGGTTGACCGCACCGAGGTTGGATGATCCGCTGGTCGTCGCGCCGCCGAGGGCCACGCTGACCATTCGCCTGACCAGCCACTGCGGCAACAGAGGAGCGAGGGGCAGCAGTGCCAACCGTCCGTCGGGGGCCTCCTGAGAGCGGATCAGCGCTTGCTTGATTGCGGCCCGGATCTCGCGCAGGTCCGTCGCCGCGGGTGCGGGGTCGACCGTGATGTCGACACTTGTGATGGCGTTGGCGCGGGTATCGCCGGCGGTGCGCTCGTTAACGGGTATCGCCAAGGTGGCCGAGCCGTCCCCGGCGACCCGTCCCACTCGCTGGGCGAGGCGGGCCGCCAATCCCGCGAGTAGCGCGTTGCTGGTCCCCCCGAGTGAGTGCGCGCGGGCGTCCCACTCGTCGGCGTCGACGAAGATCGTTGCCTTATGGGAGAGCGACGCGTTGGTCGGGCTCCGACGAACGGCGAACGCGGCGCGCTAGGCAGCTGGGTGCCAGATCCGTCAGCGCCGCGGTTACGCCTTGCGAATCGTGCCGCGGCGACGACGGCGCGGCCGATAGCGGGGATGTCGCGCGCGGTTTGGCGGGCGTCCTCGCGCAGTGCTTGCCAGCCGCCGGCGTGACCCGGCAGCAGGCCAGCTGATCGGGTCGTGGCGGCCGAAAGCCGCGTCCGCCAACGCCTCGCACAGCCCGACGCCGTCGATGAGGGAATGTGAGATAACGAAGCTCAGCCCCGCGCCGCCGTCGGTGAACGGGAGCACCGCCAGGTGCCATCCGGGTCCGTGCTCGGCATCCAGGGGGGTGTTGGCCTGCTCGCTGAGCCAGGCATCGAACTCTTCACGCGGCCGAGGCGTCGCGACGATCTCGAGGTCGGACTGACCGCTGGGCGAGACCCAGCGATGGCGGCCGAACGGCAAGGGTGAGCGTTCGATGCGGCGGGACAACCGCCCCTGCTGCAGATGGTGATGGAACTGGCGCAGACCGTCGATGTCGATCGCGCGGTTATACACCCAGACGCACTGCATCAGGTTGGTGGCTCCGGTCGCTCGCTCGCCGAGAAACGCGCTCTGGTCGATCAGATCGAGTACGTTGTTCATTTTCTTAAGGTCCTTTCCTGTCATTGTTCGTGGCGGTCATAAGTCGGTGTTCGCATGGCCGTGCAGCTCGGACGAACTCCTCGGCCCGGGACTGCTGGCCAGCCGTCGTGGCGGTGAGCGAGAAGTCGCTCAGAGCGCTCGAAAGGTCTTTTCGCAGAGTCGTCATTCGAGTTGGTGCGGTCCGGCTGATACGCAAGGACCGAAACGAAGACCTGTCCGATGCGACTCTTCCCGAGAGCAACGCCATAATTCCGCCGGTGCGGTGCATGGTCGCCTTGGTCACACCCGGGTTGGAGACCCTTTATCGCGAAGTGGTCGGCGTCTGTTCCGTCTGGCCGGTAGACGGCCGGGTTGACCACACCGAGGTTGGACGAGACGACGCTGGTCGCACTGCTAGTGGCCAGGCTGACCATTCGCTTGGCCAGCCACTGCGGCAACAGCGGAACGAAGGGCAGCAGTGCCAACCGTTCGTCGGGCACCTCCTGAGAGCGGATCAGCGCTTGCTTTGTTGCGGCCCGCATCTCGCGCAGGTCCATCGTCGCGGGTTCGGGGTCGACCGTGATGTCGACATTGGTGACTGCGTTGGCGCGGGTATCGCCGGCGGTGCGTACGTTGACGGGCATACCCAAGGTGACCGAGCCGTCTGCGGTGACCCGGCCCACTCGCTGGGCGAGGCGGGCCGCCAATCCCGCGAGAAGGGTGTTGCTGGTCCCTCCCAGTGAATGTGCGCGGGCGTCCCACTCATCGGCATCGACAAAGATCGTCGCCGTTGGGAGGGTGATCCGTTCGTCGCGCTCCGGCGGGCGGCGCAGGTGACCCGGCATTTAGCAGGGCGGTTGATCCCGCGCTGCCGCGGTTACGCCGGGCCAATCGTGCTGCGGCGACGACGGCTCCGCCGATACCGGGGAGGTCGCGCGCGGTTTGGCGGGCGTCCTCGCGGAGCGCTCGCCACCGCCGGCGCGAGCCGGCAGCGGGCCAGTTGATGGGGTCGTGGCGGCCGGAAGCCGCGTCCGTCAACGCCTCGCACAACCCGACGGCGTCGGTGAGGCAATGCGAGATGACCAAGCTCACCCCTGCGCCGCCGTCGGTGAAGGGGAGCACCGCGAGGTGCCATCCGGGTCCGTGCTCGGCGTCGAGGGTGGTGTTGGCCTGCTCGCTGAGCCAGGCGTCGAATTCTTCGCGCGGCCGAGGCGTCGCGACGATCTCGAGGTCGGGCTGATCGCTGGGCGAGACCCAGCGATGGCGGCCGAACGGCAAGGGCGAGCGTTCGATGCGGCGGGATAACCGGCCCCGCTGAAGATGGTGATGGAACCGCCGCAGACCGTCGATATCGATCGCGCGGTCATAGACCCAGACGCACTGCAGCAGCATGGTGACTCCGGTCGCTTGCTCGCCGAGAAAGAAGGTCTGGTCGACAGGTCGAGTACGTTGCTCATTTCTAAGGTCCTTTTCTTGTCGCTTGCCCGCGCCTACCTACTGCGCCGCCGCCATTGGCTCATTGCATGGCCAGCCCGTCGTGGCGGTGAGCGAGAACTCCCGCAGAACGCTCGAAACGTGCTGTTGTAGGTGGTCGTTCGAGTTGGGGCGGTCCGGCTGATAGGCGACGACCGAGACGAAGATCTGTCGGTCCACCCTTCCCGTGTGCAAAGACAGCACCCCGCCGAGCTGGTGCACCGTCGCCTTGGTCATGCCCGGGTAGAGAAACCGCACGGCGACGTAGTCGGCGTCTGTGCCGTCTGGCTGGTTGACGGCCGGGGGGGCCGTGCCGAGGTTGGATGGGACAGCGATGTTGGTCGCGCCGCCGGTGGCCACGGCGACCATTCGTCTGGCGAGCCGCCGGGGCAGCAGGGGAACCAGGGGCAGCAGTGTCTGCCGTTCGTCGGGCACCTCCCGGTGTCGGATCAGCGCTTGCTTGGTTGCGGCCCGGATCTGGCGCAGGTCCGTCGTCACGGGTGCAGGGTCGACCGTGATGTCGAGCATCGTGATCGCGTTGGCGCGGGTATCGTCCGCAGTGCGCTCGTTGACGGGTACCGCCAAGGTGACCGAGCCGTCTGCGGCGACTCGTCCCAGTCGCTGGGCGAGGCGGGCCGCCAATCCCGCGAACAGGGTGTTGCTGGTCCCTTCGAGTGCGTGTGCGCGGGTGTCCCACTCCTCGGCATCGAGAAAGATCGTTGCGGTTGGGAGCGTGATGATTTCGTCGGCTCCGGCGCTCGGCGCAGGTGGCTTTGAAACGGGCGAAGCGGCTGATACGGCGCTGCCGCGGTCAGCCCGGGCGAATCGCGCTGCGGCGACGACGGCTCGGCGGATAGCGGGGATGTCGCGCACGGTTTGGCGGGCATCCTCGCGCAGTGCTCGCCACCGCGGGCGTGACCCGGCAGCAGGCCAGTCGAGTGGGTGATCGTAGCCACAAGCCGCTTCCACCACCGCCAAGGCCCCTCCGCCGCCGTCCGTGATGCAATGTGTGAGGACTAGGCTCACCCCCGCGCCGCCGCCGGTGAAGGGGAGCACCGCGAGGTGCCATCCGGGCCCGTGCTCGGCATCGAGGGGGGTGTTGGCCTGCTCGTTGAGCCAGGCTTCGAATTCTTCGCGCGGCCTAGGCGCCGCGATCTCGAGGTCGGAGTGATTGCTGGGCGTGACCCAGCGATGCGCGCCCGAACGGCAACGGTGAGCGTTCGATGCGGCGGGATAACCGCCCCCGCTGCAGATGGTGATGGAGCAGGCGCAGTCCGTCGATGTCGACCGGGCGGTTATATACCCAGACAGACTGCCCGACTCCGGCCGCCCCCTCGAGGCGAAAGAAGGTCTGGTCGACCAGGTCAAGTACGTTGCTCATTTCTAACGCCTTTCTTGTTACTCGCCTATGGGGTACTGCTCATCCGAATTCGCTTGGTGGGCAATGTCATCCATGGCGAGAACGGATGTTCGTGAATGACTATTGGCGCTAGTGTGAATTCTGTTCCCGCAGTAGATCTTGCGACGTATTCCTTTATTCGTTGAACCCAAAATTACGGCTCCGCTTGCCCCTCTGTCGCGCTTGTAAGCGATAGTCGGAATAAGCGACGATTTCGTGGTTTTGCGCATTGTGCTTACCCGCGACACCAGGGTCATCAGCTTCGAGCAGCGCCGATCGGCCGTTCGGCATCGCGCGGCTTCCGGCCTACCGCAGCGGGTGATGCCTACCGCGCCCCCACAGGCTCATTGCATGGCCAGCCGATCGTGGCGGTGAGCGAGAATTCGCTCAGAACGCTCGAAAGGCGCTGTTGTAGGTGGTCGTTCGAGTTGGGGCGGTCCGGCTGATACGCAACGATCGAGACGAAGACCCGTCCCTGCGCCCTTCCGGAGAGCAAGAACAGCATTCCGCCGAGCTGGTGCATCGTCGTCGTGGTCATACCCAGGCCGAGCGACCTCATGGCGAAGTGGTCGGCATCTGTGCCGTCTGGCCGGTTGACGGCCGGGTTGACCACACCGACGTTGGATGCGCCCACACTGGTCGCACTGTTAGAGGCCACGCCGACCCAGAGCTGGCCGAGGCGCTGAGGCACCAGGGGAACGAGCGGCAGCAGTGTCCACCGTTCGTCGGGCTGCTCCTGAGAGCGGATCAGTGCTTGCTTTGTTGCTGCCCGGATCTCGCGCAGGTCCGTCGTTGCGGGTGCAGGGTCGACCGTGATGTCGACGTTCGTGATCGCGTTGGCACGGGTGTCGCCGGCGGTGCGCTGGTTGACGGGCATCGTCAAGGTGACTGACCCGTCTGCGGTGACCCGTCCCACTCGTTGTGCGAGGCGGGCGGCCAATGCCTCGAGAAGGGTGTTGCTGGTCCCTCCGAGTGAGTGTGCGCGGGCGTCCCACTCGTCGGCATCGACGAAGATCGTTGCCGTTGGGGGCAGTGATGCGCTCGTCGGCTCCGGCGGCCGGCGCGGGTGTCGGGGTAGCAGATCCCGCACGGCCGAGGTTATGCCGGACAAATCGTGCTGCGGCGGCGACGGCGCGGCCGATCCGGGGATGTCCCGCACGGTTTGGCGGGCGTCCTCCCGCAGGGCCTGCCAGCGCGGGCGTGACCCGGCAGCAGGCCAGCTCATTGCGTTGTCGTAGCCGGCAGGCCGCGTCTGCCACCGCCTCGCACAACCCGACGCCGTCGGTAAGGCAATGTGAGGCGACCAAGCTCACACCCTGCGCCGCCGTCGATGAAGGGCAGCACCGCGAGGTGCCATCCGGGTCCGTGCTCGGGATCGATGCGGGTGTTGGCCTGCTCATTGAGCCACGCGTCGAATTCTTCGCGCGATCTGGGGCTCTCGACGATCTCGAGTTCGGGCTGACCGCCGGGCGAGACCCAGCGATGGCGGCCGAATGGCAAGGGTGAGCGTTCGATGCGGCGGCATAACCGTCCCCGCTGAAGGTTGTGATGGAACTGGCGCAGTCCGTCGATGCCGACCGGGCGGTCATAAACCCAAACACACTGAATCACGTTGGTGACCCCGGCCGCCCGCTCGATGCGAAAGAAGGTCTGGTCGACCAGATCGAGTACGTTGCTCATTTTCCTAAGGTCCCTTCGTTGTTAGTGGCTGAGAACAGGTATGCCGATGCCCCGAGTTCGCATGGTCTGCAACCGCACTCACCCAGTCCGAGGTGGTGTTGACGCGCGCGAACGCCTGGGTCAACGCCGCGATGTAGCGATGCACCGACTCACGCGCGATGGGGTTATCCGGAAAGGAGATCGTCGCTGTGGTTTTGTCAGCGTGGCGGTTGATCCACAAGTTGATCCCACCGTGCGACAAATTGTCGCCGTAGGTACCGAAATTGGTCTCGCCAAATAATGCGGCGAGGGGTATTTTGCGTAAATCCATGAAGGACACCATCATTGCGTGAGGCGATGGCGGATTGATCCCCAGTCGGTGCTGGGCCGCCAGCTCGAGGACTCGTTTAATCGGCACGCTGGCAAGGTGTTTGGCGTCATCGAACGATTTCTGCGCAGCCCGGGCCGCCGCGGGAAACGAGCAGATGCCCGTCGGCACGGTGATCGGAATCAGGCTGGCGAACCAACCCACAGTCATCGTGTCGATGCCAGGCATCCGCGTGTCGGATGGTGTGAATCCGTGGTATGTCTCGGTACCGGTCAACTCGTGGTCGGCCAGCGCTGCGCACGCCAGAACACCCCCGCTGAACCGAACACCGGCCTCGGTGCATGCGGTGTCGAAAGACTCCGTCTCGACATCGTCCAACAAGTCGACCGTCAGGAAGTCGCCTTTGTTATTGGTCCACGTGTCACCGACCGGTAGCGGGAATTTCGGCCAGTCGCCGTCGGTGTCCTGCGCGAACTCGATCCAGTCCCTGATCTCAGGCGACGACAGGGTCAGGCTCGTCACCTTGTTGCGCTGCCGTGCCGCGTAGCTGCGGTAGCTCGCGACCTGCGGAAACATGCTGGGTCGATGCACGGCCTTTGACAGATCCTGGTACATCAAGTGGATGTCGACGAAGATCAGGCCGGCCGACATACCGTCGATGTGGAGATGGTCGACACTGGCGTAGAACGTGAAATAGTCACTGTGCTGGACGATGCCAAATGTGAAGCAGTCCCACTCAAGTGTCTCCGGCGTCGTCGATAACGCGTGCGTGCGTATTTGTTCAGCGTGCATATGTCCGAAATTCGTAGGGGCAAATTCGATGACCTCGGGATTGTCGATCGTCCCACGGACAAAGGCGCCGTTTTCGAATTGGAACCAATCGTGATAGGCATCGTGACGACGCACGTGCGCGTTGATCGTTGCCGTCATCGCCGGAATGTCACACACGCCGGGTATATCCCACGCCACGACCATGAGGCGTGGTAGCTGCATGCCCCTCGCCTTGTATTCGTGGGCTGCCTGGAGGTGCTGCCGCCTCTGGTAGCTCGGTGGTAGATCGCTTCGCCGCGCATTCCGAGCCGCTTCGCGTGCCGCGGGTGAGGCCATCCAAGTCGTAACCAAACCGTCTGCCGGCTGCCATCCGGTGATGCTGCCCAGTGCGACCATTTCCTTAATCCTTGTCCGTGTGATGCCGACGTTTATTGCGCGGCGTTAGAATGGCGGAACGGCTAATCGCGAATGGTTCGTCGCGATCGGGTGAATCTTTTTCCCGCTGCGATCGTGCGGCGTGTTCAGTTATTTGTTGATTTAGAACTTACGGCGGGCTTACAGCGATGTCGCTCTTGTAGGCGATAGTCGGAATAAGCGACGATTTCGAAGTTTTGCGCATTGTGCTCACTCGCGATTTCAGGCCGGACGGAAGCGCACAATCGGCTGCCTGGCGCGCTGCGACTCCACTCAGACAGCGGCGCGCAAACATTGCGAAGGGGCCGTACGCGCGGATCGGCGGTCCATGCCCATCACGCCGTCGATTGCGTTGCTGACGCAGTCTGATTCCTCCTCGAGAAGCATGTGCCCACCGGCGGGGCAATGCAGATGGGTAGCCCCCGGGATTGCGGCGACCATGTCGCGTGCGTGCTCGGCCGGGGTCGTCATGTCCGCTCCGCCGCTGATGACGATTGTCTTTGCGGCAACGGAGGCGAGCGTGTGGTACTCGTCGTATTCCTTCAGGCTGGGAAGGAAGCCGGCTGCAGTCGTCAAAGAGTTTGTATCGAGGGCGGACGCTGCGACTGCGGCGGCGCCGCTCCGCGCGGCGCTGGCATATCTGCTTAGGCCTTTGCTGACCGGCCGCACGAGACCATGGATCACCTCGTCCATGCGACGGGGCATGCGGTTAACGGCATCGAACAGCATCCCTGTGGCGCGGGTGGCCAGCAAACGGCCGAGCCCTCGCTCGGAGAGCCGGCCAGCCGCGGTGGCAACCAGGACGAGGCCGTCCGGTTCCACCGGACGATCCTCGGCGGGACGGCCGAGGTATGCCAGCGCTGTCATTCCGCCCATCGAGTGTCCCGCCATCGTGAGCGGGCCCGTGACCTTCAGAACGGCCAGTACCTCGGCGAGGTCAGCAGCGAGTCGGTCGATCCGGTAGGTGTCCATTTCTGCACCGGCCGAACGGCCGTGGCCGCGGTGATCGTAGGTGATGATTCGTATGCTGTTACCCCACCGACGCACCAGGTGGCGGACTTGGAGTGCCCAGCTCGTCTGTGTCAGACAAAGACCGTGCAGCAGGACGACCGTGTGGTCGCGAGCACCGGCAGAGCCGTAGTCGCGGACCGCCAGCCGTACGCCGTCACTCGTGATAACCGTTCGCTCGGCATAGCCATCGCGTCTCGCGTCCAATCGGTGCGGACGCGCAGCAGTGCTGTCGAGACGGCCACCGCCCGGGGTGGGCAAGGACGTTGTCGAACGGTACGCGGGAGATGCCGTAGTCGGATATGGCCGAGCGAACATTGTTGCCTCCTTGTCGGTGTCGATGTCGGGAACGAATCCGACACCTCTTGCGCTCGAAGGCTATTGATTGGCAGCGGCCGTGACTCGCTTGTGCGCAATAGCCACGGAACAAGCGATTTTGAGCTTTTGCGCATTGTGCTCGGTGGCGTGGGTGCGCTGGCCCCAGTGAAAGACAGGCAGACCCAGAGTGCGGTCCAGATTCCATGCGCCGGAGTTCTTCTCAATCGTTTCGGGTTCGCGATGGGTCCCTGTCCGGTCAGCCGGCTTCGAGCCACCTTCATCGAGGGGAGATGACGGAGCAGTGCTCGCAGCCAACTCAATTTGTCCTCGGCAGTTCCGAGCAGCCGGTCGACCCGGTTAAATGAGGCTGCGATAACTGACGATTGTTTGGTTACGGCCGAGAGGATTTCAGCTGCCAACGTGTCGATGTTGGCCAATGCCGCTTGGGTCGCCCTACTCGCTTACTGCGGCGGCTAAGCCGGCCCCTCGTCACCGATACTGACCAACTATGTGCGATCGCGATTGGCAGCCAACAGCTTGCCGGGACTGGCGCCGACCGACAAAACGGTGGAAGTACCAACTGTCGTCATCGTGAAGTTCCGTGGCGACCTGATCGAAAGCGAACGGATCTACTGACCAGGCCAGGGTACTGAGCCAACTGGGCATGATCGACCGGATTCTGCTCTGCGCCAACATCACTGAGATGGGCCGTTTTCTACGGGACAACGTCGAGCGGCGAAAAGTTTCAGGGCGCACGACGGAACACCTTGCTTAAGGCAGAGCACCGAAGACGGGCAGTGTAAAACTTAACATCGGACTACTCGAGAAAGTGAGGTCCCCGTGCTGGGTCTGCCAGACAAGGTGCGCGCCTGCCTGTTCGACCTCGACGGCGTGCTCACCGATACCGCCAGCGTGCATACCAAGGCGTGGAAGGCCATGTTCGACGCCTATCTCTCCGAGCGGGCCGAACGCACCGGCGACAAGTTCGTCCCGTTTGATCCGACCGCGGACTACCGCAAATACGTAGACGGCAAGAAGCGCGAAGACGGGGTCCAGTCGTTTCTCGACAGCCGGGGAATCCAACTACCCGATGGCAATCCCGATGACTCCGGCGACGCCGAGACGATATACGGCCTGGGCAACCGCAAGAACGACATGTTCCAGAAGGTCCTGGAGAAGGACGGCGTCGAGGTGTTCGACGGCTCGCGCCGCTATCTGGAGGCGGTCTCGGCCGCGGGTCTCGGCATCGCCGTGGTCTCCTCGAGCGCCAACACCCGCGACGTGCTCGAGATCACCGGTCTGGACCGGTTCATCCAGCAACGGGTGGACGGCATCACGCTGCGCGAGGAGCACATCAAGGGCAAGCCGGCCCCCGATTCCTATCTGCGCGGGGCGCAACTGCTCGATGTGCCCCCCGACGCGGCGGCCGTGTTCGAGGACGCATTATCCGGCGTGGAGGCCGGCCATGCCGGTAACTTCGGCTACGTGGTGGGCGTAGACAGAGTGGGCCAGGCCGAGGCCTTGCGCCGCAGCGGCGCCAACGTGGTGGTGACCGACCTCGCAGAATTGCTGCAGTCGTGATCACCCAGGATGCGTTCCCGGTCGAACCATGGCTGGTCCGCGAGACGCGCCTCGATCTGAATGTGATAGCCCAGTCCGAATCGCTGTTCGCCTTGGCCAACGGGCACATTGGGTTGCGCGGCAACCTCGACGAGGGCGAACCGCACGGCCTGCCCGGCACCTACCTGAATTCCTTCTACGAAATCCGGCCGCTGCCGTACGCCGAGGCCGGGTTCGGCTATCCGGAGGCCGGCCAGACCGTCGTCGACGTCACCAACGGCAAGATCATTCGCCTGCTAGTCGGCGACGAGCCGTTCGACGTCCGGTACGGCAAACTGCTCTCCCACGAGCGCGTCCTCGACATGCGCGCCGGGACGCTGACCCGCAACGCCCACTGGAGCTCGCCGTCGGGCAAGCAGATCAAAGTGACGTCCACCCGGCTGGTGTCGCTGGCCCAGCGCAGTGTCGCGGCCATCGAGTACTGCGTCGAGGCCGTCGAGGAATTCGTCCGCGTGACCGTGCAATCCGAGCTCGTCACCAACGAGGACCAGCCACAAACCTCGGCCGACCCGCGGGTCGCGGCCATCCTGGGCAACCCGCTGGAAGCCGTCGACCACGAAAACACGGAAACCGGAGCACTTCTCATGCACCGGACCCGGGCCAGCGCGCTGATGATGGCCGCCGCGATGGACCACGAAATCGACGTGCCGGGGCGAGTGGAGTTCACCACCGATGCCCGCGCGGACCTGGCGCGGACGACAGTGATCTGCGGGCTGCGCCCGGGACAGAAGCTGCGCATCGTCAAATACATCGCCTATGGCTGGTCGAGTCTGCGCTCCCGACCGGCACTGCGCGACCAAGCCGCCGCGGCACTGCACAGCGCGCGCTACAGCGGGTGGGAAGCCCTGCTGGACTCCCAACGCAAGTACCTCGACGACTTCTGGGAGAACGCGGACGTCGAGGTCGAAGGCGACGCGGAATCCCAGCAAGCCGTGCGGTTCGGGCTCTTTCACTTGGTGCAGGCCAGTGCGCGCTCCGAAGGACGCGCGATCCCCAGCAAGGGACTCACCGGGACCGGCTACGACGGCCACGCCTTCTGGGACACCGAAGGTTTCGTGCTCCCGGTGCTGACCTACACCCTGCCGCACGCGGTAGCCGACGCGCTGCGCTGGCGCGCCTCGACATTGGACCTCGCCCGGGAGCGGGCGGCCGAACTCGGCCTCGAGGGTGCCGCTTTCCCGTGGCGGACCATCCGCGGACAGGAGTGCTCGGCCTACTGGCCGGCGGGTACCGCGGCCTGGCACATCAACGCCGACATCGCGATGGCCTTCGAGCGCTACCGCATCGTGACCGGCGATCAGTCGCTCGAAAAGGACTGTGGCCTTACCGTGTTGATCGAGACCGCCCGGCTGTGGATGTCGCTCGGGCACCACGACCGCCATGGCGCCTGGCACCTCGACGGGGTCACCGGTCCCGACGAATACACCGCGATCGTCCGCGACAACGTCTTCACGAACCTGATGGCGGCGCACAACCTGGTCACCGCCGCCGATGCCTGCGTCCGCGATCCCGATAAGGCAGGACAGCTGGGCGTGACCACCGAAGAAATGGCCTGCTGGCGCGATGCGGCCGCCGCGGTCAATATCCCCTACGACGAGGGGCTGGGTGTCCATCAGCAGTGCGAGGGCTTTACCACGTTCGCGGAGTGGGATTTCGAAACCAACGCCACCTATCCGCTGCTGATGCACGAGGCGTATGTGCGGCTTTATCCCGCACAGGTGATCAAGCAGGCCGACCTGGTGCTGGCGATGCAGTGGCAGAGCCACGCGTTCACGTCCGACCAGAAGGCTCGCAACGTCGACTACTACGAGCGGCGCATGGTGCGCGACTCGTCGCTGTCGGCCTGCACGCAGGCAGTCATGTGCGCCGAGGTCGGCCACATGGAGCTCGCTCACGACTATGCCTACGAGGCCGGGCTGATCGACCTGCGCGACCTGCACAGCAACACTCGAGACGGGTTGCACATGGCCTCGCTGGCCGGCGCCTGGACCGCGCTGGTCGGGGGTTTCGGTGGGCTGCGCGACGACGAGGGCATCCTGTCCGTGGATCCCCAGCTGCCCGATGGCATTGCGCGGCTGCGGTTCCGGCTGCGCTGGCGCGGATTCCGGGTCACCGTCGACGCCAATCACTCCGACGTCACCTATACCCTGCGCGACGGTCCGGGGGCCGAGCTGACCATCCGGCATGCCGGCGAGGACATCGAGCTGAATGCGGATTCGCCGACGACCATCGAGGTGCGGCCGCGCAAGCCGCTACTGCCGCCACCGCCCCAGCCGCCCGGCCGCGAGCCGCTGCACCGCCGGTCACTGTCGCGGGCGTCCGCCATTTAGGGCTATTTAGGAATTCTTGCGCCGCAGCTAGCGCACCGTCTCGTCAGTGGGGTTCGACGATACGGGCCACCTCGGCACCGACGGCCTCGCGCAATTCCTCGTCCGTCAGCTCGTCGAGACCCGTCGAGGCGCGCAGGAAAGGCTCGAACAGCCGCCAACCGAATTGCAGCGCAGCGGCATTGGCGAGGGCCAGCCGCGCGCTGCGGTCGTCGGTGTGGCGCGGGCGGACTGCGTCGAGCAGCTCCCACATACCCGGAAACTGCGTCTGCAGCTGTCCCACCGGATACCCGTCGAGCAACGCGCGGGCGATGACCCGCATATGCCGGTCCATGGATCGCTGCAGCTCCGCGGGCTCCGCATCGTTTCGCCGCAAGGTCGTCGAGGCCGTGCCCAGGTGATCGAGCACCGCACCGACCAGCTGGTCCTTGGTGCCGAAGTGCCGAAACACCAGCCCGTGGTTGACCTTCGACCTGGCGGCGATGTCGCGGATCGACGTCGCGGCCGGACCGCGCTCGGCGAACAGGTCGGTGGCGGCCTCCAAGATCGCCGCCGCCACCTCTTCGCGCCCGGTGGGCGTTTTTTTGCGGCTGGTTGCCGAACGTGTAGCCATGTGACTACAATAGCCGATAATGTAGTCAGTTGACTACACCTGACCTCTCCCAAAGGAACAGAGATGACAGACCAGGTAACCATCACCAAGCTGGGCAGCCGCATCGGCGCCCGGGTTGACGGGGTTCAACTTCGCGGCGACCTCGACCCCGCGACAGTCGGCGAGATCCGCGACGCGCTGCTGACGCACAAGGTGATCTTCTTCCGCGATCAGCACCACCTCGATGACCAGCAGCAGCTCGCGTTCGCCAGCCTGCTGGGCACGCCGATCGGCCACCCCGCCGCTTCGGTGCTGGCCGCCAAGAACGCGCCGGTCATCACCCCCATCAACTCCGAATACGGCAAGGCCAACCGCTGGCACACCGACGTCACGTTCGCCGCGAACTACCCGGCGGCCTCGATCCTGCGCGCGATCACCCTGCCCAGCTACGGCGGGTCGACGCTGTGGGCCTCGACCGCGGCCGCCTACGAGCAGCTGCCGGAACCGCTCAAGTGCCTCGTCGAGAACCTGTGGGCGGTGCACAGCAACCGCTACGACTACGTGACCGAAGAAGCGGTGGTGTCGATGACCGACGCGCAGCGGGCCTTCCGGCAGGCCTTCGAGAAGGCGGATTACCGGACCGAACATCCGGTGGTGCGCGTGCACCCGGAGACCGGTGAGCGCACGCTGCTGGCGGGCGACTTCGTGCGCAACTTCGTCGGCCTGGACAGCCACGAATCCGACGTGCTATTCGAATTGCTACAACGCCGAATCACCTTGCCGGAGAACACGGTTCGCTGGAATTGGGAGCAGGGCGACGTTGCCATCTGGGATAACCGGGCGACGCAGCACCGAGCCGTCGACGACTACGACAACCAGCCGCGACTGATGCACCGCGTCACCCTGATGGGCGATGTGCCCGTCAACGTGCACGGCGAACGCAGCCGGGTCCTCAACGGCGCACCGCTCGAGGTACTGGCGAGCTAGCTCGCCGAACTGACCGGGTCGATCGGCAGCCAGCGCAAGGCGCCGGGCGCGTCCGCGGGCACCACCGGGTGCTCCGGTGCGATCGGCGCCAGCGGGCGGTAGGTATCGCCCTGCAGCGGCCGCAGGTCGTTCTCGCCCTTGTTCGGCCACAGCGAGGCGGCCCGCTCGGCTTGGGCGGTGATGGACAGCGACGGGTTGACGCCCAGGTTCGCCGAGATCGCGGCTCCGTCCACCACGAACATGGTCGGGTAGCCGTAGACCCGGTGATACGGGTCGATGACGCCGTGCTCGGGGCTGTCGCCGATCACCGCGCCGCCGAGGAAGTGCGCGGTCAGCGGGATGTTGAACAGCTCACCCCAGGTGCCGCCGGCCACCCCGTCGATCTTGTCGGCGATGCGGCGGGTGACCGCGTTGCCGACCGGGATCCAGGACGGGTTCGGCTCGCCGTGCCCCTGTTTGCTGGTGTACCAGCGGATACCCAGCTTCCCGCGCTTGGTGAACGTGGTGATCGAGTTGTCCAGGTGCTGCATCACCAACGCGATCAGCGTGCGCTCGCTCCACTGGTGGACATTGATCATCCGCAGTAAGCCGCGAGGGTCTTCGCGGGCCTGCTCCAGCAACTGCTTCCAGCGCGGCACGTCGGTGCCCTTGGGCCCAGCCGCCGTCGGTCATCAGGGTCTGCAGCAACCCCATGGCGTTGGATCCCTTGCCGTACCGGACGGGCTCGATGTGCGTGTCCGGCGTCGGATGGATCGACGACGTGATCGCCACCCCGTGGGTCAGATCCAGATCCGGCGCGACGTCCAGCGTCGCGGCACCCACGATCGACTCGGAGTTGGTCCGCGTCAACACCCCCAGCTGTTGGGACAGCCGCGCCAGCTTGCCTTTATCCCGCATCTTGAACAGCAGATGCTGGGTTCCCCAGGTGCCCGCGGCCAGAATCAGGTGCGACGCGGTGAACGTGCGCCTATCCCTGCGTAGCCAGCTGCCGGTGCGGACGGTGCGCACCTCCCACAGTCCGTCGGGCCGCTGCTCGAATCCCTTCACCGTCGTCATCGGAATCACCTGTGCACCAGCCGATTCCGCGAGGCCAAGGTAGTTCTTCAGCAGTGTGTTCTTGGCGCCGTAGCGACAGCCCGTCATGCAGCAACCGCATTCCAGGCAGCCGGTGCGCGCCGGACCCGCGCCGCCGAAATACGGGTCGGGCACGGTCTTGCCCGGCGTCTGGGTGCCGTCCGGGCCGAAGAACACCCCGACCGGCGTCGGCACGAACGTGTCACCGAAGCCCATCTCGTCGGCGACCTCTTTAACGATGCGGTCCGCGTCGGTGAACGTCGGGTTGAAAACCACGCCCAGCATCCGCTGCGCCTGGTCGTAATGCGGCGCCAGTTCGCTGCGCCAGTCGGTGATGTGCGACCACTGCTGGTCGGCGAAGAACGGGTCCGGTGGCACATACAGCGTGTTGGCGTAGTTCAGCGAACCGCCGCCTACTCCGGCGCCGGCCAGGATCATCACGTTGCGCAGCGGGTGGATCCGCTGGATGCCGTAGCAGCCCAGCCTCGGTGCCCACAGAAACTTGCGCAGATCCCAGGACGTCTTGGCGAACTCCTCGTCCGAGAAGCGCCGGCCGGCCTCCAATACGCCTACGCGGTAGCCCTTTTCGGTCAGCCGCAGGGCGCTGACGCTGCCCCCGAAACCCGAACCGATGATCAGGACGTCATAATCCGGCTTCATCGCTGAAGTATGACCTTCCTCACAGGTCCTAAACCAGTTAGCCAACCCTAACTGTAGCTATGCCTCGCGGGTGCGGCGGAGCCCGAGCTGAACCGGCACGAGGTGGTCTGGCTGCTATCCCCGGCAAAATTTTGGTACGTCCGCACGATTTTTCTGACACGCGTACAGTCGACGGGTTACGCTGCTGAGGACTTCAGCATTGAAGTTTTGGCTTCGATGCTGGGGGCAAAGTGGGTCGACCTGCGGAGCTGCCGCGTTCCCATCCCGGGTTGAAATCCGACAATAGTCTCCTTGAAGCACGGGCGAGAAGAGGTGAGCTGCCGTCAATAGGAAACCTGTGACGCCCGATTGCTGTCATCGGCATGGCGTGTCGGCTCCCCCAAGGCATCGATTCGCCAGAGGCGCTGTGGGAAGCAGTTCTGCGGGGCGAGGACCTGGTCAGCGAAATTCCCGCCGAGCGGTGGGACGCCGACAGCTACTACGACCCCGAGCCCGGCGTGCCCGACCGGTCGGTGTCGCGGTGGGGCGGTTTCCTCGACGACGTGGCGGGCTTCGACCCCGAATTCTTCGGGATCGGCGAGCGCGAGGCGGCCGCGCTGGATCCGCAGCACCGTTTGCTGCTGGAAGTCTCGTGGGAGGCGGTGGAGCACGCGGGTCTGGCGCCCAAGTCGCTGGCCGGCTCGCAGGGGGGCGTGTTCGTCGGGCTGTCCCACTCCGACTACGCATTCCTCGCCGCCGACGCAGGCGCCCTCGGCCAGATGTACGGCTTCAGCGGCTCGGCCGCCAGCCTGGCTTCCGGACGGATCGCCCACACCCTGGGGCTGCGCGGCCCGGCGCTGACCGTGGACACGGCGGGCTCGTCGAGCTTGCTCGCGGTTCACATGGCTTGCCGCAGTCTGCACGACGGCGAAAGCGATCTCGCCCTGGCCGGCGGCTGCACGGTGATGCTGGACCCGCGCACATTCACCTCGATGTCGGGCCGGGGCATGCTTTCGCCAACGGGCCGCTGCCGGACGTTCGATGTCGGCGCCGACGGGTACGTGCGTTCCGAGGCTTGCGCGATGGTGTTGCTCAAGCGACTCCCGGACGCGCAGCGCGACGGCGACCGCATCCTTGCCGTGCTGCGCGGCACCGCCGCCAATCAGGACGGCAACAGTGAGAGTTTTGCGACGCCATCGCCTGACGCCCAGGTCGCGGTGTACCGGGCGGCTTTGGCCGCGGCAGGGGTGGACGCCGACACGGTAGGCATGGTCGAGGCGGATGGCGCCGGTACCCCGGGCGGTGACGCGATCGAGTTCGCGAGCCTGGCGCAGGTGTATGGCGCCGCCGGCAACAACTGCGTGCTCGGATCGGTCAAGAGCAATGCCGGCCACGCCGATTCCGCGGCGGGCGCGGTCGCCCTGACCAAGGCGATCCTTTCGCTGCGCCAAGGCGTGGTGCCGCCGATGCTGCACTTCACCCGGCTGCCCGACGACCTCGCCCGGATCGAGACCGGACTCGTTGTGCCGGAGCAGCCAGCACCCTGGCCCGCGACTGACACCAATCCCCGGCGAGCGGCCGTGTCGTCGTACGGGCTGTCGGGAACAAACGTGCACGCGATTCTCGAACAAGCGCCCGATACGGAAGAGGCCCCGACCGAACCCGCCACACAGGGTCCGCTGCTGTTCGCGCTGTCCTCCACCTCCGGAGACGGGCTGCGCGAGACGTCGCGCCGACTCGCCGATTGGGTGGAGAAGCGTGCGGATTCGGTGGCGCTGTCCGACCTGGCGTACACCTTGGCGCGGCGGCGCGGGTATCGGCCGGTGCGCACCGCGCTGGTCGCCGGCGATCTCCCCGAGCTGACCAGCGCGCTGCGCAAGGTCGCCGACGGCTCAGATCAATCTGCTTCGTATCGCGCCGCGGTGGGCCAAGACGACCGCGGCCCGGTTTGGGTGTTCTCCGGGGAAGGTACGCAGTGGTCCGGGCTGGGCGCCGACCTGCTGGCCAACGAACCGGTGTTCGCCGCGACCGTCGCGCAAGCCGAACCGCTGATCGCCGCGGAATCCGGATTCTCGGTGACCGAGGCGATCACCGGGCCGCAAACCATGACCGGGATCGACCGGGCGGAACCGATCCTGTTCACCATGCAGGTCGCGCTGGCCGCCACCATGGAGCAGTCGTACGGCGTGCGCCCGGCCGCGGTCCTCGGCCATTCGGCGGGCGAGGTGGCGGCCGCCGTCGTCGCTGGAGCACTGTCACTGGAAGACGGGTTGCGCGTCGTCTGCCGCCGGTCGGCGCTGATGTCGCGGATGGCCGGTGCCGGTGCGATGGCGTCGGTGGAACTGCCCGCCGATCAAGTGCTTTCTGAGCTGATGACCCGCGACGATGACGACGTCGTCATCGCCGTGGTGGCCGCCCCGCAGTCCACGGTGATCGCCGGGCCCGCCGCGGCGGTGCGCGAACTCGTCACCGCGTGGGAGCAGCGCGGCGTGGTGGCACGCGAGACGGCCGTCGAGGTCGCGGCGAACTCCCCACACGTCGACCCGATCCTCGACGAGCTATCCGAGGCACTGGCCGACATCAGCCCGACGGCACCGCGGATACCGTTTTATTCGACGAACCTGTTCGACCCGCGGGAGCGGCCGGTCTGCAATGCCGGTTATTGGGTGGACAACGTGCGGCACACCGTGCGGTTCGCCGCGGCCGCGCAGGCGGCGGTGGAAGACGGCCACCGGGTCTTCGCCGAACTGGCCCCGCAACCGCAACTGATCGACGCTATCGAGCAGACGGCGGCCACCATCGGTGTCCAGGTCGCCGGTCTGGCGGGCATGCCGCCGCTCGGGCCGCGCGGTCTGTTGGCGGATCTGCACAGCGCGGGCGCCGCGGTGGACTTCTCGGTGCTGTACCCGGGTGGGCGCCTGGTGGATGCGCCGCTGCCGGCGTGGACGCACCGCAAGCTGCTCATCGCCCGCGACGCGCAGGACTCCCCGGCGCAGGGCGGGTCGCACGGTCGCAGCCCATCCGCTGCTGGGCGCGCATGTGCGCCTGCCCGAGGACCCGGAGCGCCACGTGTGGCAGGCGCAGCTCGGCACCGCGGCGCAGCCATGGCTGGCCGATTATCAAATCGACGAGGCCGCCACGCTTCCCGGCGCCGTCTACTGCGAGATGGCGTTGGCCGCGGCCCGCACCGTCGTGGGCGAGGACTCCGAGGTCCGCGATGTCCACTTCGAGCCGATGCTGTCGCTGGATGCCGAGATCCCGTCCAGCGCCGTCGCCTCGGTCGACGCTCCCGGCGTCGTCACCTTCACGGTCCAGACCCAGCAGCAGGGCGAACGAAAGCAACGGGCCAGCGCCGAGCTGCATGCCGTCACCGCGGACGACCAGCCACCCGCACTGGACATCGCCGCGCTGCTGGCGGCGCACCCGCGTCGCGTCGAAGGCGCCGAGCTGCGGCAGCGGTTCGACGAGCGCGGTGTGCACCTCGGTCCTGCGTTCACCGGCCTGGCGGTCGCCCACATCGCCGACGAGACCGTCAGCACGGTGCTGGCCGAGGTGGGGCCCCCCGGTTCGATCCGGTCGCAGCAAGCGGCCTACGCTGCCCATCCCGCGCTGCTCGACGCGTGTTTCCAGTCCCTGACGGCGCATCCTGCCCTCGACGGCGCGGGCGGCGCTGACGGCGCTGGCAGAGGCGGACCACTGTTGCCGATCGGTGTGCGCCGGCTGCGCGCCTACGGCCCTACCCGCAACGCCCGCTACTGCTTGGGGCGGGTGACCCTTGCCGCTGGGACCTCCGCCCCCGGCGTTGTAGCGGAGGCCGACCTCGACGTGCTGGACGAGCACGGGGCGGTCCTGCTGACGGTGCGTGGGTTGCAGCTCGCAACCACGGTGTCCGAGAACGAAAGCCGCAATCGCGTGCTCAACGAGCGGCTGCTGACCATCGAATGGCAACAGCGCGAGCTGCCGGAAGAAGACCACGTCCACGCCGGTGCCTGGCTGTTGATCAGCACCTCCGATGCCGCCCATCTGCTGGCGACGGGGTTGACCGATGCGTTGAAGCTGCACGGCGCCGAATGCACGACGATGTTCTGGCCGCAGCACGGCGACCACAGCGCCGCGGCCCAGGTGCTGCGCGGTCAGCTCGGTGAAGGCGGGTTCGCCGGCGTCGTCGTCGTCACCGGACCGAAGAACGGCAACCCCGACGAGGAGTGTCGCCCTGCGCGGCGGTGAGTACGCCGCGCATGTGGTGCGCATCGCCCGCGAGCTCAGCGAGATCGCCGGCGAGACACCCCGGCTATACGTCGTGACCAGGGGCGCCCAGGCGGTGCTGGACCGCGACCGGGTCAACCTCGAGCAGGGCGGCCTGCGCGGCCTGCTGCGGGTGATCGGCACCGAGCACCCGCACTTGTGGGCCACCCACATCGACATCGACGAGCAGACCGGCGCCGAGCAGGTGGTGCGCCAACTGCTGGCCGGCTCCGACGAGGACGAGACCGCCTGGCGCAGCGATGAGTGGTACGCGGCGCGCTTGTCTCCCACCGCGCTGCGGCCCGACGAGGGGCGAATCACCGAGGTGGATCACTCCCGCGACGGCATGCGCCTGCGGCTCCGCATTCCCGGTGACCTGCAGACCATGGAGTTCGTCGCGTTTGACCGGGCCGCGCCGGGCCTGGGACAGATCGAGGTCGCGGTCACCGCGTCCAGCATCACCTTCGCCGACGTGTTGGCCGCGTCCGGCCGGTACCCCAGCTTCGAGGGACAGCCGCCGCAGCCGGGCACCGATTTTGCCGGCGTGGTCACCGCGGTCGGCCCGGACGTCACCGACCACAAAGTTGGTGACCGTGTCGGGGGCATGTCCCCCAACGGTTGCTGGGCCACTTTCGTCACCTGCGATGCCCGCCTGGCCGCCACCCTGCCCGAGGGGTTGACCGACGCCCAGGCCGCCGCGGTGACCACCGCGTCCGCCACCGCCTGGTACGGACTCAATGACCTGGCCCGCATCAAGGCCGGGGACAAGGTGTTGATCCACTCCGGTACCGGCGGGGTCGGGCAAGCCGCGATCGGGATCGCGCGCGCCGCGGGAGCCGAGATCTTCGCCACCGCCGGTAGCGAGCAGCGCCGAGAACTGTTGCGCGCCATGGGTATCGAGCATGTCTACGACTCGCGAAGCCTTGAGTTCGCCGAGCAGATCCGGCGCGACACCGACGGGTACGGCGTGGACATCGTGCTCAACTCCGCGACCGGTGCCGCGCAACAGGCCGGCCTGGGGCTACTCGCTTTCGGTGGACGGTTCGTCGAGATCGGCAAGCGCGACGTCTACGGCGACACCCGGCTGGGGCTTTTCCCGTTCCGGCGCAACCTCACGTTCTCTTATGTGGATCTGGCGTTGATGTCGCTCAACCAGCCCGGCCAGGTCCGGGAGCTGTTGAACACCGTGTACCGGTTGACCGCCGACGGCACGCTGCCAATGCCGCAGAGCACTCACTACCCGCTGGCCGAGGCGCCCACCGCGATTCGGCTGATGAGCGCGGCCCAACACACCGGCAAGCTTGTGCTCGACATGCCGCGCGCGGGGCAAAGTAGCGCGGTGGTGCCGCCGGAACACGCTCAGGTCTTCCGCGGCGACGGCTCCTACGTCATCACCGGCGGCCTCGGTGAGATCGGGCTGGTGCTTGCCGAGAGCTTGGCCGTGGCCGGCTGCGGCCGGATCGTGCTCTGCTCGCGCGCGGGGCCCAGCAACACGGCGCGGCAGGCCATCGAGCTGATCCGCGCGATCGGGTGCGACGTCGTGGTGGAGCGCGGCGACATCGCCCAACCGGAGACCGCCGGCCGGTTGGTGGCGGCGGCCACCGCCACCGGGCTTCCGCTGCACGGTGTGCTGCACGCGGCCGGGATCATCGAAAACGCCAGCCTGGCCAACATCACCGACGAGCTGCTGGCGGGCGAGTGGGCCCCGAAGGTCTACGGCGCTTGGCACTTGCACCAGGCCAGTTCCGGGCAGCCGCTGGACTGGTTCTGCTCGTTCTCCTCGTCAGCGGCCCTACTGGGCTCGCCGGGGCTGGGCGCCCACGCCGCGGCCAACAGCTGGCTGGACGCCTTCACCCACTGGCGGCGGGCCCAGGGCCTGACGGCCACCTCGATCGCATGGCAGGCAGAGGCCGACAGCAACGGCGCCGTCATCACCGTCGAGGAGGGCGCCCACGCGTTGGAGGCGCTGCTGCGCCACGACCGCGCCTACACCGGCTACACGACCGTCATCGGCACCCCGTGGTTGACGGCGCTGGCACAGCACAGCCCGTTCGCCGAACGGTTCCAACACAGCGGGCAAAACCGTGTGGGCTCAAGCAAATTCCGCGCCGAGCTGATGGCGCTTCCCCTCGACGAGCGGTCCGCCCGGCTCCGGGAGCTGGTCGCAGAACAGGTCGGCCTGATTCTGCGCCGCAACGTCGATGCGGACCGTCCACTGCACGAGTACGGACTGGACTCGTTGGGCCACACCGAACTTCGCACCCGCATCGAGGCCGAAACAGGGGTGAGTATCAGCCCGGGCGACATCATCACCGTGGGGGGCTTGGCGCAACACCTCGGCGATGCACTGGCACGCCAAGAGCTTTAAACGGAGGGTAAAACTGTGCCGGTGACCGAATCTTCTATTTTGACGGTGCTGCGCGAGCGCGCCAGTCTGAAGCCCAATAACACGGCCTTCACATTCCTTGACTATCAGCAGGACTGGCTCGGCGTGACCGAAAGCCTCACGTGGTCGCAGCTGTATCGGCGAGTGTTGAACGTCGCCGGGCGAATTGAGCGCTTGCGGTTCGGTCGGTGATCGCGCGGTGATCTTGGCGCCGCAGGGCCTCGACTACATCGCGGCTTTTCTCGGCGCGCTGCAGGCGGGACTCATCGCGGTTCCGCTGTCGGTTCCGACCGGTGGCGTCGCCGATGACCGGGTCAGTTCGGTGCTGCGTGACGCGTCGCCGTCGGTCATCCTCACGACATCCTCGGTCGTCGGCGATGTGAGCGAGTATGCGAAGCCGCAGTCCGGCGAATCCGCTCCATGCGATCGTCGAAATCGATTTGCTGGACGACGAATGCCAGCAACGGATCCAGCGCCGGAGGCGATCGTCCGAGTGTCGCGTATTTGCAGTACACCTCCGGGTCGACTCGTCAGCCGGCCGGGGTCATGATCTCCCACAAAAACCTGCGGGTCAATATCAAGCAGCTTATATCCGACTACTTTGTGGAATACGGAAAGGTTGCACCGCCGGACACCACTGTTGTGTCGTGGCTGCCGTTCTTTCACGATATGGGTTTGGTAGTGGGGATTTGTCTACCAATCCTGGCCGGGCTTCACGCGGTGCTCACGAGTCCGGCGTCGTTCTTACAGCGGCCGGCGCGTTGGATGCAATTGCTGGCAAGCAATCGCAAAGCTTGGTCGGCGGCGCCGAACTTCGCTTTCGACTTGGCGGCACGAAAAACATCAGACGACGACATGGCCGGGCTGGACCTCGGGGACGTGCTGCCACATCCTCAACGGCAGCGAGCGGGTACAGCCCGCCACCCTCAAGCGCTTCGCTGAGCGGTTCGCCCGTTTCAATCTTCACCCCGAGGTGTTACGACCCTCATACGGGCTGGCGGAGGCAACGGTGTACGTGGCGACCCGCAGACCGGGAGAACCACCAAAACTCGTCCACTTCGAATCCGAGAAACTGTCCGCCGGCCATGCGAAGCGGTGCGCAAGCGACGACGGTACACCCTTGGTCAGCTACGGCGTGCCGGAGTCACCGACTGGTGCGGATCGTCGATCGCGAGACCGGGATCGAGTGTCCGGCCGGAACGGTCGGGGAGATCTGGGTGCACGGCGCCAACGTGGCGATGGGCTATTGGCAGAAACCGCAACAGACCGAACGCACGTTCAACGCCAGGCTCGTCGGCGCGCCGGCTGGCACCCCCGAAGAGCCATGGCTGCGGACCGGAGATTTGGGCTTCTTCTTCGACGGCGAGCTGTTCATTGTCGGCCGCGAAAAGGATCTCTTGGTCGTCTATGGGCGTAACCACTATCCCGATGACATCGAGGCGACGATCCAAGAGATAACGGGAGGCCGGGTAGCGGCGATCGCGGTCCCGGACGGGCACACCGAAAAGCTTGTCGCCATCGTCGAACTCAAGAAGCGGGGCGATTCCCCCGAGGAGGTGATGGACAGGCTCCGCATCGTCAAGCGTGAAGTGACCTCGGCCATATCGCGATCGCACGGCCTGAGCGTCGCGGACCTCGTTCTGGTGGCCCCGGGCTCGCTGCCCATCACCACGAGCGGCAAGGTCAGGCGGGCGGCCTGTGTCGAGCAGTACCGCAACCGTCAGTTCGCCCGCCTGGACGCCTCGGGCACAACGGGCGCCTAGCTTCACCTGGATTCAGGAGGCGACGGTCAGGCCGACCTTCTGGAATTCCTTGAGGTCGCAGTAACCGGCCTTGGCCATCGCTCGGCGCAGACCCCCGACGAGGTTGAGGGCGCCGAACGGGTCGTCGGACGGCCCGTTGAGCACCCGCTCCAAAGGTGGGCGTTCGCCGACGGCGATCTGCAGCAACGCCCCCCGCGGCAACGACGGGTGCGCGGCGGCGGCGGGCCAGAACCAGCCGTCGCCGAGCGCCTCGGCGGCCTCGGCCAACGGCGTGCCCAACACCACCGCGTCCGCGCCGCAGGCGATGGCCTTGGCCAGCTCGCCGGAGGTGTGGATGTCACCGTCGGCCAGCACATGCACATAGCGGCCGCCGGTCTCGTCGAGGTACTCGCGCCGCGCCGCGGCGGCGTCGGCGATCGCGGTGGCCATCGGCACGGCGATGCCCAGCACCTCGTCGGTGGTGGTGACCCCCCTGGTGGAGCCGTAGCCGACGATGACGCCGGCGGCCCCGGTGCGCATCAGATGCAGCGCCGTGCGGTGATCCTGCACCCCGCCGGCGACCACCGGCACGTCTAGCTCAGAGATAAAGGTCTTCAGGTTGAGCGGCTCGCCGTCGCTGGCGACGCGTTCCGCCGACACGATCGTGCCCTGGATGACCAGCAGATCGATGCCGGCTTGCAGCAGCGCCGGTGTCAGCGCCTGAGCGTTTTGCGGGCTGACCCGCACCGCCGTGGTCACGCCGGCCTCGCGAATCCGGGCCACCGCGGCGCCCAGCAGCTCCGGGTTCAGCGGCGCGGCATGCAGCTCCTGCAGCAGCCGGATCGCCGCCGACGGTTCGGGCTCCTTGTGCGCGGCCTCGACGAGCTGCGCGATCTTGGCCTCGACGTCGGCGTGCCGGCCGAACAGCCCCTCGCCGTTGAGCACGCCCAGCCCGCCGAGCCGGCCTAGCTCGATGGCGAACTCCGGCGACACCAGGGCGTCGGTGGGGTGCGCCAGCAGGGGGATCTCGAACCGATAGGCGTCCAGCTGCCACGCCGTCGAGACATCCTTCGACGAACGAGTGCGACGCGACGGCACGATGCCGATATCGCTGAGCTCGTAGGTGCGGCGGGCGGCGCGGCCCATCCCGATTTCGACCATGGCCAGTTCGCTGCTCACCGTGCGTAGTAGTTCGGCGCTTCGACGGTCATGGCGACGTCGTGCGGGTGGCTCTCTTTGAGTCCGGCCGGCGTGATCCGGACGAACTGCGCCTGCTGTAGCACCTCGATGGTGGGTGCGCCGGTGTAGCCCATCGCGGCGCGCAGCCCTCCGGTCAGCTGGTGAATCACCGACGACAGCGGACCGCGGAACGGCACCCGGCCCTCGATGCCCTCGGGTACCAGCTTGTCCTCCGACAGCGCATCGTCGGCGAAGTAGCGGTCTTTGGAATACGACTTGCCACCGCCGGCACGGCCCTGCATGGCGCCCAGCGACCCCATGCCGCGATAGCTCTTGAATTGCTTGCCGTTGACGAAGATCAGCTCACCCGGCGCCTCGGCGGTGCCGGCCAGCAACGAGCCCAGCATGGCCGTCGATGCGCCCGCGGCCAGAGCCTTTGCGATATCGCCGGAGTACTGCAGTCCCCCGTCGGCGATCACCGGCACGCCCGCCGGTCCGCACGCCGCGACGGCCTCCAGAATCGCCGTGATTTGTGGTGCGCCGACGCCGGCCACCACGCGGGTCGTGCAGATCGAGCCCGGGCCCACACCGACCTTCACCGCGTCGGCGCCAGCCTCGACCAGGGCCGTGGCCGCCGACCTGGTGGCCACGTTGCCGCCGACCACCTCGACCCGGTCGCCGACCTCGGCCTTGAGTTTGCCGACCATGTCGAGCACCAGCCGGTTGTGCGCGTGCGCCGTGTCCACGATCAGCACGTCCACCCCGGCGTCGACCAGCATCATCGCCCGGACCCAGGCGTCGCCTCCCACGCCGACGGCCGCGCCCACCAGCAGCCGGCCGTCGCTGTCCTTGGTGGCAAGGGGGTGTTGTTCGGTCTTGACGAAGTCCTTGACGGTGATCAGCCCGGTCAGCCGGCCGTGGCCGTCGACGATGGGCAGTTTCTCAATCTTGTTGCGCCGCAACAGGCCCAGCGCCGCGTCGGCGCTGACGCCCTCCTGCGCGGTGATCAGCGGGGCCTTGGTCATTACCTCGGCGACCTGCTTGGTCTGGTCGACCTCGAACCGCAGGTCGCGGTTGGTGATGATGCCGACCAGCGTGCCGGATTCGTCGACCACCGGCAGCCCGGAAATCCGGAACTTCGCGCACATCGCTTCGACCTGGGCCAACGTGTTGTCCGGCCGGCAGGTGACCGGGTCGGTGACCATGCCGGCCTCGGAGCGCTTGACCATCTCGACCTGGCCGGCCTGCTCGGCGACCGGCAGGTTGCGGTGCAGCACGCCCATGCCGCCGGCCCGGGCCATCGCGATGGCCATCCGCGACTCGGTGACGGTGTCCATCGCGGAGCTGACCAGCGGCACCTTGAGCCGGATCTTTTTGGTGAGCTGGCTGGAGGTGTCCGCTACGGCGGGCACCACATCGGATGCCGCGGGCAGCAGCAGGACGTCGTCGAAGGTCAGCCCCAGCATCGCGATCTTGTTCGGGTTGTCGCCCCCGGTGGGCACCGCGTCGCCCGCCGGGCCACCAAGATGCGTGTCGCGCAGATAGGGACTGGCGACCAGGTCGGAGCTGCCTTCTAGGTGGGACATGCCACGGGACATCGGTGAGGCCCTCCATACGCATGGTTGGAGTGAGAAGCCCATCCTATCGGCTCGCGGATCACCCGGACCCGCTTGTCCGGGCGTGCCGCCCTGCTGGCGTTATGACGGCCCCCCTGCGTAGTCTAGAGACGTGCGCGACCACCTCCCGCCGGGTTTGCCGCCCGATCCCTTTGCCGACGACCCCTGTGACCCGTCGGCGGCGCTGGACGCCGTCGAGCCGGGTCAACCCCTCGATCAGCAGGAGCGGGTGGCGGTAGAGGCCGACCTGGCCGATCTGGCCGTGTACGAGGCCCTGTTGGCGCACAGGGGCATTCGCGGGCTGGTGGTGTGTTGCGACGAGTGTCAGCAGGACCACTACCACGACTGGGACATGCTGCGCGCAAACCTGCTGCAACTGCTCATCGACGGCACGGTCCGCCCGCACGAGCCCGCCTACGATCCCGAACCCGACGCGTACGTCACCTGGGATTACTGCCGGGGATACGCCGACGCCTCGCTCAATGAGGCCACGTCAGACGCCGACGGGTTTCACCGGCGTCACTGACGCCTCCGTCTAGGGTCCAACGCTTGGCGCCACCGAAGGGTCAGTGTTCTGGCCGTGATGTCGGCGGCGGCCCGAGGGCGCAGGTGAGGACGGAATCGGAGCGGTTGAGCTGGCCACCGTCGGCGGTGCGCTGGTCGCAGCCGGAGTGGTCGATGCGGCGGAAGCCTTCGGCTTCATCGCGGGACCCGGAAGCGTCGCGTTGGGGTTCCGCGACTCCACCCTGGTGTTGAGCAGGTTTACCTCGTCCAGCAGGTTTTGCCTGCTGTTCCCGTCGTTGATGGACTGCACCGTGCTGCTGACCTCGGCCAGCTGATTCTGGGCCTGAGCCCATTGGCCCTGATCGATCATTTGCTGAACCTTGGCCAGCTCGGCCTTAGCGGACAACGTGATCTGATCGTCGTTGACCCGCGGTGCGTCGAAGAACATCACATGCAGCCCGTACAGCGGGTCTCCGCGATGGGCGTCAGCGACGAAGGCGCCGAACCCACTGAGCACCAACAGCGTCGCGGCCACCGATCCGATTGCCGCCAGGCCTCGGTGGGTGCGCCGGCGCTCGGCCAACCCCGTGCGCAGCGCCTCGACTGCCTCTTCGGCCGAGACGAGCGCGCTGGCTGGTGGCCATCTCAGGTCGTCGCGCCAGTCCCCCATCAGGACGGCCAGCGCGTCAACCTGGGGATCATCCAGGTCGATCCGCTCACGGTCGGCGAGCGCGTCCAGCAGCAGGTCGGAGTGGGCTATCTCGTCCAGCGCCGGCTGATCTCCGAAGGCATATCCAGAATTAGGCATAGTCACCTGCCGCTACGATTTCGCCCTTGAGTCGCTGAAGTGCGCGGTGCTGAGCCACCCGCACCGCCCCCGTGGTGCTGCCGACGGTGGCGGCGGTCTCCTCGGCGGACAGGCCCACGACAACGCGCAGGATGAGGATTTCGCGTTGCTTGGCGGGCAGGATTTCGAGCAATTCGTTCATCCGGCTGACCGAGTCGGCCTCGATCGCTAACTGCTCCGGGCCGGCATCGGCGGATCGGCGTTCGGGAACCGACCCGGCGGGGTAGGCGCGATCACGGCCGGCGGCGCGATGGGCGTCGGCTACTTTGTGGGCCGCGATGCCGTACAGGAAGGCCAGAAATGGTCGTCCGCGGTCCCGGTAGCGCGGCAGCGCGGTTATGGCCGCCAAGCAAACCTCCTGTGCCACATCGTCAGCCGACAGGCCGCTGCGCTCGTTGGTGCCGACCCGCGCGCGGCAATATCGCACGACGATTGGGCGGATGGTCTCCAGCACTTCCCGAAGCGCATTCCGATCCCCTGCCACCGCCTCTGCAACCACAGCGTCGAGACGTTCCCCTTGCATTGTCATCGACGACGGTCTCTCCAACGTAACGGTCAGGAAACATCCCGGGCTAACACACAGCTAGACAATAACGGCCGCAACGCATTTCAAGCGGTATGCCAGATTCCTCCGGCGCGCCGCACCTGGCCTGCACAAATATCCCGAATTTCGGTGAGTTCGCGCAATTGGTGTTCCGAAACCGTGACGCTTGCGATATCGATCAGCAAGCAAGCCAGCGCCCAGCGAAGCGGTGTCAGTCCGAATTCGCCGGTGGCCTCCAGCGCCGTCTGCGCGACGGCGCGCGCCCGCTCGGTGACACCGGCGCTGCACAGGGCGGCGGCCAGGACCACGTCGCTTTTAACCTGGTGTCGCACCGACGCGATCGCCCGCGCCAGCTCGACCCCTTCCTCGGCATGCCGGACCGCGGTTGCCCCGTCGCCGGCGGCCATCGCCAGCTCGGCGCCCACCCATTGCCGCCGCACCGCCAGCCGCTCCGCCGAGTTGTCGGACAACTCGGCGGGCGCCAGCGCCGCGTCCGCGCGAGTCAACAACGTGCCCGCGGCGGCGAAGCGGCCGACGCCCAGCGCGTCGGCCGCCAGCCCGATCAGTGCGTCGGCGCGAGCCTCGGGATCGGCGCCGGCCAGCGCCAGCGCGCGGCCGTCCCACCCTCGCGCCAGCGTGTGCCAGCCGAGCTGACGTAGCAGCGAGCCCTGCGTGCTGTGCGCCAGCGAGACCAGCCGCGGAGGGGCGGGAGCGCGCCGCAGCGCCGCCAGGTCGCCGTAGGCACTGCCATAGCGACCCTGCCCGCCGGACGCGACGGCCCGCAGCCAGAGTTGGTGCGGTGTGCTCGCCGTAGGCAGCGGCCAGGTGCCGGGTTCGTTTCCGAATGCGGCCGTGGCCAGTGTGCGTTGAATAGTTGAATCTTGTGGGGTTTCGCTCACGTTGATGGCGGGGGTTTCATTAGTAAAAAGTCTGTGCTCTCTGCGTTACCGGAATATTACCCAGGGCGGCCGTACCGTATCGGCGATCGTCCGGCCAAACGCCTCTGAGCTGCGGGATCTGCGGCGTCGATCGGCTTCCGGTTAGCATGCTTCGAGTTTCGGAACCGCGCGACAGATGAACGCGGAGTTAATTCTATTGCAACGCTTTCACATTCGGCCCGAGAGCAGAGCTATTGACGGTTTTTTCGTAGCCCCCCTAACGTCTATCGTGACGGGTAGTCATCGGTGACGCAAACCCCATTAAGTTGCACACTCGCGCAGTCGCGAACCTGAACTCCGCTTGAGCGTGCAGTGCAGAGAGGGAAGAAGCCATGCCACAGCCGGAACAGCTACCTGGACCCAACGCCGACATCTGGAACTGGCAATTGCAAGGCCTATGCCGCGGCGTCGATTCGTCGGTGTTCTTTCATCCCGACGGCGAGCGCGGCCGGGCCCGCATGCAACGCGAACAGCGCGCCAAGGAGATGTGCCGGCGTTGCCCGGTGATCGAGGAGTGCCGTTCCCACGCGTTAGGGGTCGGCGAGCCCTACGGCGTTTGGGGCGGCCTGTCCGAGTCGGAGCGCGACATGCTGCTCAAGAGCGACATCGGCCGGGCGCGCGGTATTCGCCGTTCGGCCTAGCTCTGCGGGGATTGTCACCTTTGTCACCCGTCGTCGTCGACGATTGCGGTGACCTGAATCTCGACCCGCATTCGTGGATTGGCAAGGGCCGCGACGCCGATGCACGTCCACAGCGGAGCGCGTTCTCCGATACGTCGGCGGAACTGCTCGGCCATGGTAGCCAGGTGGTCTCGTCCGATTGCGCCGTCCGCGTTGGGCAGGTGGTAGGAGTGGACGCTGACCACGTGGCGCCAGGCTGCTCCGGCCGTGGCCAGTGTCCGCTCGACGTTGTCGAAGGCCCGAATCACTTCGTCTGCGACCGACTCGGGAAAGCCCCAGTTGTCGTCCCAACCGCCCTGGCCTGAGATCTCGACCCGGTTGCCGTACCTAACCGCCTGCGAATAGTGCCAGCTCTGCCGCTGACGATCGCCATAACCCGGAGTTTCGAAGAATGACGGGCTGTTCATGTGGGCAATTTTCCACGCGTGCTCTTAGCCGCCCGTTGGGCGGGCACCAATTTTCCGCGTGGGCGCTGCCTGCGGCCAGTCCCACGCCGGCCACCGCGACGCCACCGGACGGCAGGGTCCCGGCAACGATGTTTTTCAGGGTGCGAGGGGCGAACAAGTTCGGGACCCTTGCTTCGCCGGCAACCGTGAAGACGCAAACTTGACCCGTGACATGACGGGATACCCCCGCCGTTCTGCGGGGGTTTGAAGTCTCTACCTCCGGTTAGTGACGGGCCGTGGTGGTGACCGGCGTGCTCGTCCTACTTCGGCGGCAGCTTCTCCACAACGCGTCTCGAGTGGTGCAGCAAATCGTTCGGGCCGTCTACGCCTGCGTCGAGCGCCGCTGCCCTGGTGCACCTGGACCCGGGACGCCGCGTATCTGCACGTCGGGATCGGCCAGTTCCCCGTACTTCCTGGCCGGTGTCGAGGTGACGCCCGCGTCACGGTCAGGGTGTTGGCATTCAGTCCGTGCCCGGCGGGCAGCTCCTGACCTTGTTGACCACGACCGAGCCGTCCAGACCCGCGTTGGCGGCGATCCAGTACAGCGGTGCGGCCAGCGCCTGGGCGAACACGTCGACGCCCGCGGCCTCGTCGCCGGTCAGCGACGCGCGCAGCTCCTTGAGCGCCTTGCGGGCCTGGATCAGCGCCGACCCGCCGCCCGCGACGATGCCCTCCTCGACGGCCGCCTTCGCGGCCGCGACGGCATCCTCGACGCTTTCCTTGCGCTCCTTGAGCGCGGTCTCGGTGGCGGCGCCCACCTTGATGACGGCCACCCCGCCGGCCAGCTTGGCCACCCGCTCCTGCAGCTTCTCGCGATCCCATTCCGAGTCGCTGGCCTCGATCTCGGCGCGCAGCTGCTTGACCCGGTTAGCGACCGCGTCCTTCGCGCCGCCGCCGTCGACGATGATGGTGTCGTCCTTGTTGACCACGACGCGCCGGGCCGAGCCCAGCACGTCCAGACCGACCTCGCGCAACACCAGGCCGACGTCGGGGTTGACCACCTGCCCGCCGGTGACGATCGCCAGGTCCTCGAGGAACGCCTTGCGCCGGTCGCCGAAGAACGGCGACTTGACCGCAACCGCCTTGAGCGTCTTGCGGATGGAGTTGACGACCAGGGTCGCCAGCGGCTCACCCTCGACGTCCTCGGCGATGATCACCAGCGGCTTGCCCGCCTCGGCGACCTTCTCCAGCAGCGGCAGCAGGTCGGGCAGCGAGCTGACCTTCTCCTGGTGCAGCAGGATCACCGGGTCGTCGAGCACGGCCTCCTGGGAGTCGAAGTCGGTCACGAAGTAGGCCGACAGGAAGCCCTTGTCGAACCCGACACCCTCGGTGAACTCCAGCTCGGTGCTCATCGTGGAGGATTCTTCGACGCTCACCACGCCGTCGGTTCCGACCTTGGTCATCGCCTCACCGACCAGCTCACCGAGCTGCTCGTCGCGCGACGAGACCGTCGCCACCTGGGCGATGGCTTTCTTGCCGGATACCGGCGTGGCCGACGCCAGCAGCGCTTCGGACACCGCGTCGGCGGCCTTGGCGATTCCCGAGCCCAGCGCGATCGGGTTTACCCCGGCCGCAACCAGCCGCAGACCGGCCTTGATCAGCGCCTGGGCCAGCACGGTCGCGGTGGTCGTGCCGTCGCCCGCGACGTCGTTGGTCTTGGTGGCCACCGACTTCACCAGCTGGGCGCCTAGGTTCTCGAACGGGTCCTCCAGCTCGATCTCACGCGCGACGGTGACGCCGTCGTTGGTGACCGTGGGTCCGCCGAATGCCTTGGCCAGCACCACATGCCGGCCGCGCGGCCCCAGCGTCACCCGGACCGTGTCGGCGAGCTTGTTCACGCCCGCCTCTATGGCGCGACGCGCGGTCTCGTCGTACTCAATCAGTTTGCTCATCAGGCTCCTTCATAACGCGAGCCGCCCCGGAAATCACCCGCGAACAAACACGGGGATCGCCGGGGCGGAACACGACCTCTTACTTGGATACGACAGCCAGCACGTCGCGTGCCGACAGGATCAGGTATTCCTCGCCGTTGTACTTGATCTCGGTGCCGCCGTACTTGCTGTAGATGACGGTGTCACCCTCCGACACGTCCACGGGGATGCGCTTCGCGCCATCCTCGTCCCACCGGCCGGGGCCGACTGCGACGACGGTGCCCTCCTGCGGCTTCTCCTTGGCGGTGTCAGGAATGACCAGACCGGACGCGGTCGTGGTCTCGGCCTCGTTGGCCTGCACGAGAATCTTGTCCTCGAGTGGCTTGATGTTCACCTTCGCCACGATTGGAGCCCTCCATAAGTTAGATCGGGTTCGGGGCCTGCGCCCCGACCAGAGTTGGCGGTCGGTCCGGGGCTTGCCCCCGGGACCGTCCGAATTACCAGGTGATTCGGCATCCGTCCGTGCCCGAGCGCCGTCGTCGCGGGTGCCGACACAGGGTTTGGCCGATTGCCACCTAGCACTCTATACACGAGAGTGCTAGCACTCAAGGCCGCCCCGCTGCCGAAGCGAAACCACAGGCACACGCCGTGGCGGGTCGCTTCCAAGAATCCGCCGACCGTTGATAATCGCAGTGTGTTCACTCGCATGCTCAACCCGGCCGCACGCGGATGGACGCTGATCGTCGCGGTCGCCATTGCATTGGCGGCCGGTCAGCGCACGGCGACCCGGACGGCCAGATGTACGGCAACCCCCAAGCCGCCGCACGTTACTGGCGCTACCAGCATGGGGACGACTGCGGCCTGATGGCCGTCGCCGACGTGGTCGGACAGGTCACCGGGAGAGAACCCATGCAAATCGGCATCGAGCTACGCGGCGTGTTCACTAAGAGCGAAGCCCACCGCGGCAGTGTCTACAAATTTGACGGCACCTCGCCCGAAGACATGGTCATGCTGCTGCAGAAATACGGCGTCCAATCGCAGCTCACGACCGGCAACAACATGCAGACGCTGGAACAGGACCTGGCCAGCGGCCACAAAGTGATCGCCGCGGTCAACGCCGAAACCATTTGGAACTACGCGGCGAGCCAGGGGCAGCGGACCCAGGCCGACCACGCCGTCGTCGTCACCGGAGTCGATACCCGCGCCGGCGTCGTCCACCTCAACGACAGCGGCACCCCCAACGGCCGCGACGAGCAGATCCCCCTGGCCACCTTTACCCAGGCCTGGGCCACCGGCAACAACCTGCTCATCGTCGCCTAGCGGCGCGCCCGTCAGGGCAATTGCGCGCGGACCACGGGCAGGCCCGGGTCGCTGGGCACGTCCAGCGGCGACGGCGGCGCGCCCGCGGCCACCAGATGCGCGGCGAAGGCGGCGATCATCGCCCCATTGTCGGTGCACAGCCGGAGCGGGGGAATCCGCAGCGTCAGGCCCGCCGCCGCGCAGCGCTGCGCCGCCAGCTCGCGCAGCCGCGAGTTGGCGGCCACTCCCCCCGCGATCAGCAGGGTTGAAACGCCGAGCCGGGTTGCTGCCCGCACCGCCTTCATGGTCAGCACGTCGGCGACGGCTTCCTGGAACCCGGCGGCGACATCGGCGCTCGGCTGCGTCGGGATGACTCTCCACGTAGCGCGCGACCGCGGTCTTGAGCCCGGAGAAGCTGAAGACGTACGGGTCGTCGGCCGGGCCGGTCATGCCGCGCGGGAACGCGATCGCGTCGCGATCGCCGGTGCGCGCCAGGTCGTCGAGGACCTTGCCGCCCGGATAGCCCAGGCCCAGCAGCCGCGCCACCTTGTCGTAGGCCTCGCCGGCGGCGTCGTCGACGGTGCTGCCCAGCTCGATGATCGGCTCGCCGAGCGAACGCACATGCAGCAGGTGGGTGTGGCCCCCGGACACCAGCAGCGCCACACACTCGGGCAGCGGTCCGTGTTCGTACACGTCGGCGGCCAGATGCCCGCCCAGATGGTTGACGGCGTAGAACGGCACTCCCCACGCAGCCGAATACGCTTTGGCCGCAGCGACTCCCACCAACAACGCGCCGGCCAGCCCGGGCCCGATGGTGGCCGCGACGATATCGGGCCGGTCCAGACCGGCGCCCGCCAGCGCGCGACGCATGGTGGGACCAAGCGCCTCCAGGTGCGCCCGGGAGGCGATCTCGGGGACCACGCCGCCGAACCGGACGTGCTCGTCGACGCTGGAGGCGACCTCGTCGGCCAACATGGTCACGGTGCCATCGGCGTCCAGGCGCGCGATGCCGACACCCGTTTCGTCGCAAGAGGTTTCGATGGCCAAGATGTTGGTCATAAAGCCTCCCGCCGCATCGTATACGCGTCGGCGCCGCTGACCCGGTAGTAGCGCCGGCGCAGGCCGACCTGCTCGAATCCCATGCTGCGGTAGAGCGCGATGGCCGCCTCGTTGTCGGTACGGACCTCCAGGTAGACGACGCCGCCGTCGGCGAACTTCAACAGTTCCGCCAGCATCCTGCGGCCGATGCCCTGTGCCCTGGTATGCCGGGTCCACTCCGATGGTGTGCACCTCGTACTCGAAAGGCGGTTTGCGGCCCAACCGCGAGATGCCGGCGTAACCGACCAACATGCCGTTGCTGCGCGCGGCCACGTAGTGGTTGTGCGCTCGCGGCCAGCTCGCGTTGAAACGCTATCGCCGGCCACGGATCGTCGCCGTCGAACAGCTGCGCCTCCAGCTCGGCGCAGCGGCCGGCGTCGGCGGGTGTCAGCGCGCCGACGGTGACGGGTTCAAGGTGGGCGGTCATGGGCGCGCCGCCAACGGCTTGGCGTCCGGCCGGCGCAGGTACAACGCCACCAGGGGCGCAGGGTTGTCCGACCAGTCGGGGACCGCGGCGACCAGTCCGGCCGGCGTCGGGTAAACCGGCTCGCAGCGCGGCAAGTCGAACAGCGCCGCGTGCTCGGGTGAGCCGGCCACCGCCCGCGCCGTGCCAGGATCGACGTCGGCTGGGGCGCTGACCGCCGGACCGTCGGTGCGCATCCCGTCTTTGTATCGGGCCCAATAGATCTCGCGTCGCCGAGCATCGGTGACCACCAAGGTTTCGCCGGTGGTCAGCACGCCGATTGCGTCCAGGCTGCAGACGCCGCGCACCGGGATACCCAGCGCATGCCCGTACGCGGCGGCGCTCGCCATCCCGGCCCGTAGACCGGTGAACGGGCCGGGACCACAGCCCACCACGACGGCGTCGAGGTCGGCCATCGTCAGTTCGGCGTCGGCGAGCGCGGCCACCACGTTCGGCGTCAGCCGCTCGGCGTGTGCGCGGGCATCGACGGTGACCCGCTCGGCGAGGACGGCGAGATCGTCACGCCGCACGATCCCCGCGGTGACGGCCGGGGTCGAGGTGTCCAGGGCCAGGATCAGGCTCATGAGCCCCACTCCCAGGTCGCGATCCTGGTGTCGGAGTGGCTGATTCGCTCAAGACGGATGTCGAGGTGCCGTTCGGAGAGGCGTTCGGCCAGGCCCTCGCCCCACTCCACCACGACGACCGCGTCCTGCAGATCGGTGTCGAGGTCCAGCGAGTCGAGCTCACCCAGCAGATCAGCTGCGCTGTGGTCCAACAATCGGTAGACGTCGACGTGAATCATCGCCGGCGCGCCGGACCGCCGCGGCCTATGCACCCGCGCCAGCACGTAGGTCGGTGACGTAACCGGGCCGTCGACGTCCATCGCAGCGGCAATTCCCTTGGCCAGCACCGTTTTTCCCGCGCCGAGCGGACCGGACAGCACGACGACGTCGCCGGCCCGCAGCTGCTCACCGAGCCGGGTCCCCAGCGCGACGGTGTCCTCGACGCGCTCCAGCGTCGCCGTGCCCGCAAATCCCGAAGCCCTATTCATGGCGTCGCAGCCGTTCCCGGAGTCGGCGGTAGCGCTGGGCCATCCTGCTCGGAATGGCCCGGTTGACCAGCCGCATCAGCCCGTCGTTGATGGCGTCGGGCTTGTCCAGCAGCGCCAGGTGACTGGCACCGGTGACGATGACCAGTTCGGATCGCGGCAGCGAGGCCGCCATCTTCCGCGAGTACTCGTCCGGGGTGAGCAGGTCGTGGTCACCGCACGCGATGAGCGTCGGGATCCGCAGCAACGTCCACAGCCCGGCGGTTTCGTCGTGCACTTCCAGCGCAGGCAGGAAGCCCACCATGGTGGCGATCGGGGTGTCGTTCATCATCCGCTGGGAGAACGCGTCAAGGCTGCGGCTGACTTGCAGGTCACTGAAGGATGCGGCGCGCAGGATCGGGGCGATCAACGACCGCGACACGGTGCGGCCGCGGTGCATCAGCTTGGGCGCCGACCGGGCGGTGAACCGGACCGCTTCCAGCGCAGGGTTTTTCAGTATCTCGCCCAGCGGAGACCGGGTCACCCCTTCGGCGGCGGAAGAGATCAATGCCGCGCCGACAATGCGGCGTCCGTAGCGCTCGGGGAACTGCCGGGCATGCGACAACACCGTCATGCCGCCCATCGAATGGCCGACCAACACGATCGCTCCGCGCGGCGCGACCGCCTGCAGCACGGTTTCCAAGTCCTGGCCCAGTTGGGTCAGCGTGTAGGTCTCGGGGTCGGCCTCGGCGGACTCTCCGTGCCCGCGCTGGTCGTAGAAGACCATCCGCACATCAGATCCCCATTGCTCGGCAAGGCGCCGGCGCTGAAAGTGGAAGGCACCCATGCGCAGACAGAATCCATGGACGAAGACCATGGTCAGCGGGGCGTCTTTCGGGCCGTCCTCGCGCACCGCCAGCGGCACCCCGTCGGGCGCCGTCACCACGTAGCTGCGATCGACGTCCACCTCATCGAAATCCTCATCGGCGTAGGGATCTTCGAGCGCAGTGGCACGATCGATCATCGACCGGCGGGCCGATGCCCCGACGATGGTGGCCACCGCGGTCAGCCCGGCACCTCCCGCAAGCCAGGCTCTGCGCTTGCGGGTTTCTTCTTCATTCAACGGTTTTCGGCCTCGCGGTAGGTTCTGGTAATGCGTCCGCGCGGGCTGGTGACCACTTCGTAGTGGATGGTGCCGAGCAGATCCGCCCAGTCCTGCGCGGTGGGCTCGCCGGCGGTGCCGGGCCCGAACAGGATCGCCTCATCGCCTTCGGCGACGTCTAGCTGCCCGGGACCCAAGTCGACGACGAATTGGTCCATGCAGATCCGCCCGACGCCGGGGCGGCGCCTGCCGTTGATCAGCACGTCCAGCCGCCCGCCCAGCGACCGGAATACGCCGTCGGCGTAACCGATCGGCAGCAGCGCCAAATTGGTGTCGCGTTGCGCGGTCCAAGTATGCCCATACGAGACGCTGTCGCCGGCTTGAATCGATTTCACCAGCGCCACGGCGCATTTCACCGTCATCGCCGGTATCAGCCCCATGTCGCCCCGCTGCGGCACCGGGCTCAGACCGTACACCGCGATACCCGGCCGCACGAGGTCGAAGGCCAGGTCGGGACGCGACATCGTGGCCGACGAATTCGCCAGGTGCGCCACCTCGAACCGCACCCCCTGGTCACGCGCGTGGGTCAGCATCTCGGAAAACCGTTGGGCCTGAACATCATTGATGGGATTTCCGGGTTGGTCGGCGTAAACCAGGTGCGACATCAGCCCGCGCAGCCGGATCGCATCCTCGGCGACGGCCTGGCGCAACGCGGTCAGCATCGCCGGGTAGTGCGCCGGGGCGACGCCGTTGCGGTTGAGCCCGGTATCGACCTTGATGGTCACCGTCGCCGGGCGGCCGGTCCGGCGCGCCGCGTCCAGCAGCTCGTCGAGCTGACGGACCGAAGACACCGCGATCTGCACGTCGGCCAGCAGCGCGGGCGCGAAGTCGGTGCCGGGCGGATGCAGCCAGGCCAGCACCGGCGCGGTGATGCCGTCGGCGCGCAATGCGAGCGCCTCGTCGACGGTGGCGACCCCCAGCTCGGCCGCACCGGCGGCCAACGCGGCGCGGGCGGTCCGGCTGGCACCGTGGCCATAGCCGTCGGCCTTGACGACGGCCATCACCTGCGCGCTGCCGGCGTGCTCGCACAGCACCCGCACGTTGTGCTCAACGGCACCCAGGTCCACCACGGCCTCGGCGAGGACGCCCGGAGTCAGGGATATCGGCGTAACGGCCACGGCCCCTATTGTCCCAGAACCGCATGGGATCGAGCGCCGCGTGGTCACAGCCGCCACAGGAGTCGCTCTCCCGCGTTGTCGCTACGAGCCGGACAAAAACCAACATCCTTCCCGGCCGGGGCCACTGGGGCGGATGTGACTAATGCGCGAAGTGCTCCGCGCTGGTAGTGCCCGCGGGGCTTGAGCTTGTCCAGCGAGGCCAGCGCGGTGCGGGAATCGTCGTGCAGGGCCCGGGCCAGGTCGGCGGAGAGTCCCTCGCGCACCACGATGCGCAGCACCGAGATGTTGGTGGCGTTGTCGGGCATGGTGTAGGCGGGCACCTGCCAGCCGTAACCCCGCAGCTCATGGGAAAGGTCGAACTCGGTGTACCCCCGGTCCTTGGCGAGCCGGAAGCTGACCACCGGGATCGCCGAACCGTCCGAGATCAGCTCGCAGTGGTCGCCGACGCGCAGCTGCTCGCCCAGCCACCGCGCGGTCGACGACAGCGACTGCATGACCTGCGTGTAGCCCTCGCGGCCCAGCCGCAGGAAGTTGTAGTACTGGCCGATCACCTGGTTGCCGGCGCGGGAGAAGTTCAGCGTGAACGTCGGCATGTCGCCACCCAGGTAGTTGACCCGGAACACCAGGTCCTCGGGCAGATACTCCTTGCTGCGCCAGACGACGAACCCGATACCGGGGTAGGTCAGTCCGTACTTGTGACCGCTGACATTGATCGACACCACCCGCGGCAGCCGGAAGTCCCACTTGAGTTCCGGGTGCAGGAAGGGCACCACGAATCCCCCGCTGGCGGCGTCGACGTGCACCGGGACGTCCACACCACCGCCGGATGCCAGTTTGTCCAGCGCCGCGCAGATCTCGGCGACGGGTTCCAGCTCACCGGTGTAGGTGGTGCCCACGATTGCCACCACGCCGATGGTGTCCTCGTCGACGGCGTCGATGACCTGCTCGGGAGTGATGACGTAGCGCCCCTCCTCCATCGGCAGATAGCGCGGTTCGACATCGAAGTAGCGGCAGAACTTCTCCCACACCACCTGGACGTTGGAGCCCATCACCAGGTTGGGGGTGCGGCCCTTCCAGCCTTTGCCGACCTTTTCCCGCCAGCGCCATTTCATGGCCAGCCCGCCGAGCATGACCGCCTCGCTGGAGCCGATGGTCGACGCCCCGATGGCGCTGGACGGATCGTCATCACGCAGGTGATCGGCGTGGAAGAGGTCGGCGACCATGCAGACGCAGCGCTGCTCGATGGCCGCGGTGATCGGATATTCGTCCTTGTCGATCATGTTCTTGTCGAACGTCTCGGCCATCAACTTCTCGGCCTCGGGATCCATCCAGGTGGTGACGAAGGTGGCCAGGTTCAGCCGGGAACTGCCGTCCAGCATCAGCTCGTCGTGGATGAAGCGGTAGGCGGCCTCTGGATCCATCGATTCCTCGGGCAGCCGCAGCGCCGGCACCGGGGTGGTGAACATGCGGCCGGTATAGGCGGGCGCGATGGAGTGCGCGGGCACAGACGGGTGGCTGAGGGTCACGATGGATCCTTTCGTTTGACGGCTTAGAGCTACAGGGCGGCTAGAGGGAGGCCAGGGCCGCCCGGATGTGGTGCAGGATCCGCGACGCCGACGTCGGCGCCTCGCCGGGACCCGGGTCGGCGGCCGACAACGCCGCCGCGTGTGCGTGCACGAACGCCGCGGCCGCGGCCGCCTCGACGGCCGGCAGGCCCGAGGCCAGCAGCGCGCCGATCATCCCGGACAGCACGTCGCCGGACCCGGCGGTGGCCGCCCAGGACTGCCCCGCGGGGTTCAGGTAGACCGGGCCGCCGGGGTCGGCGATGACGGTGACATTGCCCTTGAGCAGCACGGTGGCGCCGAACGCGTCGGCCAGCTTGCGGCACGCGCCGACGCGGTCGTCGCCGGGCGGAGCCCCGGCCAGCCGGGCGAACTCGCCGGCGTGCGGGGTCAGCACCGTCGGCGCGGCGCGGTCGACGACCAGCTCGGGGTGCGCCGCCAGGATGGTCAGCGCGTCGGCGTCGACGATCACGGGCAGGTCGGTGTCCAGCGCGAACCACAGCGCGGCGGCCCCTTTGTCGTCGGTGCCCAGCCCCGGCCCGACGACCCAGGACTGCACCCGCCCGGCCGAAGCCGGGGTGGGCGAGGCGATCACCTCCGGCCAACGCGCGAGCACCTCGCCGTGCGCGCCGCCGGCGTAGCGCACCATGCCGGAGTGCGTCGCGACGGCGGCACCGGTGCACAGCACCGCCGCGCCCGGATACGTCGACGAGCCGGCCAGCACGCCGGTCACGCCCTGGGTGTATTTGTCGTCGCGGGAGCCGGGCACCGGCCAGCGCGCGGCCACATCGCCGGCTTCGAAACCCAGCACGTCCGTGTCGGGCAGGTCCAGCCCGATATCGACCAACCGGACGCGGCCGCAGTCGCCCAGCGCGTGCACGGGCTTGAGCCCGCCGAAGGTGACGGTCAGCGCGGCGTGCACGGCCGGGCCGGTGATCGCGCCGGTCGCCACGTCGACGCCGCTGGGGATGTCGACGGCGACCACCGGAATCCCGGCGGCGTCGACCGCGGCGAACACCTCGGCCGCCGCCGGCCGCAGCGGGCCGGATCCGGAGATGCCCACCACTCCGTCGATGACGAGATCGGTTGTCGCCGAGACGGTTTGCACGATGCGGCCGCCGGCCTTGGTGAACGCCGCCAGCCCCTTGCGGTGCGCGCGGTCCGGGTTGAGCAGCACCGCGTCGGCGACCGCGCCGCGACGGCGCAGGAAGGTCGCGGCCCACAGCGCGTCACCGCCGTTGTCGCCCGACCCGGCGATCGCACACACCCGGCGGCCGGCGACACCGCCCGTACGCCGGGTCAGCTCGCGGATGATCTCGGTGGCCAGCCCGAATGCCGCGCGTTTCATCAGCGCACCGTCGGGCAGGCTGGCCAGCAGCGGCGCTTCTGCGTCGCGGATCGCGTCTGCCGAGTAGTAATGCCGCATCAAGCTCAGCATTCCATGCTCGCGCTACACGGCGGCGAATGCCTTGGTCAACCAGTCACTGATCGCCCTGGCCAACGCCGCACGATTCTCGCGCTTGACTATCCCGTGTCCGTCGTCGCTGAAGAGCAGGTAGCGCACATCGCGACCGGCCCGGCGCAGCGCCTCGACGATCTGCTCCGATTCGCCGACCGGCACGTTGGTGTCCTTGGCTCCGTGCACCACCAGCAGGGGCGCCGTCAGCGCGTCGACACGGCGCAGCGGCGACAATTCCTCGAGCAGCTCGTGATCGTTGACCGGGTGCCCGTACTTCGGGTACGCCGCGGCGGCGATCCACGGCTCGGTGTGGCGGTAAAACGTGGTGAGGTCGCTCATCCCGCAGATGCTGACGCCCGCCGCGAACAGGGTGGAGTGAAACGTCAGCGCCGCCAGCGTCAGAAAGCCGCCGTAGGACCAGCCCGCGCAGGCGATGCGCCCCGGGTCGGCCAGGCCGTTGTCCACCAGGAAACGCGCGCAGTCGGAGACGTCGTCGATCGCGCCGAACCGCTTTTCCTTGTCGTCGGCATGGACGAATGTCCGGCCGAAACCGCCGGAGCCGCGGACATTCGGCGCCAGCACGCTGATGCCGTCTTCGACCAGGCGGGCGAAGATCTCGCTGTAGCCGGGGCGGGCCTGGCCCTCCGGACCGCCATGCAGGTAGACAACCGCGCCCCCGGAACCGTTTCCGGCCGCCGACCGGTACAGCCATGCGTTCAGGCTCAACCCGTCTCGCGCCGTGATTGTCTCCGGCGCGGTGGCGGCGGAAAATCCCGGGATGATCGGGCCGCGACTGGGTTCGCGGTCGATCGGTTCCCATTGGCGCGAGCGGGGGTCGACCAGCTCGACGGTGCGCGGCGTCGAGGGCCCTTCGACGGTCAATGCGACCATCGACCCGCCGGCGCTGATGGACAGCTCACTTGCGACCAGGCCGGGCAGCGGGATGGGTTCGCTCAGCGTGTCATCGGCGTATTCGAGAATTTGTAACTCGCTGCGGCCCTGTAGGTTCCACAGCAACGCCACGGTAGACAGGTCGTCACTGACGGCGAACGCGTCGAGATCACAGTCGGGCCGCTCGGCCACCACGTAGTAGCTGACGCCGTCCGGCGTGGCCGTGACTTCCAGCAGCCGGGCATACTCGCAGCCGTTGTCGCTGCGGAGCAGTGCCCGCACGTATCCGCTGCCGTCCGCACCCGGCTGGTACAGCTCGGTCACCTCGCCGTCCGGGCCGTGCCGGATGCGGCGCGGATGGTGGTCGTCGAGAATCACGCCGTCGGCGACCGTGGACCCGGGATCGGCTGGCAACAACGCGATTTCGGTCAGGCCGTGCAGCATGATCAGTTCGTGGTAGCCGCGCGGCCCGACGCGGATCAGCGCCGCGCCCGCCCAGGCGTCGACGAGCCGGCCGCCGGATCGGCGGTCCAGCACGATGCGACGGCCGTCGGCTGGATCGATCAGACACGAGATCCCCACCCCATCCTCGCCGGTCAGGATCGCGGCCACCCGGGTGCCGTCCCAGCTGATCAGCTCGGCGGTCCCGTCATCTTCGCCGTCGATACGGCGGGCCATCCTGTCATCGGGGTCGGTGGTGACGACCCAAATCTGGCTGCGGGTGCCCCCACTGGGCGCCACCTCGCAGGCCAGCCATTGTCCGTCGGCGGAGTGGATGACGCGGGACACCGGGCCCTCGACGGGTAGTTCGACGTCCCGCGATGAGCTGGCCCGCAACCCGCGCAGAAACCGTTGCACCGCACGGGGATAACCGCCGTCGTCGATCAGGTGGGCGAACGCCGTCGCATCCGGGGACAGCGACGCGCCATAAATTGCGCGCACCTCCTGCCCCATCGCCTCAGCCCTCCATGCTCTGCAGCCACATCTCGAGCACCGCCAGTTGCCACAACGCGTTCGAGCCCAGCGTGGTCCGGGTCTGGTTGGGCGCAGCCAGCAGGGCCTCAACGGCCTCAACGCGATACAGCCCGCGAGCCCGCGCCGCGTCGTTGGTTAATGCGTCGCGCACCATGTCGAGCAGCTCGCCGTGCAGATGGCGAATGCCTGGCACCAGGAAGTGTCCCTTGGTCCGGTCGATCACCTCCGCCGGAAGCAGCGCGCGTGACCCGTCTTTCAGCACGCCCTTGCCGCCCGAGGCCAGCTTCAGCTCGGGTGGGCAGCTGGCCGCCAGCTCGACGAAGTCATGGTCGAGGAACGGCACCCGCGCCTCCAGCCCCCAGGCCATCGTCATCGTGTCGACGCGTTTGACCGGATCGTCGACGAGCATCACCTGCGTGTCGAGCCGCAACGCCGCGTCTACCGCCGAATCGGCGCCGGACGCGCCTTGATGGGCAGTCGCGAACTCGCGGCTCACGTCGGCGTCAATCCCGTACTCGGGGGCGAAGATTGACAACACGTCCTCGTGGCTGCGGTCGAAGAACACCTTGGCGTAGGCCTCGGTGGTCTGTTCGCGGGCGATGTTGGCCAGTGGTGGGTACCAGGAGTAGCCGGCCAGAATCTCGTCGGCGCCCTGCCCGGACTGCACCACTTTCACCGACTTGCTGACTTCGGCCGACAGCAGGTAGAACGCCACGCAGTCGTGGCTGACCATCGGTTCGCTCATTGCGGCAATGCTTTTCGGCACCGCGGGCGTCAGCCGCGCGGCGTTGATGTGGATTTTGTGGTGGTCGGTGTCGAAGGTCTTGGCGATCAGGTCGGAGTAGAAGTACTCGTCTCCGGATTCGCCGTCGGATGCGTCGAAGCCGATGCTGAAGGTGGCCAGTCCGTGCTGGCCCTGCTCGGCCAGCAGCGCCACCACGATCGAGGAGTCGATGCCGCCCGACAGCAACACGCCGACGGGCACGTCGGCGACCATGCGGCGTTTCACGGCGGTGCGCAGCGCATCCATCAGCGCGGCGTCCCAGTCGCGGTCCGACCAGGACGCTTTGGCCGGGTCGCGGCCGAAATTCGGTGTCCAGTAGACGATGTCGGTGTGCGAACCGTCGGGCTGGATCACCCGCACGGTCGCCGGCGGAAGCTTGCGCACGCCGCGGTAGATCGTCAGCGGCGCCGGCACCACGGAGTGAAAAGTCATGTAGTGGTGCAGCGCCTCGCGGTCCAGTTCGGTGTCAATTTCACCGGGGCCGCCGGCATCGAGGAGCGCACGCACGCTGGACGCGAACCGCAGCCGACCGGGCGCCGCCGCCACATACAGCGGCTTGATGCCCAACCGATCCCGCGCCAGCGTCACCACGCCGGTGTCCCGGTCGGCGATGGCGAACGCGAACATCCCCTTGAATCGATCGACGCAGTGCACGCCCCATTTGTGAAAAGCCTTGATCACGACCTCGCTGTCGGCGGTCGAGAAGAACCGGTACCCGTCGGCTCGGAGTTGCTCGCGCAACTCCTGGTAGTTGTAGATGCAGCCGTTGAACACCAACGTCAACCCGAGATCGGCGTCGACCATCGGCTGTGCGCCTCGCGCGGACAGGTCGATGATCGACAACCGCCGGTGGCCGAGTGCGACGCGCCCATGCGCCACCACTCCGTCGGCGTCGGGTCCGCGCGACGTCATGGCACCGGTCATCCGGGTGACCGCGCCGACATCGGCCGCTTGCCCGTCCCAGCGGATCTCACCGCAGATACCGCACATGTCAACCGTTTCCGTTCATTTTCCGTTCAGAGGCTCGCTGAGCATCCAGGTGACTTTGCTACCCCCACCGGACGACGAGTTCACGATCCTCGACCCGCGGGAAGCCACTCGCGTCAACGCCGCGGGCATCAAGTGCGCCGACACCGAGCCGCTCGCGCCGGCCCGAAGATGGACGAACGCGCGCAGGTCGACGTGATGAGGGTATAGGCCGTCACCGTCGAAGGTGGGATGGGTGGACAGGTTGACCGCCTCCTGGGCAATGAACCGCTCCGGTTGAGTTTCCAGCTCCCGCCGGCGCGCGTCCAGTGCGGCCTCGGAGGCCTCCGGCCCGATCAGCACGCCGCTGCCGCCCAAACCGTCGATGGGTTTCACCACCAGGTCGCCGAGGTTGGCCAGCACGAAATCACGCTGGTCGCGCTCGGCGCAGATCCAGGTCGGCACCTGTGCCAGCTTGGGTTTCTCGCCGAGGTAGTACTCGATGATCGCCGGGACATAGGCGTAGATCGCCTTGTCGTCGGCCACTCCGTTCGCCAGCGCATTGGCAATGGTGAGGTGGCCGTCGGCGATCGCGGCAAGCAGGCCCGGCCGCAGGGGCGCGCCGTCGTATCCGGTGGAAGAAAGCAGCATGTCCTCGTCCATCCGGGCATACACGACGTCGATGCGCCGAACGTTGGAACCGATGTGCTGCACCAGCTTTCCGTCGCTCACCGTCAGGTCCGCCGGCTGCACCAACGGGACGTCCATTTCCTCAGCCAGAAAGGTGTGTTCGAACCATGCGGAGTCTTTCCAGCCCGCCGACAGCATCGCCACCACGGGATCCTCGGGCGCGTGCGCCGGTGCCGCCGCGCGCAGGGTTTCGAGCAGCATCTCCGGCGCCCGGCCGGCATCCTCGATCGCGGCGGGCGGTCGCAACTCGGGGATGTGCTTGCCCAGCAACTGGTGGTTGACGATCGCGTACGCGAGGCCCGACGGCACGCGCAGATTGTCTTCAAGCACCATCCACCGACCGGCGCGGTCGCACACGATGTCGGTGCCGCTGATGTGCGCCCGGACCGTGTCGCCCGCGAGGCGTCCGGTTGAGCGGAAACCGGGGGCACGATCGAGGGCCTGCACACCGATGATGCCGTCGGCGACGATCGCCTGCTCGGAGTAGACGTCGCGAAGGAATGCGTCCAGCGCGCGCGCCCGCTGAGCCAGGCCTTCGGACAGCTGCCCCCATTCCTGCGCGGCCACCATGCGCGGCACCAGGTCGACCGGGAACAGTTGCGCGCGGCTCTGACCGCTGACGCGGAAGGTGACGTTGTCGGCGCGTTGCTCCTGCTCGATGCCCGCTTCCCGGGACCGCAGCTGGGCCACGCCGAGCTGGGCAATGGTGTCCAGGACCGTTCGATAGTGACGCCGTGGCCGGCCGTCGGTATCGACGGCTTCGTCGTAGCTGTCTTCGAGGTCGCCGCCGGCCAAGACGGCCACCGGTTTGACGCCGGGATGGTAGCCGAACAGCAGGGTGGGGTCCCTGGGATCACCGCTGACGACGGCCGCGCTGGTCTGCCCGCAGCCGGCGGTCTCGGCGATCAACTGATCGACCACGTCGGTGAGACGGCCCCGCCGGCGCAGCGCGCGCCGTTGCCGAGCCGACGACGTGCCCACGATCAGCGCCTGACGGCTCAACTCGCTTACGGTCTCCCAATCACCGGTTTGCTCCAGCTGCGGACGCAGCGCGGCAACCAGCCCGCTGACTACCTCTGCTGCCGGGCGGCTGACGGGACCGCTCACGTCAACCAGCTCGCCCTCCAATCCCGACCGGGCGGCTCGCCACAGCGCGGCTCGTCCCACCGCCGGGGACAGGATCGTCGGTTCGATGCCTGCCTGTGCGGCCTCGGCCTCGCGCTCGACCAGAGCCCGGAATATCCCGGCGATCAGCAACACGGTGTCCACCAACGGGCAACTGTCGCATAGCCGCAGCTCCAACGTCGGCGCGGCGTTCGCCGGCCGGACGTCGAAATAGACCATCCCGGCGTCAGCGATGACTCCGCTGGCCACCAGGTCGTTGACCAGTTCGTCGTATTCCTTGGCCGATTGCACCGGGGCGGCCAGGCCGGTCGTCGGCCAGCGCTGCCAGACGAGCGTGCGCATGCTCGAGTAGCCGGTGTCAGACCCGTCCGACGCAAACGGCGAGCTGGTCGATAAGGCCAGCAGAATCGGTAGATAGGCGGCCATCCGATAGGCGACGGCGACCGCGGTGTCGCGGCTGGCGACGCCGACATGCACCTGGGTGCCGCAGATCAACTGCTCGCGAGCCAGCAGTTGATAGTCGGCGAGCATTTGCCGGTAGCGCGGTGTCTTGGTCACCTGCATCTCGGCCGGCACCGTCAGCGGCACCGCCCCCGCGGCGACGACTCCCATGCCCAGCGCGGCCGCGGTGTCGACCAAGACGGTGCGGTGGCGGACAATTTCGCCGCGCAGCCCGTCGAGCGAATCGACCACCTGCGTGTTCGTCTCGACGACGCAGCGCTGCAGCTCGGCGACGTAGTTGTCGTCCAGCTCGGCCAGCAGTTCGGGGGCGCGCGCCGTGAGTCGCCTTGTCTTCAGGTCGACAAGGTGGAACTCCTCTTCGGCTCCCAACGTTCGCGGCGATATACGTCGCATTCCGCCACCGTATGGGCGCGCAATTACCATCGGGTTAATTGGCCGGCGACCGGAGCGACTCGTTGGACACCCCCGTCAGGTACCCGGCTCACGGGATCTCACTCGGCGAAAAGCGGTGCTGAGTCTCGCCGGATTCAATGCTGGCCTTAAAGGCGAACGCCCGCGCTCTCGGGCCATCGGGTAAAAGCACAGGCCGATCAGGCTTGCGCGGCGCCTGGTGAAAATCGATCGCCAGGTCGAGCAGGCCTTCGCTGACAAACGTGGCGCCGACATGCGCGGTCAATCCCACGGTGATCCACCGCAGGTGGCCCAGCCGTTGCTCCGCGGGTGCGAGAAACACACCAAGCCTCGAAGTCGCCTCGCTACCGATGCATCCGCCACCGCGTCCACCTTCGCACGCGTGGCGTTTCGCCGTCGGGTCTCAGGTGCCGCCACCAGCATGAGATGTAGACCGCCATCGAGATCACCAACACGACAACCACCCAGAGAACGATCTGACGTCGATCCAGCTTCCGAACGGGGGCGAATCGGGAAGCGCATTTCGCAGCGGCATCACCGCAAAGAGCATCGCCGCATACCACGTTGTCATGGGTGGCTGGAATTTTCGTCGGTCCCGTGCCGTCTGAACCGCCACGAATAGGGCCACGCCGGCGAGCGCGATGAGCACCCCGAGGATCACAACGCCGAACGCCACTGTGCTTGACGATCGGTACAAATCCACCCGGTACGGGGCGAACGCGTCTGCCTTGTTGTCGTGGGTCACGTCAATTTTCCAGCCGAGCAGACGGTCGACCATGATCACCGTCGGTATTAGCGGTAGTTGCGCGGCGCCGGACAGGAGACGGACGGTGATCGGACCCGAATGGTAGCGATCGAAGGGCCAGTCCGCGACGACGCCGGTAAGGGTGACCGAAACACGAAAAGCGTCTGGCAGCGTGTCCTTCGACCACGTGTGCTTGCTGGCCGAAACCACGGACGTGACAAGCAAACTGAGGTCGTCCTTGAGGTTGTGGGTCACCGGGTCCAGTAGTTGAGGCCCGGGCGAAATGGTGTAGTTGGCAACGAGCAAGCTGTTGTCCGACTGAATGTCTTCGACATCGACTGTCACCGTGGTCCCGTCGCTCGACGGTGGACTTTCGGCGACCTGATGTGGATGGCCCATACCGTCGTTGACATACAACACAATCGAGGCGACATATGCCGCAATGAAGACCACGACACCGACCCCAAAACCATTAAGGCCCAGTCTCATGAACCGACTATGCCCAGTTATGCCCAGTTATTCGACGGTGACGGACTTGGCCAGGTTGCGCGGCTTGTCGACGTCGTAACCGCGGGCCTGCGCCACCGACGCGGCGAACACCTGAAGCGGGATCGTCGACAACAGGGGCTGCAAAAGTGTTGACACCGCGGGGATTTCGATCAGGTGATCGGCGTAGGGACGCACGGTGTCGTCGCCCTCTTCGGCGATCACGACGGTCACCGCGCCGCGGGCCTGGATCTCGCGGATGTTGGACAGCAGCTTGGCGTGCAGCGTGGCCGCACCCTTCGGGGACGGCATGACGACGATGACCGGCAGGTCGTCTTCGATCAGCGCGATCGGGCCGTGCTTGAGCTCGCCGGCGGCGAACCCCTCGGCGTGCATGTAGGCCAATTCCTTGAGTTTCAGCGCGCCTTCCAGCGCCACCGGGTAGCCGACATGGCGGCCCAGGAACAGCACGCACGTCGACTGGGCGAACCGGTAGGCCAGGTCGGCCACCGGCTGCATCGCCGCGATCACCCGCGCCACCAGATCCGGCATCGCTTCCAGCTCGCGGTAATCGCGCTCCACCTCGTCGGGGTACTTGGTGCCGCGGGCCTGCGCCAGCGCCAGGCCCAGCAGGTAGTTGGCGGCTACCTGGGCCAGGAAGGTTTTCGTCGAGGCCACGCCGATCTCCGGGCCGGCGCGGGTGTAGAGCACCGCATCGCATTCGCGCGGGATCTGCGAGCCGTTGGTGTTGCAGATCGCCAGCACCTTGGCCTTCTGCTCCTTGGCGTGCCGGACCGCTTCCAAAGTGTCCGCGGTTTCACCGGATTGGGAGATGGCCACCACCAGGGTGCTGCGGTCCAGCACCGGGTCCCGGTAGCGGAATTCGCTGGCGAGTTCCACTTCCACCGGCAGCCGCGTCCAGTGCTCGATCGCGTATTTCGCCAGCAACCCGGAATGGTAGGCGGTGCCGCAGGCGACCACGAATACCTTGTCGATCTCGCGCAATTCCTGGTCGGATAGCCGCTGTTCGTCCAGCACGATCCGGCCGTCGACGAAATGGCCGATCAGCGTGTCGGCCACCGCGGTGGGCTGCTCGGCAATCTCCTTGAGCATGAAGTACTCGTATCCGCCTTTTTCGGCGGCGGCCAGGTCCCAGTCGATGTGAAACTCGCGGAACTCGACATCGTCGTTGCCGTCGAAATCGGTGATCCGGTAGCCGTCCGCGGTGATCACCACGGCCTGGTCCTGGCCCAGTTCGACCGCGTCGACGGGTGTGTTCGATGAACGCCGCCACGTCGGAGCCGACGAACATCTCGCCGTCGCCGATCCCCACCACCAGCGGCGTGGACCGGCGGGCGGCGACGATGGTGCCGGGCTCGTCGGCGTTGGCGAACACCAGGGTGAAGTGGCCCTCCAACCGGCGCAGCACGGCAAGCACGGAGCCGGGAAAGTCGCCGGCTGTTTCGCCGTGGTGATAGGCCTGGGCCACCAGGTGCACCGCGACCTCGGTGTCGGTGTCGCTGGCGAATTCCACACCGGCCGTCTCCAGCTCATGGCGCAGGGTCGCGAAGTTCTCGATGATGCCGTTGTGGACGACGGCGATCTTGCCGGCCGCGTCGCGGTGCGGGTGCGCATTGCGGTCGGTGGGGCGGCCGTGGGTCGCCCAGCGGGTGTGGCCCAGGCCGGTGCTGCCGGTCTGCGCCGAATCCGGCGCCATCTCGGCCACGGCGCCCTCCAGGTTGGCCAGCCGGCCGGCACGACGACAGACAGTGAGTTTGCCGTCACCGTCGACCAGGGCGAGTCCCGACGAGTCGTAGCCGCGGTACTCCATCCGGCGCAGCGCGTCCATGATGACCTCGCAGGCGGCGCCCCGCCCGACGTAGCCGACAATTCCGCACATTCTGATCAGGGTAGTGCAAGCGACCGGTTCGGGCGGCTTGCACGGCGCTGAACTGGGGCAATGCGGACGCGGCCCGCGCGCAGCGAGCGCGACCGGGCGAGGTTACCCCGGACAGATGACGGTCAGATGACACGCCCGGTTCCATTTCAATTCATGTCAACTTCCTATTAAATAGAGGTCCTTTTCACCTGATGTCTTTGTGACGTTTTCGGTTCCGTCATTGCCTCAGCAACGTGCGGACTTACTCTCGGAATGTAGGGCAAGGCTGGCAACCATCGAGACGCCAGGCGAACTGCGAAATCGGCTAACGCCGAATTGGCAGACCCGCTGGGCGCGACGACGGCAACGGAGCCAGCGGAAAGGAAGACGGTGTTGACGCCCGCCTGATCATGACCCCACCGGGTCCTGGAACAGTCGCAACGGACAAATTATGTTGCAGTCCAACGATTTAGCCCGAGCATTCATCGCTATACAACCGCACGACTGTCCTTTGTCATCAATCGATTCAGCAGACATCAATGCCGATAGCCAAGCTAGCGGATAACCGCACGGGGGGTTGCGTCACGGATTGGCGCGATACGAATTCACCATTTTCGTGCAAATGCATTCAGCGAATGTTAATTCGAGATAATTGCTAGCCGATTAGATGCCAAGAGTTTTTCGATCCGGCCGGCGCCATCTTCCAGGAGGGAATCATGACCGCTGTTCTGTTAGACGATATCGATGTAGTCGATGTTGCGACTACCCAGCCCGCCGCCCGGCTGGCCGTGGCGCCCGAGCCGCAGCGGGCAACGAAGCGGGTTCGTCGAGCGCCGATCGACACCGGGGGCGACCCCATGGTGGATGCGACTACTCGCCTGCTGAGCATCCCGCTGCGCCACGTGTACGCGGCGCTGTGGCGCATGGGTCTGATCGAGCGTGCGCTAACGTCGACGGGTGGCCCGCACCCGCAAGCTCGTCGCCGCCCTCACCCGCCGTGGTCCACACCGGGTTTTGCGTGGTGACCTGGCCTTTGCCGGCTTGCCAGGGGTGGTGTACACCCCGGAAGCGGGGCTGAACCTGCCCGCCATCGCCTTCGGTCACGACTGGCTCACCGGCACCGACCGCTATTCGGGTCTGCTGGAGCATCTGGCGTCGTGGGGCATCGTGGCCGGCGCGCCCGGCACCCAGCGCGGCCTGGCGCCCTCGGTGCTCAACCTGGCCTTCGACCTCGGTACCGCCCTGGACATCGTGGCGGGTGTGCGCCTCGGGCCCGGCAAGATCAGCGTGCACCCCGCCAAGCTCGGCGTGGTGGGCCATGGCTTCGGCGGCTCGGCCGCGGTGTTCGCCGCGGCCGGCATGCCCGCCAAGCTCGCCGCAGTTGCGGCGATCTTCCCGACGTTCACCAGTCCCCCGGCCGAGCAGCCCGCCACGACGCTCAAGGTCCCGGGTTTGATCCTGACCACGCCCGGAGATCCCACGGCGTTGAATTCCAACGCCCTCTCCTTATCCCGAGTGTGGGATGCGGCCACGCTGCGCATCGTCAAGAAAGGCGAAGCCGCAGGTCTGGCCGAGGGCCGGCGACTGACGCAGGTGATGGGGCTGGGCGGCCCGCACCGCCGCACGCAAAAAGCGGTGCGGGCGCTGATCACCGGTTATCTGCTCGCCACGCTCGCCGGGGACAAGACCTATCGCGACTTCGCCGACCCGGACGTGCAGCTCCCCAGGACCGTGCCGGTGGACCCCGAAGCGCCAGCGGTTACCCCGCAAGAGAAGATCGTCGCGCTGCTGAAGTAACCCGGGCGGTGATGCGCCCGCGGAACGACGGCAATTGCGCCATACTAAAAAGTCTGTGCGCATCGCAATATGTGTAACCGGCAACGTTTACACAGGTCACAACGTATGAGGTCAAAATGACTAGCTACGTAGAGCATCGTTGATGCGCATCGGCATTGCCCTGGACTACTCGCGCGGTTTCCACGAGGCCGTCGACCGCATCGTCGAACTCGAGAAGTCAGGCATTGACGTCGCCGTGGTGGCCGAGGCGTATTCCTACGACGCCGTCAGCCAGCTCGGGTATCTGGCCGCCAAGACGAACACCGTCGAATTGGCCTCGGGGGTGTTGCCCATCTACATCCGCACGCCGGCACTGCTCGCGATGACCGCCGCGGGCCTGGATTTCGTGTCCGGCGGCCGATTTCGCCTCGGGATCGGCACGTCCGGGCCTCAGGTGATCGAGGGATTTCACGGTGTCGAGTTCGACGCGCCGATAGGCCGCACCCGCGAGATCGTGGAGATCTGCCGACAGGTGTGGCGCCGGGAACGGGTGCGATACGACGGCAAGCACTATCAGGTGCCCTTGCCGCCGGACCGCGGAACAGGGTTGGGCAAAGCCCTTCAGCTCATCAATCACCCTGTGCGCGAACGTATTCCAATATCGATCGCGGCACTGGGCCCCAAGAATGTCGAGCTGACCGCCGAGATCGCCGAGGGCTGGCACCCGGTCTTCTTCTATCCCGAGAGGGCGTCGTCGGTCTGGGGCGAGGCGCTGGCGGCCGGCGCCGCCAAGCGCGATCCCGCGCTCGGTCCCCTCGACGTCATGGTGCACGCATCGCTGGCCATCGGCGACGACGTCGAGGAGCGGCTGGCGTGGACCAAGCCGCAGCTGGGTCTCTACCTCGGTGGAATGGGCGCCAAAGGGCGGAATTTCTACCACAACGTGGCGACGCGCTACGGGTACGGCGAGGTCGCCGACCGGATTCAGGAGCTGTATTTGGCCGGCCACAAGCGTGCGGCCATCAACGCTGTGCCCGACGAATTGGTGCGCGGGCTCTCGCTGATCGGGCCGCGCGGCTTCGTCGCCGAACGCCTGGCCGCCTTCGCCGAGGCCGGAGTGACGACGATGCTGGTGAGCCCACTGGCGGCCGACCCCGCCGAAGCCATGGGCTACGTCGAGGAAGTGCTCGAGCTGCGGGCCGCCTGATCCTGGTCACTGCCCTGCCTTGGGTAGCTCGTCCGCGGCGATCTCACACGGAGTCTTTCCGCTGGCCGGCGGCGCGGCCACAGGTGGTGGCACCGCGGCCGGAGGCTGCGCGTCGACCGGCGGTACGGCCGCCGGCGGCGGCGTATTAATCGGCGGCGGTCCGCCGGCTGGCGGCGAGTCGCCCGGTTTGGCCTCCTCGGCCTGTGCGGTCTGGATCTCTTCGAGCTTTTCCGGCCCCGCGTCGGACTCGTCGTCATCATCGGCTTTGTCGTCGGGGTCGTCGGGGTCGGGGTCGTCGGTGTCGTCGGTGTCGAGTGCATCGTCAAGCCCCGACCGATCGTTCAGCTGTTCCCCCGCCGAGCCCAGCAGGCCGCTCATCTCTTCGACGATCCGGTTCGCGAGCCCGCCGAGCCCGCCGAGCCCGTCAAGGCCGGCGGGACTACCGAGACCCGCGGGCAGCGCCGCAGCATCACCCAGCCCGGCGCCCAAGTCCGATGCCGGCGGCGTAAGGGGCGCGGGAACCCCGGATGCCCCGGATGTCGAAGCCGGCGTCAGGCTTGCGGGGGTCGTGGGCATGGCGGCCGGCGCGGGGTCGGCGGCGAGGGTGGGAACTGCGGCGGCGGGCGCGAGCGTCGCGGTCACTGCCGGTGCGCTCGCCGGGGCCGGTTGAAACGGTGCGCGGCCGGGCCTGAGCTCCTCGGGGATCTCAAAGTGGACCGGCGCGGCGGCGGCGAACTTGTCGATGACCATGTCGTAGGACGTCGCGATCCCGGCCCGCGCCGACCGCATCGCGTCCAGCCATTCGATGCGAATGTCGTTGTCCACGTATGGTTTTATCTGCTTCTGGACCAGATCGTCAGCCGTCTGCCGATCCCCCGCCCCGGTCGTGACCGCAGCGGCGGCAGCCATCCACGCCGGCCGGTTCGCCAGCGTGCGATCATCGATGGCGATGGCCGTCGCAACCTTGACGTCGACCAGGTGCCACAGGTTGTCGCGCAGCGACTCACAACGCTGGGCCGCCGCGCGGACTTCGGTCGCCACCGCGTTTGCCGCATCGCAATGACGCTGCAGAAATGCGATCGCGGGCTCCGCCCCCGGACCGCTCCACGCCGCCGCCAGCTCGTCGACCTGGGCTCGCTGCATCTGCAGCGCCTCCATGACCACGCCAACCGCCGCCCGCAGCTGCGCACAGTCGCTGTCGAGCGCGCGAAGGTTTAGGCCCTCTTCGCTGTCATACCAGTCGCGGATTTGGCTTGGGCGCGAAGTCAATTCGGGATCGTGATAGCCGAGCACCTGGCAAGCCCGCACGTACGTCTGCGTGTGCTCGACAGCGGGCTGACCCTCGGCGAGGCGCCCGGCGACGTCTAACCGTTCGGCCATGATCACGCGATCCGCGCCGCGGCATACACGTCGGCGTCGGCGTAGCGATTGGCGCTGGCCCGCAGAGCGACAGCGATCTCGACGGCGGCGCGCGACCACTGCGACAACTCGGCCGTCAGCCGGTCCAGCGCGCCGCGCAACGCGTCGCCGCGCGCGGTGTGCGCCCGACCGGCGCTGAACCCACCGAACGTGAGGCAGGCCATGTGGTCGTACACGGCGTCGTCGACGAGTTCGGCGGCGGCGCCGAACCGATCGGCGATCGCATACACGGCCGCGGGGTCGATACCGGTGTTTCGACTATCGAATCTCATGCCTATTCCGACGCCGGATGTGGCTAGGAGGTTCCAGGGGGTTCCAGCATCCCGGTTAGCGCTGAGAGCTCACTGCATCGGCAACACGAGTCGCGACCCGCTGTGCGATCTCTTCGTCTGCCGCTTCCACCATGACCCGGATCATCGGTTCAGTTCCCGAGGGGCGCAACAGGATTCGGCCGGTGTCGCCCAGTTCGGCCTCGGCCTCGTCGACCGCCGTCTGCACTGCTGGCGCGGCGGCGGCGGTCGCCTTATCGGCGACCTCGACGTTGATCAGCACCTGCGGCAACGACTGCATCGTCGACGCGAGCTCGGCCAGTGACGAGCCGGTCTGCGCCATGCGCGCCATCAATCGCAGTCCCGTGACGATGCCGTCGCCGGTCGAGCCCAGCACCGGCATCACGATGTGGCCGGATTGCTCGCCGCCGAGGCTGTAGTCGCCGGCGCGCAACTCCTCCAGCACGTAGCGGTCACCGACGCCCGTCGTGCGCACGGTGACGCCGGCCGACCGCATCGCCAGGTGCAGCCCGAGGTTGCTCATCACGGTGGCGACCACCGTGTCGGAGGCCAGTTCGCCGGCTTCCTTCATCGCCAGCGCGAGCACCACCATGATGGCGTCGCCGTCGACCAGGTCGCCGTTGGCGTCGATGGCCAGGCACCGGTCGGCATCCCCGTCGTGTGCCAGCCCCAGGTCGGCGCCGTTGGCAAGCACCGCCGACCGTAGCGAATCGAGGTGTGTCGATCCGCAGTCGTCGTTGATGTTGATGCCGTTGGGCTCGGCGTTGATCGCGATGACCCGGGCGCCGGCCGCTCGGTAGGCCCGCGGCGCCACCGATGACGCCGCGCCGTGAGCGCAGTCGACGACCACGGTCAGTTTGTCGAGCGCGCCGCTGCTCGCCCTGCTGACGTGACGCAGGTAGCGCTCCGCCGCATCCTCGGCGTCGACGACGCGACCGAGCCCGGCGCCGACGGGGCGCAACCCGGGACCGGCGGCGACGAGATCTTCGATCTGGTCCTCGGTGTCGTCGTCCAATTTGTGGCCGCCCGGTCCGAAGATCTTGATGCCGTTGTCGGGCATCGGGTTGTGCGACGCCGAGATCATCACCCCGAAGTCGGCGTCATACGCGCCGGTCAGGTACGCCACCGCGGGGGTGGGGAGCACCCCGTACCCGCAGCGCGTCGATCCCCTCACTGGTCAGTCCGGCGATGACGGCGGCCTCGAGCATCTCGCCGCTGGCCCGTGGATCGCGGCCAACCACGGCGACCCGGCGGTGCAATTCGCCCGAACTCGCCAGGCGCCGCGCCGCCGCCGCACCCAGCGCCAACGCCAGCTCGGCGGTCAACTCGCGATTGGCGACCCCGCGAACTCCGTCGGTGCCGAAAAGTCGACCCATGCGGACAAACCTCCCACATTGATGGCCTGGACGTACCGTTTGCCCATTCTTTTCTGGCCGAAACCATCCGCTTTTGTCCGCAGACACGCCGCTGGACTGTGCATAAGATTCACGGTTGCGGCCAGAAACGTGATCGCCGATCAGCGCTTGCTGTACTGAGGCGCCTTGCGGGCCTTCTTCAGGCCGTACTTCTTGCGCTCGGTGGCACGCGGGTCACGCGTGAGGAAGCCGGCCTTCTTCAGGGCGGGCCGGTCTTCCGGCGATGCCAGGATCAGCGCCCGGGCGATGCCCAGGCGAAGCGCACCGGCCTGACCGGACGGACCGCCGCCGTGCAGCAGGGCGAAGATGTCGAAGCTCTCGGTCCGGTCGACGGTGACCAGCGGAGCCTTGATGAGCTGCTGGTGCACCTTGTTGGGGAAGTAGGCCTCCAGGCTGCGACCGTTGAGGTCGAACTTGCCGGTGCCGGGCACCAGCCGCACCCGCACAACGGCCTCCTTGCGGCGGCCGACGGTCTGGATGGGCCGCTCGAACACGAACGATTCGGTGCGCTTGGGCGCCGGGCTTTCGGCGGGCGTGTCCACCGCTTCGACGACTTCCACAACTTCCACGACTTCCACCGGTTCGGTGGTTTCGGGACTGGTTTCCAGGCTGGTTTCGGTCTCGGTCACTGGGCCACCTGCTTGATCTCGAACGGAACCGGCTTCTGCGCGGTGTGGGGATGCTGCGGGCCGGCGTAGACGTGCAGCTTGCGCTGGATCTGGCGGCTGAGCTTGTTCTTGGGCAGCATGCCGACGATCGCCTTTTCCACAACGCGGTCGGGCTGCTTTTGCATCAGCTCACCGATGGTGCGTTTGTGCAGGCCGCCGGGGTATCCCGAGTGGCGGTAAGCGATTTTCTGCTGCAGTTTGTCGCCGCCGATGGCGACCTTGTCGGCGTTGATGATGATGACGAAGTCACCGCCATCGACATTGGGAGCGAACGTCGGCTTGTGCTTGCCACGCAGCAGGTTGGCCGCTGCGACGGCGAGGCGGCCAAGCACCACGTCCGTGGCGTCGATGACGTACCACGACCGCGTGGTGTCACCCGCCTTGGGCGCATATGTAGGCACCGCTTACCTTCTTCTTCTTCTCGAGGGTGGATCCCGGGTGACCCGGGTACCGGTCTGGCGTTCACGGTGGGGTTTGTCTCGGCGACCGACATTGACCCAAGGCCCCTGGTACCGCGCGCCAACCGAGCAGCTTACCGACCGGCGTCCCCGCAGGTCAAAATGACTGTGTGGTCCCAGCGTGGGCGATTCGCTGAACCAAGACCAACGGTCGGCGAGATCGATCTCTAGCGGTGTGATGCTCGGGCGGCGCAACAGTCCATCCGCTGGTGGACGCCGGCCAGCAGGACCTCGGGCTAACTAATAATTCCAGCCAGTTCGTGTGCTACCGCATCGAATGCGCGCAGCGTGTCTAACATGTGCGGCTCATGAGAGTGCGGCTGGGTGGATAACTTGGCGGCGACGATCTCCGCGGCACGGTTGACGTAGATCATCTGACCGCACATGCCCAGGCATAACACGACGTTGCTTCCCGGGTAGGGGACCCACACTTGGTTGCGGTACATTCCGCCGGGCAATTCGGTGTCGTCAGGGCTGGCGGCAAAGGCCTGACGCGAGTCGGGGCCGCCGTCGAGGGTGTCGGCGATCCACGCCGCCGGCACCACTTGCTGGCCGGTCAACGAGACACCGTCGCGCAAGAACAGCGACCCGAACCGGATCATGTCGGTGAGGCAGGCGTTGATGCCGCCGTCGAAAAGTCCAGTGCCGACCGCGTCTACGGCAATGGTGGCGTCGCATTGGGCGCCGATGCGGCTCCACAGCAGTTCCGACATCAATTCGGGCATCCGCTGGCCGCTGGCGACCTCGCAGATCCAGCCGAGTACGTCGGTTTCACAGGAGCGATATTCGAAGGGGCCGCCGTGGGCCGACTTCTGCCGCAAGGTCAGCAGGAAGTCGTGCAGCGTATCGGGGACGTCCGGACTGCTTTTGGGCGCCCAACCCATCGCCTGGTCGAGCACGTGGATCTCCGCGGCCGGGTCGTCGTAGTTTTCTGCAAACGCGATACCCGACCGCATGTCCAGCAGGTCGCGCACCGTCGCACCGGCATAGCCGCAGTTCGCCAAGGCGGAGACGTATGCCGTGACCGGCGCGTCAAGCTCGATCGCACCGGCCCCGTGCAGCGCGCCTACCACGGCTGCCACCAGCGATTTGCTCACCGAAAACAGCAGGTGCCGGGTTTGGGGCCGCAAACCCTCGAAGTACTCCTCGGCCACCACCGAACCGCGGTAGGCGACGGCCCACCCGTCGGTAGCGGTGGCGGCCATCACCGCGCCAACGGTGGTGGCCCGCCGGTGAGTGCTGGTCACCAGGATCTCGGCCAGCGGAGCATTGGCTGCGGGCAACGCCGCGGCCGGCCCGGTCCCGCGCGAGACTACCGCAGTCGGCACGAAGTCTTCGACGTGCTGGAACGACCAATGCGCATGTGGTGCCGACAGCCAATTGTCCAGTGAGATACCGGCCGGGACGCGACCGGGTTCGTCGCCGATCACGCGCGCGGCTTCACGGGATCGACGGGTCGGATGACCAAGGGGCTCGTGCGGCCGCTGCTCACGCTCGTGCGACGAGCCGCGAGACGATCGGCGTGGCCGGCGCAGCGGTGTTGAGGCGAACTTCGCCTTCATGCCCTTGACCCAGCGCTGGCAGCGTTCGGTGAGCTGGTAGTCGTCGGTCTGCAGGTGTCCGCGGGTGACGAGCACGCCGAGTTGGGCACCCTCGGAGCGTAAGTCGCCGGGCGCCGCGACACGCATGTAAAAGGCCTCGGACCCGTCGAGCAGCGTGGCCCAGTCGTTGGCGGTCCGCGCAAAGGAGACACGACCGTCGTCGTCGATGCGCCATACACCGGTGCGTGGCGTCGCGGTGAAGAGCTCGACATCCGGCGAGGTCTCACTGAGGATCACCTGGCCCCAGACCTCGTCCTCGCCGTAGCCCCGCTCCCAGCGCGAATTGATCTCATCGATGTCGAGCTCGTACTCCACGTCCATGTACTCGAGCAGGTGGAAGAGGAACAGCGGCATGTCGGCGTAGGCCTCGGTGGTCAGGTTCGTCATCGGGCTGGCGCCGCTCAGGCGCGGGTTCACCTCGCCGAGGTAGAGCTCGTCGGAGTCCAGGTCATGCAGAAGGTCCACCTCGAAGTAGCCGCGGTATCCCTCGCGGCTCAGGATGTCGCCCAGCTTTGCCACCATTTCTCGCGCGGCGTGCGTCTGCTGCCGGCGGCAGCACCTCGCGCCAGATGTCATTGCCGCACCAGCTGCCCTCGGTGCGGAGTCAGCTCCGAATAGCCGACGAGACTCGTCATCGCGGGGCCGATCACGGTGCCGTGGCGGGTCACGGCGCCCTCGAGGCACACCTCGACATTGCGGATGCGCTTCATGACTTTGACTTCCTGCGCCGGCCAGGCCACCGGCGTGCTCGTCCCAGTCGCGCTGGCCGCGCACAAAGAACGTCCCGCTGCCGGCGTCGCCATAAGCGGCCACGACGACGAGGTCATCTCCCAGTCCGGCGCTCTCGCGCGAGCGCCAGACAGCTCGTCGTAGGAGCCGGCCCGCCCGATCACGTGCGGCACGCTCGGCACGCCCGCCTCGTCGGCCAGGCGCGTCATGACGATCTTGGAGCCCAGCCGATGGCGCAACTCCACGGGAGGGTGCATGACCTCGAGACCCGCCTGACGCGCGAGGGCCTGCGTCTCCTCGTCCATCATCACGAAGCAGGCCTTGCCACCGGGCCCTCGGCCCGCGATGAACTCAAGTGTCTCGGGATCGCGCAGGAGGTGGTTGCACACATCGCCCATCGAGTCGAAATCAATGCGGTCCCGCCGCCGGGGCACGAACACGCGCGAGTGGTTGCCCTCGAACGAGTCAAAGTACGTCAGGTAGAAGAAGTTTCGTACCCAGCGGTCGATGCCTAGCAGGTTGAACGGGGTCGGCGAGATGAAGTACAGCGGTACGGCGTTGGTGTGAAAGAACGCGCGTACATCCGAGATTCCGTTCAGATGGGCGACGCGGCTCGGGCCCGCTGGCGTGCACGTTCACGCCAGCCGCGCTGACGTCGTGGGCTGCGGCCGCCGCAGGGACAGGGACGTTACGGTCAGCGCGACGCCGGTGAGCTCACATGCCTCCATGCCATCGATTGTGCCCTGCCTATGGCCGTTGTACACCTACCGATGGCCGTGCGGAATCGTGGAGTGCCCCAACGCCGGACCCACCAACTCTGAACCGAAAATGACTGTGTGGTCCCAGCGGCTCTCCTCCACCGGGACCACACAGAGCTTGTTGAGCGGGCGGCTACCTGGCCCAGACGCCGGCCGCCCGGTGATCGGCGTCTGCCACCTCCTGCGCTCCGTCGCGTACCGCTGTTCCGAGGTCGACCAAGATCTCGTTGAGCGCGGTGGCCGCCTGGTGCCATTTGAGCTGCTCGGCTTGGTAGGCGGCCGCCGCTTCACGGGTCCAGAGCTGCTGCAACGGCGCGATTTGTGACCTCAGCTCCTCCAGTGCGGCATTGAGGCGCGCCGACGTGGTGTGAATCTCCTGGCGAACGGAGTGCTCGATTTCGTCGAAGTTGTAGGACAGCACCGGATCCACTGGCAATCCTCCTCAATCACAGGTGTCCGCCGGCGGCGGCGATGTGGTGTGCATGGTTCTCGCCGGCCTCCCGCAGCGCGGCCTCGTTGCAGCGGATGGTTGCGGCGATGTCGTGCAGGACGTGGTAGAGCCGCATCGACTCGGCGTTCCAGCGATCCACCACCTCCTTGAAGCGCACGGCCGCGAGCCCACCCCAGACCGACGGCGGCACACCACTCACGCGGCCGATGAATGCCTGCAACATCGCGCGGATTTCTTCATTGCGGGTGTCCGTCGTGGCCGCGACGGACCGCATTAGGTCGAAGTCGGCGTCCAGTGCGTTGGCACCTGCTGGTGTGCTCATATTTGATTCGACTGTTGCGATCATCGTTTGGTTCCTCGAAATTCTCGGATCACTGCACCGCGTGGGCGGAGCGCACCGCCTGCTCGCACACGTCGCGGACGGCGTCTTCCCCACCCGGGCGGCTCTGGCATCCGACACTGATCCGCACCACTCCGTCGAGCAGCACCGTCCACCACACCTGGTGTCCGGCGCGCATTTCGCGGTAGGTCACCGCGGGCCTTCCGGCGCTGGTTCCGTACGGGTTGAAGTCGACAAACACCCCGGCCGGCTCGGCATCGATCGCTCGTTTCAACCGCTCGGCCGTTCCACTGAGCGTCTCACCGGCAACCGGGGACTGGGTCACGTGCAATGCCACCTCAGGATCCGACGGTGACGTGACCTGTACCCGCGCCGAACCGGGCCCACCGACCACACGCTGCGTGGGCCAGTCCGCGGGCACCGTCAGCGCGACCCGCCCTTCGACCAGATATGTCGTCGGCGTCTTGTGCATGGCCTGCCCCTCATGGCGGCCCATCGCGCCCACAGCCGGCAACGCCGCGGCCACGACGACACCGGCTGCCGCCAGCCAACCCAGCGGCCGTGCGCGTGATCGGGAACCACGGGCAGCGTCCGTGGACCGTGGCTCGTCCAAATCCGACCGAAGCTGCGACGCCCTCCGCGCCAGTTGCAGCACCCGCGCGTCGTCGATCTCGGTTACCGTCTGCCCGCCACCGTCACGCACTGCGTCGGCGATCAACGTCGCGAGGGCCGCCGCCCCGGCGACCGTGTCTGGCGCGTCGATCAACACGGCCGCCCGGGTCCTCGCCGCGATCAGACTTGCGACCTCGTCGGCGACGAGTGGTGGTTCCATCGTGCGCGGTACGGCGACCACCTCGACATCAGGGGCAGCGGCGACCGCCACCAAACGGTCAGCGATCTCCACGACGACCGTCGCATCCGGCCCGGTATCCGACCATGCCTGGCTCAACAGCCACGACCGTGGTTGCGCCTCTAGCTGATTGGGGTCGGGGGCGGCTGCGGTGATCACTCCGCCGCGCGAGGCCGACCACCAAGAAGGATGAACGACGGTGAGGCCGTCGCCGCTCCCACAGTGCAGCGACCGCAGCACCGTTCGCCACAGCGAACTGACGGCGACCGGGGACCCGTCCACCAGGGCGACGGGATCGTCTATCGCGTCCAGCGCTGCGACGCACATCTCGGCGTCGACTACCGTGCCTGTGCCACAGCACAATCGGCGGATGGTCGCCGGGCCCACTTCGATGATTGCGCGGTGTGTGCTCACGGCGGGCTCCAGGCGACTTGCACACGCTGCTCGTCACCGGTACGGGTAACCAGAACACCGCGGCCCGGCGGCAGTGGCCCGGGGCGGACGGAGCCGAGCAGTGCTCCCTCGTCGCTGCGCCCACTCATCATCAGTCCCATGCAGCCCAGGTCGCGCAGGCTCACGAGTAGCGGCTCAAACAGGGCACGCGCCGCACCGCCGCTGCGCCGCGCCACAACGAGATGCAATCCTAGATCCCTTGCGTACGGCAGGTATTCGAGCAACGTCGACAACGGGTTGCCTGCCGGTGTGGCGACGAGGTCGTAGTCGTCGACCACGATGTAGATGTCCGGTCCGGACCACCATGACGCGGCCCGCAACTGCGCCTGGGTCAGCTGCGGCGAGGGCATCCGCTCGCGCAGCCGGTCCAGAACGCCGGGCAGCAAGACATCAAGTGCGGCTGGCGACATGGCATACCCGCCAAGGTGTTCGGACTCGACGACTCCGAGTAAGGTGCGCCGAAAATCGACTATCAGCAGCTGGGCCTGACCGGCGGTCCTGGTGCGGACGATCTCGCGGCACAGGGTTCGCAGCGTGGCGGTCTTTCCGCACTCGTTGTCACCGAGAACCAACAAGTGCGTGTCATGTTCGAAATCGACTGCCACCGGCCGCAACCGGCACTCCTCGATGCCGAGCAGGATGCCCCCGGCGGATGTGTTGCCCGCCCGCTGCACCACGGTGTCGTGGTCCACTCGCGTGGGCAGCAGCGGTATCCGGGGTGCCCGCAATTCACCATGACGATGCGGGAGTTCGCCGCCGTCGATGGGCAGCGCGATCAGCATATGCAGCCCCTCGCGGGAAAGGCCGCGGCCCGGTCTTCCGAGGGGCACCTGCCGGGCCTGCTTGCGGTCCAGTTCGGAATCGGCGGGATCACCCAAGCGCAACTCGATGCGGGTGCCCAACTGGTCCTTCAGCGACGGCCTGATCTCGGCCCAGCGCGACGCCGACAACACCACATGCACACCGAATGAAAGCCCTTGCACCGCAAGGGCCGTGATCGCCTCCTCTAGCCAGTCGAACTCATGGCGCACGCTTGCCCAGCCGTCCACGACGAGGAACACGTCCCCGAACGGGTCGGCGCCCGATGCCGCGGGCCGCTCCGCTCGCTGACGGTAGCGCGCGATCGAGTCGACGTGGTGTTCGCGGAACCACGCCTCCCGCAACCGCATGACCGACTCCAGCTCGGCGATCATGCGGACGACCAGCTGCGGCTCGGCCCTGCCAGCGACCGCACCCACATGTGGCAGTGTGCGTAGCGAGGAGGCCAGGGCCCCGCCGCCGAAGTCCAGGCAGTAGAACTGCACCTGTGCGGGATCGTGGGTCGCCGCCAGCGCCGTGATCAGCGTGCGCAGCGCCGTCGACTTGCCCGTTTGAGGCGCACCGATAACCGCGACATTTCCTGCGGCTCCGAATAACTCGACCATCAATGGTGTTCTGCACTGCTCGAACGGGCGGTCCACGATGCCGATGGGCACGGTCAGGCCGGCCGGCCCAGGCCCAGCTTGACTTAACAGGGCGCGCAATGCCGGTGACTCGTGCAGCGGCGGCAGCCAGACTTGATGCGCGCGCGGTCCGTGCCCAGACACTCGGTCCAGGACCTCCCGCAAAACGCTGCGTTCGGACGCGGCGCCCGCCGCGGGCGCAACTAGCCCCATGTTTCGTGAGGTGAACAGTCGCGCGGTCCGTGGCGCCTGCTCCGACGTGGGCGCGTCGCCCTGCAGCGGTCCCGAAACGAATGCGGCCTGAAAGCGCAGGGGTTCGCCCGTCGAAGAGCGCAGGAATCCCGCGCCGGGCGTGTTCGGCAATTGATACGCGTCCAGTGTTCCCAGAACGGTTCGTGATTCGCTGGCAGACAGCACTTTCAGACATATCCGATACGACAGGTGCGCTTCCAATCCGCGCAGCCGTCCCTCGTCGAGCCGTTGACTGGCTAGCAACAGATGCATACCCAGCGACCGGCCCAGCCGGCCGATCGCCACGAACATGTCGGCGAAATCGGGATGTTGGCTGAGCAGTTCGGAAAACTCGTCGACGATGATGAACAGGGTCGGCAGGGCAGTCAGTTTCCTCCCGGCTAGGCGCGCGCGATCGTACGCGGCGACACCGGTGCAACCCGCCGCCCGCAGCAGCTGTTGCCGACGGTTCATTTCACCGGCCAAAGCGTCGCGCATCCGGGCGACCAGCGGCGCCTCCTCGGCGAGGTTAGTGATGACCGCGGCCACGTGCGGCGATCGCGCCAAGTCGAGAAATGTTGCACCGCCCTTGAAGTCGATGAGCAGTAGGTTGATCACTTCAGGCGAGTTGCGTGCCATCATGCCCAGCGCGATGGTGCGCAGCAGTTCGGATTTGCCTGACCCGGTGGCGCCCACGCAGAGCCCGTGTGGACCCATGCCGTTTTCGGCGGGCTCCTTGATGTCCAGCTCAAGCAGCGCACCGTCGACCATGGCCCCTATCGGTGCGCGTAGCCGATCGCCGTGATTTTGCCTGCGCCACAACGTGGTCGGGTCGAACGATCCGACGCCGTCGATCCCGACCAAAGCCGACCAGGCCGCCGCCGCGCCCACTTCCCCGGCAGTTTGGCCAGCTAACCGCCGGGCACACACCAACGCGTCGACGAGATCCATCTGATCGGGACGCACCAACACTTCGGCCGCGTCAGGGTGCCTGATCGTCAACGGTGCGCCTTCGCTGCCGGTACCGACCTCCAGCGTGGTCATGGCCCCCATGCCAGCGGGCTCGGTACGCGCATCCACGTCGACGATCACCACCATGTGCGGCAACGCCAGACCGGCGAGCGCACCGACCGCGTCCGGCCGGGTGGGATACACCATGCGGGCGCGGCCCAGCGCATCGGTGGCGCTGGGATGCCGATTGTGCGGCAGCCATTTCAGCCAATCCCAGTGGGCTCGATTGCGGTCGCTGATCGCCCCGATGATCAACAACTGGTCGGGTGCGTGCCGGACCGCCAATTGGCAGATCATCGCGCGCAGCAGCGCCCGCGCCTGAGTCTGATCGCCGTCGATCGTGACGGTGGCAATTTCAGGTAACCCGATAGTGATCGGCGCGTCGGCGATCGTCGAGTGTGCGTCCAGGAAACGCTGCACCGCCGCGGCGGTGACCGGATCCGACCGCTCGACCGGCGGGGTCTCCGGCGCCACCAAACGGGTGGCGAGTGGCCGGGTTCCCAGCCCGACACGGACAAGACAGAAGTCGGAGTCGCCGGCTCGCCGGTCCCACATCCGTGAACCGCCGATCAGCGTCCACAGCGCGTCGGGCTCGGGGTAGTCGACGGCCAGTGACACGCGCTGTACCACAGCAATTTCCGTGATGGTTTGACGCAGCCGGCCGAGGTAGCCGAGGTACTCGGTGCGATCGGCGTCGATCCTGCCGCCCCGCCGGCTGTGACGTCCCGTTAGCGCCGTGACCACCATCGAAACCAGCATCATCGCGGGGAAGGCCAGAAACATGGGATTGCGGCTGACGGCCGACCCCGAGAGGAAGGTCGCCGCCATGACGCCCATCGTGGTAACCGCCACGACGACGGGCAGCAGGCGCATTAGCGCGGTAGGCGACGACGGCGCTGGCAGCTCGGGAGGCGCGGACATCGCGAGCTCGGCAGCCGGGACCGCCGGCAACGGTTCTGCAGTCGCGTCGGGCCTCCCCACGGGTGCAAGACGCTAAGCAGCATCGCAACCGGCGGCAAGTCACCTGTGGACAGCGGGATACCGCGGCGCCGAAGAAGCGCTACCGTGCTGCCAAATCCATTGAAGGGCCGAATGTGTCTGCATCCGATCCAGGACTCCGCCGGGTCTCCGTCCACGCCGGCACCGCCGTCGTCGATGTGGTCCTGCCGGCCGCCGTGCCAGTCGCGACCCTGATCCCGTCGATCATCGACATCCTGGACGCCTACAGCGCCGACAGATCCGACGATCAGCCGACTAGACCCTACCGGCTGTCGCCTCCCGGCGCGCCGGCTCTGCACGCGTCGACGACGTTGGCGCACAACGATATCCGCGACGGCGCAGTTCTGATCTTGAGCCAATCCCGCGCGGAACTACCCGCTCCCCGCTGTGACGATGTGGCCGAGGCCGTGGCAACCACCCTCGACGCGGACGCTCGGCCGTGGACCAGGCGAGCGGCGAGGCTGACCGGCGCGGTTGCGGCGAGCTTTTTCATCGGTATCGGTGGCCTAACACTCATTCGAAACACACTCAACGACAACACCACCCGTCACGTCGGCGCCACCGCCTGGATCGCGGCCACGGCCGGACTCATTGCACTGCTGACAGCGCACCGGGCGGCTCGGGACCCCGTCGCCGGGCTCACCCTGAGCCTGATCGCTACCGCGTTCGCCGCCGTTGCCGGCTTCATCGCGGTTCCAGGGGTTTCCGGTGCCCCTAACGTGCTGCTAGCCGCGATGGCGGCGGCCGTCACATCGGTGGTCGCGATACGGATAACGGGCCGCGGCGTCGTCGCCCTGACCGCGGTCTCGTGCTTCGCGCTCATCACGGCCGGGGCGGCTTTCGCGAGTGCGATCACGGCGGCCCCGCTGCGCATCATCGCTTCGATATCCGTGCTGGTATCCCTTGGCCTCGTGGGCATTGCGGGGCGGCTCGCCATCGCGTTGGCCGGGCTGTCGCCACACCTGTCGGACGACGCTTCGCTGGTCGACAGGGCCATCCGCGCCGACGCCTGGTTGACCAGCCTGCTCGCCGCGTTCTCGTCGTCAGCCGCAGTCGGTGCCATCGTTACCGCGGCCGCAGCACGGGGTGCCGGCGCGCCGCGGTCCGGCTGTATCGCCATGGCGGCCGTCACCGGCGCGCTGCTGTTGCTGCGTGCGCGGTCGGCAAACGCCAAAACAACGCTGGTGTTCGTGATCAGTGGAACCGCCACTATTGGAACAACATTCGCGATCTGCGCGGCCGGAGCGCCGGGTCGCGGCCCATGGACAGCCGCGGTCACGGCGATGCTGGTCGCCGCGGCCGTCCACGTGGACTTCGTGGCCCCCGCGCCGTCCCCGTCACCAGTCCTACGCCGGTGCGTTGAACTGTCGGAGTATCTGGCCTTACTCGCGATGGCGCCCCTGACCTGCTGGATATGCGGCTTCTATGGCGCCGTTCGCGCGCTGAACCCGGCATGAGGGGCTCACGCGTCGGTCGCCTGCTGGTGGTACCGGCGCTCGCCGCGCTGTTTCAAGTTGAAACGCCGCCCGCACAAGCGGTTTCGCCACCACCGGTCGACGAGAAGTGGCTGCCCGAGCCGGCGGCGCCGGCGCCATCGCAGCCGACTGTACAACGCGAGGTGTGCGCTGCGTTGAGTCCGAGCCCCGTCGAGCCGGGGCGGAGCCCGGATCAGTTCGCAGACCTCGACCTGCCGCAGGTCTGGCAACTGACCCGCGGCGCAGGCCAGCGGGTGGCGGTGATCGACACCGGTGTTGCGCGACACCAGCGACTGCCCAATGTGGTGCCCGGAGGCGACTACGTTTCCACCGGCGACGGTACCCAGGATTGCGATGCGCACGGCACTTTGGTTGCCGGAATCATCGCCGCTACAGCGGATTCCAAAGCCGACGGCTTCAGCGGTGTGGCGCCCGATGTCACCGTGATCAGCATCCGCCAGTCCAGTGCCAAGTTCGCTCCAACTGACCGGTCCGGCGTCGGCGTCGGCGACGTGGAGACCATGGCGAAAGCCGTCCGGACGGCCGCCGATCTCGGCGCTTCGGTGATCAACATTTCGTCGGTCGCCTGCGTTCCGGCCGCGTCGGTGCTCGACGACCGCGCACTGGGTGCCGCCCTGGCCTACGCGGTTGATGTCAAGAATGCCGTCGTCGTTGCGCCCGCCGGAAATACCGCCGGCAACGCGCAGTGTCCCGCTCAGCAGCCCAACGCAACCTGGGAGAGCGTCACGGTCGCGGTCAGTCCGGCCTGGTACGACGACTACGTGCTGACCGTCGGCTCGGTGAACGCCGAAGGCGCGCCATCGGCATTCACCCTTGCCGGACCCTGGGTGGATGTCGCCGCGACCGGCGAGGCAGTCACGTTATTCGGTTCGGACCCACTGTCGGGCACCAGCTATGCCGCGCCGGTCGTCAGCGGACTGGCCGCACTGATCCGCGCGCGGTTCCCGACGTGGACCGCGCGACAGGTGATGCAACGTATCGAGTCGACCGCGCATCATCCGCCGGCCGGATGGGATCCGTTCGTCGGCAACGGCACGGTCGATGCCCTAGCCGCTGTCAGCACCGACTCGACCCCCACTTCCACCTCCGCACCGCGCACCCCACCGGTTGCGATCAGTCCCCCGCCGCCACCCCCGCATTCAAGGCCGCCGGACGCTCACGTTCGCGCGACCGCGTTGCGCGGTGCGGCGATCGGCATGGCCGCCCTAGTGCTGGCGCTGGCTTCATTGCGGCTGCGGGGTCCTCGGGGGCCCCGCGACACTGTCCCGGGCGACTGACGCGTTCGCCCGACTCAGTTCCGGTCCGGACGGCAGCGCCGCCAGCATCGGCCACGGCGCCGACAGCGCCGCCGCCGGCAGCCCGAGGTTGTGCGCCGCCTCGTCGTCGTGGATCGCGAACCGCACCCCGGTGTCCGTGACGAGGTAGCGGGTGCCGATTCGGCCAGTCGCCCGCACGTAGGCGCCGCGTCCGGGCGGAAGGTAGACCGCATCCAGCAGCGGGCCGGCGCCGTCGGCTTGGGCCAAGGTCACCGGCAGCTGGCCGGCCGGCACCGGCAGACCGGTACCCGCCAGGAACGCGACGCCGTCGGATCGCCCAGGCGCCCAGGTCGCGCAATAGGCGGTATCGCCGCCCTCCGCTACTGCCGGAGCCCGATCGGGAAAACTGGCCACCGGCAGGGTGTTGGCGACCGGAACGGCACGGATCACATCGGGTGCCACCGGTATCACATTGGCGGTGTGCTGCGAGTCGCTGAAGCGCAACAGGTCCGCCGCCACCTGGCCGATGCGCTGAACTCCGGCGGTCAGCACAACGTAATACTCGTCACCGTCGCCGCGGGTGATGCGCAGCACACTGCCGACCGTAAAACCGGGCAGCCCGCTCCCTGCGCCGCCGGCGCCCCGAATCCGCGGAGCGGTGATCGCCGGCGCTTCCGGGACGGCACTCAGCAAAGCCTGCGAGACGATGTGCGGCACGCGGTCCTCCAGCCTGAGCGCACGCACAACCGCAGCGTCGGCGAGATCCACCACGGCCCGCCGCCCGTTGTAGAGCAGATAAGCCGGCGAACCAGAACCGGCAGCGACCAGGACGGCCCGGTCGGGAGCCAAGCGACGGACCGACGATTCGTCGGTGCGCCCGATGACGATCGTCGTGGCCGCGTTGCCCTCCGTGTCGCAGATCGTCCAGGCTGCTTCATCGCCGGTCAGCGGCCTGCCAAGAAGTTGCGGCGCGCCCGGAATGCCCAGCAGCGGGCCGCGTCTGGTGTGCCCCAATTCGGATTCGGGCACCGGCTGCGGGTCGGCGTCCGTGGCCGCGATCAACCGCGCCGAGGCCAGGTTCAGTACCGGATGCCAGGTATCGCCGACTCGCACGTACAGCGCGCCGGATTCGCGACCCATCACGATCTGTGCGCGATCCAGCGCCACCTGCGGCCGCAGCAAAGCTGTCATCCCGCATCCCAGCAAGGCGACGCCGGCCAGCACACACCCGAGCGCCAACGCTGCCGTGTGGGCGCGCAGCGGCTCGTTGACGGTGCCGACATCCCTGCGCAGCAACGCGCACTCGATGCGGCGAATGAGGAATCGATGAGCGCTGATGTGCAGCCAGGTGGTCGGTTGCCGCGACAGTCGGCGGTTCAAAATCCTCCCGGAAATTTTGTCGAATCCGTATACCGGGCTCAGGTTAAGCCGCACGTCGACAGCGCTGTGGCACTCTATCCACAGCTCAGCGGCGTTTCGTTGTGCCTGGTAACGGGTAAAATTTGGGTCGTGATTTGCCATCGAAGCCGCTTACGTGGCCCTCGGGCGGGCAGCGCGCGGTCAGCGGGCCGCTGGGTCGGCCTCGGCGCGTCCGCACTGATCACCGCCTACGGCTTGGTGGTCGCCCCTGCCATGATGCAGGTGGCCCCATTCTCAGCGGTGGCGTCCGCCGACGACTGCCCGGACGTCGAGGTTATCTTCGCGCGAGGCACCAACGAACCGCCCGGACTCGGCAAGGTGGGCGACGCCTTCGTCGACTCGTTGCGCCAGCAGACCGGCGGCCTGAACATCGACACCTACGGGGTGAATTACGCCGCCAGCAAGCTGCAGCTGCATGGTGGTGACGGCGCCAACGACACGATCAATCGCGTCAAGCAAGCGGTGGCGAAGTGCCCGAACACCAAGATCGTGTTGGGCGGTTACTCCCAGGGCGCGTCGGTGATGGACATCGTGGCCGGCGTGCCTATCGGCGGCATCAGCTGGGGCAGTTCGCTGCCGCCGGACTTGGCGAGCCACGTCGTGGCCGTTGCCACGTTCGGCGACGTGGCTGACCGCGCCGGCGGATCGCTGCCCACCCAGAGCGCGATGTTCGGGTCCAAGGCGATCGACCTGTGCAACCCCAACGACCCGATCTGCCACGCGGGACCCGGCAACGAATGGGAAGGACACACCGAGGGCTACGTCCCCGTGTACACGACCCAGGCAGCGGCTTTCGTCGCGTCCAAGCTGCTCGCCGGCACCGGCCAGCAGGTGCCGGGCTACGGGCCGCCGATACAGGGATACCCCCCGCAGCCCGGCTATGGTCCCCAGACTCCGGGGTACGGCCCTCAGACGCCTGGGTACGGCCCCCAAACACCGGGATACCCTCCGCAGACACCGGCGCCCGGGTCTGGCCCCGATGTACACGGGTCCACCACACCCGCTCCCGGGTTGGTCACGGCGGTTCACTGACGACGTCGGTGAACCCGCTCAGGTCTGGCAACACGTCACATCCCGCGAACCGTTTGGCGGGTTTGGCGGCGGCGGCCGCGTCGTTCGCGGCGGCGTTGGTGATCGCCCCGGCGCCGTCGGCATCGGCTGCGTGCCCGGGCGCCGAGGTGGTTTTCGCCCGGGGCCGAGAAGAGCCGCCCGGCCTCGGTCTGGTCGGCGACGCGCTCGTCAACTCGCTGCGGTCCAAGGTGCACATGCCGGTCGGGTCCTATGGCGTGAACTATCCCGCTGACATCGACCCGGCTAAGGGCTCCAACGACATGAGCGCCCGCGTCCAGTCGATGGCCAAAAGTTGCCCGAACACCCGCGAGGTGCTCGGGGGCTATTCGCTGGGCGCCGCCGCGGCCGACCTTGTGATCGCGGTGACCAAACCGGGTTTCGGGTTCACCAATCCGCTGCCGCCGGGGGTGGATCAGCACGTCGCGGCGGTCACGTTGTTCGGCAACGGCACCCAGCGCATCCTGGGTCCGGTACCGGGTTTCAGCCCGGCCTTCGCCGGCAAGACGATCGAAGAGTGCGCGGCGGGCGACCCGATCTGTTCGGGTGGCGCGGCGCAATGGTCGTCGCACCTGCAACCGTCCTACATCGACTCCGGACTGGTGGATCAGGCCGCCAACTTCGTCGCCGGCAGGCTCTAGTCGCGCGAGCGCAGATCCCGGGTGATCAAGGTCCGCGACGCGAGCTCGTTATCCGGTGGATAGTCCACACCGATCAGCGTCAATCCGTGCGCGGGCGCCGCCGCGAAATCACTGGAACGGTCCGTCGCAGTGAGCAACTCACGACACCATGCGGCCGTGCGCCGGTGTTCCCCGACGGCCAGCAGCGCCCCGACCAGGGAGCGCACCATCGACCAGCAGAACGCGTCGGCGGTGACATGCGCGGTGACCACGTCGCTGTCGCGCGTCCAGTCCAGCCGCTGCAGATCGCGAATCGTGGTGGCACCGTCGCGCCGACGGCAAAACGCTGCAAAGTCGTGCAACCCCAGCAGTTCTCGCGACGCGGCCGTCATCGCGTCCACATCCAGGGGGCGCGGCCAGGCGGTGATGTAGCGGGCCAGCTGCGGGACCACCCCGTAGGGCGCCGTCGACAACCGGTACTGGTAATGACGCCGCAGGGCCGAGAACCGGGAGTCGAAACCCGCTGGCGCCCGGGCGATGTCGAGGACCCGGACGTCGGCGGGCAAGAACCCGCCGAGACGCCGCAGCAGCGGCATAAATTCCGGATCGCGCGGACGGGGTGAGCGTGCGTAGGCCTTCGGCAGGGCATCGACGGGCACGTCGGCGTGGGCCACCTGCCCGGTGGCGTGCACGCCCGCATCGGTGCGCCCGGCCGCATGCAGCCGCACCGGCGTGCGGAACACGGTCGTCAACGCCTCATCGAGAACGCCGGCGACCGTGCGCTGCCCGGCTTGGACCGCCCAGCCTGCGAAATCGGTTCCGTCGTAGGCGATGTCGAGCCGAAGACGGACGTCTTCGCTAATTCTCGGGCGCCTCTTCAGGCTCCTCGGTCTGGGCCTCTTCGACCTGGGCCTCTTCGGCCTGGGCCTCTTCGACCTGAGCCTCTTCGGTCTCCTCGGCGGTTGGACCGACCGCCGCCTCGGGCTCGACCGCCGCCTGCGGCGCCGCCGCTGCCGCCACGGGTGCTTCTACACCGCGAAGCCTTCTTCGAGGCTTTCACCCGACGTGCCCGGTCGGCTTCCGACGTCACCGTCTTCTCCCGCACCAGCTCGATCACGGCCATCGGGGCGTTGTCGCCCTTGCGCGCCTCAACCTTGATGATGCGGGTGTAGCCGCCGTCGCGGTCGGCGAAGAACGGCCCGATCTCGGCGAACAGGGCGTGCACCACGTCCTTGTCACGGATCTTCTTGAGCACCTCGCGACGGTTGTGCAGCGCGCCCTTCTTGGCGTGGGTGATCAGCTTCTCCGCGTAGGGCCGCAACGCCCGCGCCTTCGGCTCGGTCGTCTTGATCCGGCCGTGCTCGAACAGCGACGTGGCCAGGTTGGCCAGAAGGGCTTTCTGGTGCGAAGACGACCCGCCGAGGCGAGGGCCCTTGGTGGGCTTGGGCATTGCTGACGCTCCTGTCTTACGGTCTCAAAGCAGGTTAGAGCTGTTCGGTTTCGGCGTAGTCCTGGTCGTCGTAGGCACCGTCGGTGGACCAGGTGCCGGTGGCGACGTCGTAGCCCGCAACCTCCGACGGGTCGAAGCTCGGCGGGCTGTCCTTCAGCGACAGACCCAGCTGGTGCAGCTTGACCTTCACCTCGTCGATGGACTTCTGCCCGAAGTTGCGGATGTCGAGCAGGTCGGACTCGGTGCGGCTCACCAGCTCACCGACCGTGTGCACACCCTCGCGCTTGAGGCAGTTGTAGGACCGCACGGTCAGATCCAGGTCGTCGATCGGCAGCGCGAACGACGCGATGTGGTCGGCCTCGGCCGGCGACGGCCCGATCTCGATGCCCTCGGCCTCGACGTTGAGTTCGCGTGCCAGGCCGAACAATTCGACCAGCGTCTTGCCCGCCGACGCCAGCGCGTCGCGCGGGGTGATCGAACTCTTGGTCTCCACGTCGAGGATCAGCTTGTCGAAGTCGGTGCGCTGCTCGACGCGGGTGGCGTCCACCTTGTAGGTCACCTTGAGCACCGGCGAGTAGATGGAATCGACTGGGATGCGGCCGATTTCGGCACCCGAAGCCCGGTTCTGCACCGCCGGAACGTAGCCACGGCCACGCTCGACGACGAGCTCCACTTCGAGCTTGCCCTTGTCGTTCAGCGTCGCGATGTGCATGCCGGGGTTGTGCACGGTGACGCCGGCGGGCGGCACGATGTCACCGGCGGTGACCTCACCAGGACCCTGCTTGCGCAGGTACATCGTGACGGGCTCGTCCTCCTCGGACGACACCACGAGACCCTTGAGGTTCAGGATGATGTCGGTGACGTCTTCTTTGACGCCGGGCACGGTGGTGAACTCGTGCAGCACACCGTCGATGCGAATGCTGGTGACGGCCGCACCGGGAATCGACGACAGCAGCGTCCGACGCAGCGAATTGCCCAGCGTGTAACCGAATCCCGGCTCCAACGGTTCGATGACGAACTGAGACCGGCTGTCGGTGAGGATGTCCTCGGACAGTGTGGGCCGCTGTGAGATCAGCATGGTGTTTCTTCTTCTCCTTCTCGGCACCCGCTATTTGATGCCGTTAAGTGTCCCGCCGCTGCGGATGCAGTGGCGGAAGTCTGGGGTTACTTCGAGTAGTACTCGACGATCAGCTGCTCGGTGAGCGGCACGTCGATCTGCGCGCGCTCGGGCAACTGGTGGATCAGGATTCGCTGCCGCTCCCCCACCACCTGCAGCCAGCTCGGAAGCGGGCGGTCGCCCGCCGTCTCCCGCGCGATCTGGAATGGCACCGTGTTCAACGACGTGTCCCGCACGTCGATGATGTCGTACTGCGACACCCGGTAGCTGGGCACGTTGACGTGCACGCCGTTGACGCTGAAGTGCCCGTGGCTGACGAGCTGACGGGCCATCCGGCGGGTGCGCGCCAGCCCGGCGCGGTACACGACGTTGTCCAGCCGGCTCTCCAGGATCTGCAGCAGGTTCTCACCGGTCTTGCCAGTGTGACGAACGGCCTCTTCGTAGTAGCGACGGAACTGCTTTTCCATCACGCCGTAGGTGAAGCGGGCCTTCTGCTTCTCCTGCAGCTGCAGCAGGTATTCGCTTTCCTTGATCCGCGCGCGACCGTGCTGACCGGGCGGGTAGGGACGCTTCTCGAAGGCCTGGTCGCCGCCGACGAGGTCGGTGCGCAGCCGGCGCGATTTGCGAGTGATGGGTCCGGTGTAACGAGCCATGAGTTATCTCCTCCTAGACCCTGCGTCGCTTGGGCGGCCGGCAGCCGTTGTGCGGCTGGGGGGTGACATCGGAGATCGCGCCGACCTCCAGGCCCGCGGCCTGCAGCGACCGGATCGCGGTCTCCCGGCCCGAGCCCGGGCCCTTCACGAACACGTCGACCTTCTTCACGCCGTGCTCCTGGGCCTTACGTGCGGCGTTCTCGGCGGCCAGCTGCGCGGCGAACGGGGTCGATTTCCGCGAGCCTTTGAAGCCGACGTGACCCGACGACGCCCAGGCGATGACATTGCCCTGCGGGTCGGTGATCGTCACGATCGTGTTGTTGAACGTGCTCTTGATGTGTGCGGCACCGTGCGGGATGTTCTTCTTTTCCCGGCGACGGGTCTTCTGCCCCTTTTTGGGGGCAGCAGCTGCTGCCTTCTTGGCGGGTGGCATGGGTTACCTGGCCTTCTTCTTGCCTGCGATGGTGCGCTTGGGACCCTTGCGGGTACGCGCGTTGGTCTTGGTGCGCTGGCCACGCACCGGCAGACCGCGGCGGTGCCGTAGGCCCTGGTAGCAGCCGATCTCGATCTTGCGGCGGATGTCTGCCTGCACCTCGCGGCGCAGGTCACCCTCCACCTTGATGTTGGCTTCGATGTAGTCGCGCAGGTGGGTGACCTGGTCGTCGGTCAGGTCCCTGGTGCGCAGGTCCTTATCGATGCCAGTGGCCGCCAGGATCTCGTTGGAACGGGTACGTCCAACGCCGAAGATGTACGTCAGCGCGATCTCCATCCGCTTATCGCGCGGCAGATCGACGCCTACTAGTCGTGCCATAGGTGGCGTTTCCTCTTATCTCAAGCGGAGGTCTATTCCCAGTCCGTTCCCTTGCCCAAAAAACAATTTGGGCCCGGGGCCCGGCCTCCGTCCGGGCGTGGATGAGCTGGCCCATCTCGTATAGATGCCAGCCGCTCATTGGTGCTGGGAGGTCTGCATTCAGTTGTTCAGCGGCTGGGTAAGGGCTAACCCTGACGCTGTTTGTGGCGTGGATCGGAGCAGATCACCATGACCCGCCCATGCCGACGGATCACCCTGCACTTGTCGCAGATTGGCTTGACGCTCGGGTTCACCTTCACGGCTGTTCGATCCTGTTCTGTCTGCTCGTAGGTCTGGGTTCTCGTTACTTGTACCGGTACACAATGCGGCCCCGGGACAGGTCGTAGGGCGAGAGCTCTACCACCACCCGGTCCTCGGGCAGGATGCGGATGTAGTGCTGCCGCATCTTGCCGCTGATGTGGGCAAGCACCTTGTGACCGTTCTCCAGCTCAATGCGGAACATCGCATTGGGCAGGGGCTCGACCACGCGGCCCTCGACCTCGATGGCGCCGTCCTTCTTGGCCATAAATTCTCGTCAAATCCTCGTCGTTTAGTTTCGTTCTCAACTGCGCCCAGATCGGCACAGCATTCACACCGACCTTGAAACGTGAGCCGGTGACAGGAAATTCCTAGGGACAGGGCACGCAAAAGCCGGCGCGATGAGGCACCGTTGGTCCATACTACCTGCTCGGCGGCGTGCCCCAAAATCGCTGAAAGGCCACCTCAGGGCCACCGGCTCGACTGCATATCCGCTGGACAGCGGGAGCATACTTAAGGGCGATGACTGGACCCGGTCCCCAGCCCCGCAAACCCGTACTCCTCAGCGTCGACGACGACCCTGCCGTCTCCAGGGCCGTCGCCCGCGATCTGCGCCGCCACTACGGCGAGCGGTACCGGATCGTGCGCGCCGAATCCGGCCCGGACGCGCTCGAGACGATCAACGAGCTCAAGCTGCGGGGCGACGCCATCGCGGTGTTCGTCGCCGACTACCGGATGCCCGGCATGAGCGGCATCGAGTTCCTGGAAGAAGCCATGGATATCTATCCACTGGCGCGTCGGGTGCTGCTGACCGCATACGCTGACACACACGCGGCCATCGACGCGATCAACGTCGTCGACCTGGACCACTACCTGCTCAAGCCGTGGGATCCACCCGAGGAAAAGCTCTACCCGGTGATCGACGGCCTGCTGGAGTCCTGGCGCGCCGAGGGTGATCGCGCGATCCCCGTCACCAAGGTGATCGGCCACCGCTGGAATCCCCGGTCGTGGGAGGTGCGCCAGTTCCTGGCCCGTAACCAGCACTCGTTCCGCTCCTACATGGCCGACGAATCCAAGGGCAAGCAGTTGTTGGACGCCGCGGGCCTCGACGGCCTGCAGCTGCCCGTGGTGATCACCGAGGGCGGTGAGACCCTCGTCCAGCCGACCAACACGGAGCTGGCCGACATGCTCGGGTTGTCCACCACCCCATTGTTGGAGATGTACGAACTCGCCGTCATCGGCGGCGGCCCCGCCGGTCTAGCCGCAGCCGTGTACGGCGCATCCGAGGGGCTGAAAACCGTGCTCATCGAAAGCACGACCACGGGCGGGCAGGCAGGCCGCAGCTCGAGGATCGAGAACTACCTCGGCTTCCCCACCGGCGTCTCGGGCGCCGAGCTGACGACATCGGCTCGCAGGCAGGCCGAGCGGTTCGGCGCCGAGGTCATCACCACCCGCAAGGCAGTCGGGCTCGACGTCAGCGGCCAGGCCCGCACGATCAAGTTCGAAGACGGCAGCACCATCGGCGCCCAGGCCGTCATCCTGGCCACCGGCGTCGACTACCGCCAGCTGCAGGCGCCCGGCTGCTGGGACGACCCGGACAACACCGCCTGCGACTTCATCGGCCGCGGCGTCTACTACGGCGCCTCGGTGTCCGACTCGTCGGAGTGCGCCGGCGAAGACGTCTACATCGTCGGCGGCGCGAACTCGGCGGGTCAGGCGGCCATGTTCATGTCGCGCGAGGCGAAGTCGGTGACGCTGCTCGTGCGTGGGCCGTCGCTCGCCGCCTCGATGTCCTATTACCTCATCCAGCAGATCGAGAGCAGGGACAACATCCACGTCCGCATCTGCACCGAGGTCGTCGAGGCGACCGGCGAGGACGACCACCTGACCAGCCTCGTACTGGAGAACAAGCAGACCGGAGAGCGGGAGACGGTGATGGCCTCGCGCATGTGTTGCTTCATCGGCGCGACACCCCGCACCAAGTGGCTCGACGGTGTCGTGGCGCGCGACGACCTGGGGTTCATCCTCACCGGACCCGATTTGCAGGACGTGTGCGGCTGGACGCTGGACAGGCCGCCGCACCATTTGGAAACAAGTGTGCCGGGTGTGTTCGTTGCAGGTGATGTGCGCGCCGATTCGGCCAAACGGGTCGCGGCCGCGGTCGGCGAGGGATCGATGGCCGTGATGCTGGTCCACCGCTACCTGTCGGAGTCATGACGGCATGACATCGAAGATGCCGTGTGAGCCCGACGAGCTGCGCAGCCTGTTCCTCTTCGAGGCGCTCACCGACGAGCAGCTCGGGCTGCTGTGCAGCGACGGACATATCGAGACCTACCAGCCGGGCCCGATCTGCGTCGAGGGCGACCCCGCGACCTGTTTCTACGTCCTTATCGAGGGGGAGCTGACGATGTCGAAGCTCTCCGGTGGTCAGGACATCGAAACCAACCGGACCTCGCAGCGCGGGGTTTATTGCGGCGCCTGGAAAGCGTTCACCGGCCAACCGCAGCAGAGCTACGACGCATCGGTGCACGTGACCAAGCCGTCCCGGTTTTTCGTCATGGACGCACCAGTGTTCGCCAAGTTCATGAAGGACCAGTTCCCGATGGCGGTCCACCTGCTCGACGGGATCGCCGTCGGCCAGGCGCGGACCCGCCGGATCATCGACAACCGGGAGAAGCTGCTGGCGCTGGGCCGGTTGTCGGCCGGGCTGACCCATCAGCTGAACAATCCCGCCGCGGCGATCGCGCGAGCCGCCGACGACCTTCGCGGCCGAATCGCCCGCATGCGGTCAAAACTGGCGATGCTCGCCGACGGCACCGTCAACCCCCGGACGCTGAACGGCCTGGTGCGGCTGCAGGAGGCGGTCACCGAGCAAGTTGCCAAGTCGGCCTCGCAGCACCTGAGCGCGATCGAGACCGGCGACCGCGAGGACGCCATCGGCGACTGGCTGGACGACCACGGCATCGAGGGCGGATGGGACATCGCACCGACATTCGTCGAAGGCGGCATTGACACCGACTGGCTGGAGCGAATTGCCGCGGCCGCCGAGGAATTGGAGGCGTCGACTTCGTTGGACGAGGCGATCCGGTGGATCAGCTACACCATCGAAAGCGAGCTGCTGATGAACCAGATTTCTGAAGCGAGCAAGAGGATTTCAGCATTGGTCGCCGACGCCAAGCAGTACTCCCAGATGGACCGGGCCCCGTTCCAGGTGGCCGATGTACATGAACTGCTGCGCAGCACGCTCTCGATGTTCGCCGACCAGTTGAGCAAAGACGCCAGCAAGGACACTAAAGCGGTCACGGTAATCAAGGATTTCGACAAATCGCTACCCGAAATTCCTTGCTATCCAGGCGATCTCAATCAGGTGTGGACCAACATCATCGACAACGCCATCGCCGCGATGCGCGATGAAGGCGGCACGCTGACCGTCCGCACCTGCCGGGATGGCGAGAGCATGGCCCGAGTCGAGATCTGCGACACCGGGCCGGGGGTTCCCGAAGACGTCCGCGAGCACATCTTCGAGCCGTTCTTCACCACCAAGCCATTCGGGGAAGGCACCGGCCTCGGGCTGGATCTGGCCTGGAACATCGTGGTGAAGAAACATCGGGGAGACCTGCGGGTGGAATCGGTGCCCGGCGATACGCGGTTCATCGTGCTGCTGCCGCTGGAGATTGCGCCAGTTGTGGATGATGTAGCACCCGAGGAATAGCTCCCCCACACTCCCGGTTGCAGCCACCATGACCGATTCTGCTGCTAGCAAGCCCAATCTCGGCCGATTCGGATCGTTCGGACGCGGCGTAACGCCGCAGCAAGCCAAAGAAATCGAAGCCCTGGGCTACGGGGCCGTCTGGGTAGGGGGTTCACCGCCGGCCGAGCTGGCCTGGGTGGAACCCATTCTCGAGGCGACGACCACGTTGCAGGTCGCCACGGGCATCGTCAACATCTGGACGGCGGACGCCAAGCCGGTGGCCGAGTCGTTCCGCCGAATCGACAAGGCCTACCCGGGCCGCTTCCTGTTGGGCATCGGCGTCGGCCATCGCGAGGCGATCAGCTGAATACCGCTCAACCCGTAACGCGCTGGTCGCGCTGGTGGAGTACCTGAACCAGCTCGACGACTATGGCGTGCCCGCCGACCGGCGCGTCGTGGCGGCACTGGGCCCGCGGGTCCTCGAGCTTTCCGCGCAGCGCAGCGCGGGGGCGCACCCCTACCTCACTACTCCCGAGCACACCGCCCGGGCCCGCGAACTCATCGGCCCGTCGGCGTTCTTAGCGCCAGAACACAAGGTGGTACTGACCACCGACGCCGAGAAGGCGCGCGCGATAGGTCGCAAAGCGCTCGACATGTACTTCAACTTGGCCAACTACCGCAACAGCTGGAAAAGGCTGGGCTTCACCGAGGACGAAGTCACCCGTCCCGGCAGCGATCGCCTGGTCGATGCGGTGGTGGCCTACGGCACGCCCGAGGCGATCGCGGCCCGGCTCACCGAGCACCTCGACGCCGGCGCTGACCACGTGCCTGTGCAGATCCTCACCAAAGATGAAAACCTGGTTCCGGCGCTGGCCGAATTGGCGGGGCCGCTTGGACTGAATCGCACCTGAGCTCAACGCGGAGGGCACCTGGATGACCGGCACAGTCTCACTCAAACCCGACCTGGGCCGGTTCGGCGCCTGGCTGCCCACTCGCTCCATCACCCCCGAGCTGGCCGCCCAGATCGAGTCGCTCGGTTACCGTGCAATCTGGATCGGCGGATCACCGGACGCCGATCTGGCCTGGGTCGACGCTGCCCTGTCCGGGACGGAATCCCTGCAACTGGCCACCGGGATCGTCAACATCTGGACGGCACCGGCTCCGGCTGTCGCCGAGTCCTTTCAACGGATCGAAAGCGCCCACCCGGGCAGGTTCCTGCTCGGCATCGGGGCGGGGCACCGCGAGCACACCCAGGATTACGCCAAGCCCTACGACGCGCTGGTCAGCTACCTCGACGAACTCGACGCGGCCATGGTGCCGACCAGCCGTCGGGTACTGGCGGCACTCGGCCCCCGGGTGTTGCAGCTGTCGGCAGAACGCAGCGCAGGCGCCCACCCGTATCTGACCACGCCGCAGCACACGGCCAAGGCGCGCGAGCTGGTGGGTAGCTCGGTGTTCCTGGCGCCGGAGCACAAGGTGGTGCTCACCACCGACCGCGACGAAGCCCGGGCGATCGGCCGCAGATACCTCGAGCACTACCTGGGCCTGAGCAACTATGTGAACAACTGGCTGCGGCTCGGGTTCACCCACGACGACGTACGCAAGCCCGGCAGCGACAAGCTCGTCGACGCAATGGTGGCCTACGGCACGCCCGACGCCATCGCGCAACGCCTCAACGAGCACCTGGAAGCCGGTGCCGATCACGTGGGGATCCAAGTGCTGGACGGCTGGCCAGGAGAGAAGCTCCTGCAGGTACTGAGTGAACTAGCCGGGCGACTACTTGGTTAGAAGCTCCGCTATGGTCTTACACCATGCGGCTGCTGGTGACCGGTGGCGCCGGGTTTATCGGCGCTAACTTCGTGCACAGCACGGTACGCGAGCACCCCGACGACGCGGTCACGGTGCTCGACGCCATGACCTACGCCGGCCGGCGCGAGTCGCTCGCCGACGTCGCCGATTCCATCAGGCTGGTGGAGGGCGACGTCGCGGACGGCGAGCTGGTTTCTCGGCTGGTCGCCGAGTGCGACGCGGTCGTACATTTCGCCGCCGAAACCCACGTGGACAACTCGCTGGACGACCCGGAGCTGACCCTGCGCACCAACGTGATCGGGACGTTCGCCGTCTTGGAGGCGGTACGACGACATCGCGTGCGGATGCACCACGTCTCCACCGACGAGGTCTACGGCGACCTGGAGCTCGACGACCCAATACGGTTCACGGAATCGACGCCCTACAACCCATCGAGCCCGTACTCGGCCACCAAAGCCGCCAGCGACGTGCTGGTCCGGGCCTGGGTGCGTTCGTACGGCGTACAAGCGACAATCTCCAACTGCTCCAACAACTACGGGCCGTATCAGCACGTCGAAAAGTTCGTCCCGCGCCAGATCACCAATGTGCTCACCGGCCGGCGGCCCAAGCTGTACGGCAGCGGCGCCAACGTCCGCGACTGGATCCACGTCGACGACCACAACAACGCGGTGCGGCGGATCCTCGAAAAAGGGCAGATCGGCCGGACCTACCTCATCGGCGCCGAAGGTGAGCGCGACAACCTGAGTGTGCTGCGCACGCTGCTGAAGATGATGGGTCGCGACCCCGACGATTTCGACCACGTCCCCGACCGCGTCGGCCACGACTTGCGATACGCCATCGACCCGTCGGCGCTGTACAACGAATTGTGCTGGGCCCCAGAACATACCGACTTCAGCGAGGGTCTGCAGGCCACCATCGACTGGTACCGCGACAACGAATGGTGGTGGCGTCCGTTGAAGGACGGCACCGAAGCCCGCTACACGGAACGTGGTCAGTGACATGAAAGTTCGAGAGCTCGCGATCCCGGGCGCCTGGGAAATCACTCCCACCATTCACGGCGACTCCCGCGGCTTTTTCTTCGAATGGCTCACCGACCGCGGGTTCAGCGGCTTCGCCGGTCACCGTTTGGACGTCCGGCAGGCCAACTGCTCGGTGTCGTCGGCCGGCGTGCTGCGCGGCTTGCACTTCGCACAGGTACCACCGAGCCAGGCCAAGTATGTGACCTGTGCGTCCGGCTCCGTGTTCGATGTGGTCGTCGACGTCCGCGTGGGCTCACCGACCTTCGGCCGCTGGGACTCGGTTCTGCTCAACGACACCGACCGCACGACGATCTACATCTCCGAAGGGCTGGCGCATGGATTCCTTGCGCTGGAAGACAATTCGACCATCATGTACCTGTGCTCGTCGGAATACAACCCACAGCGCGAGCACACCATCTGTGCCATGGATCCGACCCTGGCGATCGACTGGCCCGTGATCGACGGCGTCGCTCTCTCGTTGTCCGACCGCGACGCGGCGGCGCCGAGCTTCGAAGAAGTGCGCGCGTCCGGCGTCCTACCGACCTGGGAAGAGACGCAGGCGTTTATCGACGGTATGCGCGACCAGATCCAATAAAAGGAGAACCCGGTGAGGCGTGAGCTGTTGATCGCCGTGGGCGCCGCAGCGATCGTTGCGGGCATGGCGGGCTGTTCCAGCGACAACAAAGCCGCCGGCCCGTCATCGAGTGCCGCGGCGTCGCCGTCCAGCGCAGCCTCGAGCGCCAGCTCCGCGCCCGCGTTGCCCGCCACTCCCGCTGCGTTCGGACAACCACAGGTCACCATCGGCGGTCAGCCGCAGAGCGTCAGCGGCCCGGTGGTGTGCTCGATGACCAACGGCAAGTTCTCCATCGCCATCGGCGACATGCTGACCGGCGCCATCGTTGGTTTAGAGCAGGACGGATCGGCGGTCCACAATGCCGGGCTCGGCACTGTCAACGGGGTGGTCATGAGCTTCACGGAGGGAGCCCCCGGCAACGGCGCCACCGCCGTCAAGACCGGCAACAACTACAAGATCACCGGCACGGCCAGCGGCGTGGACGCTTCGGGTCAGCAGGTCAGCAAGGACTTCACGGTCGACGTCACCTGTCCCTAGAAGGGCTGGCCGGCGGTGTCTACTTCCGCGATGCCTGCGCGATCGCGTTGAGAAAGGCTGTCGCCGCGAACATCCCCTATCCCGACGCCGCGGCCCTCGAAACCAAGTAGTAGTCCGGGAGATTGCACCTCGCGGGGCGCGGGTCGCGGCCCTGGGTGTTCTGTTGCGGCGCGCCCTGCGGCCGGCCAGTTGAGGCGTATCCGAAGGCATGACCCGGTCAAGGGCCCGAGCCAGTAGCGGCCTCAACCTTGCCGACTCGTCGAGGTGCGGCTGTGGAACTTCGGTCAGCCACCCGCCACCTGACCAGGGCACCCGCCCACAGCGCCACAGTCAGCAGCTCAGCGCACACGGTGATTGCCGCGTGCGGTGACGGCTCCCATCCCCGCTCAGAAAAGCCGAAAAGCCCGACAGTCCTTGACAGGGTGAACGCGACCAGAGAGCCGCCGCCTACCGCAGCCGCAGCCCAGCGGAGCCACCAAGGCCCGCCCAGGAGGATCAACAGAGCCAGTGCGAACGATACACTGGCCTGGATGAGAAAGGCAGTTCCGATGGTCGGAATGTATTGGTAGCCATGGACATAAAGGTAGGCATGGCTGGCGGCGCTGACAGCCAACGACGCCGCGAAACCGATCCGAAGCATGATATCTGTCAAAGTCATTGCAGCTTGTCCTCTTTCAATGCCAGGGCAGTCTGACCCTTGGTGTAGCTGACCTCACGGATGCCCAGCGCGTCGCCGAGTTTGCCAGCCGGTAGCGTGACCGGCTTCGGCGCCGGCCCGTCGCCGGGATGGGGCAGCGGGTAGGCGGTCGTTGTCCCGCTGTAAAAGGTGACATTGCCTTCCATCTTGGAAAACAGTTGGTGGACATGCCCGTTGAGGCAGGTAACCGAAGAAAACCGGCGCAGGTAACTCAGCGCTTGGGTGGCATCGTCGGTGCCCCAGCCCCAATCCGGGTACATCGCAAACAGCGGTATATGGCTGATCACGATGATGGGCGTGTCACTCGACAACCCCGCAACATCTTTCTCGATGAACTCCAGCTGTTCGACACCGAGGTGCCCAAGCTTCTTCAGGTTCAGCGTGTTGACGAGTGCGATCACGTGGACGCCAGCGATGTCAAAGCTGTACCAACCGTCGCCTTGGGTTGCCGCGCCAAAAACGCTGCGGTACTTCTGACCTGCGTCGTCGACTGAGTCGTGCTCGCCGGGCACCGTAAACACGTGTGGCGTCCTCAGGCCACTCAGCATCTGCTTTGCCTGGTCGAACTGGTCGGGGCTGGACAGGTGGGTGAGGTCGCCGGTGTGAATGACGAAATCCGGTGTGTAGCCGAGGTTGTTGATCTGATCGATCGCGTGGCGGAAGGTGGCAGTCACGTCCGGGTTGGGCGCACCAGTGAAGCCGATGTGACTGTCGCTGACTTGGGCAAATCGCAGGGTGGGTCGCGCGTGAGCGCGCTCGGCAGCGGCTGTGCCAGCCACATGCGAGATCACCTCGCCGCCGACCACCGAGAACCCGACCGCCGCCCCGAACCATGCCGCGTGGCGGATGAGTTGGCGGCGACTCATCGCGCGCGGATCTTGGCTCATTGCGTCACCACCACAGTGCCGTGCATCATCGGGTGAATGGAGCAGACGTAGTCGAATTTTCCCGCCGTAGGGAAGGTGTGCGAGAAGGTGGCGCCGGTCCCCATCCCGGGCGAGTGAAACGACCCGTCGGTCGCGGCTACGGTGTGTGGTTCTTCGTCGTGGTTTGTCCACGTTACGGTGCTGCCCGCCTTGACGGTCAACGTAGCCGGAGCGAAGGCGAAGTTGTCGATGCCGACCTGGTCGCCTGCGACCGCTGCCGGCGAACCGGTTGCGGTGCCCGGCGGCGCGCCCGTCATGGAGGGCATCCCGCTCATGCCCGGCATTCCGGGCGTGCCGCTGGCATTCGATCCGAAGGTTATCGACGGCTGCGCATTGGGTCGCGAAGCAGAGCAGCCGGCCAGCAGCAGCACACTTACCGCCAGAAGCACGATGTACACGCGGTGATGTCGAAACATGGCGATCCGCCTCCGTGAGCGTCCGGAACTGTCACCAAGAGATAGGGCGGTTGGTTACACCGCTCAGGCCGGCGCGACGGGGCCGGCCGGAGCGAACACTTCGATCGCCCCGTCGACCTCGCGAACCATCAACGTCGGCAACGGCTTTGGAGCGATCGGCAATTGGTGGGTGAGCACCTGGCCGCTTGGCGCAAACGAAGTCGTATGGCATGGGCAGCGCAGCCGGTCGTCGGACGCGTCGAACCACAATCGGCAGCCTTGATGGGTGCATACCCCGGATACGGCTTCGGGCTTGCCGTTAACCCGCCGCACGAATCCGTTGACCGAGCCGAGATCGAAAGGATGCATGACCCCGTCGGGCACTTCCGAACTGGCCGCCACGCGCATCCACCGTCCGTCGTTTGGCGTGAGCTCACCGGACGCGGCAGGGGCTTCGGCTTGCCGGCCGACCACGAGTCGGTCGACGGATACCGCCGTGACCGCCGCCGCCGCGGCGGCCGACGTCCCGACGACGACCTGGCGGCGCGTCGTGTTCCGCTTCGACATCCGCGGAACTTCCGGGGGCGCGCCGGTCATCTGCTGCGCGAGACGGATGTGCAGATCGTCGAGGAATTCCTGGCGCGGGGCGTCGCTCCCCGGCCGGGCCGCCCGCAGTTCGATAGCCGTTCGGATCTGTGCCGCCTCGAAGTCGTCGGGCACAAACGCCTTGGGGCGGCGACCGCGGAGCAGATCGTCGATGTATTTGCGCAATCCTCGCGCGTTCACAGCTGGCCCCCATCGTTGACCTGCGCTGCAAGTCGCAGCGCGCGATGTTGCAGAACCTTGGCATTGGCGACGGTGATCCCGAGTTCCGCGGCTGACTCCTTGATCGAATTACTCTGCAGGAAACGCAGTTCCAGAATCCGCCGGTAGTTGTCCGGAAGCCGGTTGAGCACCTCGGCGACACGTTGGGGTGCGACGCTGATCGCTTCCTCGCTCTCGGGTGGCTGCTCGATGTCCTCGATCGAGGTGATCTCGCGTCCCAGCGTCTCGCGCCAGTGCGCGGCGAGCACCGTCCGGGCAGTAGCCCGCAGGTAGGCGCGCACCTCCGCAACGCTCGCGGTGAGGCGCAGCGGTCGCAGCGCGGCGAGGAACACCTCGGCGGTGAGGTCCTCGGCGTCCGCCCGGTTGCCGACCCGCGCGAACAGCGTGCGGTACACCCAGGTGGCGTTGTCCTGATAGACCGCCTCCCAGTCCGCGTAGCCGTGGAAAGCTCCTGGGTTGGGCACCGCGCGCAGCTGTCGCGGACCGACGGGTTCGTTTCTGGACACGTGCCTCCTTCACCGATCTATATCAGCTCGGGTTACACATGCAGGTGGCATCAACGACGCGACGCGCCACATCGACGTTGCAATCGGTGCCGGCCAGCGTTCTAAAGTGGCCCTGGTCGGCAGGAGCTGCTCGCGCTGACTTCCCCGGCGGTCGCACATTCGTAGCGCCCTTTCGTTGCAGCCAGCTGATGCAGCCGCTCGAAGGATACGCCGTAGTCCAGTGCCCACGGGCTGATGGTCGCGGACCAGAAGGAACATGCGTGCCTGTCCGCAGACCGGCAAAGACTAACCCGACTGGCCAGCTTCACGGTGATTGCAGTTACGCCGCCCGGGCCTCGACCACGCTAAGGGGTGAAGCGGTTTGCACCACCCGCGTCACTTGGAATCCGGCTTGGCTAAGCAGATCACGGTACTCGGCGGCAGTGCGTTCGCGGGCCCCCAAATTCAGCAGCATCTCCAAATCCACCCATTTCCCAGGGAAGTCACGGTTGTGTTTGGGGATGACCAATTCGACCAGCAACACCGTGGCTCCGGGGCCGGCTGCCTCGCGAACGTTACGCAGGATCTGCACCGCCTTATCGTCGGGCCAGTCGTGCACGATGTTCTTGAGGATGTAGGCGTCACCACCGGACGGAACGCTGTCAAAAAACGACCCCTCCGCGATACGCACGCGGTCGGCTACTTTGTGCTCGCGCAACAGGCTTGGAGCGCTCGCAACAACCCCCGGCAGGTCGTACAGAACGCCCCGCGAAGCCGGCGCCCCCGCCAGGATGGCGGCCAGCAGTGGGCCGTGCCCACCGCCCACATCGACTATCGTGGGGTAGGCGCTGAAATCGTATCCGGCGACCACCGGCCCGTCCGTCAGCTCCGAAACACTCGTCATCGTCTGGTTGAAAAGCTCGGCAAGCTCAGGCTCCCCGGCGAAGTAGTCGAAGCTCTCCTTGCCGCGCAACGCCGGCACGACCGTGCGCCCGTTCCGGATCGAATCCACCATCAGGGTCCAGCGTTCGCGCTGCTCGGCCGACCCGTAGAACTGCGCCGCCCACGTCATCGAGATCGGCGCGTCCGAACGCAGAGTGCCGGCAAGGGAATTCAGCCCATAGCGTCCGTCGCGGCGATGAACGAAGATGCCCTTGCTGATCAAGGCCCGCAGCAGCCGGCGTAGCGCGTCCGCGTCCGCGCCCACCCGAGCCGCCAGCTCCTCGATCGGCAGCGGGCCGTTGCTGAGCGCATCGGCGACACCCAGTTGAGCGGCCACAGTGATTGCCTGCGACGTCCAGGCGGCAATGATCATCTCCATCATTGCTGCCGGCGCGGGTGTCAGCCGTTGATGGAGCCGAAACAGATAGTGGCGAATCCACTCCACCACGCGGGCCAGCTTGGCGGGTGGCACCTTGGTGGTCCTGGCGGTCGAAGACGCCGCCTCACCTTCAAGGCTCGTGCGGGTCGACTTGTTCAATTTCATTCACTCGCATTCAGTGGCATTCAGGGGCATTCAGTGGCACCGACAAGGTCGGCGGTGGTCTCGACCCCGAGGTCGCGACTGATCTCCGCGGATATCCGGCGATGACTCACCGAACGCAGAAACGTTGTCAGTGCCCAGGTCATGAACCGGTCCGAGATCATTGCGGCCGGTCTAAGCGCGGACTCGCTGCGGGACACTTGCTGCGTGGTCACCCAGGACACGGCCTTGACCTTGCGTCGCCTGGTGTCTTCGTACCAGCGCAGCGCGCTCGAGAGATCACGGTTGCTGGTGTGCACCTCTTTGCCGCCCCTTGCGAAATCCGACAGCGCCTCGCGCAACACCATCGTGTCGAGCAGCGCCTGATTGGTCCCTTGCGCAAGGGTGGGCGGCATCGTGTGCGCCGCGTCGCCAAGCAACGTCACCGCACCTTGGCCCGAGCGAGGGATCGGATGCCGAAAATGCGGGAACGGCGAAGGGGCCAGATCCTCGTCGGTCAACGTCGCGAGTACACGATCGACCGAGTCGGACCATCCTGTGAAATTGGACCGGATCATCTCGATGGGACGTTGCGGTCTGACGAACTCGCGCGACCATGGCAAGTCGAACCACCACTGCACATCCGAACCTCCAGCGGGCCACAGCCCAACATTTCCGTGCTCGCCGATAATCATTTGTGCGACATGCTCTTCGACGACGTTTGGAAGGGTGACCAGTCCCTGCCAGCTGCACCAGCCGGTCGGCTCCGCGGACTGCGCGCCGACGATGTCTCGAACCATTGAGTGCAGGCCATCCGCACCGATCAACAAATCGCCTTCGGTCCAGCTACCGTCTTCGAACTCGAGCCGAACTCCGTCTTGCGTACTAGCCACCCCGACCGCGCGGGCGTTGCACCAGATGCGTTCGGCCGGAAAGCCTTCCAGCAGCCGTTCCAGCAGGACTCGACGTGGGACCATCCGAACCGGTGCGCCCAGCCGATTCACGATCGCAGTCAGGTCTAAAGTGGCAACCGGGCGACCCGTGGATGTCATGACCCGCAGGGTGGACAGCAGCTCACCGGCCCCATCCATATCGACCCCCAGCTGCTCTAGAACCGTCGCGCCATTGGACCAGATAGTTACGGCGCCCCCACCTGCCTTCACATCCGGCCGCCGGTCGAAGACGGTGACGTCATGTCCGTCGCGCAATAATCCCCGAGCGACGGAAATGCCGCCCACACCGGCGCCGACGACGAGGATCCGAAGCGGCCGAGTCGACCGACCTGGCAGCAGCTTCGAGGAACGCCTCAAATGACGGCTCACTTCAGTCCTCTGCATGGCGTTCGTAAGCCCATAGCTCAAGTCGCGCTTGCAACTTCACCAGGCCAAGTCCAACGAACGTCGCGCCGGTTGAAAAGTAGATCATCAGCAGCGGATTCATCTCAAACCTCCTACTAGTACCACGCAGGACTTCGACGAGAAGTTCACCCGGTGCCGGACAAATGGGCCCCGACGATGCTCTGGGCTTGTCAGCGGGCAGCCGCCTTCCAGCGCCGGACCGAAGCTCACCAATGTCTGCCCAATGTCTGCGATTCGCGCGCGGAGTTCCCGGCACGCAACGCGATTTAGTCAGTCCGCGATTTTGCCACTGCGGCAAGCACCGCTTGGGTGGACGCGCGGCTTCCGACGGTGATCCGAGCAGCGCCGTCGGGGTAGTAGCGGGCCTTCAGCCCGGCGTCGAATACGTCTCGCCAGGGTCGTCCGACGGCCGGGAGGTAAACAAAGTTGGCGTGCCCGTCGGTGGTGTATACACCCATCGCCCGAAGGCGCCGGCACAGGTAATCCCGCTCACCAGTGATGCGCAGAATGCGTTGCCGCAACTGGTCATCAGCGTCGTAGGACGCCGCCACGGCGGCCAAGCCGGTGATGCCCATGCCGAACGGCAATTGCATCGCCCACAGTGTTCTGGCCAGTTCTGGTGACGCGAAGCCGTACCCGATACGAAGCCCGGCCAATCCGTAGGCCTTCGAAAAGGTCCGTAACACAACGACATTTGGAAAGCGCCGGATCAGGTCCGGCCCGTCGATGCGGTGCTGGGGGGCGACAAACTCGATGTAGGCCTCGTCGAGCAGCACGATCGTGTCGTTCGGCACCCTCCGCAGGAATCGCTGCACATCCTCGACAGGTTCCAGGGTGCCGGTCGGATTGTGCGGGCGACACAAGACGACGACGCGGGCGTCCGCCGCCGCTTCGGCCATTGCCTCCAGGTCGTGGCGGCCACGCTCGTCGAGCGGAACAGTGACCGATGTCAAGCGGGCCATCTGGGTGAAGATCGGATACCCGTCGAAAGTCGGCTCGCTGAACACAATTCGATCACCGGGCCGCGTCACCGCGTGCAGGACCTGCATCACCACCCCGCTAGCACCCGCCCCCAGTACGACCTGCTCGTCGCTGACCCCGATGTGACCGGCGATCAAGCGGCGCAGCCGTTCGGGCAGGAACTCCGGATACCGGTTGGCGACATCGATCGAGCGAACCAGTGCCGAGCGCACCGCCGGCAGCGGCGGAAATGGGTTCTCGTTGAGCGACAATGCGAATGGGTCGGTCGCGAGCGGCAACGCGTCGAGGATCTCCGCGGTCGCAGTGCTCGCCTCTCGCAGGGGGTGCATTAGCTTCGTCCGCCCCAGCGGACCGCCGCCGCGCCCGCGAAATCGCCGGCGTGCGCAAAGGCGGCCATCATCACGAGGTCGCCGGCCTTGACCTGACCGTCGGATATCGCATGATCCAGGTTGATCGGGATGCCGGCGCCGAATAGGTTGCCACACTTGTCGAAAGTGTCGAGGTGTCTCGATTCGGGCACCTCGAGCGCTTCGCGCCAGTTGCGCAGAAACACCCGGTTCGGCTGATTGGTGACCAGCAGGTCGATGTCCTTGGACGACAGGCCGATTCGATCGCAGACGGCAAGCGCCACTTCGGGGACTTGCTGATTTCCGCGCGCGAGCACCTTGGTGATCTTGGTTTCGGTGAACCCGATGGAGAGCTCACTGGTACCGGCTGCCCACCACTTGCGGGGCGGGTCCGAGGCCAGCACCATGTCGCCGGCGTATTCGCCGTAGGTGCGGCACTCGATGTCGAGAATGGGTGACTGGTCGCTCAAAGTGACCAGGCCGACCGCGGCGCCGTCGCCGGGCACTGCGGACTGCGCCTTGCGGCGAACTCCGGCCTGATCGAAGACGTGTCCTGCGGCATTCGCCGTGACGGCGATCAGCGCCGTGCGCCCCTGTCCGGACGAGAGCAATTGACGGGCCACTTTGAGCGCCAACACAAACGCAGCGCACCCGCCATTGTTCAGGTCGAGCACCCAGGACGGCCGCAAGCCCAGCCGGTGGGCGATGCCGGCGCCTTCGCCGTAGAACCCCATGTCCGGCACCTGGGTATGCGTGATCAGCACGTCCACGTTGGCAATGACGTCGTGGCCGTGCCGCTCGATCAGGCCTTGTGCGGCTCGCTCGACCATGTCGATCGCGGTTTCGTCCGGCCCGACGTGATGACGGAACTTGGGCGCGCGGAACATCAGGTTGGCCGCCAGGTCGTCCGAGCCGGCGAACTGCGCGTAGTAGTCGGCGCCGACGGGTTCGCCGGGCAGATAGGTGGAAACGTCGGTCAGGCTGACGGTGGGTTGGTTCATGATGTACTCATCCAGTCCGGCGTGATCGGCAGTCCATTGCGGTGGCGGTATTCGGCGATTGACTTGAGGTTGTTCAGCTCCAGCCCATGACCGGCACCGAATATGTCCCAGAAGTCGCCGACCCAGCCCGTGCGCTCTGCCGGTCCGGCCTCGGGATACGGGTTGGCGTCGTAGAACGGGTGACGGCAATTGGTCCACAGCACAACGGAACCGGGCTTGCCGAGCACCACCTGCGCGTCGAGGACCCGCATCAGGTAGATCATCCACAGATGCTTGCCCTGGTCCCAGGCGCAGTGGTAGTCGACGGTACGGGCCTCGGCGTTGGCCACCGTGCGGGTGTAGATCTCGGTGTCCGGAAGCAACCGGTCGTAGGCCAGCCAGAGCCCGGGCTCCTCAGTCTCGGTGAAGTCACGCAGGGTATAGGTCCACTCCTCGAGGCTGCGGGTGTGCGCCAAGTATTCGAACAGCTCGTCGGGTGGGCAGTCGACGTAGTCGTTGACCGTGCAGTACTGGCCGAAGACCTCGTCGTGCGGGTACACCGACCGCATCTTCGCCATGAACATCGGTGCGGTCTCCTCGAGTGGCGAGGTCTCGATGCGGACCACTCCCTCGATCGGTTGGGTCGTGCCGCTGTGGACGGCGATATCCTCAAGCGCTGCTAGAGACATGGAAACGGTTCTCCTTTGGTGTTGTGATCTGTTGTTCGACAACGTTATTAGTGGGCTGTTTGTTCAAAAATGCTGCGAATGGCGGGATTTCGTCAGCGGAACACTCGACGCTGACGACGGACGGACCATCGACGGCCATTGCCCGTTCCAGTGCTTCGGGCAGTGCGTCGATGTCGGCCACGTCGATCGAAGACAGTCCGGGGAACATGGCCGCCAGACCCGGCCCCGAGCTGGCTGGGAGCGAACCGGTTGTAGCTGTACAGGTCGTCGTAGAAGAGCTGCTCTCGGGTGACGCACATGGCGTGGGCGTTGTTGTTGAACAGTACGAAAGTGATCGGAAGCCGGTACTGCACCGCGGTGTGCACCTCCATGCCGTGCATGAAGAACGCGCCGTCCCCGGCGATCACTACGGTGCGCCGGCTAGGCCCGCTATGCCCGCGGTGCCCGCGATTCATTGCACGGCCGAAGGCCATCCCGATACCGGCCCCGAAGCTGTAGCCCATGCCGCCCATGCCGAGTGCGACCGCGAACCGACCGTCCCGGCGAACGGGGAGGTGATGGATTGCCGCTGCGCCGGTGTTGCCGGCGTCGACGACGATGTCAGTTCCGTCGGGCAACACGCGATCGAGCACGCCCATGGCGTCGCGGTAGCGCACACCCGCACCGGCGAACGACGGTGGACTGAGTTCGGCGTCCGCCACGAAATCTGGCACGCGTAGTCCCCTTGCGCGCCCCCGCCCGGACAACGCCCGGGTCAGCATCGTCAGCGATCCTCGCAGATCTTCGGTGTGCACGTGTGTGCACGGCAGGTATGGGGGTGCCGAGCCGATCGAGAGCGTCCGCACCGCCGCGAGCGCGTCGTCGAGACCGGCGCGGGCGGTCACCGACAGTCGGGTGCCGACCACTAGGCACACGGCGCTCGCTGCCACCGCGTCGGCCACACCCGGATGGCCCATCACGCCCGTCACACCGAGCGCCGACGACGAACCGAAACCTGGTGTACCAGCTACATCTTTGGCGTCGGGCACACATGCCACCTGCGCGCGCAGCAGGGCCCGCAGCTCCTCGAGTTCGGCCCGGGCGTCATCGCGAGCCACCTGCTCGCCGGCGATGATAGTGATAGGTCCGGTCGCTCGGCGCAGAGCGCGAACGATCGCATGTGGATCACCGATGCGCGCTCCCGGGCGCTCAAAGCTACCCCGGTCATTACCGCCGTAGCCGTTGACGCCGACCTTCGCCTGCTGAATGTCCTTGGGTAGCAACAACACTGCCGGACCACCGGTTCGTGCCGCCGCGATAGCACTGGGCAACGCCGAAACGATGTCGGCGGGTGTCAACACCCGCCGGCAGAAGACCGACACCGCAGAAAATAACGCCTCGGCATTCAATGAATCGTTGCGGCCACTGGTGTCTTGAAAGCTGCCACGACCGTCCATCGTGGTCGCAGGCTGGCCGACCAATGCCAACACTGGTACCCGGCTGGCCAATGATTCCCCAAGGCCCGGAATGAGATTCAGCGCGCCCCCGCCAGAGGTCGCCGCCACTACCCCCAAACCGGCGCCGCTGCGACTGTACCCGTCGGCCATCGTGGCCGCGGAAAACTCGTGCTTGGCCAACACCGCGGTGATGCCGAACGAAAATGTGCTGCATCGTAGAGATCTTCGATGTTGGCGCCGTCGACACCGAATATGTATTCGCTGTCGATTCTCGCGAGGTGCTCGACGATATGGTCGACCACCCTCTGTGTCCTGGGCATCTTCCCCCCCTAACTTGTATGTCAGTAACACGACCTGCGGGTGACTTCAGTTCACACGGGCCGAAATTCACAGCGAACGCTCAAGGAGCACCTGGCCGTCGTCGGCGGAAACCACCTGCACAGAGGCGATTTGATCGGCAGGCGTCGAAATGCTGCCAGCGGGCGTCGCCGTGTGCCCCGGATTCGCCACCCAGGTTGCCATCCGGGTGTGACTACCGTCACGACCTACCACGACCATCGCCAGCGTGTCGTGATGAGCGTTCAGCGGGGCCAGGCAGACGCAGTTCATCGAGATGAACGTTCCCCACTGCTGGCTGCTGAGCGAGACCGTCGAGGCCAGCCTGGTCGTCCCGACCTGCGCCATCGGCTGGACCGACACGCTCGCCTGCGGCGGCGTGGGCACGGATGTCGGAGAATGGCCCGCACCGCCGACAAACACGCCGACCGCGAGCACCGCGGCTGCGGCCGCCCCGGCCGTCCAAGTCACGATGCGGGACCGGCGCCGTCGCCAGTTCACCTTTGCCAGCAGCGACGGCAGCAACTCAGCAGGCAGCAACCGTTCTACGCCACTGCGGTCGGCATGGTCGATCTCTAAGTCGATGCCTGCCAACTCGCCGCGATCCAGCTGCGACAGCAGGGCCGGCAAGCCGTTGAGCTCGCCAACGGCGCTGCGGCACAACGGGCAACCGGTCATGTGCGCTTCGAATTCCCGCCGTTCGGCGGACGACAGCGATCCCAGCACGTATGCGGCATCCCACATCGTGTACTCGTCATGCCCGGTTATGTCACCGCCGTGCGGCGTCCCGGGCCGCCATAGCGGCATCATCATGTAACCCCATCTCCCCTGGCGCATAAGAAATTTTGCAGCCGGCTCCCGTTCGGATAGCCGGCAGAGCATCATCACGGGCCCGTCAGTGCGGCTCTCGTCGATGATTTCTGTTGCGGCGACTGACTCTGAATCGCCCTTACCTATGAAACGATAGAAACGCCTGTTTGGTTCACACGCGGCACACCGGCCACGGTTAGCTCAGCGGCAGGCCGCCAGCGGTCAGACGCCGCCCAACCAGCTGTGGAATCGACGATCCGGGTCGTAGGCCGACCGCACCTCATCGAGGCGCGCCATGTTCGATTCGGCGATGAATGGCGCCGGGCGCCGGCAGAGATTTTCGTCGGCGAGCGAGATGCCTGTCGACAAGTGGGACATCGCCGCCATGCTGGACGCGGCCCAGTTGCGGTACCGTTCGTCGTCGGCCGGATCCTGCCAGATGGTGTAGAGCGCCAGGTAGATCTCGTCTTCCAGGCCGTACACCATGTCCGCACGCTCCGGGGAGGTCTTCCAGCCCGTGAAAATGAAGTGCGAGGGGTGCGGCGGCATGGTTTCAATGATGTTGCGGATGCCCGGCAGTAGTTCTTCGGCGGAAGCCGACGTGAACATGTTGTCGGCGATGTAACGGTGCCCCTTCGGGTAGCTGTTCATCACGGCGGTATACCAATTGGCCAAGTTTGTTGGCGCATAAGGCAGGTTGACGATCGCCTTGTCGATGACCGGGCAAGTGCCCAGCGGGGCAAGGGCTTTGGCCGCCTCTTCCTCCGAGTCGGCGAATACCGGCGAGGCAATCGTGATGCCGGGTTGGTCTAGCCCGGCTCCGGGAAAGCTGCGCGCGGTGTGGATTTGCAGTTCGACCCGGTCGTCGATCTCGGAAGCGATCGAGCGTCCCCAGGTGAACACCTCGTCGGCGACCTCGATCGGATACATGTACAGGCAGGTGCCCCAGACCGGGGGACGTGGGTGAATCCGCAGTTTGAAGGAGGTGACCACACCGAAGAAGCCTGGTCCGGAGCCGCGGGCCGCCCAATACATGTCTGGGTGGTTCTCGGGGTCGCAGTAGATCTGCTCACCGTCGGCGGTGACGACTTCCAGGCCGAGCACGCTCTCGCACGCCGGCCCGAGCATCGGACTGTTCCACCCGTATCCGCCCTGTAAAAGATAGCCACCGAGGCAAATGCCTTCGCAGTGGCCGGAGGGAAAGAACAGCCCTTGTGCGTCCAGCTCTGCCGCGAAGACGCTGGCGACCTTGCCCGGCCCGACGTCTGCGGTCATCCGATCGGGTTCGACAGCGCAGTGATCGAGGCGGCTGACGTCGAGCAGCAGGCCGCCGTCGCGCAGATGACTGGCCACCCAGCTATGCCCGCCCGAACGTACGCCGACCTGATATCCGTTGGCCCGCGCATAACGGATCGCCGCGACCACGTCGTCGGTGTCGTGCGCCTGCACAATTACATCGGGAAATCGTTCCGGCAGAAGGCCATTCCATACCGTTGCCCGGCGAGCCGCTTCGTAGCCGTCTGCGCCACGGTGGAAGGTCTTTGCGGTGGAGAGTAAAATCATTATATCCCTTTGCTTTTCACGCGAGCCATCCCGGCGGGTACCGCCAAAGAGACATCGTCGTCTAACGCTCGGAGTTGCCGCCACGGACCAATGCGCTCGAGATAGCCGGCGACTTCCCGGGCCAATGGCGTCGCGTTGATGCGGATCGCCCGCAGAGGGCCATTGGGCGGAATGCCGTACCCAATCGCGAACATTCCGTCGCCGACGTGCGAGGCGAAGCCGCCGCGCGGGTTGCCGTGCTCGTCGAGAACGCCAAGATGTCCGACCAAACCGTCGAGATTCGTGTCGAATCCGGTAGCCGCGATGATCACCTGCGGCGCCACGGACGTGCCGTCGGCGAGGATCACTGCGTCGGATTCGATCGCCGTGACGGCGCCGACGACCTCGACGCGCCCGATCCGCACGAGCGTCGACGAGCTCGTCGGCCAGCGTCGGGATGCGACCGCGTGTCTCCACCGTCGCCTTCAGCCCGAGGGGCGGCCGCTGGAAGCCGTAGGCCGACAGGTCACCACCCCACATCAGGCGGGTCATCCGCGCGATCAGCGGATCGATCATGCGTGCGGGAACTCTCGCGGACAGCTCAAGGAAGATATCCGACGGAACCGGTCCCATCGCCCGCCGCACCAGGTGCGGAGGCGTGCGCACCGCAAGCCAGATCCGTCGCGCGCCGTCGTTAGCGAGCTGAACAGCGATGTCGGCGGCCGAATTGCCCGCGCCAACGACCAGTACGTCGCGGCCACGGTAGGGCCAAGCGTTTGTGAAATCCGCGGAGTGAACGATCTCGCCGTCGAAGCGACTGAGCCCGGGCCACGCAGGGATGGTGGGTGCACTGTAGTTGCCCGTGGCGAGGACGATTGCCGCGGTTCGGATTACGCCCGACGACGTGTCAAGTTGCCAGACTCCCCCGGCACGGTCGACGCGGTGGACTTCACATCCGAGCTTCAGCGCGATGTGCTGCCGCTGAACGTAGTGATCGAAATAGCGGACCATGTCCTCCTTGGTCGGCCAACGGCCGGCGTTCAAGGGAATCCGCTGTCCGGGAAGGTGCGACAAGAACCCTGTCGTGTTGAGCCGGAAGTTGTCATAGCGCGTGCGCCACGAAATCGCCGGGGCCGCGGCGCGGTCGAGAACCAGCGCTTTGACGCCATGCTGATGATCGAGTTCGCGCGCGACGGCCAGACCAGCGGGCCCGGCGCCGATGACAACGGCGTCGGGGTTGCCCTGGGTCTCTGTAGTCATCCGCGATCTCCTGTCATGTCCGGTGCCGAGGATCTCGGGCCCCAGGAGTAACACGGTTCAGAACCCCTTACGGTTCAGTCGGAGCAGAACAGGACCACCGCACGGCCGGGCCAGCGCCGAGCCGGCAATCCAGTTGCGGTGGAATCCGTGCGTCTGCCCGTCCAGGAGCATGTAGAGAACGCGAGTGGAATTTGCCGTTTACCGGCCTCTACAGCCCGGCGAAGGTGGCCATCGATTCGGCCGGCGCGTTCATTGGGTGCATTACCCACAACGCGCTTGCCAAGCCCCGTCCAGAGTTACTAGGATATGCAAGTAATCTGGGTGCAACCCCTCCACGATCAACATTCATTAGGGATAGTCATGACGAGACAGATTCCGCACTTCATCGACGGGCAGCGCACCGCGGGTCAGTCCAGCCGCACCGCTGACGTCTTCAGCCCCAGCACCGGCCAGGTCCAGGCCCAGGTGCCGATGGCCGGCAAGGCAGACATCGACGCTGCGGTGGCATCGGCCGCCGAGGCCCAAAAAGGCTGGGCCGCGTGGAATCCGCAGCGCCGCGCCCGGGTGCTGATGCGATTCATCGAGCTGGTCAACGAAAACAGCGCCGAGCTCGCCGAGCTGCTGTCCATCGAGCACGGCAAGACGGTGGCCGACGCGCAGGGTGACATTCAGCGCGGCATCGAGGTCATCGAGTTCTGCCTCGGCATCCCCCACCTACTCAAAGGCGAGTACAGCGAAGGCGCCGGACCGGGCATCGACGTCTACTCGTTGCGCCAGCCGCTGGGCGTGGTCGCGGGCATCACCCCGTTCAACTTCCCGGCGATGATCCCGCTATGGAAGGCCGGTCCGGCCCTTGCGTGCGGAAATGCGTTCCTACTCAAGCCAAGTGAGCGTGACCCGTCGGTTCCGGTCCGCCTGGCCGAGCTGTTTCTCGAAGCGGGCCTGCCCCCGGGCGTGTTCCAGGTCGTGCACGGCGACAAGGAGGCCGTGGACGCCATCCTGAACCACCCCGACATCAAGGCGGTTGGCTTTGTCGGCAGCTCCGACATCGCGCAGTACATCTACTCCACCGCCGCGGCTACCGGCAAGCGGTCGCAATGCTTCGGCGGGGCCAAGAACCACATGATCGTAATGCCCGACGCCGACCTGGACCAGGCTGTCGACGCGCTGATCGGCGCAGGTTACGGCAGCGCAGGCGAACGTTGCATGGCGATCAGCGTCGCGGTTCCGGTCGGCGATCAGACTGCGGACCGGTTGCGCGCCAGGCTCGTTGAGCGGATCAACAATCTCCGGGTCGGCCACAGCCTAGACCCCAAGGCCGACTACGGCCCGCTGGTCACCGAGGCCGCGCTGGCACGGGTGCGTGACTACATCGGCCAGGGCGTGGAAGCCGGTGCCGAACTCGTTGTCGACGGCCGCGACCGTGCCAGCGACGACCTGACTTTCGGTGACGCCAACCTGGAGGGCGGCTTCTTCATCGGGCCGACCCTGTTCGACCACGTCACCCCGGACATGTCGATCTACACCGACGAGATCTTCGGACCCGTGCTGTGCATCGTGCGAGCGCACGACTACGAGGAAGCCTTAAAGCTGCCTTCCGAGCACGAGTACGGCAACGGGGTCGCGGTCTTCACCCGCGACGGCGACGCCGCCCGTGACTTCGTGTCCCGGGTGCAGGTGGGCATGGTCGGTGTCAACGTGCCGATCCCGGTGCCGGTGGCCTACCACACCTTCGGCGGCTGGAAGCGTTCCGGTTTCGGCGACCTCAACCAGCACGGTCCGGCCTCGATCCAGTTCTACACCAAGGTCAAGACCGTCACGTCGCGGTGGCCGTCCGGTATCAAGGACGGCGCCGAGTTCGTCATCCCGACAATGGATTAGGTTCGGCGGCCTCATGCAGTTCCTCGATCTGAACGACGACGAGCGGGTCATCACCGAGACGGCGGCCGCGTTCGCCGCCAAACGGCTTGCCCCGTACACCCTGGAATGGGACGCCAGTAAGCATTTTCCGGTGGACGTGTTGCGCGAGGCCGCCGAACTGGGCATGGCGGCCATCTATTGTCGCGACGACGTCGGCGGCAGCGGGCTGCGCCGTCTGGACGGTGTGCGGATCTTCGAGCAGTTGGCCATCGCGTGCCCGACGGTCGCCGCGTTCCTGTCCATCCACAACATGTGCGCGTGGATGATCGACAGCTTCGGCACCGATGAGCAACGCAAGGGTTGGATTCCGCGGTTGGCGCCAATGGATGTCATCGCCAGCTACTGCCTGACCGAGCCGGGCGCCGGGTCCGACGCCAGCGCGCTGAGCACCCGCGCCGTCAAGCAGGGCCCAGAAAAAGACGCAGACTATGTGCTCGACGGCGTCAAGCAGTTCATTTCCGGCGCGGGAGCCTCCGACGTCTACGTGGTGATGGCGAGAACGGGTGGGCCAGAACAACCCGGCCCGCGCGGTATATCGGCGTTCATCATCGAAAAGGGCACTCCGGGACTGAGTTTCGGGGCACCCGAAGAGAAGATGGGCTGGCATGCGCAACCCACCGCGCAGGTGATCTTGGAGGGTGTGCGGGTACCCGCAGACGCGATGCTGGGCGGCGCGGACGGTGAGGGCGCCGGTTTCGGCATCGCGATGAAGGGCCTCAACGGCGGCCGCCTGAACATCGCGGCATGCTCGCTCGGCGGCGCGCAGGCCGCCTTCGACAAAGCGGGCGCCTACGTTCGCGAGCGACAGGCCTTCGGGTCTCCCCTGCTCGACGAGCCCACGATCCGGTTCACCCTGGCCGACATGGCGACCGGGCTCGAGACGTCGCGAATGTTGTTGTGGCGGGCCGCGAGTGCGCTGGACGCCGACGACCCGGACAAGGTCGAGCTGTGCGCGATGGCCAAGCGCTACGTCACCGACACCTGCTTCGAGGTCGCGGACAAGGCGCTTACAGCTGCACGGCGGCTACGGCTACCTGCGCGAGTATGGTCTGGAAAAGATCGTCCGCGATCTGCGGGTGCATCGAATCCTGGAAGGGACGAACGAAATCATGCGAGTGGTCATCGGTCGCGCCGAGGCCGCGCGGTTCAGAGCTCCTACAGCGAGCGCGTAAGAGAGGGACTGCATGTCGGCTATCGCGTTCTTGGGGCTCGGCAACATGGGCGGCCCGATGTCGGCGAACCTGATCGCCGCCGGCCAGACCGTGCGCGGCTTCGATCCGGTGCCCGCGGCGGTGACCGCCGCGGCCTCCGGCGGTGTCGCGGTGTTCGACAGCGCCGCCGAAGCGGTGGCCGAGGCCGACGTGGTCATCACCATGCTGCCCAACGGCGACATCGTCAAACGCTGCTACGCCGAGATTCTGCCCGCCGCCCGCGAAGGTGCGTTGCTGATCGACAGTTCCACGATCTCGGTCAACGACGCCCGCGAAGTCCACGCATTGGCCGCCTCACACGGCCTGCCCCAGCTCGACGCGCCGGTGTCCGGCGGGGTGAAGGGTGCCGTGGCCGGGACGCTGGCCTTCATGGTGGGCGGCGACGAGGCCGCGGTACAGCGTGCGCGGCCGGTCCTGGAACCGATGGCGGGCAAGATCATTCACTGCGGCGCGGCCGGCGCGGGACAGGCCGCCAAGGTGTGCAACAACATGGTGCTGGCGGTGCAGCAGATCGCGGTCGGCGAGGCGTTCGTGCTGGCCGAAAAGCTCGGGTTGTCCGCGCAGTCGTTGTTCGACGTCATCACCGGCGCGACCGGCAATTGCTGGGCGGTGCACACCAATTGCCCGGTGCCGGGTCCGGTGCCGACCTCGCCGGCCAACAACGACTTCAAGCCCGGCTTCGCGACCGCGCTGATGAACAAGGACTTGGGCCTGGCGATGGATGCGGTGGGCGCGACCGGTTCGGCGGCACCGCTGGGCAGCCACGCCGCCGAGATCTACGCCAAGTTCGCCGCCGACCACGGCGCCTTGGACTTCAGCGCGGTGATCGAGATGCTGCGCAACAGCTAGTTCACTGCACCTTTCGGCCCAGGAATGCCGCCAGTTGATCGGCGGGCGCGCGTTCAGAAGAGCACGGCTGCTCGTCGCCGAAGGGCATGGCCCGGCCCGCGGAACTGGGGCCCGACAAACGCACGCACCGCGGCGAGCTGCTCGGTTGCCAATTCGGGATCAAGATCGGTGGACTGACCGGTGGCGGTCGCGAGATCCCATGCGTGGGTCAGCACGTCGCTGGTGCGCATTCCGATGAAGAGTTGTCCGGGGATCTCCCCGAACGGCAATTGAACATGATGGACATCCGTCCCGCGCCCGGCGAAAATCTCCTGTGCCGCGCCGGCGGTAGCCCGGTGGGCCGCGACGATGTCGGCGGGCCGGGCCGGCAGGATCCTCGTTGCCGCCCGACCATATGCCGACGTGTTCGTTGCCGCCGATGACGTGCTCGATCAGATCGTGGATCGTCCATTCCGAACATGGTGTGGGGGCGCCGAGCTCCTCAGGGCTGACGTTGGCAAGGACGCCGGCGAACGCGTCCTGAGCGCGCTGGTGAGCAACTAGTGGGTCCATTGTCCTGCCTTTCTGTTTTGGTCAGAAGTCGCCTGCGTTGCGCCGCAACGTTTCGATGGACGAAACCAGCGCCTGCGACTCGTCGGACGAAATCCCGATGTCGCCGAACACCTGCTCGTTGAGCGTAACCGTCGCGTCCTCGACCGTGGAGCGGCCGAGATCGGTGATCTGCACCAGCGTCGTGCGCCCGTCGGTAGGGTGCGGCACGCGGTGCACCAGCCCGTCGGCCTCCAGCCGGCGGATGGCGTGCGTGACGCTGGTGACGTGAACCTGGAGGCGGTCGGAGGCTTTGGTGATCGGCAACGCCCCGGTCCGGCTGAACGCCAGCAGCCGTAGCAACTCGTAGCGGGAGAAACTCAGGTCGTAGGGACGCAGCGCCGTCTCGACGCGGGCCAGCAGGATCTGGTGCGCGCGCATCACCGATGTCACCGCCACCATGCCCTGCGACACATCACCCCACCCGGCACGCTCCCAGTTGGCCCGTGCCGCGGCGATCGGGTCGCGCTTCTTCTCCGGGGCCACGCCCTTTCTTACCGCACTTGCGGTAGGAAGCGCGCCAATCCGGGCAGGATTCGGGTTGAGCGCCCGGCTTCCCCTGTCCCCTCCGCAGGGGAAGCCGGGCTTGGATGTGGTCGGCGGATTTCAGCTTGCCGTCCTTGCAGGGGGCGTCCCCAACACAGACAACGCCGCCAACACCGCCACACTGGACTCGCGGCTGCCCACGCTGATTCGTGCGGCGCCGTCGGTGTAGTGCCGAATGTGGAGCCCGGTGTGTGCGAACACGTCGCTCCACGGCTGGCTCCGCCCACCCCTCGAGGGCAGGAAGATGAAGTTTGCGTGTGCGTCCGTGGTGTAGATCCCCATGGCGCCCAGCCGCATCCGCAGGTAGCGGCGCTCGGCGGTGATCTGCCGGATCCTTTGCAGCAGTTGGTATTCGGCGTCGTAGGACGCCGCGACCGCAAGCAAGCTGGTGATCGCGATGCCGAACGGCAGCTGCTGGGTCCACAGCGCCTCGGCCAGACTGCGCGGATGCCACGCCGTAACCGATGCGCAGGCCCGCCAGCCCGTAGGCCTTTGAGAAGGTCCGCACCACCACCACGTTGGGAAAGCGTGCGGTCAGCGCCGAAACGTCGATCCGGTGCTCCGGCGCGGCGAATTCGATATACGCCTCGTCGAGCAGCACGATGGTGTCGCGCGGTACCTGCCGAAGGAATCTCACGATCTCGGCCGTCGGCTCCAACGTGCCCGTCGGGTTGTGCGGCCGGCAGACCACCACCGCGCGCGCCGTCGCGGCGGCGTCGGCCAGTCCATCGAGATCGTTATGGCCGTGCTGGTCGAGCGGCACTGTCACCGGATTCAGCCGCGCCATCTGCGCGATGATCGGATACCCGTCGAAGGTCGGCGACGAGAAGGCGATCGTGTCACCCGCGTTGGTCAGTGCCTGCAGGGCCTGCAACACCACGCCGGTCGCACCGGCGCCCAACACCACCCGGTCGGCCGGCACGCCGATATGACCGGCGATCAGGCTGCGCAACCGCTCGGGCAGAAACTCCGGATATCGGTTGGCCGCATCAATCGAACGAATCAACGCCGACCGCACCCCCGGGAGCGGTGGGAATGGATTCTCGTTGAGCGACAACGCAAACGGGTCGATCGCGGTGGGAAGCGCGCCATCGATCTCGGCGGCGACAGGGCTCGCGGCGGTGTGCATCAGTTCCGCCCGCCCCAGCGCACCGCGGCCGCGCCGGCGAAGTCGCCGGCGTGCGCGAACCCTGCCATCATCACCACGTCGCCCGCCTTGACCTGGCCATCGGATATCGCATGATCCAGGTTGATCGGGATACCGGCGCCGAACAGGTTGCCGCACTGGTCAAAGGTGTCGCGATGCCGTTCCTTCGGCAATTCGAGCGCTTCCCGCCAGTTGCGCAGAAACGCCCGGTTGGGCTGGTTGGTGACCAGCAGGTCGATGTTCTTGGTGGGCAAGCCGATCCGGTCACAGACCGCCAGCGCGACTTCGGGAACTTGGCGGTTGCCGCGGGCCAGCACCTTGGTGACTTTGCTTTCGGTGAAGCCGATGGAGAGCTCGCCGTTGCCGGCCGCCCACCACTTGCGGGGCGGGTCCGAGGCCAGCACCATCTCGCCAGCGTATTCGCCGTAGGTGCGGCACTCGATGTCGAGAATGGGCGATTGGTCGCTGACGGTGACCAGGCCCACCGCGGCGCCGTCGCCGGGCACTGCCGACTGCGCCTTGCGGCGAACGCCCGCCTGATCGAAGACGTGTCCGGCGGCGTTTTGCGCGATGGCGATCAGCGCGGTGTGCCCTGCCCCCGACGACAGCAGTTGACGAGCCACGTTGAGCGCCAGCACAAATGCAGCACACCCGCCGTTGTTCAGGTCGAGCACCCAAGAGGGCCGCATGCCCAGACGGTGCGCGATGCCGCCGCCTTCACCGTAGAACGCCATGTCGGGTACCTGGGTGTGGGTGATCAACACGTCGGCGCCTTCGATGACGTCTTCGCCGTGCCGTTCGATCAGACCCTGCGCCGCCCGCTCGATCATGTCGATCGCGCTCTCTTCAGGCGCGACGTGGTGGCGGAACGCCGGCGCGCGGAACATGACGTTGTCGCGCAGCTCGTCGGACTCGGCGAACTGCGCGTAGTATTCCGCGCTGATCGGCTCGCCGGGTAAATAGGTGGAAACGTCAGTCAGACTGACATTGGTTTCTCTGGTTGCGCTCACGTGTCCTTCATCCCCCTCTTATCGCATCCAGTCGGGCGTCACCGGCAGGCCATTGTGATGGCGATACTCGGCGATTGCCTTGAGGTTCTTCATTTCCAGCATGTGGCCGGCGCCGAACATGTCCCAGAAATCGCCGACCCACACCGGGCGTTCGGCCGGGGCCGTCTCCGGGTACGGGTTGTTGTCGTAGAACGGGTGCCGGCAATTGGTCCACAGCACAACAGAACCGGGCTTGTCGAGGACTACCTGGGCGTCGATGACGCGCATCAGGTAGATCATCCACAGGTGCTTGCCCTGGTCCCATGCGCAGTGGTAGTCGACGGTGCGGGCCTGCTCGTTGGCGATTGTGCGGGTGTAGATCTCCGTCTCCGAACCGAGCCGGTCATAGGCCAGCCATAGCCCCGGTTCGTCGGTCGGGGTGAAACCGCGCAGGCTGTAGGTCCACTCCTCGAGGCTGCGCGTGTCGGCCAGGTACTCGAACAGTTCGTCGGGCGGGCAGTCGATGTAATCGTTGACGGTGCAGTACTCCCCGAAGACCTGGTCGTGCGGGTAGACCGACCGCATCTGCTCCATGATGATCGGGGTCGCCTTTTCGCGGGGGTGGGTTTCGATGCGAGTCACCCCATCGATTTGGGTGGGGATATCCTCAAGCGCTGGCAGCGACATCGGTCCGGTTCTCCTTTGCGGTTGGAATCTTGGCTGCGGGCGTGGTTTTCGCCAGCCGTCCAGCAAGAAACGGTGCGAACGGCGGGATTTCGTCGGCAGCGCATTCCACGCTGACAACCGCCGGGCCGTCGACATCCAGTGCCGCGCGCATCGCGGCGGCAAACCCGTCGAGGTCACTGACGTCGACGGACGTCAGGCCCGGGAACATCGTCGCGAGACCGGCACCCAGGTGGCTGGAGCGGAATCGGTTGTAGCTGTAGAGGTCGTCATAGAACAGTTGCTCGCGGGTCACGCACATGGCGTGGGCGTTGTTGTTGAACAACACGAACGTCACCGGGAGCCGGTAGTGCACCGCGGTGTGCACCTCCATGCCGTGCATGAAAAATGCGCCGTCCCCGGCGATCACCACCGTGCGTCCGCCGCGCCGTCCGCTGTTGGCCCGACCGAACGCCATCCCGATGCCGGCACCGAAGCTGTAGCCCATGCCGCCCATGCCAAGCGCGACCGTGAATCTGCCGCCCCGCCGCGCCGGAAGGTAGTGGACCGCCGAAGCGCCGGTATTCCCGGCGTCGACCACGACGTCTGTCCCGTCGGGCAGGGCACCGTCCAGCACCCCCATGGCGTCGCGGTACCGCACACCGGCGCCCCCGTACGGCGGGGGTTTCAGTTCGGTGTGCCGCACCACGTCGGGCACCCGCAAGCCCGTGGGCCGTCCGCGGCCGGACAGTGCCTGGGTCAGCATGCGCAGCGAGCCACGCAGGTCGTCGGTGTGCACGTGGGTGCACGGAACGTAGGGCGGCGCCGATCCGATGGACAGCGTTCGCACTCTCGCCAGCACGTCGTCCAGTCCGGTGCGGGCGGTGACCGACAGTCGGGTGCCGACCACCAGGCACACGGCACTGGCGGCCGCCGCTTCGGCCACCCCCGGGTGGCCCATCACGCCGGTCACCCCGAGCGCGGACGAGGAACCGAAGCCCGGTGTGCCGGCAGCATCTTTGGCGTCCGGGACGGTAGCCACCCGCGCGCGCAACACCGCACGCAGTGCTTCGAGCTCGACTCGGGCGTTGTCCCGGGCCACCTGCTCGCCCACGATGATGGTGACCGGCCCGGTCGCGTTGCGCAGTACTGCGGCGATCGCATGCGGGTTGCCGATGGGCCGCACTTCGCCGCCGGGATATCCCTTGCGTGGGGCCCGGATATCCGGGATCTCAACGTAGCCCTGCTGAATGTCCTTGGGCAGCAACAAGACTGCCGGGCCACCGGCGCGCGCCGTGGCGATTGCCCGGGGCAGTGCGGCCACTATGTCGGCCGGCTTGAGCACCCGCTCGCAGGACAGCGACACCGCGGAGAACACCGCCTCGGCATCCAGCGATCCGTTGCGGCCGCTGGTGTCCTGAAAGCTGCCTAACCCGTCCATCGGGGTGGGGGTTTGGCCGACCAGCGCGAGCACCGGAACGCGGCTGGCCAGCGCTTCCCCCAGGCCGGCGACCAGATTCAGCGCGCCGCCGCCCGAAGTCGCGGCCACGACTCCCAGTCCGGCTCCGCTGCGGCTGTACCCGTCGGCCATCGTGGCGGCGGAGAACTCGTGTTTGGCCAGCACCGCGGTGATTTCAGGGTGGAAGTGGGCCGCGTCGTACAGGTCCTCGATGTTGGCGCCGTCCACTCCGAAGATGTGGTCGATTCCGATTGCCACGAGGCGTTCGACAATGTGGTCGACCACCCGGTGCTTTCTTGGCATGCAGTTAACACGACGGGCGAGCGGCTAAAGTTCACCGAAGTCCACCGCCGGCCGCGAATTTACAGCGATCGCTGCAGCAGGACCTGGCCGGTATCAGCGGAGACGATTTGCACGGCGGCGATCTGGTTGATCGGCGTCGAAATGCTGCCGGCGGGCGTCGCGGTGTGGCCGGGATCGGCCACCCAGGTTGCCAGCCGGGTTTCGCTGCCGTCGCGACCCACCACGACCATCGCCAACGTGTCATGGTGCGCAGTCAGTGGAGCCAGGCAGACGCACTTCAGGTTGATGAACGTCCCCCAGTGCTGACTGGACACCGACACCGTCGAGGTCAGCAGGTTCGTCCCGACTTGTGCCATCGGGTCGGCCGACGCGCTTACCTGCTGCGCGGGTGTCGAGGATTGGCTCTCGACGCCGACGAACACACCGACGCCCAGCACGGCGGCCGCGGCCGCCGAGGCCACCCACGTCGCCACGCGGGTGCGGCGGCGGCGGAAGCGCACCGCTCCCAACAGCGACGGCAACATGTCCGGCGACATCTTGGGCAGCGTCGTTGGCACCGCCCCGGGTTCGTCGATCGCGACGACATCCTCCCGGTCGAGAAGCGACAGCAGCGCCGGCACACCACTGAGTTCGCCGACGGCCTCCCGGCAGTCCGCGCAGGTGGCCATGTGCGCCTCGAATTCGCGGCGATCGGCCGCGGACAGTGACCCCAACACGTACGCGGCGTCCCACGTCGCGTAGCGGTGGTTGTCACCCATGGTCGATACCTCGTTGTTACCGGGGTTCCCGGGCGGGCCAATTCCCCGTAATGGCGTCCTCATGTCGTTCATCTCCTGTCACCCTTCAAGCATTCGGAGTCGATGACCAGCTGGATGGGCTGCGCTGTCATCGGGTAACTCCAAGTTCCTGGAGAGTGAGTCGCAATGCCCGCACGGCATAGTGTAGTCGCGACTTCACTGTTCCTTCGGCGATCTGTAGGTCTGTGGCTATTTGTGCTGTGGTCCATCCGCGGTAGTACGACCGCTCGATCACGGCCCGGTGCTCGGTGGACAGTTGCGCCATCGCGTCTGCGATCAGCAGCCGGTCCAGCGCCGCGTTCACCTCGTCGGGCGTGGACTGCTCGGGCGCGCCCTCCTCGTCCGTTGAAGCGACGACATTGCGGTGCCGTGCGCTGCGCCGGTCGTCGATGATCATGTTGCGAGCGACGGTGAACAACCACGCCCGCGCCGATCGCTCGGTATCGCCGATCACTTCCGGATGCTGCCAGGCCCGCAGCAGCGTCTCCTGGACGACGTCCTCGGCTTGGCTGGCGTCGCCCGTCAACCGGAGCGCATAGCGCCACAAAACCGCGGCATGCTCGTCATAGAGCGCCTTCATCAGAGCGGCTTCAGAAGCCGCGGTGCTGGCCACACGAGCCACTCGATCACCTCCGCTTAGTGAAACGAGTGGAGTTGACGTTTAGTTCAAGACGTTGGTGGGTATCGGCTCAGGCCCACGTCAGCCCAGTGTCAGGCCCACATCAAGCCACGGTCAAGATGCGCGGCCCACTTTCGGTCACCGCCACAGTGTGTTCCCAGTGTGCAGCACGTGACCCGTCGGCGGTGGTGACCGTCCATTGGTCGTCGAGCACCACCGTTTTGCCGGTGCCTAGCGTCAGCATCGGCTCAATGGCCAGTACCGAGCCGGGGGCCAGCAGCGGGCCGCGCCCGGGGGCGCCCTCGTTGGGCAGGAAGGGGTCCATGTGCATGTGACGGCCGATGCCGTGGCCCCCGTATCCCTGCACGATCCCAAACGCACGTCCGTAGCGGGCCTCGGCCGCGCGGGTACCTCGTTCGATGGCGTGCGCCACGTCGGTCAGCCGGTTGCCCACCACCATCGCGGCGATTCCGGCTTCCAGCGATTCCCTGGTGGCGTCCGAGAGCGCTTCGTCGGCCGGGTCGAGGGATCCGATCCCGAAGCTGACCGCCGCGTCACCGTGCCAGCCATCCAGCACCGCCCCGCAGTCGATGGACACCAGGTCACCGGGTGAGAGGGTCTCCGCGGCAGACGGGATGCCATGCACCACCCGGTCATTGACCGAGGCGCAGATCGACGCCGGGTAGCCGTGATAGCCCAGGAAAGAAGGGATAGCGCCGGCTTCCCGGATCACCGACTCGGCGATCTCGTCGAGGCTCAGGGTCGACACCCCGGGACCCGCGGCCGCATAGACGGCCTGCAGCGCGGTAGCGACCACGGCACCGGCCGCGGCCATCGCGTCGAGTTCACTTGCGGTGCGCTGCGGCACGACCCTGCGACCTCGGAGCCGGGCCAGAGCGCGCATGGCTGGTTATTTCCCCAACGCGTGCAGCGCGCGGGCGAACACCTCGTCCACGCTGCCGACGGCGTCGACCGTCTTCAGCTGTCCGCTGTAGTACTCCAGCAACGGCGCGGTCTCGTCGCGGTAGACCTTCATCCGGTTCCGAATGACGTCCTCGGTGTCGTCGGCCCGGCCACGCGCTTTGAGGCGTTCGAATAACTCGTCCTCCGACACCCGGAACTCCACTACCGCGTCGATGTCCGTTCCGCGGCGTTCGAGCATCTCGTGCAGCGCCTTGGCCTGCGCGACCGAGCGTGGATACCCGTCCAGGATGAAACCGTTGGCCGCGTCGGCATGGTCCAGCCGGTCGTCGACGAGCTGGTTGGTCAGCTCGGCCGGTACCAGGTCACCGGCGTCCAGGTAGCGTTTGGCCTCCAGGCCGAGTTTCGTGCCGTCGCCGATGTTCTGCCGGAACAGCTCTCCGGTGGAGATCTGCGGGATCCCGAGTTTCTCGGCAAGCTTCTCAGCCTGCGTCCCTTTACCCGCCCCCGGCGGTCCAAGCAAAACAATTTTCACTTGAGGAACCCTTCATAGTTGCGCTGCATGAGCTGACTCTCGATTTGTTTGACGGTATCCAAACCGACGCCAATCATGATCAGAACCGCTGTACCGCCGAACGGCAAGTTCTGGACTCCGCCAGAGGCGCCGATCTGCAGGAACAGATTGGGCAGCACCGCGATCACGCCCAGATAAATCGAGCCGGGCAGGGTAATTCGGCTCAGCACAAAGCGCAGATAGTCGGCGGTCGGCTTGCCGGGCCGGATGCCGGGAATGAAGCCGCCGAACTTCTTCATCTCGTCGGCACGTTCGTCCGGGTTGAAGGTCACCGACACGTAGAAGTAGGTGAAGAAAATGATGAGCCCGAAGTAAATGCTGATGTACACCGGGTCGCTCGGGTCGGACAGGTACGTGCCGACGAATTTGTCCCACCAGCTATTGCCCACCCCACCGGAGCCGCTGCGGACCAGCTGGGTGATCAGATGCGGAATATAGATCAGCGAGGACGCGAAGATGACCGGGATTACGCCGGCCTGGTTGACCTTCAGCGGCAGATAGGTCGACGTTCCGCCGTACATGCGCCGGCCCACCATGCGCTTGGCGTACTGCACGGGGATCCGGCGCTGGCCCTGCTCGACGAACACCACGCCGACGATGATGATCAGCGCGGCCACGCAGACGGCGGCGAAGATGATCCCGCCGCGGCTGTCCAGGATCTGTTTGCCTTCGGACGGAATGCGGGCGGCGATACCGACGAAGATCAGCAGCGACATCCCGTTGCCGATGCCGCGTTCGGTGATCAGCTCGCCCATCCACATCACCAGCGCCGCACCGGCCGTCATCACCAGCACGATGACGACCAGGGTGAAGATGCTCTGGTCGACGATGATGTCTTGTTGGCAGCCCTGGAGCAGCCCGCCGTTGGCCGCCAGCGCCACGATGCTGGTGGCCTTGCAGGACGGCCAGCGCGATCGCCAGATAGCGGGTGTACTGCGTCATCTTGGCCTGGCCCGCCTGGCCCTCTTTGCGCAGTTCCTCAAAGCGCGGAATGACCACCGTGAGCAGCTGCACGATGATGCTGGCGGTGATGTAGGGCATCACGCCCACCGCGAACACCGTCAGCTTCAGTAGCGCACCGCCGGAAAACAGGTTGATCAGCGAGTAGATCTGTCCGGCCTCGCCGCCGGTGGCCTCTTTGATGCACTGCTGCACGTTCTTGAAGTTGACGCCGGGCGACGGCAGCGCGGCGCCGACGCGATAGAGGACGACGATGCCCAGGGTGAAGAGGATCTTCCGTCTCAGGTCGACTGTCCGCAGCGATGAGATGAAAGCCGAAAGCACTCGTTCCTCCTGCGCAGCCGGGGGTCGATCCTGCGTCACGCGCCCAATACCCGCAGGCAGCAGTACGGCCCTGTTAGACCGTGCGCGTACAAACCGTGTACGAGACTAACAGCTGGCGTGCGCAGGCCCTTTGCGGCCGCCGGGGAGCCCCCCGAAAAAGGGGTACAGTTTCAGACGACTCTTTACATTCGCTAAATATCGAAACCGGTCTCTCGAAGGGTCACACAGGAGCACCATGACACGCACTGACCTGGACACCTGGGACCTGGCCTCGAGCGTCGGCGCCACGGCCACGATGGTCGCCGCCACGCGCGCACTGGCCAGCGCGGAGCCCAGCCCGATCATCAATGACCCGTTCGCGGCGCCGTTGGTGCGCGCGGTCGGCCTCAACTTCTTCGTCCGTTTGGTCGACGGCGACATCCAAAACTCAGTTGCATCCCAGACCCACGACCAAGCAGTTCAGGCCGAACGGGACCTGCAGCTCGAGACCGATTCGATCGCGGTACGTACCCGCTTCTTCGACGACTTCTTCCTCAACGCCGCGCGCGACGGCGTGCGCCAAGCGGTGATTCTGGCCGCCGGCCTCGACGCTCGGCCTTACCGATTGTCGTGGCCGAACGGCAGCGTCGTCTATGAAGTCGACCAACCCAAGGTCATCGAGTTCAAGAGCGCCATGATGTCGGCGCTCAGCGCCGCCCCGGCCGCCGACCGGCGAACGGTCAGCATCGATCTGCGGGAAGACTGGCCGGCCGCCCTGCGCCGCAGCGGATTTGACGACACACAACCAACCGCCTGGAGCGCGGAGGGCCTGCTGATGTACCTCCCGCCCGACGCGCAGGACCGGCTCTTCGACAACATCACCACGCTGTCCGCGCCCGGAAGCAGGCTGGCCACCGAGTACCACGGCGACGATTCCGGCCCGACGATGAGCGAACGCGCGGCGCAATTCAACCAGCGGTGGGCCAAACTGGGCTGTGACATCGACCTCTCGGGGCTTTTCTTCGACGGCGAACGCAGCAATGTCGTGGAATACCTGAATGATCGAGGCTGGCAGGTGAGCACCCGTCCACGGCGAGACTTGTTCGCCGATTACGGCCGGGTGTTCCCCGACGACGACACCTCCCAGCTCCGCAACATCGTCAGCCTCACCGCTACGCGCGCATAGGCGGGCACGATGACCGACCCTTCGAACACTGACACCAAACGATCTGACGGCGACAGTTGGGATTTGGCGTCGAGCGTGGGTGCCACCGCCACCGCGGTGGCTGCGCGGCGCGCGCTGGCCTCCAGGGGCCCGAACCCCCTGATCGACGATCCCTTCGCCGAGCCACTGGTCAGGGCCGTCGGGGTCGATGCCTTCATCCGGATGATGAACGGCGAAATCGAGGGCGCCGAGGACGATCCCGCCTTCACCCCGCAGCGGCTCAGTGAAGGCATGGCGGTGCGCACCCGGTTCTTCGATTCGCACTTTCTCGACGCCGCCCGGGCCGGCGTGCGCCAGTCGGTGATCCTGGCCTCCGGACTGGACACGCGTGCGTACCGGCTGGCGTGGCCGGACGCAAGCGTGGTCTACGAGGTCGACCAGCCCCGGGTGATCGAGTTCAAGACGAGCACCCTGGCCGCACTGGGCGCGGCCCCGGCCGTCGAGCACCGGGCGGTGGGCGTCGACCTGCGCGATGACTGGCCGGCCGCGTTGCGCGACAACGGGTTTGACCCGGCCCGGCCGACGGCCTGGAGCGCCGAGGGGCTACTGGCCTATCTGCCGCCGGACGCCCAGGACCGGTTGTTCGACAACATCACCGCGCTCAGCGCCCCCGGCAGCAGACTGGGGACCGGCTATGTGCCGAACATCCGTGACCGCCTGGAGAAGCGGGGTCGCGATATCAGCGAGCGCTGGCGGCGCCTCGGCTTGAACCTCAACTGGTCCGACTTGGTCTACGACGGCGACCGCAACGACGTCGTGTCCTACCTGTCGGATCGCGGTTGGCAGGTGACCGCGCGCAGTACACCGGAGCTGTACGCCGAGAACGGGTTTCAGTTTCCCGACCAGCCATCCATGGTCGCCTTCGGCGATATCAGATACGTGTCCGCGGTGCTGGGTTAAGCCTTTGGGGGCTCGGCGGCCGGCGCCCGAACGACCATCGGCACGGCGGGAAAGAACCCGGCCATCTCCGAGCGCGACGCGCGCAGCGCGGCGGTGCCGTAACCCTTCTTGCGGTGTTCGGGGTGAATCCAGATCCGCACGTTCACCTCGCCACCGACGAGCTCGCCGAACACCATTCCGACCTTCTCGCCGGAACACTCGGCGACGAACCACGCGGCCTCTTCCTCATAGACACGCTTGAGCGCCGCACGGATCTCGTCGTCGATGCTGCCCGCCGGGCCGCGGGAGCCATCGCCGGCCTCGCCGATTTCCGCGGTGCGCGTCGCGAAGAGGTCGCGGTCCTCGGCGGCGGAGAAGGGCCGGAGATCCAAGCTCTCACCCGAACTCGCCGGGCGCTCTCCGAGGGTGAAGCTGAGCTGTTTGTTCAGGTCGTCGAGCTCGGCGAGGATCTTCTTGTGCGCGTCCATCGTGAAAAGGTCGAACGACATGCCCATCACCGCTTCGGCGGCGACGTGGGACGTGTCCAGCAGCCTCACGATCGCCTCGACCGCGGCCGCTTTGTTCTTGGACTCGACCACGGCGTCGGCCACCTCGTGTCGGCGTTCAAGGGCTTTCAGCAGTGCGTCTGCGATCTCGCGGCGGACGGCTGTGCGGTCGTGATCAGTCATTGCACAAGCCTAGAACGACGCAGCAGGTATCGCGCTAGATGGCCGGGCGCTCAGCTCCAGGAACCGTTGGTACCGGTCCTCGACGGCGTCCGCCCACGCCGGGTGGGGATCGACGACGCGCTCGGTGGACGCCCAGCGCGCGGCGTCGTTGATCGACGATTCCAGGCCGGCCGCCATGCGGCCCAGGAAAGCCGCGCCCAGCGCCGCGCCCTCGGCCACCGCGGAAACCTCCACCGGCCGGCCTGTCGCGTCGGCGATGGCCTGCATCCACGGCTGCATCCGGGTGCCGCCACCGGTGGCCACGATGCGCGACACCGGCGCTCCGCTCAGTTCGATGAGCTGACGGACGACGAAGCCGGAGGCCTCGTAGGCGGCCCGGCGCACCGAGGCGGCGTCGTGGGTGAGATCGAGGGCATCGAGCACTGCGCGGCGATCCGGATCGTGAAACGGGGTGCGCTCGCCGCGGATATACGGCGACCACACCGGCACCCGCCGGGGGTCGGCTTTCTCTGCATCACCCGATGCCAGCAGGCGATCCACCCAGCCCAGGAACAGCCCGCCGGCATTGCTGGCGCCGCCGATCTGGCTCTTGCCGGCGGAGGTGTGCGGAATGGTCCACAGGCCGGGCACCTGCCGGGCCTCGGCGGCCTCGGCGACTATGGTCCACACGATCAGCGTGGTGCCACACATCACCAGCACCTCGCCCGCGCGATCGGCGCCGGCCAGGATCTGCTCGCAGATGGCGTCGATGGCGCCGATCCCTAACACCGGGCCGTTCCCCTGCACCCGCCCGGCCGCCGTTCCGATGGTCTCCACCCGCGGCATCTGCTCGGCGGTGGCGCCGCGCTCGGCGCATGCCGCCGGGTTCCAGCCGGTCCCGTCGAACAAGGGGAACGCGGTGGCGGCGGTGGCGACGTCGATCACCGCCTCGCCCGCCAGGGCGTGGTTGGCCACCGCCGGCGCCGGCCAGTATCCGGCCGCGCCGGGCGCTTCGGCGGCCGTCCAGCGCAGAAACTCGGCAGCCTCGCCCAGCGCCGGCAGCAGCTGGTTGTCGGCGCCCGGCGCGCGGCCCCTGTCGTCGCCGTACAGCAATCCCGGGGTGATCGGCCGGCCCGCAGCATCGACGGCGGTCAGCGACGGCACCATCGCCGCAACGGCGACCGCCCGGGCGTCCGCAACGCCAAGCTGGTCCAGTGCCGTCAGCGGACCCCGCCGCCACGCCTCGTCGGCGTCGTGCTCGAGCAGATCGGGGGCCGGCACCCGAAGCTGGTGCGGGATCCGCACCCGCGCGGTCACCTGGCCGTTCTCGTCGGCGGCTACCGCCTTGACCGCGGTGGTACCAATGTCGATGCCGATTGTGACGTCTTTGCGTGACACGGGCGTCACCGTACGCCAGCATTGGCATTCGTGACGTCAAGACCGCGTGCCCTGGTGACCGCCCCGCTGCGTGGACCGGGGTTCGACAAGCTACGCGAGCTGGCCGACGTGGTGTACGACCCTTGGATAGGTCGATCAGACGCCGCTGCGGATCTACAGCGCCGAGCAGCTGGCCGAGCGGATCGCCGCCGAGTCCGCCGATGTCGTTGTGGTGGAAAGCGACTCGGTCGCCGGACCGGTCTTCGAGCTAGCTTTGCGCGCTATTGCGTCCACCCGCGGGGACCCCAACAACGTCGACATCGCGGCGGCGACCGCCGCCGGCATACCGGTGCTGAATGCGCCGGCGCGCAATGCCGACGCGGTCGCCGAGATGGCGGTCGCGCTGCTGCTGGCCGCCACCCGTCACCTGGTGACCGCGGACGCGGATGTGCGCAGCGGCAACATGTTCCGCGACGGCACCATCCCGTATCAGCGGTTCCGCGGCTGGGAGATCGCCGGGCGCACGGCGGGGCTGGTGGGCCTCGGCGCCGTCGGCCGGGCGCTGCGGTGGCGGCTGTCCGGGTTGGGCCTGCGGGTCATCGCGTACGACCCGTACCACGACGAAGCCCTGCACAGCCTCGACGCGCTGCTGGGCGAGGCCGACATCGTCTCCCTGCACGCACCGGTCACCGACGACACCGTCGGGATGATCGGCGCCGAGCAGTTCGCGGCCATGCGCGACGGCGTCGTCTTCCTCAACACCGCCCGAGCCCAACTGCACGACACCGACGCGCTCGTCGACGCGCTGCGCACCGGCAAGGTGGCAGCCGCCGGCCTGGACCACTTCGCCGGCGAGTGGCTGCCGACCGATCACCCGCTGGTCGGCATGCCCAACGTCGTCCTAACCCCGCACATCGGCGGGGCGACGTGGAACACTGAGGCTCGGCAGGCTCAGATGGTCGCCGACGATCTGGAAGCGCTGCTGAGCGGCAAGACGCCCGCTTATATCGTCAACCCGGAGGTGCTAAGGCCATGACGTTCGGGAAATTCGTTGACAACGCCGAGGCCGCGGTGCTGGCGGCGGCCAAGGACATGCTGCGCCGCGGCCTGGTCGAGGGCACGGCCGGCAACATCTCGGCGCGGCGCTCCGACGGCAACATCGTCATCACGCCGTCGTCGGTCGACTACGCGGACATGGTGCTCGAGGATCTCGTGCTGGTCGACGCCGACGGCGCTGTGCTGCAAGCCAAGGACGGGCGCATGCCGTCGACGGAAATGAAGCTGCACCTGGCCTGCTACCAGGCGTTCGACGACATCGGCAGCGTCATCCACAGTCATCCGGTATGGGCGACCATGTTCGCCATCGCGCATCAGCCGATTCCGGCGTGCATCGACGAGTTCGCCGTCTACTGCGGCGGGGACGTACGGTGCGCCGAGTACGCCGCGTCCGGCACGCCCGACGTCGGCGCCAACGCGGTCAAGGCTTTGGAAGGGCGCGGCGCCGCCCTGATCGCCAACCACGGCCTGGTCGCCGTGGGCCCCCGCCCCGACAAGGTCATGCACATCACCGCGCTGGTGGAACGGACGGCCCAAATCGTTTGGGGCGCACGCGCTCTCGGTGGCCCGGTAGCCATTCCCGAAGAAGTCAACCGCAACTTCGCCGGCGTCTACAGCTACCTGCGCGCCAACACCTAGCCCGAATGGTGAACCGGGTCCGGCTCGGTCGCGCCAGCGTGGCGCGCATCGTGGAATTTCAGTTCGAGTTAGCGACCAGGTTTTTCCCTCGAACGCCGCCATCGGGTTGGCGCGACAATGCCGACCTGCTGGTGCCGGACTTCTTTGACCCCGACACCGATCGGTGGCGCATCGCGGTTCAAAGCTGGGTCGTCGAGGTCGACGGGCTGACCGTCGTCGTGGACACCGGCGTCGGAAACGACCGCCAACGCCCGCACATGCCGCCGCTGGACCACCTGAACACCGCGTTCCTGGCCGCGCTGCAGTCGGCGGGCGTCGACCGGAGCGCGGTGGACGTCGTGATCAATACCCACATCCACTCGGATCACGTCGGCTGGAACACCATGCTGGACAAAGACGCCTGGGTGCCGACGTTTCCCAACGCCCGATATGTGGTGCCCGCCGCCGACTACCACCACTTTGCACCCGACGGACCCGCGGCACAGCAATCACCGCGCACGGAAGAGGAAGCCGCCCAGCAGCGCGGTGACCAGTTGGTGTTCGCGGACAGCGTGTTGCCCATCGACGAGGCCGGTCAGCTCGTTCAATGGTCCGACGACTACCAGCTCAGCCAGTCGCTGCGACTGCGGCCCGCCCCCGGGCACACCCCCGGCTCCTCGGTGCTGTGGCTGGACGCGGGTCAGCCGGCGGTCTTCGTCGGCGATCTCACCCACAGCCCACTGCAACTGCGGCTACCCGACGAAGCCTGCGCCTTCGACATGGATGCGCAGCGCCGCCGCGGTGACCCGTCGCCGGATATTCACCGAGGCCGCGCAAGCGAAAGCCGCCGTGATACCCGCGCACTATCCCGGGTGCGGCGGCGCAACGATCCGCGCCATCGAGGACGGATTCGAAGTTGGCCAGTGGTTGGACATCGAACCGCTGCACCGAGCGTGAACTACGGTTGGGCATGGCGCGCTACCGAGTAGTCCAGTGGTCGACCGGCAACATCGGCAGCCGAGCGCTGGGCGTCCTGCTGGACCGCGACGACTTCGACGTGGTGGGCGTCCATGCATTCGGCTCGGACAAGGTGGGCCGCGACGCCGGTGTGCTGGCCGACCGAGCCCCGGTCGGTGTCGCCGCAACCGGAGATACCGACGCGTTGATCGAGCTTCGACCGGATTGCGTGAACTACATGCCGCGCGCCATCGACTACGAACTGGTGATCCGGATGCTGCGCGCCGGCATCAACGTCGTCACCACGGGAGACTTCCTGACCGGTACCCATCACCCGGCCGAACTCCCGGCGCTCGAAGAGGCGGCGCGACAGGGAAGCGCGACCTTCCTGGGAACCGGATTCGAGCCGGGCTTCATCAACGTCGTCGCCGGCTTCCTCACCGGCGCATGCCGGCGGGTACACAGCGTCAAGCTCGTCGAAACGTTGGACTGCACCACCTATCCCGTACGGGAGGTATGGAGGGTGCTCGGATTCGGCAAACCACCGCTTCAGCGGGTGACGCAAATCGACCCGGAGACACAACGATACGGCCTCGGCTACTTCGAGACGCTGGACATGATCGCCACCATGCTGGGTGTCGAACTCGACTCCAAGGACGCATTCGTCGAGCCCGCGGTCCTGACCCGGGATCTGAATCTGGGCTGGGTGGACTTCGCCGCCGGCACGGTCGGTGGCCAGCGCCGCACCTATCGCGGCCATCGCGGCGGCCGCCCGGTGATCGAGCTGGCCATCTGCTGGACCATGAGCGACGACGCGCTCGAACCGCAATGGAGCGACCCCAAGGGTTTCAGCGTGGTGATCGAAGGCGAACCCCGCGTCGACGCGACGATCCGGTTCGGCGAACCCGGACAGGACGTGATGACCGTGTTGATGGACAGCACCGCCGTCGCCGCGGTCAACGCCATACCGTTCGTCTGCGACGCGCAGCCGGGCGATCATCACCCCGATTGACTTGCCTATCACCGGATCCCGAGGCGCCCTGACGGTCTGATTTGCGCACTTTCTACCGCGGCGGCCCGCGACGCCACCTGCGCGGCGAGGCGCCGTGGGTCCGGCTGAAGAGCCTGCTGAAATAACCGGGGTCGTTCACCCCAACCCGCCTGGCTACCTCCGCTACCGGAAGATCCGTCTCGGCCAGCAAGCTGCGAGCTTCGGCCATGCGGCGTTCGATGATCCACTCCTGCACGGTGCGTCCGGTGCGTCGGCGCACGACGGTGGTCAGGTGTCCCGGGGTCATGCCGAGTTCGCGCGCCACGTCGCGCAGCGACAGTGGCTCGGCGTGACGCTGCGTCGATCACCGCGAACACCTCGGCCAGCAGCGGCTCACCGCTGCGCCGCAGATCGGCCACCACATCGCGGGCCAGGCGCGCGAGCTCGATCAGCAGCAGCGTCAGGTGCGCCAGGGCCGCCTGTCGATAGGCCTCCGCCCCCGTGATCAGTTCCGTCTCGATCGCGCGGATCGCGTTGTCCCACACCGGTCGCCGGGCAGCGGGTACCTCCAGCCGCAGTACCCCGCCCGCGTGTCCGTGCAGGAACGGGAAGAGCAGCGGGTGCCCGCGCCAAGCCGGCCACGGCGATCGCGCGTCCTCGCCGAGCGCGGTGGGGTCGAAGAACACGCCGACCCCGTCGGCCAGGTAGTCCAGCTGACGCGGGTCGAGCACCTCGCCCGCGGCCGCGACATACGCCAGGCCCGCCGCCGGCACGTACCAGAGCGCCGGGAAATCGTGGATGTGACGGCCCACCTCGCCAGGGTCGCCGAGGCCGGGGTGGCCGGGCCGATGCACCGATACCGGAGGGGTGCCCGGATCGGTCCGGTATTGGTAGATGGGCACGCCGTCGCGGTGGCTGATCACCCGAGCTGTTGGCGTCACGTCATCTCGCTAAAGATTGTCCAACTTTTGGCAAGTATCGCCCAATTATCTTGCTAAATAGAGGCTCAATATGGATTCTATGGTCAAACATCATTCACATGACTACCTTCCCGCCGCCGGCCACGACGCGCTGCTTCCCGGCTACGACCTGTTGACCCGCCTGTTCGGCTTCAACCGCGTCTATGACAGACTTATCGGGCAGGCCGAACTCGCCGACGGTCATCGCGTCCTGGAAATCGGCTGCGGCACCGGCAATCTCATTATCCGCGCCAAGCGTGCACATCCGTCGGTATCGGTAGTCGGATCCGATCCCGACCCGCTGGCGCTCAGGCGGGCGCAGCGAAAGGCAGCCCGACTGACTGGGATTCGCTTCGAACGCGGCTACGCGCAGCGACTCCCCTACGCCGACGGCGAATTCGACCGGGTGCTGTCGTCGATGATGCTTCACCACCTGGACGGTGACGCGAAAATGGCCGCCGCGGCAGAGGTTTTACGTGTCCTGCGACCCGGCGGCAGGCTGCACCTGGTCGACATGGGCGGCGACATGACCGCCCGCGACGGCCTGTCGGCGCGCCTCGTGCTGCACAGCCCGCACGTGGCCGGCAACCTCGGCGACGCGATCCCTCGAGTCCTGCGTGCGGCGGGATTCGACTGCGCCGAGATCGCCACCCAGCAGCACCGCTTCGTTGGAAGACTCACCTACTATCGCGCCACGCGCCCGCCTAGCGTGCCCGCCTAAGCGTCCTCAATCAACCAAGTACGGATCGAAGGCCGCGGAACAGTCTCATGCGATGGATGTTGATCCGATAAATCAGGCTCGGAAACCAGCGATACAGATGCCAAATGATTTGCACCGCAGTGGGAAACACGATCAGCGGCCGATTGCGACCGACGCCGTGCAGGATCGCGCGGGCCGCGGACTGGGCGCTCATCTGCGGCATTAGATAGTGGGTGCGCCGACTTAACGTGGCCACCTGCTCGCGCGGCATATTGACCACGACCATGTTGTCGTAGATCTTCGTTTTCATATCGCCCGGACATGCTGCACTTACTTTCACGCCGAGGTCGGCTCCCTCAGCCCGCAGCGAAAGCGAAAGCCCCACGATCCCATGCTTGCTAGTGCAGTAGGGGATATTGCCCGGCTGGGGAACCAGCCCGCTGAGCGAGGAAATGTTGACGATGTGCCCATGGCCCTGGCGCGTCATGACCTGGTAGGCGTGCACCGTCCCATATACGGCGCCTAGCAGGTCAACATCGAGCACGCGACGCCACTGCTGCATCGAGAGGTCACGAGAGTCCCCGCCGATCGCGATGCCTGCGTTGTTGATCATGTAGTCGACGCGTCCGTATTCGGCCACCGCGCTCTCAATCAGCTGCACCACCTCGGCTTCGTTGGCCACATCGACACTTACCGCAAGTGCCGAGCCGCCGCTTTGTTCCAGGTGCCCGGCTACCCGACGCGCGGCGTCGCCGTCGATATCGGCGACCACGACCGTCGAGCCCCGTCGTCCGAGCTCCTCACACAACGCCTCGCCCAGACCCATTCCGCCGCCCGTGACAATCGCCACCGCGTTCTCGAACCGCTGCATGACGGGCCCTTTCCGACAAGCTGCCATGATTTAACTACATTCACTGTAATATTACAGCAGATGTAATCAGCGCGGAGGAGACCACAACGGCCGGCGAGATGGGTCTGCGGGAACGCAAGCGGCAGCAGACCAGGCAGGAACTGATCAGCGCAGCCATGCGGCTCTTCGAGGAAAGGGGCTACGGGCAGGCCACGGTCGCCGAGATCGCCTCCGCTGCAGGGGTTTCCACCAAGACGTTCTTCAACTACTTCGCGAGCAAGGATGAGGTCCTTTTCCCTCACCTGTCCCACCGGATCGACGCCGCGGTGGCCATTATCGAGCAGCGCGGGCCCGACGATCAAATGGCCGATGTCCTTGTGGCAGCGATGCAGCACATGCTCGCCGACGCCCTCGCCGAGGAAGTCGACGGTGGCCTGGCGTCGGTGCGGCTGCCCATGATCATGTCCGTGCCCGCCGTCCAAGCGGCCACCCTGCACCGCTACTTTCTGGCCGAAACTCAACTTGCCCAGGCGCTGCACCGCGCCTACCAGGACATGCTCGACCCGGCGGCCGCTGCCGCCGTCATCGGCTCAGTCATGGGGGCAGCTATTGCCGCCGCGCTCGTTTGCCTGCAAGACGCCGACACCGCCGAAAAACTGCGCGCCGCTGTCGAACGCGCCATCGGTATTGCAATGCACGGAGTGCGCAACATGCCGACTAGCGCTTAACGCTGGTCGATGGCCACCTTCACTGCGCCGCTGTCGCCCTGGTTGGCAATGGCAAGGAAGGCGTCGCGCCACCGGTCCAACGGGAAGGTGTGGGTCAGCATGGGACGCAGGTCCACCCGGCCGTCGGCCACCAGGTCGAGGTAATGCGCGATGGCGTGCTTGCGCTGCCCGTCGATCTCCTCGAACCCGAACGCGTTGGAGCCCACCCAGCTGATCTCCTTGAAGTACAGCGGGCTCCACTCCCACCGGCCGGGCGCGTGCACGCCGGCCTTCACCAGCGTCCCGCGCGACGTGAGGACCCGCACCCCGACCTCGAAAGTCTCCGGCTTGCCGACCGTGTCGTAGACGACGTCGATCGGTCCGGGATAGGCCATCGGCAGCCCCTGCAGCGGCTGGCGCAACCGGCCGCCGCCCCAGGCGACCAGCTCTTCGATGACGTTCAGGCGCGGTTCGTGCGCAAGCACTTTGGTTGCCCCGAACCGGCGGGCCAGCTCGGCCTGGGCCTCGAAGCGCGCGACGACGGCCACCGCCACGTCGGGGTAGAGCGCCCGCAGGATCGCGACCGCGCACAACCCCAGCGAGCCGGCCCCGTACACCAGAACGCGGCTCGATCGGGGCGGCGGGTGGCGGGTGATCGCATGCAGGGACACCGAGAACGGGTCGGCGAACACGGCCATCTCGTCGGGAATCGAGTCGGGCACCGCGAACAGCATGCTGTCGTGGGCCGGCATCAGCTCGGCGTATCCGCCGGTCACGTCGGCCGACACCCCCGTGTGGATGCCGGGTTTGATGTCGCCGTCGGCGAAGCTCCAGCACAGGCTGTAGTCGCCGTTCTCGCAGGCGGGGCACGGCGGTTCGATGCCGCGCGGCCCGCACGACAGCCACGGGTTGAGCACCACCCGCTGCCCGACCTCCACTCCCCGTGCCTTCGGTCCCACCGCCACCACGTCGGCCACCACCTCGTGGCCCATGACTTGCGGGAAGGAACAGAAGGCGGCCATGGCGTTGTCGACGTCGTCCTCGCCGAAGTCCATCAGGATCTGCTTGGAGTCCGACCCGCAGATGCCGGTCAGCCGCGGCCGGGTGATCACCCAATCCTGGTGCAACAGTTGCGGATCGGGCACCTCGCGCAGCGCCGTCGGGGTGCGCGACAGGTTCTCGGTCAGCAGGTTGGCGTCATCGGGAACGTCGAAGGGCTCCGGCGGTACGCCGTAGACGAGCGCCTTCATCGCGGCGCCATGCTTGTTTTGAGGGCGGCGACACCGGCGATGAACGTGTCGATGTCGGCATTTTTCACGTCAACCACCGCCTTCATGTCGGGGACGTAGTGCTCGAAGCGGTCGGTGCCCAGGGCCGCGATGATGCCGTCGGCCACTTCCTCGGCCGCCACCTTGGGCCCCTGGTAGAGGGGCTCCTCGCTGCCGGGCTGGTCCCAGATCTCGGTGTCGACCGGACCCGGTTCGATCAGCTTCACCGTGACTCCGGTGCCGTGCAGGTCGACCGCCATCGCTTCGCTCCAGCCGCATAGCGCGAACTTGCTTGCGCAGTAAGCGGTTTCGTGGATGATCCCGAGCCGGCCGCCGACGCTGGACACGTTGACGATCATGCCGGAGCCGCGGTCGAGCATCCGCGGCAGCAGGGCCAGCGTAAGCCGCATCGGGGCGAAGAAGTTGACCCGCATGACGTTCTCGACCTCGTCCGGCTGCAACTCGGTGACGGCCCGGCGCTTCGGGATCGCGGCGTTGTTGATCAGCACGTCGACACCGCCGAGCCCGTCCCACGCCTGCAGCGCCAATTCGCCGACGGCCGCGGTGTCGGCCAGGTCGGCGGCCCACATCGCCGACGCCGGCGAGGTTCGCCGGCAGTCGGCCAGCACCTCGCCCAGGCGATCGCGCCGGCGGGCGATCAGGCCCACCACGGCTCCCTGGGCGGCCAACTGCCTGGCCAGGGCCGCGCCCAACCCCGACGAAGCACCGGTGATGAGCATTCGTTTCCCGGCCGCCGCGTACGTCATCGCTCTAGATTGCCCTGCGTGTGGCTGCGTGGGAACCCTTTGGACCGAAAGCTCGTTATACTGTCTAAGTAATCGCTTAAGTAACTATGTCTGATAGGGGGATCACATGACTTCCACCACCTCTCGCTACGAGGGAGACACCTGGGACCTGGCATCCAGCGTCGGGGTGACCGCCACCATGGTCGCGGCGGCCCGTGCGATGGCCACCCGCACCGACAAACCGCTGATCAACGACCCGTTCGCCGAGCCGCTGGTGCGCGCAGTGGGGGTAGACCTGCTCGCCCGGCTGGCCAGCGGGGAATTGGACCCAAATGAATTGAACGACGTGCACGACGTTCAGGACGGCACTTCTGTATCCGGGGGGTCCGCGGGCGCCATGTCCCGGATGGCCGACAACATGGCCGTGCGCACGAAGTTCTTCGACGAGTTCTTCCTGGCTGCGACCAAGGCGGGCATCAAGCAGGCCGTCATCCTGGCGTCCGGGCTGGACTCGCGCGCTTACCGGCTGACCTGGCCCGCGGGCACCGTCGTCTTCGAGATCGACCAACCGCAGGTCATCGAATTCAAGACCCAAACCCTGGCCGAGCTGGGCGCCGCGCCTACCGCCGACCGGCGCGTGGTGGCCATCGATCTGCGCGACGACTGGCCCGCCGCGCTGCGCGCCGCCGGATTCGACCCCGAGCAGCCGACCGCGTGGAGCGCCGAGGGTCTGCTCGGCTACCTGCCCCCGGAGGCGCAAGACCGCCTGCTGGACACCATCACCGCGCTCAGCGCGCCGGGTAGCCGGTTCGCCACCGAGAGCGCCCGCAACATCGAGCCCGGCGACGAGGACAAGATGAGGGAACGCATGCAGCGAATCGCCGAGCGCTGGCGCGCCCACGGCTTCGACCTCGACATGACCGGCCTGGTCTACTTCGGCGACCGCAACGAGGCGGCCCCCTATCTGGCCGACCACGGTTGGCAGCTGACCGCCAGCAGCGTGGCGGAACTGTTTGCGGCCAACGGCCTTCCGCCCTTCGAGGACGACGACGTCCGCATGGGCGACCTGCTCTACGTCAGCGGCACGCTCGACAAGACCAACAACTAGGAGACATTCGATGACTACCGATTCGGGACGCACCGACGGCGACAGCTGGGGACCCGCGTCCAGCGTGGGAGCGACGGCCACCATGGTCGCCGCATCCCGCGCCGTGGCCTCGCAGGGACCCAATGCGCTGCTTGACGATCCGCTGGCCGATCCCCTGGTTCGCGCCGTGGGGTTGGATCCCTTCATCCGCATCATCGACGGCGAGATCGATTTCGAGGACGACCCGGTATTCAACCGCAAAGCCAGAACCGAGCAGATGACGGTGCGCACCAGGTTCTTCGACGACTTCTTCACCGCCGCCACCGGGGACGGTGTGCGGCAGGCGGTGATCCTGGCCTCCGGCCTGGACACCAGGGCCTACCGGTTGCGGTGGCCGGCCGGCACGGTGGTCTACGAGATCGACCAGCCGCAGGTGATCGCATTCAAAACCAACACGCTGGCCGACCTCGGCGCCGCCCCAACCGCCGAGCGGCGCACGATCAGCATCGACCTGCGCGACGACTGGCCCGCGGCATTGCGCGAGGGTGGTTTTGACGTCACGCAACCGACCGCGTGGAGCGCCGAAGGCCTGCTGCCCTACCTGCCGCCCGAGGCTCAGGACCGGCTGTTCGACAACATCACCGCGCTCAGCGCGCCGGGCAGCCGGCTGGCTACCGAACACGTCCCCGACCCGAACGCGTTTTCCGATGAGCGCGTGCAGCAGATCTCCGAGCGGTGGCAGCGCTTCGGTTTCGACCTCAACGCGGCCGACCTGTTCTACCGCGGCGAGCGCAACATCGTCCTCGACTACCTGACCACCCACGGCTGGCAGGTGACGCCCCATCCCGCCCGGGAGTTGTACGCCCACAATGGGTTCACATTCCCCGAAGAGAATGCGGGCGTGTTCGGCGAAATGAGCTACGTCGACGCCACCCTCAAATAGGGTTGCGTCATGGCACGCACTGACGACGACAATTGGGATCTGGCGTCCAGCGTCGGGGCCACCGCGACCTTCGTCGCGTCCGGGCGCGCGATGGCGACGAAGGATCCCCGCGGTTTGATCAACGATCCGTACGCCGAGCCATTGGTGCGCGCGGTCGGGTTGGATTTCTTCACCAAGATGATGGACGGTGAGCTCGACACCTCGACGATCGACATCGCGTCGCCGGCACGCAAGCAGGCGATGATCGACGGGATGGCGGTGCGCACCAAGTACTTCGACGATTACTTCATCGACGCCACCAACAACGGCGTGCGGCAAGCGGTGATCCTCGCGTCCGGTTTGGACGCGAGGGCTTACCGGCTGCCCTGGCCCGCTGGGACCGTGGTCTACGAGCTCGATCAACCGCAGGTAATCGATTTCAAGACAACCACTTTGGCCGGCATCGGCGCCGAACCTCTCACCACCCGGCGCACCATCCCCATCGATCTGCGCCAAGACTGGCCGGCGGCGCTCAAGGCAGCCGGACTGGACCTGACGGCACCGATCGCGTGGTTGGCCGAGGGCCTGCTGATCTACCTGCCGCCGGACGCCCAAGACCGGTTGTTCGACAACATCACCGAGCTGAGCGTTCCGGGCAGCAGGGTCGCCACCGAATTCGTGCCCGGCATCATCGATTTCGATGCCGACCGGGTGCGGGAGACAATGGCGAGTTCCTTCCTCCGCGACCACGGCATCGACGTCGACATGCCGTCGCTGGTCTATGCCGGCCAGCGCAACCACGTCGCCGAGTATCTGCGGGCCAAGGGCTGGGACGTCGAGGGTGTGACGCGCGCGGAACTGTTCGAACGCAACGGCATCGAGGCGCCCGCCCCCGAAAACGACGACCCGCTAGGCGAAATCATCTTCATCAGCGGCGCCCGGACCGGCTAGAAGCGCGACTGCCCCAGCCACAGCACGTTGGCGCCGCTCAGCGTCTGCTCGACGTGTTCGAGGATCCCGGTCACCGTGCGGCCCAGCAGCGCGCCCACCGCATCCGGCAGCGACGCGGCGGCCGGTTGCGACGACGACCGGGGCCGCACTAGGTCCAGCAACGACGAGCCTGGGTAGCTGACGAGCCGGACGTCGGCATCCTCATCCAGACCGGCCAGGACTTTGGCTCGCCGCACCGCAGTCCGAAATCCACCGAGCTCGTCGACCAGGCCGCGCTCGAGAGCGTCGGCGCCGGTCCAGATCCGTCCGCGCGCAACGGCATCCACGGCTTCGGCACTCAGCTTGCGCCCTGCTGCGACGCGTTCCACGAAATCGGTGTAGAAGAAATCCGCTTCGGCTTCCCTGTCCGCCTGCTGCTCCGGTGTGAACAGCTCGTCGACCGACCAGACATCGGCATTGGCGTTGGTGCGCACGGTATCTGACCCGACGCCCAGCCGCTCCTTGAGGTCGCGGAATACCAGCTTGCCGCTCATCACGCCGATCGAACCGGTGATCGTGCCCGGGTTGGCCACGATCGCGTCGGCGTCCATCGAGACGTAGTAGCCGCCGGAGGCCGCCATGGTACCCATCGACGCCACCACCGGCTTGCCCCGTTCGCGCGCCCTTTTCACCTCGCGCCAGATGGTCTCCGACGCGGTGACCGAGCCGCCGGGGCTGTCCACCCGCAGCACGATCGCGGAGACCGCATCGTCGGCAGCCACCTCCCGCAGTGCCGCCGCGATGGTGTCAGCACCGGCGTTCGAGGAGCCGAACGGCAGGAATTGCCGCCCGCCACGCCCGTTGACGATAGCGCCCTCCAGGGTGACCACGGCGATCGTGGGCTTGGACCGGCGACCCGGAATCGACGGCACGGGTGGCGCAATTCGCGACCGGGCGGCACCGGCGTAGCGCGACAGGTAGAGCCGCGGTGCGGCATCGTCGTCTTCTTCGTTGGAAACATTGTCCACGCCAACCAGTTCCGCAATGCGGGCAAAGGCTTCGTCGCGGAATCCGATCCGGTCCACCAGACCGGATTCCACGGCGTCATCGCGCAATAGCGGTGCCCGGTCGGCCAGCGCATCGAGCGCGCCCGCGTCGATGTTGCGTGATTCGGCGACCGCCCGCCACACCTGGTCCTGAAGGCTTTCCAGCATGCGGGTGACGGCCTCGCGGTGTGCCTCGGTGAAGCCGCCCTCGGTGAAAAGGTTTGCCGCCGACTTGTATTCGCCCCGCGCGGTGAACTGGGCTTCGATTCCCGCCTTGTCCAGCGCGTCGCGCAGGAATGTGGCACTGCTGGCAAAACCGATCAGCCCGACGCTGCCCGAGGGCTGCATCCAGACTTCACCGAATGCCGAAGCCAGGTAGTAGGACAGCGTGCCCGGATAGGTTTCCGCCCAGGCCAGTGACGGCTTGACGGCGCTGAAAGCCGCGATGGCTTCGCGCAGTTCCTGTACCGCGCCCACCGGCGACGCCGCAAGCTGCACGCGGGCAATCAGCCCGGCAACCCGGGGATCTTCGGCCGCGCGGTGCAGCGCGGCGACGGCGTCGCGCAGCGCCATCGCCCGGCCGCCCCCGGTGACGATCGTCAGGGGGTCGAAGCCCGTCGTCTCCGGGGGCACCGCTTGCAGATTGAATTCGAGCACGCAACCGCTGGGGATGCCGTGGTGGCGGGCGGTGTCGACCCGGTTGACCAGCGCACGCACGTCAGCAACGCCGGGAACAGAAGGCAGAAAACCGAACATGTTTGCCAGCCTACCGACCCGCCGCCGTACGGTGATGGGGTGAGGTTTTCCATCGCCATCCCCCAATTCGATTCCGATGGCTTCGATGCCGCCGGGCTGCGCGCATATCTCGCCCGCGCTGAGGAGCTTGGTTTCGAGGGCGGCTGGGTGCTCGAGCAGACCATCGGCCAGGCACCGCTGCTGGCACCGCTGGAGCTGCTCGCCTATTGCGCCGCCTGCACCGAGCGGCTGCGCCTGGGTGTCGCCGTCCTGGTGTCGTCGCTGCACGACCCGCTGCAGTTGGCGTCGGCCATCACGGCCGTCGACCGGCTCAGTCACGGCCGGCTGGACGTCGGCGTCGCGCCGGGCGGCGGGGCCCGCCAGTTCGCCGCCTTCGGGGTGGACAAGGACACGTTCATCAGCTATTTCACCGAGGGCCTGCAGCTGATGAAGGCGGCCTGGTCGGACGAGCCCAGGGTGACGTTCCACGGCCGGTTCCGCGACGTCGATGACCTTCCCGTCCAGCCAAAGCCGGTGCAGCGACCGCACCCGCCGATCTGGTTCGGCGGCCTTGCTCCCAAGGCCCTGGCGAGGGCGGTGCGCCACGGTGACTCATTTTTGGGTGCGGGCTCGTCGACCACCGAAGCCTTTTCCGGAGCCGTCAAGATAGTCCGCAGTGAGCTTGCCGAACAGGACAGGGACCCCAGCGACCCCGCCCACTTCACCATCGGCAAGCGGGTCTATCTGATGATCGACGACGACGCCACCGAGGCCCGCGACCGGGTGCTCGCCGGGCTGCGGCGCATCTACGGCCAGATGCGCCGCATCGATGCAGTCCCGGTGTCCGGCACACCCGACGACGTCGCCCGCGGACTGCGTGAGGTGATCGACGCCGGCGCCGAGATGCTGTTACTCAATCCCGTCGGTTCCGACGTTTCGGAGAACCGAGAACAGATGGAACGCCTTGCCGCAGAGGTGATTCCGCAGCTCGGTTAGTTGCAGCGAGCAGACCCAAAAGCCCCCGACACGCCGGGCGTGCGGGGGCTTTTGTGTCTGCTCGCGGTACTAAAGTTCCGTCGCCGAGCCGCCGGCGGCGGTGATCTTTTCGCGCGCGCTGCCGCTGAACTTGTGAGCGGTCAGGTCGACCTTGACGGTCAACTCGCCGTCGCCGAGGACCTTGACCAGAGAGTTCTTGCGAACGGCTCCCTTGGCCACCAGATCGTCCACGCCGACGGCACCGCCCTTGGGGAACAGCCGGCTGATGTCGCCGACATTGACGATCTCGTATTCGGTGCGGAACCGGTTGCGGAAGCCCTTGAGCTTGGGCAGCCGCATGTGGATCGGCATCTGCCCGCCCTCGAACCGCACCGGCACGTTCTTGCGCGCCCCGGTGCCCTTGGTGCCACGGCCGGCGGTCTTGCCCTTGGAGCCTTCACCACGTCCGACGCGGGTGCGAGCGGTTTTCGACCCCGGCGCCGGCTTCAGGTCGTGCAGCTTGATGGTCACTTGGCCTCCTCCACCTCGACGAGGTGACGTACCACCGCGATCAGTCCACGGGTCTGTGGGCTGTCATCGCGGATCACCGAATGGCGAATCCGCCGCAGGCCCAGGGTGCGCAGGCTCTCACGCTGCTTCCAGCGTGCGCCGATCGTGCTGCGCACCTGGGTGATCTTGAGCTGGGTCATGGCTGTGGCGTTCCCTCCCGCGCGGCACTGGCAGCCAGCGCATCGCTTTCCCGCCGCGCCTTCAGCAACGCGGCCGGCGCCACGTCCTCGATCGGCAGTCCCCGGCGCGCGGCCACCTCCTCGGGGCGTTGCAGCAGCTTGAGTGCGGCCACGGTGGCGTGCACCACGTTGATCGCGTTGTCGCTGCCCAACGACTTAGCCAGGATGTCGTGCACCCCAGCGCATTCCAGCACCGCGCGCACCGCACCACCGGCGATCACACCGGTACCGGGGCTGGCGGGGCGCAACAGCACCACACCGGCGGCTTTCTCACCCTGCACCGGGTGAGTAATGGTGCCGCCGATCAGCGGGACCCGGAAGAAGCCCTTGCGCGCCTCCTCGACGCCCTTGGCGATGGCGGCCGGAACTTCCTTGGCCTTGCCGTAACCCACACCGACCATGCCGTTGCCGTCACCGACGATGACCAACGCGGTGAAGCTGAACCGCCGGCCACCCTTGACGACCTTGGAGACGCGGTTGATGGCGACGACCCGTTCCAGGTAGTTGCTCTTCTCGCCGTCGCGGTCGCGGCCACCACGCCCGCCGCCGTCGCGGCGGCCGCGGTTATCGCGACTGTCGCGGCCGTCACCGCGCCCGTCACGGCTGTCACCGCGGGTGCCGGCCTGCGGCCCGCCCGGCTGCTCCGACATTATGCGGTCCTTCCAGTCTTGCGTGTCATCAGAACTTCAATCCGTTCTCGCGGGCGGCGTCGGCCAGTGCGGCGATCCGTCCCCCGTAGGTGTATCCGCCACGGTCGAATACCACCGTGTCGATGCCGGCCGCCTTGGCGCGCTCGGCGATCAATTGGCCGACGCGCACGCTGCGCGCTTTCTTGTCGCCGTCCACGCCGCGCACATCGGCCTCAATCGAGGACGCGGCGGCCACTGTGGTGCCGTTTTCGTCGTTGACCAGTTGCACGTGGATGTGCCGCGCGGACCGATTGATCACCAGCCGTGGGCGTTGCGTGGTGCCCGCGACTTTTTTGCGCAGCCGTGCGTGCCTGCGCAGCCGGGAGATCCGCCGAGTCGCGGATACGCTCCGCCCTAACGGCTTTCGCGCTGTGGTGTCAGCTTTTGATTGCGCCATGACTACTTACCTGTCTTTCCGACCTTGCGGCGCACCTGCTCGCCTTCGTAGCGCACGCCCTTGCCCTTGTACGGGTCGGGACGGCGCAGACGGCGGATGTTCGCCGAGATCTGACCGACCTTCTGCTTGTCGATCCCGGTGATGGTGAACTTCGTCGGTGACTGAACGGCGAACGTGATGCCGTCTGGGGCCTCGATCAGCACCGGGTGGCTGTAGCCCAGCGCGAACTCGAGGTTGGAACCCTTGAGCTGCACGCGATAACCCACACCGAAGATTTCCATGTTGGTGGTGTAACCCTGCGTCACACCGGTGACCAGGTTGGACACCAGGGTGCGCGACAGCCCGTGCAGTGAGCGGTTGTGCCGCTCGTCGTCGGGACGGGTGACCACGATCGCGCCATCGTCGTTGCGCGCCACCGTGATCGGCTCGGCGACCGTCAAACTCAGGGTGCCCTTGGGGCCCTTCACCGAGACGTTCTGACCCTCGATCGTTACGTCGACTCCGGCGGGAACCGGAACCGGCTGCTTACCAATGCGCGACATATCTACGCTGCCTCTCCCGCTACCACACGTACGCGAGGACTTCGCCGCCCACGCCCTGTCTGGCTGCCTGACGGTCGGTGAGCAGGCCCGAGGAGGTCGAGATGATCGCCACACCCAGGCCGCCGAGCACGCGCGGCAGGCTGTTGGATTTCGCGTACACCCGCAGACCCGGCTTGGACACGCGGCGCAAACCGGCGATGCTGCGCTCCCGGCTGGGCCCGTACTTGAGCTGGACGACCAGCGACTTGCCGACCCGAGCGTCTTCGGTGTGGAAGTCGGTGATGTAGCCCTCGGCCTTGAGGATCTGGGCGATGTTCGCCTTGATCTTGGAGTGCGGCAGGCTCACCTCGTCGTGATATGCCGAATTGGCGTTGCGCAGCCGCGTCAAGAAGTCTGCGATCGGGTCCGTCATCGTCATAGTGTTTTGTCCTGTGTCCCGTTACCAGCTGCTCTTCTGCACACCGGGCAACTCACCCGCGTGGGCCATCTCGCGCAGGCAGATCCTGCACAGCCCGAACTTGCGGAACACCGCACGCGGGCGGCCGCACCTGTTGCAGCGGGTGTAGCCGCGCACCGCGAACTTCGGTTTGCGTGCGGCCTTGTTAACCAATGCCTTCTTAGCCATTCAGTCAGTTCTCCTTGAACGGAAAGCCGAGGGCCCGCAACAGCGCTCGTCCTTCGTCGTCGGTCGTCGCCGAGGTGACGACGTTGATGTCCATGCCGCGGACCCGATCGATCTTGTCCACGTCGATCTCGTGGAACACCGATTGCTCCGCCAGCCCGAAGGTGTAGTTGCCGACACCGTCGAACTGCTTGGGCGAAAGCCCGCGGAAGTCACGAATACGTGGCAGCGCGATCGACGTGAGGCGGTCGAGAAACTCCCACATCCGATCCCCGCGCAAGGTCACCCGGACGCCGATCGGCATGCCCTCGCGCAATTTGAACTGCGCTATCGATACGCGCGCCTTACGGATTTCCGGGCGCTGCCCGGTGATCAGCGCCAGGTCGTTGACCGCGCCGTTGATCAGCTTGGCGTCCCGGGCCGCTTCGCCGACACCCATGTTGACGACGACCTTGGTGACGGTCGGGATCTGCATGACGTTGCCGAAATTGAATTCCTTATGCAGCGCATCGCGAATCTCGTTGCGGTAGCGCTGCTTAAGGCGCGGCTGAGCTTTCACATTGGCCTCTGTTGTGGTCATGCTAGATGTCCTTGCCGTTGCGCTTGGAGATACGGACCCGCTTGCCGGTCTCCTCGTCTACCCGGTAGCCGACTCGGGTAGGCTCGCCGTCCGAGTCGACGACCATCACGTTGGAGACGTGGATCGGGGCTTCCTGGGTGACGATCCCGCCCGAGCGGGCTCCGCGCTGTGTGGTCGACACCGCGGTGTGCTTCTTGATCCGGTTCACGCCCTCGACCAGCACCCGATTGCGGGTGGGGTAGGCCTGCAGGACTTTGCCCTTGGCCCCTTTATCTTTGCCGGCGATAACCAAAACGGTGTCGCCCTTGTGGATCTTCATCTACAACACCTCCGGTGCCAGCGAGATGATCTTCATGAATCGCTTCTCACGCAGCTCGCGGCCGACCGGCCCGAAGATACGGGTCCCACGGGGGTCGTTGTCGGGCTTGATGATCACCGCGGCGTTCTCGTCGAACTTGATGTAGCTGCCATCGGCACGCCTGCGCTCTTTGACCGTGCGCACCACGACGGCCTTGACGATCTCACCACGCTTGACATTGCCACCGGGGATAGCCTCCTTGACGGTGGCGACGATGACATCACCGATGCCGGCGTAGCGTCGCGACGAACCGCCGAGCACCCGGATGCACAAGATCTCCCTGGCGCCGGTGTTGTCGGCGACCTTCAGCCGCGATTCCTGCTGAATCACTAGATCTCCTGACCTGGTTCACGTGTGCACGGCAGGAGAAAGCAGCTCAGGGAGCACCCGACGTGCGCGGTCTTGTAAAGCAGTAGTCACCGAAAGGCACGCGGGGCCGGCGATCTTTTCAAAAAGCCAGCCGAGGTCTGCCCAAGGCAACCCTTAGAGTCTAGGGGAAGAGCTGCTCAGCGCCAAATTTGTGCCGGACGGACCCTACCTGGGCCTAGCTGGAGTGCCGGTACCACGCGGCGATGTACAGGACCAGCGCTGTGGCCAGCGCGATCAGCACCCAGATCACGACGGCTTGGTCGATCCATGAACCCGCAGGAGGGCTGCCGGGGAGGATGTTTCGCAACGGCACCACGGCGAACAGCATCGCGGCATACCAGGTGGAAAACGGCGGCAGGAATTGTCTCCGGCCGGTCAGCATCTGAATGGCCACGAACAGTGCCAGCGTCGGCAGGGTGATGAGGACCAGACAGATGCCCAGGTCGAAGACCAGCGGCCCCTTGGCCCGATGCAGGGTGATGATGACGTTGTCCGGGCGATCGGGGTCGTCCTTGCTGCGGGCAACCCGGGTGGTGGCGATGTCCCAGCCTTCCAGCGATCCCGTCACTTCGACCCGGCCGGGTTTGTACTGGCGATTTTCGCCTGTGCCCACGAGGACGTCCGCCTGGATGGTGTCGGTCTTATACGAGTCGAACGGCCAGTCGCCCGGGTCACCGTCGGCCTCGATGGTGGTGGCCACCTGCGCCGGCAACTTCCCCACCGGGTATTGCAAGTCTCCCAGGTCGTTCTGCGGGAAGAACCGCACCGAGGTGTCTGTGTTGAGCACGTTGAAGTGTTTGTCGATCATCGAACTGTCGGGCATCACCAGGACCTTCACATCGAGGCGATTTGCCACGGTGTGCAGCTGCTCGAAGCGCACCAGCACCACGGTGCCGTCGTCGGTGTTGAGCACCGGCTCGGGCAGCGGACCCGGCGCGGTGGCCAGCAAGTGGTAACCGAGCAGCGACAGGACGTAGACAACGACGACGCCGGCGATGATGGAGATATCGAGCAGCAGATGTCGTCGTCTCGGCTTGCGCGTGCGCTGCTCGGGCGCCGGAGTCGCGGGAGGCATTAACGGGGGCTGCGGGGCCGGCAGAGCAGGCACCGCGACGGTGCCGGCCAGGTGCAGCTCGGGCCTTACCTCCTCAGCAGGGCGATTACCCGCAGCCGCAGCCGAGCCACTGATGATTGACACGAAGCAAGACGTTATCAACGTGCGTGTTTGCTGGCTCCGGGTAGAACAGTACCCTTACAAGCTTTTAACAGCGCCGATACGAGCGGCGGCGAAAATCAATCGCCTTGCCGAACCCAGGCGAGGATATACAGGCTCATCGCCGTCACCAGCCCGATCAGCACCCACTGCACGATGGCCTGGTCGATCCACGAGCCCGGCGGTGGGGCGCCGGGGAGGATGTTGCGCAGCGGGACGATGGCGAACAGGTTCGCGGCGTACCACGTCGCGAACGGCGGCAGGAACTTCCTCCTGCCCAGCGCCATCGGAATGGCCACCAACAGCGCCAAGGTGGGCAGGGCGATGAGGACCAGGCAGATGCCCAGGTCGAAGATCAGCGGGCCCTTGGCCCTCTTCAAGGTGATGACCACGTTCCCGTTGTCGGAACCACGTTGGGTGGGGAGCGCGGCGGGGTCGTGGACCCGGTTGACGCTGACGTCCCACCCGTCCAACTCTCCGGTTACTTCGACGCGGGCGGGTACCTTCTTGATGTTGTCGCCGGACCCGACGAACGCGTCGGCCGAGATCGGCTCGGTGCTGTAGGTGTCGAAGGGCCAGTTACCGAGGATCGCCATGCGCCTCGACGGTGGTGCTGAGTTGCGCCGGCGCCTTTCCTTTCGGGTAGTGCAGGTCGCCCAGGTCGCTCGTCGGATACAGGCGCACCGCAACGTCGGTGGCCAGCACATCGAAGCGATTGTCGTAGGCCGAAATCCCTGGATAGACAAGCACATTCACCGTGAGGCGATTCGCGGTGGGTCTTCAGCTCCTCGAGGCGCAGCTGCACGATGGTCGCATCGCCGCCGCCCTGGCTCAGGTCCAGTGGCGGAAGCGGGGCCTCTGCTTCTTGCAGCTGGTGGACACCGAGCAGCGACAGGACATACACGCTGACGACGACCATCAGAATGATCACGCCGATCACGATGCGCGGTCTGTCCGACTTCTTCGGCGGCGCCGGAGGGGACATCGGCGGCGACTCGTCCGCCGGCGGCGGCGGAGCAGTTGCTGGCGGAGCCTCGGCGGTCGTTGGCGCTTCAGCGCTCATTGGTCGCCGCCGGCCCGGACGGAAGGCACCACGGGGTGAGATGTTAGCTAATGCGCCCGCCGACCGCGCGGCGAAATCATCACTGTCCTCGCGCGAGCTGGCCTTCCGTCACCCGCTGGCCACCTAGCGTTAACCTATTGGCCCGAAACCGGATTCGCTACGCAGCGAAAGCCGATGTGAGTGGTCGCGGTGTCCTGCGACTGCGGCGACCGCGCCGCCGGACGGTAGCGGTGGCAGTACTCCGGCGCGCACAAGTGCGAACCGCCCTTCAACGTCTGGTTGACGCTCGGGTCTGCGGGGCCCGACGGTGTGCAACAGGCTTTCGGCGGCTGATCGAGCCGGTGGTGTGCGGAAAACTCGGTGGCGGTCCACTCCCAGACGTTGCCGATCATGTCGACCAAGCCGAAACCGTTGGGCGGAAACGTCCCAACCGGCGACGTTCCCACCCAGCCGAGCGCACCGTCGTTGCGGTACGGGAACCTGCCCTGCCAGGTGTTGGCCATCAACTGACCGTCGGGTTTCGCCTCCTCGCCCCACGAATAGGTCCACGTGGCCCCCGCGCCCGGGCCGCGGGCCGCATACTCCCACTCGGCCTCGGTCGGCAGCCGCCGCCCGGCCCACCGCGCGTAGGCCGCGGCGTCGGGATACGCCACCTGCACGACCGGGTGATCGGCTCTGTCCGCGCCGGTGCTATCCGGGCTGTCCGGCCCGAACGGGTGGCGCCAATTCGCACCCGGTACCCAGTCCCACCACTGCCGCCAGTCGCGCAGGTCGACCGGGCCCGTGGTGGGGCGGAAAACCATGGCGCCCGGGCACAGGTCGCCCGCGTCTGCCCCCGGGTAAAGCGCCGGGTCGATCGGCTGCTCAGCGACCGTCACATAGCTTGTGGCAGCGACGAATTCGGCGAACTGCGCGTTGGTCACCGGGTGCCGCTCCACCGCGAAGGAACCCACGGTCACCGTGTGGATCGGTGCCTCTTCGGGGTAGAAGCTCGTCGAGCCCATGCGGAATGATCCGCCCGGCAAGTCAATTAGCTCGGTGAGCACCACTTCAGGGTATGACGCCCGCGAGCCGGCTGAAGGCATGACCCGTTCACCTGATGTTTGTTTGCGGGTTGGTCCGATAGCTGTAAATGTCGTCATATCTCGAAATAGGGGTGACGTGGGCGCGCGCCCCGACACCGAGCTCGCCGCCGACGCCGGGCACCACCGTGGTCGACGAGACGGGCCCGTCTCACCGTTGTTGCTCTCAAGGAGGCAATCGACGTGCAGCACTCACGCCCACGTGTCGCGATGAGCTTGCTGACCGCGGGTGCGCTGGCGCTGTCGGCCTGCAACCAAGACCACGCGACCCTGTCCTATACCAGTGGGGTCAAGGTGGACTGCGGCGGCAAACAGACCCTGGTCGCCAGCGGCTCCACCGCCCAGGCCAACGCGATGACCCGGTTCATCGACGCCTACAAGAAGGTGTGTCCCGGGCAGTCGCTCAACTACACTGCCAACGGCTCGGGCAACGGGATCAGCGAATTCCTTTCTGGCAAAACCGATTTCGGCGGATCGGACACACCCCTGTCCGGGGACCAATACGCCGCCGCCAAACAGCGATGCGGCGGCGCCGACGCCTGGAACCTGCCCGTGGTATTCGGGCCGATGGCCATCACCTACAACATTGCCGCCGTCGACTCTTTGGTGCTCGACGCGCCGACGCTGGCCAAGATCTTCAACGGCACCATCACGCGCTGGGACGACCCGGCCCTCACCTCGCTCAACGCATCCATGCCGGCAGAGGACATCAAGGTCATCTACCGCAGCGACGCATCCGGCACCACCTACAACTTCCAGTCCTACCTGCAGGCCGCATCCGGCGGAGCGTGGACTCAGGGCGTAGCCAAGACATTCAACGGCGGCGTCGGCACCGGCGCCCAGGGCAACAAAGGCACCTCGGCGCTGGTGAAAACCACCGAGGGCGCGATCAGCTACAACGAATTGTCTTTCGCGCTCGAGCAAGGGCTGTACGCCGCCGAGATCAAGACCCCGGCAAGCCGCAGGTCGCTACGCCCGGTGCGGATCGGGACCGACACCGTCGGCAAGACCATCAAGGGCGCCAAAATCACCGGCGAGGGCAACAACCTCGTGCTCGACCTTTCGTCGTTCTACAACCCGGCCCAGCCCGATGTGTACCCGATCGTCTTGGCCACCTACGAGATCGTCTGCTCCAAATACCCCAACCCTGAGGACTCCCAGGCGATCAAGTCTTTCCTGCAGACGGCGATCGGTCCCGGCCAGATCGACCTCAACAAAGCCGGCTACATCCCGCTGTCGCCCGACTTTCAATCACGAGTCTCGAGCGCCGTCGACGCCATCACCTGAGCCGACCCGCGGCGATATCAGGTCTTTTTCGGCTGTTTTCGGTCCCGATGCCGCCACCAAGCGAGGATGAACAGGGCCATCGCGACGACCAGGCCGATCAACACCCACAGCACCACGGCTTGGTCGATCCACGAGCCGAGCGGTGGATTGCCGGGAAGGAAGTTGCGCAGCGGGACGATGGCGAACAGCATCGCGCCGTACCACGTGATGAACGGTGGCAAGAACGACGTCCTGCCCAACAGCATCGGAATGGCCACCCACAGCGGCCCCACTACCACACCAACCACCAGGCACGCCGCTCCGACGACGACGCAGAAGCATCTCGCCGGTGCTTCAGTCGCGCGAAAAGGCAAGCGCGAGTTCTCTTTCCAGGTCTTCATACGGCTTGCCGGAGATGTCGACGGTGACCTGCGCGATCGTGCCGCCGGTGAATCGGAAAGGCGCTTTGTAGCGTCGGGAAACCTCCGAGCCGGTGTTGCGCCCCACCATGACGCTGGCACCGGCCAACGCGAACGTGCCCGGTTGCGTCGTCATATCCGGCAGCGACGCGACCGCGGTCTCGTCGATGAACAGCGTGCCCTCACCCAGCGGCGTGTGGCTGTTCTCCACGGTTCCGGTCCGCGAAAAGCGAACACCGAACAGGTGCCTGCCCAGCGGCACCGCGCCGGACGACGACATCAGCTGCTCACGCTCACCGAGGAAGTTGTACACGTAGTGCAGCCGGCCGTCCTGGATGAACAGCACATGCCCGCCGTGCGCGCAGCCGTGTTTGAAGAGCACGCCTTCGGCGCCGGTGGTATCAATGGTCACGTCGGCAACCACAGCGTAGGACTGACCGCGGGGTTCGACGGCGGCGCCGGTGCCGACCTCGGCGGCATCGGGATAGTAGGTGAAAGACTGCCGGTTGGCGCCCAGGTAGGGCCGGAACCGCGACAACGTTTCGAAGATGTTCAGATCCGCCAGCGGCAGGCCGTTGTACTTCGTCGGCCTCGGAAAACCACAGCGCCTTCAGCTCTTCCAGCTTGTCGGGTTGCTCGGCAGCCAGGTCGTGGCATTGGCTGCGATCGGCTTCGATGTGGAAGAGTTCCCACCGGTCGGCATCGAAGTGCGACCAACCCGCGGGTGTGGCCGCATGGACGGTGTTGGCGAACCAGCCCCGGTGCCAGATCCCGCGGGTTCCCAGCATGGTGTAGAACTGGGTGTCCTTGCCGGTGTCGGCGGCCGAATTGTCAAGGGCAGCTTTGAAACTCACACCATCCAGCGGTTTCTGCGCGATGCCCTCGACGGTCTCCGGCGGGGTGATGCCCAACAGGTCGTAGACGGTCGGGGTGATGTCGCAGACGTTGACGTAGTTGTCGCGAACCTCCCCGTGCGCCGCAATACCGTTGGGCCAGGAGACGATTGCCGTGTCGGCGATACCGCCCTCGTGCGAGGCGTACCGCTTGTACAGCTTGTAGGGCGTGTTGAAGGCCATCGCCCACCCGATCGGGTAGTGGTTGTAGGTCTCGGGGCCACCCAGTCGGTCGAAGTACTTCATGCTCTCTTCGACGGTGTCGATGTAGCCGTTGAAGAACTTGCCCTCGTTCACCGACCCGTTGGGCCCACCCTCGCCGCTGGCCCCGTTGTCGGAGATCACCACGATGATGGTGTTGTCCAGCTGACCGGAATCTTCGAGATAGTCCAGGATTCGGCCGATCTGGGCGTCGGTGTAGCTCAGGAAGCCGGCGAACACCTCGGCCATCCGGCTGAACAGCTTCTTCTCCTCGTCATTGAGGGAGTCCCACGGCCGCACGGTGTCCTGCAGTGGCCACGGCTCGCCTTGCGGGCCTTTGACGTCCAGATACGGGTTGACGGGCGACAGCTCGGTGTCCGGCGGCACGATTCCCATCGACTTCTGCTTTTCCAGCACGATCTCGCGGTAGCGCTCGTAGCCCATGTCGAACTTGCCGGCGTACTTGTCCGCCCATTCTTTGAAGACGTGATGCGGCGCGTGCCCGGCGCCGGGGCAGACGTAGCTGAACCACGGTTTGTCGGGCGCGATCACCTTGGCGTCGCGGATGAATTCGATGGTCTTGTCGGCGAGGTCCTTCGACAGGTGGTAGCCGTCCTCGGGAGTGGCCGGCGGTGTGATCGGGTGGTTGTCGTACACCAAGTCGGGGTACCACTGGTCGGTCTCGCCGCCCATGAACCCGTAGAACCGTTCGAAGCCGCGCGACGTGGGCCAGTGCCGTTTCGTCGACGCCAGATTCGACTCTTCCAGCGGCGTCAGGTGCCACTTGCCGATGCAGTAGGTGTTGTAACCACGTTCGTTGAGCACCTCCGGCAGCAGCGCGGTGTCGTCCGGGATCCGGCCGTTGCAGTTCGGGAAGCCGTCGGTGAACTCTTCGATGGTGGCCATGCCCACGGTGGTCGCGTTGCGACCGGTCAGCAGCGACGCCCGCGTCGGTGAACACAGCGCGGTGGTGTGGAATTGCGACAGCCGCACACCACGGTCGGCGATCCTCGTCATGGCGGGCATCTCGACCAGACCGCCGAAGCAGTCCCAGGTCGCGATGCCGGTGTCGTCCCACACCAAATAAAGGACGTTTGGCGAATTCTCGGGCGCGGTCGGCGCCGCGTACGGACCCCAGTCAGGTTCCGAGTCGCGAATATCCAGCTCGATCTTGCCGTTAAACGCCGCCATCGCTCACTCCGCTCTCACGTCCGCGAACACCGCGAGCAGATTACACCGGCGAAGCCACACCCACGCCAACAGACGTAAAAGCCCCCGACACGCCGGGCGTGCGGGGGCTTTTGCGACTGTTCGCGGGTGCCTTTACTTGGCCTTCTCGAGAATCTCGACGAGCCGCCAGCGTTTGGTCGCCGACAGCGGACGCGTTTCCATCAGCGAGACGCGGTCGCCGATGCCGGCGACGCTGTCCTCGTCGTGCGCCTTGACCTTCTTGGTGGTCCGGATGATCTTGCCGTACAGCGGGTGCCGCATACGGTCTTCCAGCTCGACCACGATGGTCTTTTGCATCTTGTCGCTCACCACATAGCCGATGCGGGTCTTGCGCCGGCCGCGTGGCTTCGGGGTGACCGGAGTGTTTTTGGGACCTTTATCTTTCGCCGCAGTGTCTTTGGTCGCGGCGGCCTTCGGCGCGGCGGCCTTGGCTGCGGCCTTCTTGGGGGCTGCCTTCGTCGCCTTGGCGGCTTTCTCGCCGGTCGTCGCTTCTGCCATCACGATTCCTTCTCATCGGAGCCGCCGGGACCGGACGCCAGGCCCAGTTCTCGTTCCCGCAGCACGGTGTAGACGCGCGCGATCTCCTGACGCACGATGCGGAGCCGACGGTTGTTGGTCAGCTGGCCCGTCGCCATTTGGAAGCGCAGGTTGAACAGCTCCTCCTTGGATTCGCGCAGCCGCTCGGCCAGTTCCTCGTCGGTGAGCTCACGCAGTTCGCCAGGGGACACTCCCACTGCCATCAGAACTGCTCCTCTCGGGTCACGATGCGTGCCTTGATCGGCAACTTGTGGATCGCGCGGGTGAGCGCGGCCCGGGCGGTCTGCTCGTTGGGGTAACTGAGCTCGAACAGCACCCGGCCGGGCTTGACGTTGACGATCCACCATTCCGGCGAGCCCTTGCCCGACCCCATCCTGGTCTCCGCGGGCTTCTTGGTCAGCGGGCGGTCGGGGAACACGTTGATCCACACCTTGCCGCCACGCTTGATGTGGCGGTTGATGGCGATACGAGCCGACTCGATCTGCCTGTTGGTGACGTAGGCGTGCTCGAGCGCCTGGATACCGTAGTCGCCGAAGTTGACCTGCGTGCCGCCACTGGCGATGCCGCGCTGGCGCGGATGGTGTTGCTTACGATGCTTGACTTTGCGGGGAATCAACATGATTCAGCTCTCCGTGCTCTGCGGTTCGAGGGCCGCCTTGGACGCATCCGCCCCATCGTCTGAGGCAGGAGCGGCAGCGGGCGCAGCGCTTACAGTGCTTTCATCGCCACCTGCGGCCCTGCCCGCTTCGGTGCTGGTCGCCGTCGTGCCCGACGCGCCACTGCGGCGCGGACGCGTACCCGACGGCCGCTCACGGCGCGGACGCTCGGCGCCCGCCGGTGCGGCGGCTGCCAGTTCGCGCTTGCCACCGACGATGTCGCCCTTGTAAATCCACACCTTCACACCGATCCGGCCGAAGGTGGTCTTGGCCTCGTAGAGGCCGTAGTCGATGTCGGCGCGCAGCGTGTGCAGCGGAACCCGACCTTCGCGGTAGAACTCCGACCGGCTCATCTCAGCGCCACCGAGACGGCCCGAGCACTGCACCCGGATGCCTTTGACGTTGGGCTGACGCATCGCCGACTGGATGGCCTTGCGCATCGCGCGGCGGAACGCCACCCGGTTGCTCAGCTGTTCGGCGACGCCCTGGGCCACCAATTGTGCTTGCGATTCCGGGTTTTTGACTTCGAGGATGTTGAGCTGGACCTGCTTTTTGGTCAGCTTCTCCAGGTCGGCACGGATCCGGTCGGCCTCGGTACCACGGCGCCCGATGACGATGCCGGGACGGGCGGTGTGGATGTCCACCCGCACCCGGTCGCGGGTGCGCTCGATCTCGACGTCGGCGATTCCCGCGCGCTCCAGACCGCTGGACAGCAGTCGGCGGATCGCGACGTCTTCCTTGACGTACTCGGAGTATTGCTTGTCGGCGTACCACCGGGACTTCCAGTCGGTGGTGATGCCTAGCCGGAAGCCGTGCGGATTGATCTTCTGGCCCACTAGTCTGAGCCTCCCTTCGCTTCAGAAGTCTCAGAAGTCTTGGCTTCGGGACTAGTCGCGGCCTTTTTTTCTGGCGCCTTCTTTGCGGGGGCCTTGGCCTCCGCTTTGTTGGCGGGCGCTTTCTTGGCGGGCGCCTTGGTCGCCGCCTTCTTCGCCGTGGAACCAGGTGCAGCCTTCGCCGCGGCCTTGCTGGCCTCGGCGCGGCGAGCCCTCGTCGACTTCGCCGATTGCTGATCCTTGGCGGGCCGGCTTTCCACGATCACGGTGATGTGGCTGGTGCGCCTGCGGATCCGGAAGGCGCGCCCCTGGGCGCGCGGCCGGATGCGCTTGGCGGTCGGGCCCTCGTCGGCATAGACCGTGGCCACCACCAAGGTCGCCGGGTCCAGTCCGTTGTTGTTCTGGGCGTTGGCCGCTGCGCTCGCGATCACCTTGGCCACCGGTTCACTGGCGGCTTGCGGCGCCCAGCGCAGGATGTCCAGCGCGTCGGCCACCGACCTGCCACGCACCAGGTTGATCACCCGGCGCGCCTTGGTCGGCGACACCCGGACGAACCGCGCTATGGCGCTCGCCGACGGGAATTCAGTGGTGGTCATCGCCGCTTGGCCTTCCGGTCGTCCTTGATGTGTCCCTTGAAGGTGCGGGTCGGCGCGAATTCACCAAGTTTGTGACCCACCATCGACTCGGTGACGAACACCGGGACATGCTTGCGTCCGTCGTGCACGGCGAAGGTGTGGCCGATGAAGTCTGGAATGATCGTCGATCGGCGCGACCAGGTCTTGATGACCTGCTTGCTGTTCTTCTCGTTCTGCACGTCGACCTTTTTGAGCAGATGGCCGTCGACGAACGGGCCCTTCTTGAGGCTGCGTGGCATGGTTGGCTACTCCTGGACTTCCTAGCGCGAGTGCTTCTTGCCGGTGCGCCGGCGGCGGACGATGAGTTTGTTGCTCTGCTTGTTCGGGTGGCGGGTGCGGCCCTCGGGCTTGCCCCACGGGCTGACCGGGTGCCGGCCACCAGAGGTCTTGCCTTCACCACCGCCGTGCGGGTGGTCGACCGGGTTCATGACGACACCACGGACGGACGGGCGCTTGCCCTTCCACCGCATCCGGCCGGCCTTGCCCCAGTTGATGTTTGCCTGCTCGGCATTGCCCACCTCGCCGACGGTCGCGCGGCAGCGCACGTCGACGCGGCGGATCTCACCACTGGGCATACGCAGCGATGCGTAGGTGCCCTCCTTGCCGAGCAGCTGGATGCTCGACCCGGCCGACCGCGCCAGCTTGGCGCCACCGCCCGGCCGCAGCTCCACGGCGTGGATCAGGGTACCGGCCGGGATATTGCGCAACGGCAGGTTGTTGCCCGGCTTGATGTCGGCGTTGGCGCCGGATTCCACCACATCGCCCTGCGACAAGCCCTGCGGCGCAATGATGTAACGCTTCTCGCCGTCGAGAAAGTGAAGCAGCGCGATGTTGGCGGTGCGGTTCGGGTCGTACTCGATGTGCGCGACCTTGGCGTTGACCCCGTCTTTGTCGTTGCGGCGAAAGTCGATCACCCGGTAGGCGCGCTTGTGACCACCACCCTGGTGGCGGGTGGTGATGCGGCCGTGTGCGTTGCGCCCCCCGTTACTGTGCAGCGGGCGCACCAACGACTTCTCCGGGGTCGACCGGGTGATCTCGGCGAAGTCGGACACGCTTGCACCGCGGCGACCGGGGGTCGTCGGCTTGTACTTGCGAATTGCCATGTCTAATCAGGTCTTTCTCTCGCGCCCGGCTATGCCGGCGCTCCGAACAGGTCGATCGGCTTGCTGCCCGGCGCCAGCGTGACGATGGCGCGCTTGGTGTTCTTGCGCTTGCCGAATCCGGTCCTGGTGCGCTTGCGCTTGCCCTGGCGATTTGCGGTGTTCACCGATGCGACCTTGACCGAGAAGATCTTCTCGACAGCGATCTTGATCTGCGTCTTGTTCGAATCGGGGTGCACCACGAACGTGTATACGTTGTTGTCGAGTAGCCCGTAGGACTTCTCCGAGATGACCGGGGCCAGGATAATGTCGCGGGGATCAGCGATGGTCGCCATCAGGCCGAAACCTCCTCGGAATTAGCCGTTTTGGCCGTGTGAGCCGTGATGTAGGCGTTGAGGGCTTCGACGCTGAACACCACGTCGTCGGCGCGCAACACGTCGTACGTGTTGAGCTGGTCCGGCGCCAGGATGTGCACACCGGGCAGGTTGCGCACGCTCTTCACACCGGTATCGTCGCTGCGGCCGACGACGACCAACACCTGCTTGCGGTCCGTCAGCGTGCCCAGAAACTCTCGGGCGCTCTTGGTCGACGGGGTCTGACCCGCCACCAGCTCGGTGACTGCGTGGATGCGCCCGTTGCGTGCCCGGTCCGACAAAGCCCCGCGCAACGCCGCAGCGATCATCTTCTTCGGTGTGCGCTGGGAGTAGTCCCGCGGCTTGGGACCGTGCACGATACCGCCGCCGGTGAACTGCGGGGCCCGCGTCGAGCCTTGCCGGGCGCGACCTGTCCCCTTCTGCCGGTACGGCTTCCGGCCGCCGCCGCTGACCTCGCCGCGCGTCTTGGTCGAGTGCGTACCCTGCCGCGCCGCGGCTCGCTGGGCGATGACCACCTGGTGCATCAGCGCGATATTGGCCGGAGCATCGAACAATTCGGCCGGCAGCTCAATGGAGCCGTCGACCTTGCCGTCCGGCGTCTTAACGTCGATCTTCAGGTTCTTCTGATCCGTCTTCGCGGTTGCCATTAGTTGTCACCTCGTTTGATCGCGCTGCGGACCATGACGAGTCCACCGGTGCGGCCGGGAACCGCGCCCTTGATCAGCAGCACGCCGTTCTCGGCATCGACTTTGTGCACCAACAGGTTCTGCGCGGTCACCCGGTCGTTGCCCATGCGGCCCGACATCCGGGTCCCCTTGAACACCCGTGCGGGGGTGGAACATCCACCAATGGACCCGGGACGGCGGTGGACCGCCTGGGCGCCGTGGCTGGCGCCCTGCCCGCGGAAGCCGTGCCGCTTCATCGTGCCGGCGAAACCCTTGCCCTTGGAGGTGCCGGTCACGTCGACATAGCTGCCGTCGGCGAAGATCTCGGCGGTCAACTCCTGGCCGACCTCGTATTCGGCCGCCGCGTCCGGGGTTTCCAGACGCAGCTCGGCCACGTGGCGGCGCGGGTTGACACCAGCAGCGGTGTACTGACCGGTCACCGGCTTGTTGACCTTGCGCGGGCTGATCTCCCCGTAGGCCAACTGCACAGCGCTGTAGCCGTCGCGCTCCGGGGTGCGGATGCGGGTCACCACGTTCGGTCCCGCCTTGACCACAGTCACCGGAACAACCCTGTTGTTCTCGTCGAACACCTGCGTCATGCCCAGCTTGGTGCCCAGAATGCCTTTTCTCGCCATTGCTCTGGATCTCCTACTGGATGTTGACGTCGACACTGGCCGGCAGATCGATGCGCATGAGGGCGTCAACGGTCTTCGGCGTCGGATCGAGGATGTCGATCAGCCGCTTATGCGTGCGCATTTCGAAGTGCTCCCGCGAGTCCTTGTACTTGTGCGGGGAGCGGATGACGCAGTACACATTTTTCTCGGTCGGCAGCGGCACCGGCCCTACGACGCTCGCACCGGTGCGGACGACGGTCTCGACGATCTTGCGCGCCGAGGCGTCAATAGCCTCATGGTCGTAGGCCTTAAGCCTGATGCGGATCTTCTGTCCCGCCACGCTTCTCCTACCTCACTCTTCTTGAGGCCCGAATCCGGGCCTGGTGCCCCCGGCGCGCCGATCGGCCCGCCCAAATCTGGGCCGATCTAGCGTCGCGCCGGATACTGCGCCGCTGTTTACCTGTCGTGGTCCAACCGGCCCCGCGCTCGGGTGTGTTACCCGCACGCAGCCTTGTTCGCGACCGAAAAAGTCGCGCTCCAAGGATGAGACCGGACGCGCCCGTGTGGACGCTGGTCGTATGCCCAACCAGGCGCAAACCTGGCGCAAGGCAACCTGAACAGTATGCCTCAGATCACCGTGACGGCCAAATTCCTGGCCATAGTTCTGGCCGCGCTGGCGACCGCACGGCCCGTGCCGCCCGCGATCACCGAACTCAGCTGCCCGTAAGGGTTGCCAGCGCCTTGTCGAATTGTCTGGTCAGAGCTGCCAGACGAGCTCCGGATTGCTTCGAACGTGAGTGTAACGAGCGCCTTGGACGCCGGCGGTACCGGCAGTCTTGTGATTCCCCCGCAGTGTTGCCAGCTCGGTCCGCGAGCTGCTGTGCGCGGGCCGCATTTCGCCGGAGCGGCCATCTGCCGCCCGGCGGGCACGTAACTGGTGGTCGGGGCGGCCGTGTCGGCCACCGTCCTTGCGCAGGCCAGAGTGTTGCTGGCGCAGGTGAGGCGCGGCGCCGGGGCGGTGCATCCCGACGGCGTGCTCGGCGTTGTGTGAGGAATTGCCAAGGGCGTGGGCAGCAGCGGCGAACAGGACTAACAACGCAGCGCCGGCGGCCAGCAGGGCCAGGAAGCCGGCGACGCGGGCCGCGGGGGCGGTCTTGGCGCTGGGGATGCTGGTCATGAGTTTCCTTTTCTCGGGCGGTTTGGTGCGTTGAGAAAAGGTTCTGAGGTGCCCCTGGGGGAATTCTTGAAAAAACCTTGTCGTGCAGGTAGGCGCGGTGGAATGTGGCTAAAAGCGCCGACGGCAGGGTCGCGAAGCAGGCTTCGTCAGAGCGGTCTGGCCCTAGGCGCCACAGCGCTGCTGGTCCCGTGGGCTGACGCCGACACCGCACCAAAAAAGATCGCCGCCTTGCCAGCCGGGGAAGCCGTTCAACACCGTCTGCTTGAGCAAGCCGGGCGCCTGCGAGACGAGCTGGAGCGAGTCACCCACGGCCGTCGACGGGCCCGGGTTGGGGTTGGCCGGGGTCGTCTGGCCGTTTTTCAGGCCGTAACTCACGGCGGTGACCGTGAGCGTCAGCTGCGTCTCGTCACCCGACACCACCCCCAGCGTGTCGGTCTCCGAGCAGGCGGCCTGTCCCCGACTGCACGGGCCCATGTCCAGGCCCGCGAAGAGAGTGGCCGTTGTCGCAGTGATGTCCAGGGTCGAGACGTGGCGCTGCCAGTGGCCAACGAACCGGGCGCTGGCCGTACCCGAGGCACTTGCCGTGCTGGTCGCCGAGGGTGCCGCTGGACTCGAGGAGGCACCCGTGGTCGAGGACGCGCCGGTGCCGGACGTATTCGTCGCGCATCCTGCCGCGGCCACCGTGACGATCCCGGCGATGGCAGTGACCAACCTGCAGACCAATCCGGGCTTGGCCACCGAGACGTGCGCTGTCATCTGACTGTCCCTTCAATCGCTTGCAACCACGCCGCGGGCGCAGTCGACCGATGGGATACCTCTTAAAAGATAAGTCGTTCGGTGTCAGGAGTACCGAACAGGCCTAGGCTTACCCCCGAGCCGCGCCGCTGCGGCGGGCGATAGGGAGGACGTCATGAACAAAGCTTCAAGTCTGACCGCCACGTTGGTCGGCGCGGCTCTGGCCGTGTCCCTTGCCGGGTGCACGAATTCCGGCACGACCACGAGTTCCACCACACCGACCGCTTCCACCACGACCACTACCGCGCCATCCGCGTCGCCGTCGAGCTCGTCGGCGACCACGTCCTCCTCGCCGGCGCCCCAGGCCACAACGAAGGGGTCGGCGGGCGGCATCGACGTCACCATTACCGCGCCGGGGCCCACGGCGGTGCGGCCCGGCGGGGCGCCGATGCCCTTCAGCGTCACGCTGCTCAACACGACGACCGCCAGCATCGCCCAACTGGGGATGGTGGTGTCGCTGGGGCACTGTTCATGCAACCCGTCTGGCGCCGCGATGATGCCCGCCGGGACGATGCAGCTGCAAAGCTCCGACACCAACGCGTGGGTGACGGTGCCGTATGTCGCCGAAGGGACCGGGACGGATTTCCTCGCCCAACCGCTGCTTGCGCCGCTTACGCTCAATCAAGGGCAGACCATCACCTACCAACTTCAGCTGCAGCTCAACCCAAATCAGAATTTCACCGTCAACCAAGGTGCGTCCGCAGTGGACGTGACGATGACCAACATCAATACCAACGCCCCGATCGGCGCCAGCCCCACGGCATCACTGCCCATCACCGTCGGACCGTAGCCGGATCGGACGGACGCCGGTCATTAGGTTTGTCGTCATGACCGGTACCCGCAGTACCTACAGAGCATGGAAAACGCTTTCCGGCCGTCCCGGCGGCACCCGCCTGTTCTCGATGGCCGCGGTGGCACGAGTCCCTTATTTCGCCTCGATCCTGCCGCATGTTGTGCGCATGGAGCCGGGCCTGGCCGAAGTCGCAGTGCCCAAGTGGTTTTTCGTGCACAACCACCTGCACACGGTGCACGCGATCGCGTCCTGCAACGCCGCCGAGATGGCGATGGGCATGTTGATGGAGGCCACGGTGCCGCCAAGCCACCGGTGGATCCCGAAAGCGATGACGGTGCAGTATTTGGCCAAAGCCACTACATCCCTGCACGCGCAGGCCCGGCTGGACCCGCCCGACTTTTCCCAGATCAGTGAGGGTGTCGAGGTGGTAGTGCCGGTACGGGTGACGGACCGCGACGGCACCGAGGTGGTGCACGCCGACATCACGACGTGGGTGACACCCGCAACCTGAAGCTTCAGAGGATTCGAAAGCCGGCCGAAACCCTAACCGACACTTGGCATTCGGCTCTGGGCGCGCTGGACGTGTAGGAAACCGTCGACTGCCGCGCGTTCCTGACGGCCATGCACGCATCCACGATCACAATGGCCGTCATTGTCAGCCTTGCGTCGATCCTGATCGGACTGTGGCCGCCCGGGCGTGATGGGCGCCAGCTAAGGCTTGTGCGCCGGATTCTGGCAACCCGGAGGTAGTTCGCGGGAAATAGGCCCCTCGGTTCTGCAAATAACACCTCGGCGGAACCGGAGATGGCGTTACGCTCCGCTCGGAACACGATCGCCAGGGGGACGGCGAGCGATGTCCGGATTAGCTGGGGGCCCCAGATGTCATACGTGATCGCGGCACCGGAGTATGTCGCGGCGGCAGCAACAGATCTGGCGAATATCGGTTCGGCGCTCGGCGACGCCAACTCGGCAGCGTTGGGCCCCACATCAAGCGTGTTTGCCGCCGGTGCCGACGAGGTATCGGCGGCCATCTCGGCGTTGTTCAACTCACACGCGCAGCTCTATCAAGCGCTCAGCACCCAAGCGGCCCTGTTCCATCAGCAATTTGTGAATCTCATGAACGGCGGCGCGTCCGAATACGCCCTGACCGAGGCCGCCAACGCCGCACCGTTGCAGACCGTTGAGCAGGGCTGCTTGGGGCGATCAACGCGCCCGGCCAGGCGCTGACGACCGCGCAGCCGGTGGCCGGCAGCGCGGCGTCGGCGGCCTCGGCGGCTTCGGCGCCGGCGGCCACGGCGGCCACGGCGGGGCTGGCGGGTGGTTCGGCACCGGCCACTCCGGCAGCACCGCTTTCGACGGCGGTCGCGCCGGCGTCGTCGGTGCCGCCGGCGCTCGTTCCGGCCAGCGCGCCGGCAGCGGCGGTGCAGGCGGCGCCGACCGGGTCAGCGGCACTGGTACCTGCCAGCACGGCGGAAGCGGCAGTGCCGGTGGAATCGGGAGTTCCTTCGGTATCCGGGGCGCCGGCGTCAGCCACCACATCGATAGCGGCGGTAGAGGCCGAAGCGCCGGCATTTTCTCCGTTAACGGCGATACCGCCCATCCCGCTAAGCGGCACATCGGTGGCGGCTGCGCCGGCCGTTGCACCCCCAGCAGCGGCTGGGCCGGCGGGCACCAGCAACGAGCAACCGGCGGTGACACCCGCGTCGGCGGCACGGGCGGAGTAATCGAGCTTCACCCAACAAATTCGGCCGCGCGGTGCCCGAGCATCACTATCGTCGCGTGCGGACCGCGGCTGGGCACTACCGGCAGGACCGAGCCGTCGATAACCCACAGGTTGTCGATGCCGCGGACCCGACAGCGTTGGTCGACAACGGCTTTCGGATCATCGTCAGCTCCCAGCCGCGCGCTACCACACAGATGCTGCGACGTCGACCACACGGCTGGACCGATATGCGTGGTAACACCGCACAATTCGCGCGCCAACTCACTGGCCTGCCGTAGCAGCGCGATGTCAGCCGGCTCGCTGTCGTAACGGTGCTCGATGTGGGGCGGCACTGCGGAATCGGCCGAGACCAGTGTGATGCGTCCGCGCGACCGCGGCCGCATGAGTGCCACCCCGATATGCGGCCAGTCGCGGTGTCCCGGGGTACCGTCGCCCGTCATCGCAACGAAACCACCTGTGTACGGCCGGATCTCCATACCGTCCGAGGTGCTCAGCACCACCTCTAACACGGGCCGATCCACCTCCACCGTCCAGCTGGTCGGCATCACCCATTCCGGGTGATCACTGCAGCCCATGCCTACCGGCAGCGGCACAACCACGTCAACGCCGGCAGCCTTCAGCATTGCCTCGTCACCGACACCGGAGAGCATCAGCAGGTGCGCCGACTGAATCGCTCCGGCGCACAGCACAATTCGATCGGCCGTCAAGGTCACCAATCCTTCGGGGCCAGCCGCGTCGACTCCCACCACGGTTGCCGCGGAGAGACGCAGCCGCACCGCCCGCAGCTGCGCCAGCAACGTCAGGTTGGCCCGCCCCAGCGCGGGTAGCAAAAAGCCGGCCCCCGCACTGGTGCGCACGCCGTCGACGATGTTGAGTGGGACCGCACCTACCCCCGACGGCAACTCGGGACCAACGTCGTTGAGGTCGGCGACCCACGGAAACCCCGCCCGCTGGGTAGCGGCCAAAAAGCTTTCGGTGCTCCCCGTCATGTCGTGTGTGCGGCGAACCGGGATAGGTCCGCTGTCGCCGTGGGCGGGAGTGTTGAAATCCAGGTCGGTCTCGATGGCCCGGAAGTGATCGAGGACGTCGGACCACGCCCATCCGGGCAAGCCGATGCCGTCGAAGTCCGCCGGCAGACCGCGGCAGAAGTAGCCGCCATTGACCGCGCCGGAGCCGCCGACCGTGGCCCCGCGCACGATGGGCAGCTGGCGGGCCGGTCGATCGGTGAGCTTGGTCAGATAACGGTGGACCAGCGGGCTGCTCACGCCGATTGGCAGTTGCAACCCATTGGCGGTCTGTGCCAAAAGCCCCGGGTCGGTGAGCCCGGGCCCGGCCTCGAGGACCGTCACGCTACGGCTGGGATCGGCGGAGAGACGTTCGGCAACAACCGATCCAGCGCTGCCGGCACCGACGATCAGCACATCGCTGTGCGAGACGGCTGTAATCAAGGCAGGTTCAAGACGGGGTCAACGCGACGGCTAAGTCCGAATCTGGGGTTTGAGCGCGCGAGCGTTCCGTTCGCGCGCTACGCCCCACCACAGGCCGATGCCGTAGGCCAGGTCATCGACCCGCTTCAGCAGCAGATAGGTCAGCAGTCCGATCGGTTCGGCATCGTCGCCGGTGGCATCCCTGTGGCTGAGCCAGTCCACCACGCCGTCCAAGACGGCGGCGACCACTACGACCCGCCTGCAGTGCCGCGAGAGCGTTGCCGCCAGCAAGGCCAGCGGCCAGTAGTGCCGGCAGATGGCCGATGCCAGTTGCAGCGCCGCCGACCACAGGCCGCGGGTGGCGACCTCGACGACATCGCGTAACGAAGTCTCGGAGCTGCGCATGGCCCTGGCGATCCGGCGACCGGTCAGGAAGGCGACGACCAGCGACGCCAGCTGACCGATGCTCGTCCCGACGGCCATCAGGATCCAGACCATCAGCGCCCAGCCGGAGATCACCACCGGGGCGGTCTTGTCCGGGTGCCGCACGGACAGCGGAGCCGCCGACCCGCCATAAAACGCCTTGCGCGCAAGCCAATCCCGCAGCTCGGTGCGGTGGTCGTGGGCGACCAGTGCGATGGGCTCGTAACGCAGCCGGGCGCCCGCTTCGATTAGCCGCCAGCACAGGTCCACGTCCTCGCCGGACTGCAGGGTCTCGTCGAAGCCGCCGACGTCATGAATGGCCGACCTGCGACAGATGATCGCGGCGCTGGGAACATAGGACACCGTGCTGTGCGGTAACACCGGCGCTTCTCGCTGACCGAGGTCCAGCGACGAGTGCACCGCCTCATAGCGGGCTACCGCATTCTCGCTTTGCGAAAGCCCGATGATGCGCGGGGCGACCAGGGCGACGGTCGGGTCGCAGAAATGCCCGAGCAGCGCCTCCAGCCAGCCCCGCCGGGGTGCGACGTCCGAATCGAGGAATGCGACGAAGTCGGTGGTGCAGGCGGCCAGACCCGTGTTGCGCGCTGCCCCCGGCCCCTTGCTGCGGGGGTGGCGCAACACTTCAATATCGCAGTGTGCGCCGATGAAGTCTTCCGGCTCGATGGGGCACACCGAACCGTCATCAACCACGACAACGCGCAGCCCGCGGAGTGAGCTCACCAAACGGCGCACACCAGACGTGTTGTCCCGCACCGGAATAACCACTGTTACGTCGCGGTGTGACGGACCACCCGCGGGGCGCGGATGCGCGACGGTGGCGTCCAGCAGGGTGCGCGCCAGTTGGGCACTGACCTCGTCACGCACCTTCAACCGGCCATCGGACAGCAGGTCCTGGGCAGCGGGAGCCAGCCTCAGCAGCCGGGTGGGCGAGCCGCCGAGCAGGGCCGAGCCGTGACCGAGCACCCGCACGCGGCGATCGACCTGAACGGCGAACCCGTCAGGCAGTCGAGCTTGAGTCATGTCAGCATCCCGTCGGGGCCGGGCGACCAGCGCGCGACTCGGCGTATGCACCCGTCGACCATCTCGTCGAAGAGGCGTTCGCCCTCGACTGCCGTTGCGGTCGTCGGGTCCCCTAAGACACCTACCCGGCTCACCGCCGCGACTCCCCCGCGGCGCATGGACGGGAGCAGTTCGGGCAGTGGCGCGCCGTTACCGGCGAGCCACCGGTCGGTCAGCACGTCGCCCGGCGAAATATGCAGCAACACCGATGTTTCGGTGTGCCCGGCGTGGGCGTCGCCGCCGACGGCTGCGCATGGGCACCACCCGACCTCGCGGCCCTCGGCGCGAAGCCGGCTCACCGCACGGGTCAGCGCATCCACGTTGCCGCCGTGGCCATTGACGAAGACCAGGCGGCCGGCCCAGCAGGCCGCCGACCTGCCGTACTCCACCAGCAGCAACGTCAGGGCCTCGGTGCCGATGGAGATCGTGCCGGCGAAATCTTGGTGCTCACCGCTGGCTCCGTAGGCGATGGCCGGTGCCACCAGCCAGTCGCGCCCGAGCCTGGCGCCAGCGCCGCGGGCGACTGCCGTCGCAATCCGGGAGTCGGTATCCAGCGGCAAGTGGGGACCGTGTTGTTCGGTGGAGCCCACCGGGACCAGTAGTGATGGCGGCGTGGTGGATAGCTCGGTCGACGTCGCATTCCCCAGCTCGACGCGTAACGGCACTTGCCGATGGTAGGACGAATTAACCTGGTGTGCACCAATTGTTGCACCATCCATTTAGTATTTTTTATCGTCAGGCGATTGGTGAGTGCAAATTCGGCTCGTCCGCCACGATTGCCACGCCTGTACCACGGTTTGGATGTAAGTGGCTAGCGCTCCCCAACAGACGGCTCACCGAGGACCCGGGCAAACCCGGACGGAACCAGGATGTCGTCGGGGCCCAGGTCGTGGACCGAGGCATGCCCAAGGCCCATCAGCGCCGAGTCGATGCCCCCACGCAGAATGTCGAGGACGTTTTCGACGCCGGACTGGCCGCACGCCGCGAGGCCCCACAGGTACGCGCGGCCGATCATCACCGCTCGGGCGCCCAGTGCCACGGCCTTGACCACGTCGCTCCCGCGCCGGATGCCGCCGTCCAGCAACACCTCGATCTGGTCGCCGACCGCCGCCGCCACCGCGGGCAGGGCGCGAATCGACGCGGGGGTTCCGTCCAGGTTGTTGCCACCGTGGTTGGACACTGAGATCGCCGAAACACCAGCGTCCACGGCTCTTTTGGCATCGTCGACCCGCATCACGCCCTTGAGCATGAAGGGTCCGCCCCACAGTTCGCCCAGCCAAGCGATGTCTTCCCAGGTCGGCGGAGGCGTGCCCATCCATTCGCCATAGGCGGCGAAGAACAGCGGGCCCGGCTCGCCCCGGCGGCCTTGGTTGGGTACGCGCAGGTCGGGCTGCCGCAGCGTCTTGGCGTACTTCCACAGCCAGCGCGGGCGGGCGATCGCCTCCGGGGAGAGCCGCAGGATGGTCCGCAGGTTCATCTGTTCGGGGATCTTGGGGCTGCCCCAGTCGCGCCCGTGCGAGAACGTCCAGTCGGTGGTGACGATCAGACCGACCGCGCCGGCCTGCCGTGCCCGTTCGACACGTTCGGCGATCGCGTCGCGGCCGCCCAGCCAGTACACCTGGAAGAAGAGCTTGGGGTTGGCGGCGATCACCTCCTCGATCGGCTTACTGGCGAACGAGGACAGACCCATCGCGGTCCCCCGCGCCGCCGCCGCCCGCGCGACGGCAACCTCACCGTCTGGGTCGACCGCCTGGACTCCCGTCGGCGAAATGATGACCGGCAGCGAAATATCTTGTCCCATAACGGTAGTCGAGAGGTCGCGTTTTTCCACCGCACCAACGACATGGGGCGCAAAGCCGAGTTCACCGAAAGCCTCGACATTATCGGCGACCGTGATTCCCCTTTCGCTGGCCGCAACCAGCGCGGAGTAAACCGATTTCGGCAGCCGCCGCTTAGCGCGTTGCTGTGCGATGGCGACCGTTTCGAACCATTCCTCGGCCACGGCTACAGCGGGCTTTCGTTGCACGGCCTGGCCGGCGCGTGCGCCGGCGGTCTGACAGTGAGCGTCAGCGGCACCGGTTCACGGACGGGCCGCGCGCGCGAGTGGTCGACCCGCGGCCGTGGTGTCTGGCGCTCGCGTGACAGCGCCGGCGCGCCGTGGCCTTGCACGCATTCGGGATCGGGACCGTCGAGCGGCAGGCCGGTGAAGAACTTGGCCGCCATACACCCGCCCCGGCAGCTGTCGTAGTGCCCGCAGCTGGCGCAGGCGCCCGCGGACTGGGGTTCGCGCAGCTCGCGAAACAGCGGAGCGTTCTTCCAGACGTTGTCAAACCCGCTATCCGTCAACACGTTTCCGGCCAGGAAGCGGTCATGGATGGCGAACGGACAGGCGTAGACGTCCCCCACCGGGTCGATCAGGCACACCACCCGGCCGGCGCCACACATGTTCAGGCCCCCGAGCGCGCCGGACTGGCCGAGGGGTGCCAGGTGGAAGAAGGAGTCGCCGGTGAGCACCCGCTCGCCCTTGGCGACCAGCCAGTCGTACAGCTGCACTTGCTGGGCGGCGGTGGGGTGCAGGTCTTCCCAGACGTCCGCTCCGCGGCCCGACGGCCGCAGCCGGGTGATCCGCAGGGTGGCGCCGTAACGGCTTGCCAGCGCGGCGAATTCGTCGAGCTGGCCGACGTTGTGCCGGGTGACCACGACGGAGATCTTGGCATCACGGAAGCCGGCAGCAGCGAGGTTCTCCAGCGCGCGCACCGCCATCGCGTAGGACCCGGCGCCGCGGACGGCGTCGTTGACTTCGGCGGTAGCACCGTCGAGTGAGATCTGGACATCCACGTAGTCACTGGCCGCCAACCGCGCGGCGACCTCGGGGGTGATCCGGACACCGTTGGTGGAGAACTTAACCCCGACGTGGTGCGCGGTGGCGTAGTCCACCAGCTCCCAAAAGTCCGGGCGCACAGTGGGTTCCCCGCCCCCGATGTTCACGTAGAACACCTGCATGCGCTCCAGTTCGTCGATGATTTCCATGCACTGGCGGGTGGACAACTCGCGGGGATCGCGTTTGCCTGACGACGAAAGGCAGTGCACACAAGCCAGATTGCACGCGTAGGTCAGTTCCCAGGTCAGGCAGATGGGCGCGTCGAGGCCGCGCTCGAACTGCTCGATCAGCCGGGGTACCGGCGCTGTTGGGGTGCTCACTTAAGTCTCCTTGGGCACCAGCATGTTGGAATCGGCCAGCGCTCTCAGCGCGTGCAGATAGGGCTCTTGGCCGGAATCGTCGACCCCGGCGGCGCGGCAGGCCGAGCGGGCATCGGGATGATCGGCCAGCGACCGCACCACCGTGAGGATGGTGCGATTTTTCAGAAAGGACAGCTTGCGGGTGCCGAAGTGATAGAGCAGAGCGCCGAAAGGCTCGGGCCGAACCGCCACCTGTGGGTGCAACCGCCAGCCGCAAGCGGGATCGAACACCCCCGTCTCGGCCCGTGCGGGCGCCGTCACGGTCAGTAGACCCCGCACATCCCGTCGATGGATACCTCTTCAACGAGGGTCTCGGTGACGAGCTCGGTGTCGGTCTGGTTCTCGTGGTCCATGTGAATTTGCCTCTCTTTGGGACTCGACAACGATGGATCGTTCTGGACACAATATGGCATCGAGTGCCGCAATGGAAGGGCGGGTCTGATGTCGCCGCAGTCTCGGGTAGGTAGGCGCCGCTCGACGACCCCGGAGCACATCACCGACGTTGCCCTCGAGTTGTTCACCGCCCGCGGGTTCGCCGAGGTGAGCGTCGACGATGTCGCGCATGCGGCTGGCATCGCGCGCCGCACGCTTTTCCGTTATTACGCGTCCAAGAACGCCATCCTGTGGGGCGACTTCGCCGCTCACCTCGCGCATCTGCAGGAACTGCTCGACAACGTCGACCCGCGGGTTGCGACGGGCGAGGCGCTGCGCGCTGCGCTGCTGGCGTTCAACACGTTTGACGAGTGCGAGACGGTGCGGCATCGCCAGCGCATGCGAGTCATTCTGGAAACCGCTGAGCTGCAGGCCTATTCGATGACGATGTATGCCGGCTGGCGCGAGGTGATGGCCGGGTTCATCGCCGCCCGGCTGGGCGTCAAGACGACCGACCCGCTCCCCCAGACGGTGGCCTGGACCATGCTCGGGGTGGCGTTGAGCGCGTACGAGCAATGGCTGAGCGACGAATCTGTCACGCTGCCCGAAGCACTCGGGAACGCGTTCGACGTCGTCGGCGCCGGGCTCAACGAGTTGGACGCATGAACACCGATCACCTGGTGCACACCCTGCGATCGCAGGGGCGGTTCTGCGGGGCCTCCGGTTCCCCGATGTACGACGAGCTGTTTGAGCTCGTGGCCAAAGACGTCGAAGCCGGCGGCGTCTTCGCAACAATTTTGTCCGGCCACGAAGACGACCGGGCGCGCCAGGCGGTGCCGCTTCGACTGCTCGGCGGCCTGCACCGGTTGGCACTCGACGGGCGCGCACCAACGTTGCGGCGCTTCTATCCCAGCACCGGTGGAACCTGGGACGCGGCGGCCGCATGGCCCGAAATCGTGCTCACCGCGCGGGACCGGATGGACGATCTGCGCGCTGCCCTGGATCAGCCGCCGCAGACCAACGAGGTGGGCCGGTCGGCCGTGCTGATCGGCGGGCTGCTGTTTCTCGCTCGCCGATTCAATTTGCCGGTGCGGCTTTTCGAGATCGGAACGAGTGCGGGATTGAACCTGCGCGCGGAGCATTACCGCTATGGCTATCCCGGTGGCCAGTGGGGACCCCTCGACTCGCCGGTCACGATCGACGACGCGTGGCACGGCCAGCTGCCGCCGCACGGTGCGGTGCGCATCGTCGAACGGCACGGATACGACATCGCGCCCATCGACGTCACGGGCACCGACGGGGAAATGACGGTGCTGAGCTACGTGTGGCCCGACCAGAGCGCGCGGCTGGAGCGGCTGCGCGGCGCAATCGCGGTGGCGCGCACCGTTCCGGCGCTGCTACACCGCGTGACGGCTGCCGACGCGGTCGCCGGCATGACCCTGGCCGGTGGTGCGCTGACCGTGCTGTGGCATTCGATCACCTGGCAGTACCTGTCCAACGACGAACGCGCCGCGATGCGCGACGGCGTCGACGCATTGGCCGCACAGGCCGATCGCGCCTCGCCTTTCGTGCACCTGACGCTGGAGCCCGCGCGCGACGGCGACGGACTCAAGTTCCTGGCGCGCGCCCGTAGCTGGCCGGGTGGCGAGCTGCATGTTCTGGGCGAATGCCATCCGCACGGGCCGCCGGTGAATTGGCGATAGTTGAGGCGGCGGCCGACAGAGGCCATATCGATCTACCGATTGTTGGACAGATTCGGTCAGCCGGGGTGCCCTGCGCAATGACGGCCAATCCGGTGAATCGCGCCAGCCGAGCGCCCAGCACCTGAGAAGATGCGCGGGGAATGCCGCGACGGATTGAAAGGCCGGCCCATGCTCGAACTGATCGACAAGGGGTCTGCCACCGAATCTCATCCTGTTCCGCTACTTTTTGTTCACGGGGGCTACCATGCCGCGTGGTGTTGGGATGAGAATTTCTTGGATTATTTCGCCGACAAAGGGTTTCGTGCTGTTGCCGTAAGTCTGCGCGGTCACGGCCAAAGCGACCTGACCAAGCCGCTACGCTCGTGCTCGATCGTCGACTACATGGACGATGTTCGCGCTGCCGCCGATCAACTTCGTTCGGAGCCCGTGCTCGTCGGACATTCCATGGGTTGCTTTGTCGTACAGAAGTACTTTGAGAAGCACCCCGTCCGGGCTGCGGTCCTGATCGGACCTGCCACGGGGCAGGGCCTGCGACGCAGCGTATTGCGCATGTTTCGCAGACACCCATGGATCTTCCTGCGCGGTAGCATCTCAGGCCAGTCATCCGATCTTGTCAACACTCCAGAGTTGGCTCGTGAATTCTTGTTCTGCGCGCATACCCCTGAACCGATTGTGAGATCCTGCGCGGCCCGGATGGAGCCCGAGAGCGCCCGCGCCGGAATCGATCAATTGATGGTGATCCGACTTCGCGATACGCGCCTTAAAGCCGCACCGGTGCTCGTTCTCGGCGCACAGTGCGACGGAATGCGAACCATGGCAGAGGTGTCAGCTACCGCTCAGGCTTACCAGACGGCGGCCGAGTTCTTCCCGAACATGGGCCACAACATGATGCTGGAGCCCGGGTGGCAAGCAGTCGCCGAAAGAATCAACGGCTGGCTCACCGGCCGGGGGCTGTGAAAACGGCGTGTCTGCACTAGGTGGCCAGACCGGCACATCGGATTGCCGTCGTCAGCCCAGCATCTCCGAAATCGGTGCGCCGGCAGCGATCTTGGCGCGCGCCTTCATGACCTTGCCGGGCAACCCGCCGCCGACCACGCCGACCAGCACGCCGTCGCGCTCGTAATAGGCCAGGAACTTGCGACCGTCGTCCTCGATCATATGGACGATGTCGGTGGCCTGCGGCTCGCCCAGGCACTGGATCTTCACGTCGTACTGGTCGCTCCAGAAATAGGGGACGACCGCGATGGACGGCACGTCTTGCCCCAGCATCGCAGGAACCACGACGCGAGCCTGGTCGGCGACATTGCTCCAATGTTCCACGCGCGCTTGGTGTCCCAGCGGGTCGCGCCAGGAGGCGACGTCACCGAGCGCCCATACATTCGGTGCGCTGGTGCGGCCGGCTTCGTCGCAGAGCACACCGTTATCGACCTCGATGCCGCTGCCGTCCAGCCATTCGGTCGCCGGGCGTGAGCCGATGCCCACCACCACCAGATCGGCGGGGAGTTCCGTGCCGTCCGTCAACACCACCGTGTCGACGTGCCCCTCTCCGCGCACCTCGGTGACCCCGACATCGAGGCGGACGTCGACGCCCTCGTCGCGGTGTAGCCGCGCCACCAGTTCGCCGATCTGCTCGCCGAGCACCGCGGCGAGCGGTTGCGGTTGCGGCTCGACCAGCACGACGTTCACCCCGACGCCGCGCATGCTGGCGGCCACCTCGCAGCCGATGAAACCGGCGCCGACCACCACGGCGTGCCGCGCGGCCGATGCGTGTTCGCGCAGCGCCAAGCTTTCGTCGAACGATCGCAGCACCCGAATGCCCTCGAGATCGGGAAACGCCGGAATGCGCCGCGGCACCAGACCGGTCGCGATCACCAGCTCGGCGTAGCCGAGCACCGTCCCGTCGGCGAGGGTCACCGTCTGTTCGCGCGTGTCGAGGCCGGTGGCGGCCGAACCCAGCCGAAGGGTGATGTCGTTCTCGTCGTACCACTCGCGTGGCTTGAGCGCGGTGTCGTCGACCTCCTTGCGCAGCACTTCCTTGGAAAGCGGCGGACGGTCGTACGGGAGATGCACCTCGTCGCTGACGATGGTGACGGGGCCGGTGTACTCGGAGCGCCGCAGTTGCTCTGCGGTCCTGGCGGCGGCCAGGCCCCCGCCCACGATCACGATTCCGTTATTGGTCACGTGGAGTTCATAGCATGATGGCCGGTCAGTACTTTAGGGCACCCTTATCCACCGGGATCTGCGTGCCCGACAACGTGCCCGACCCGTCACCAGCGAGCCACGCCACCACGTCGGACACCTCGTCGGCCGTCATAAACCCCTTGTACTGCAACGGCATTGGCGGGAAGCTGTGTACGAAACGGGGATGATCGGCAAATATCTGCATCATCGCCTCCGGCTCGATCATCGGGGTGTCGACGGAGTAGGGATGGATGGAGTTGACCCGGATGTTGTATTCGCCGAGTTCGATGGCCAGCGAGTTGGTCAGCGCGGTGAGCCCGTGCTTGCTGGCCGAGTAATGGCCGTTGCCCGGGGTCGCCTTCAATCCCGCGGACGAACTGACGATGACAATGGAACCGCCGTTGCCGGCCTCGATCATGGCGGGCACCGCGGCACGCAGGGTGCGCCACGTGCCGGTCAAGTTCACCCCGATGACGGTGTCCCACTGCTCATCGGTGAGTTCCCAGAGCCGGCCCCAGCCCAGCACGCCGGCATTGGCCACCAGGATGTCCAGCCGGCCGAACTGCTCAACGCCGTCGGCCACCAGTTGCCGCACCGCCGGGTCGTCGCGGATGTCCACCTCGCGGGCCAGCACCTTGCGGCCCTCGGCTTCCACCAATCGGACGGTCTCGCCGAGGTCTTCCGGGGTGGCCGGCGGGTAGCTCAGGGTGTCGGACACCGGCGCGCAGATGTCCAGCGCGATGATGTCGGCGCCTTCCCTGGCCAGCCGCACCGCATGCGCCCGCCCCTGCGCACGAGCGGCGCCGGTAATAAATGCCACGCGCCCTTGCAATGATCCGGTCTGCCCAACCACGACTGACAGGCTAGCAGCGAAACTGAAACGTGTTCTAGTTGGCCCCACCCTCTCGGTGAGCAGACGCAAAAGTCCCATTTCGCTGCCGAAAATGAGGGTTTTGCTGCGGGTACCTCCCGCTTGCGGGGGACTGCTGGCCGTCAGATTTCGGAGATGATCTGGGCGCGTCTGGCGGTGTATTCCTGTTCAGTCAAGGCCCCGCTGGTGCGCAGCGTCTCCAGCTCCTGAAGCCGCTGGGCGACCGACTGCTGCGGCGCGGCAACCGGTGCCGGCTGCGCGGCGGGCGCCTGCTGCTGGACCGCGCGGCGCACCACCGCCTGGATCTGCTGGCGCAGAGCCGGATTCGATCGAATGTCGACCATCCGGTTGAGCGGGACATTGTTGGCCTTGAGGATCTGCAGGATCTCCATGAGCGGGCCGGCCTGGCCGCTGAGGTCGTAGGTCCTGTTGTCTTCGGCGAGGGTGAACTGCGCGGGCACCAGGCCGTTGACCAAAGCGCTACGCTCCCAGTCGATCTGGTACTGCTGGGTGGTGGGGTTGACCAAGACGACGAGCTTGCGCGCCGTGAGGTTACCCAGCCGAGTGACGTTGGCGATCACCCGGTCTTGACTGTCGAACGGCACCAACCCCGGTCCGGAGATGTGCAGGTCCAGCTTCACCAGCGGTTGCTCGTTGATCCGGGTCCCCGTCTCGCTGAGCCCGGTGATTTGGGCGAGCGCCAGCACGCCGTACTGCTCGAGCTCGGCCGTCTTGGCAGCCGATTTCGCGCCGAAGTTCGCCAACCAGAGCGCAATGAGCACGTCGGCCACGCTGACGAGCAGACCGACATAAAGCATCCACTGCAGCAGGCTCAGCTGCCCCAGAGCAAAGTAGACGACCAGAAATATCGGCCCTACCAGGCCGCCGCACAGCAAAACCAGTAACTGGGCCTTCAGATAGCGTGCCAACACGTGTCCGCTCCTCGCCTCGCCGGAAAGTTGCCGTCAGACTAGCGCTCGCATTGGCGCTACCGATCACAGTTTTTGAGCTCCGACGCCTAAAGGCAAACGTCACGGCAACACAGTGCCGGCGCGACCGTGCGCACCGAACAGCGGACCGCCGGCACCGCCGGCGCCCGCCGTCCCGGTGGTCTGCCTGCCGTTGCCGCCGTCGCCGCCGTGGCCCTTGAGACCGGTGGCGACTCCGCCGGCCACTAAGACTCAATGGGGCCATTCAAGCGCCGGAGTTTGCTGACGGGAAGGTTCGGCCCGAGTAGCAGCGAAGCCCGGACCGCCGAAATCGGCGATCCGGGCTTCGCTACGTACAGCGCTCTACTTGATGATCTTGACGACCCGGCCGGCGCCGACGGTGCGGCCACCCTCACGGATCGCGAAGCGCAGACCCTCGTCCATGGCGACGGGCTGGATCAGCTTCACGTTGATGTTGGTGTTGTCACCGGGCATCACCATCTCGGTGCCCTCCGGCAACGTCACCACACCGGTCACGTCCGTGGTGCGGAAGTAGAACTGCGGACGGTAGTTGTTGAAGAACGGCGTGTGCCGGCCGCCCTCGTCCTTGGACAGGATGTAGACCTGACCCTCGAACTCGGTGTGCGGCGTGGTGGTGCCGGGCTTGACGACGACCTGACCGCGCTCGACGTCCTCACGCTTGATGCCACGCAGCAGCAGCCCGACGTTGTCGCCGGCCTGGCCCTGGTCGAGCAGCTTGCGGAACATCTCCACACCAGTGACCGTGGTCTTGGTGCTGGTCGGCTTGATGCCGACGATCTCAACTTCCTCGTTGACATTGATCACGCCGCGCTCCACACGACCGGTGACCACCGTGCCACGGCCGGTGATGGTGAAGACGTCCTCGACTGGCATCAGGAACGGCTTCTCGGTGTCGCGGACCGGGTCCGGAATCGACTCGTCGACCGCGTCCATCAGCTCCTCGACGGACGAGACCCACTTCGCGTCGCCCTCGAGGGCCTTCAGCGCCGAGACACGGATGACCGGAGCCTCCTCGTCGAACTCCTGGGCCGCGAGCAGTTCGCGGACCTCCAGCTCGACGAGCTCGAGCAGCTCCTCGTCGTCCACGGCGTCGGCCTTGTTCAGCGCGACCAGGATGTAGGGCACGCCCACCTGACGGGCGAGCAGCACGTGCTCGCGCGTCTGCGGCATCGGGCCGTCGGTGGCCGCGACCACCAGGATCGCGCCGTCCATCTGGGCGGCACCGGTGATCATGTTCTTGATGTAGTCGGCGTGACCGGGGGCGTCGACGTGGGCGTAGTGCCGCTTGTCGGTCTGGTACTCGACGTGCGCGATGTTGATGGTGATACCGCGCTGACGCTCCTCAGGGGCGTTGTCGATCTGGTCGAACGCCTTCGACTCGTTCAGGTCGGGGAACTTATCGTGCAGCACTTTGGTGATAGCCGCGGTCAGGGTGGTCTTGCCGTGGTCAACGTGACCGATGGTCCCAATGTTGACGTGGGGCTTGGTCCGCTGGAACTTCGCCTTCGCCACTTCTGTGTCCTCCTGGACTTGTTGGTGCTTGAAAAAGCAGTGTTGATGTTTTCTTAGTTGTGCCGCGTGCTAACCGCGTCAGCTTACGCGTACGCCTCGGTTTACTCTCCAGTCGCCTTCGCGATGATCTCCTTCGACACCTGTGCCGGCACTTCGGCGTAGTTGTCGAACACCATGGAGTAGTTCGCCCGGCCTTGAGTCTTTGACCGAAGGTCGCCGACGTAGCCGAACATCTCCGACAGCGGCACGTGCGCTCTGACGACGCGCGCACCTGCCCGCTCCTCCATGGCCTGGATCTGGCCACGGCGGGAGTTCAGGTCGCCGATCACATCGCCCATGTAGTCCTCGGGCGTGGTGACCTCGACGGCCATGATCGGTTCCAGGATCACCGGCTGTGCTTGCTGCGCAGCCTTTTTCAGCACCATCGAGCCGGCGATCTTGAACGCCATCTCCGACGAGTCGACCTCGTGGAAGGCCCCGTCGAGCAGGGTGACCTTCAAGTTCACCAGCGGGTAGCCGGCCAGCACGCCGTACTGCATGGCGTCCTGCGCGCCGGCGTCCACCGAAGGGATGTACTCGCGCGGGATGCGTCCCCCGGTGACTTTGCTCTCGAACTCGTAGGTGGCGCCGTCCTCCCCGTGAAACGGCTCGAGGCTGATCAGCACCTTGGCGAACTGGCCCGAGCCGCCCGTCTGCTTCTTATGGGTGTACTCGACCTTTTCCACCCTCCGCTTGATCGTCTCCTTGTAGGCGACCTGCGGCTTGCCGACGTTGGCCTCGACCTTGAACTCGCGGCGCATGCGGTCCACCAGGATGTCCAGGTGCAGCTCGCCCATGCCGCCGATCACGGTCTGGCCGGTCTCGACGTCCTGGTGCACCTTGAAGGTCGGGTCCTCTTCGGCGAGCTTCTGGATCGACAGGCTCAGCTTCTCCTGGTCGCTCTTGGTCTTGGGCTCGATGGCCACCTCGATGACCGGGGCGGGGAAGGTCATCGATTCGAGCACAATCTGGTTGTTCGGATCGCTCAGGGTGTCACCGGTGGTGGTGTCTTTCAGACCGATCACCGCATAGATGTGTCCCGCCGACGCGGTCTCCACCGGGTTTTCCTTGTTGGAGTGCATCTGGAAGAGCTTGCCCAGACGCTCTTTTTTGCCCTTGGTGGCGTTGATGACCTGGCTGCCGGAGTCGACCTTGCCCGAGTACACCCGGACGTAGGTCAGCTTGCCGAAGAACGGGTGGGTGGCGACCTTGAACGCCAGCGCGGAGAACGGCTCGTCGGTCGACGGCTTGCGTACGATCTCCACGTCCTCTTTGCCCGGCGCGTGGCCGATCGCCGGCGGCACGTCCAGCGGCGAGGGCAGGTAGTCGATGACCGCGTCCAGCATGGGCTGCACGCCCTTGTTCTTGAACGCGCTGCCGCACAGGACGGGGTACGCCTCCGAGCTGATGGTCAGCTTCCGGATCGCGCCCTTGATCTCGTCGACGGTCAGTTCTTCCCCACCGAAGTACTTCTCGAGCAGCGCCTCGTCGGTCTCGGCGACCGCCTCGAGCAGCTTGGTGCGGTACTCGTCGGCCTTCTCGGCAAGCTCGGCCGGGATCTCGATGGTGTCGTAGGTTTCGCCCAGCTTCGTCTCGCCACGCCACACCTTGGCGTTCATCTCGACCAGGTCGACGACGCCTTCGAAGTCGCCCTCGGAGCCGACGGGCAGCTGGATCGGGATGACGTTGGCGCCCAACCGCTCCTCCATGGTCCGCACGGAGAAGTAGAAGTCGGCGCCGACCTTGTCCATCTTGTTGACGAAGCAGATCCGCGGGACGTCGTACTTGTCGGCCTGCCGCCAGACCTGCTCAGACTGCGGCTCAACGCCTTCTTTCCCGTCGAACACGGCTACGGCACCGTCAAGCACCCGCAGGGAACGCTCCACCTCGACGGTGAAGTCGACGTGCCCGGGGGTGTCGATGATGTTGATCTGGTTGTCGTTCCAGAAGCAGGTGGTCGCCGCGGAGGTGATGGTGATGCCGCGTTCCTGCTCCTGCTCCATCCAGTCCATGGTGGCGGCGCCGTCGTGGACCTCACCGATCTTGTAGCTGATCCCGGTGTAGTAAAGGATGCGCTCCGTCGTCGTCGTCTTGCCGGCGTCGATGTGCGCCATGATGCCGATGTTGCGGACCTTGGTGAGGTCGGTCAGCACGTCCTTCTGTGCCACAGAAGTCTTCCCACTCTTTCGGTTGCGTAGTAGTTCGCTGTCGGTTTGCGCCCGGCCACTCTGCCAATTGGCGCCGATTTCGGCCTACCAGCGATAGTGCGCGAAGGCGCGGTTGGCCTCGGCCATCTTGTGGGTGTCCTCGCGTCGCTTGACGGCGGCACCCAGGCCATTGCTGGCGTCCAAGATCTCGTTCGCCAGGCGCTCGATCATGGTCTTTTCCCGGCGTTGCTTGGAGAAGCTGACCAACCAACGCAGTGCCAGCGTCACCGAGCGTTCCGGGCGCACCTCGACCGGGACCTGGTAGGTCGCGCCACCGACGCGGCGGCTGCGCACCTCAAGGGCGGGCTTGACGTTGTCCATGGCGCGCTTCAGAGTGACGACCGGATCGGTGCCGGTCTTGTCACGGGCTTGTTCGAGCGCACCATAAACAATGCGTTCGGCCAGCGATTTCTTCCCGTCCAGCAGGACTTTGTTGACGAGCTGCGTCACCAGCTGCGACCCGTAGACCGGGTCGTTGACCAGCGGACGCTTGGGCGCGGGCCCCTTGCGCGGCATTAGCTCTTCTCCTTCTTGGCGCCGTAGCGGCTGCGAGCCTGCTTGCGGTTCTTGACACCCTGGGTGTCCAGCGAACCGCGGATGATCTTGTACCGCACGCCCGGCAGGTCCTTGACTCGGCCGCCACGCACCAGCACCATCGAGTGCTCCTGCAGATTGTGGCCCTCACCGGGGATGTATGCCGTGACCTCGACCTGACTCGTCAGCTTCACACGCGCGACCTTCCGAAGCGCCGAGTTCGGCTTCTTCGGAGTGGTGGTGTACACGCGGGTGCACACACCACGACGCTGCGGGCTGCCCTTCAGAGCCGCGGTCTTGACCTTGGCGATCTTGTCCCGACGACCCTTGCGGACCAGCTGCTGAATGGTTGGCATCTACCGGCTTTCTGTGTTCGACGTGTTTGTTGCTGCTTCAAAAAGTCTGTGTACTGCAGTTATGCCCCGCCTTGGAGCGGATTCAGTGTAAATCCACTACCCCGCGGCCGGGTGTGTCGCACGCACTTAGCACCGCACCCAGCCGTTGCATCGTGGACACACGAATTGGCCCGGCATCCGCTTCCTTACGTCAGGCGCCGCAAGCCGCCAGGCACGAGGAACTACAATACCCGTCGGCGGTCTGGCAGGTCAAAGCGAGTTCCGTGGCCGACCTAAGTGGGCCTCAAGGGGGCCTCAAGTGGACTTGGCGCCACCGGCCGCGGTGCGCCTGTCCAAGCTGACTGCCAGGCGCAGCACCATTTCGGAGAACACCACGTCGGTGTCGATGTCGTCCATGACGCCGGTCATTTCCAGCAGCACAAACCCGTGCATCGCCGACCAAAACTCCAGCGCAGCATGGAAGGCCTCGTCGCCGCCGAGCCCGTAGGAGGACAGCACCGAGATCACCGGGGCCGCCGCTCCCCTGGTCGCGGCGGCGTACTCCGGGTCATCACCACCCAACGGCATGCGGGTGAACGCCGAGTACCGCCCGGGGTGGTGATGCGCGTAGCTGCGGTAGGCGGCGGCCATGACCAAGATCGCGTCGTCGCGCGGGCGGCCCTCGCCCACCCGGTTCAGCATCATGATGATGTCGTCGATCACCCGGATCCGCACGGCGCGACGCAGGTCCTCCAGGCTGTCCACGTGGTTGTACAGCGACGGCCCCTTGGTCCCCAGCTGCGTCGCCAGCGCGTTGATGGTCAGCGAGTCCCAGCCCTCCCGGTCCAGGAATGTGAGTGCGCCGTCGACGATGCTGTCGCGGCTCAGCTTTCCCGGGCGGGCGGCCGATCGGCCTGTTCGCTGGCGCCCACCCGCTGACGGAGGTCCCGGAGGTTCCGGCTGAGCTGCCATGGCGATTGCCCTTCGGTTGCGATGACCGTTTCTCGGCGGACGTTGAACTAATGACTCTAGTTGACCGCGCGCTGAAATCACCGAGCCAGACGCGGGGTGGGGGCCGCATCCGGTAAATGCAAAGAACCTGTTCATCACGCTGGCAAATGCACGTAGGCTTTTTCGCACATCACTCGCGATAGCGAAGGGGGCCCCGTGACATGGACGTGAAATGGACACGCCTCGCCGGGTCGCTGGCTACCTGTGTCGTCACCTTCGCCGCCGCCCCGGCTGTCCTTTTCGGGCCCGCGCCGACCGCGCACGCCAAGAACGGTGACACCCACGTCATCGGGCAGGGCATCGAGCAGGTGCTGGACTGCAACGACGCCACCCTAATGGTCAATGGCACGTCAAATATCGTCACGGCGAAGGGAAACTGCTGGGCGGTCACGGTGATGGGCTCGTCCAACACGGTCGTCGCCGACTCCGTGACGCACGACATCACCGTCTACGGCTACGACGAAACGGTGTTCTTCCACAATGGCGACCCGATCATCTGGGACCGCGGCCGCGAACTCGGCATGGTCAACCGACTCCAGCGGGTCGGCCCCTGAAGCAACTCGACCTCATCAACCAGACCAAAGGGGAGTCAACAGACAATGCGCGTCCGTACGTTTGACCACTCGTCCCGACTGGCCGCCCTCGCCGCGGCGCTGACTGTTGTGCCGGCGGCTTTCGGACTGGCCGGCTGTAGTTCGACCGCCAACCCCCCAGGCGGCGCCCCGACGTCTGGAACAACCACCACCACCGCGCCTACGAGCACCAGCGCGGCCGCGACGACCACGACATCGGGCGGCAATAGCGTGAGCACTTCAGTCGAGATCGGCAACTCGCTGGAGTACGGTTCGTTCAACACCACCGCGACCCTTGACTGCGCCAACGGGAAATCCCTGAACGTCGCCGGATCGAACAACACGCTGACCGTCACCGGAACGTGCGAGACGGTCAGCATCGGGGGCACCGGCAATAAGATCACCATCGACAAGATCAATACCCGCATCACGGTGCTGGGCGTCGAGAACACCATCACCTATAAGGATGGCGACCCCAAGGTCGACAACATCGGCACGAACAACAACATCAAGAAGGGCAGCTGACCGCTAGCTCGCGGTCGCGCCGTGGCGACCGGCTCCCGCGGCGAACCGTCCGGCCCCTTCGTTGGCTTCGGCGGCGACGCGGGAGATGCTGGCGAATTCGACGTCTATGGCCTCGGATTCTGACAATCCCCACTGGCGCAGCGCCGAGAGCCGATCCGAGCGCATGCACTGCTGCGGCAGTGCGGCCAGCTGAGCGGCCAGCTCCTCGGCCGCCCGCCGGGCTTCGCCCTTGGGCACCACACGATTTGCCAACCCCATTGCCAGCGCTTCATCGGCCTGTACCGCGCGGCCGGTGAGGATCATGTCCATCGCGCGGCTGTGCCCGATCAGCCGCGGCAGTCGCACCGTGCCACCGTCGATGAGCGGCACTCCCCATCGGCGGCAGAACACGCCGAACACGGCATCCTCCTCAGCCACCCGCAGATCGCACCACAACGCCAACTCCAGACCCCCGGCGACGGCGTAACCGCTGACCGCGGCGATCACCGGTTTGGACAGCACCATCCGCGACGGGCCCATCGGGCCGGGACCGGTGCGGTGCACGGCGTTGGCATCCGGCGTCCCGAACGCCTTCAAATCCGCTCCCGCGCAGAAGGTTCCGCCATCACCCCACAGCACGGCCACCGAAGCGCTGTCGTCACGGTCGAACTGCTCGAAGGCCGCATACAGCGCCGCGGCCGTCGGGCCGTTGACGGCATTACGCGCGGCCGGCCGTTGCAGGATCACCGTGGTCACCGGGCCGTTGCGCTCCACACGCACCGGGTCACTCATGTCGCCTCCAGGAGTTGGGTCATGTCGCGTCGTTCGGAAAGTTCTTTGGCGAAGTCGTGGTAGGCGGCGCGCAGCGCGGCGCCGGGCCAATCAGCGGGCAGCAATTCGGCGGGCAGCATCGGGTCGGTGAGCAGGTGGCGCACCATCGCGGCGGCCACCACGAACCGGCCGGGAACGTCGGTGGCTTGGCTATTCAGGGTCATCTCGTCGAGCAGCCGACGGCCGGTGTCGACCCAGCCGGACAGGTCCCATAGCTGGCCGGCCAGCTCAGCAGGTTCGTCGTCGCGCGCCTTCAGGACTCGCACCCGGGCCGCCATCTCGTGGTCCAGCTCGAGGTCGAGGTTGTCGGGCCGCATCCACACGCCTTCACGCAGCTCACCGAAACGCTTGTGGTGCATGGTGGTTCGCAGCGCGGCCCGGGTACGGGCATCGGTGCCCACGCTGGTCACGATCAGCACGACCCAGTCCCCGTGCCAACCCTTGACCCGGGGCCGCATGGCTTCGTCCTGGCGGCGCTGACGGGCCAGCAACCGGTCGGAAAGCCGGTAGCCGTCGGCCGAGCGGATCAGGTCACCGCCACTGACCATGCGGGTCAGCGCGACCCGTAACGTTGTCTCCTTGATACCGAAATCGGCGGTGAGCCTGATCAATTCGCTCGCGCTGGCCCACGCCGGATGGGCACCGAGCAGCACGCTGAGCACCACTGACCGGGCCGTCATGTTGGGCATGGGTTACACCTGCCTCAAACCTGGGAGGCTTGACGGCCGTAATCACCGAACGGCTCGTCGCGGTGCTTGACCGCATCCCGGAAACCGTGCTCGACCGCGTCGGCGACGAAGGCATGCCCCTCGGGCGTGTGCCGGGCGACGCCGTCGAACACGGTGCTGACCATCCTGCTGGTGGCCACACCCTGTTGCAGCAGAGCGGAATTCAGCGCGAGCTTGACCATGATCAACTGGTTGACCGGCACCGCCGCGATCCGCTCCACCAGCCGCTCGGTGCGCTCGTCGAGGTCCTTGGCGTCCGGCGCCTCGACCGCCAGGCCCCACTCGGCGGCTTGCGCGCCGGTGATGCAATCGCCGGTGAACAGCAGCCGTTTGGCACGCTGGTCGCCGAGCCGGTGCGCCCACAGCCCGGCCGCCGGGACTCCCCACACCCGCGTCGGCGGGTAACCGATCTTGGCGTCGGCGGCGGCGATCACCTGGTCGGCGTGCAGTGCGATGTCGGTGCCGCCGGCCACGCAGTAGCCGTGGATCTTAACCACCGTCGGCTTGTCGGCGTGCAGCAAGCTGGAGAACCCGCGCACGAAGCGGCTCATCATCTGGTAGTCGATCATCGGGTCCCACGGCTGGTTGGGCAGATGATTGACGCCCTGGGTCTTGCCGTCCAGCACCGTGCCTTGATAAGCGCCGGTACCGCCGGTCGAGCCGGTGCGATCGGCGTAGGCGCTCAAGTCGAAGCCCGCGCAAAAACCCTCGCCGCGACCGGACACCAGGATCACGTGCACTTTGGGATCCAGGTCCGCGCGCTCCACCAACGCCGACAGCTCGAGCGGCGTATCGGCGATGATCGCGTTGCCCTTATCGGGCCGGTTGAAGGTGATCCGGGCAACCCGGTCGGTGACCTCGTAGGTCATCGTTTTCAGATTGTCGAAGTCGACCGGCCTGATCGCGTGAGTCACGTTGTGGCTCAGCCCTTTACCAGAGCACGTTCAAGGATGGGCGCCAGGTCCAGCCCGGTCGGCATGGTGCCGAATGCCCCGCCCCACTGGCCGGCGAGCCGGGTCGTCAGGAACGCCTCGGCGACGGCGGGATGCCCATGGCGCACCAGCAGCGACCCCTGCAACGCCAGGCAGATGTCCTCGGCGACCTTGCGGGCGCGGTACTGAATGGTCTCGAGATCGCTCAGTTGCTGCCGCAGGATTTCGACGTGGCCGTCCAGCCGAGCATCCTGGCCCGTACTCTGCGCCAGCTCGTCGAACAGCACCTCGATGCATTCGGGGCGAGTTGCCATGGCGCGTAACGTATCCAGCGCGCTGACATTGCCCGAGCCCTCCCAGATGCCCATCAGCGGCGCCTCACGGTACAGCCGTGGCATCCCGGATTCCTCGACGTAGCCGTTGCCGCCCAGGCATTCTAGTGCCTCCGCGGCATGCGGGGTGGAACGCTTGCACACCCAATACTTGCTGGCCGCCAGGCCGATGCGGCGGAACAGCGCTTCGGTCTGGTCTCCGCGAACCGCCTTGTCGGTGGCGCCAGCCATCCGCATCGCGACCATCGTGGCGGCCTCGGCCTCCACGGCCAGGTCCGCCAGCACGTTGCGCATCAGCGGCTGGTCGATCAGGTAGGCGCCGAAGGTCTTTCGGTGCTGGGCGTGGTGGATAGCGCGAGTCAGACCGGTGCGCATGCTGGTGGCACTGCCCAGGGTGCAGTCCAGCCGGGTGAGGTTGACCATCTCGATGATGGTCGGTACGCCGCGGCCTTCCTCACCGACCAACCACGCGGTGGCGCCGTCGTATTCGACCTCACTCGAGGCGTTGGCGTGATTGCCCAGCTTGTCCTTGAGCCGTTGCAGAAACATCCGGTTCCGGGTGCCGTCGGGCAGGATGCGCGGCAACATGAAGCAGGACAGCCCATTTGGCGCCTGCGCAAGGACCAGGAAGATGTCGCACATCGGCGCCGAGGTGAACCACTTGTGGCCGGTCAGGCTGTAGGTGCCGTCGGCGTTCGGAGTTGCCTCGGTGGTACCGGCGCGCACGTCGGAGCCGCCCTGCTTCTCGGTCATCGACATGCCCGCGGTGATACCGGGCTTGGTGGTGGCCAGCTTGAGCTCCGGGTCGTACTCGCGGCTGGTCAGCAAGGGCTCGTAGACAGCCGCCAGCTCGGGGTTGAAGCGCAGCGCCGGCACGACGGCATACGTCATCGAGATCGGACAGACATGGCCGGGCTCGACGGTCCACACCGAGGTCAAGGCGGCCCGCACCACGTGCGCGCCCGGCCGGTCGTCGGCCCACGGTGCGGCGTGCAGGCCGTGGCGGATCGCCGTGCGCATCAGCTCGTGGTAGGCCGGGTCGTAGTCCACTTCGTCGATGCGGTGCCCGTACTGGTCGTGGCTGTGCAGGACGGGTCGATTGCGGTCGGCGAGCTCACCCCAGCGCTGGGCTTCGCGGCTGCCGTTGATCGCTCCGAGCTCGTTCACCTGGTCCAGGCCCCACTGGCCGCCCTCGCGGATCAGCGCCTCGACGAGCGCCGGGGACGTGGCGGGGTTGTACTCCTGCAGGGGCGGAACCTGGTTGGTGACGACGTGGGTGTCTGGCATGCCACCCATGTTACATTTTTTCGACAATTGCACAAGGGACGTAATACTAGCGCGAGTGTGCGGCGAAGAACTCCCACAGCGTCCCGGTAGCGAAGGGCGGCCACTCGTGGATACCCTGGTCGACCGTGATGAGCACGGCGCCGCGGTTGTCGGCACATGCGGCGGTCGACGTGGTTACCGGGCCATTGGTCGTGATAGCCGGGGCGCCGCACTGATCAACGTTGCGCCAGAACGCATTCACGTCTGGCACCGATGGACCGTTGATGACGCTGAAACCCTGCCCACCACCGTAGGGAACAAGACGATCCGCGGTGCCGTGTACCGCCATGACCGACGTCGGATGCGGGGACCGGCACGGGTTCAGCTGGATGCCGGCGACCGGGCCTATCGCCGCGAAAATGTCGGTGGTGCACGCCAGCGTGTAGGACATGATGCCGCCGTTGCTCATGCCGGTGGCATAGACCTTGCGGGGGTCGATGGCGAGGTTCGTGGTGATCTCGGCAATGGCCGCGCTGATGAAGCCGACGTCGTCGACGCCTTCACGTCCGGACCGGCCGCAGCAGCTTTCCCCGTTGACGTTCCAGGCCCGGTTGAGGCCATCCGGGTAGACGACGACGAACTTGCCCGAATCGGCCAATCCGTCCCATTTGTAATCGCTTTCGGCCTGCTTGCCACTGCCAGAAAAGCCGTGCAGCATGACGACCAGCGGCGCCGACGCGGGCGCACCCGCGGGCTTGTAGAGCCGATAACTGCGATCGAGTCCCCCGACACTGATGTGGTGGAGGCTGGTGCCGTTTACGAAGCCCGACGGCAGCTTCTCGTCCTCCCACAGCGTGCAACCCGCGAGGATGAGTGCTGCGCCGAGAAGCGCGGCGCGTCTGCCGAACACGGGTGATTAGCCGTTTGTCTCTTCTCGCAGGAACGCGATGTCGTCCTTGCGGCCCTCGTCGGCGGTTTCGCAAATGGTCGGCGCATCAGCCGCTTTGACCGCCGCCACCAGCAGGCCGGTGTCGATCTGGCCACTGCCCAAGTTGGCGTGGCGGTCACGCCCCGAGCCGGCAGCGTCCTTGGAATCGTTGCAGTGCACGAGGTCGATGCGGCCGGTGATGGCCTTGATGCGGTCCACGGCATCCACCAGCGCCTCACCCGCCGCCCACGCGTGACAGGTGTCCAGGCAGAAGCCAATCCCCTTGTCGCCGATGACATCCCAGAGCCGCGCGATGATGTCGAAGTGGCGCGCCATCGCGTGGTCGCCGCCGGCTGTGTTCTCCAGATACACCGGAACCTTGGTCTCCAGCTGGTCGAGCGCCTTGCCCCAGCGCTGGAAACCCTCGTCGAGGTCGTTGTCGTCGGCGACGTGGCCGCCGTGGACGATCACCGCCGCGGCGCCGATATCGGCCGCCGCGTCACACGTCTGTTGCAGGATCTTGCGCGACGGGATTCGCACCCGGTTGTTCGCCGACGCGACGTTGATCAGGTAGGGGGCGTGCACGTAGATCGGCAGGGCCGCCGCTTTCAGCAGCCCCGCGTCCTCACGTGGCTTGGGCGCCTTCCAGCTCTGCGGGTTGCCGAGGAATATCTGCACGACGTCAGCGCCCTCGGCCTGCGCTGCGGCGAGCGGATCGGTCGGGCTGACATGAGAACCGATGAGCATTCGGCCAGTCTAGTGGGTCACCACATTGTGGCGAGCAGACGCAAAAGCCCCCGACACGCCGCGCGTGCGGGGGCTTTTGCGTCTGGTCGCGCTACCGAAACCTAGCGGTAGTCGGAATACCCGTAGTCGTCCAGCGGAACCGCGGCTCCGGTCGCCTGGCCGAAGTCCGGGCTGTAGTACTGATCCTCGTACGACGGGATCGTGTACGCCGCCGCCCGGGCCTCCTCGGTGGGCTGCACCTGGATGTTGCGGTAGCGGTTGATACCGGTACCCGCCGGGATCAGCTTGCCGATGATCACGTTCTCCTTCAGACCGTTGAGCCTGTCGCTGCGGCAGTTGATCGCCGCATCGGTCAGCACTCGCGTGGTCTCCTGGAACGACGCCGCGCTCAGCCACGAGTCGGTGGCCAGCGAGGCCTTGGTGATACCCATCAGCACCGGACGGCCGGCGGCGGGCTCGCCGCCCTCGGCCACCACCCGACGGTTCTCCGCCTCGAACTCCGCACGGTCGATCAACGAGCCGGGCAGGAACTCCGTCGCGCCCGAGTCGATGATGGTGACCCGGCGCAGCATCTGGCGAACGATCACCTCGATGTGCTTGTCGTGGATCGACACACCCTGTGCGCGGTACACCTCCTGGACCTCGCGGACCAGGTGGATCTGCACCTCGCGCGGGCCCTGCACCCGTAGCACCTCGTGCGGGTCGGCGGAGCCTTCCATCAGCTGCTGACCCACCTCGACGTGGTCGCCGTCCGACAGCACCCGCTCGGATCCGTCCTCGTGCTTGAACACACGCAGTCGCTGCCGCTTGGACAGCTTGTCGTAAACGACTTCCTCGCCACCGTCGTCGGGAACGACCGTGATCTTGTAGAAGCGCTCGCCGTCCTCGAGCTGGACCCGCCCGGTGACGTCGGCGATGGGCGCCTTACCGCGCGGGATTCGCGCCTCGAACAGCTCCTGGACCCGCGGCAGACCGCCGGTGATGTCCTCACCGACGCCACCCTGGTGGAAGGTACGCATGGTCAGCTGCGTGCCGGGCTCACCGATGGACTGCGCCGCGACGATGCCGACGGCTTCGCCGATGTCGACCAGCTTGCCGGTGGCCATGGACCGCCCGTAGCAGGTCGCGCACACACCGGTGCCGGTCGTGCATGTGAGCACCGAACGCACCTTGATCGACGTGATGCCCGCAGCGAGCAGGGCATCGATCGAGGGGTCGCCCAGGTCCTCGCCGCGGGCGACGACGACGTTGCCGGCCTCGTCGACCGCGTCGGTACCCAAAGTCCGTGCGTACGCCGATGTTTCGATGTACGGGTCGCGGATCAGCGTCCCGTCGGGCTGACGCTCGGCCAGCTCGACGACGATGCCACGCTCGGTCTGGCAGTCATGCTCGCGGACGATGACGTCCTGCGAGACGTCTACCAGACGACGGGTCAGGTACCCGGAGTCGGCGGTACGCAACGCGGTGTCCGCCAAGCCCTTTCGTGCACCGTGGGTGTTGATGAAGTACTCCAGCACGGTCAGGCCCTCACGGAACGACGACTTGACCGGGCGCGGGATGAACTCACCCTTCGGGTTGGTCACCAAACCCTTCATGCCGGCCAGGGTGCGGGTCTGGGTGAAGTTACCCGTGGCACCCGAGTCGACGATCGTGATGATCGGGTTGTCGACCGGGTAGTGGTCCCGCAGCGCCTGACCCACCTCATCGGTGGCTTCCTTCCAGATCTCCACCAGCGCCTCGTTGCGCTCGTCGTGGTTCAAAGCGCCACGCTGGAACTGCTTTTCGACCTTCTCGGCCCGCTCTTCGTAGTGGTCGAGGATCTCCTTCTTGCGCGGCGGCACCAGCACGTCGGCCATCGAGACCGTGACACCGCTACGGGTCGCCCAGTAGAAGCCGGTGTCCTTGAGCTTGTCGACGGTCTGCGCAACCACGATCATCGGGTAGCGCTCGGCCAAGTCGTTGATGATGGCAGCCTGCACCTTCTTGTGCATCTGCTTGTTCACGAACGCATAGCCCAGCGGCAACAGCTCGTTGAACATCACCCGGCCCAGCGTGGTCTCGGCCATCCAGGCATCGCCCGGCTGCCAGCCGTTGGCGCCGAACTGCTCGGCCTCGATCTCGGCAGGCGGACGCAGCTGGGTCAGCCGCACCTTGATCTTGGACCGCACCGAGAGCACACCACGGTCGACCGCCATGATCGCCTCGGCCGGTGAGGAGTACACACCGACTTCCGGCTGATCCTTTGCCGACGCCTGGTATTCGCCGGCGGCGCCGTCCACCTCGGTGGTCAGGTAGTACAGCCCGGTCACCATGTCCAGCCGCGGCATGGCCAGCGGGCGACCGGATGCCGGCGACAGGATGTTGTTACTCGACAGCATCAGAATGCGGGCCTCGGCCTGCGCCTCGGCGCTCAGCGGCAGGTGCACCGCCATCTGGTCGCCGTCGAAGTCGGCGTTGAACGCCTCACAGACCAACGGGTGCAGCTGAATGGCCTTGCCTTCCACCAGCATTGGCTCGAAGGCCTGGATACCCAACCGGTGCAGAGTGGGTGCGCGGTTCAGCAGCACCGGGTGCTCGGCGATGACCTCTTCGAGCACGTCCCACACCTGCGGACGCTGGCGCTCCACCATTCGCTTGGCGCTCTTGATGTTCTGCGCGTGGTTGAGGTCCACCAGCCGCTTCATCACGAACGGCTTGAACAGCTCCAGCGCCATCAGCTTGGGCAGACCGCACTGGTGCAGCTTGAGCTGCGGGCCGACCACGATGACCGAACGGCCGGAGTAGTCGACACGCTTACCGAGCAGGTTCTGACGGAACCGGCCCTGCTTGCCCTTGAGCAGATCGCTCAGCGACTTCAGCGGACGGTTGCCCGGCCCGGTGACCGGGCGGCCGCGGCGGCCGTTGTCGAACAGCGCGTCCACGGACTCCTGCAGCATCCGCTTCTCGTTGTTGACGATGATCTCGGGCGCACCCAGATCGATCAGCCTCTTGAGGCGGTTGTTGCGGTTGATCACGCGGCGGTACAGGTCGTTGAGGTCGCTGGTGGCGAACCGGCCACCGTCGAGCTGCACCATCGGCCGCAGCTCCGGCGGGATGACTGGGACGGCGTCGAGCACCATGCCCATCGGCGAGTTGCCCGACTGCTGGAAGGCCGCAACCACCTTGAGCCGCTTCAGCGCACGAAGCTTCTTCTGCCCCTTGCCGTTTCGGATGACGTCACGCAACGTGTCGGCCTCGGCGTCGATGTCGAAGTTCTCGATCAGCTTCTGAATCGACTCTGCGCCCATGGCGCCGGTGAAGTACTCGCCGTAGCGGTCGATGAGCTCGCGGTAGAGGTTCTCGTCGACGATCAGCTGCTTGGGAGCCAGCTTGGTGAAGGTGTTCCAGATGTCCTCCAGCCGGTCCAGCTCACGCTGCGCGCGGTCGCGGAGCTGGCGCATCTCCCGCTCGCCACCGTCGCGAACCTTGCGCCGGGCATCGGCTTTCGCGCCCTCGGCCTCCAGCTCGGCCAGGTCGGCCTCCAGCTTCTGCGCACGGGCCTCCAGGTCGGCGTCACGCTGATCCTCAACACCCTTGCGCTCCACCAGAATCTCGGCCTCGAGCGTCGACAGCTCGTTGTGCCGCATCTCCTCGTCGACGGAGGTGATGACATACGCGGCGAAGTAGATGATCTTCTCGAGATCCTTCGGCGCCAAGTCGAGCAGGTAGCCAAGCCGGCTCGGCACACCCTTGAAGTACCAGATGTGCGTGACCGGCGCGGCCAACTCAATGTGGCCCATCCGCTCGCGGCGCACCTTGGCGCGGGTCACCTCGACGCCACAGCGCTCACAGATGATGCCCTTGAAGCGCACCCGCTTGTATTTGCCGCAGTAGCACTCCCAGTCGCGAGTCGGTCCGAAGATCTTCTCGCAGAACAGGCCGTCCTTCTCCGGCTTCAGCGTGCGGTAGTTGATCGTCTCCGGCTTCTTGACCTCGCCGTAAGACCATTGCCTGATGTCCTCCGCAGTAGCCAGGCCGATACGGAGTTCATCGAAGAAGTTGACGTCGAGCACGTAACTCCCTTTCCCCTTGCGGGTTTAGTAACTATTAAGCACCGCGGCTATGCCGCGATTTAGGCCAGATCCTCAACGGACGCAGATTCGTTGCGCGACAAGTTGATTCCCAGATTCGCCGCAGCGCGTTCCAGGTCCTCGTCCTCGCCTTCGCGCAGCTCGATGGCCGCGCCGTCGGACGAGAGCACCTCGACGTTGAGGCACAGCGACTGCAGCTCCTTGAGCAGCACCTTGAACGACTCGGGAATGCCGGGCTCGGGGATGTTCTCGCCCTTGACGATCGCCTCGTACACCTTGACCCGGCCGACCGTGTCGTCGGACTTGATGGTCAACAGCTCCTGCAATGTGTACGCAGCGCCGTAGGCCTGCATGGCCCAGCACTCCATCTCACCGAATCGCTGGCCACCGAACTGCGCCTTACCGCCCAGCGGCTGCTGGGTGATCATCGAGTACGGGCCGGTGGAGCGGGCGTGGATCTTGTCGTCCACCAGGTGGTGCAGCTTCATGATGTACATGTAGCCAACGGTCACCGGATACGGGAACGGCTCACCGCTGCGGCCATCGAACAGCACGGCCTTGCCGTCGCCGTCGACCATCACCTCGCCGTCGCGGTTGGGCAGCGTGCACGACAAGAGGCCCTGCAGCTCCTCCTCCTTGGCGCCATCGAACACCGGCGTCGACACAATGCCGTTCGGCTCGGCGTTCTGCAGCGCCGCGGGCAGGTTGGCGGCCCATTCGGGCGAACCCTCGATGTTCCAGCCGGACTTGGCCACCCAGCCCAGATGGGTCTCCAGGATCTGGCCGATGTTCATCCGTCGCGGCACACCGTGGGTGTTCAGGATGATGTCCACCGGGGTGCCGTCCGGCAGGAACGGCATGTCCTCGGCCGGCAGGATCTTGCCGATGACGCCCTTGTTGCCGTGCCGTCCGGCCAGCTTGTCGCCGTCGGAGATCTTGCGCTTCTGGGCCACGTACACCCGGACCAGCTCGTTGACGCCGGCGGGCAGTTCGTCGTCGTCCTCGCGGGAGAACACCCGGATGCCGATCACCTTGCCGGATTCCCCGTGCGGCACCTTCAGCGAGGTGTCGCGGACCTCACGGGCCTTCTCGCCGAAGATCGCGCGCAGCAGCCGCTCCTCCGGGGTCAGCTCCGTCTCCCCCTTCGGGGTGACCTTGCCGACCAGGATGTCACCGTCGCGGACCTCGGCACCGATGCGCACGATGCCGCGCTCGTCCAGGTCGGCGAGCACCTCGTCGGAGACGTTCGGGATGTCCCGGGTGATCTCCTCGGCGCCCAGCTTGGTGTCGCGGGCGTCGATCTCGTGCTCCTCGATGTGGATCGAGGTGAGCACGTCCTCCTCAACCAGACGGTTGGAGAGGATGATCGCGTCCTCGTAGTTGTGGCCCTCCCACGGCATGATCGCGACGAGCAGGTTCTTGCCCAGCGCCATCTCGCCGTTTTCGGTGCAGGGACCGTCGGCGATCACCTGGCCGGCCTCGACGCGGTCTCCCGTGTCGACGATCGGGGACTGGTTGGCGCAGGTGCCGTGGTTGGACCGGGCGAACTTGCGCATCCGGTAGGTGCGCCGGGTGCCGCTGTCGTGCATCACGGTGATGTAGTCGGCCGACACCTCCTCGATGACGCCGGCTTCCTCGGCGACGACGACGTCGCCGGCGTCGATCGCCGCACGCAGCTCCATGCCGGTACCCACCAGCGGCGCCTCGCTGCGCACCAGTGGAACCGCCTGGCGCTGCATGTTGGCACCCATCAGGGCACGGTTGGCGTCGTCGTGCTCAAGGAACGGAATCATGGCGGTGGCCACCGACACCATCTGGCGCGGCGAGACGTCCATGTAGTCCACCTCGGACGACGGCACGTACTCGACCTCGCCCGCCTTGCGGCGGACCAGGACGCGTGGCTCGACGAACCGGCCATCGCCGTCGATCGGCGAGTTGGCCTGCGCCACGACGTGGCGGTCCTCCTCGTCGGCGGTCAGGTAGTGGATCTCGTCGGAAACGACGCCGTCGACGACCTTGCGGTACGGCGTCTCGATGAACCCGAACGGGTTGACCCGCGCGTACACCGACAGCGAGCCGATCAGACCGATGTTCGGACCCTCCGGGGTCTCGATCGGGCACATCCGGCCGTAGTGCGACGGGTGCACGTCACGGACCTCCAGCCCGGCGCGCTCACGCGACAGACCGCCCGGCCCCAGAGCCGACAGGCGGCGCTTGTGGGTCAGCCCCGACAGGGGGTTGTTCTGGTCCATGAACTGCGAGAGCTGGCTGGTGCCGAAGAATTCCTTGATCGCGGCGACGACGGGCCGGATGTTGATCAGCGTCTGGGGCGTGATCGCCTCGACATCCTGAGTGGTCATCCGCTCCCGGACGACGCGCTCCATCCGCGACATGCCGACCCGGATCTGGTTCTGGATCAGCTCGCCGACAGTGCGCAGGCGGCGGTTGCCGAAGTGGTCGATGTCGTCGGTTTCCACCGGCACCTCGGAGCCGCCGGGGACGGTCATCATGGCCTGTCCCTCGTGCAGGCGGACCAAATATTCGATGGTGGCGACGACGTCTTCCTCGGTCAGCGTCGAGCTCGTGATCGGCTCACCCGCGTGCAGGCCGAGCTTCTTGTTGACCTTGTAGCGGCCCACGCGGGCCAGGTCATAGCGCTTCTCCTTGAAGAACAGGTTCTCCAGCAGGGTCTGCGCCGACTCCTTGGTCGGCGGCTCGCCCGGGCGCAGCTTGCGGTAGATGTCCAGCAGCGCCTCGTCGGTGCCGGCGGTGTTGTCCTTCTCCAGCGTCGACATCATGATCTCGGAGAAACCGAACCGCTCGTGGATCTGCTCGTTGGTCCAGCCCAGCGCCTTGAGCAGCACGGTGACGGGCTGGCGGCGCTTGCGGTCGATACGGACACCGACGGTGTCGCGCTTGTCGACGTCGAACTCGAGCCACGCACCACGGCTCGGGATCACCTTGACGCTGTGCAGCAGCTTCTCGGTGGACTTGTCGATGCTCTCGTCGAAGTACACACCCGGCGAACGCACCAGCTGGCTGACGACCACACGCTCGGTCCCGTTGATGATGAAGGTGCCCTTCTCGGTCATCATCGGGAAGTCACCCATGAACACCGTCTGGCTCTTGATCTCGCCGGTGTTGTTGTTGATGAACTCGGCCGTGACGAACAGCGGGGCCGCGTACGTCATGTCCTTGTCTTTGCACTCGTCGACCGGCGCCTTGACCTCGTCGAACCGCGGGTCGGAGAACGACAGCGACATCGAGCCGGAAAAGTCCTCGATCGGCGACAACTCGTCAAGCACCTCTTCGAGGCCGCCCTTGGGGGTGACCTCCCCGCGCTCAACCGCGCGCTCTCGCCAGCCGGGCGAACCGATCAACCACTCGAACGAGTCGGTTTGCACGTCGAGAAGCCCCGGAACCTCGAGAGGTTCGCGAAGCTTGGCGAAGGAAATTCGGTTTGGCGCTCCGGGCACGGAGTTGTTAGAGGAACTTCCGCTGTCAGAGGAACTTTGTGGGCGATCCGTCTTGCTCTGGCGATCTGCCAAGATGCATCCTTCCAGCACCTCGTGCGACTCACGAGAACCGGGGCCACCGGGCCTGTTCGCCGCGACAATTGTGTTAACTCGGCCGGCGGACGATCTGCCCGTATCCCACGCGCGCAACTAAACAGCTGAGCCGAAAAGGGGCTCAGGCAAAGACCACGGTGTCAGGTGGCGGGTGAGGTGGGCAGGAGGTAGCCAGCGCAACGTCCAACAATAGCGCAGACGCGCGCATTCCTCAACAACCCATCCAGGGGGCTTCGGCGCTGGCTGGCGATTCTCGACTTACCCCTCGGCGGACAGGACACATACTGCCCAACAGATTGACCCGTTTGCGCCCGTCAGTCAAGGGCAGACACGTCAAGTTATCGTGAAACTTGCGAACAAATTCCCTTCTGTGGACAGCACAGTCCTACCCGCCCAACTCGTGCACGGCGTACTTGTGCGTGCCCTCCAGGTCATCGAGGATTGCCACCTGGGCGCTCTTGGGCAGGGTGTGCAACATCTCGCGCACCCGGGCCTGGCGCCGGGCGACCGCTTTGCGCTCCGGCATTCCCGGTGTCGCGACGATCTGCGGGGGCACGCCCTCGATTTCCTCGACGCCGCCGTCCTGGTGACCCGCGTCAACCATGGCCTGCTCTTCGGCCATGGTGGCCTCGTCCTTCTCCTCGGACATGCCGATCGGCCCGATGCGGCGGCCGTTGAGGAACTGGCGCACCACCGGCTCGTCGCTGGTCAGCAGCACCTCACGGGGACCGAACATGACCAGGTGCCTGCGGAACAGCATGCCCATGTTGTCCGGCACCGTGCGGGCGATGTTGATGTTGTGCGTCACGATGAGGATGGTGGCGTCGATCTGGGCGTTGATGTCCAAGATCAGCTGGCTCAGGTAGGCGGTACGCACCGGGTCCAGACCGGAGTCGGGCTCGTCGCACAAAATGATCTGCGGATCGAGCACCAACGAGCGGGCCAGGCCGGCGCGCTTGCGCATACCGCCGGAGATCTCGCCGGGGAACTTCTTCTCGTCACCACCAAGACCGACCATCTCGAGCTTCTCCATGACGATGTCACGGATTTCGCCTTCCTTTTTCTTGGTGTGCTCGCGCAGCGGGAAGGCGGTGTTGTCGAAGAGGTTCATCGAGCCAAACAGGGCACCGTCCTGGAACATGACGCCGAACAGCGTGCGGATCTCGTACAGTTCCTTGGCCGAGCATTCGATGATATCGGTGCCGTCGATGAGGATCGAGCCGCGTTCCGGCCGCAGCAGACCAATCAGGGACTTCAAGAACACCGACTTGCCGGTACCCGACGGGCCGAGCAGAACGCTGACCTCCCCGGCCGGGATCTCCAGCGTCACGTCTTCCCAGATCCTCGAGGATCCGAAGGACTTCGTGAGTCCATTCACCTCGATAGCGATGCCCATGGGAAATCCTTCCGTCGACGCGCATACCCGCCACCTGCCCCTTTGTGTGGCTTGAGTCACTGTAGCGCACGCCGGCGGCGTGACATCAGGGTTGCAGAGATAACAATCTCGCCCGGGCTTGTTCCGGGCGTGCCCGGCCGTTAAGGAGAAGCCGCCCAGTTGCCGTGAAAGCCCATCGGCACCCGCTGCGGCAGGTGCACGGTCGCGACCGTCTCCAGGCTTTGGGCATCCAGCAGCAACAACTGGCCTTCGTCTCGGGTTCGGTGCGAGCCGTAGCCCATGAGGATCCCGTCGTCTTCTTCGGGGCCGGCGTCCCCTCCTGTTGCTGGGTTCGGCACGAAGCACACTTCACCCAGCAGCAGGTCGGGATCGAGTGCGGCGACCGTGGTGGATCCGGTGGCGTAGTCGTGCTTGTACAGCGACGACACCAGATCCGGACCGCCCGCGGCGAGGAATCCCCCGTCGATGCCGACGGTGTAGCCGAACCGGTGCCGGACGCCGGTTAGGTTCTCGTTGATTCGAGGAAACTCCTGCGACCGGTCGTCGCGGCATTCGGTGCCCACGGCGCCGGTCGCCAGGTTGATGGTCCACCGGTCCAGGGAGGGCAGGCTCTCGCCCGGCCCACGCCGGTCACGGTCGAACATCCGCGAGTAGCGCACCACGTCGAGCACCAGCACCTCTTCAGTTCCGCGGGCCCCGTCGCGGACTTCCGAGTAGGCGTTGAGCGGGTGGTAGACGTAGCACGGCTCGATGTCGAACCAGCGGACATCTTTATTGGTGCCCTCGCGAGGCATGACGCCGATGCGCGCCGGATAGTCGTTGTTCCAGGCATACGGGAAGCCGGACGAGCGACGGCTGTCCCGGTTGACCCTCGCGGCGATCGGGCTGGGGATCCGGACGCGTCCGATCACCGACTGCACCACCAGCCGGGCGGGCAGTCGCAGCCAGCGCGGCACCGATGCGGGCATCACCTGCACCGGGTCGAACGTCACCGGTAGGTCGTAGATCACCACATACTTCTCGGTCAGCGAGAAATCGTGCATCATCGGCGACCCGGACACCTCGATGTCGACCGTGCGACGGGCGTGGCCGTGGGTGTCGATCACCGAGTACTGCACCGTGCGTCCGCGCGCGAACGAGTAGGACACCGCGTGCAGTTCGCCGGTTTTGGGATCACGGTGCGGGTGGGCGGTGTAGCCGCCGGCCAGCGTGCCGTCGAAGTCGCAAGTCCCGACGGTGTCCAGCTCGTCGGTGAGTTCGTAGTTGGCGACTCCGCCTTCGACGAGCGCCAGGGTTTTTCCGGCGTGGGCCAGCACGTTGGTGTTGGCGCCCAGGCCGAGCATGCCCGCCCGCGGGTCGATCCGGTTTGGCGTCGGCTCGCCGAGGGTGCGGCAAACGGCCGGGCTGCGCACCCAGCGGTTGCGATACCAGCAGGCCTTGCCGTCGCGCAGCGCCACCCCGTGCACCATGCCGTCGCCGGTGAACCAGTGATAGGTGGCGGGGTCGACCTCGGCGGCGGGGTTGGGTCCGTTGCGCAGGTATCGCCCGTCCAGGTGCTCGGGGATGTGCCCGGTGACCTGAAGGTCGGTGGCGGTCACTTCGGCGCGCACCGGCGCCAGAAAGCCGCTGAGGTAGGGGTTGCGGGATTCGGCGATTTGCGTGGAAGTCATGGGCTGAACTCCTATAACATTGTTATTTCAGCGTTATTGGAACGGTACGCCGCCGATGAGAAGATGGCAAGGATGACTTCGGAGACAACGTCAGCGCCGGAGCGCAGTGTTCGCGACGAGATGCTGCATGCGGCGGTCGGCCTGCTGGACGAGCACGGGCCCGATGCGCTGCAGACCCGCAAGGTGGCCAGTGCCGCCGGGACGTCGACGATGGCGGTGTACACCCACTTCGGCGGGATGCGGGGCTTATCGCCGAGGTCGCCGAGGAGGGGTTGCGGCAGTTCGACGCGGCGCTGTCGGTGCCGCAGACACGGATGACCCGGTGGCCGACTTGTTCACCATGGGCGGCGCCTACCGGCGCTACGCGATCGAGCGGCCGCACATGTATCGCCTGATGTTCGGCAGCACCAGCGCACACGGCATCAATGCACCGGCCGGCAACGTCTTGACGCTGACGGTCGCGGAGATCGAGCAGCACATCCCCAGCTTTGCGCACGCGGTGCGCGGGGTGCAGCGGTGCATGCTGGCCCGCCGGATCACCGCGGGCTCTCCTGATGATGACGAAACAGTAGTCGCCACCGCCGCCCAGTTCTGGGCGCTGAGGCACGGGTTCGTGATGCTCGAACTGGCCGGGTTCTATGGCGACGACGTCGCGGCCGTCGGAGAGGTTCTTGACTCGATGACCAACAACCTGCTTGTCGCCCTGGGAGATTCACCCGAGCGGGTCAAACAGTCGCGGCGGGCGGCCTCGAAAGCCTGAGAAGGCCTGAGCAGCAAGCGAAAAGCCCCCGGGGTCCCGGGGGGCTTTTCGTGCAGTTGACCTACTTGACGGTGACGGTGGCGCCGGCGGCCTCGAGCTTGGTCTTGGCCTCCTCGGCGGCCTCCTTGGCGACCTTCTCCAGCAGCGGCTTGGGCGCGCCGTCGACCAGGTCCTTGGCCTCCTTGAGGCCCAGGCCGGAAACGATCTCGCGGACAACCTTGATGACGCCGATCTTCTTGTCACCGGCGGCCTCGAGGATGACGTCGAACTCGGACTGCTCCTCGGCGGCCTCGGCGGCGGCACCGGCCGGGGCAGCGCCCGCGGCGGCAACCGCGACCGGAGCGGCCGCGGTGACCTCGAAGGTGTCCTCGAACTTCTTCACGAAGTCCGAGAGCTCCAACAGGGTCATTTCCTTGAAGGCGTCGAGCAGTTCGTCGCTGGAGAGCTTTGGCATGGGATGGGTCCTTCCTGATTTTCTGGGGTTTTAAGGGTTTCTCGGGTGGCTGGTGTTATTCGGCTTCGGCTTCAGCCGGCGGCTCAGAAGTCTCCGCGGGTGCCTCTGCGGCCGGCTCTGCAGCTGGCTCGGGGGCAGGCTCTGCGGCCGCCGCGGCGGCCGGCTCTGAAGCCTTCTTTTCCTGCAGTGCGGCCAGCAGCCGGGCCATCTGCGACGCGGGCGCATTGAACAGGCCGGCCGCCTTGGCGAGGTTGCCCTTCATCGCGCCGGCCAGCTTGGCCAGCAACACCTCGCGGGACTCCAGGTCGGCGATGCGCTCGACTTCGGCGACGGTCAGCGCGTGGCCGTCCATGTAGCCGCCCTTGATGACCAGCGCCTTGTTGTCCTTGGCGAAGGTCTTGATGGCCTTGGCGGCGTCGACCGGTTCGCCGGTGACGAACGCGATCGCCGTCGGGCCCGCGAACAGCTCGTCGAGGCCCTCGATGCCGGCTTCCGAAGCCGCCCGCTTGATCAGCGTGTTCTTGGCAACCGAGTAGGTGGCCGATCCCGCCAGGGAGCGGCGCAGCTCGGCCAGGCTCGCCACCGTCAGACCGCGGTATTCGGTGATCAGCGTCGCGGTCGAGTCCTTGAACCGCTCTGCGATGTCTGCAACGGCGGTGGCCTTGTCAGCCTTTGCCATGCATACCTCCTTGGGAGTGAAGTCGTGCTGCGACTTGTCGTCTGCGATCACCCAGGAACGCCGAACGCCCCGGCGCAGGAAGCGGCCGGGGCGTTGAAATACGCCGGCGTGCGCCGGCGATGATGCCTCGTCCTCCTGCGTGGGCCGCCGGGATGTTCCCGGACCTTCAACCGATTACTCGGTGACCGACGGTCTTGGGTGGATCGGCAACCACAATAGCGCGGCCCGACGCGATCAGCCAAAACCAGCCAAGACGACGCTAATCACCGCGCCGGTTGGCGGTGATTCCACGCGCGTTCGATCTGGCGCTCGAGGGCGGGATAGACGATCAGGTACCGAAACGGCTTGATGAAGGCCATGTAGGCCGCACCGAATCGGCCGCGGGGCTTGACATAAACGGCCATCTGTCCCTGGTGGCGACCGTCGCCGCGGCCGACCCAGGCCAGGTGCAGCACTCCGTGCACGGTGCGGTTCGAGATCTCGGCGGCGAATTCGTTCCCGGTCCGGTAGAGGGGCACGAAGGGCAGACTTTCGAAGTGAACGTCGTCGGCCGTGCCGCGCAGATCGGCCGGCAGCCGCTCGGCCAGTGAGTACTCCTGGGTCCCGGGAATCGGCAGCCGGTCCGCGCCCGCCGGCCCGGAGGCCGGAACGGCGACCCGGCCCATGGCGAACCAGGCACCGAGCCGATCGCGCAGGCCCCACAGCAGGCGCGTCGGCAAGGATTCGGCCTTGGCCGGGTTGAACTTCGCGGTCATCTCGACCGCGGCGGCAAAGTCGTCCGGGCCCCCACCGACCAAGGGCAGGGTCCAGACATCCTCGAGCGTGAAGTCGGCGACGACGGGGTGGATGCGCCATGGCTGCGCCAGCTGTACCTCGTTGGAGACCCGCACGTCAACTCCTTTGTACGGTGACGTATAAATCCTAGCGGCGACACTCTCATCGGTCAATACGCCGCCGTATAATGCGGTCTCGTGCCAGCGCGAAAGACGCCCCCGGAAGTGTGGATCGATGCGGCATTGACCGCGCTGGCGGAAGGCGGCCCGGACGCCATCCGGGTGGAGGCGCTCGCGGCCTCGCTCGGCGTTACCAAGGGCGGCTTCTACGGGGAGTTCGCCGATCGCAACGCGCTGGTGGAGCGCGCGCTCGACACGTGGGAGCACGCGGTGGTCGACGACGTCATCGCCCGGATCGAGAACACCGACGACGACGACGCGCGCACGAAGTTGCGGCATCTGTTCTCGCTGGCGCGCGATCACGCCCGCGCCGACCAGGGACTCGCGCTCGAACTGGCCATCCGCGACTGGGCGCGGCGCAGCCCCGGCGTCAGCGAGCGACTGCATCGCGTGGACAACCGGCGGATGGCCTACCTGCGCGCACTATTCCGGCAGATCAGCGTCGACGACAACGACGCGGAAGCGCGCAGTCTTCTGGCGTTCTCGCTGTTCGTCGGCAACAGCCTGATCACCGCCGAGCACGACGGCCACCCTCGGCGCGAGGTGGTCGGCCACGCCTTGGACAGGCTGCTCAGCTCCTCCTGGTGCTGATCGCGGCGGCAGGGATCGTATGCGATGATCCGCGGCTATGAGCGACCTGAGCGACCAAGCCCAACCGCGGTGCAAGGTCATCCTCGAGGATTGGCACCCCGAAGTGGAGGCCGCCATTTGGGCGGATCCGTCACCCGATGCGCTGCGGACCGGCATCGACGCACTGGCGGAACTATTGGCCAGTCTCGTTGACCGCCCAGACTATGTCAGCTTGGTCACCCTCGTCCTTCCTGTTGACGTATCGCAGGCAGTGCTGCGGCGAGATCCTTCAGTTCATGACGCGGTGGAGCGGGGTGCAGGGAATGTCGGCGGCCGAACGATGCTGCGCAAGGACGGCCGCGTCGAAGTCATCGTCGACGCCAATTCCCTGATCAATGCCGATAGCAGCGGCTTCAAACCCACCGCCGCCGGCCTCCCGAGTGTCAAGCCAGACGGCCTGCAGATGCTTCGCCGCACCGTCGCCCATGAAGCGCAGCACGCGATCATGGAGCTGCAGGGGTCCGGGTTGGTCGCTTACCGATATCAGTCGACCTGGCAGGGAGCCCCTAATCTCCTGTTCGCTGTGGCAAGGAAGATGTGCGACGAGCATCGCGCCGAGTGGAACGCAGTCCAGGTTGTCGGCGCTGCAGCCCCGACTGCCAGCGACGTTCTCGATGTCGCCTGCCCGGTGGGTCAAGAACTCGCGGCGGCTGTTGACCGCTTTGAGCGGTCCGCTCGTGAGCCCGTCGATATCAAACGGCTCAAGGACGATGTGTATGCGGCGTGTATCCCCCTGTGGACCTGGGTTGCTTACTGGGCCGCCGAGTATCGCCAAGGCGGTGAGATCAGCGAGGTGCCCGGAGAGATCGCGCGGTTAAAGGTATGGCAGCGATACGTGGGCCCAACATGGCAAACGATGGCGACGGCGCTGAGTCGACTACCAGTGACCCTGGCCGCCTCGCCGGACGCGCTGCACCAGGGAGCCAGGAGGGTCGCAGTGGCGGTCGGGAAATCGCTCGAATACATCGGGTTTCGCCACCAGGACAGTGCCGCCCTGAATGAGCTCTTCCATATCGAGCGCCACGACTTTCCCTCAGCGCGCGAGTAGGCACATCACAGCCCGGCGAGCCTGGCCGCGCCGACCAGGCCGGCGTCCCCACCCAGCTCGGCCGGCGCGACGCGCAGACCGGCCACAAAGTCCAGCCGGGCGTAGTCGGTCAATGCCGCGCGCAACGGATCAAAGAGCAGAGGGCCGGATTTGGCGACGCCTCCCCCGATGACGACGAGGTCCAAGTCGCACACCGCCCCCACCGAGGCAATCATCGCCGCGAGCGCGCGGGCGCCCCTGTGGAACGCCTGTAGCGCCGCCGGATCCCCCATCGCCGCCGCATCGGCCAGCTCCTTTGCGCCGGCACCGGGTAGTGCGGACCAGCCGTTGGCGCGTGCCCAGCGCACCATCCACGGGCCGGACGCGACGGTCTCCACGCAGCCGCGACCGCCACACCTGCACAACTCGCCGTGTTGTTCCACCACCACGTGGCCGACGTGCCCGGCGTTGCCGGTGCGGCCGGTGTAGGGAGCGCCGTCGAGCACCAATCCGCCGCCCACGCCGGTGGACACCACCATGCCCAGCAGGAAGCGGGCGTCACGCCCGGCGCCGCGCCAGTGCTCGCCCAGCGCCATGCACACCCCGTCGCCGCCGAGCTTTACCGGCACGCCGGGGATCGCGGCCGCGACCCGGTCCCGCAGTGGGAAACCGCGCCACGCCGGAATGTTGATCGGGCTGACGGTGCCGTCGGGCAGGTGGACGGGCCCGGACGCGGCGATGCCTACCGAGCCCACCGCGGCGACCGCGCCGCCGGCCGCGCGCAACGCGTCGGCGATCATCGCGTCGACCACGGCCCAGACCTGTTCGGCGTCGCCGCTTGCCGGGGTCGGACGGGTGGCGGTGTAGACCAGCGCGCCGTCCGGATCAGCCAGGCCGGCGGCGATCTTCGTGCCGCCGATGTCGAGACAGAGGGTGAGCATCAGTGCCGGTGGATGTTGTCGGGTTGGCGCGGGTCGCCGGGATGCTCGTAGCCGGGGGCCAGCTCGACCAGCGCCGCCCGTTGCGCGTCCAGCCACACCCGGAAGGCGCGTCTTCGCGCGGCGCCCAACAGATGCTCGGCGATCACGGACCGCACCTGCCCTAGCGGCGGCCCCTCAGACGAAGGGGCGCGCCAGCCGTCACGGCCGGGGCGGGGCGGGGCGAACCGGAGCGGGTTGCGGGCATGGAAGTCGGCCACCTCGTGGTCGCCGACCCGCACCCCCGCGGTGACGTCGGCGAACAGCGCCCGCGCGCGCCAATCCGCCAGTGCGGCCGCGGCCACGCTGCCGATCTCCAGCCGGGCCGTCACGTCGGGCAACAGGTCGGCTTCCGTCGGGGCGTCCGTCGCGGTCAACCCGCGCGCAGCCGCCTCGGCGGAAACCACCCGCTGGGTCACGATCAATTGGGTGAGCCAGCGCCGCAGTTGCCGTCCCTCGCTGGTGCCGCTGGCCGGCAGCGCGGCCCCGCGCGGACCGTCCCGCAGCCGCGCTTCGGCCGCGTCGACCTCATCGACGCAAACCGGGGCGCCGGCCACCGTCGCGATCAGTTGCATGCTCATGTGACCGTCACTTGCACCGCCGGTGAGTAGAGCAGCCGACCGGCGCAGCCGATCCGAACCAGGGCCCACCACTGGCCGGGTTGCAGCCAGGCCGGAGGGGTCACGTCGAAGCCGAGTTCGACCGTGCCGCAGGCGGGCAGGGCGGCGCCGCACGCCGCGGGGCCGATCCACTCCCAGGTGCCCCAGGGGCTGATCAGATGCGCCTCCAGTGCCAACTCCGCGCAGGCATGGCTACCCACCGTGACGGTCAGCCGCGCGGTATCGCCCGCCGCCAGGGCGATGTCGGCGGGGTCGCTGGGGCCGTCCGCGAGGTAGACCAGCTCCGCTTCCCGGCGCGCACCGACCTGCACGACGCAGACGTCCTCGACCACCTGGCGCCACGCCTCGGGCGCTGGATAGTCGCTGCCGTCCGTGATGCACAGCTGGGCCCGAACCGGGTATGGGCCCGGTCGCGCGCGAGCCGGAATCGTCAGCACGACATCGGCTTCCACGTGTTCGGCGGCGCACAGCGTGAACGGCAGCTCGGCGGGTACGGCCTTCCAGCCGTCCGGGCACACCACCGCGACGGTGCCGCTCAGGGTGGCGTCGGTGCAATCGCTGGCCGCAGTGAGCCGCAGCACCACTCCGTCGCCCGGCTCGGCGGTCGCCGACTGCGGGTGCAGGTGCGCCACGGCGGGCAGTCCGCCGAGGGGCGCGGGGCCGCGGTTGTGCAGCCAATACCGCGCATACAGGGGCTGGGCGGCTTCCCACTGAGGGGCCAGCTGGGAAGTGGTCGCGTCCAGCGTGGGTAGCTCGAGCCGGGCTCGCACGGTGGCCACCTGGTAGCCGTGCAGGTCCACCGACCGTTTGCGGCGTCCCGGGTTTTCCAGCGGCGTTTCCAGCAGGTCGGCGAGCCGCGGCGCGCGCACCTTGCCCAGCTCGGAGCCGATGGCGACGCGGGTGCTGGTCCCGGTCATTTCCACCAGCCGCAAGGTCACGGTGCCGGGGTCGACCGGCTCGGCGCTGCCGCCCGCCAGCGGGTTGCCGGCCGCCTTGAGGGCGCCCAGGTGCACCGAGTCGGCGGGATCGACGTGCAGCAGCGAGCCCACCGGCGCCAGCCGTTCCTGCCGTTCTCCTGAGACGACCGCGAGTAGCGGATGGGAGAACTGCGCACTGCTGCCGGCGATCTGCGCGTGCCGCCAGTCGCCTTCTCCGCTCACCAGGGCGTAGTCGAAAACGTGGGTCCAGTGCTGAAGTTGGAAGTTCGAGCCGTCGGGCGCGGTGCGGCGCGGCTCGTCGATCCAGACGCCGGACGGCCAGCCGGTGCAGGACCGCATCAGCGCGGTATGCAGGGTGCCGTCGGTCTCGACGGCGAAGCTCGGGACGCCACGGTTGAGCAGCGCGACGGTGCGGCCATCGAAAGGTTCCATGCCCGCCGGGGCCTGCTGGTTGACGACGATCTGGGCGTCGGCGAGGTCGTCGGTCACCGCCGCGATCGCTGCGCCCAGGCTTTCCTCGTCCGACCCGTCGATCACCAGCACCGGCAGCGCCCGCACAGCACGCAGGTCGGCGCCGGGCAGCCACACCTCCGCCAACGGGGTCGCCGCCGGCACCCACACCCGGGCTCGGCCGGTCTCGGCCAGCTGCCGGTCGAGCTCTTCGGTGTAGATCGGATCGGCCTGCGCCAGCACGGCTTTGGTGAAGGCGTTGCGGGCTGGCCCGCCCAGCGCGATCCGCGCATCCGGCAGGTTGGAGTCGACGTCGAGGTGGCCGTAGCGGGGCTTGTCGGCACCGCTGCAGGTGGCCGTGACGCCGGCGCGGACCAGCGCGACCATCAGGTCGCGCGCCAGCGGGCCCGACATCGCCTCGTCGGGCGACACCACCTCGGCCACCGACACCGCCCGCACCGAATCGTCAACACAGACCCGGGCCGCCGAGGAAAGCCCGAACCAGCTGTAGGCCGGGTTGTCCAGCGTCCGCAGGTGCTCGGCGGTGTCCACCGATTCGGGGCCCCCAGAAACCCTGTGCAGCAACGCAAAACCGCGCCCCACGACGGCGTCGCCCACCTCACTGACCGGCGTCGCGCCCGGCACCGGGCACGGCCAGCGCAGCCGCACCAAGCGGTCTTCCCCGATGAACTCGTCGATGGTGGTGCGGCAATCCACCCGCCCCAGGCCGCGCCACAGGGTCAGTGTCTGGGTGTAGCGCAGCACCGCGTCGATCGCGCCGCGCACCACGAGCCGCTGGCCGAGCGGGCCGTGGTAGGCCTGGACCTGGGCGGGCGATTCCGAGGAGCACAGCACCGGCCCCTTGGGCAGCAGCTGCCACGGGCCCTCACCCTGCGTCGGGTGCGACGGGTATTCCTCGTAGACGGCGAGCTCGTTGCCCACCCGGCCGTCGGCGATCAGCTCACGTCCGTCCTGGACCAACGACGAGACGCCTCCGCCGCGGGCCGCGTCGACCGCCAGCCGGTAGTGCTCGTTGGAAATGTCGAACCCGCCCACCGGCTGCCAGCCCGCCACTGGGCTGGTGGGGGCGCCCCCGGGGACGAATCGGTAGGCCCGCCAGCCCAGCGACGGGACATCGCGCGCCAGCCAGGTGACCGACCATCCATCGTCCTCGACGTGCGCCGGTACTTCGGTGCCGTCGGCGTCAAGCACCCGCACACCGGCGGCGAGCGGCGAGCCGAGCCGGGCGGTGACGACGTCGGTGCGACCCTGCGCCAACGGATTCCACACGATCACGTCACCCTCGATAGCACTGGACAGCAATTTCAGGGAGTTGTCGCGGGCCGCGCGGCCCAGCTCCCACGCGTCGCGCCAACCGATCAGCAAGTCGAGGTAAACCTGGTCGGACTCCGAGCCGGTGATGGCGTCGTGGTGCGCGCCGTAGGCCAGCTGCACCCACGCCTTGGCCAGCGCCGCCTGTGGGTAGTCGGCGCCGGTCATCAGCGCGGCGAACACGGCGAAGCGCTCGGCGTCCAGGACGACGTTCTCGGCGGCCCGGTTGCCTTGTTTGGTGTCGATGTAGGACACGTCCTTGCCGGTGTAAATCGGGTTCATGTCGCGGGTTTGCGGCGACGGCGCGCAGCCCTTTTCCGCCAGCTCGGTGCGCACAGCCGCGAAGAACTCGCGCGGTATCGCGCAGACGAACCGCGGCCAGGTGTAGCGCGCGCCCCAGTCGCGATGAATCGCGGTGACCCACTTGTTCGGTGGGGTGTAGTCGGTGCCGACCGGCAGCAGCACATTGCGGGTCAGCGCGACCGTCTTCAGCTGGTGAAACAGCCCATAGGTGGCGGCCTCGGCCTGGGTCAGCGAGGTCGACGAGTCCATCCCCCAACCCGCCCCATAGTGAGCGGGCATGTAGTGGGTGAGCAGGCCGCGGCCCGACGGCGAGATCCACTCGAACTCGCTGCTGAACTGCATGCGTTCAACGGACCCGCCGTGGGTCGGACCCCATTGGTGGTGCGGCCCGCGGGCCCACGAACTCGATGTCAGCCCGGCGTCGGCGGCCATCCCGGGGAATTGCGGGTCGTGGCCGAACACGTCCAGCTGCCACGCGGTGGCCGGGTCGGCGCCCAGTACTTCACGCTGAAAACCCATGCCGTGCACCAGGTTTCGGATGGTTGTCTCCGGGCCGGTGAGGTTGGTGTTGGGTTCGTTGTAAGTGCCGCCCATGATCTCGACGCGGCCCTGCGCGATGAACCTGCGCAGGTCGGCGCGGTCCTCGGGGTGGGTGTCCCAGTACGGCTTGAGGTAATCCACTTCGGCCAGCACGAATTTGTACTCGGGCTCGCGACGAGCCATCTCCAGATGCGCGTGCACCAGCTCGAAGCCGTTGGTCTGCCGCCCCGGCGGGTCCTCCCGCCACTCGCTGGTGTAGGCGCCCTGGGTGTTCCACCAGACCGGGTCGTAGTGGAAGTGGCTGACCATGAACATCGTCCAACCGGGCTCGGCGATCGCGAAGTCGAAGTGCGCGCTGGCACCGGCAGCGCGCACCCACGCGGCCCGCCGCTGACCGACAACGGGACGCGCAACGGTGACCGGGACCTCGATGACCTCCTGGCCGGGTTCGGCGAGCGCCTCCCCACTCAGGCCGTCGCCGTCAATTCGGACTGGCGTCGGTTCGGCGACCCCGGCGACGGTGACGCGGGCCAGCTGGATCGGCGCGTCCGGCGGCCCAACGAAAAGTTCGGTCGATTCCGCCGAAATCACCTGCATGCCAGAAGCATGTCACCCATTAGTGGAAAGCTCCCTGCCATGAGTGGATCTGACCAAATCGTCGACCAGGAGGATTGAGAATGCCCGCCCTCGCCCCGCCCGTTGCAGACGAACGCAGCGCACTGCGCGAATACCTGGCCTTCCACCAAAGCGCGTACTTCGCGGTTTCGTATGGCCTCACCGACGAACAGGCCCGGTCTGCACCGTCGGTCAGCGCGCTGTCGATCGGTGGGCTGGTCAAGCATGCCACCGGGCTGCAGCGCAATTGGATGGGTCGGGTGGCCGCCGCGCCGGAGGCGCCGCCGAAAGACCCTCGGCCGTTCGAGGTGATCTCCAAGGAGTTCGGGGACCAGCACGTAATGCGGCCCGACGAGACGCTGGACGGGCTGTTACAGGCATTCGAAGCCCAGAACGCAAAATCACTGCTGCTGGTGGAAACCGTGGACCTCGACACCGCGGTGCCCGTTCCGCACGACATCCCGTGGTTCCCCAAAGACCTGGAGGCCTGGTCGGTGCGCTGGGTGATCCTGCACGTCATCAACGAGCTCGCCCGGCACGCCGGGCATGCCGACATCATCCGGGAGACCATCGACGGCGCCACGATGTACGACTTGATCGCCGGGCTGGAGGGCTGGCAGCTCGAGGGGTGGGTCAAGCCCTGGGCCCGCGGGTAAAAACGACAGCGTGCCCCCGAGCAGAACCGGAATCGCGCGCCGCGAGGCGTCCGACGCCCCAGACGGGCGTGTCGAGCTCTATTACGAGGAACTCGGCGACCCGGCCGGCCCGCCTGCGCTGCTCATCATGGGCCTCGGCGCTCAGCTGCCGATGTGGCCCGACGGTTTTTGCGCTCGGCTCGTCGACCGCGGCTACCGCGTCATCCGCTTCGACCACCGCGACACCGGGCTATCGGCCAAGATGCACGGGTTGCGCGCGCAAGGCTCGATCTACCCGCGGATCGGCCGCTACCTGCTGGGCCGCCCCAGCCGCGTGCCGTACACCCTGGTCGACATGACCCAGGACGTGGTAGCGCTGCTGGACCACCTGAGCATCACCCGCGCACACGTGGTCGGCGCGTCGCTGGGCGGCATGATCGCGCAGATCCTGGCCGGAGCCGAGCCGGACCGGGTGGCGTCGCTGGGCATCATCATGTCGACGACGGGCAAGCCGCTGTCCGCGCTGCCGGCCTGGCGGGTCATCAGGCTGGCGTTCGACTCGCCGGCCAAAGACGCGCCGGCCGAGGAGAAGTTGGCGTCCGAAGTGCGCAACATCGTGGTGTTCAACGGGCCGAATTTTTTGCCGCCCGAACCCGAGCTGCGAAGACGTGTGCGGGAACTCGCGGCCCGCTGCACCTACCCGGCCGGCATGCTGCGCCAGTTCGACGCCGTGCTGGGCACCGGCAGCCTGCTCGGTTACAGCAAGGCGATCACCGCTCCGACCGTGGTGCTGCACGGCTCGGCGGACCCGATGGTGCGGCCGCGCAACGGACGCGCGGTCGCGGCGGCCATTCCCGGCGCGCGATTCGTCGTGGTCGACGGGATGGGACACGACCTTCCCGAACCGGTGTGGCCGCCGATCATCGAGATCCTCTGCGAGAACTTCGCGGGCGCGCGGCGCTGACCCCGCGTGCTGATGGTGGCGACCCGCTTCGCCCGGCTCCGCCGCGCTCGCGATCGCCACGGTGCTGATGGTGGCGACCCGCTTCGCCCGGCTCCGCCGCGCTCGCGATCGCCACGGTGCTGATGGTGGCGACCCGCTTCGCCCGGCTCCGCCGCGCTCGCGATCGCCACGTGGTGAGCGGGCTCACACGAATTGGGACTTGACACCACAGTTTTGGCACACTGCTTCAATGAGCTCCACCAAACACCGCGAGGTGGCCAAGCTTGATCGGGTGCCCCTGCCAGTGGAAGCGGCCCGGATGGCCGTCACCGGTTGGCAGGTCACCCGCACCGCCGCCCGCATCGTCAGCAAGCTGGCGGGCAAGGGCGCGTGGCAGTCGAAAATGATCAAACAGCTCCCGCAGACGTTCGCCGATCTGGGGCCGACGTACGTGAAGTTCGGCCAGATCATCGCGTCCAGCCCCGGCGCATTCGGCGAGCCGCTGTCGCGCGAGTTCCGCGGCCTGCTCGACCGGGTGCCACCGGCCGACACCAAAGAGGTGCACAAGCTCCTCGTCGAGGAGCTCGGTGGTGACCCTGCCGAGCTGTTCGCCAAATGGGACGAAGAGCCGTTCGCGTCGGCATCCATCGCGCAGGTGCACTACGCGACGCTGCACAGTGGCGAGGAGGTCGTCGTCAAGATCCAGCGGCCGGGCATCCGCCGCAGGGTCGCCGCCGACCTGCAGATCCTGAAACGGTTCGCCCAGGCCGTCGAACTGGCCAAGCTGGGCCGTCGCCTGTCGGCACAAGACGTTGTCGCCGACTTCTCCGACAACCTGGCCGAGGAGTTGAACTTCCGCCTCGAGGCGCAGTCGATGGAGGCCTGGGTCTCGCACCTGCACGCGTCACCGCTGGGCAAGAACATCCGAGTGCCGCAGGTGCACTGGGACTTCACCAGTGACCGGGTGCTGACGATGGAGCGGGTGCAGGGCATCCGCATCGACGACGTCGCCGCCATTCGCAAGGCCGGGTTCGACGGCACCGAGCTGGTCAAGGCGCTGCTGTTCTCGCTGTTCGAGGGCGGGCTGCGGCATGGGCTGTTCCACGGAGACCTGCACGCCGGCAACCTCTACGTCGACGACCAGGGCCGCATCGTGTTCTTCGACTTCGGGATCATGGGCCGCATCGATCCCCGCACCCGGTGGCTGCTGCGCGAGCTGGTCTACGCGCTGCTGGTGAAGAAGGACCACGCCTCGGCCGGCAAGATCGTCGTGCTGATGGGCGCCGTCGGCACGACGAAACCTGAGGCCGAAGCCGCCAAGGATCTGGAGAAGTTTGCCACCCCGCTGACCATGCAGACGCTGGGCGACATGTCCTACGCCAACATCGGCCGCCAGCTCTCGACGCTGGCCGACGCCTACGACGTCAAGCTGCCGCGCGAGCTGGTGCTCATCGGCAAGCAGTTCCTCTACGTCGAGCGCTACATGAAACTGCTGGCACCGAAGTGGCAGATGATGTCCGACCCGCAGTTGACGGGCTACTTCGCCAACTTCATGGTCGAGGTCAGCCGCGAGCACCAGACCGACGTCGAGGTTTGACAAGTGGAGATCCGTACCGGCTTTGCCGAATTGGGGGCGATATCGGGTGACCTGAAGCTCTACTACGAGGACATAGGCGACATTGACCACCCGCCCGTGCTGCTGATCATGGGACTGGGCGCCCAACTGCTGCTGTGGCGAACCGCGTTCTGTGAGAAGCTCGTCGGCCAGGGCCTGCGCGTCATCCGGTACGACAACCGCGACGTGGGTCTGTCCAGCAAGACCGAGCATCGCAGCTCGGGACAGCCGCTTGTCACGCGGCTGGCCCGGTCCTGGCTCGGTCTGCGCAGCGGGGCGGGATACACGCTCGAGGACATGGCCGACGACGCCGGGGCCCTGCTGGATCACCTGGACATCAAGCACGCCCATATCGTCGGAGCGTCGATGGGCGGCATGATCGCCCAGGTCTTCGCCGCACGATTCCCCGAGCGGACGAAAACGCTGGGAGTCATCTTTTCCAGCAACAACTCAGCGTTCCTGCCGCCGCCGGCGCCGCGCGCCTTGCTGGCGCTGCTGAAGGGGCCGCCGCCGGGTTCACCGCGCGAGGTGATCATCGACAACGCGGTCCGGGTCAGCAACATCATCGGCAGCCCGCGCTACCGCATGACCGAAGAGCAGATCCGCGCGGACGCGGCCGAGGGATACGACCGCAACTACTACCCACAAGGCGTTGCCCGGCATTTCAGCGCGATCATGGGCAGCGGCAGCCTGGCGCACTACGACCGGCGCATCGTCGCGCCGACCGTGGTGATCCACGGGCGGGCCGACAAGCTGATGCGGACCTTCGGCGGGCGCAGGGTGGCGCGCGCGATCGGCGGCGCCAGATTAGTATTGTTCGACGGAATGGGCCATGATTTACCACAGCAGCTGTGGGATCGGGTTATCGGCGCGCTGACGAAGAACTTCGCCAAGGCCGCCTAGCGCAGAGCAAAGAAGTAAGTGTCCCTGTGGGTTTCAGTTTCGCCGAGAAACTCACAGGGTTGTACGGTTGCCCAAGGAGGTTGTCTCATATGACCAAGCTGAGACCTTATTACGAAGAGTCGCAGGCGACCTACGACATTTCGGACGACTTTTTCGCGTTGTTCCTGGATCCCAACATGATCTACACCTGCGCATACTTCGAGCGCGACGACATGACCCTCGAAGAGGCGCAGCTCGCCAAGTTGGATTTGGGGCTGGACAAGCTGAACCTCGAGCCGGGGATGACGTTGCTGGATGTCGGGTGCGGCTGGGGCGGGGCGGTAGTCCGGGCCGTTGAGAAATATGACGTCAATGTCATCGGCATCACACTTAGCCGGAATCACTACGAGCGGACCAAAGCCAGGCTGGCCGCGATCCCCACGACGCGGCGCGCCGAGGCGCGGCTGCAGGGCTGGGAGGAGTTCGACGAGAGGGTCGATCGCATCATCAGCTTCGAGGCCTTCGACGCATTCAAAAAGGAGCGTTGGCCCGCGTTCTTCGATCGCAGCTACGAGATCCTGCCCGACGACGGCCGGATGCTGTTGCACAGCATTTTCACGTATCCGCAGACGCACTGGCGCGAGGTTGGCATCACGGTGACGATGAGTGATCTGCGGTTCTTCCGCTTCCTTGCGACGGAAATCTTCCCGGGCGGCGGGATGTGCGGCGAAGCCGACATCATCGACAACGCGAAAAACAGCGGGTTTTCGATCGGTGAAATTCAATATCTGCAGGCAGATTACGCGCGCACGCTGGACATGTGGGCGGCAAATCTGACGGCCAACCGCGAACGCGCCATCGCGATCCAGTCCGAAGAGGTCTACGACCGCTTCATGCACTACCTGACCGGCTGCGCGAACCTCTTCCGCAAAGGCATCTCCAACGTCGGCCAGTTCACCCTGACGAAGTAGACTGTCGATCGGCTCCCCCGCCCGCGCTGAACAAAGCGCGGCGTCCAGGCCCAGACCTGGGATGACTTGGTCGCCGTTTTCGTGGTGCCGCGCCGAGTCGGATAGCATGTCCGCGAGCGGGCATGGGGGGACATTTCCCGGTGCGTTTTAGCGCAACCACTAACGAGCCTGCAAGTTCAGAAAGGCAGACGCTGTATTGGCTGCGAAATTGATGCCGCACTTCGCCGATGTGCAGGCGCACTACGACCTATCCGACGACTTCTTCCGGCTGTTTCTGGACCCGACCCAGACCTACAGTTGCGCCTACTTCGAGCGCGAGGACATGACGCTGGAAGAGGCGCAGATCGCCAAGATCGATTTGGCGCTGGGCAAGCTGGGCTTGCAGCCTGGGATGGCGCTGCTCGATATCGGCTGCGGCTGGGGTGCCACCATGCGGCGGGCGATCGAGAAATATGACGTCAACGTCATCGGCCTGACGTTGTCGAAGAACCAGGCCACCCACGTGCTCAAATCGTTCGACCAAGTGGACAGCCCACGCAGCAAGCAGGTGTTGCTAAAGGGCTGGGAACAGTTCGCCGAGCCCGTCGACCGCATCGTGTCGATCGGTGCGTTCGAGCACTTCGGCCACGACCGCTATGACGACTTCTTCAAGATGGCCCATTCCATCCTGCCCTCTGACGGTGTGATGCTGCTGCACACGATCACTGCACTGACCGGTCCGCAGATGGTCGAACGCGGCATGCCGCTCACGTTCGAGATGGCCCGCTTCGCCAAGTTCATCGTCACCGAAATCTTCCCGGGCGGCCGGTTGCCGTCGATCGAGAAGGTGGAGGAGCACTCGTCGAAGGGCGGTTTCAGGTTGACCCGCCGCCAGTCGCTGCAGCCGCACTACGCCAAGACCCTCGACCTGTGGGCCGCGGCCCTCGAGTCGCACAAGGACGAAGCCATCAAGGTCGCTTCGGGAGAGGAGTATGAGCGCTATATGAGATACCTGACCGGCTGCGCCAACTCTTTCCGGACCGGCTATATCGACGTCAACCAATTCACCCTGGAAAAGTAATGGGTGCGAGAGTCAGACAGGTATCTGGCGGAGCTCGACCGAAAAAACCGGGGTCACGCGTCCTCAAATACATGGGATGCGCCGGGCCGCGTGTAGGGTCCCGGGCATGGCTAACTGGTGAGGTTGCCCGCCTCGGGAGGGCATATGTCTGAAAACTCAACGGGCTCCACGCATACGCAGCAGCACACCGACGACGTGCAAGCCCACTACGACCTATCGAACGAGTTTTTCGCGCTGTTCCAGGATCCGACGCGCACCTACAGCTGCGCTTATTTCCCGCGCGAGGACATGACCCTGCAGGAAGCGCAGCTGGCCAAGCTCGACCTGACGCTCGACAAGCTGGGGCTGGAGCCGGGAATGACCCTGCTCGACGTCGGCTGCGGTTGGGGTTCGACGATGAAACGCGCCATCGAAAAGTACGACGTCAACGTCGTCGGACTCACCCTGTCCAAAAACCAGGTCGAATACTGCCAGCAGGTGCTCGACAATCTCGACACCAATCGCTCATGCAAAGTTGTGCTGAACGACTGGGCTGAGTTTAGCGAGCCAGTGGATCGGATCGTGACCATCGAAGCGTTGGAACACTTCGGCTACGAGCGCTACAACGACTTCTTCAAGTTCGCCCACAACGCTTTGCCCGCTGACGGCGTGATGCTGCTGCACTCGATCACCGGGCTGCCCGCGAAAGAGATTTTGGACCGACGCTTGCCGTTGTCGTTCGAGATGGCCCGCTTCATCAAGTTCATTGTGACCGACATCTTCCCGGGCGGCCGGCTGCCGACGATCGAGCGTGTCGAGGAGCACTCGGCGAGGGCGGGCTTCCAGGTGACTCGTAACCAGTCTTTGCAGTCGGACTTCGCCAGGACTCTTGATTTCTGGGCCGAGGCCCTCGAGGCGCACAAGGACGAGGCCATCGAGATGCAGTCCGAAGAGGTGTACGAACGGTATATGAAGTATCTGACCGGCTGCGCCAAGGCGTTCCGGATCGGCTACGTCGACTGCAATCAGTTCACGTTGGAGAAGTAGTTAAGCTGGTCGCGTTCAGGCAGTAAAGATGATCCGGGGAGAACAGCGACAATGGCCGAGAAACCGAGTGGTCCGACGAAGACGCGGACGCGGTTCGAAGACATCCAGGCGCACTACGACGTCTCGGATGACTTTTTCGCCCTGTTCCAGGACCCGACGCGGACCTACAGCTGCGCCTACTTCGAACCACCCGACATCACGCTGGAAGAAGCCCAGTACGCCAAGATCGACCTCAACCTGGACAAGCTGGACCTGCGGCCCGGCATGACGTTGCTGGACATCGGCTGCGGCTGGGGCACCACCATGAAGCGAGCCATCCAGAAGTACGACGTCAACGTCGTCGGCCTGACATTGTCCAAGAACCAGCACGCCCGCAGCGAGCAGGTGCTCAGCGAACTCGACACCACCCGCTCCCACCAGGTGCGGTTGCAGGGCTGGGAGGATTTCAACGAGCCCGTCGACCGCATCGTGTCGATCGAGGCTTTCGAGCACTTCGGGCACGAGAACTACGACGACTTCTTCAAACGGTGTTTCGACATCATGCCCGACGACGGCCGGATGACTGTGCAAAGCAGCGTGAGCTACCACCCCTACAACATGGCTGAGCGCGGTAAGAAACTGACCTTCGAGACGGTGCGGTTCATCAAGTTCATCATCACCGAGATCTTCCCGGGCGGTCGGCTGCCGTCTACCGAGATGATGGTCGAACACGGCCAGACGGCGGGATTCATTGTCCCCGAGCCTCTTTCGCTGCGTCCGCACTATATCAAGACGCTGCACATCTGGGGCGACACGCTGGAGTCGAACCGGGAGAAGGCCATCGAGGTCACCTCCGAAGAGGTCTACAACCGCTACATGAAGTATCTGCGCGGCTGCGAGCACTATTTCGATTACGAGATTCTCGACGTCAGCCTGGTGACCTACCTCAAGCCGGGTGCAGTCGCCGCGTAGTTTTCTGTTCTCGCGCCGGCTGTCGGATTGCCCGTGCGTTGTTCGTCGAATAGGTAGAGAGTGGAGCAGAAGGGCTTCGCTCACTACCGGAGGTGACGACAAATGCAGTACTTCGCCTTGTTGATCAGCAAGGAGCTAGAGCGCACGCCTGAGGAGCAGGCGGACGAGATGGCCAAATACCAGAACTTCCACGCCAAGGCCGCCTCGGCGATCCGCGCCGGCGATGCCCTGCACACTGCGGCCGCCGCGGTGCGCATTACCGGCGGGCCGGACGCGCCGGTCGTCACCGACGGCCCGTTCGCCGAAGGCGCCGAGGTGGCCGGCGGTTACTACGTGTTCGAAGCCGAAAACCTCGACGAGGCGTTGGCTCTGGCCCGCGAGATTCCGGTGGCCACATACGGTGCGGTGGAGCTATGGCCGGCATTCCACACTTTCGAGCCGTCCCGCGCGCTCACCGGCGACGACTGGCTCGCGCTGCTGCTCGAGCCGCCCGAATCCGCCCACACACCGGGCTCACCGGAATGGCAGGCGATGTCGGCACGCCACGGAGAGTTCATGGCCGCCGCCGGCGATCACGTGATCGGCGGTGCGGCATTGCACGAAGCGTCCACGGCGACGACGGTGCGGCTGCGCGATGGCGAGGTGCTGATCACCGACGGGCCGTATGTGGAAGGCGCCGAAGTGGCCACCGGCGTCTATCTGCTTGGCGCCGCGGATCGCGACGAGGCCGTCAAGCTCGCGTCGATGATTCCCGCTTCGGCTGTGCAGCTGCGGCAGTTCGCAGGGGTAGCCGGGCTGTAAATACCCGAATGACCAACCTGGACGGCGTCTTCCGCCGGGAATGGGGGCCCGCCGTCGCCGCGCTCGCGCGGTGGTCCGGCGACCTGTCCGTCGCCGAGGACGCCGTCCAGGAGGCCTGCGCCGAGGCGCTTCGCACGTGGCGCCGCGACGGCGTGCCCGACCATCCCGGCGGGTGGCTGGTGACCGTCGCCCGCAATCGCGCCCGGGACCGGCTGCGTCGCGAATCCATCCGTCCTGGAAAGGAATTGGCGGCTTTGAAAAGCCACGTTGACACCATCCGGGCGCGCACCGATCACACCGAACCGCATCCGGTCCGCGACGACGAGCTGCGGATGATGTTCACCTGCGCGCACCCGGCGCTCGACCGGCAGTCGCAGCTCGCGCTCACACTGCGGTTGGTCTCGGGGTTGACCGTCGCCGAGATCGCCCGCGCGCTGCTGCAGACGGAGGCTGCGGTCGGCCAGCGAATCACCCGCGCCAAGAACAAGGTCCGGCACGCCAACATCCCGCTGCGAGTGCCGCCCGCCGAGCTGCTGCCCGAACGCACACCACACGTGCTCGGTTGCATCTACTCGGTGTTCACCGAGGGTTATTGGTCGACCGCGGGCCCGTCAGCGATCCGTGACGAACTTTGCGGCGAAGGGGTGCGGCTTGCCGGCGAGCTGTGCACGCTGATGCCGAGCGAGCGGGAGGCACACGCGTTGGCGGCCCTGATGCTGCTGCACGATTCACGGCGAACAACCCGGGTTGACGACGCGGGGGCGTTGGTGCCACTCGATGAACAAGACCGCCGCCGATGGGACCGCGGCCGCATCAACCGCGGCCTGGATCGGCTCCGTCAGGCCGACGGATCTACCGGCCCCTACCTGCCGCAAGCGGTGATCGCCGCGCTGCACGCGACAGCGCCGTCCTGGGAACAGACCGACTGGACGGGGATCTGCGCGGCGTATGACCGGCTATTGCAGGTTACCGACTCGCCGGTCGTGCGCGCCAACCGTGCGCTGGCGGTGGGCTTCCGCGATGGCCCCGAAGCCGGCCTGGCCGCGCTGGCCAAGGTGGCACATGACCCTCGGCTGGCCCGCTCGAACCTCGTCGCGACCGTGCGCGCCGATCTGCTGCGACGCGCGGGACGGCCCGCCGAGGCTGTCAGTTGGTACCGAGTTGCCTTGGAGTCCAATGGATCTGAGCCAGGTCGCAACTTTCTGCGGCGGCGCATCGCTGAGTGCGGCGGGTAACTACCTCTGCCGAGCAGACGCAAAAGCACCCGACACGCCGAGAAAAATGGGGCTTTTGCGTCTGCTCGCGGGGGGAAACTAGGCGTCGGCGAGGTTGCGGGTGATCGACGGGTCGACCGGAATACCCGGGCCCGTCGTCGTCGAGACCGTGATCTTCTTCAGGTAACGACCCTTCGAGGACGACGGCTTGTGCCGCAGGACCTCTTCGAGCGCGGCGGCGTAGTTTTCGGCCAGCGACTTCTCGTCGAACGACGCCTTGCCGATGACGAAGTGCAGGTTGGCCTGCTTGTCCACCCGGAAGTTGATCTTGCCACCCTTGATGTCGGCCACGGCCTTGGCGACATCGGGGGTGACGGTACCGGTCTTGGGGTTGGGCATCAGGCCGCGCGGACCCAGCACTCGAGCGATGCGACCGACCTTGGCCATCTGGTCAGGGGTCGCGATCGCGGCGTCGAATTCCAGCCAGCCGCCCTGGATCTTCTCAATCAGGTCGTCGCTGCCGACAATGTCAGCTCCCGCGGCGACGGCAGCATCGGCCTTGTCGCCGACGGCGAACACCGCGACGCGGGCGGTCTTGCCGGTGCCGTGCGGCAGGTTGACCGTGCCACGGACCATCTGGTCCGCCTTGCGCGGATCAACACCGAGCCGGATCGCCACCTCGACGGTCGCGTCCTGCTTCGTCGACGAAGTCTCCTTGGCGAGCTTGGCCGCCTGCAGCGGGGTGTACAGGTTGTTGCGGTCCACCTTCTCGGCGGCGGCGCGGAATGCCTTGCTGTCCTTGCTCATTTAGCTATCCAATCTGGTGTTGGGTCGTGGTTACCATGCGGGCCGAAGCTGGCCCTCCCACGTGTCGAACTACGCAAACCTATGCGAACCTATTCGACGGTGATGCCCATCGACCGGGCGGTGCCGGCGATGATCTTGGCGGCGGCGTCGATGTCGTTGGCGTTGAGGTCGGTCTTCTTGGTCTCGGCGATCTCGCGGACCTGATCCCAGCTGACCTTGGCGACCTTGGTCTTGTGCGGCTCCGCCGAGCCCTTGCCTACCCCTGCGGCCTTGAGCAGCAGCTTCGCGGCCGGCGGCGTCTTGAGGGCGAACGTGAAGCTGCGGTCCTCGTACACCGTGATCTCGACCGGGATGACGTTGCCGCGCTGGTTCTCGGTCGCGGCGTTGTACGCCTTGCAGAACTCCATGATATTGACGCCGTGCTGGCCGAGCGCGGGTCCGACGGGCGGCGCAGGGTTGGCCTGCCCCGCCACGATCTGCAGCTTGATCAGCCCGGTGACTTTCTTCTTCGGGGCCATGACGTGTCGATGTTCCTTCCTGGGGTGTTTCTAAATCTTGGAGACCTGGGTAAAGGTCAGTTCCACTGGTGTTTCGCGGCCGAAGATCGACACCAACACCTTCAGCTTCTGCTGTTCGGCGTTGACCTCGTTGATCGTGGCCGGCAACGTGGCGAACGGTCCGTCCATGACCGTCACCGATTCGCCCACCTCGTAGTCGACCTCGATAACCGGACGTTCCAGGCCGCCCGCCTCGGCCGTGGCAGTCGCGGTGGCCGCACCCTTGGTGGCCTTCTTCGCCGCACCAGGCGGCAGCAAGAACTTCACCACGTCGTCGAGGGCAAGCGCCGACGGGCGAGACGTCGCACCGACGAAGCCGGTGACCCCCGGCGTGTTGCGCACTGCGGCCCACGAGTCGTCGGTCAAATCCATGCGCACCAGGATGTAGCCGGGCAGCACCTTACGGTTGACCTGCTTGCGCTGGCCGTTCTTGATCTCGGTGACCTCTTCGGTGGGTACCTCCACCTGGAAGATGTAGTCGCCGACGTCGAGGTTCTGCACGCGGGTCTCGAGGTTGGCCTTGACCTTGTTCTCGTATCCCGCGTAGGAGTGCACGACGTACCAGTCGCCGGGCTTCTTGCGCAGGTCCGCCTTGAGCGCGGTGGCGGGGTCAACCTCTTCGGCCGGCTCTTCAGCCGAATCCGTGTCAGCGACCTCAGCGACCTCAGTGACCGTCTCGGGTCCCTGGTCGGTGTCGTCGACCTCCTGCACATCCACCGCGTCACCCGCGGACGGGTCACCGTCGAAGGTAGTCACGGTTGTCTGTCCTCTCTGTTTCTTAAAACCTCAGCCGAACACCAGCATTACCAGCTTGGTCAGGCCTAAATCGGCCAGACCGACCAGCGCCACCATGAAGGCCAGAAATGCCAGCACCACCGAGGTGTAGGTAAGCATCTGTTTGCGGTTCGGCCAGATGACCTTCCGCATCTCGGCAACGACCTGCTTGACGTAGGTGTAGACGAACACGATCGGATTTGCCGGGCGATCGCTGGATTTCTTCGGCTTCTTGGGCTTCGTGCCAGCCTCGGCCCTCGCGGCCCTCGCGGCCTTCCGGGCTTTCTTGCTGCCCGAGTCCTCCTTGGAGTCGTCCACCTCGGTCGACGACCGCTTTCCGTCGACGTCTTCCCCGATGTCGGAGGTGTCCGCCGCTCGCTGCCGCGACCGCTTGCCGGTCGGACGCTGCGGCCGTGTGACAGACTTCGTCACCACCGCCGTCCGACCGCCGCTCGCATCGGTGTCCTCGGTTTGGCCGCCGTCGCTGGCGGCGTCGTCGGCAACGTCGCCTTCGTCGCTCACCGCGTGCTCCTTTGTTCTCCTGATCGGGCACTAACTCTCAGTGTCCACCATTCCACGTCTTCGCCGTCAGCAGGGGCGACAGGACTTGAACCTGCAACCTGCGGTTTTGGAGACCGCTGCTCTGCCAGTTGAGCTACGCCCCTTCGCGGTTGGCAGGCCAACCTGCGCTTACCTACCGGGGCTTACATGACGCGCGCGCTCCCGCTGGTGTTCAGACTCACGGAAAGCGCGCTGATGCTGGGAAAACCCCGAGGTCCGAGTGTACATCGGCGCGGGAGCCAGATACTAATTACGCCCTTCTGACGACCTGTCCCGATTCCCTGTCCCATCTGAGCTTGGCCGTTTCGTCGTCGCTGTACTGGCCCATGAGGGTGGTGTAGGCCTCCAGCACGACTTCACCATCATCGTTGGTGCAGATGTTCTTGGTGACCACGATGTCGGCGCCGAAACGCTCGTCCACTGAGCGGATATCCATCCGGGCCCACAACTTGTCCCCGGCGAGCACCGGCTTGTGAAACACGAACCGCTGGTCGACCTGCACGATCAGCATTCTTTCCATGCCGATGTCGACGTGCCGGAAGAAGTCCACCTGGACGTACTTGGCCAAGATCGACACGAAGGTGATCGGAGCGACGATCGCGTCATGGCCGAGTTCGGCGGCGGCATCCTCGTCAAAGAAGGCCGGGTGATCGCATTTGATGGATCGGGCGAACTCTCGAAGCTGTTCGCGGCCCGCAACGAAGTAGTCCGGGTACCGCCAGATCATGCCGCGGATATCGGTTTTGAGAGCCATACACCAGCCTTCGACTAGCTCAAGCCAGCGTGGCCGAGGCGATGGCCCGCCCGAAGATCTTCTTGCCACCGGCGGTGGCGGTCAGGGCTATGGTCACCGACTTGCTCTCCGGGTCGACAGACTTCACCCGGCCGCTGAACACGAGCTCGGCGCCCTTTCCATCGTTGGGCACCGGCACCACGGCGGTGAACCGCACGTTGTACTCGGTGACGGCACCAGGGTCGCCCACCCACGAGGTCACGTATCCGCCGCCGATACCCATCGTCAGCATGCCGTGGGCGATCGCGGTGTCCAGTCCGATGACACTGGCGATCTCGTCGTCCCAGTGGATCGGGTTCAGGTCGCCGGAGACCCCCGCGTAGTTGACCAGGTCCTGGCGGGTCAACGGGTAGATCTTCTCTGGAAGCTTGTCGCCCACCTGCACCGAACTGAACTCACGCAGCGCCATCAGAAAATCCCTCTTCCCCATCCTCGCTGGCACGGCCCGCCAGGGTCGTGTAGGTCTCCTGCACCACGTCACCGGCTTCGTTGGTGATGATGTTCTTGGTCACGATGAGCTGGGTGCCGTGCGCCACACGCGTCGAATCCACGTACACGTCGCAGTACAGCTTGTCGCCCGCCACGATCGGCTGGTCGAATTTCAGCACTTGGTCGACCTGGACGATCTGCTGGTCGCTGACCGCGATGCCGGCGTGCTTGAAGAACGCCGTCTGCGCCTTGTAGCCGAACACGCAGATGAACGTCAGCGGCGCCAACAACCCCTTATAGCCGAGCTCGGCCGACGCATCCTCCTCGAAGAACGAGGCGTCGTCGTTTTGGACGGCAACCGCGTACTCGCGGATCTTCTCGCGCTCGACCTCGTAATGGTCGGGATACCGATAATGCATCCCGACGATGTCTGCGGCCAATCCCACGGGTCTAGAACCTACCTAGTCAGTCTGAGCAAATGCTCGTGGGATCGCTAGCGTGTCTCGCGGTGTGGCTGGTGCTTGCCGCAATTGGGGCAGAACTTCTTCAGCTCCATCCGGTCGGGGTCGTTGCGGCGGTTCTTCTTGGTGATGTAGTTGCGGTGCTTGCACTCCTCGCATGCCAGAGTGATCTTCGGCCGCACATCGGTACTGGAAGCCATGTCCGTTCTTTCTTATATGTCGCGTTGTTGTGTTGTAGCGATGGCCGGACTCGAACCGGCGACCTAACGATTATGAGTCGTTCGCTCTAACCGACTGAGCTACATCGCCTCTGGTGCGCCGCCAGCCTGCTCGGCGTCGAGCCCCCTAACGGAATCGAACCGTTGACCTTTTCCTTACCATGGAAACGCTCTACCGACTGAGCTAAGGGGGCCGTTCACCCGTAGCGACCAGTCGTGCCGCGGGCCTAAAAGAGGTTACAGCCTGGGCTGCAACGCCACCAAACCACTAGGCCTTACCCAGTCTCCCCCTGTGGCCGGCGGCGCCACGCTTTGGGGTCGCTGAACTCGTCGTACTCCTCGTCGTCATCGAGGTGTCCGCCGTCGGACTCGCTGAGAAGACTGCGCAGCGCGAGGTGGACGGCCTCGCTCCTGCCCGCCAGACGGTATTTCCGGATCACCGCCTGGACCAGGTCGTCGTCGATCTCGATCGCGACGTTCTTCAGCATGGACCAACAATACCCAGTGCAGTCAAACCTGACAGGGAGAAAATTTCCGGCAATCGAAGTCCCGGGTAAGGCGGGTTTTGGACGGGCCATAGTCTGGTGAACGTGTCAGAGGACCGGCTGTACTTCCGTCAACTGCTCGCCGGCCGCGATTTCGCCGCCGGCGACGTATTTGCGATGCAAATGCGCAATTTCGCCTACCTGATCGGCGACCGCGAAACCGGGGACTGCGTGGTGGTCGACCCTGCGTACGCCGCCGGTGATCTCGTCGACGCAATCGAGGCGGACGGCATGCGGCTGTCCGGGGTGTTGGTGACCCATCATCACCCCGACCACGTGGGCGGTTCGATGATGGGCTTTCAGCTGGCGGGACTGGCCGAGCTGCTGGAGCGGACAGCCGTGCCGGTACACGTGAACACCCATGAGGCGCTTTGGGTTTCGCGGGTCACCGGGATCGGCCTCGGCGACCTCACCACCCACGAGCACCGCGACAAGATCAGCATCGGTGGTATCGAAATCGAGCTGTTGCACACCCCGGGCCACACGCCGGGCAGCCAGTGCTTCCTGCTCGACGGCCGGCTGGTTGCGGGTGACACGTTGTTCCTGGAAGGCTGCGGGCGCACCGACTTTCCCGGCGGCGACTCCGACGAGATGTACCGCAGCCTGCACCAGCTCGCCCAGCTTCCGGGGGACCCGACGGTATTTCCCGGGCATTGGTATTCGGCTGATCCGAGTGCGTCGTTGTCAGAGGTCAAGCGTTCGAATTACGTGTATCGCGCCGCCAACCTCGATCAGTGGCGCATGTTGATGGGCGGCTGAGCCGCCGATCACTGTGATACAAGCGGAAAACGAACTGGGCAAGCATCACAGCCAGCGCGTCTGATTCAATCGACGGGCCTGCCCGTAGCGCGAAGGAGCAACCATGAGCGGCCCGGTCATCTATAGCCACAAGGACTCCATCGCGGTCATCAGGATGGACGACGGCAAGGTCAACGCGCTGGGCCCGACCATGCAGCAGGCCCTCAACGAGGCGATCGACAACGCCGACCGCGACGACGTCGGCGCACTGGTGATCACCGGCAACGAGCGGGTCTTCAGCGGCGGCTTCGACCTGAAGATCCTGACCTCCGGCGAGGCGCAGCCCGCGATCGACATGCTCAGGGGCGGCTTCGAGCTGGCGTATCGGCTGTTGTCCTACCCCAAGCCGGTGGTGATGGCCTGCACCGGCCCTGCCATCGCGATGGGGGCGTTCCTGCTGTCGTCCGGCGATCACCGGGTCGCCGCCCACGCGTACAACATTCAGGCCAACGAAGTTGCGATCGGCATGACGATCCCCTACGCGGCGCTGGAGATCATGAAGCTGCGCCTGACGCGCTCGGCGTACCAGCAAGCCACCGGGCTGGCCAAGACCTTCTTCGGGGAAACCGCGCTGGCCGCCGGCTTCGTCGACGAGATAGTGCTGCCGGAGATGGTTGTCAGTCGCTCCGAAGAGGCCGCGCGGGAACTCGCCGGCCTGCACCAGCACGCCCATGCTGCGACCAAGCTGCGCGCACGCGCCGACGCGCTCAAAGCCATCCGCGCCGGGATCGACGGGATTGAAGCCGAGTTCGGACTGTAACGCCGGCTAAAGTTCGAGCGGTTGCCGAGGCAACCGCTCCACCGCCACTTCCACTTGGCAGTGTCCACGTCGGGCCCTCGGGTCACTTCACACGGCGGCGGGACGGAGGCGGGTTGCCCCAGGATGGGTCGCTTGGCCAGAACCGTTCGAGGTAAGTGGGCCAATCCCAGGCGGACAGGAACTTCTGTGCGGCCGCATAGCCGTTGTCGTAGAGCTCTTCGAGGCGACCTCGGGGGGCATCGAAGTCGAGCACGCCCACGTTGGTCGATTCGACCGTGATTGCGCGGGCAGCGACCCACGGCTGGCTCAGATGGGTCTGGTCGTGGCCGGCCAGCATGGTGGTAAGCAGGCTTTCCAGTAATGCCGTCTGTTCAAAAAGACGCAGGGGTTTCAGCGCGGGCATCACCGCGCCAAGGCCCTCGGTGGGCATCGGCAAGATGGTGATCCCGAACGTGGGCCAGCGTGGCGGTTTGCCGTCACGCCGGTCGAAGGTGTCGATCGGAAAGTTCGACAGGACGCCACCGTCAACCAGGGTGGATGTCGCCCCGCTGGCGCCAGTCAGGGTGACCGGGCGGTAAAAGAACGGAATCGCCATCGAAGCGCGCACCGCGTCGGCGACCGGCTGCTCATCGGGATCCAGCCCGTAGAGCCGCCGGTAGTCCCACGGCAGTCGCACCAGCTGGGCTGCCGTCACGTCAGCGACAGTAACCACCAGCTTGTAGCACCGTTCTTCGAGCAGGGGGTCCTCGTCGAGAGGCAGATCACCGAAGGTGACGACACCCAGGTTCTTGAGTTCGCTCCGGATCCAGTCGTGGGCGACGTCGCCGCGGTACATGCTCGTGTCCCGCAGCAGCCCCAACGCGGCACCGAGATAGGGAACGGGTCCCGCGTCGCGCCATTTGCGCAGAGGTACCGACAGGGCAAGTTCCTTCACTTCCTCGCCGGTCAGCTGGTCACCTTTGGACGCGGCCGCCAAAATCGCCGCGACCACCGAGCCGGCCGAAACGCCCGACACCCTGGGGAACGAATATCCGGCATCCATGATTGCGACGATGGCGCCCACCAAGCCGATGAACTTGACACCGCCGCCGGACAATACGATGTCAGCTGGTTTCCGTTCCCGCTTTACGGACCGATCGGCTGCCATGACCACCTCCCTGCTGGTCATTGTGCCCGTTATCACCGACAACCGGGGCCGGGGCGGGCCCCTTGGGCTCGGTGAGACTGCGTCCGAGCTAGCTCTGGGCCGAAACCCATTGGTAGGGAAGGAATTTCCCGTCGAGTGTGAGCACGACACGATCGCCGGACGGGTGTGATTTCTTTTGCAGGTCGAGGCTGAAGTTGATCGCGCTCATGATGCCGTCGCCGAACTGCTCGTGGATCAGTTCTTTGATGGCGCCGCCGTACACCTGAAGCGCTTCGTAGAAGCGGTAAATGGTGGGGTCGGTGGGGACCCCCCCGGTTGAGAAGGTAGGCAGCCCGCCGCGCATGGGCGGTGCCGCCAGCACGGGCACGGCTGACTCGTCGAGGCCCAGCATCCCGACGAGGACCCTGCCGAGCTCGGGAGGAATCGGGTGTTGGCCGAGCAAGGCCGACGTAGTCCACATGACAGGCCTGTCGACGGCGTCGGCCAAGTCCTGCCACTTCAAGCCGCGCGCCAGTCGGGCAACGACGATCTGTTCGGTGATCTCGTTTCTGTTCATGGGCCCCAGCATGCACGCCTGCCCAAACGGATTCACAAACACGGCATTTGGCGTCGCACTAGATGTACGCTACCCAGCGTCAGATCTTCAGCCCGAGGATCGGGAACGCCATGCGAATCGTTGTCGACCTGAACCGCTGCTTGGGGTATGCGCACTGCGTGCCACTCGCGCCAAATGTGCTCAAGCTCAGCGGCGAAGAGGCCCTCAGCTACGACCCCAACCCGGATGACACCGAACGGTTGCGGGTAGTGCGGGCTGCGGCGGCCTGCCCGGTGCAGGCGATCATCCTGGATAAGCTCGACGGCGAATAACACGTCCGCGCTGAGCACACCGGTGAGCCATTTCAAAGAAACGGGTCGCATCGTCATTGTGGGTGCGTCGCTGGCCGGGTTACGTGCCGCTGAAGCGCTGCGGGAAGAGGGTTTTCGGGGGCAGCTGACGATCATCGGTGATGAGCCTGGCGAGCCGTATGACCGGCCGCCGCTGTCCAAGCAGGTCCTCAAGGGCTGGGTGGCGGCCGATCGCACCAAGTTGCCGCGACTGCGCGCGGTGGATGCGCAGTGGCGACTCGGTGTCGCCGCGACCGGCTTGGACCGGGCCAACCAGCTGGTGCGGCTCGCTGACGGTAGCGAGGTGGTCGGCGATCGCCTGCTGATCGCCACGGGTGTGCGGGCACGGCGATGGCCCAACGCGGAGGAGGCCGCGCTGCAGGGTGTCCATTCGCTGCGCACGAGCGCCGACGCGGCGCTGCTGCAGGCCGCACTGGCCGCCCGTCCGCGGCGGGTGCTGATCATCGGTTCCGGGTTCATCGGGTCGGAGGTGGCGTCGGTGTGCCGCGAGCTTGGACTCGAGGTCACCGTCACCGAGCGCGGTCCGGCACCCCTGTGCGGTCCGCTCGGCGGCGTGATCGGCGAGGTCGCCGCCGAGATGCAGCGTGCGGCCGGGGTGGATCTTCGCACCGGTGTCTCGGTGCAGGCGCTGGACGGTGATGCCGGCGGGCACGTGCGGCGCGCACGGCTGTCCGATGGCAGCACGCTCGACGTCGATGTGGTGGTGGCGTCGTTGGGGTCGATGCGAAACGTCGAGTGGCTCGACGGGGCCGGGTTGGCTGCCGGGTTCTGGGGAGTGGGTTGTGATGCCGGCTGTCGCGCGTTCGACATCAACGCGGTGATCACCAGCCACATCTTCGTGGCCGGGGACATCGCCAGGGCCCCGCATGTGCTCTATGACTACGAGTTTTTGGCGATGGAACATTGGGATAACGCCGTGCTCGGTGCCCGGGTCGCGGCGCACAATATGGTCTGCGACGAGGTGGATCGCTGGGCACACCTGCTGATCCCGCAGTTTTGGTCCGCCCAGTTCGGTGTCAACATCAAATCCGTCGGAGTGCCCTCGTTTGGCGATGAGATCGTCTTCACCCAGGGTTCGGTGCGGGAGCGCCGGTTTGCCGCAGCGTATGGTCGCCGCGGACGCATCGTCGGCGCGGTCACCTTCAACCACGCCAAATGGATCGATTACTACCGAGACGAGATCGCGCGGTCGGGGCCATTTCCGCCGCATCCGCCGGGCTTCGATTTTCCGGAGAACATGCGCGTGATGCCGGCGGACTTTCCGGCGCGCGGCGTGCCGACCGAGACCCCAGATGTGGTGTTGACGGGCCACGACCCCAGCGAGCGGCACGCCGAGTTCCGCGCACGGCGGCGATGAGCAGCAATGAGTAACGATGATTGAGGAACTCGATTGACCCGCGCCGGCGACGATGCAGAGCGAAGCGATGAGGAGGAGCGGCGCCAATGACCCCCGAAGAAGCCTTTGACGCCGCGATGCGGTACGAGAACCGCGCCAACCCTTACCCATTCTTCGACGAACTTCGCAAGACGCCGGTGGTGCGGGTGACCAACGGCATCTACGCCGTCACCGGGTACGAGGAACTGATGGCGCTGGCCCACGACCCCAGGGTGAGTTCCGACCTCCGCAAAGGTCACCCGCAGACCGCCCGCGATCGGCGGATCGCCGACGAGTCGGTCGTCGGGATGACCCCCGAAATTGCCGGGGCGTACGGCCAGGAGCCGAGCTTGATCGCGCAGGACCCGCCTGAACACGACCGGGCGCGCCGTCAGTGCATGCGCTTTTTCGGGCCACCCGATTCGCCGGATCTGATTCCCGGCCTGGAGCCGATGTGTCAGCGGATCGTCAACGAGCTGCTTGACAAAGCGACGGGTAAAACCCGCACCGACGTGGTCGACGATTTCGCCTACCCGCTGCCGGTCAACGTGATCTGCCGGATCATGGGCGTGCCGATTGAAGACGAGCCCCAGTTCCACGCCTGGATCGCCGACATCGCGGCAGGCATCTTCGATCTCGGCCCCGACATCCAGACCGGGGAGGGCCAGGTCCGGCGCGCCAAAGGGGAAGCGGCCGAGGCCGAGTTCAACAAGTACGTCGTCGGGCTGGTCGAAAAAGCGGAAAAATCCCCAGGGCCCGGGATGATTTCGCAGTTGGTCCATGATGACGGCCCGGACGGGCGGATGTCGCGGAGTGCGATTGTCAACAACACCATCCTGCTGTTTGTCGCCGGGCACGACTCGACGGTCAATCTCATCTCGCATTGCGTGCTCACCGTGCTGCGCAACCCGTGGTCGATCGAGTTGTTGCGCAGCCGGCCGGAGTTGATCCCCCGGGCCATCGAGGAGGTGCTTCGGCTGCAGTCGTCGGTACAGTTCTTCCCGACTCGATCGGCCCTGGCCGACATCGACATCGCCGGCACCACGATCCCGCGCGGCTCCCCCATCTATCTCATGTACGGCGCGGCCAATCGGGATCCGCGGCGCTTCCCCGACCCCAATACATTCGATCCCCGCCGTCCCGACAATGAGCACGTGGGCTGGGGCCGGGGCATTCACGTTTGCTTCGGCGGTCCGTTGGCCCGGCTGGAAGTCAATACCGCGTTCGAGGCGTTCCTTCGTCGCGTGGACAACCCGCGGCTTGTTGACGACCCGCCGCCGTACCGGATCAGCCAGGTATTCCGCGGCCCACGGCATCTGCTCGTCGACTACGACCAGATCCGACCCTGAAATCACCCCGGTTTGGTAGCGGTGACCAAGGGGGTGGAAAACCACCGCGTCACCAACGTCCGCGATGGACGACCTCGTCGAAAGGCCGCCGATCCGGTTTGCGGATCGGGCGTAGTGGGCGATCGGCGGGATACCCGATGCCGAGCATGAAGGCCGCCAGGTGGTCGTCGGGGACACCGAGGATGGCACGCGCCTTGTCCTGATCCCCCACCGACGAATGCCCCGTCCCGATGCCCAGGTCGGTGGCCGCGATCATCATCGCCATCGTCGCCTGCCCGACGTCGTATTGATCGGTCACCAGCCTGCGATCATCCGGCGGTTCCGGGACGACCAGCACAATCGCCGCCGCGGCGCCCGCGATGTGGCCCGCGCCCCGCCAGACCGTGGAGAGCTCTTGCAGCTGAGCCTTATCGGTGACGATGACAAAGTCCCACGGCTGGCGGTTTTTCGCCGACGGTGCCCGCCATCCGGCTTCGGCGATGCGGTTCAGGTCGGCTTCCGAGACCGGCTCCGGCGTGTACTGCCGCACGTTGCGCCGGGCACAGATCGCGTCCCAGGTATCCATTTTTCCTCCGTTTGGCTATGCGCTTTGGCGGTTGACCGCTTGCTCGAGCGTGTCGATCACATCGCGAAGCTCGCCGACCATCCAGCTGTGGGTGCGCTGGCCGAATACCTCGAGAAGGGACCGGTAGTACCACAGGTGCAGCTGCGGATCCTGCACACTGAACCGTTGCCACACCTCGTTTTCCAACGCGCGAAAGTCACGCAGGATCGCGCGGGCATTGTCGAGCTTATCGGCCAGGGAGACCAGCACCGCATCCTCCGACGCCACCCGCAGGTGGTCGATGTACCGCTCCTTGCGCGCGTGCCAGGGCGGCTTCGGGGTCTCGAATGTGTCGCTGCACTCGGCGACGATCGACGCCACGCCCGCGCCGAACTTCTCGTCGATCTCGGCGAGGGTCCGTTCGCCGCCTTGGTCCTCGGCGGCATCGTGCAGCAACGCGGCGATGGCCTGTGTCTCGGTACCGTCCGCCTCGATGACCAAGCCGGCCACCGATAGCAGGTGGCCGAGGTACGGGACTTCGCTGGCTTTGCGTGTCTGCATCGCATGCTTGCGCGCCGCGTATCCCAGGGCCTCGATGAACTTGGGCGTGAGGCGCGGGGACGCCACCTGGTTGGCCATGCTGCCTCCTAGGCTGATTCCTGGTCTAAGGGCTCTCCTTTTACTGTGGCACGGCGGTATGACACTCCCTCGGCCGGAACCGCTCACGCGATGTCGGCCGGGCGGTCTATGGTGGCCCGCAATGGCGCTTCATCTTCACCGGGCCGAGCGGACCGACGTGCTTGCCGATGGCCTCGGCGCTCTGCTGGCCGAGCCGCTGCCCGACCCGTTTGCCGAGGAGTTGGTCCTGGTACCGGCCCGCGGCGTGGAACGCTGGCTGAGCCAGCGGCTTTCGCACGTCCTCGGGTGCGCACACGGTAGCCGTGACGGGGTTTGCGCGGGGGTGGTATTCCGCAGTCCCGGCTCACTCATCGCCGAAATCACCGGCACCGCCGACATGGACACCGGGGACCCGTGGTCGCCGGAGGCGATGACGTGGCCGCTGCTGGACGTGATCGACTGCAGTCTCGACGAGCCGTGGTGCGCGACGCTGGCAAAGCATTTGGGACACTTCGACATCAACGCCGACGAGGCCGAACTGCGCAAGGGCCGCCGCTACGCGGTGGCTCGCCGGCTGTCCGGGCTGTTCGCCTCCTACGTCCGGCAGCGGCCGGCGCTTCTCGTCGACTGGCTCGAGGGCAGGCCGGGCGACCTCGACGACGACCTGACCTGGCAACCGGAATTGTGGCGAGCGCTGGTCGCCGCCGTCCCCGCCGATCCCCCGCACATCCGTCACGGGAAGACCGTCGCCCGGCTGCGAGAAGGCCCAGCCGACCTGCCATCGCGGTTATCGCTGTTCGGGCACACCCGGCTGGCGTGCACCGACATCGAGCTGCTCGACGCGTTGGCCACCCACCACGACCTGCACCTGTGGCTGCCGCACCCCAGCGACGAGCTGTGGCAGGCGCTCGCCGGTGTGCACGGCGCGATTCCCCGCCGCGACGACACCAGCCACCGCTCGGTGATCCATCCCCTGCTGGCGACCCTCGGGCGCGACCTGCGCGAACTTCAGCGCGGCCTGCCCACGGATGTGCACACCGACGAATATCTCCCCGGCTCTTTTGATCAAAAGCGTCCCGACACTTTGCTCGGGTGGCTGCAGTCCGACATCGCCGCCAATGTGGTTCGGCCACAAGGGCGCACGCTCGCTGCCGATGACCGCTCCGTCCAGGTACACAACTGCCACGGTCCGGCCCGCCAGGTCGATGTGCTGCGCGAGGTGCTGCTGGGCCTGCTGCAGGACGACCCGACGCTGGAGCCACGCGACATCCTGGTGATGTGCCCCGATATCGAGACCTACGCGCCGCTGATCGTCGCCGACTTCGGGCTCGGCGACGTGGTACACGGTGCGCATCCCGCTCACCGCTTGAGGGTTCGGCTGGCGGACCGCTCGCTGATCCAGACCAACCCGCTGCTCGGCGTGGCCGCGCAGTTGCTGGCGCTGGCCGGCAGCAGGGTGACGGCCAGCGAGGTACTCAACTTCGCCCAGGCGGCGCCGGTGCGCGCTCGCTTCGGTTTCACCGATGACGATTTGGACGACATCACCCGCTGGGTCCGGCAGGCGAACATCCGGTGGGGCTTCGACCGGGAGCATCGGCGGCCGTTTCACGTCGACTTCGTGCACAACACTTGGCGTTTCGGCATCGACAGGGTGCTGGCCGGCGTCGCGATGTCCGAGGACTCGCATGCCTGGATCGACGCGACGCTGCCTCTCGACGACGTCAGCAGCAACCGCGTCCAATTGGCGGGCCAATTGGCCGAATTCGTGGGCCGGCTGCAGCATGTGGTCGATTCGCTGACCGGCACCCGCCCGCTGCGGGAGTGGCTGGCCGCCCTGACCGAAGGCATCACCCTGTTGGCGCACATCGACGATGCCGACCTCTGGCAGGCCAGCCAGATGCAGCGTGAGTTCGCCGAGGTAATCGCCGATGCCGGTCCGCGGGCCGACACCCTGCTGCGGCTGCCCGACATCCGGGCACTGCTGGACCGACACCTCGCCGGTCGCCCGACGCGAGCCAACTTCCGCACCGGCACGCTGACGGTGTGCACCATGGTGCCGATGCGCTCGGTGCCGCACCGGGTGGTTTGCCTGGTCGGCCTCGACGACGGGGTGTTCCCACGTCTGAGTGTCGTCGACGGTGACGACGTGCTCGCCCGCAACCCGATGACCGGCGAACGCGACATCCGTTCGGAGGACCGGCAATTGCTGCTCGACGCCGTCGGCGCGGCCACCGAGAAACTCGTGATCACCTATACCGGGGCCAACGAGTACTCGGGTCAGCCGCGGCCGCCCTCGGTGCCGCTCGCCGAACTGCTGGACACCCTCGACATGACGACACAGAACAAGATCCGCGGCGGCATTGTCGTCGTACATCCGTTGCAGCCATTCGACATTCGCAATGTCGAACCCGGAAGGTTGGTGCCGAAAGTTCCGTTCAGTTTCGACCCGACCGTGCTGCGCGCAGCGCGGGCCAGCACCGGGCAACGGGGCGAATCGCCCAAGTTCATCCGCGGGCCGCTGCCGGCGCCGCCGGCCGATGACGTTAGCCTCGCCGACCTCGTCGGGTTCTTCAAGGATCCGGTGAAGGGCTTCTTCCGCGCGCTGGAATTCACGCTGCCGCGCGACGTCGACGGTGTGCAGGACGCCATGCCGGTCGACATCAACAGCCTCGAGGAGTGGACGGTCGGCGACCGGATGCTGCGCGACATGCTGCAAGGGATGACCCCGGATGATGCGCGCCAGGCCGAGTGGCGCCGGGGCACGCTGCCGCCCGGGCAGCTGGGATGGCGCAGGGCCAACGAGATTCGCGAGCAGGCCGCCCTGTTGGCCACTACGGCACAGCAATACCGGCGGGCGCAAGCGCGGGCGTATGACGTCGATATCGATCTGGGTTGCGGGCGGCGGCTCACCGGCACGGTTTCACCGGTGTACGGCCAGCGGCTGGTATCGGTGACCTATTCCAAGCTGGACGGCAAGCACCTGCTCGAGTCGTGGATCCCGTTGCTGGCGTTGATCGCTCACGATCGCAACCGCGACTGGTCGGCGGTGTGCATCGGGCGCCCCAAGCGGGGCAGCACGCCGCGGCTGGAGGAGTTAGGGGCTCCGCAGGGTGACGCCGCACGGGTGTTGCGCGAGCTGGTGGCGATTTACGACGCGGGCCGCCGCGAGCCGATTCCGTTGCCCATCAAGACGTCCTACGCGTGGGCGGCCGCGCGGCACTGCGGTGACGATCCGGTACGCGAGGCGCAATTCCGTTGGAAGACACAGCGTTTCCCCGCCGAGGACCAAGCACCCGCACACGTTCGGGCATGGGGCAAAAACACCCGGCTGGAAGACCTAATGCAACCCCTGCGACCGGGCGAGGAGTACGACGGCGAAGACAACCGGCTCGGCGCCTACTCCGCGCGGCTGTGGCTGCCGATGCTGCGCGCGGCGAGGAAGCCTTCGTGATGGAGCGTTTCAACCTGCTCGGGCCGCTGCCCGCCGAACGGTCCACCACGGTGCTGCAGGCCAGCGCGGGCACCGGCAAGACCTTCGCGTTGGCCGGTCTTGTCACCCGCTACGTCGCCGAGGGTGCGGCGACGCTGGAGCAGATGCTGCTCATCACGTTCTCCCGGGCGGCCAGCCAGGAGCTGAGGGAGCGTGTTCGCTCCCAAATCGTGCAGGCTGTGCGGGCTTTCGAGAATCCGACGGATCCAGTCGGCGCCGGCGACAACGAGTTGGTGGCATACCTGCTGAAGGGCACCGACGATCAGCGTGCGGAACGCAAGCGGCGGCTTCGCGATGCGCTGGCCGGCTTCGACGCGGCGACGATCGCCACCACGCACCAGTTCTGCCAGTTGGTGTTGAAGTCGCTCGGGGTGGCCGGTGACAGCGCCGCGAGTGCCACGCTGCTGGAAAGCCTCGATGAGTTGGTCGCCGAGATCGTGGACGATCTGTACCTGGCCCATTTCGGGCAGCAGCGCGACGATCCGGTGCTGTCGTATCGCGATGCGCTGCGGGTGGCGCGCGAGGTGGTCAACAACCCGTCCACCGATCTGCGGCCCCACGACGCGGAACCCGGTTCGCGGGCCGCCATCTGTGTTGATTTCGCGAAAGCCGTTCTTGCCGAGTTGGATACGCGCAAGCGACGCCTGGGCGTCCTCAGCTACGACGACCTGCTGATCCGACTGGCCGATGCGCTGGTCACCGACGATTCCCCCGCGCGGGTGCGGATGCATCAACGCTGGCCGATCGTCATGGTCGACGAGTTCCAAGACACCGACCCGGTGCAATGGCAGGTGATCGATCGCGCGTTCAGCGGGCGCTGCACCGTGATTCTCATCGGTGATCCCAAGCAGGCCATCTATGCGTTCCGCGGCGGCGACATCGTGACATACCTGCAAGCGGCCGACAGCGCGGGCGAAAAGAAGACACTGGCCACCAATTGGCGCAGCGATGCCGCGCTCGTCGAGCGGTTGCAAGTCGTGCTGCGTGGCGCCCAGCTCGGCAACTCCGCGATCGTGGTGGACGACGTCGAGGCTCACCACCAGGGTCACCGCCTCGCGGGCGCGCCACGCAACGATCCCTTTCGGTTGCGGGTGGTGCGACGAGCGACGTTGGGGCGCAGCGGTCTTGCCAACCTGCCCATCGACGAACTGCGGGAGCATATCGGCGCCGACCTCGCCGCCGACATTGGCGCGTTGCTGGCCAGCGACGCGACATTCGACGGTGAGCCACTGCAGGCACGCGACATCGCCGTGATCGTGGAAAAGCACAAGGACGCCGGCGCATGCTTCAGGGCGCTATGCGATGCCGGCATTCCGGCGGTCTACACCGGCGACTCCGACGTGTTCACCTCGGATGCCGCCGAGGATTGGCTGTGTCTGCTGGAGGCATTCGACCAGCCCCACCGTCCCGGAATGGTGCGTGCCGCCGCGGCAACGATGTTCTTCGGCGAGACCGCGGAATCGCTTGCGGCCGGGGGTGATCAACTGACCGATCAGGTCGCCGCGACATTGCGTGAATGGGCCGGACATGCGCGCGAACGCGGCGTCGCGGCGATCTTCGAGGCCGCGCAGTTACAGGGCATGGGTGATCGTCTGCTGTCCCGGCAGGGCGGCGAGCGTCACATGACCGACCTGGCGCATATCACCCAGTTACTGCAAGAGGTCGCGCACCGCGAGCAGTACAGCCTGCCCGCACTGCGCGATTGGCTGCGCAGACAACGCGACGAACGCAGCGGCGCCACGGAACGCAACCGGCGGCTGGACAGCGACGCCGCCGCCGTGCAGATCATGACGGTGTATGTCAGCAAGGGGCTGCAATACCCGATCGTGTACCTGCCGTTCGCGTTCAACCGCAATACCCAGGACCGCGACGTCGTGCTGTTCCACGACGAAAACGACGTGCGCTGCCTGTATATCGGCGGCAAGGACGGCCCGAACTTCAGGGCCGTCCAGGAACGGGGCCGCACGGAGGACGCCAGTGACGACAGCCGGCTGACCTACGTGGCGATGACCCGCGCGCAGTCGCAGGTGGTGGCGTGGTGGTCGCCGGCCCGCGACGAGCCCAACGGCGGGCTGTCGCGGCTGTTGCGCGGACGTCGGCGCGGGGAGCCGGTCGTGCCCGACGTATGTGAGCCCGCGAAGATCTCCGACGACGACGCGATGGTCCGGATGCGCGAGTGGGAAGCCGCGGGAGGGCCGGTGATCGAGGACTCGGTGATAGCGGAGGCCCCTGCGGTGCCGCCGCAGCAAGTGCCGACGAACCTCGACAGCCGCCACTTTCACCGCACCATCGACACCGCGTGGCGGCGCACCTCCTACTCCGGTCTGATCCGGGTGACTGAAACCTCCGCGTCCGCCGGCGTGAGCAGTGAGCCCGAGGTCACCGAATTGGACGACGAGGTAAGCGATATCGCGTTGACTTGTCCGAGGCCGCGTCCGGGCCGGATCTGCCGTCACCGATGGCGGATCTTCCGATGGGTGCGAAGTTCGGCACGCTCGTGCACGCCGTGCTGGAGACGGCCGATCCGTTCGCCGCTGACCTGGCCACCGAGTTGGAGTCGCAGATCCGGCTGCACTCGGCGTGGTGGCCGGTCGATGTGGCGCCGGAGGTCCTGGCCGCAGCGATGGTGCCGATGCACGACACTCCGCTGGGCCCGCTGGCCGATGGTCTGACGCTGCGCCAGATCGGGTTACGGGATCGACTGCGGGAACTGGACTTTGAGTTGCCGCTGGCAGGTGGCGACCTGGGTTCGGCTGCCGCCGAGAGTCATCTGGCCGACGTGGGGAGGTTGTTGCGCGAGCACCTGCCGGCCAATGATGTGATGGCGCCCTACGCCGACCGGTTGACCGGCCAGTTGCTCGGCAGCCAGTCGTTGCGCGGATACCTCACCGGCTCAATCGATGCCGTGTTACGCGTGCCCGACGGTGCGGGGTATCGATACCTGGTTGTGGACTACAAGACAAACTGGCTCGGCGATCCGGAGCGGGCACTGAGCGCCGCCGATTACGACCGTCCACGGCTGGTCGAGGCGATGCTGCACTCGGACTATCCACTGCAGGCGCTGCTGTACAGCGCCGTGCTGCACCGCTTCTTGCGTTGGCGGGTACCCGAGTACGATCCCGTCCGGCATCTTGGCGGGATCCTCTATCTGTTCGTGCGCGGTATGTGCGGCCCGGACACGCCGATTGTCGATGGGCACCCGTCAGGGGTGTTCAGTTGGCAGCCGCCACCGTCTCTGATCGTGGCGTTGTCGGATCTGCTCGATGCGGGGCGGGTGGCCGCGTGAGGGTGGAGGCGATCGCCGCGGAAGGGCTACTGCGGACCTTCAGCGATGCCGAGGTCTTGGAAGCCGCTGATGTCCATGTAGCACAACGGCTTACGGCGCTCGTCGGCGAAACCGACGAGCGGGTGGCGCTCGCGGTCGCTTTGGTGGTGCGCGCGCTGCGGGGCGGCTCGGTGTGCGTGGACCTGCGGGAAGCCCAAGCGCAGGTCGGCTTAACTCACCCAGCCGACCTCCCGTGGCCCGATGCCGATGGTTGGATGGCCGGCGTACGCGCCAGTCCATTGCTCGGGTCGCCGCCGGTGCTGCGGCTGCTCGGTGAGCTGCTGTACCTGGACCGGTACTGGCTCGAGGAAGAACAGGTGTGCGCCGATCTGCTCGCGCTATCGGCCAGTCGGGCGACTGTCGAATTGCCGGGCTACGAAAGGCTTTTCCCGCCGGGATATGAGGAGCAGCGGACGGCCGCCGAGATCGCGCTGTCGCAGGCGGTGACCGTGCTGACCGGTGGACCCGGCACCGGCAAGACCCACACCGTCGCGCGGCTGCTGGCGCTTCTGGTCGAGCACGCCGAGCTCGCCGGCGCACCGCGCCCCCGGATCGCGCTGGCCGCACCGACCGGCAAGGCGGCGGCACGGCTGACCGAGGCGGTGGCCGCCGAGGTCGAGAAGCTCGACGCGGTGGACGCGACGCGGTTGGCCGGCGTGCGGGCGACGACACTGCACCGGCTGCTGGGCCCCCGGCCCGATACGTCGGTGCGGTTCAAGCACAATCGCGGCAATCGGCTGCCGCACGACGTCATCGTGGTCGACGAGACGTCGATGGTGTCGCTGACGATGATGTCCCGGCTGCTCGAAGCGGTGCGGCCGGATACCCGGCTGATCCTGGTCGGCGATCCCGACCAGCTAGCCTCGGTGGAAGCCGGTGCCGTGCTGGCGGATTTGGTGGAAGGCCTGACCGCTCGTCACGATGTGCGGGTGGCTGCCCTGCATACCAGGTACCGGTTCGGTGAGTCGATTGGCGCGCTGGCCGAGGCGATCCGGATCGGCGACGCCGAGGGTACGGTGGACGTGCTGCGGGCCGGCGGCGAGCATGTCGAGTGGATCGACACCGACCGCCCGGCCGATCGGCTGCGCGAGGTGCTGATTCCGCATGCGCTGCGGGTACGCGAGGCCGCGGTGCTGGGTGATTCGGAGCGGGCGCTCGCGATCCTCGACGAGCACCGGCTGTTGTGCGCACACCGTCAAGGACCGTACGGGGCCTCGCACTGGAACCGGCAGGTGCAGCGCTGGCTCTCGGACGAGACGGGTCAGCCGCCGTCGCTGGAGTGGTATGCCGGCAGACCGTTGTTGGTGACGGCCAATGACTATGGCCTGCGTATCTACAACGGCGACACCGGTGTCGTGGTCGCCGGCCGCGACGGTTTGCGGGCCGTCATCGCCGGTGCCGGCGGGCGGCTGGACTTCGCGACCAGCCGCCTGGCGGAAATCGAGACCATGCACGCCATGACGATTCACAAAAGCCAGGGCAGCCAGGCCGGCGAAGTCACGGTGCTGATGCCGCCACAGGATTCGCGATTGCTTACCCGCGAGCTGTTCTACACCGCGGTGACCCGGGCCAAGGTCAAGGTCCGGGTGGTCGGTTCCGAGGCCGAAGTGCGCGCCGCGCTCGACCGTCGCGCTATTCGGGCGAGTGGGCTGCGGCTGCGGCTGCAGGCTGCAGCAACGACTGGTTGAATTTCGTGATCAGCATGGTCGAAAACGAAGGTCTCCCAGCAAAATCGCGACCCCCGTCACGGCGAAGCCACATCGTGCGGCTCGCCGTGTTCGCCGGCTTTCTCGTCGTGATGTTCTACCTGGTGGCCGTCGCGCGAGTCATCGACATCGACCAAGTGCGGCGCGCGATTTCGGCGACCGGTCCCGCCGCGCCGCTGGTTTATGTCGTGGTGTCGGCCATCCTCGGCTCGTTGTTTGTCCCGGGTGCGATCCTGGCCGCGGGGAGCGGGATTCTGTTCGGTCCGGTACTGGGTATTTTCGTGACGCTGGGTGCGACGGTGGGCACCGCGATCGTCGCGAGCCGCGTCGGCAGTCGGGCCGGCCGAGACAGCGCGCGGGCCGTGCTGGGGACGAAGCGGGCCGACCGCATCGAGGCGATGATCGACCGGCGCGGACTGTGGGCGGTCGTCGGGCAGCGCTTCATCCCCGGCACGTCGGATGCGCTGGCCTCTTATGCGTTCGGGGCGATCGGGGTGCCGTTGTGGCAGATGGTCGTCGGTGCGTTAATCGGCTCGGTGCCGCGGGCATTCGTCTACACCGCGCTGGGCGCCTCGCTCGGGAAACCGTCGTCACTGTTGGCCTACTCGGCGATCGCGGTCTGGTGCGTGACCGCCATCGTCGGCGCATTCGCCGCGCGGCGCGGATACCAGAAATGGCGCGGGCACGCTCGCTCGGACTCAGATCCGGGACCGGGTGCGTAACGAGCGACTGACCTGAATAGCTCAATGGGCGGGTGTGAGCATGTCCTTCCACCCGTTATCTCCGGTATTCCTGGAATTCTCAACGGAATACACCATGCCGTCGGGGCCTACGACCAGGCCGCTCTGCACGTCGTACAGTGATGCGGGCGCCGCGCTCGGAATGTATGTGCAGGGGTTGGGTTGCTGCCCATTGCACTGGACCGTGCCCGAACCCGGTCGCTGCAACGGATCGCTGACCGGCGGCGGCGTGCCGGGCACTCGATCTGCGGGCAACGGGTTGTTGCCGCTGTTGACCGACGGCGCCGGAATCACCAGTCCCGGCTTGACCGGCTGGTCACAGCGTGCGGCCGGCGCCGGACAGGTGAGGACCTGATTCGGGTCCCCGTACCAAGGGTTGGTGCCCAACGGCACGTAGGGCTGGCTGCTGCGGCACTCCCGCGGGCTCGCCGCCCGTTTCCCCGGCACGTCCACACACGGGTAATTGCGTGCTCCGCGAACCACATTCGGCGCGTCCATCGGAATCTTGCAGTAGGTGCCGGCCGGTAGCGGCGCGGTGCTGGTATCGGCCGGGGCCCGCCACTGCGATGCGGGCAGGAAACCGGTAAGGCACGGTGGTGGTGTGTTGAAGGCCAGCGCGCCGGCGCCGAGTGCCGCCTGGCCGGCCCCTAACGCGGTGACCGACTGGGCGATCGCACTTGACTGCGGCAAGAACACCAGCCCCTGTTCGACGCCATTGTGGTAGCGCTTGAGCATGTCGAGCACAACCTCGAGATTGGCCAGCGTCTGCGGCAACGACTCCCGCACGTCATTGAACGTGGCGTTGACCTGATCGGCGGTCGGCGCCGCGTTGGCCAAAATGCTTCGCAGTGCTGGATCCTGTTGCGCGGTCTGCGCGGCCAGGGTGTTGAGATTGGCGGACCAGCGCGCGATGTCGTCGCCGGAATTGACCTGGCTGTCGATGATGGGCCCGGAATGCGCGATGATGTCGTCGATATCGTCGATGCTGCCGTTGAAGTCGTGGGCGATCGCCTGAGTGGCATCGACCAGACGCCGCAGGGATGGTCCCAGCCCGCCGACGGCCAGTGACGTCTCGTGCAGCAGTGAGCCCACCTTGTCTTTGGGTAGCGCCGCCAATCCGCGGTTGGCGGCGTCCAGCGCGGGGCCGATCTGGCTGGGCACCGTGGTCTTGGTGATCGTCTGCTGACTGGCCAGGTAAGGGCCGCCGGTGTGGGTCGACACCAGGTCGAGGTACTGCTCCCCGACCGCCGACACCGAGTGCACATTGGCCGACGCATCGGCGGGGATCCGGTAGCCATCGTCGATGCTCATCGTCGCGCGCGCGCCGCGCTCGGTGGGTTCGACGGCGGTGACGGTGCCTATCGTGACGCCCCGATACGTGACGTTGGCGGTTCGATAAAGTCCGCCGGACTGCGGCAATTGGGCATACAGCGTGTATCGGCCGATGCCGACCAGGCTGGGTATCCGCAGGAAGTACCAGACCAGGACCACCACCGCGGCAACCGCCAACACCACGAACAACGCCAACTGGGTTTTGATGAGTCTTGTCAACATCTTTCACTCGCCCCTCTCCACCAGCGGCCCCCCTGGGGCGTCATTCGGGTTAGGCGTATAGCGGACGTCCGGGATCATGGTGGCGGGGTCGCGTCCCCACGCCTGCTCGAGTGCCCGCAACGCCCCGGAGAAACCGGTTCCGCTCAAGATCGTGTTATCGATCATGGACAGCGTCAGGTCGAAATCGCCCGACACGTTGAGGTAGTCGCCGCGGATCACCTTCGCCACGTCGTCGATGTTGAACGGCGCCGTGAGGGCTAACCTCAACGCGCCGACCACATACGGTGCGGCCCGGACGAGTTGGATCAACGGTCGCTGCAGCGACTGCAGGCTCTGGTGCAGGTTTGGCTGGGTGTCTGCCAGCGCCCGGTTGGCGACGTCGCTGAACCGCCCCAGGGATTCGGTGGCGTCGGCGAACAGGTTGCGCGTGTCGGCGAAATGCTGGATCAGCGGCGGGATGTCGGTGAGCACCCGATCCAGCGTGTCCCTGCGGTTCGCGATGATGCTCAGCAGTTGGTTGGTCGAGTCGATTGCGCGAGTGAGGTCGTCGCGCTGGCGGTTCAGTTCGGCGGTGAAGGTGTCTAGCCGCCCGAGGAGTTCGCGGAACTGATCGACGTGGCCGCCCAGGATGTTGAGGATCTCGGTCTGGATCACGTCGAGGTTGGCGATGCCACCGCCGTTGAGGATTACCGCGACGCTGGCCAAGGTCCGTTCGACGGTGGGGTAGGCCGAGGAGTTCATCAGGCCGATGGTGTCGCCGTTGCGTAACGGCCGCGGCGACGGGTTCGGCGGCGCCGCCAGCTCGACGTGCTGCGTGCCCAGCAGGCTGGTCTGGCCGATCTTCGCGGTCGCGTTCACCGGAAGCCTCACGGCGGCATCAACATCCAGCGTCAGCGTCGCGATCCAGTTCTTCAGGCTGATGTCACGCACCGTGCCGACCCATACGTCGGCGACCCGCACTCGGCTGTTGGTATTCAGCGCGAGCGTGTCGGGCACCTGCACGTAGATCGTCATGTGACCCGAACCCGCGCCGCGGCCGACCGGTAGCGGCACGTTGGCTATGCCACGCCAGGTACACGACGTCAGCACCACCGCGACCGCCAAGAACACCAGGCCGCGACGACCGACGCCGCCGATCAGTCGCCTCACCGCGCGCTTCACTGGGCCGGCCCTGGGCGGGCCGGCTGCGGATACCACGGCGGCGGCATCGGATTGGTCTCGTCATAGGCGTTCGGCGGTCCGGGCAGGTTGGTTCCCGGCGGCGGGGGCGTGACATCCGGGCCACCCATGAGCTCGCCCAACGATTCCGGGGTCAGCATGTTCGCCGTCGCCGGCTGAACCTGCGTGCCCTGCATCGCCGGCGCGACGACCCAGCCCGGTTCATGGTTGCCGTAGGAGAACGGGGTGTCCCGCGAGAAAATCCCTGGGACGGTGGTGTCCTTGAACCCGGGCGGCGGGTGCAGTCGGTCTTCGGAGTAGGACACCTCCTTGGGCAAGGTGGCCGCCGAGCCGAAGAGGTTCGCGCCGAACGGAAGATAATTGAACTTGATGACGTCCAGAACCGGTGCTAGATACTGCGCGCACAGCTCGGCGGAGTCCTGATAGCCCAGTCGACTGCCGGCCTGGATGGCACTGCAGATGAACTGAATTGGGTTCGCGAAGCTGGGGAACACGATCAAGCCCCCGAGCGAGCTGTGCACCGGGTAGTAGAGGTTGTTGAAGTTGCCCGCAAAGGTCGGCAGCACGTGCAGCGCGGTTTCCAGGCCGTCCCGCGGCTCGGGTTGCAGGATGGTGGTGGTCACGTCGGCGAGGTTGTTGACGTCGTGCGCCAGCACGGATCCGTTATCGCTCACGAACTTTCGGGCGGCGGCCAGCACGTCGTCGACCCGGGTGATGGTGTCGGCCACGTCGTGGTCGGATTTGGTGAACCAGTCGGTGAACTGGGCGAGGTTGTCGTTGAGGGCGACGAACTGTTGGTCGTTGCGGTATAGCGCGCTGATGAATTGTGCCAGGCTGTGTGTGATTACGATAAAGTCCCCGCGGCCATCGTTCAGCGCGCTCAACGCGTCCGACAAGCTGTTCAGGGCCTCGTTGATCTGTTTGCCCTTGCCGGCCAGGTTGTCTGCGGCGGATTCAACGACTTCGCCGAACGGGCCCTTCGGGTGTTCGGGTGTCGGTCCGAGCTGCCGGAGGATTCCGTTGATGGAGTCGCGCAGGTGATCCCACTCGACGGGCACCTGCGTGCGCTCGATCGGGATCACCGCGCCGTCCTTCAGTACCGGTCCACCGGTGTAGGCCGGCGACAGCTGGATGGTGCGCGAGGCCACCAGGCTGGGGTTGAGGATCGACGCGGTGGCGTTGGCGGGAACCTGGTACTTGTTGCTGTAGTGCAGGGCGACTCGCATCTTGTCGCCGGTCGGCTCGATCTTGTCGATCGAACCGACCCGCACACCCATGATCTCAACTTTGTCGCCCGGGTATAGCGCAGTCGCCTCAGAGAAATAGGCGACTACCGAAGTGGTGGTCAGTTTCCGGTAGAGCTCTCTTCCGGCGAACACCCCGACGATACCCAGAACCACCACCAACGCCCCGATGAGTATCGCCCTGCGAGGCACTCTCGACAGGTGCAGGTTGCGGATGTCGAAGATGGTGCTCATCGGCCGGGCCCCAGTGGTTCGGTGCGCGCGCCCGGAGGCGCGTTCGCCGGCAGCGGCACGGGGGTGCCGGGCACGGCGGGCGGCGTCTCACCCGGCCGGCCCCCGCTCGGCACTCCGGGTGCCGGCGGTGGCGCATCGGGGTTCGGCGGTGATGTGTCGACATCGAGCGGCGCCGGGAAGGCGGGACCACCGAATGGGCCGACCGCGGCGCCCGCGCAGGGCAGCGGGTTGTCGGGCCGCGGCGTGGCGCCCGCCGCCGGCGTGTACGAACACGGCGATCCCGGTGGCACGGCGGGTCCCGGGTGGTCCGGCGTGCCTTCCCGCACCGGTGGCGCCGGAGGCGGCGCGCCGTTGGGGAACCGGGCGCCGTTGGGGTCGGGGAACCGGAATGCCGGCAGCCCGGCACTGCGCCAAAATTCCTCGGGGTCGATGCCCCGCTTCTTGAACGCGGCATCGACCCACGGCTGAAGGATCTGGGACGGAAGCAGATTCACCACCATCGTCTTGAAGAACGGCCCGGAACCGACGGCCTCCGTCAGGGCGGCGGTGTACCTGCTGAGCAGCATCAGCACATCGGACAGCTCCTTCTTACGCTTGCTTAGCTCATCACTGACCGTGCTCAACTGCTGGAGCACATGATTGAGGTTGGGGTTCTCCTTGATCAGGCCCGACACCTGGGTCGACACCTGCGACACGTTGCTCAGCAGGATGCTCAGCGCCTGGCTGCGTTGCTTGAACGCGGCCAGCAGTGTGTTGGCGTTGACCAGCAGCCCGTTGATCTGTCCGCTGCGATCGCCGAGCACGCGAGCGATCTTGTTGGCGTTCGCCAGCAGTTGCTTGAGCTGTTCGCCCCGCTGACCGATGGTGTCGGAGAAAACCTTGACACCGTTGAGGGCGGCGCTCAGGTGCGGAGCCGTCTGATCGAAGGTCTCCGACAACACCTTCAGCGAACGTTTGGTGGCGTCGACATCCCAGCCCGCCGCCGCCTTCGTCGCGTCGACGAACGCATCGTAGACTTGGTAGGGCGTCGTGGTCTGCGCCGATGGAAGAAACCCGTTGGGCTGCAATGGTTGTGAGCCGTGCGGTTCGATCTCCATGTTTTTGCGACCGAGTATGGTATCGGTGCGAATCGCGACCCGGCTTTGCATCCCAATTGTCCGGCCGGGTAGCGAGAATCCGATGAGGACCCTGTCCCCGCGGATGGCCAGCGAGCGCACCAGGCCGACTTCCACGCCTGCGATCTGCACCCTGTCGCCCGCGCTGATGCCGCCGGTGTTGGTGAATTGGGCGTAGTAGGTGGGGGTGGCGAACAGCATCGGCACGCTGGTAAAGCTCTGCCCCACACCAATTGCGAGCAAAGTGACCACCACGCCCATCAATCCGACCCGGCCCCGGTTGAACTCCGTCAGGGTTCTCATTGCGGGGTGCACCTCCCGGTGGGTTGCCCGAAGAGCTTGATGACGCGTACCGGACCCCCCGGCTGTAATCCGTTGACCTTCAGCGAGAGATCGCACAGATAAAAGTTGTAGAAGTCGCCATAAATGCCGCCGACGCGGCCGATGATCTTGTACGCGTCGGGCAGCTTGCGCAAAACCTCGTCGAAACTCCCCAGCTGGTCGATGATTGGCTGCTGGACGCCCTCGAGCTGTCCGACGGTGCTGTGCAGCAGCGGCCGATCCTCACCCAGCAGGTCGGCGAGGGTTCCCGCGGCATTGCTGATGTGTGCCGCCGCCGCGGCCAAGGGGTCAGCCCTGTTCTTCAGCCCGGTGATCAGCAGCTCCAACTTGTCGACCGTGCGGTCAAACTCCTGCTGGTGCTTGACCGTAGTGGTCAGCACGGTGTTCAGATTCGTGATGATCTCGCCGATCGCCTGGTTGCGGTCGGCCAGTGTTGCGGTGAGTGAAGAGGTCTGGTCGAGGATGTCGTTGATGGTGGCGCCCTGCCCCTGGAACACGGTGATGATCGACTGGGCGATGCTGTTGACCTTGTCCGGGTCCAGCGCCTTGAAAAGCGGGCGGAACCCGCCGATCAGCGCGTCGAGATCCAGCGCCGGTTGGGTGTGCTCAAGTGGGATCGTGGCGCCCGGGGCCAGCCGTCGACCGCTGTCGCCGTGTTTGAGCTCGAGGTAACGGTCGCCGATCAGGTTCAGGTAGCGGATCGACGCGGTCGTCGCCTGATCCAGCGGCAGCGAGTTGTCCACGGCGAAGTCCACCAATACCCTGGTGTCACCGTCGATCAGCGTCACCTTGGAGACCTTGCCGACCTCCACCCCCGCGGCGCGGACGAACTGTCCGGCCCGGAGTCCGCTGACACCCGTGAACAACGCGGAATATCCGGTGGTGCGGTTGAACCGCATCTGACCGAACACGAGGACGATCGTCACGGTGAACACCAACAGCACCAACCACAGGATGCCGAGTTTGACTGCCGTGCCGGTGGTTTTCATGGATTGATCGTGTTCTCCCCGTATTGGCGTCCCCAGACGTATTCGGTGAACATCGGCGTGCCGAGCTCGAAGTGGTTGTACGGCGCGACGCTGGCACCGGTGTCCATCACCAGATACGGTGCCGGCCACAACTGCGGGGTGATCGGCTGCCAACAGCCCGGGCGCCCGCCGGGTCCGCCGTGCGCGTTCACCCGCGGCAGGTTGTCCGGATACACATAGGGATTCGGCGCTCCCAAGATCGTTCCGGCGGCTGACAGCGAATAGCCGTTGCCGCCGGCGGCACTCGCGATTTTGGGAGCGGCGTCGTGGAAGTTGCGCACGGTGCAGAACAATTCGGGGCTGTAGGTGTCGAGCAGCGCGGCGGTGGGTACCAGGTCGGCGGCTCCGCGCGCCAGATAGGGTCCGCCCCGGGTGAAGATGTCTTCGCCGGTCTTGCCCGCGCCCACCGCCGCCAACAACGCGGCGTCCAGCTCGCCTTGCTGTCTGGTCAGTGTGCGCGCCGTGGTCGCCGCATTCTGCAGAAAGCCCCACAAATCCGGCGAGGAACGGGCATAGATCTCACCGAGGTCCGCCAACCGCCGCACGTCGAAGTTGAGCTGTGGCATCCGCGGGTTCAACTGCGACAGAATGTGATTGCCATTGGCGATCGATTCGCCGAAGTTGCTGCCCAGCCCGTCCAGCGCCTGCGCCGCCGCGGACAACGTGGCGTTCAGCTCGATCGGGTCCACCTTCTCGGCGATCGAAGTGATCGTCTCGAACAACGTGTTGAACTCGGTGGTCACCGATCGCACATCGATCACATCGTGCGATGAGATGCGTTGCTGCTTCGGGTCGTCCGGTGAGGTGAGTGACACATACTTGTTGCCGAACAGGGTGGCCGCCTCGATATTGGCCACCACATTTTGGGGAATCAGCTTGATATATTTCGGATTCACATCCAGCACCAGCTTCGCCGCCGGCTTGCCGTCGGACTGCATCTCCGAGATGGTGGCCACCCGACCGATCTCCACCCCGTTGTAGGTGACTTTCGATCCCGGTTCCATCACCAGTCCCGCCCGTGAAGCCACCATCGTCAGTTCGGTCTTCGGGGTGAAATCCCCCCGGAACTGCTTGTACACCAAGACGAGCACCAGTGCGCCGACGAGCAGCAGGATCACGCCCTCCACGTACAACCACGCCCGTCGGTGCTTGCGCGTCAGCGGCGTCGTCATCGCGGTTACACCGTGAGGTTGAAGTTCGGGTCGACGCCGTAGAGCGCCAACTCGGCCAACAGGACGACAACCACAACCGAGACCAGCGAGAAGCGCATCGATCGGCCGACGGCCTGGCCGACGCCGACCGGGCCACCGCTGGCGGTGTAGCCGTAGTAGCAATGGCTGATCATCACCACTACCGCCATGATGACGACCTGCACGACCGACCACCCCACATCCTCGGGGCGCAGGAAGGTGCGGAAGTAGTGCTGGTAAGTGCCGTTCGACTGGCCGTAGAACACCACTGTGACGACCTGGCCGGATGTGTAGGCCATGTCGAGAGCCAGGGCGTATAGCGGCACGATCACCACCAGCCCGCCCAGGATCCGGGTGGAGACCAGAAACGAGATCGACTTGATGCCCATGACTTCCAGCGCGTCGATCTCCTCGCTGATCCGCATGGCACCCAACTGGGCGGTGGCCCCGGCGCCGACCGTGGCGGCCAGCGCGACGCCGGCGACGATGGGCGCGGCGATGCGCGTATTGGCCAGTGCGGCAAAGAATCCGGTGAACGCCTCGACACCGATGTTGCCCAGCGACGCGAAGCCCTGGATGGCGATCAGCGAACCGCCGGACAGCGTCACAAAACCGATGATCGCGACCGTGCCGCCGAGGACGGCCATCGCGCCGGTGCCCATGCCGATCTCCGCGATGAGCCGCAGCGTCTCCCGGCGGTAGCGGCGCAGCGCCCACCCGATCTGCATGAGGCTGACCCGGGTGAACCTCGCGAAAATCCCGATCTGCTCCAGTCTGCGGGCCGCGCCGCCGCCGAAACGGTTGAGGTTGGCCGCTGTTCGCGGGTAGCGGGCGCGCAATACGGCGGCTGACTGTGCCATCTAGCGCCCCGTCCCGAACCGCACACCGATCGTGGTCAGCACCACGTTGACCGCGAACAGCGCGATCACGCACAACACCAGCGTCTCATTGACGGCGGTGCCGACGCCCTTCGGACCGCCCTTGGTGGTCAGCCCGCGGTAGCAGCCGACCAGGCCGGCGATCATGCCGAATGTGGCCGACTTGATCACGGAGATAACCACTTCGGGCAGGCCGGTAACGAGGGTGAGTGTGCCGACGTAGGCGCCGGCCGAAACGTGTTGGATGTAGACGCCGAAGATGAAACCGCCGACCAGGCCGATTGTGATCACCGCGCCGTTGAGCAGGGTGGCGACGATGGTCGCGGCGACGACGCGGGGCACCACCAGGCGGTGGATGGGATCGATGCCGAGCACCTCCATCGCATCGATCTCCTCGCGGATGGTGCGAGCGCCGAGGTCGGCGCAGATGGCTGTCGCACCGGCGCCCGCGATCACCAGGACGGTGGTCAGCGGGCCCAGTTGGGTGACCGCTCCCAGCGCGGCGCCCGCCCCGGAGATGTCGGCGGCGCCGAACTCGGCCAGCAGGATGTTGAGCGTGAAGATGATGAGCACGGTCAGCGGAATCGAGACCGCCAGGGTCGGCAGTAACGACACACTGGTGATGAACCAGCCCTGCTCGATCGCCTCACGCCAATGAAAGGGCCGACGAAACAGCGCCTTTCCGGTCAAGACGCAGGTCCGGTAGAAGCCACCGACCGCGTCGATCCCGGGTTGCATCTGGCCGCGGAGATAGGTGGCCACGCTCTGGGTGGTCATCGGCGTTCTCGGCGTTTTCGTGGGCTGTCGAGTGCGGCCAGCAACGTTGCGTTCGCGAGTTCGAGGTCGTCTTCGGCGGCCTTCTTCGCACCGGCGGAATCACCCGAGCAGATTGCATCGGCCAGTTTTCGGTAGGCATCGGGACGCTTGACGTCAGCGGTCATCGCACCGGCTAGGACAGCCAGCGCCGGCTCGTATGCGTCGCGAAATGCGTTGTACATCAACCGATACACGATCGAAGCTGCGCCATCGACCACGTGCTCCCAGAACTCGAGCGCTTGGCGTTGCCACTCGAGTAGGTCTTTTTCTGTCTCGAGCGTGCGCAGCGAGTCCCCGAGCACTTGCGCCAACTCGGGTCCGTGCCGCTCGGCCGCGAGCTCCGCGACCTTCGGACCGATGCGCAGCCGGGCCTCGAGGATGCTGCGGAAAACGGCGGTGTCGAGCTCGCCATTGGCGAACAGCAACCGGGGCAACAGGTCCAGGCCGGCATGGCGCCGGAAGTCCCGCACGGTGGTGAGACCGCCGTGGCGCACCTCGACCAGACCGGCCGACGAAAGCCGCTTGAGCCCCTCGCGGACGGCGGGCCGGGATACGCCGAGGACGTCGGCCAACCGGCGCTCGCTGGGCAACGCCTCGCCGGGCTGCATCTCCCCGCTAAGGACATCGGCAGCAATCTGCTCGAAAACCTCTTCAGGCACCGATCGACGAGTCACGGGCTGCAGCGCCACGCGCTCAGTGTGACCGGTCGGAGGTCAGACGTCAAGTGGCCAGACCAGTGACAACGCCTGCTGACCGAGTGGGCGACAACCCGCGCCGGCAATTTTCACAGAATCCCGATGTGAGTAACCGCGCAAGCGCATAGGCTCCCATCGACGAATCGGGCAACGTCACCAAACACGAACATGACCAAACAGGGGGGTTTGGCAGCATGTTGTCCCGTGCAACTCTGATCGCCATGTTGTCCCGTGCAACTCTGATCGCCGCGCCCGTCGCTACCGATGAGATGGAGGTCACGCACGACCGCATAACGCAGCTCGAACGTGAAAACGCAAGTTTGCGTTTGCAACTCCAAGACCGAGAGCAAGAATTACAGTGGCTGAAATAGACAGCGACGAAACGATGGCCGCGCCCGCGCCGGTGACAGCGCGTGGGGATCGCTAATCCCATTCGCCCATCAATCCGCCGTTTAGCTCTCCCTTGCGGGTAGGCACACCGGCGCAGGGGCGGGCAGGTCGGCCATCAGGCGCCGCCTTTCTCGGTCATCGCCCGCACCAACGCCAGACCGCCGCGACGATCGCGCCCGCAGCGGGTGTGGGCTGGACCATAGAAGGGTATGTAGGAGTCGGGTGTACGTGAAGCAGGCCGCGCCCCTTAAGCCGATTCGCATTTCGCGTTTTCGCATTCCCGACTAGGGGGTCGGAGTCATCTCATGGATGACGCGTCGCTGAGCCAAGATCTTCACGAATTTGCCGTCGAGTTGCGCCAGTTGGCGTATACCATGCCCGCTGGGTATGAGAACCCGCTCATCAATCTGAGCGAGCGGATGGTCCGCTGCGCCAGGGAGCAGGCCGCTGAGCAGAACCGTAAGGGGGGACTCTAACCATGAGAGGCGACGATCCCTCCGTCGCCGCCCAGGCCGCGGAGTTCATCCGCGCGTTGCGCGTTCAGCTGCGCGAGATGACCGGCCGGCTAACTTGGATCGAACGCCAGGGTGTCACCGGACAAGAGCAGCCGGGAGATCCGGTTAGAAGCGGCCGCGCTGCGCCGAGAGATCCAAGAGGCACAGATTCTAATCGACCGGCTTCAGCGCCGTTACCTGTACGGCGACGAGAGAAAACAACAGCGTCCACCTGGACGACGGCCCCGACCAATGTGATCTTGTAGGCGAAGTAACGGTGGCCCTGCCGTGATCCGGAGTTCTGGACGACGTTCACCGATCTGGACGGCAACACCGGCGGGGTGTATCGCGGCCCCCGTAGACGTCGACGCGAATCTCCTCGCGCATAGCCGATTAATCGGTCGTCCCAGGGGTACACCGTACGAACAGATAGTGACGTGCAAATGAACACTGACGATTCGACGAACAGGAACCGACATGGCTAACAAAACCCCCACCAAGACCCGACGCGGCGCAGCAGGGACCTCCCGACGCACCTCCTCGAAGGGATCACCCGCGAGCCAAAAGAAGTCGAGCACGACACGGCCTACTAGCCGGACTCAGAATTCTCGGAGGCCCGCCACCAAACGGAGCACATCCGCGCAGACCCCTCCGGCGGCGAGCGTCGCGGCCGCGCAGAAGGTGCTGCGCACGGTCGCGCGTCGCGAGGATCGCCTACGCGCGGCCTTAAGGCGGCAAAAGAAGACACTCAAGCAATTGAAGAAGGCCGCTAAGACGCACCGCGGCACAGTGAAGTCCCTGAAAGCTGACCTCGATAAGGCCAGCAAGACCCGAAAGTCTGTCACCTCGCAGCTTTAGCCGGGCTTCCCGAACGCTGCCATGCCGTGGGCAGCCAGATCATGCGCGCCATACGAATACCGAAATCCCATTGAGGGCTGCTGAATTGCGGAGCATAAACGAAGGAGCAAGATGAACGTCTTGAGGGAAACAGTGCGTGTCGCCAGTCGCACGGTCGACGCTAGCGTCGCAGCGGCCGGGGCGGTCGGTGGTGCGGCTGTCAATGGAGTGGTCGGCGGTGTCCAGGGTGCGGTCGGCGGTGTCCAAAGCGGCCTGAGCAGCGGCAGTCGGTCCATTCCCGCGGCGGCGCTTACGGTGGTTGCCGTCGGTGCGGCCGGACTGGTGGAGTGGCCGATGTTATTGCCCGTCGGCGGAACGCTATTGGTTGTGCATTATCTGACGCATCGATCCGGTGACGCGCGCAAACGTGCATCGACTCGGCGCGTCGGCTCACGCTCGGCAGCTAAAGGCAGCTCTGGCTCGCGGGCATCGACGGCACACACGGCAGCAAGGTCACGCCCCGCGCGTTCGGCGCAGCACTAGGTCTCTGGCATAACCGGAGGCGGTGCCGTCGTAGGGGCGCGGATGGTCGACATTGCTGCCAGATCTGATAGGCCAGGATTATCCGGTCAGGAAGACCAGCCGGAACTTACCGATCTGCACCTGATCGTTATTGGCAAGCACCGTTGAGTCCACCGGCTGACGGTTGACGTAGATGCCGTTGAGGCTGCCGACGTCGGCTACGGCCCAGCTGCCGTCCTTGTCGAGGCGAAACTCGGCGTGGCGGCGGCTCACGGTGACGTCGTCGAGAAGGATATCGCTGTCGGGATGGCGCCCCGCCGAGGTGACTGGCTGATCGAGCAAGAATCGAGAACCGGCGTTCGGGCCACGCTTAACAACCAGCAGCGCCGATCCGGTCGGCAACCCCTCGGCGGTTTCCGCCCCGGTAGTAGCGGTCGAACCGTTATCCAGCTCGTCAAGAAAGTGGGTGCCAAAATCCGCGGTGGTCTCCCCCGCTGCTTCATTGAGGTTTCGGTCGTCGTCGCCGCGGTTCACGTGTTGTTTCCACCGCCCGCCACTCTGGCCCGCTTTGCATTGTGCCAGCCCACTGGACGGCTCCTTTTGCCTGAACCTCGGGCACGATCAGATACCCGCTAGCTAGAAGAAGTACCCAGGTTCCGGCGGTCTTATGCCCCCAGGCCAGGCGGGCGGCACCGCGCCGTCATGAGCTTTTACGCGGTTGCGGTTCAGTTGCCTCTTCCCTGGGGTGCGCGGGGGCGGCGGGCGACGCGTTCGAGGCGCTCGAGGGCCCGCATCAGTTCTGGAGTCGTCAACACGTCAAGAGACAACTCACACAAGCGGTCCAGGTTGGCGTCGAGCGCGTCGAAGACCCAACGATCTCTTCGCGACTGCTGCAACCCATGCCTCGAATTTTACGAAGCCCACCGACACAAACGCCCCCGTTGTGGCTAGTGAAGCCAAAGTGGCACAAGGGATTACGGTGAAACCGCTAAGCCCCCGGCTTGTGCGCGGCCACAAACAGATTGCCCGGAACCAGGTCCTCGACTTCTTTGGGAGCGCGGCGGCCATAACCGGCCATCAACTCGAGGGACGGCGTCACCGTCACGTCAAAGCCGCGGCGCCCGAACCACTCACCGACGTCTTCGCGCTCCTCGAAGTACCACAGCTCGTCGGTCCTGGGAACCTGGCGTTGCGGGTCCACTTCGGCCACGACGGCGCGAATCCGATCCATCCGCTCACGACGCTTGGTGCGAAACTCCGGGTCGATGAACTTCGGCCCCAGCGCCTCCACGGCGACCCGGCTGCCGGCGGCGGTGAGCCCCTGAACCCGCTCGAACAGCAAGTCTTGGGCCGCGGCAGGCAAATACGGCATCAGGCCCTCCGCCGACCACGCGCTGGGGACCGACGGGTCAAAACCCGCCTGCCGCAACGCCGCCGGCCAATCCTGCCGCAGGTCCACCGCGACCGCAACCCGATTGCACGCAGGCTCGGCCCCGTGCTCGGCCAACGTCGACAGTTTGAATTCCAGGACCCGGGGCTGGTCGAGCTCGTAGACCGTCGTGCCGTCCGGCCAGGGCAGCCGCCAGGACCGACTGTCCAGGCCCGCCGCCAAAATCACCACCTGACGAATGCCCCCGCGAGTTGCATCGAGGAAAAATTGATCGAAAAACGCTGTGCGGCAAGCCATATAGCTGACCATCGACTGCATCTGCAGCGGCAGCTCGGGTTCGGCATCGATGAGCTCGGCGGGCAGCTCTGGACCGGAGTGCCAATTCCACACTCCGTCACCCACCGCATCGAGGAACACCTGCGCGAACGGATCGCTGATCAACGGATTTTCACTTCGGGTTTCCGCCGCGCGCGCCGACGCCACACCCAGCGCCGTCGCTCCCACACTCTCGGTGATCTCCCAGCTGTCGTTGTCGGTTCTGGCCACGATTACTCGTCCCCTGCCCGCTCGGCTGCTACGAAAAGAGTCTTCGGCGCGGCGTCTTCGACGTCCGGGGGTGTGCGGCCGTAACTGGCCATCAGGACTTCGGCCCGCGTCACCGTCACGTCCCAACCGTTCCGGCGCAGCCAGTCGCCGACGTCCTCGCGTTCCTCGAAGTACCACAGGTCTTGAACATCCCAGACGTCGGGGATGTCGCGTTCGGGTTCCAGCTTGGCCATCAGGTCGCGCACCTGCTGCATGTTCTCCCGCTGCTTGGCCTGGGAGGCCTCGTCGAGGAAGTCGGAGCCGGGCGCCTCCACGGCGATCCGGCTGCCCGCGGCGCCGAGCGCCTGAACGCGCTCGAACAGCAGCTCCTGAGCGGCGGCCGGCAAGAACGGCAACAGGCCCTCAGCCGACCAGGCGCTGGGCGCCGAGGGGTCAAAACCGGCCTGCCGCAATGCGGCCGGCCAGTCGTGGCGCAGGTCGACCGGAACGGGAACCAGATTGCACGTCGGCTGCGCACCGTGTTCGCGCAGCGTCGACGACTTGAACTCCAACACCCGGGGCTGGTCGAGTTCGTAGACCGTGGTGCCGTCGGGCCAGGGCAGGCGCCACGCCCGCGAGTCCAAACCAGCGGCCAGGATCACCACCTGGTGCACGCCCGCGCGGGTCGCATCCAGGAAGAATTGATCGAAGAACGACGTCCGCGCGGCCATGTAGTCGACCATTCCCCGCATCCGCGGCACCAGGTCGGGTTGGGCCTCGACGATCTCGGCCGGCAGGTCTGGAGCGGCGAACCAGTTCCACAGGCCTTCTCCGGCGGCGTCCAGGAACACCCGGGCAAAAGGGTCGCTGATCAGCGGATCTTCGCTCTCGGTTTCGGCCGCGCGGGCCGCCGCGACGCCCAGGGCCGTCGCGCCCACGCTCTCGGTGATCTCCCAGGTGTCGTTGTCAGTCCGGGCCACGCGCATGTCCTCCAATTTTGCTAGTACGCCTACCTAACGAACCCTACGCGCGTTGGATGTGAACAAGCTGTCCGTCAAGACGTACATCCGGTTAAGTTGTCGGCGGGCCGCCAACAACGCGGCTAGATCCGAAAGATCCCGAAGGGATCCCTGCGACATGCGAGTTGACGGGCGCGAAATCGGTGTTTCGGGCAGCTTGCTGCAACCCATGCCCCGACGCACCAACGACATCCTGCGGCTCGTTGTGGCCACGGTGCTGCTCGCGTTGATCATCACGAGTTCGCTGATCACCCGACCGCGCTGGGTCGCGCTGGAGAAATCCATCTCCGAGATCGTCGGGGTGCTGTCCCCCACCCAGTCGAACCTGGTGTACCTGATCTACGGCATCGCGATCCTGGCGTTGCCGTTCGTAATCCTGATCGCGCTGATCATCAGGCGGCAGTGGAAACTGCTCGGCGCCTACGCGGCCGCCGGGGCGCTCGCCATCCTCCCGTTCTCGATCAGTGGCAACGGCATCGCGGCGCCCCGGTGGCACTTCGACCTCTCCGACCGTCTCAACACGGTGCTGGCGCAATTCCTCGACGACCCGCGGTGGATTGCGATGCTGGCGGCGGTGCTCACCGTGTCCGGCCCGTGGCTGCCGGCCCGCTGGCGCCACTGGTGGTGGACGCTGCTGCTGGCGTTCGTGCCGATCCACCTCGTCGTGAGCGCCGTGGTGCCCGACCGCGCGGTCTTGGGGCTGGCGGTGGGGTGGGTCGTCGGGGCACTCGTGGTCCTGGTCGTCGGCACCCCAGCCCTGGAAGTGCCGCTGGATGATGCGGTTCGGGCGATGGCCCGGCGCGGATTCCTAGTGTCCGGGCTCAGGGTGGTCCGGCCGGCCGGACCGGGGCCGTTGGTGCTTTCGGCGGCATGTGCGGAATCCGAAGCGGCGGCGGTGGCCGAACTGTACGGACCGCATCAACGCAGCGGCGGCACACTGCGCCAGCTCTGGCGGAAACTCCGATTGCGCGGCTCGGAGACCGCGCCGCTGCAGACCTCCATGCGCCGTGCCGTGGAACATCGCGCACTGATGGCCATCGCCATTGGTGACCTGGGCGTCGCCAACACGGCACCGATCGCCGTCGCGGAACTCGAACGGGGATGGACGTTATACGCGCACAAAGCCATTCGCGGCGTCCCCATCATCGATTGCGCGAAAACGACACCGGTTAGCCGTATCTGGGAATCGCTGGCAGCGCTACACGACTGCCAGATTTCGCACGGCGACCTGAGCGTCAGGGAAATCACCGTGGACGACGGCACAGTGCTTTTCGGTGGGTTCGGCAGCGCCGAATACGGCGCCACCGACACCCAACTCCACTCTGACCTTGCCCAGCTGTTGGTGACGACGTCGGCGCTCTACGACGCGGAGTCCGCGGTGGGCGCGGCGATCGACGCGTTCGGCAAAGACGCGGTCCTGACCGCGTCGCGCAGGCTCACCAAGGCCGCCGTGCCGGCAAGAATTCGGGAATCGGTAGACGGTGCGGGCGCCGCCCTCTCCAGCGCCCGCGCGGAGGTGATGCGCCAGACGGGTGCCGACCAGATCAAAACGGCAACGATCACCCGGTTCACTCGCGGCCAGGTCATTCAACTGGTGCTGCTGGGTGCGCTGGTCTACGTCGCCTATCCCTTCATCAGCACCGCGCCGACGTTCTTTTCCGGACTGAGAACCGTGAACTGGTGGTGGGCGCTGCTCGGTCTGACGGTGTCGGCGCTGACCTATGTCGGGGCGGCAGCCGCGTTGTGGGCCTGCACCGACGGAACGGTGAACTTCTGGAAGCTGTCAATCGCGCAGGTGGCCAACACTTTTGCCGCAACCACCACCCCGGCCGGCGTGGGCGGCCTCGCGCTCAGCACCCGGTTCCTGCAGAAGAACGGGCTCAGCTCGATGCGGGCCACCGCCGCGGTGGCGATGCAGCAGACGGTGCAGGTGATCGTCCATATCCTGCTGCTCATCTTGTTCAGCACCGTTGCGGGCGTGTCGGCCGACCTGTCGCACTTCGTCCCGAAGGCCGCGGTGTTGTATCTGATCGCAGGTGTGGCGCTGGGCATCGTCGGCACGTTTCTGTTCGTGCCCAGGCTGCGGCGGTGGTTGGGGACGGAGGTGCGCCCGAGGCTGAAGGAGGTGACGGGCGACCTCGTCGACCTCGCGCGCGAACCGCGGCGACTGGGATTGATCGTACTCGGTTGTACCGGAACGACTCTCGGCGCGGCGCTGGCGCTGTGGGCCAGCGTCGAGGCCTTCGGCGGCGGGGCGACGTTCGTCACCTGCACCGTGGTGACGATGGTCGGCGGAACGCTCGCTTCGGCCGCCCCCACACCGGGAGGTGTCGGTGCCGTCGAGGCGGCGCTGATCGGTGGTCTCGCCGCGTTCGGCGTACCCGGGGCTATTACCGTGCCGTCGGTTCTGCTGTATCGCGTGCTCACCTGCTGGATTCCGGTATTCGTGGGCTGGCCGGTGATGCGTTGGCTCACCGAGAACGACATGGTCTAGCGCGAGCAGACGCAAAAGCCCCCAATTTCGCTGCGAAATGGGGGGTTTTGCGTCTGCTCGCGCCGGACGGTCACTCCTCAGGCTGGGCAACGACAACGAGCACCAACGACCTCCTGACGCTCTGGCCGACCGTGGTGGTCAGCGAAACGAGGTAGTACTCGTCGGGCACCGACTGCGCCGTGATCGCGACGTCGACGGCGGCCGATCCGTCGGCGGCGAAGTGCCCCGACGCGGGTGCGACCGTGATCCCGCTGTCGGAGGACGTGCCGGTGACGGTGTAGTCGCCGGCGCCGTCGATCATCCGCTGCACATCGAGCTTCACCGCGGCCGTGCTTCCCGGCGCGAGCGTGACGATGGGCTGGGAGACGTTGACGGTCACCGCCGAACTGCCCGCACCGAACGACGGTGGCGCAGAGGGCTCGGCGGTCTCCCCAGGCCTTATTGGGGTGGGCGGACAGCGAGTACGCGAGGTCCCCGCCGGTGCGGATGATCGACTCCGGGAGAAACGTGTTGTCGGTGGCGTGGCCGTCAATGGTGAGGCCGCGGATGTACTTCAGGTGGCTCGGCGCCGACGCGCCCGGCGCGGAGATCCGGATGGATTCGGCCTGCCGGAAGCGCGATTACGGCGCGATCGAAGATCGGTGTGCTGACGGTGAGGATCGGCGTTCCCGGAGTGCTCGGGTAGAGGCCGAGGGCAGCCCAGACGTACCAACTGGACATCGCGCCCAGGTCGTCGTTGCCGGGCTCGCCGTCGGCGCACCGGACCGAAGAGGCCGCGCACCCGGTCGACCGTGTGCTGGGTCTTCCAGGGTTGACCGATGTAGTTGTAGAGCCACGGCACCCCGAAGTCCGGCTCATTGCCGGCCCACAGATACGGGTCGTTGGGGCCCTCGTTGAGCTTCTCGGTGAAGCGGTCGAGCCGGTCGGCCACCGCCTTGCGGCCGCCGAGGGCGGTCACGAGCCCGGCGATGTTGTGCGGCACCCACCAGAGGTACTGCTCGGCGTTGCCCTCGTCGAATCCGTACTGGCCGAAGCGAGTCGGGGAATCCACGAATCCCGGACCGTCGGGGAAGAATCCGCTCAGGTTGCGCGGCGAGATGTAATGCGTGGTGGGATTAAACAGGTTCTGCCAGTACTGCGCCCGGCTCTGGAAGGCGGCGGCGGTCGGGGCGTCGCCGAGCGCGTCGGCGAATCGGGAGATGGCGAAGTCGTCAACGGACCACTCCAGCGTGATCGAGGCGCTGGGGCCGACCAGTCTCGGGCGCGTAACCCAACTGCGTATAGGCGGGGGCGCCCCGGCCGTTCGACGTAGCCGTTGAGCCCGACACCGCCTGTGATCGCCCCGTGCGCCATGTAAAGCAGCGCCGTTTGGAGGTCGAAGTCCTTGGCGCCGTACGCGTAAAGGTTCACGATCAGCGGTACCACGCTGTCCCCGGTCATCATGGCCGGTCGCCGCATTCGCCAGCGCCCAACGCGGAAACGATCCGCTTTGCACCGCATCGTTGACCAGCGACTGGGCCATGTCGCTGGCTTGCTTCGGGAAGAGCAGTGCCTGCAAGGCGGCCAGGCATCGATAGGTGTCCCAGTCGGAGAAGTTGGTGTACTGGGTGCGGCCTTCGGCAACGGTGTGGATGACGCCGTCGAATCCGATGTAGCGGCCGTCGGCATCGTTGAAAGTGTTGGGGTGCAACAGCGATCGGTACAGCGACGTGTAGAAGGTCTGCACGTCGTCGCCATCCCTGCCGGCCACCGCGATGCGCGACAGCGCGGCGTTCCATTCCCTCGATGCGGCAGCGCGAACCGCGTCGAAGGTCGGCGCGCCCTCGGCCGCCAGGTTGGCGCGCGCCCCGTCGACACCGACGTAGGAGATCGCGGTGCGCACCTCTACCGCGGAGCCGGGCGGGAACTCCACGTATCCCCCGCTGTACGGCGACGCCGCGCCGCGTACGCCGGGATAGACCGCGTAGCCGTCCCAGGTGCCGTAGGAGGTGAACGGCTGGCTGAACTTCATCGCGAAATACACCGTGTAGGTGTTGTTCTTGTCGCAGAAGCCGCCGCTGGTCGCCCACCCGGTGATCGTCGTGTTGTCCTCGCCGATCTGGATGGTCGCGCGGGAGTTGCCCGCCAGCGATGCGCCGGAGCGCACGTGGAACAGCGCGGGCCGACCGTTGCGCGGGTACTTGAACCGGCCGACGCCGGTGCGGGTGGTGGCGGTGAGTTCCGCGGTCACTCCGGTGGCGGGGAACCGCACGGTGTAGTAACCGGGCACGCCCACCTCGGTGTCGTCGTGGGCGATCCTCTCCCAGGCGTTCCAGGGCTGCGATCCGATCGCGGTGGTGGTCGGCAGCATGGAGATGTCGCCGAACGCCGCGCAACCCACCGACGCGTGGGTCATGCTGAACCCGGTGGAGCGCGGGTTGTCGTAGTTGTATCCGGCGTAGGTGTCGGTGGTATCCGGCGAATACTGCACCATGCCGAACGGCACGGCGGCGCCGGGGAAGTTGTTGATCTCCCCGACCGTCTCACCGCCCGTTCCGGTGCCGATGAGGGTGTCGACGTGGTCGACGGGATTCGCGACGAAGGCGGGCTCGCCGTCGTACGCGCGCGGCGGAACCGCGGCGATGAATGCGATGACGACAGCCAGGGCGGCCAATACGGCTGTCACCGCGATGAGGGCCCTGCGCAATCGCATAGCTGTCTCTTACTGCAAAACCGCCGGTCCCGTGGGGTGTTTGGTGGGATGGGCGAGCGCGAGATGTAGTAGCAACGTTGCACATCGTGTCGGCTAGTGTTCAGTGCGACGCGGACGGCGCTGGTGCCGGCCCATTTTTTGGGAGATGCAATTGATGAAGTACTTCACGGCGGCAATCGCGACTGCGGCGCTGGGGTTGGCGCTGGTCGGTTGCGGTTCTGACAACAAGTCCAGCACGACATCAACATCCACGAGCACATCGACCTCGACGTCGGCGACATCGGGGGCGACGTCGTCCGCAACCAGCGCGGCACCGGGCGCGCAGGCGCACAAGACCATCGGCGACTACATCACCGAAAACAAGATCACCGAGACCCCCATCCATCGCGGCGATCCCGGGTCCCCCAATATCGATCTGCCGATGCCCCCGGGCTGGAAGGTGGTCGACGGGGACACCGGCACGTCCTATGGCGGCATCGTTCTGGCGCAGCCCGCGAATCCCGCCGACCCGCCGACCATCGTGGCCCAGGTGTCCAAACTGGCCGGTGACGTGGACCAGGCGAAGCTCATTCAGTACGCCTCGGGTGACCTGCAAAATCTGCCCGGATACGACGGCTCCGCCGGACAGGCGTCCACGCTGAGCGGCTTTCAGGCATGGCAGCTGGGCGGCTCCTACACCAAGAACGGCGCGAAACGGACCGCTGCGCAGAAGACGGTGGTTATTCCCGCCCAGGGTGCGGTCTTCGTGCTCGAACTCGACGCGGACGCTGCCGACAGCGATCACGACGTGTTGATGGACGCGGTCAACATCATCGACGACCAGACGACCATCGCCATCACCTGACCTGCGGGACTACGAGGCGGATCGGGCCGCGGAGACGAACACGCTCCGCGGCCGGCCATCCTCTGTCCCCTCCGGAACGGTGCGGCCATAGCGCGCCAGCAACTCCTCGGCCGGTGTTGCCGACACGTCCCAGCCGTGGTCACGCAACCACTCGGCGACATCGGCGCGGTCCTCCAGGTACCACAGGTCTTCGAAGTCCGGAGTCTCGCGCCCGCCCACTTTCGCCGCGACCTCGCGGTAGCGCCGCATCAGCGATCGCTGCCGTTCCCGGGCGTCGGGATCGTTGAAAGCGGGGCCGGGCGCCTCCACGGCGATCCGGCTGCCCGCCACGGTAAGCGCCTGAACCCGCTCGAACAGCAGATCTTGCGCCACTGCCGGCAAGAACGGCAACAACCCTTCGGCCGACCACACGCTCGGGGCCGAGGTGTCAAATCCGGCCTGCTGCAATGCCGTTGGCCAATCGTGGCGTAGGTCGACGGCAACCTCGACCCGGTGACAGGTCGGCTGCGCGCCGTGTTCGCGCAGCGTCGACGACTTGAAGTCCAGCACCTTGGGTTGGTCGAGCTCGTAGACGGTCGTGCCGTCGGGCCAGGGCAATCGGTACGCCCGCGAGTCCAGGCCGGCCGCCAGGATGACCGCCTGTCGCACCCCGGCTTCGGCCGCGTCGAGGAAGAACCCGTCGAAAAACGCTGTCCGCGACGCCATGTAGTCGACCCGTCCGTCCAGCCACCGCGCCACCTCGGGTTCGGCTTCGGCAATCTCTGCCGGCAGCTCGGAAACGCCGAACATGTTCCAGACGCCGTCGCCGGCAGCGTCGATGAAGACCCGGGCGAAGGGGTCGCTGATCAACGCGTTCTCGCGTTCGGTCTCGGTGGCGCGGGATGCCGCCACGCCCAGTGCCGTCGCTCCGACGCTCTCGGTGATGTCCCAGGTGTCGTTGTCGGTTCTGGCCATGCTCATCCCCTCCCGCGCGGCTACGATCCGATCGAAGCCTAGGAGTCTGTAGACCGAATGGGTACCACCAAGCACCGCGCTGTGCTTGCTCTTGAACCCGATTGGCCTTAGGGTGTCGGCATGGCAGAACAGTCGTATGCGATAGACGTCGGGCATCCACCGAAGCGCCCTGCTGCGTCTCGTCAACCCGCTGCTGAATGCGCTGCTGCGCACTCCGCTGGCGGGCCCTGCGGGCAAGCAGCTGATGGTGCTGAGCTTCACTGGTCGAAAGAGCAGGGCGGCAGTTCACAATTCCGGTGAGCGCCCATGTGATCGACAATGACCTTTATGCGCTGACCGGCGCCCCCTGGAAGCAGAACTTCCGCGGCGGCGCCCCCGCCCAGGTCGTCTACGGCAGGAAGACCTCCACCATGCATGGCGAGCTCATCGGGGACCGTGCGGTGGTCTCCGACCTCTATCTGCGGTGCGTCCAGTCCTATGGCGTCAAGCGCGCGCAGCGCATGATCGGGTTGAAGTTCCGCGAGCAGCGCATACCGACAATCGAGGAGTTCGGCGAGGCGGTCGACCGACTGCAACTGGTCGCCATCAAGTTCACTCCGGACAAGTGACCCGGCAATCAAAGTTGGTCGCGCAGTCTTTCCACGAGACTGAGCAACTTCGCGTGATGTGACCCGGCCCAGTAGATCCGCCCGCAATCGGGGCAGCGGCTGAATTCCTCGTAGTACCGACGGGTCAACGGCTCGAGGTCGTGAGCGATCTCGTCTTTGGAGACCGCGGCCAACTTGCCATTACAGCGCACGCACCGGGTGAGTGGCGCCAAGCGTTGCGGTAGGTCCAGTCGTCGTATCACCTCGAGCGTTTGCTCCTCGGGGTGCTGGGAGTGGACGAATAGACCGTGCGTAATGGCTCTGCGCTTCAGCAGGCCGCGGTCGCGGGTCAGCAGGATCCGCTGCTCGCCCAGGCTGATGTCAGCCAGGGTCTTGTCATCGGCGTCATTCGACCACCACACGTCGAACCCGAGCACCCGCAGCAGCCGCGCGAGCCTGCCGAGGTTGACGTCGACAACAAAGCGCGTGTCGCGCAACGGCATCGGCCGCAGCCTGGCGGTCGACCCGATGTCGAGCGCCTCGAACATCGGGTATGCGGCGATGCGGTCGCCGACGCTCGGGCGGTGGCTGAAGCCCCGCGGAGACCCGTTCACCACGATGAGGTCGACCTCGGTGTGCGGAATGCCCATCGCCTCCAACACGTCCTTGACGGTCTGAGACTCCGGAACGGTCGGCGCACCGTCACACCGCGCGACTCGGGTGCCAAGAAGTCGTTGAGCTCGGCGTATGCCCGAACCTGTACGTAGGAGGCGTAGCCGCCCGGCTCGCTCACCCACACCGCCCCGCGCCCGCGGCCGCGTGAGTTCGGGTGATCACCGGCCGCTCAAACCCGGCGTCACATACCGTGCGTCGCACCGCGTCGCCGACGATTTCCGCCCGGTCGGCCGGCACCAGGGCGATCACGCAGCCCCCGAAGCCGCCACCGGTCATCCGGGCGCCGAGTGCACCCGCATGCGTCGCGGTGTCGGCGATCAGGTCGATGTGCCCGGTGGTGATCTCGAAATCGTCGCGCATGGACGCGTGTGAGGCGGTGAAGATCCGTCCGGCCTCGGCGAAGTCCGAATTGCTTAGGGCTGCAACACAATCCAGTACCCGGCGGTTCTCGGTCAGCACATGGCGGGCGCGCCTGGCATCGACCGGATCTTTAACGGCGGCGACGGCCGAGGGCCCACGATCCTGGGCCTCACGCAGCGACGACGCCCCTAGATCGGCGGCCGCCCGCTCGCACGACGCGCGCCTGGCCGCATAGTCGCCGCCGGCGTGGCGATGCCGGGCGCGGGAGTCGATCAGCAGCAGCGCAATGCCATGGGCGTCCGGGTCGAAGGACACCGGCGTGACGGTGAGGTCGCGAAAGTCGATCAGCAGCGCCGTCGACGGCCCACCGAACAACGACGCCAACTGGTCGAGCAAACCCGTTGGGGCGCCGACATAGTCGTTCTCCGCGCGTTGGGCGATCCGCGCCTGTTCTTTGGCGTCGATGCGAAGACCGGCGGCCGACGCGATGGCGCCCAGCGCCGCGCATTCGAGCGCCGCGGAGGACGAGAGGCCCGACCCCATCTCGACATCGCTGGTGATCGACATCGTGCCGCCGGGCACCGGATGCCCGGCTTGACGCAGCGCCCAGATCACCCCGGCCACGTAGCCGGCCCAGCCCGCCACGTCACCCGGAATGGTGTCGAGTGCGATGCGCTCCGGGCTCTCGGCGCGATCGCTGCCCACGGTGATCGCGTCGCTGGCCTCGGGCGTGAACGTGACCACCGTGCGCTGCGGTAGCGCGATCGGCAACGCGAAGCCGAGGTTGTAGTCGGTGTGTTCGCCGATCAGGTTGACCCGCCCGGGTGCAGCGTAGCGGACCCTCATCCGCTGAGCTCCCGTAGCCGCTGAGCCACGCTTTCGGGCGTGACGTCGCTGATGAACGCGTCCATCGCGGATTCCGAGGCCGCCAAGTACTTGAGCTTGGTGGCGCTGCGCCGGATCGACATCAACTCGACGTGGAAATAGCCGTCGGCCTGGGCGTCGGTGCCGTTGAACTGGTGCAGCGCCGAAATATACGGCAGCGGGGCCGAATACATGCGGTCGAACCGCCTCAGCACGTCGAGATAGATCTGCGCGAACCCGTCGAGTTCGTCCTCGTCGAGCTCGACGAGATTGTGCACGAACCTGTTTGGGTAGATGTGCACCTCGACCGGCCAGCGCGCCGCGAACGGCACGAATGCCGTGAACAGCTCGGTGCGCGCGACGACGCGGCCGCCGTCAGCGATTTCGCCCGCCAACAGATCGGCAAAGAGGTTGCTGCCGTGGCGTATTCGGTGTTCGCGCGCCTGGCCCAACATGACGGCGGTTCGCGGCGTGAGGTAGGGATAGCCGTAGATTTGACCGTGCGGATGGGTCAGCGTCACCCCGATCTCCTCGCCGCGGTTCTCGAAGCAGAACACCTGCTCGATGCCGGGCACGGCGATCAGGTCGGCGGTGCGGTGCCGCCACGCCTCGACGACCAAGCGGGCGTGCGCCGGTTCCAGCTCCCCAAACGACGCGGTGTGCTTACTGGAAAAGCAGATCACTTCGCAGCGCCCGTACCCTGGAGCGGACACGAAGCCGTCGTCGGCGGGTACCGGCATCTCGGAGCCGCCGGATAGGCTCGGGAACCGGTTCTCGAAGACGACGACGTCGTAGTCGGTGGCGGGTACCTCGCTGGTCAGTCCGGTCGGCCCCGGACACAGCGGGCACCGGTCGGGGGGCGGCTTGTAGGTGCGGTCTTGTCGCAGCGCCGCGACGATCACCCACCGCCCGGTGGACCGGTCGAACCGCAGCTGCGACTGGTCCGGATCACGCTGAGGCAGCGGCCTGCGATCTTCGACCGGCACCGGACGATGCCCGGGCAGTGAGAAGAACAGCAGGTCACGCCCATCAGCCAGCTTCGCCCGCGTCGGCGCCGTCACGATGTCGAAGACTAGCTTGGTCGCCGCGACGCAGTTCGGGTAACCATGTGGTGTCCAGCAGAGGAGGGGGTCAGGCGATCACTGTTTTCTACGAAAAAGCCAGCACCTGGTGGGTCGGCTCCGACCCCGGATTGCTGCGGTTGCGGATGGCAACCCGGACGACGGCGGCGCTGGGCTGTTCCCTGGTGATGCTCTACCTGCTGACCAGAGCGACGGGCCAGCCGCTGACGGTCGCGCTGCTGGGCGTCGTCATCACCATGATCGCGGCCCGGTCCGTCAACGAGCCCGACCCGCACCAGCACCGGATCACGATGGCGTTGCTGCCACTGGCCGCCGCGCTGTCCCTCACCGCGGCCGCGCTGCTGGCGCCCCACCTGATCGCGGCCGACATCGGCTTCGTGGTCGTCGTGTTCACCGCGGTCTACGTCCGCCGCTTCGGGGCGCGCGGGCGGGCGCTGGGCATGGTCGCGTTCATGGCGTACTTCTTCACTTTGTATCTGCGCGCCAGCGTTTCGGAGTTGCCCTGGATGATCGGGGCGGTCGTGGTCGGAACGCTGTCCACGTTTGTGATGAGCGCCTACGTGCTGCCCGATCGACCAGAAGGCGTGCTGCGATCCACAATTCGGGCGCTGCGGGCGCGGATGGCCATCGTGGTCGACACCACCGCCGAAGCGGTGCGCACGGGACGCTTCGACGAGCGGCGACGCCGCCGCATTCGGGCCCGCATCATACGGCTCAACGAGACCGCGCTGATGGTGCAAAACCAGATCGAAGACAAGGCAGATCCCACGATGCTTGGGCCGGGGATGACCGTTGAAAAACGAGCACAATTGGCGCCCTGGCTCTTTGACGCCGAACTCGCCATCGAGTGGGTCGCCACCGCGGGCCGGCGAGCCGCCGCCGTCAGCTCCGATATTCCTACCGCCACCCGCGCCGAACTTGTCACGGCGCTCACCCAGCTCGCGCGCGCCATCCGCATACCGCAGGAGGGTGGGCTCCAAGCCGCCGCGAGCCGGGCCCAACAAATTCTTGACCAGCAGCCACGCCCCACCGCGGAAGATGACCCAAGCACCGCTGCCGTGCGCCGCCTTGCCCTGGCGATAATCAACGCTGCGACAGCGACTTCCGAAGTCCGGGCACTGGTCGAAGGTGCTGCGGCCGGCCGCGCGATAGCACCGGCATCCGACAACGTCGCCCCTGCCGCCGACGATGCCGCCGGGGCTGAGGGCGGCGGGTTGCGGCAGACGACCCGGCAGGCCATCCAAGTGACCGTCGCCGCGTCGTTGGCCATCGTCGTCGGCGAGTTGGTGTCGCCGTCGCGTTGGTTTTGGGCGGTGGTCGCCGCATTCGTGATCTTCGCCGGCACCAACTCGTGGGGCGAGACCCTCAGCAAAGGTTGGCAGCGGCTGCTGGGCACCATGCTCGGCGTGCCCTGCGGCGTGCTCGTGGCCACGCTGTTCGCCGGCAACACGACAGGCTCGCTCGCCGCGATCTTCGTGTGCCTGTTCTGCGCCTTCTACTTCATGACGGTCACCTACAGCCTGATGACGTTCTGGATCACCACAATGCTGGCGTTGCTGTACGGCCTGCTCGGCGAATTCTCTTTCGGCGTACTGCTTTTGCGGATCGAAGAGACCGCGATCGGTGCCGTCATCGGCGTTACCGTAGCCATTTTGGTGCTGCCGACGAACACCAGAACCGCCATCCGCGAGGACACCCGCGCGTTTTTGACGAGCCTGTCCGCGCTGATCGAGATCTCGACCGAGACCATGTTCGGTGGGGACGAGACCGCGAGCCCGACCGAGCAGGCACGTGAACTCGACCGGAATCTGCAGCAGTTCCGGGTCACCGCCAAGCCCCTGCTGGCCGGGGTCGCCGGCCTTGCCAGCCGGCGCAGCATTCGACGCGGACTGCGGCTGTTCTCCGCGTGCGATCGTTACGGCCGGAGCCTTGCCCGCAGCGCCGAGCAGTACCGGGACCCGGTCGGGTCGGACCCGCTCGCTCATGCTTTCACGTTGGCCGCGGCGCAAGCTCGAAGCAACATCGACGCATTGGTCTCGATCATCGACGGCGCAGTGGAGGTGCACATCAACTCGACCACCGACGAACTCGACGCCGCCGAGACAGTGGCGCGGCATCAGGACGGCGAAGGCGAACCGAGCGCCGATACTCGACGATTCCTCACCGCGGTGCACGCGCTTCGACAAATCGAACGGGCCGTCGTCACCGGGGCGACCAACCTCGGTGCGCGCGACGGCGTGAACGTAGCGAGCCCGATAGCGAGCTGAGGATGCGAGGGTTGCGCCCCCGCGCAAGCTACCGGCTATTGCGGCATCACCGATACCGTGCCGCTGCCGGAGTTGGCGACGTAGACGTAGCCGGCATGGGCGCCCGTAGGGCTGACCGCCACCGCGGTAATGCCGGAGTTTTGTTTGGAGAAGATGCCGCCAGTGATGCCGGTGCCTCCGCTGCCGCCGTTGCCGGTGCCGCTGTTGAGGCCGAGCACCCCGGTCGCGCCGGCGGCACCGTTGCCGCCGTTACCGCCGGCGCCGCCGTTACCGCCGTCGCCGCAGCGGCGGTGATTACCGCCGTAGTCGAGGGCGTGGCCGCCGAAGGGGACGCGCCGAGCGACGAGCCAATGCACGCCACGTCCGCGGCGGCCGAGGCTAACATCTCCGGTGCTGCGACCACATACGACACTGCTGCCCCCGACCCCGCCTACGCTCGCTGGTTAGCAGCTCGCACCGAATATTTGAGGTTTTCCTAAGGTTCACAAGCCGCTGCACCCCCGCGAGGTGCATTATCAGAACGCGACGTCAAAGACTTTCCAAGGAGCGATCCCATGGCCACTCCGAACCTCCCGCCGGGTTTCGATTTCACCGATCCCGAGATCTACGCCCACCGGCTCCCGGTGCAGGAATTGGCCGAGCTGCGCCGCACGGCGCCGATCTGGTGGAATGAGCAGCCGCTCGATCAAGGCGGGTTCGGCGACGGCGGCTACTGGGTGGTGAGCAAGCACCGCCACGTCCGCGAGGTCTCGCTGCGCACCGACGTCTTCTCGTCGGCCAAGAAGTCCATCGTGCCTCGCTACCCGGAGGACCAGGCGCAGGGCCAGATCGAGGCCGGCCGGGCGTCGATGATCATGATGGACGACCCCGAACACAGCCGGCTGCGCAAGATCATCGCCCGCGGCTTCACTCCGCGCGCCGTCGAGCGGCTGCGGGCCGACCTTGGCGAGCGTGCGCAGCAGATCACCCAACGCGCCGCCGAGGAAGGCTCGGGCGACTTCGTTCTTCAGGTGGCTGCCGAGTTGCCGCTGCAGGCCATCGCCGGCCTGCTCGGGGTGCCGTCCGAGGACCGCGGCAAGTTGTTCGACTGGTCCAACCAGATGATCGGAAGCGACGACCCGGAGTTCGCCCACTACAACTCGCTGACCTCGGCGGCCGAAATGATGTGGTATGCAATGCGATTGGCGGCCCGCAAAGCCGAAGAACCCGGTGATGACATCGTCACGACGCTGATCCAAGCCGACGCCGACGGCGAACGGCTGTCCGAGGCGGAATTCGGCATGTTCGTGGTCACGCTGGGCATCGCGGGCAACGAGACGACCCGCAACTCGATCACGCAGGGAATGATGGCGTTCACCGACGACCCCGACCAGTGGGAGCTCTTCAAGGCGCGGCGACCAAACACCGCGGCCGACGAGATCATCCGCTGGGCCACCCCGATCACGGCGTTTCAGCGCACCGCGCTGGCGGACACCGAGCTCGGCGGTGTGACGATCAAGAAGGGGCAGCGGGTGGTGATGTTCTACCGCTCGGCCAACTTCGACGAAGAGGTCTTCGACGACCCGTACACCTTCGACATCTTGCGCGACCCCAACCCACACCTGGGATTCGGCGGCACCGGAGCCCATTACTGCATCGGCGCCAACCTCGCGCGCATGACGATCGACCTGATGTTCAACGCGATCGCGGACCACCTGCCCGACCTGACCCCGACAGGCGAACCCCAGCGTCTGCGCTCACCGTTCATCACCGGCATCAAGCATTGGCCGGTGGACTACGGGGCCAGTGAAAATCGGGGTCCTGTGCCGCAATAAATTCACGGCCGCGGCCCTCGCGCTTCCACAGCACCCCATCCCCCGGTGTCGCGCCGGCCCTGATGAGCTCGCGCTTGAGGATCTTGTTGGTCGCCGTGCGGGGCAGCTCGGTGTTGATCCGCACATACCTCGGCCACGCCTTCGGTGACAGGTCCGCCTGGGCGGCAAGGAACTCTTCAAACTCCTTGGGCGACAACGCTTCGTTGAGCACCAACGCCGCCATCACCTGATCGCCCACCTGCTCGTCGGGGATCGCATACACGGCCACCTGGTTGATCTCCGGCAGGCGTTGCAGGATCCGCTCGATCGGTCCCGCCGCGAGGTTTTCTCCGTCCACCCGCATCCAGTCGGCGGTTCGCCCGGCCAGATAGATCCAGCCGTCCGCGTCGCGGTAGGCCAGGTCGCCCGACCAGTACATTCCGTGTCGCATCCGCTCGGCGGTGGCGTCGGGATCGTTGTAGTAGCCGGTGAACCCGCCCACACCGTAGGTGTTGACCAATTCGCCGACGGCTTCGTCGAAATTAGCGAGCGCGCCGTACTCATTGAAAACTGCTGTCGCACATTCGGTCATGGTCTCCGCGTGGTAAACGCTGACACCCGGATAGCCCTTTCCGATCGAGCCGGGCGGCGTCCCGTCCTCCCGCATCACCACGACGGCGAACTCGCTGGAACCGAAGCTGTCCATCACCCGGCAGCCGAAACGTCTTGCGAATTCCTCGATATCGCGTTCGGTGGCCTCGTTGCCGAACGCCGCGCGCAGCGTGTTGTCGGCGTCGTCGGGACGTTCCGGGGTCGCCAGCAGCAGCGCCAACGGTTTGCCGACATAGTTCATGTACGTCACGCCATACCCACGGATGTCGGCCAGAAACCGCGACGGCGAAAACTTGGCCGGCACCATCGCGGCACCGCTGTTGATCGCCACCGCCCACCCCGCCGCGACGCCGTTGGAGTGAAACAGCGGCATCGCCAGGTAACACACGTCGTCGCCGGTGATCTCGAACCGGTCGACCAGGCTCGCGCCGCACAAGACCGCCATCGCGTGGGCGAAGCGCACCGCCTTCGGGTCACCGCTGGTGCCCGACGTGAAGATCATCGTCACGGGGTCGACACCCGAGACTTCGCGGGGAACCAGCGGCCCCGCGGACGCCACCGCGTCGCGGTAACCGTCGCTCTCGACGTTCAGGACCGGTGCACCGCCCAGGTCGAGTCCGTCGAGCAGCGCCAGGTGTTCGGTGTCGACGAGCACGACTTGGCAATCGGCGCGCCGGATGTCGCCGGCCAGACCCTCGCCGCGGCGGGTTGTGTTGATCCCGCACAGCACGTATCCGCCGAGCGCGGCGCCCGCCATCGACCGCAGCATGGCCGGGGAATTGCCCAGCAGCGCGCCGATGTGCGGCGGCCGGGCGGGGTCGAGGAGGGCTGTCAGAACGGACGCTTCAGCTGACGCCTCGTTCAGGTGCTCACGCCAGGTCCAGGTCCGGTCGCCGTGCATCACCGCGACCGTCTCGTCGGCCATGCGTGAACGCAGCAATTGCTGCACCGTCTCAAACATCGGCAGGCCTATACCGCAACAGCGTGACGTCTCCGGCGTCGCAGAACACCGGGGACACCCGCATGCCGATCCGGATGTCGTCCGGTTCGACGTCGACCAGTTCGGTGCTGACGCGAGGGCCCACGTCCCACTCGACCACCGCGAGCAGCTGCGGCACCTGGTCGGCCCACGGGGGGCCGGTCGGGCGCCGCGCGACGGTGTAGGTGTACAGCGTTCCCGCCCCGTCGATTTCGCGCCACTCCAGATCGTCGGCCAGGGTCCCGGGGGCAAGTGTGCGTGGATAGAAGACGTACTTCCCCGCCGATGGCGAATACTGGATCACAATCCGGTGCTCGCGCAACGCATCCCAGAACGGCCGCGATACGGGCGTCGGCTCGGGGACCGGGCACGGTTCGGTCAACTCAGTCACCCCCTAACACCAGGGCGACCTGCTCGCTCATGATGCCGCCGTTGCCGGTCACCAATGCCGTGTTGCACTCGCCCACCTGCGCCTCGCCGGAGCGGCCCATGATCTGGCGCGCACCGTCGACCACGTGGTGCATGCCGCCGGCCATGCCGGCTTGTCCGAACGACAGCTGGCCTCCGGCGGTGTTCAGCGGGAAGTCGCCGCGGAAGGTCAGGTCGTGCTCGGTCAGCCACTTCATGCCCTCGCCCTTGCCGCAGAATCCGGCGTCCTCGAGCGTCATCAGCACGGTGATCGTGTAGCAGTCATAGATCGACGCGACATCGACGTCGGCGCGCTGCAGCCCCGCCATGGTGAACGCCTTGTCGGCAGCCCGGGCGATCGGCGTACGCATGAGATCGTCTGCGTACGTGGGGGTTTTGAACCGGATGTGCTCACCGAAGCCCTTGATCCACACGGGCCGGTGGCGGGCCCGGCTCGCCACGTCGGCGTTGGCGACGAGCACGCCGGCGCCGCCCTGGACGCGCATCACCGTTTCGAGCATGTGGATCGGATCGGCGATCACGGGGCTGCTTAGCACGTCGTCGACGGTGATCGGCGTGCCGTGAAACACCGCGCCGGGGTGCGCGCACGCGTTGGTGCGTTGGTGCACCGCGATCGTCGCCAAAGCCGCAGCATCGTAATCGAATTCGGCGGCATACCGCTGCGCGATCTGCGCGTACGGGGCGTTCTGGCCGACGTTGCCGTACGGGATCTCGAACTCGGCCTGCGGTGAGCCGTAGTTGTTGCTCGACGCCCCGTACCAGCCGAGGGTGCGCGCGGGCCGCCGATCCGATCGCGGAATCTCCAACGATCCCGGCACCACCGCCAGCACCGCGTCACACACCCCCAGTTCGACCGCCGCCGCCGCCCGCCACAGCATTCCGGCCGCGGTCGCACCGCCGAGGTCCACGCGGTCGCCGAAGTCCAGCGGCAGACCCAGATACTCCGAGAGCGTCGCGGGCGCGAACATGTCCGACTCCGCGATCCCGTGGCACGACAAGCCGTTCACCACGGCGGGTTCCACGCCCGCGTCCTCGATCACCAGCTTCGCCAGCAACGCGTACTGGTCCAGCGTGAACGACGGCGGCCCGCTCTGGCGGCGTTCGGCCGGCAACTCCGCGATGCCGATGATGGCCGCTTCCCCGCGCAGCCCGGTCATCGCGCGCCCCGTAGCGGCAGCGCGACGGTCGCGGTGCCGGGCATCAACACGTCGTCGCCGCGCCGGCAGAAGATGTCCAGATCCACCTGCGCCACGCCGTCCGTTATCCGCTTGCCGGTGACCACGCCACCGAAGGTCAGCTCTTGGCCCGGATGGGCGATCGCGCGGTTTTGCACCGAGAACGCCACCAGCCGACCGTCGCCGCCGATCCAGTCGGTCAGTGCCCGGGACAGCAAGGCCGCTTGCAACGGCCCGTGGACGAGGACGTTCTCGTAGCCTTCGACGTTGCGCGCGAAGTCCTTGTCGTAATGGATGCGATGACCGTTGTAGGTGGCGGCGCTGAAGAAGAACATCTGGGTCTCGCTCACCGACACGGTCAAAGGTGTTATCGCAGTGCCGGTTTCGACGTCCTCATAACACAGCTGCCCGTTCATGCGGGCCGCGCGATCATCGACATGCTGGCTTCGGCGAGCAGCTCGCGGTCCTGGTTGCGGTATTCGCCGCGCCAGGTCACCAACACGAATCTGCCTGATCTGCCTTCCTTTTCCACGATCGACTCGACGGTGCGCACCATTTCGATCTGGTCGCGGTGATAGGCGGGCAGGTGGAAGGTGGTGCTTTCGCCGCCGGCCATGCGCCGCGGAGCCCGGGGAAACGCCAAGCTCCCGGTCACGGCGCCGGACGATCCGTCGGGCCGCAGGTCACCCAGCTCGCTCACGCCCAGGACGGCGTATTGCAAAAACAGCGGCGGGCAGATGGCGTCGCGGTAGCCGTGCGCCCGCGCGTATTCGCCGTCGAACCACAGTGGGTTGTGATCGCCGACGGCCGCGGCCCACCGCTGCCAGTCGCGCCTGTTCACCTCGCCGCTCGCGGTGGCGACGACGGTACCGACCCGTGCAGCGGATTCGGCGTCGATGAGGCTTTCGGTCATCGCGGCGCCTCCCAATCCATCTCGTCCGCAAGCCATTGCGCGGCGACATCGGCGCCGCCGCCCAACGTCGCCAGCACGCGGGCACGCTCGGAGAACAGGTGCAAGTCGGTGTCAAGCACATAGCCCATCCCGCCATGCAGCTGATGGGCGTCGAGCGTGATCTTTTTGACCGCGGCCGCGCGCATCTTGGCGATGGCGGTTTCCCGGGTGGCGGTGCGGCCGCGGCCGATCCAGAACACCGCCGACTGGGCGGCCAGCCGGGCCGCGGCCAACGCGATGTGCATGTCAGCCACCAGATGCTGGGCTGCCTGGAAGGACGCGATCGGGCGGCCGAACTGTTGGCGCATCTTGATGTAGTCGACGGTGCGCTGCAGCACCGCCTCGGCCACCCCGACTAAATCCAGGCACAGCAACGCCGCAGCGGCGTTGGCCACCCGCCGCAGCTCCTGCTCACCGAGGCCGCCTGCGCCGCCCAGGACACGACCAGGGTCGTCGACCAGCACGCCGTCGAATCTCACGGTGAACGCGCGGTGCCCGCCCATCATGGCCAGCGGCTCGACGGAAAGCCCGGGCGAGCTCGCGTCAACGACGAAACCCAGTGTGCCGCCATCCGCTTCGGCGCTCACGACGATCAGGTCCGCGAGGTCGGCGTCCGCAACGAAGTCGGCCACGCCGCGCAGCCGCCAACCTCCGCCGTCCTCGCGGGCGCGCAGCGACGGGGTCAGCACGGAAGCGTCGCGCGGGTTCCACAACGCGGTAGTTCCCCGCACAGCGCCTGATGCCAGCAGAGGCAGCCAGGTCTCGCGCGCCTCACCGGAACCCAGCCAATCGACGGCACGCGCCGCGTGCAGCGTGCTGTGAACAACCATGGGGCACAAGGCCTGTCCGGCTTCTACGCAGAACACGCCGAGATCGACCAGCCCACCGCCGGAGCCACCAAGCCCCTCCTCGATGGCCAGCCCCAGCACCCCTGCCTCGGCGAGCGCCTTCCACAACCCCGGTGTGACGCGCACGCCGTCCGGGGTGTGCAGAGCGCGGGCGAGCGTGGTCGGGCATTCGGCGGTCAACACGTCGCGACACATGGCGGCCAGATCGCGCTGGTCTTGATCGGGAATCAGTCTCATACCGGTCACCGCCCGTAGGAAGGCATTCCGTGACCGCGCTGGGCGATCACATCGCGGAGTACCTCGTTGGTCCCACCACCGAAGCGCATCAACGGTGACACCCGGTAGAGGCGCTCGAAGAAGCCGTCCAACGGCGCGTCCGGGCTGCGATGCGCAATCAGCCCGTCGGGGCCCAAGAGGTCGATCGCCAAATCGGCGATCCGCTGGCGCAATTCGCTGGTGAAAATCTTCTCGACGCTGACCTCGACGGTCGGGATGCGCCCGCAGTCGAGCATTGACGCGGCCTCGTAGCCCATCAGCCTTGCGACTTCCACGTCGGCCTCGGCCTGTGCGAGGCGACGACGAAACACCGGGTCCTGAGCCGGCACCGACCCGTCGCGCACCGGCCGGGCCGCCAGGGCAATCAGATCGTCGAGCGCCCGACGCAGGTCGCCGGCGTTGGTGAGCGCACCGCGCTCGAGATCCAGGGCGCCGGTGATGTAGGTCCAGCCCACGTTGACCTCGCCGATCAGGTTGGTGACCGGTACCCGCACGTCGCGGAAGAACGTCTCGTTCGTCCGGTACCCGGACCACGCATACAGCGGGTGGATCTCTATGCCGGCTCGATCGATGGGCACCATGATCACCGAGATCCCGCGGTGCCGCGGGGACTCGGGATCGGTGCGCACGCACAGCCACTCGTGCGTCGACGCGTTGGGCCCCGCTGTTCCAGATCTTGGATCCGGTTATCACCCAGTCGTCGCCGTCGCGCACCGCGCGCGTTCGCAGGCTGGCCAGGTCGGTGCCGGCATTTGGCTCAGAATAGCCGACAGCACAGACGATCTCGCCCCGGGCGATGCCCGGCAAGAACTCCTTCTTGTTCTGTTCGGTCCCGTGCCGCATGATCATCGGTGCAACTGAGGTGACGGTGAGATCGGGTCCCGGTACGCCCCAGTATTCGAACTCGCTCATCAGCAGGTGCTGATGCATGGCGGTGAGTCCGAGGCCGCCGTACTCCGCGGGCCAGTTCAGACCGAACCAGCCGCGCTCCCCGATCTTGCGGCGGAATGCCGACAGCTCACCGCCCTGGAACTCCAGACCGTGCTCGGCCATCTCGGCCCGCAGCGCGGGCGTGACGCTGTCCTCCAGAAAGCGTCGCACCTCGGCCAGCCAGGCCCGCTGCTCGTCGTCGAGCTCGAAATCCACAACGGCGACATTAGTCGCTGAGCGCTAATTCGCTACCGCGGGTTTCGAAAAGCCGCCACCCGCCATCGAAAAGATGTGTGAATGATGCCATAGGGCATAATTGCAATATGCAAGTAGCTATCAGTGGTGCTGGCGTGGCGGGAGCGGCACTCGCCCACTGGCTGTGCCGCACCGGCCACACCCCGACGGTGATCGAGAAGGCGCCGAAATTCCGCGACGGCGGCTACATGATCGACTTCTGGGGCGTCGGCTACCAAGTGGCCAAACGCATGGGCATCGAGGACCCGATCCGCACCGCCGGGTACCAAGTCGAATGGGTTCGCTCCGTCGGCTCCGGCGGCGAGGTCAAAGCCGACGTGAACGTCGAGGCGTTTCGCCGCGTGTTGGGCGACGAGCTCACCAGCCTGCCCCGCGGCGACCTGGCCGCAGCGATCTATACCACCATCGAAGACAAGGTCGAAACGATCTTCGGCGAGAGCATCACCACCATCGACGAGCACAGTGACGGTGTCCGGCTCACCTTCGAGAAGAGCGCGCCGCGCGATTTCGACCTGGTCATCGGCGCCGACGGGTTGCACTCGAACGTGCGCCGACTTGCCTTCGGGCCGGACCAGGACTTCGAGCATTACCTGGGCTGCAAGGTCGCGGCCTGCGTGGTCGACGGGTACCGGCCGCGCGACGAACTGGTCTACGTCATGTACAGCACTCCAGGTCGCCAGCTGGACCGCTTCGCGCTGCGCGGCGACCGCACCATGTTCTTATTCATCTTCCGCGCCCAACACGATGACAGTGGGGTCGCGCCGAAAGAGCAGTTGCGCAACAAGTTCGGCGATGTCGGCTGGGAATCCCGCGACATCCTTGCTGCGCTCGACGACGTCGACGACCTCTACTTCGACGTCGTCAGCCAGATTCGGATTGACCGCTGGTCGCGCGGGCGGGTGCTGCTGATCGGCGATGCGGCCGGGTGTATTTCGCTGCTGGGCGGCGAGGGCACCGGGCTAGCGATCGCCGAGGCATACGTGCTGGCCGGCGAACTCGCCCGCGCCGGCGCCGACTACCGGGGCGCCTTCGCTGCCTACGAGGCGCGCCTGCGTCCTTTCATCAAGGCCAAGCAAGCCGGCGCGGCGCGCTACATTCCGTTCTTCGCCACGAAAACCCGCTTCGGCCTATGGTTTCGCAACATGGCGATGCGCACGATGAACTTCGGGCCCCTGGCAACGCTTTTCGCCGGCGGCGTGCGCGACGATTTCGACCCGCCGGATTACGGCATTTAGCTAGCCGAGCTGACGCGAAAGCCCCTGAACGCGCGGCGTGCCGGGTGCTTTTGCGTCTGCTGGGCGTTGGATGTCCCTGATCGCCCGGACCGTGATTTGCGCGCCTCGGCGCGGCACGAGGATGACGTGCTTCAACTTCTGACGTTCGCCGGCCGCCGTGGTGGTGCTCAACTCGACACCGCGCAGGATTTCTCGCAGGACGACCCCCATCTCGACCATGGCGAAGTTAGCGCCAAGGCAGCGCCGATTGCCGCCGCCGAAGGGCAACCAGGTGGTCGGGCTCAGAGTCGCGCCGAGCATCCGATCAGGATCGAATCGGTCGGGGTCCGGGTACACCGCGGCACTCCCATGCACCAGCCCGATACCCGGGACCACCATGACCCCGGCCGGCAGGCGGTAGCCGGCCAACTCGATCGGCTCGGTGAGGAGCCGGCCTACGTCGAAGACCACCGGGCGGATCCGCAACGTCTCCTTCGCCAGCGCGTCGAGGTACTCGCCGCCGGCCGGGTCGCCCGCGGCGCTGGCGTCGGCCGCTTGCACCGCCTTGGCCAGCACGGCTGGGTGGCGGGTCAGTCGCTCTAGTGCCCAGGACAGGCCGGTGGCCGTGGTGTCGTGGCCGGCCACCAGCAAGGTCATCAGCTGGTCGCGCAGCTCGCTGTCGGTCATCGTGCGTCCGTCATCGTCGGCGGCACGAACCAGCGTGGCCAGCACATCGGTACGTGCGGCGAGGTTGGGGTCGGCGCGTCGATCGGCGATCTCCGCGTAGAGCAGCTCGTCGGCGTCGGCAATGCGCCGACGCAGCCGACGCCACGGGCGGCGTCGCAGCAGGTCCGGCTTGGCGAGTGCCAAGGTCTCCCACGGACCCACGTTGAGCAGCCGCGGCATCACCGTGCGCAGCGCGGCCAGCCGGGCGGGGTCGGTGGTGCCGATGACCGTCCGCAGGATCACCTCGAGCGTGATCTCGGACATCTTGGGGGCCGCCGGGAAGCTCGTGCCCACCGGCCACCCTGCGATGTTCGCCGCAGCGATGTCGGCCATCAGCGCGGCCTGGTGCGTGACGGCGTCACGGTGGAATGGCGGCAGCATGAGGCGTCGCCGGTCCCGATGCGCGTCGTCGTCGATTACCAGCAGAGAGCTTTCGCCGAGCAGCGCGCTCAACATCGTGTTGGCTTCGCCGGCATGAAAGACGCGCGGGTCACCGGCGAACACCGTCTTGATGTCTGCCGGATCAGCCAGATACACCAACGCGCCCAGACCCGCGACACGCAGCGTGAAAACATTTCCATACCGGCGCCTACAGGCGGCCAGGAAGCCCACGCCATGGCGCAACATCAGCCCTGCCTGTACCGACCGGGGGAGGGGGGGTCCAGGCGGCAGCATGACAGGCGATTTGTTGCTCATGGAAACAATTCTACGACCGGCGTCCAGCGCTGCGGCCGCGTCAACGACATTCATGCACATACGCTTTTGCCATCGAGGTATTGATTTGCGGCAGTAGCCAATGCCCCATTATCTTTCGTGATTTTTTATCAGCCGGTAGCCTTCGACCGAAGGTGCGAACGCTCAAAAATTCAGCCGGCAAACGTGATTCGGCGGGCCGCGATCGGTTCGGCCTTGCCCTTGAGACCAGCGTGACCACCTCGCCCTCCGCGACAGCCGCGATGTTTGCGACAGCCTCGGACATAATGATTTCCCCACCGGCCGCAACGCTCTGCGGGCGCGACGCGGTGTGGCGACGTCCCCGATCACGCTGAATCGCCGGATCTCGCCCTCACCGACGATCCCGACATACGCCGAGCCGACGTCGAGCCCGATGCCCAATCGAGGATTGGCATCACCCCGACAAGCGATTTGATCGTGGGCATAGGTCGCCGTTGCGGCGACGGTCGTCGTCATGCCGGCCTGCGATTGATCGGTCCGCTCGTCCAGCACCTCACGTAAATGCACTATCGCAGTTGCTGTTTCGGGGAATGCCGCCGCTCGACGCGACGCACGGGATCTCACAGCAAACCTGGCGAGACACGCGATGTTTCTAAAGCAGTCGTGCGTAAGTCGCTTTGACGCGGTCCAGCAGTTCCTGCGCCCGGCGCTCGTAGTCGGCGATCGTGCCGTGCCGGTCACCGGCGTTGGCGGAAGCGGCGGTGCCGATGTCGAGGGTTCCCGGATTGTCTCGGCCGAGCACGCGCACCAGATCCGGCAGCAGGTTCTCGTAATCTCTGATTGCCCCCGGCAAGTCACCGGCTTTCGCGCGATGCCGCGCCAGCTCGGCGCGCTTGAACAGAGTCTCCGGGTGCTTCGGGCCACGGAGTTGGGTCATTTGCGCTACGGCCTGCTCTGCGGCGGTCACGTCGGCTGCGCTCGTCAAATCGACGCCCCCTTTCGTGCAGTTGTTGAGGCTAGCCGCTATCGGCCGAGGACGAAAGCGTCGATCGGTAGGTCACGTCCGCGCAAGTTCAGTCGCCGCCGCGGCGTCTTTTCCATGAGCTCATCGGCCACCCCGGAGGCAACGAGCAACTCCCCACCGGCGGCGTGTTGTTGCATCCGTGCCGAGACGTTGACCGGATCACCGAGCGCGGTGAAGTCGACCACCGCGCCCCCAACATTGCCGACGTATGCGACGCCCGCATTGACCGCCACGCCCAACTCGAGCCACGGCCCCTCGTCGGTGCCGTACCCGACCGCGTTGAGCAGCTCCATTCCCGCCAAGACAGCGCGGCGTCGGTACTGCGGGCCGCTGATGCCCCGAACGAAGAAAGCCATGATCTCGTCGCCAATGAGTTTGTCAATCACCGCGTCATGCCGCAGCAGGGTCCGCGTCGCGGCGATGTAAAACCGGTTGAGTAACGCGGCGAAGTCCGCGGCAACACCGCGCTGGCCCAGCGCCGTGGAGCCGCGCACGTCAGCGAACAGCACCGCGACGTCCACCTCGGCGCCGCCCGCGGGAAGCGCATCACAACACCGACTGCACAGATTGGGGTTCTTCCGCGACGGGCTGTATCCGGCCGCGGCGAAAGCACGCCCGACCGGGCCGCCAAACGGGTTGTTGCACACCTTGCATCGCGGCGCTGAGGGCAGATAGCGAAACACCCGCCGCGCCCTCACCAAAGACGCGTGACCTTCCGTTAGCAGCATCTCCCACGGCTGCGTCGGCATCGGCGGAGCGGTCTCGCGTGGGATGTTGACGACAACCATGCTGAAATCATTGACCCGACACCATTTCGGCACATGAGGCATCCGCCTCAAAAACGGCACACGTGGGCGTCATGCCGGGTCAGAATGGGGGCGTGCACCCGACCCCGACGCTGCGCGGCTCGACAAAAGGCCTGCTCAGAGCCGAGTTGCTGGCGGCGATATCGCTGGCCATCGATCTCGGACTGGGACAGCCGATGGAGCACATGCTTCGGTCGTCACTGATCGCGACGCGCATCGCCGAGCGGATGGGCCTCGACGCCCAACAGCGCGCCACGGTGTACTACGCCAATCTAGTCGGATGGATCGGTTGTCACGCCGACTCCCACGAGCTTTCGGCACTCTTCGGCGACGATATCGCCTGGCGGGCCGACACGTACGCGGTGGACATGACCGGGCTGCCTTTCCTGCGTCTGATGGTTAGTCACGTGGGCCGCGGATTGCCGGGCTGGGAGCGCGGCATCCGCTCGGCCGCCTTCGTGCTCACGGCACGCAACCAGGTAGCCAAGCTGATCCATTCACACTGCAGTTCTGCCGGAGTTCTTTGCGATCGGATGGGCATGGACCGGCAAGTCGGCGAGGCACTTTCGTATGTCTTCGAGCGCTGGGACGGCCGTGGGATGCCGAACGGCGCTAGCGGAGAGGATATTCCGCTCGAAATCCACATCGTTCACCTAGCCGATGTCGTCGAAGTGCACCTTCGCACGGGTGGCCTCGCAGCGGCCGTCGACGTCGTCCATTCCCGGCGTGGCACGCAGTTCAGCCCGGCCGTGGCCGAGGTGTTCGATCATGACGCCGCCGCGATTGTCGACGGGCTGCTCGAAATGGATGTCTGGACCGCGGCGTTGGCGCAGGCACCCGATCGTGACCGGATTCTCGACGATGACGAGATCGACGAGTTACTCAGGGCCATAGCGGATTTCGTTGACCTGAAGTGTCCGCGTTCGCCCGGCTACTCGCGCGCTGTTGGCGATCTGGTGGCCACGGCGGCGCGGCACCTGCGGATGCCGTCGGCGGACATCACGCGGCTCTACCGAGCCGGCCTCGTGCACGGCCTCGGCAGATTGGGTGTGTCCAACCAGATCTGGGAGAAGAAGGGGCCGCTCAGCACGGCTGAATGGGAGCGGCTTCGGATGTACCCGTATCTCACCGGACGGATACTGAGCCGGGTCGGCGGGTTGGAGTCGGTGGTTTCCCTGGCGACCCGGCACGAGGAACGGGTCGACGGGTCCGGCTTTCCCCGGGGACTCGCCGGCACCGAGTTGACTGTGCCGGACCGGTTGCTGGCCGCGGCGGTGGCCTATCAGCAACTGCTCGAGCCACGTCCCGATCAGCCCGCCCTCGGTGCTCCCGGAGCGGCCGATCAGCTGCGTCAAGAGGCGCGCGCCGGACGTCTCGACGCCGAGTCGGTGAACGCCGTCTTGGTGGCGGCCGGGCATCGGGCATCACAACGGACGCCCTGGTCGGCGGGGCTCACTGCCCGGGAGGTCGAGGTCTTGCGACTCGTAGCGCAGGGCCGGTCGAACCGTGAGATCGCCACCGAGCTCTTCATCGCAGAGAAGACGGCGCGCAACCACGTCGAGCGCATCTACGCCAAGCTGGGCGTCAATAACCGCACGCAGGCGACGCTCGCTGCGATCGATCGTGGTCTGACGGGCTAGTGCGGATCTCTTAGCGCCCAACGAATTTGGCGTGTTGCCGCTGGCGGCAGGCGCGGAACCCTCGATTTGAGGCGAACGCCTCATGCGGCCACCGCAGCCGCCGACGCATGATCACCCATGACCCAGGAAGTTTTCGGAATCAGGGAGATCACGGATCATGATCGAATCGACCTTTGAACCAACGACAATCGATCGGTTCGGTACGCGGGGTGCGCGTGTCGATGCGGTCGACGTGAGCCGGCGCGTCGGCACGCAGCAGATCCTCCAGGAAATGTCGCTGTCGGTCAAACCGGGCGAGTTGGTCGCCATCGCCGGCGGCAGCGGAGCAGGAAAGACCACCTTGCTGGAGATCCTCGGGGGACTGCAACCACCATTTGGCGGGGAGGTTCGGCACGACGGCGTCCTTCAGGGCACCCGAGTCAGCGCCGAGTCCCGTATCGGCTACGTGCCCCAGGACGACATCATCCACCTCGAGATGCCCCTGCGCCGCACGCTGCGCTACGCCGCACGGTTACGGCTGCCGGCAGGCACATCCGCGGCCGAGGCCGACCGCGTGGTCGACGAGACGATGCATGACCTCGACCTGGCTGATCGCGCCGAGGTGCCGGTCCGTGTGCTGTCCGGCGGCCAGCGTAAGCGGGCCAGTATCGCCGTGGAGCTACTAACCCGGCCGCGCCTCATCTTCCTCGACGAACCCACTTCGGGGCTCGATCCGTCGACCGCAGCCGACGTGATGCGCCTGCTGCGCCGGCTCAGCCACCGCGGGGTCACGGTCGTCCTCACGACGCATGAGCCGGCCAGCATTGACCGGTGTGACCGGGTGGTATTCCTGGCCCGCGATGGCCACCTGGCCTTCACCGGTAGCCCGACCGAGGCTCGGCGCTACTTCGGTGTCGAGGATCTCAATGAGGTGTACGAGCGGCTGGCTGGTAAGTACAATCCGAAGATCTGGGCCGAGCTATTCGCGGATAGCCTTGGGAAATCGGCGAATTCGGAAGCTCCGCCTGGCTTCGCTCCACCGCCCGTCCCGGCCAACCGGTCAGATGTCAAGCACACGGGCATAGTCCGCCAATGGTGGCTACTCACAAGGCGGAATGTTGATGTTCTCGTCCGCAACCGGTTGACGCTGGCAATCCTGCTCGGCTCACCGGTGCTGGTGACGGTGATGATGGCGACGCTGTTCAAGCGCGGCGCGTTCGATCCCGGTGGCGCGGACGTCGGCCCGGCCCAGATTGTTTTCTGGATTGCGTTCGATGGCTTCTTCTTCGGCCTGACCTACGGCTTGCTCCAAATCGTCGGGGAGATGGCCGTTTTCCGGCGGGAGCGCCTCGCCGGGCTCAGCGTTGGTGCCTACGTGGCATCCAAAGTCACTGCGCTGCTTCCGGTGCTGGCGACAGTGAGCGCGGTGCTCCTAAGCGTCCTGCGGGCGCTCGGTCGACTGCCCGCCGTCGGATGGGAGGTGTACGGGTCCCTGTTCGTGACACTTGTGGTCGAGGCGACCTCGGCACTGGCCCTCGGCCTGCTGGCTTCGGCCGCGGTCTCCAACGCCGCGCAGGCGGCCCTCGCCCTGCCGATGCTCTGCTTCCCACAGGTTCTGTTCGGTGGTGCCATAGTCCCGGTTGACCAGATGGCCACCCCGGGACGCCTGATGAGCCTCGTGCTATCCAATCGCCACGCATTCGACGCATTGGGCCGGGACCTGGGTCTCGACCGGTACACCACCACCCTGCCGGCCATGGCGGCCTACCGCGACACCTTCCACGGAGGCACCGGCGGTAGTCTCATCGCGCTCGCCTCGTTTGCCGTTGTCTTCACGCTGGCCACGGTGTGGGTATTGGACCGGCGGTCGGCCCCGAGCGCGTCCCGGCGATGACGCCACCGCACGGTGATCATGCATATTGAGGCCGATGTATGGTGACTCGCTTGACAGTGCCGCATTTCGATCGGTTGTCACAAAAGCCGCGAGGGCTCGTCTCGCGGCCAATTCAACGATGACGCTGGCCAATCCTTATCGTTGACAGTCACCGACGCTGGCCATACATTACGTGAAAGTTGTCCGCGAGGAGGCTGTCATGCCCGTCGGTACCGCTCCCGTAAGCGTTTTCGACGCTGATCTGCCGACGCTCACCTACGAGCAAACCGAAACCCCTGCGCAGATATATCCCCGCATCCAGGCGGCCCAACAGCTGGCTCCCATCGCGCTCGGCCCCTACGGGCCCGAGGTGCTCTCCTACGATCTGGTCCGTTCGGTGCTGCGGGACACCCGGTTCCAGATCCCGCCGGGCCTGAATCTCCTTGTGCAGGGCATCACTTCGGGTCCGCTGTGGGACAAGGTGGTCAACAGCCTGTTGTGCCTGGAAGGCGGCGCACACCATCGGCTGCGCAGTCTGACCTCCAAGGCATTCACCCCCCGAGCCACCCTGCGCCTACACGACACCATGGCCGAGGTGATGAACGGGCTCGTCGATCGCGTCGCCGGCGCCGGCCGCTGCGACGTCGTCACCGACCTTGCCCGCCCCTATCCCGTGCCGATCATCTGCGCGTTGCTCGGCGCGCCCCGCGAGGATTGGCAACAGTTTTCGTTGTGGGCCGACGACGTCTTCAAGGCCTTCACCCTCACCGACGGTGTCCGCGAAATCGAGCCGGTCGTCATGCGCGCGTGGCGGCAGCTCGACGACTACGTCGACGAGATGGCGGACCGGCGCCGGCACAGCCTGACCGACGACCTGCTCTCGGACCTGATTCGCGCCGAGGACGACGGCGACCGCCTCAACCCGGCCGAACTGCGCATGCTCGCGGGCGGCCTGCTGCTGGCGGGCACCGACACCACCCGCAACCAGTTGGCCGCGTCGGTGCACGTGCTGTGTGAGCATCCGGAGCAGTGGATGCTGCTCAGGGAGCACCCCGAACTGGCGATGAACGCGGTCGAAGAAACCATGCGCCACTCGCCGATCGCCTGCGGAACCCTTCGCCTGGTCGTCGAGGACGCCGAGCTAGACGGCTACATATTCCCCGCCGGCACCATGGTTCCGGTGAATACCGCTGCGGCCAACCGTGATCCAGCTGTCTACGACGACCCGAACCGCGTCGACATCACGCGCGAGGGAGCGCCGGCGATATTGACTTTCGGGGGCGGCGTCCATTACTGCCTGGGCGCCAACCTGGCCCGGCGTGAGCTCGCCGAAGCGCTCAAGGTGCTCTCGGCTCGGTTGCTGAACCCGCGTATCGCCGGACCGGTTCCATGGAAGCCGATGCTGAGCCTGAGCGGGCCGACGAGCCTGCCGATCGAATTCGACACGGACCGCTGAGTCCGCGAGCAGACGCAAAAGCCCCTCAAAACTGCATGTTTTGGGGGCTTTTGCGTCTGCTCGCGCCGGGCGCCGGGCTGCGCGTGGACATTCCCCGAAGTCCAACCGGTTTCGTGAGATCGCGGAGGCGCCCCGGTTAGCCGTGCGGTGCTTCAGAGATTTTGCGAACATCCGCTGAAAAGGGCACGGCGACCGCGATCGCGGCGGACGCAAAGGGTTTCATCACGGGCCTTCCTGAATCGGAGTTGTAGATATCTGTAGGCCGCAACGTCCGATTCCGAACGCCGAAATGGACGGCACCCCGATGGATTTGAACCGGTCTAGCCGTGAGCCGACCCGCGCGTGCGCCGATGCCCCGAGATCCGGATTCCGGTTTCCGCCAGCGCCCATAGCCACTAGGTGTACAGTTGAGAGTTGGGCCGTTTCGTGTAAGCGGCGATCCCGGATCGTAAATGCATTACAAAAGATCAGCGCGCGGTTCGCTCCCACAGCGATCGTGTAACCCGTTTCACCACAACATAGCCGGGTCAGCCCTGCTAATTCGTAAGGACATAGTCCATGGATTCTTCCGACTTGTTTTCTCACCCGCAGGAGCCTGAGATTATTTCTTCTGGCGACGCCTCATTAGGGCCAGTGGAGCATCCCACTTTCTCGGACCGGCCGGACGCGAACGTCCCAGGCGCGACATCACCATAACCGTGAACGGCATGAGGGGCTCGCGGCGTTTGGCCCGCCCCGTGCGGATTACCCTGGCCACCCTCCTGGGCAGCGACATCGACGGTGCGTGGTGGCCGCGCACGGCTTCGGTCGCAGGTGAACTGCCCGAGCTCATCGAGGCTTTGCATCGACCGCTGGGCGAAATCAACCACATCGGCATCAACTGGTCGTCGACGGAGCGGGCGGCTGATCTGGACTCGATGAGCTACGGCGGGAAGTCGATGCCGGGTTGGCGGGACCAGCGTCAACGCATCATGGTGATCGCCGGTGTTCGCGCTCGCGCGAAGCTGCTGGTTGTACCGCACCTGACGGCGCCAGCCCTTGGGTGGATGCTCTTGCGCCGGGCGGCCGCTGTACCGATTCCTGATGCAGAACAAGACAGCCAGGTGTTTCACACCGCCGACCTCGTTATGCGTGCCGCGCAAGTCGAAAGTGCATCATGGGCAACTCGAACGCTTGCCGCCCAAGCGGCCGAAAGCTGAACTGCGCCAGGGTCGCACAACCGCGACCAGTCTCCCAGGGGCTAGGAACAGCCTAGAAACACCGTTGGGCTGGTGCGCCATCGCCGCACCAGCCCACGGGTTATGTGTGGTCAGCTAGACCTCAGCTAGACCGCCGTCACTCCGACGGCCTGGGGACCTTTCTGCCCTTGCTCGATGTCGAACTGGACACGCTGGTTTTCCTCGAGCGTGCGGAAGCCGCTGCCTTGGACCTCGGAATAGTGGACGAAAACGTCCTTGCCACCATCGTCAGGAGCGATGAACCCAAAGCCCTTTTCGCCGTTGAACCATTTCACAGTTCCCTGTGCCATTAACTTAACTTCTCTCATTCAGTGGATGAACCAAAAACATCCGGTTTCGCAGTGTACACGACTAATATCAAAAAATTATTCGGGCGATCACCGTCCCCGGGTGGAAATCTTCGCGGCTTCGTCGTTCGCCGGCGTTGTTTCGACGACTCGGCTGAACACGAATGCGCCTTCCGCAGCAGGCGCCGGCAGCCATCACGTCCGTTGGCTACCGAGTGCTGCGTTGCGGGCGGCTGGACCGGCGACGGCGTCGCTGCCCGGCGGGACCCGATCGAGGACCGTTGGAAGGTTGCGACGGAGCAGCTTTGGCGGCGGGAGCATGGTAGGGGGCGACCTCACCAACCAGCGCATGCACGGCGGGCGAATCGGCGGCCACCAGCTGCGGAGTGACATGGATACCGGCCCTACGCAGCAACGCCTGGGTGTCCTTGCGCTGCTCGGGCAACACGACGGTGACCACGTCACCCGCGTTTCCGGCCCGCGCCGTGCGCCCGGAACGATGGAGATAGGCCTTATGTTCGTTGGGCGGATCGATGTGGACCACCAACTCGATCTCGTCGACGTGCACGCCACGTGCCGCGATGTCGGTTGCCACCAACACCCGGGCCTTGCCCGCGGCGAACGCGGCGAGATTGCGATCGCGCGCGGGCTGAGACAGGTTGCCGTGCAAGTCGACTGACGGAATCCCTGATTCGTTGAGCTGCTTGGCGAGCCTGCGGGCGTGGTGTTTGGTGCGCATGAACAGAATGCGGCGTCCGGTGCCGGAGGCGAGCCGATGCACAAGCTCCTTCTTGGCGTCAACACCGGCGACGTGGAAGACGTGATGGGTCATTGCGTCCACCGGCGCGTTCAGCTCGTCCACGGAGTGCAGAACCTGGTTTCGGAGGAATCGGTTCACTAGCTTGTCGACTCCGTTGTCGAGGGTTGCGGAAAACAGCAACCGCTGGCCACCCGCCGGCGTGGCGGCCAAGATCCGCGTGACACCGGGTAGGAACCCGAGGTCGGCCATGTGGTCCGCTTCGTCGATCACGGTGATCTCGACGGCGTCGAGGCTGATCAAACGTTGCTTCATCAGGTCCTCGAGCCGGCCCGGACAGGCCACCACGATCTCGACGCCGGATCTGAGCGCGGCCACCTGTCGAGTTTGGGAGACGCCGCCGAAGATCGTCGTGACCCGCAGGTCGTAGACGGCCGCCAAAGGTTCCAGCGTCGCGGCGATCTGGGTGGCCAACTCACGAGTGGGTGCCAGCACCAAACCCGACGGCCGCGACGCACGTTGCTTGCGGTCAGCGAGCCTGCTGACCAACGGAATCGAAAACGCGAGCGTCTTACCGCTGCCCGTCTTGCCGCGGCCGAGAACATCACGTCCGGCAAGAGTGTCGGGGAGGCTCTCGACCTGAATCGGGAACGGCTGCGTGATGCCGCGCGCAGTGAGCACGCTGATCAGTGCTGGAGGCACGCCGAGATTGGCGAAGGTCTTGTCTGGAGTCATTTTTCGGTGCCTTTCGGGCATCGGGTGTGCCGGATGTCGTCGCGACGGTTCGCGCGCCAATGTCAGCACAAGGTGGCGAGATTGCCGGTGGGCAAAATCGATCGCCGCGAGACGAGTAGTGCGGGTGCACGGATCATCTGAAATCGGTGTTGGCCCGGAATTCGGGGGCGGCACCGGTGGAGGATGAAGAAGCGTTCCACGACGTGTCGGCTTATCGTGAGGCCAACGTCGCGTTCAGCATAGCGCACGGCCGTCCTCAACCAACAATCGCCGTCAACGGCGCAAGCTGAAACTGTCGACGAGCGTGACCAACGTCTCCATGCGCCGTTCGTAGGCCCGGCGCGCCCGGGTCGGACTGTCGATCAGTGCGCCGAGGTCCTTCAGACCGTCTGTCGTCGCGACCAGAACGGCGGCAAGGTCGTCGGCGTCGACGGTTTCGGGCAGGTCACCCTCGGCCTGCGCCTGTCTGATGAGTCCGGCGACGAGACCGACCCAGGTTCGCATGTGGTCGCGGACCACGTCGCTGACACCGGCGACGCGAGCCAGGTCGCGGGTGAGCCGGGACACGCTGAAAGCACTGGGGTCGCGGTGAACCTTCACCAACGCCGAGGCGACCGCACGTAGCTGGTCGAACGCGCCAGGCTCGGCGCTGATCGCCCGCAGCACCGAATCAATCCACTGCCTCTGCTTCTCCTCGATGACGGCCAGCGCGAGTTGTTCTTTGGAGGAGAAGTGAAAGTAGAACGCCCCCTTGGTCAGTCCGCTGCGCGTGATGAGCTGGGCCATCGTGGTCTCGGCGTAGCCACGTTCGGCGAACACCTCGGCCGCGATCTGCAGCAGAAACGCTCGGGTGGCGGCGCCCTTCGGGGTGACTGCGGGTGATGACACGACGCGACCCTATCAAAACCGACCGGCCGGTATGGCTAGACATACCGCTCGGTCGGTTTTATTGTCGTCGATGAGCAGCGAAGAAAGGTGACGACCATGGAGTACAACGGCCAACGGGCATTGGTGACAGGCGCTTCTTCCGGAATCGGAGCGGTGTTTGCACGGGAACTGGCGCGGCGCGGCGCCGACCTGGTGCTGGTTGCCCGGTCCGAGGGGAAACTCGCCGCCCTCGCCGACGAATTGAGCGGTTCGTATGGCGTGGACGCCGACATCGCGGTCGCCGACCTGGCCAAACCGTCGGCGGCCGCCGAGCTGGCCGCGTCGCTGCTGGCGCGCGATCTGCAGATCGACATCCTGATCAACAACGCCGGATTCGGCCTGTTCGCACCGGTTAACGAGGCCGATCACACCGTGCTGTCCGACATGGTCCGCCTCAACATCGAGACGCTGGTGGACCTGACGCGGGAGTATCTGCCGGGCATGCTCGAACGCGACCGCGGGGCGATCGTCAACGTCGGTTCGACGGCGGGATTTCAGCCCGTCCCCTACATGGCGGTCTACGGCGCGACCAAGGCCTTCGTGCTGTCGTTCACCGAGGCGCTGTGGGCCGAGACCCGCGGCACCGGCGTGCGGGTGACCGCGCTGTGTCCCGGATCGACCGACACCGGGTTCTTCGATGTGGCCGGCGACGACGCGCAAGTGGGCCGCCGCATCGCCCCGGACAAGGTGGTGCAAGCGGCATTTCGCGCCCTGGACCGGAGGGCCAGCACCGTGGTCACCGGCGGCTTGGAAAGCTGGATGCTGACTAATTCGTCGCGGCTGGCACCACGCCAACTGGTTGCGCGGATAGCCGAGCGGACCATGCGGCCGAATAAGCGCGGCAGGCAGGCTGTGAAGACGCCGACCAACTAGCGCTGACCATTGGTTGACCCGCGAAGGTTGGCGGCAGACCAGCGCTGAACCTGGCTGCTGGGATGGCGCTGGGATCAGAATCCGCGCGGCCGTGTGACCACGTATTATCCAGGCGCGCACTAGATTTCAGCGACTTTGCGGCGCCGTCCAGCCGACACCCGCTACCTATTGCCATGCCTTGCCTGTAGGAGGACGATGAAGTAGTCCGGCGGCGCCGTCGAGACGCTGCCCCACATAAAACGGAGGCAGATCATGTATGCACGAAGCACCACCATCCAGGGGCAGCCCTCGTCCATTGACGCCGGTATTGCGCATACGCGCGACAGCGTGATGCCCGCGCTCGAGGGCATCGACGGGTGCGTTGGCTTGTCCCTGTTGGTCGACCGAACGTCCGGCCGCTGCATTGTTACCTCCTCCTGGGCGTCCGAGGAGGCCATGCACGCGAGCGAGGAGTCGATTCGGCCGATTCGTGACCGGGCCGCCGAGCTTTTGGGTGGTAGCAGGCAGGTCGAGGAATGGGAGATCGCTGCCCTGCACCGCGACCACCACTCACGTGAGGGCGCGTGTGTCCGAGCCACTTGGGTCAAGGTCGGCCCCGATCAGATGGACCAGGGCATCGATTTCTACAAGATGACTCTCCTGCCCGCACTCGAGGAGCTGGAGGGATTCTGCAGCGCCAGCCTGCTGGTCCACCGAGCGTCCGGTCGTGGCGTGGCCTCGGCGACCTTCGACAGCGTCGAAGCGCTGCAGCGGAACAAAGACCAGTTGGACAGGATCAGGGCCACGGGCAGTCAGGAAGCACGCGCAGAGGTGCTCGACGAGTGCGACTTCGAGTTGGCGGTCGCACACCTGCGTGTGCCCGAGATGGTCTGAACGGCTCCAGGTGCCGCTACCGGTCCTTCAGCGACTTGCGGAACGTCACGAATTCGAATGGAACGTAGGCCGCTGAAGATCCCGGTGATCCGCGTGTCCGACATGAGATCAACAGCGGTGTCTGCGCCTCGGTGTCGGCATAAACACGGGGCCGCTTTCAGGTGCGGCAATGCTTTTCGTTAAAGGTCACTACCAGGCTGACCACGACGCCGGCGTCAGCGAATCGCCGGGTGATCAGACGACCAGGGATGCGCCGATTCCAGTTGGGCCGCAACGCGAATGAGGACGTCCTCCCGTCCGTAGCCGGCGGCAAGCTGAATTCCGATCGGTAGGCCCTCGGCGTTGCGGTGCAGGGGCAGGTTGATCGCCGGCTGCCCGCTCATGTTGAACGGCGGCGTGAAGGCGGCGAACTGACCGGCCCGACGCATCGGCGCGCGTGGGATGCTCGGGATTGTTCTCGAATTCCGTTAGCAGCGGCGGTGGTTCGGCCACCGTTGGCGTGAGCAGCAGATCCCAACCGTCGGCCCACCACTGCTGCAGTGCACGCCGGAAGGCCCACCCCTCGGCCTCGGCGGTGGCGTAGTCGACGGCGGTCAACCGCCGCGCCTGCTCGACGTGCACCCAGTTCACCGGCTCGATGTCGTCCGCGGTCACCTCACGGCCGAGCGTCGCACCGATTCCGCGCGCCGCCATCGCCATCTGCGTCGCCCACAGTGCCATGAACTTGTGCGGCAACGTGTTGTCGGCGAGACACGCCGGCCAGGCCGGCTCGACGATGTGCCCGAGCCCCTCCAGCATCGACGCGGCGGCGCGCACCGCCGAGACGCAGTCCTCGTGCAGGAATTCGCCGCGCGGATGGACGTCGAGCAGTCCGATGCGCAATCGCCCGGGGTCGGCGCCGACCTCTTCGAGGTATGGCCGCTGCGGCGCCGGTGCGATCACGGTGTCGCCGACACCCGGGCCCTGCACCGCGTCGAGCAGTCCCGCCGTATCGCGCACCGTGCGGCTGACGCACAGTTCCACACCCAGTCCGGATTCGGCGCGCGCCGGCCCGACCGTGATCCGCCCCTGGCTCGGCTTGAGTCCCACCAACCCGCAGCACGAAGCCGGGATGCGGATGCTTCCGCCCCCGTCCGACGCGTTGGCGACCGGGACCAAGCCGGCGGCCACAGCGGCCGCGGCGCCGCCACTGGACCCGCCCGGGGTGCGCTCCAGCGCCCACGGGTTTCGGGTCGCCCCCCAGGCCAGCGGCTGCGTCGTCGGCAGGCTGCCCATCTCGGGGCTATTCGTTCGCCCGGCGATGACCAGCCCGGCCGCTTTGAACCGGGCCACCAGCGTGGTGTCGGCGGTGTCGATCTTGGCCGCCCGTTTGAGCGCCACATTGCCGTTGGACAGGGTCTGACCAGCGAAACTCGTGTACAGGTCCTTGAGCAGAAACGGAACGCCGCGGAACGGCCCGTCGGGCAGATTCGGATCCGCGGCAATCGGACCGGGCGTGGTCGAACCACTCGATGACCACGGCATTCAGCGCCGGGTTCGACTGCTCGATCCGCTGGATCGCCGCCTCTAAGAGCTCGCTCGGCGTGACCTCGCCCTTGGCCACCAGCGTCGCCTGGTCGGTGGCATCCATCCACCGTGTCTCGTCGGCAAGAGCAGTCATGGCTTTCGGTTTACCACGTCGGGTCGACGCCGTCCCGAGTCGCGGTATGGGCGGAACACCTCTAGGCTCACTATTCGGGGTCTTAGCGGGGGGCTTGCTGATGTATGTCACTAAGGGCTGTGCATGTCTAAATGCAGTGTTGCAATATTCGCTTTGGCCGCTTGTCTAACGGCGTCCTGTTCAGCGACGAGTGCTCCGCCGCCCCGCCCGCGGCCAAACCGACCACCTACGCTCCTCCCACCGCGGCCGCCAGTAAGGTCGCCCCGCCGCCTACCGAGACAAGCCCGCTGGCGAAAGATTGGAAAAGCTATGGCGGGACCGCTTACTTCGGCTGTCCCGAAGAATTCACCGTCAGCAAGTCGGCGATCGAGGACATCCGCCCCAAAGTATTCGATCCGAAAACAGGGCAGTTCGCATCACCCGATATGCCCATGATTCCCGCTGACGAAAACGTGACCGGGGCCATGTGCGCGCTGTCGAACACCGTAGACGACATGAAAGTTGTCTATCTGATAACGACTGCCAAACCGGCGCAAGCACCCGCACCCGAAGTCACCAAGACGACGGCGTATTTGTTCGATCTCAAGTCGAGCCAGCCGTTGGCCACAAAAGAACTGCAACCGCCAACGCCCGACCTGAAGTTGACGGCAGCGAACGAATGGCGGCTCGCTGCGACTCGAAGCGGCGCGGCGTTGGTCAACGCCTTCACCGACGGGCACGGCGCGGAGGCGCCACCACGGACCGTGATTCTGTCCAATACCGACCTGTCGATGATGTGGAACGATCCTCAACCGGGTCAGGTTTGGCAGGATGTTCTTTCGTTCCAACGGAATACCACTGTCGGCAAGACGTCGGGAGCGGAGCTGCGACTGCCGACGGGCGAACCGGTGTTTCAGGACAACGACATCTGGACCGTCGACGCCGAGCTGTCTGACGGGCCGGACAAACTGGTCAAGCTCACGCGCTGGGATTCTTACGACCCGCCAGTTGCGTCGACAATGTTCTACGACTTGAACTCCAAGTCCCTCATCAAGTTCGGCGATTCCGACCGGATCTCGGGTGGTGATTTGATGGCCATACTGTCGGACGGAAAATTGTTTGTCGACGGTCGCAGTTCGAATAACTCACAGTTCGGGTTCGGTGTTTGGAACCTGGGCACGAAGCAGTGGGACCTGCTCAAGAACCGAGACGAAGCCACCAAAATGGCCATCGCCAAACTGACCTTCTTCGACGATCGTCTCTACGTCACGTACAGCAACGGCACGCTGTCGGTGATCGCCTTGCCGGCGGCCAATCAGGTCGCATCCAGCTGGTCCGTTCGGCCGTTCGGGCGGATAACCGGCTGGACGCTGGTGTGCCGTGGCGAAACGGCGACGTCCAAGGGTGGCGACTGCAAGCAAATCGTGCTGGTGCAAGACGAGGACGGCCACTACCCCGGCCCCTGGGCCTGAACCGCCCGATCGTTGACTCCGTAGCCGGTCGAGAGGTTGACGACACCGTCCGGGGCTGTGCGAGCAACCAATAGACGACTCGTGAATGTGATATCACCTGCGATATCGCATTAATAAATCGCTCAGTGGCCCGCCGCTGGTACTCATGTGGCCCACGTGATTACTGGCTCACGTGGTAGAGCGCTCACACGAAACGCGAATCGTGAGCCAAGTCAGCCCCGAAGGTTGGGAGGTCGACAACACCTCCGGCCAGGGAAGTGGCATTCTCAAAAACGCGATTTCATTCTCTAATTTGTGATGGTGCTTCTCTGATAGCGAGAGTACGTTATCGGACTATGGAAACGGTGCGTAGTTTCTGTCGCGTCTGCACCTCCGTCTGCGGCATCCTCGTCGACGTCGAGGGTGACGAAGTGATTCGCGTCCGCGGCGACCAAGACCACCCGTTCTCGCACGGTTACACCTGCCAGAAGGGCCGTGCACTAGGCCAGGTGCACCACCACCCAGACCGTCTTGAACGCCCGCGGATGCGAGTGGACGGGCGGCTGCAGGACACCACGTGGAACGTTTGCCTCGACGACCTGGGCACGCGGCTGAAGGACATCATCGACCGGCACGGACCAGAATCGGTCGCCTTCTACTTCTCCACCATGGAAAGCGCCGGCTTCCGGATGGCCGAAGCCTTGCACGCGGCGATCGGCACGCCGGCGAAGTTCAGCCCGCTGACCATCGACGGCACCGCCAAACCGTTGGTCTCGGATCTGGTGGGCGGATTCATGGGGCTGTCCGGGCGAACGGACCTCGACAACGCCGACTTTCTGTTGCTCGTCGGGGTGAATCCCGTTGTGTCGCATGGCCATGCGATCTCGATGCCCAACCCGACGGGCACCGTGCGCGACATCGCCAAGCGCGGCCAGGTGTGGGTGATCGATCCGCGGCGCACCGAGACCGCGCGACTGGCCAGCGGCCATCTGGCGCCGCGTCCCAGTACCGACCATGCGGTGCTGGCGTATCTGGTTCGCGAGATCTTGCGCGACGGCATGAAGACGGATGTGCCGGTCCAGGGCATCGACGCGTTGGCGGCCGCGGTCGAGCCGTTCACACTCGAGCACACCGCGCGGCTCGCCGATGTGACCGAGGCCGAGCTGACCCGGCTATGCGCGGCGGTGCGCGCCGCCGAGTGCGTCGCGATCGAAACCGGGACCGGCGTCACCATGACGGCCGACCGGGCCAACGTCACCCAATGGCTGGCGTGGGTGCTGATGATCCTCACCGGCGCGATGAACCGGCCCGGCGGGACGTGGTTCCATCCCGGATTCGCCTATCAATTAGAGGCTTTCGGCGATCTGCTGCCGATCACGCCGATCGAGGGGTCGTTCGGCCCCGGTCCGCGCAGCCGCCCGGAGGCGCAGGCGTTCATCAATGAGTGGCCGTGCGCCGTACTGCCCGACGAAATCGCTGCCGGCAACGTCCGCGCCCTGATCAACGTCGGTGGCAGCCTGGTCACCAGCTTCCCGGAGACGGGGAAGTTGATCCCGGCCCTGCAGAGCCTCGAGGTCTTTGCCACCACGGAGATCATCAACAACGAGACCACGGAGTTGGCCACCCACGTCCTGCCGACCAAGGATCCGCTGGAACGACCCGACATCACCATTCACGACATCCTGAGTTCGCGGGTGTCCGTGCAATACAGCCCCGCCGTAGTCAAACCGGTCGGTGAGCGGCGATCGATGTGGTGGGTCTTCGCCCAACTCGGCCGACGGCTCGGTTACGAGCTCGGCAGTCTCGGCGACCCCGACACCAGCACCGACGACGACGTCCTGACCGTGCTGCTGGCGGGCGCCCGGGCCAAGTACGACGAGGTGGCGGCCACCGGCTGGGCGGAGGTCCCCCGTGAGCTACCGGCGCCCTGGGTCGACGATCACATCGAGCGGATGGGCGGCTGGCGGCTGGCGCCCCCGCTTTTGGTCGATCAGCTCGCCGCGCTCGAGCCACCCGCGCCGCTGGTGATGGTGCCGCGCCGGCAGCGTAAGAAGCTGAACGGACAGCTCGATTTTCTCGGTGAACCACCCGAGATCTTCATCCATCCCGCTGACGGCTCCGCCGCGGGTGTCATTGACGGCCAACGGGTTACGGTGCGCAGCGCGAACGGGGAATTGACCGGCGTCGCAAAGGTCAACGATTCGATACGGCGCGGAGCGGTGTCGATTCCGCACGGCCACCACGAGGCCAACGTCAACCGCCTGACCAACAAGGACGACATCGACGTGGTGACCGGTATGGTCCGCTATTCCGGCATCCCCGTCAGCCTGCACCCGGCGTAAATCAACGGTCCCTGACGTGCTGTATCGGGGTTCTTCACCACCCTGACCCACAGGCCGCGCTGGTCGGACTACCCTCGGCTCGCATGACTCCGTCACCCATGCCGAGGCTCAGGTGTAGCCGTGGCCGGGCTCCGGGGTCACGTTGTGTGCGGTGATCTCGTCACCGCAGTGTGCACAGGTCAGCCGCGCATCGGCGAGCTGGCCGCAGTCGTTGTGGCGCAGCACGATTGGCGGCCCGTTGGGGTGCGGCAGATGCTCGTCGCCCCATCGCATGAGCGCGACGATCGCACCGAATAGATCGCGCCCGGCGGCCGTGAGCCGGTATTCGTGGCGCTCCGGGTCGACGGAGTACGGCACGCGCTCCAGCAGTCCCGCCTCGACCAGCATTCGCAGCCGCGACGACAGCGTGGGCCGCGGGATGTTCAGGTTGCGGGCCAGCTGACCGAAGCGGCGAACCCCGAAGAAGGCCTCGCGCAGGATCAACAGCGTCCACCGCTCGCCGACCAGCTCGAGAGCCCGGCCCACGGACTCGCCGTCGAAACGGTGCGACAGATCGGTGGAAGCCGCCATGGTTCAATCAGCTTACCGGTTCAATTGCTGAACCAACAGTGGTAACGTCAATGAACCATGACCACTGGCTACGACGACATCGAGGTGACCAGTCGGCGGATCGCAGACGCAGCCTCGAAGCTGTGGGGCGAGATCGACTCCGGCCGCCGCCTTCCCGACGAACTGGTGGAGCTGCTTCGCGGCAGCGGGCTATTGCGCGCCGGCGCGCCGGCGGAGGTCGGCGGGTTGGAACTGCCACCGCAGGTGGGGCTGCGCGCGGCCGAGGAACTGGCGCGCGGCGACGCGTCGACGGGCTGGTGCGTCGCGATCGGGATCACCAGCACCCTGCTCGTCGCGTACCTGCCGCCGTCGAGCCGCGACCAATTGTTCGGCGACGGTCGCGGCCTGGCCGCGGGCGTGTGGGCGCCGCGCGGTAAGGGGCGGTCGGTCGACGGCGGCGTCGTGGTCTCGGGCCGCTGGGCGTTTTGCAGCGGCATCTGCCATGCCGACGTGATGTTCGCCGGATGCATGATCGACGAAGCGTCCGTGCCATCCGTTGTCGCGCTGCCGACCAAAGACCTTCAGCTCCTCGACAATTGGCACACCCTGGGATTGCGGGGCACCGGCAGCCACGACTCCGTCGCCGACGAAGTCTTCGTGCCCGCAGACCGGGTCGTGTCGATCTTCGATGGGCCTGTGGTGGACCGGCCCCTGTACCGCTTTCCACCGTTTGGTTTCTTCGCGTTGTCGGTCGCCGCGCCGGCGCTGGGCAACGCGCGCGCGGCCATCGACGACCTCGTGGAGTTGGCCGGCGGCAAGAAAGGCCTCGGGTCGACCCGCACACTGGCCGAACGCTCCGCCACGCAGGCGGCCGTCGCGGCCGCCGAGTCGGCCCTCGGCGCGGCAAGGGCGCTCTACTACCAGGCGATCGACGACGCCTGGCGGGCCAGCCAAACCAGCGACAACCACGTGCCGGTCTCCGTCGAACTGCGTAATCGATTGCGCCTGGCCGCAACCCACGCCGCGCGAACATCCGCCGATGTGGTTCGCACCATGTACGACCTCGCGGGCGGCAGCGCGATCTACGATCACTCGCCACTGCAGCGACGGTTCCGCGACGCCTTCACCGCCACCGCTCACTTTCAGGTCAACGAGGCGTCGCGCGAGTTACCCGGCCGGATCCTGCTGGGCCAACGCGCCGACGCGTCGATGCTATGAACGGTCGAGTCGAAGCCGTCTTGCCGTTCTGGCTGGACCAGCCCGATGAGGAAGCCCTCGACATCGCGCAAACCGCTCGCGATGTCGGGTTGGACGCCTTGTGGATCGGCGAAATGGTGACTTACGACGCCTTCGCGTTGGCCACCGCGATCGGCCATCGCGTGCCCGGCTTGCCGTTGAGAGTCGGACCGCTGGCGGTCGGTGTCCGCAGCCCGGTCACGCTTGCGCTCGGCGTCAGCTCGGTCGCATCGCTGACCGGGCAGGCAGTGGATATCGCGCTCGGCGCCTCCAGCCCCGTGATCGTGGCCGGCTGGCATGACCGCGAGTGGGCGCACGCCGCGCCGCGCGTGCGCGAGACGATCGAGTGCCTGCGCTCCCTATTCGCCGGCGACCGCATCGATTACGACGGCAACCAGATTCGCAGTCACGGGTTCCGGCTGCGCCGGCCTCGACCCGGGACCCGTATTGCGGTCGGGGCTTTCGGGCCCGCGGTAACCCGAGTGGCGGCCCGGCATGCCGACGAGGTCGTGCTCAATCTTGTTCCATCCCAACGGGTAGCTCAGGTGCGCGCCACCATCGACGGCGAGGCCGCCAAAGTCGGCCGCACGCCGCCAAGCCTGACGGTGTGGGTGCCGGCCGCATTCGAACCCGGCAACGCGGCGCTGCGCCAATTGGCGGCCCAGCTGACGGTCTATCTGGCCCCACCCGGATACGGCGAGATGTTCTGCGAGCTGGGCTACGGCGACCTCGTCCGGCGCGCCCGCGCAGGTGCCGGCCGCCGGGAATTGGCCGACCACGTTCCCGAAGATCTGCTCGGGCAGATCTGCCTTGCCGGTTCCGCCGAACGCATCGCCGACGAGCCTGCGGGCCTACCACGAGGCGGGCGCCGACTGCGTTGCGGTGGTTCCGTCAACTGCCGAGGACCCCGGCGGCCGGGCCGTCCTAGCTGCAGTCGCGGAGGCCAGGATTCAAAGCAAACTCTGAGAAACCTATTCTCCTCGACTCTTCGGCCTTAAGTTAGTTGTTCTGAGCGTTCGCTATTTTTCACATTTCCGCCGCTTTGGAGCGTCACACTGACGCCACTGTAAATAAGAAGGGAAGCGCATCAAATGTCCTCATCCCGCTGGCTTGCCGCACTGACCGTCCCCGTAATGATTGGTGCCGCCCTGGTTACTAATGCTGCGAAGGCTACAGCCGACCCCGTTAACGACGCTTACCTTGCTCAACTGCGCGGCGTCGGCATCACCTGGCCGCCGGGCCATGACGAGGCCCTCATCGGCGTGGCGCACCTCGTCTGCGACGACCTCGGCTGGGGTTGGACGCCACAGCAGATCGCCAACCACGTCCACGCCAATTTGGACCCTGACGGCGTCACGCTGGGCGACGTCGGATCCATGGTCAACATCGCGCACGCGACCTACTGCCCCAACCAGAGGTGCTGGGCTCCGCACTGCTGAGCGCTCCTCTAGTGACGCAGATCCTCGGGTAGCGTCAGCGACCATGCACGCTGAGCAGCGTGACCTCGACATCGTGCTCTACGGCGCGACCGGCTCCGTCGGCAAGTTGGTCGCTCGGTATCTGGCTCGCAGCGGGGTCCGCGTCGGCTTGGCCGGTCGGTCATCCCGACGGCTGGACGACCTTCGACAGGCGCTGCCGGACCAGGCCCGCAGCTGGCCGCTGATCGTCGCTGACGAAGGCGAGCCCGAAGTTCTCAACCGCCTCGCCGCCCAAACCCGCGTGATGATCAACACGGTGGGCCCCTACGCCGCCCATGGGCTGCCGGTCGTCGCCGCGTGTGCGGCTGCCGGAACCGACTACATCGATCTCGCTGCGGAGGTCCCGTTCGTGCGACGCAGCATCGACTCCTTCCACCTGCAGGCGGTCGAAAGCGGCGCCCGGATCGTGCACTCCTGCGGATTCGATTCCATCCCTTCGGACTTGACCGTGTACGCGTTGCACCGAAGGGTGGTCGAAGACGGCGCAGGCGAACTGGCCGAAACCGCATGCGTCCTCCGCGCCGCGAACTACGCGATGGGCTTCTCCCAGGGAACCATCGACACGATGTTCGACCTCATGCGCGCCGGGTCCGGGGATCCGCAAACGCGACAGCTACTCGACGACCCCTACAGCCTGAGTCCTGACCGCCCGGCCGAGCCGGACCTGGGGCCCCAGCCGGACGTGTCGTTGTGCAGAGGCGAAGAGCTCGCCCCCGAATTGACCGGATTATGGACCAGCGGGTACTTGATGGCGCTGTACAACACCCGATGCGTCCGGCGCACCAACGCATTGCTCGGCTGGGTTTACGGCCGCCGGTTCCGCTATAGGGAGACGGCAAGCATGGGTTCGTCTCCCTTTGCTCCCGCGTTGGCGGCGATGACGAACGCGACCATCACCGGTGCTTCCAGGCTCGGCGGAGCCTACCTGCGGATGTTTCCTCCGGGCCTGCTGGAGGGCGTGATACCGCACCCGACCGGCGACGGCGCGCCGCGCGGTCACTACCGAGTCGAAACCTACGCGAAGACGACCAGTGGTGTGCGGTACGCGGCGTCGATGGCCCAGCGCGGCGATCCCGGCTACGCCGCCACGGCGGTGTTGCTCGGCGAGAGCGCGCTCGCGCTGGCGTGCGACCGGGACGAGTTGCCAGACCGGCACGGGGTTCTGACGCCGGCCTCGGCGATGGGTGACGTGCTGCTGAAAAGGCTTGCCGCCGCGGGCGTCAACGTGCACACGACTCGACTGGGTTGACGGTCACGGCTGGTAGAACCCGCGGATACGGTACCGGTGACCGCGGCCGAGCAAGGCGTTCGCCGCCTGCAGGCCGGACATGACGGCAGCCTCGATGCATCCGGCGTTGAAGCCGTTGTCCGTCCAGTCCCCCGCCAGAACCAGGTTGTCGTAACCACTTTCGTCCGCGCGCAGTCGATGCTTGTCGGACCCCGGAACCGACTGCACGTAACGATCCGACGGATCGATGTTGACGCTGACGTACTGCGTCTCCAGGGCGGACGCGCCGCGATGACCGTTGGCGCCGACGAGCAGGTGCCAAGCGAAGCCCTGCTCGGTGACCGCACCGGGCAGGTAGAGCCCGACATGGTTGTCGAGATAAGCGACCGCTTCGGCGAACACCTTCTTGCGACAGCTCGCCACGTAGGCGTTGGGGTCTGCAATATCTTTTGAGTTGGGCCACGCCGCATTCAAGGCTCCGCAGAAGTAGGCCACGGTGCGCGGGTGGTCGTTGACGGGCCACTGCTCGGCCCACAGCGTTTGCGGCATCGACGCCCAAGTATCGAAGGGAGCGACGTAGCCGCTGGTCGTGACGCCAGGGCGGTTCCATCCCAGCCTCGCCTCGTCCGGCCGCAGCCACAGCTGAAAGGCCTGGGTCGCGGCGGTGCGAAGATTGGTCGTCATGTCGCGCCACTGCGGGCTGTCGGCGATCAGTTCACCTGCGATGAGCTCCACCATCCCGAGCGACGCAGCCAGCACGACGTGATCGAAGTCGACTCCCCTTCGCAGCACCCGGGTTTCGACGTCGGCACGCTCGCCGAAGTGCGACTCCAGGTCGCGCGCAGCGGGCCCGTCCAGCTGTTCGACCAGTGGCAGGTCTGGAAAGACGGGGAGGCCGCCGACCCGGGTCAGCGGTTCGTATTCGTTCACTCCCGCGGCGACCCGGGCCTGACGACCCATGGTGATCGCCTCAATTGACTGATGTTGGTCGTCGAGGTGCAGCGCGTCGACGCGGTGGAAGAACTCGAACTCGACCCCCCGCCTGCGCAGGGCCTGGTAGAGCGGAGCGATGACGACATCGCCCATGCCGGCCGTCATCTTCCAGAAGAACGCGCCTTTGTACTGGAACAACGCGATTCCGGTGAGCAGCAGGGCCACTCCCGCGGCCAACGCGGGTCTGGTGCAGTCGCCGTCCTCGTACCCGAAGACCATGTCGTACAGTCCGCGCACGAGGGGGAAGTCCACCACGTCGGGATGGGCGCCGTGGCGCAAAATCCAAGCGCAGAAGTCCTCGTCGTTGATGGCGCGGAAACCGCGTGGATCGGTGACCAGATTGTCCGAGATGATGCCGCGCACGGTCGCCGTCTCCAGCGAGAGGAACAACCAGAAACGGCGGTGGTCGGGCCGATGCTCGTAGTCGAGCGCCTCGCGGATCGCGTCGAGCACGTGATTTAGCGCTCCGGACGGGATCGACTCGGGGGCTAGTGGTTTGGCCAAGGTCGCGAGCATCGCTAAGGCTCCCCACCGCACCACGTGAAGCCACTCCGCCGTCGAGTCGGAAGATTCGGTTTGATGGTGGGCGTCATCGTCACGCAAGGGCAGGGAGTCGGCGAAGTTGAGCACCAGTTTGAGCGCGCGCCGGAGGAAGTCGACGGCGGTGAACTCACGTCCCGTCGCGTTCGGCTCGCCCGGCAGTTCATCGTTGCGGGCGAGCCCGCCGGGCCACACCAGCCACTCGTCGTCGAAGCGGTCGGCGATGCCGAGATGATCCGAGGGGACAAATGCCTGATCCCAGGTGTGGATAGGCGCTGTGGGATCGGTTGTGGCACGGTCTAGTTCGGCGTAACACTCCCGAAGCAGGGCGAACGCGTTGTCGTAACAGCCCAGCCACACGTGTAGGCCGTGTTCCTCGATACGTCCGTGCGGGCCGCGACTGGACGCGCCCTTGCCGCCAAGGCGCCAGCCCCGTTGGTAGACGGTGATGGAGTCGAAACGGTCCCGCCAGCCGGCTTCGCTAAGCCGCCACGCCGAGCTCAGTCCGGCCATGCCGCCACCGAGGATTGCGACGCGGCCGCGATTCCTCGTCACCCCAGCAGCGCCCGCGCGCGGGCCAGATCCGGCCATGTCTGGTCGGGGGGTATGCGACCGAAGGCTTCGAGCAGCGCGGCCCGTGCCGGTTCGCCGGTGAGCTCGAAGTCGTCTGCGGCCGAACGTAGTTCGAAGATGTATGCGCCCTGTTTTCGTGCTAGTTGGATCGCGTCGCGAAGGTGCCGATGGCGTTCCTCGACGTCCTCGAGCGTGTGCGCCCGCAAGCGCAGCAGTTCGGCGTCGTAGAACTGAATCAGCGTTTCCTGTCCCATCCCCAGTGCCACGTCGAGGCATTCACGCGCCGCGCGCCGATCGCCCGCGGCGGTCAGCACGCGGGCGAGCACGCCGTCGTAGTACGCGAGGAACGTTTTCACCTCGAATGAGCGCCAGGTCTGCACGACGGTGGCCATGGCTTCGATGTGCGGTGCCAGCGCGGTGGCATCGGTTTCCCCGCCGGCAAGTGCCAACAGCGCCTTGCCTGCGCTGTCCTGGCTCCAACCCACCATCAACCATTCATCGAAGCCGTATTGCTTTGCCAGCGAGGTGAGTTCCGCGGCGAGTTCGACGCAGCGCGCGGGTTCGCCGGCTTCGGCGCGAATCAGCGCTTCGATCGATCGCCCGTAGCACAGACTGAACGCGCCCTGCGGGAACCCGGCGGCGCGGCTCTTGGCTTCCATCTGGTGCAGGGCGGTGTTCGCTCCCGGCAGATCGCCCTGCATGAAACGGATGAAGGCGAGGAACGACAGCATTCCCCCGATTGGGTCGTTAGGTCCGTAGTAGGTGTGAATCTCTTTCACGGGTGCCTCGCCAACACCGGCGGTGGCTCGTTCCAACGTGTCTCGTGCGTTGTAAAACTCCCCTTGAAAGCCTGCCAAGATACCCATGATGCCGGCGGTGGCCAGGTTGACCCCCGGAACGTCGGCGAGTTTCGCGCGCAGTGTCTCGCCCAGCCGGATGCCTCGGCGCAGGTCGCCGCGCGCGGTGTAGTAGATCCACAACGCATTCAGGGTGGCGTACAGCTCGGTGGTCGAATCCGGGCCGATGAGCTCCAGGCAGCGCTCGAACTCCGCTGCTGCCTCCCTGCTCGCGTGACCCTGTGCCACGGACGCGAGGAGGCCGGCCTCGAGTCGTATCGCGATCTCACGCTTGTCGCGTGCCGGACTCGCATCGGTGCGCCCAAGGTTGGCCAACGCCCGGTTCAGACAGGTCCGCGCCTCGTTAAGTGCACCGCGGCGCCGGGCGTCCGCCGAAGCTTTCTGGTGGGCGCGTGCCGCTTCGTCGAATCGCTCTGCCGATTCGTAATGACGTGCGACTAAGGGCCATTCGGGATTCGCGTCGGCCGAGGCCGCGACGAGCGCGTCGGCGATTCGGCTGTGCAGCCGGCGGCGCATGGTGGGCGGTGAAACCTCGGCCGCGACCTCGCGCAGCAGTTCGTGGTGGAAGCGCCAGTTGCCCGCGCCGGTTGGTTCGAGCACGCGCACACGCGTCAGTTCCTCGAGGAGTTCGTCGATCTCGCGTTCGTCCAAGTCGACCACGGCGGACAGCAGGGCACGATCGAAGCGGCTGCCGATGAGCGCGGCTGCTTCGGCGACGGGGAGAGTGTTCTTGCCGGATCGCAGTCTCGCGAACAGGGTTTCGTAGAGGGTGTCGGGCACCTGCGCGGATTGGCCGGCATCGGATGGTTGTTCCTTGAGCTTGGCCACCACCTCTTCGATGTAGAGCGGGATGCCGTCGCAACGCTGGTGTACTTTGCCGAGCGCCTCGCCGTCGAGATCCGGGTGCAGTGCGAGGACGAGCTTGTCGGTGTCCGCATCGCTGAGCGGGGTCAGTTCGAACACCGCGGTGGGGTCCGGCAATGGCGGAAGCTTGCGTCCGGTGATCACCACCATCAGCCGGCCGCCGCCCTCGCAGAGCAACTTCTTGAGCACCTCGATGGTGTCCTCGTCGAACCAGTGAATGTCGTCGACGAGAACGAGTGCTGGTCCGGAACCCAGGCACGCCATCAGGTAGTTATGGATCGCCCTGGTGATTCGGCCGTATAACTTGGGCCCTTGGGCCCGCGCGGACTCGTAGCCGCTCTCGGGGTCGATGCCCAGTACGGGGGCCAGCAGCGGGACGACGACTTCCGGGTCGAGGGCGTGCTTCGTCACCTCCGCTTGCAGCTTGTGTAGCCGCTCGGCCGGATCCGAATCCCGTTTGATGCCGCACCGGCGTTCCAGCAATCGGCGGATTGGCCGCAGCCCCACGTCGGTGTGGAACGGCGACCCGAACATGCCGAGCACCACGGCGCCGTCCCGCTGGGCCATCTCGACGGCGGCGTAGGCCAGTCGGCTCTTGCCGATCCCGCCCTCGCCCGCGAACGCGACTCCGGGCGACGACAGCGTGCCCTCCATGGCCTGGGCCCAACTTTGTTGCAGATGCGCCAGCTCGCGTTCACGGCCGACGAGCGGTCCGCTCGCGCTGGACACGGCGTCGCGTTCACCGACCGCGCGATAGGTGAGAATCGGATCGTCCATGCCCTTCACCGGCTGTGGCGGGTTCGCCATGAGCTCGAATGAGTCGTGCACCACCCGTTCGATGGGCTCCGACACGGCGACGGTTCCCGGTGCGGCGATGCTGCAGACGCGCGCGGCGATGTTGGCTCCCAGCCCGTAGACGTCGTCCTGGGCGATGTCGAGGTAGACGAGTCCTCGGTGAATGCCGACGCGGACGCTGATGTCGAATCCAAAGCGTGCTTGCACCCGCTCGCTGAGCGCGTTGATCGCCTTGACGATGTCGAGGCCCGCGTGAACGGCCCGGTGTGCGTCGTTCTCGTGAGCCACGGGATGACCGAACACGGCCAGCAATCCGTCACCTTTGGTGGACCCGATGTGTCCCTCGTACTGGTCCACGATGCGCTTCACTTCGTGGCGATACCGGCCGACGACGGTGCGGTAGACCTCGAGCTCGATTCGGGTCGACAACGCCGTGGAATCGACGAGGTCCGCGAAAAGGATTGTCAGACGCCGGATCTCACCGCTGTCTCCGGGTGCGGCCAGTAACTCCTCGGCGTCGGGATTGCCGCCGTCGAAGGCGAGTACCTGTCCGGCGAGCGCGTCGGCCGTCTTCCGGTCACCCCGATTGATCGCTCGAACTGCACGGTCAAGCAAGTCGTCGATCGCGGTGTGGGCTTCCTTATCGCTCACAATCCGACGGTGACCACCATCTCGACTGGCGCAACGTTGTTCACGGCGCCCTGAGTGCTCAGCTTGATCGTCCCGGTGTAGTTCGCGCCGAGGTAGTTGTAGTTCGTGAGTACGAGCTGGAACTGCGTGGCGCCCGCGGGCAGGAACGAGGGCTCAAAGCTGATGGCAGACGCGGGAATCGTGACGTTTGGCATACCGACTCGCACGAACGGCCCACTGGCCTCAATCTGCCGCGGATAGGTAGTCGCTTGGACTTCGACGGCTTCCGACGGAAGTGGCGTACACGCGCACTCACACGACGTCCCAAGCCAGGCGCCCGGCCCACTGACGACGCACTCGGCAAGGATTCCCCAGCCCGTCATCCCGAGATCACAAAGGTCGTGCACCAGCGCAATCCGGCCGTCTGTGCCCAATCCCTGGGCGGAGTCGCTCTTGTCGCCCGCTACCACCCAACGCTGGGCAACCTTGCCGACCAATTGCTGGGCGACCGCGCTATGCGCGCGCATCGGGGGCTTCGGAGTGGTCACTTGCCGCCTCCCTTTGGTTGGGTGATGGCTTGGATGAACTTCCAGGGCTCACTCGCGATCCTGGCGCCGACCTCGGCGCTGTGCTGGGCCAGTTCGGCCACGGTCAACTGACCCGACATCCACTTGTCGGCCAGGTCGAACTGCTTGACCGTCAACTCCTCGACGCACTTGGCGACCATCGAGATGGCCGTGGATGCCACCGAATTGTCCGAGGGGGGGGCCTGCGCCCCTGACCCACCCGGCGGTTGCTCGTCCAGGTCACTGGGCTGCTCGTTTGGCGAATCGGCCCACGCAACGGCATTCGGATCGGGATTCAAGGCGGAGCCGAAAAGCATGTTGGCGACGATGAATGCGTAGCCGGAGAGACAGACGAACCGTTTCATCGTGTAGGGCCGCAGGCCGTCGATGTGGCAGACCTTTCGGGTCCGCACGTAGACCGGTGGCTGGTTCGGGTCTCCGTTGTCCCCGGTCCACATGTTGATGAAGCCGTGGTCAACGGTGATCTTGCCGTCGCCCGGAGGGGTGGGGAACGGGTCGTTGAGCTCGTAGTCGAGCCGGGCCTCGTATCTGCCGGGACCGTTCGGGTTCACCGTTGTCTTGAAGAACTTCAGCATCGTGACCAGTCGCGGACTGATCGCGGTGGGGTAGCTGCAAAATCCGACGGTTTCCAGCACTCTGCGCCAGCCATCGGTTCGCAGGCCCTCGTATTGCATGGCGCAGAAGAAACTCGGGTCATCGTCGTGCCAGTTGCGCGGGTCCACGACCGCCTTCAGGGCGTTGAGCGAGACCTGGTTGGACGACAATACCGAGTCGACGACCACCGACTGGATGCCGTCGTAGGTGATCACGCACGCGTTGCACAGTGGTATGTCGGCCGCATTCTGCGTCAGGACCCCGAGTGTCACGAGTTGTTGGCTGACTGGGATCCAGTCCTTCCAGCTGTTGAATTGACTGGCGAAAAGCTCCGCGATTACGTCGATATTGTCGACGGAAAAAAACTCAGCACGCTGCTCGAAGGCTTGCCCGCCGGTCAGCGCGAATACGTCGGCGAGCAGGCTTTGGCCCAGTTCGTCTGCACTCGGATCCGAAAACGGCATCGAGGCAATCTGCACGGTCCTCGTTAAATGGATGACGGCACCGATGCCATAGATCAGGCGGGATGCCTCCAGGGGGGTCGGCGGCGGCCCTCCCGACACCACGCCTTCTTGAAAATCCTGCAACGCATTGACCGGATCGGCGGTGGTGCGCGGCCCATCGCCTTCGCCGCCGGCGTCGCCGCCAGGGCGAAACATGAATGCTTCGATCTCCTGGTACCACTGCGAGTTGGCCGACGAATCGGGCAGGAATGCATCGACGATTTCCATGACCCGTGGGTCTTGGGTGACCACGACAGCGGTGTCCAGACACCCCTGCATTTCAAGTATTGCGCGGAGCGTCGACATTGCGGCCTCCTGTTGCTTTTGCGCGGCTATCATACCGTGGTGCGTGCGTAATCGCGCGTTAATGATGGGAGGACTGATGGGCCGGTGCGTGCGGCAGGCGCGGGCATGAGCAGCGACCTTCCGTGGTCGTCGGTCTTCGACCCCGGGGCCAACATGCGCGCGCTGAGTGCCGTTCAGGCCGACGGTTTTCGGGCCGCGAGCGAACTCGTCGACCGCTTCGTGCGCATCGCGGCCGCGGGGCTCAATGCCAACGAAACATCCGCACCGCCACCCAGTGACGAGCCCGCCGACTTGTACGGCGCGACCGGCTTGGAGCCGTTCGTCACGTCGTGGTGGGCAATGGTCGACCAGTTCCTGCGCATCACGTCACCGCGTCGCGAGCGGGAAACGGCAGAGGCCGATACAGCAACGCTTGACTTCGCGACGGCGCAGGGCTCGCACGGCACTGGCCGGCTGCAGCTGTCCACCGTAGCGCCGGGTTCGGCAACCGCAGAAGTGTGGTTGCACAATCGTGGACCCGTCGACATGGGCAAGGTCGTGTTGCGCTCTGGCGACCTGCTATCGCACGAAGGCAGCGTCATCACGGCACGATCGATGCGGTTAGAGCCCGATATCGTGCCGATGCCTGCCCGCAGCAGTAGAGGCGTGACGGTCGAAGTCGACATCGACGAGAACGTTGCGCCGGGCAGTTATCGGGGGATGTTGGTCGCCGACGGGCATCCCGACGTCTGGCTGCCGATCGAGCTCGTCGTCAAACCGCTGCTCCCATGAGCAGCACCGCCGACCGGGCGGACCTGATATCCGAGGTCGAGGACCATCTGCGCGGCGTGGCCAAGGTGGTGCGCCGCGCGATGCTGGACGCGATGCCCGACGGTGAGCCCGTCCAGTGGCTGTATGGACCGATGCGCGAATACCCCTCGCGGCCCGGCAAGGCGCTGCGCCCGGCGTTATGCCTGTCGGCGAGCCGTGTGTTCGGAGCGGAACCGGACTCGGTTATGGGCATCGCTGTGGCAATTGAATTGCTGCACAACGCCTTTCTCGTCCACGATGATATTGCCGACGGCAGCGAAATGCGTCGTGGGCGCCCCACGCTCGCGGCGACGCACGGTCTGGGCGCCGCGCTCAACGCCGGCGATGGACTGGCGATCGTCGCGGGACAGGTGCTACGGAAGGCGACGAGGCAACTGCCCGGTGATCTCGCCGACCTGGTTTGGCACGAGTTCGACACGATGGCCCTGCGCACGCTGGAGGGGCAGGCCATCGAAGCCGGTTGGCAGCTCGACAATGTCGAGGACCTGAAGCCCCATGACTATCTCGAGCTGATCATGCATAAGACGTGCTGGTATACCACCATCCACCCGCTACGTGTCGGCGCCCTGGTGGGCTCCGGCGGCAAGGCCGACTTGGCTCCTTTGGTGCGCTTCGGATTTCACTTCGGTGCTGCTTTTCAAATCCGCGACGACGTACTCAATCTCGTGGGCGATGAACGTGCATATGGCAAGGAGATCCTCGGCGATTTGTATGAAGGAAAGCGCACGCTTCCCCTTGTTCATCTGTCAGCCAACGCGACCGGTGCCGACCGGGCTCTGGTCCGTGACTACCTGCGCCGCAACCGATCTGATCGCTCCAGTGAATTGGTGCGCTCAGTCCGCGCTTTGATGGACGACTACGGCAGCATCACTTTCACAACCGAATACGCTGAGGGAATCCTGCTGGTCGCCGAGGAATACTTTGAGCAGGCATTCGCCAAGGCCCGCCCAGGCCCGGACCTCGATTTCCTTCGGGCTCTGGTGCCCTATGTGTGGGCCCGCTGGCGTTGAGCCACAGCCGAAATCGCGAACCTTCCACGCTCAATCAGGTTCGACCCGGACACCTAGAGCGTCTCCTTGCGGGATCTCGCGCCAGGAATCAATCTTATGCTCGGCTTCATCACCCGACCCATTTCTGAACCCGGCCAGTAGACGGCAGGTTCACCATTTCGGTGGGTGACCGGTTCGCATCAGTACGTCGACCGGCGGGATGCAACCACCGGATCGACAGCTCGGTCAGTGTTGGTCCCTTCACTCTGAGCGGCATTGAACGACGTCGTCTGGCGCGGCCGCCTGCTGCTGCGCGCAGAGTTGGCCAACTGATCACCCGGCGGATACCCGGCCATGTCACCGTACGCGTGTGAGTGCCGAATCACCGGCCAGCCGATCACGCCTGGCCGGCCGATTTCACGAGTGGTGTGAGGCGGTCGTTGCTCGGCTTCCGTTCGGGCTCAGATCGGTCATCGCACCGACATTTCTCGGTTTCTGTCTGATCAATGGCCTCACGTTCGCCGTCGATCTGATGATCCTCACTGGTCTGCACAGTGGCCTTCGCCTTCCGGTGCCGATCGCGGTCACGGTCGCCTATACGTGCGCATTCACGCTGAGCTACGTGCTCAACCGCTCCTTTAACTTTCAGTCCCACGCGCCGGTCGGTCCGCAGGTTGCGGTCTATGTCGTGGTGGTCGTCGTCAACTACCTGGCTTTCATCCTCGGGGGGACCAGTGTGTTGGCAGCCGTCGGCGTGCACTACCAGCTGTCGCGGATAGTGGCAGGCATTTGTGAAGCGGTGTACATGTACTGCGCGATGAGGTGGGTGGTCTTCCGTCGCTGACCATTCGCTGGGATCGGCATTTACGCCACATTTACCGAGGACGCGACATCAGATCCGGTTTAGTGCGAAGACGGCCACACCGTGGCTCTCGCACGCGTCGGGCCAGCAGGATTCGAGGTTGTGACCGCCGAATACGCGTTTCACCATCCACTGGTCCGCACTGTCGCCTATCAGGCACAGCTGAAGTCGAGTCGGGCCGAACTACACCGCCGGCTGGCCAGCGCCATCGAACGTCGTGAACCTGATTTGGCCGACGAAAATGCCGCGCTGATAGCCGAACACCTGGCTGCCGCAGGCGACCTGCACGCCGCCTACAAGTGGCATATGCGGGCGGGCGTCTGGTCGACCCACCGTGACATCAAGGCGGCGAAGACGAATTGGCAACGCGCACAAGAGATCGCCGACCGGCTCGCGATGCGGATCGCGCCCCGCACGCTGCTATGCGCGAATGCCTGGCGCATCGCCGGCACCGTCGAGGATGCCGGTTTTGATGAGTTGCGTGAACTGACTGGTGTTGCCGGGGACAAGCTTTCACTCGTCATCGGCATGGCGGGGCTGTTGGCGGCGCTGACCTTCAATGACCGCATCGTCGAGGCGGCCGAGTTGGCCACCGAATGCACATCCTTGATCGCCGTTGCGCGTCCCCTTATTGTTCCGTGGCACTTTGCAATGCGATATGAACCGTCCCGCGTTTGATGCGCATTTCCTTTGTTGGGAAGGTAGCGGCGCAAGGGCTATGGTTTGTGCAGCTCCCACGTGAGCCAGTACGCCCCGATATTCGGGGCGATAAGTGATCAGCACCAGCGAGGGCGTCTGCGGGATCACGGTGAGGAAATCGGCCAGCATCGACTCGCTGACCTCATCGATCCAATGGACGTCCTCCAAGACAAAGACCGCCGGGCTTTCGCGGGCCAAGGAAGCGGCATTCACCAGTGCCGTCAACCGCCGCCGTCGGGCATCCGGATCGATCTTGGGCAGCGCCACCTCGGGGTCGGCGATGCCCAGCAGGTCATCGAAGAGCAACAAGTCCTCCGGCTCGGCTTCAGGCACCCGGGCCCGTACCTGCGTGCGGGCGGCTGGGCCGTCCAGATCAGCCACCCTGATGGCCGCACGCAGCAGCCGCGCCACCACATAGAAGGGGACGTCACTGGTGTGCGACTGGCAGAAGGCGGTAAACACCTCCACGCCGCGGCGACCCGCCATCGCCACCGCCTCGCGCACCAGACGGCTCTTGCCGATGCCCGGTGACCCCACTACGCCGACCACCGCGCCGTGGCCGTCGACAGCGCGATCCAACAAGCCCTCAACGGCGGACATCTCCCACCGGCGACCGACCAGATTCAACTCACCGCGCCCGACAACCTGATGCTGTTCTCCCATGCCCAACAGCCGACGGGCGGGCACCGGCGCGTCCGCATCCTTGATCTGAACCAGCTCAGATTCGCCCAGAGTCGCAGCGCCATCAACGAGTCGCGCTGTCGACGCGCTGAGCATCACCCCACCGGGCGGAGCGCCCGACTCCATCCGCTGAGCCATTCCCACCTGCTCACCGATGGTGGTGTAACCTAAAGCGCCCGAACCGATCTCACCGGCGATCACCTCGCCGGAGTTAAGTCCCACGCGCAGCCACAGGTCGATACCGTCGCGGTCTTTGACTTCAGCGGCGAGTCGGGCAGTCTCATCTTGAATGCCCAAGGCAGCCAGACACGCACGGATAGCGTGGTCCTCCAATGCGACTGGCGCGCCGAACACGGCCATGATGCCGTCGCCGGTGAACTTGTCGACGGTGCCGCCGTACCGCTGCACAACCGCAGCACAGCGGTCGGCGAGGTCGGCCATGATCTCGCGGAGCCGCTCCGCCCCGACGGTCGTGGCGATGTCCATGGAGTGCACCACATCGGCGAACAGGACGGTTACCTGCTTGTACTCCGCGCGGGTATCGCCGTCTTTGACTGGTGAGCCACAGCTGTGGCAAAACCGGGCGTTCTCTAGAGGCTCGGTGCCACACATCCGACATGCCGCTACGGCCGTCATCCGACCCTCCGCCGATCCGGCCCCCCAGCGTTTTTTGCAGTGGTCCTCAAAGGATAGGCCGTGACAGAGGGAGCCTCGGGGATCAGTCGATGGGGGGCTGGGCCCGCTCGCCAAGGCGGGTGCGCAGGTCCTCCTCGAAGGCGATGACCTCGGGGCTGAGCTTCTCGGCGCGCAGGCGCTGCAGGTTCGGGTAGCCCGCGTCGCGCTCGGCCTGCCACTCATCAGCGAACTTGCCCGACTCGATCTCGCTCAGCACCTCGCGCATCACCCTGGGGACGTCGAGGCCGTCGTACCGATCCGCCCGCGACATTTGGCCGTACTGGCTGGTTGGTGAGTGGTAGCGCATCTGGGCGGCGTAGCCTTCCAGCCTCAGCAGCCGGTAGTTCCGCTCGACCTCGCCGGAGAGCATGAGCTCGGTCATGATCGCCTCAAGCGGGATGCCGGCCTTCGACATCAGCTCGACGAAGCTCATGGAGACCCGGGCCATGGCTGGGGCGAGCACCTGCTCCACGGCGAGGTCGAGGACGGCCTCCTGGCGGGGCGTCATCTCGATGGCACCCTGGCGCAAGCCGCCGATCGCGCGTGCGATGGCCAGCGTGCGGGCCAGCGCGGTCCCGGTGTTGTCCTTATGGCTACCGAGCGCGGTGATGAACCCCACGCCTTCCACGTAGCACTCACGCACCTCGGGACCCAGCATCCGGGGCGCGACCATGCCGACGTCGCAGTGGGGGTCGATCCGGTCGAAGGCCACCGCGTAGCCCGAGGCCAGCACCCACAGCGCATCGGGCTCGGGCGTGATGGGCAACTCGGGGATGACGTCGTCGGGGATGAGGGTGCAGATCACATCGCACGCGCTCGCCGCCTCGATCTCGTGGGCCGTCGAAGCCCTCGGCCTCGGCCTGGTCCCGGGAGGCGTCGGCCCGGGTGAAGACCTCCACCGCGAGGCCCGAGTCACGCAGGTTGAGGGCCCACGAGCGGCCCTGGTTGCCGTACCCGACGACGGCAACCCTCTGCCCGTCCAGCACCGACAGGTCAGCGTCGGACTCGTAGTAGATCTTCGTCATCGGAATCCCCTTTGCACCGGTGCGACGGGATGCACGTCCCCTGTTGCTCATCGACCGACTGGTAACACACACGTTCAGGACCGACACCGGTCTATCGGTCAGGTACGGCCCCGAAGGTTATCCCTCGCCGCCGAGCTCGGTCTGGTCCCGCTCGGTCTGGGCGGTGTCCTGGGCCATCGCCGACTCGTCGAGCCACTTCTGGACATTGCCGCCGAGGCGGTCCGAGGACAGGTGGGCGAAGTCGAGGGCCAGTACCGCCGTCGCTGCCAAGACGTTCATGGCCCGTCCGCTGCGGTGGATCTCCACCATCAGCGCACCGAGCGCCTGATCGTCTTCGGCGCACAACGCCGACAGGTACCGGCGGGCATCCGCAAACTCGCGGTCGACGTGGGCCACCTTCCTCCGGAACTCGTCGGGCGACGGCAGGTCTTCGGGCGTGTCGGTCATGGGTCTCTCTTTCGGTGGTGGACCAATTCCATTTTGGGGTTGGTTTCTGCTGGTGGCGTCCTTCTGGGCTTTTTGCCCGGCATGCGGAGTTCGCCTGGCAGGGCAAGTACGGGTCAGCGCCGCTCAGTGGGAGTCGAGCATGTGAGCCAGCAGCCCGAGCGTGTGAGCCAGGGTGTAGAGCGGGCGGTGGTAGCCGAACTTGCCGTAGAAGGCTGGGCGAGGATGTTCCAGTCAGGCGGCAGCACGCCGCCGGAATGGTTGGACACCACCAAAGCGCCGCCGACCGACGGGAAGGATTCCAAGCCGCGCACCTGCGCCCGGAACCATCGCGTGACAACTGGCGTCATCACGTTGATCATCCGCCTGGTGAAGGCGGGATCCCACTTGGCGATCTCCGGATTTTCGGTTTCGTTGCTGCTCACGGCTGTCCCCACACCTGTGTCTGGAATGGCTGCGACTGTCTATTCTTGGCCTCGGCCACCCGCATTGACTAGGGCCTTTGGCCTCGAATGGACGGCTTCGCAAGGGCTTGGCCTGGTCCCGATCGCGTTGGCGGCCATCTTCGGCGGATGTGCGTTGGACTACCACACCGGCGTCCAGTGCGGGGGTCGACGCCCCCGCCGACAGGCAGGCTACATCCGCGCGGCAGGACCCCCGCCAACAATCCACTCGCGTGCTTTGTCGGCGTCAGCGATCGGGAACGCACGCCACTCCCCAGACACCAGGAAACCAAAGAAACCACCAAAGAACTTCGCCGCGTGTCTCATCCATTCCACATCAGTGACCATCGCGGCGCGCTCCCAATCGCGGAGGTGGCTGAAGCCCACCTTCGTATCCTCCCAGACCGCGCCGGGATCGATCCCGACATAATCAGGCGCGATCTCGCAATAGATCCGCACCCTTTCGTGCCGACCAAGTTTGTCTTCGAGGTCCGGTATCAGCACCGTTTCGTAATCGGCCTTCGTCACATGTCCATGGCACGCGATCGCTATGACGTTGTCGGGAAAGTCCTTCAGCGCCTCGATCATGATGTCCTTCCGGGTTGTCGTGGCCGTTCGGGCAACGCACCATGACTGGCGGCCCTTCCCCCGCCCCACCCATAGCTCGCAAACGACCCACCGTCGTCGACTTCAAAAAGATTCCGCCCGCCGGGTGATTCTCGACAAGGGCCTTTCGACCCCGGGCAAGCGAGCCGAGACCGCCGCCGTGGCCGGTTCGAGGTGCCAGCGGCTCAGGTCGTTGCGATGAAGTCACGGACCAGGTCGGCGAAGCGATCGGGTTCATCGAGATGCGGGAAGTGGCCAGCTCCCTCGAACAGCTCGACGCGACACCCGGGGATCGATTTCTGCGCATTGATCGCGTGCCACGGTGGGATCATCCGGTCCCGGGAGCCCCAGATGATGAGGGTCGGGATCGGCGCGGCGTCGGGCAGGTAGTCGTGGGCGTTGACAGTCTGGCCCCCAGGGTCGATGACGGCGCGGGTCGTGGCTAGGAAGGCGCGTCGGCTCGCCGCATCCCCGAGCGAGGTGAAGCCCTGCCAGATCGTGGTGATGTCCGTGCCGGGCTTCCAGCCCGCCCTGGATAGGGCCCGTCCGGCGCCCTCGGCGCGCGTACGCACCCACCCCGACGCGAGGATAGGCAGGACCCAGGCGGCCCCGGGCAGCGTCGCCGAGCGCAGGATCGGGTTGACTTCCCGGCCCAGCCCGCCGCTGGCGACAAGCACCAGCCGCTCGACGCGCTCCGGGAACAGGTAGTAGAACTCCATCGCGATGCCCCCGCCGAGGGAGTGCCCGACGAGGGTGACCCGCTCAATGCCCAGGCGATCCAGCAGGTCGCGCAGCGTTGCCGCGTGGGCGCCGAGGGAATAGTCTCCCACCGGCTTGTCCGACTCGCCGTGCCCGAAGAGGTCCGGCACGATCACCCTGTGGTCGTCATGCATGCGGTCGATCAGGTGGATCCACTGGCGTTGCGAACCGAGAATCCCGTGGATGAACAGCACCGCCGAGCCCATACCGCTGTCCAGGTAGGACAGCTCGTGGCCGTGGATGATCACGGTTCTGCGCGGCGGCGTCCCCATGACGCCTCCCTCGCAGGCCGATCGATCCGGGCGTTACCCATCCAGGTTCCGCCTTCCCTCCACCCCCCAATAGGGTCGTTCGACCCAGGTGTGCGCCTCAGTGCACACATTCGAGGCACCGGAATGGGAAGCGGCCCGCCCAGCCGACAGGACAAGTACCGGGTCAGCGCCCGTCAGCGGGAGTCGAGCATGTAGGCACGCAGCCAGGACGGCCTCATACTGCACAGCACGTCGTGCTCGGCCTGTCGGACGGGACAACCAGCGGAAGGCCACCTTCTCGACTTACGTCGCCCGCTTACGTAGCGTCGGTCAATTGAGCGCTAGCAGGCGGCGCAGAACCGTTGTGCGCCGCGCTATCCTCGCCCAGTATCTTGACGACGGAGTTGTTTGCTAGGAGAAGCCCTAGTGTGCTGTTCGGGTTCTCCGACAATCGGAAACGGAGATGTCTCAGATCTAGACAAACGAGACCGATCAAATCCTGTCTCACGGGCAAGTTGGTTGTTGGCGCGCCTGCTTTCGCCCGCAGAGGAATGGAATCGCCGCGGGACTGGTGCCGAAGCGCGAGACCTCGAGAAAGCCGAGTAGTGCTGTTAGATCAAGCCGAGGGTGCGCGGCACCATGTAGAGGCCGAATGCGATGACGAGCAGGCACATGCTCCAGGTGCTGTATTTGCGTAGTCCTCGCATCCGCCATTGCGGAGGCAGCGCTTTGGCCTCGAGCATCAGCAGCAGGCCGAGGACGATCGGCAGCAGCAACGCATTCATGACCTCGACGTCGATGGCTAGGTTCACCAAGTCGACGCTGGCGAGCACCAGTGCTGCACCCACGATGTGGGCCAGTGCGTAGGTGATGTAGAACTTTGCGGTTGAGCGGTCAGGCCGCTCGTTGAGGGTGTGCCGCCAGCCGAATACCTCCGACAGACCCCAGGCTCCTGCCAGGGAGGCCACGATGGCCGCCACCAGGGCCGCGCCGAGCATGCCCACGCCGAATACCACGGCGCCGCCGACCTGCCCTAGGTAGGGGGTGAGTGCCTCAGAGATTTGGCCGACGGTGTTCAGGCTGGCTCCGGGATTGTGTGTGCCGATGGTCGTCGCCACGGTGATGACCACGGCGATCATGATCACCTGGGTCAGTACGGCGCCAAAGGCGGTGTCGTGGCGCGACTGCCTGATGGTGGTGGCGGTCAGCTGCTTGTCGACCACCGCCCCCTGCTGGTAGAAAACCATCCACGGCATGATCACCGCGCCCACGTTGGCCGCCAGCAAAAGCAGATACGACGAGTCGCTCAGTGGTATTGACCCCAAACCGTGCACCAGCGCGTTCAGATGCGGGCCGGACATGACCATGGCGACCAGGAACGCCAGTTCGGCGGCACCAACGGCGATCCCGATCCGTTCGACGCGCCGGTAACTCCCGGTGAGCATCAGCGCCAGCAGCGCAGCGGTGGCGACAGGAACGGTCAGCCACCGCGACACGCCGAACAGTTCGCCCACGCCGCCGATACCGGCGAACTCGGTCAACAGCGCCCCGATCGCCGAGGCGAACAAAGTAAACGCCGACACCCACGCCCAGCCACGACCGAACCTCGCGCGGATCAGCGCCCCGTGACCCTGACCGGTGACGATGCCGAGCCTAACGGTCATCTCCTGAACGGCATAAAGGATCGGAATCAAGATGACTTGCGGCAGCACCATCCGATAGCCCCACTGGGCACCGGACTGGGCCGCGGTAATCACCGACCCAGCGTCGGTGTCGGCCAGCATCACCACCAGACCCGGCCCCCATACGGCCAGCATCCCCAATCGCAGCCACCCTAAGCGCGACGGGGCTTTCGCTTTGTCCGCTTTGTCGATGATCTGCGCCGCCACGAACGTCTACGCCCCTTACCTTGTGTGCCCGGCGCGCCGAAACGGGAAGCCGCGCCGAGAATCGAAAAAGGCTAGCCTAACCTAATCAGCATAGTTGACGGTTCTTAGCGCGAGCCCGCTATGCCCGCCCGAGACCGATCGCGACGTGGCCGACCGGCACGACCTGCTGCGCGCCATCGGTTACAAGCTCTAACCGCACCCCGTTGCGGAACGCGGCGAGTGGTCGGACCGCCTAGCGTGGTCACATCGTTTCCGCCCGCACCGTTCGTGCATCCGGTGATTCGCTTCTGGTTGTTGGCGTGGGACCAGACCCGGAGGCCAGTGCGACGATCGTACTTGGTGAACCGTCCGCCGCCGCGCCGCTCTTTAACCGGCGATACCTCCGGCGGCGAAATGAATTTCGGCCTGAGCTGCCCTCAGACGAATTGTGGATTTTCGCCTGTATGGCCCCGTCTCCCGACCCTCTGCCGATTCGGGCCCCAGCGTTTCCAGGGTTCTCTAAGAATAGGCCGTGACAGAGGGAGCCTCGGGGATCAGTCGATGGGGGGCTTGGCCCGCTCGCCAAGGCGGGTGCGCAGGTCCTCCTCGAAGGCGACGACCTCGGGGCTGAGCTTCTCGGCCTCGATCGAGGGCCTCGCCGTAGGCAATGCTCCGGCGTCTTTCGTCCGTGGCTGTGACGTCGCGCCCGTCAACCGGGAATGATTTCCTTGATGGCCAGCAACAGAATGTTTCGCCGTAAGACACCGGATGAGCGCGCTGTCGTGTCCGAGGATGCGCGCCCGAACCCGTCTGATCTACGCCGCTGGCGCCAGCATTTGGCCGATGAACGGGCCGAGGCGGATGTGTACCGCGATCTGGCGGGGCGGCGCTCCGGGGAAGAGCGAGACATCCTGCTGGCCCTGGCCGCCGCCGAGGGCCGCCACGAACAGTACTGGCGGACTCTGCTCGGCGAGCAGGTCGACAAGCCCCGCCGGAGTAATGTTCGCAGCCGCATTCTGGGCTTTTTGGCGCGACACTTCGGGTCGGTGTTCGTCCTCGCCCTCGCCCAGCGGGCGGAGGCCCGCTCGACGTATAACGCCGATGTCGACGCCACCCCCACTATGGCGGCAGATGAGCGCATCCACGAGGAAGTCGTCCGCGCCCTGGCCACCCGAGGCCGCAACCGCCTTTCGGGCAGCTTCCGGGCCGCGGTATTCGGCGCCAACGACGGCCTGACCACCAACCTCGCCCTGGTCCTGGGTATCAGCGCCAGCGGGGTGTCCAACCACACCGTGCTCATCACCGGCATGGCCGGGCTGCTCGCCGGGTCCCTGTCGATGGGAGCGGGGGAATACGTCTCCGTGCGCTCGCAACGCGAATTGCTGGAAGCGTCCGCCCCCAACCCCGAAGCCCGCACCGCGCTGCCCCAACTCGACGTCGACGCCAACGAGTTGGCCCTGGTCTACCGGGCTCGCGGCATGAGCGCATCGGAGGCCACCGCGTACGCCACCGAGGTCCTCGGAAACCACACTTTGGGTATCACCGGGCACCCACGCACCGCCGCAACGAACACCGACGTGCACGAAGCGATCGGCACCGGCCTCAGGGCCGGGCTCGCCAGCTTCTGCTTCTTCGCCTCCGGCGCCCTGATCCCCGTCCTGCCCTATCTCTTCGGCCTCCAAGGCACCCTCGCACTTGTCGTGGCCTCCACCCTCGTCGGAGCCGCACTGCTGGCCACCGGCGCTATAGTCGGCCTGCTGTCCGGCGGACCGCCAGTTCGGCGAGCACTGCGCCAGCTGCTCATCGGCTACGGCGCCGCCACTATCACCTACCTGGTGGGCCTGCTGTTCGGCACCGGCCTGGGCTAGCGGCTGGCTATGATCGCCCGTGAGTTAGCTTGTTGCCGCTTACATCCCACGGCGCCAGATCACGAACGCTGGAATCGACACGGCCACAATCACCCGTGGCAGTCCGGAAGGGTCCGCCGCCCGCTGATATCGTCGCTAACCCATCGCTTTTAGCCGAGCTGGCCGAGCGTGCCGGTGCCAGCGTGGTCTACCTCGATTCGCTCAAAGACGCCGCTGTGGGCCTGGCCGAGGACACGGTCGGTGCCGGATACAACCGGGCCCGTCAGATCCTGCTGAGCCATGGTGTCGAGCTGGTAGAGCTGCATCACGTCACCAAGAAGTCGAGCGGCGGCGTAGATGGTGTCTACGGGTCGGTCTGGCTGACCAGCGGAGCAGGTTCGGTCATTATGCTGACCGGCCAACCGGGTGACCCCATAGTCGGATTCCGGCACGTGAAGCAGCCTGCCCAGGAGGTTGGGCCGCTGATGCTCTCCCACGACGAGAGCAGCGGAACGATGTCGGTCCTGTCGGTCGCCGATCCGGTGGAGCTGGCCGTGGCAGCTGGCGACGAGGGCATTACCGCCAGGGCGTTGGCTGTGGTCATGTTCGACAACTCCAAATCGACCAGGGGTGAGATGAAAAGGCCCGCCGCCAGCTCGACGGACTGACAGCCGACGGCAAGCTGAGGTGTATTCCGGGCACGAGTCCGGGGAACCGGTACTAGGGAACCGGCGTCAACAGGTCGTTGCCGATGGAGCGCTGGTGTTGTTCCAGGAACCCAGCGGTCACTACGGCGCAAATAGTGCCCGCCGAGGTCCTCCGGCTGTCGAGCAGGAGCCGTCGCGTTAGAAGCCGGTGAGCTGCGGCCAGCGGGTCATTGTGGCGTTCATCGTTGAATCATTCTGTGGCAGCGGTTTCCGTTTCTCAGCATGTGCTTTCCGGCGTTGTGATAACCGTGCCGCAGCCGGTCTCGGGGTCTGTTGGGTGGATGGATGCTGACGCAGATGAATCTCGTGTTCTCCAATCGCGGGATACAGCGTGCAGTGCTATGGGAAGCTGAAAGCCGTGGTCAAAGCGGTACGGTCGAGGAGGTGCGCGTTGGGGGTCGTCGATGACCCACCCGCCGTCGCCGAGGCGATGCGCGGCGGTTTGCTGGAACCTGGAATAGCGTGAATTGGTACCTGGGCCGGATAGCTGCCTTCTTCACGGCGCAACCCGTGCGCATCTCGGCGCTTCTTCGCCTGCCACTGATCGGGTTGATATCGATCCTGGTGTGGATATGGGAGGTCGATCACTGGCTGCCCGGGGCTTATGCGGCGATTCTGGGCGCCTATACCGCCGCGGCGGTGCTGTGGGTGGTCGCCGTAATCCGCGGCCCAGTCCCGTCGTGGGCCGACTGGGCCTCAACCGGAGTCGACCTGCTGGCCATCGTCGCGCTGTGCGTGGTGTCAGGGGGCGCGACCGCGGCGTTGCTGCCGGTGTTTTTCCTACTACCGATCTCAGTGGCCTTCGGGGACCGCCCGGTGTTGACAGCGATCTTCGGGATCGGAACCGCCGTCGGATATCTCGCGGTGTGGATCGTCTACTCCAATCGCGACCCCAACGTCGAGCTGCCGAAGATGGTGTTCATGCACGTCGGCTTTCTAATGTGGCTCGCGGTGGCCACCACAGCCCTGTGCTTCGTGCTGGCGTGGCGATCGGCCCGGGTGCGGGCTCTCCTAGAGGTGCGGCGCCGACTGGTGTCGGAGGCGTTGCGAGCCGACGAGCGTCACAACCGCGAGCTGGCCGAGCACCTGCATGACGGCCCCCTGCAGACGCTCATGGCGGCCCGGCTGGAACTGGGCGAGGTTCGTGAACGCCATCCCGATCCCGCCCTGGACATGGTCGACGCGGCATTGCAGGAGACCGTCGCTGGCCTGCGCTCGACGGTCACGGCGCTGCATCCGCAGGTGCTTGCCCAACTCGGTCTCACCCCAGCTGTGCGAGAACTGACGCGCCAGTATGAATCTCGCGGCGACTTTGCGATCGAGGCCGACCTCGAAGACATCGGCCGACCCTCGTCTCAGTCGCTGCTGTACCGGGCCGCGCGCGAGCTGCTAGCCAACATCCACAAGCATGCCCGGGCGAAAAGGGTCAAAGTCAAACTGTTGCGAGACGGCCACAGAATCGTGCTAACGGTCGCCGATGACGGAACAGGATTCGATCCGGCAATCGTCGACCGATTGATCGCCGACGGGCACATCGGGCTGGGATCCCTGCTGGTCCGGGCTGACGCGATGGGCGGCTCGATGAACATCAACTCCGAAATCGGACGCGGCACAGAGGTGATCGTGACCTCACCGCTCGAACCGGCTGACCCTTGACACCGCCAGTCCGGTATCTCGCAACAGCCACACTCGCCCGTCACACCTGGGGTCGGCACCTTCAGGGGAAGCCAGCCGAAGCGGCAAATGCGGTAGGGACAAATACCCGCTGACCTGGTGGTGGCAGGTACAGGATTCGAACCTGTGAAGCTTTCGCGACGGATTTACAGTCCGCTCCCATTGGCCGCTCGGGCAACCTGCCGCCTAGCAGGTTACAACGAACGGGTAGACAGAGCACAAACGGCTATCACCCGAGGAAGGGACGGATCGGATGGCAGATTCATCGTTCGACATCGTCAGCAAGGTCGACCGCCAGGAGGTCGACAACGCGCTCAACCAGGCCGCCAAGGAGCTGTCCACCCGCTTTGACTTCCGTGGCACCGACACCAAGATCGCCTGGAAGGGCGACGAGGCGATCGAGCTGACCTCGTCCACCGAGGAGCGCGTCAAGGCCGCCGTCGACGTCTTCAAGGAAAAGCTGATCCGCCGCGACATCTCGATGAAGGCCTTCGACGCCGGCGAACCGCAGGCCTCCGGCAAGACCTACAAGGTCACCGGCACGCTCAAGCAGGGCATCGACAGCGAGAACGCCAAGAAGATCACCAAACTCATTCGCGACGAGGGTCCCAAGACCGTCAAGACCCAGATTCAGGGCGACGAGGTCCGCGTCACCAGCAAGAAGCGCGACGACCTGCAGGCTGTCATCGCGATGCTGAAAAAGGCCGACCTGGAGGTGGCGCTGCAGTTCGTCAACTACCGCTAGCCCCGTGCGGGCCTAATGTGGTGAGCGTGACCACCCAGCAAGACATCGACATCGACGTCGACGTCCTCATCGTGGGCGCCGGCATCTCAGGCCTCGGCGCGGCCTACCGGCTCAGCGAGCGCAACCCCCACCTGACCTACACCATCGTGGAGCGGCGCGCACAGATCGGCGGCACGTGGGATTTGTTCCGCTACCCCGGGGTGCGCTCCGATAGCAGTATGTTCACGCTGTCCTTTCCGTGGGAGCCGTGGACCCGCAAGGAAGGCGTCGCCGACGCCGAGCACATCCGCGAGTACATGACGGCCACCGCACACAAGCACGGCATCGACCGCCACATCCAGTTCAACAGCCACGTCCGCTCGGCAGACTGGGATTCCGCCACCGACACCTGGACGGTCACGGTCGAACACGACGGCGCGCGCAGGCTCTACCGCAGCCGGTTCGTGTTCTTCGCCAGCGGCTACTACAACTACGACGAGGGCTACACCCCGGACTTCCCCGGCATCGAACAGTTCGGCGGCATGGTCATACATCCGCAGCACTGGCCAGAAGACCTGGACTACACCGGCAAGCAGATCGTGGTAATCGGCAGCGGGGCCACCGCGGTCACGCTGATCCCGTCGCTGACCGACCGCGCCGAAAAGGTGACGATGCTGCAGCGTTCGCCGACCTACATGATGGCGGCGTCCAGGTACGGCAAGTTCGCTGCCGTTGTACGTAAAGTGTTGCCCCGCAGACCTTCCCACGCGCTCATCCGAATGCAGGTTGCGTTGACGGAGGCGGTCTTCGTTTTCCTGTCCCGCAAGCTACCGGGTCTCGTGAAGTGGCTGGTGCGGTACCGAGCGATCAAAAAGCTGCCCGAGGGCTACGACGTCGACACCCACTTCAAACCCCGGTACAACCCGTGGGACCAACGCATGTGCCTGATCCCCGACTCCGACCTGTACACCGCGATCACCGAGGGACGGGCCGACGTGGTCACCGACCACATCGATCATTTCGACGCCACCGGTATCGCACTCGAATCCGGCGCGCACCTCGATGCCGATATCGTCGTCACTGCCACCGGCCTGCAGTTGCAGGTACTCGGCGGAGCCACGATCAGCCTGGACGGCGTCGAGATCAATCCCTGCGACCGCTTCGTCTACAAGGCACACATGCTCGACGATGTGCCCAACCTGTTCTGGTGTGTGGGCTACACGAAGGCATCCTGGACGCTGCGCGCCGACATAACGGCCCGAGCCACAGCAAAACTGCTGGCGCACATGGCCGCTCACGGCTATACGCACGCATACCCACACTGTGGCAACGAGCCGATGCGCGAAAAGCCGTCTTGGGACATTCAGGCCAACTATGTGAAGCGGTCGCTGCACGCGCTGCCCAAGTCGGGCACCAAACGGCCGTGGAACGTGCGGCAGAACTATGTCGCCGACGCCATCGACTACCGATTCGACCGCATCGAGGAGTCGATGGTGTTCGGCCGCGCCGCTGCTCGGGCGCGCTTAGCCGGTAGTCAGCCCGCTACGCGGATTCACTGAAGGAGATTTTCTTCCCGCAGTTGGGGCAGAACTTTTCGGCATGGTGGTGCTGTGCTCCGCAGTTCGCGCAGTAGTGGGGTTCGGACGGCGTCAACTGCTGCGCGGGAATTATGCGGATGGCTTTGACCGTGCCGGTTTCTTTTGCTTCAGGCGCACCCTGCTCCTCTGGAGCGGCAGGCTCAGCCTTGGCGAGACGCTCCCGACGGCTTCTGAGCACCGTGAAGGTCATCCAGCCGATGGCGGCGAGCACCAGCAGAGCGCCACTTACCAAGTACCACAACAGGTTTGAGCTTCGTAATACCGATACGTCGCCGTACTGCTGGCGCAGGTTGACCGCGCTTGTCTTGAGATCGAGCACTCCAGGATAGTCGGGTGACATCGCCAGCGTCTGGTCGAAATCTTTGACGGCGTCCGTGTAATGGCCGGCATAGTAGCGATCGAGCCCTCTGCGGTAGGACACGTCGGCGGGTCCGAGCGTCGCCTTGACACCCTTGTCCATCAGCATCGTTGCCAGGCCGTCCGCGGGTGCGACGAAGTTGAACGCCTGCGGCTCGCCGACCGGGCCGAAGCTGTTCACCCCAATCACCTTGCCACCGAGATCGATAGTCGGGCCACCGCTCATACCTTCGGAGACCGCGGCATCGGTCTCATATATCGGACTGCCTTTCATGGTCGACTTTTTGCTGACCTTGCCACTCTTGTTTGTCGGGTCCAGCGAAGGACCGGTGACCCGTTCGGTGCTCAGCGGGAAACCCACCGTGAGAATCGACGTGCCGATGCTGACGTCGGCGTCGGTAGCCAGCTCGGACGACGGCAAGTTGCGCTTTTCCGCCTTGAGGAGAGCGACGTCGCCTTTATTGAGGGACCGGAAGTCCACGACGTTGGCGGGCAGCTTAGCGGCGACCTTTGTCCCGGTGCCGTACATCAGCGTGAAGCTGATGTCGAGACCCTCGTCGGAGGCGCCTTCGATACGCGCGTTCTTCTGAAGCCATGCTAATGCCGCGGCCGGGTCCCGCCCCTCCGGCGAGTCCGGAAACTGATCCATATAGTCATTGGCGGCGTTCTTGAGTATCAACTGCTTGGCGCTCGCTGGATCGACGCAGTGACCGGCAGTCGCCACCCAACCGTCGGGATTGACGACGAAACCGGTGCAATCCCAGGTCGCGAGGTAGGGCATACCAATGCCTACGCCGTATTGAGACAGTAACTGGCCAGTGGGCAGCCGGACCCGGCCGTACGTTTGGGCCGCGAGGTAGGTCACCGCCGGCCGTATCCGGGCCGCCGCCACTTCCTCCGGGTTGGCCTGTGGACGCCGCCCGTCGGCAGATGCGGCCGGCGACCCGGCCAACACCGCCAGAGCAGCCGCAGACAGCAACGCAAAGAATCGACCGCGGCGAAGCACGGATCTCGCCGGCGGCGGGGTGGCCCGTCCGGGCATGATCCCTCCTCGTATCGAAAGTAACCTCAACCATGCGGCACGTCCCACGGTGGGAATAGGGACCGAAGTCCCACGCTCATAGGTAATTGGTTTCCAGTCCGGCATCCGACATAAGGCCGCCACCGTGCGAACTGCTTCTCCATGCCTTCTCAAGGCCAGATGTCCGCAATACGCTGATCCCCATGTCACCGGAGAAGCGCGAACCCACAGTCGTTGTCCTCGGTGGCGGTTCCTGGGGCACCACCGTGGCGTCAATCTGCGCACGCCGCGGACCGACGCTGCAGTGGGTGCGCTCCGAGGCGACCGCCAAGGACATCAACGAACATCACAACAACAGCCGCTACCTCGGTAATGACGTCGTCCTGAGCGACACGCTGCGCGCCACCACCGACTTCGCCGAGGCCGCCAACTGCGCCGACGTCGTCGTCATGGCCGTGCCTTCACATGGTTTCCGAGGCGTGCTCACCGAGCTGGCCAAGGAACTGCGGCCGTGGGTCCCGGTGGTGTCGCTGGTCAAGGGGCTCGAGCAGGGCACCAACATGCGCATGTCGCAGATCGTCGAGGAAGTGCTGCCCGGTCATCCGGCGGGCATCCTGGCCGGACCGAACATCGCCCGCGAGGTGGCCGAGGGCTACGCCGCCGCGGCGGTGCTGGCGATGCCCGACCAGCATCTGGCAACCCGGTTGGCGGCGTTGTTCCGCACCCGCCGCTTCCGCGTCTACACCACCGACGACGTCATCGGCGTCGAGATGGCGGGCGCACTCAAGAACGTCTTCGCCATCGCGGTCGGGATGGGCTACTCGGTGGGCATCGGCGAAAACACCCGCGCACTGTTGATCGCCCGCGCGCTGCGCGAGATGACGAAGCTGGGCGTGGCGCTGGGCGGGCGGAGCGAAACCTTCCCCGGCCTGGCCGGCCTGGGCGACCTTATCGTCACCTGTACCAGCCAACGCAGCCGCAACCGCCACGTCGGCGAGCAGCTTGGCGCGGGCAAGTCGATCGACGAGATCATTGCGTCGATGAATCAGGTCGCCGAAGGCGTCAAGGCCGCGAGCGTGATCATGGAGTTCGCCAACGAGTTTGGGCTGAACATGCCGATCGCGCGCGAAGTGGACGCGGTGATCAATCACGGGTCGAACGCCGAGCAAGCCTATGAGGGCCTGATTGCCGAGGTTCCGGGGCACGAGGTGTACGGCTCAGGGTTCTGACCCGGCGCAGGGTGCGCATTTAAAATCTTTGCGTTCCGTATGCACCCAGCTCGTCAGCTTGACCCGCGGTGCGCCGCCCCAATACCGTCGACGCAGTAGCCAGGCGTGCCGGGCGCGAACACTTGCGTCGTAATTGCCTGTGCAGCAACCAGTTACGTTGACGTAACGTCCCCCGCTAAGACCTAACGAGGGAGCTCACCGATGCAATCCGACCGACTTCGATCAGTTCTTCGGTACGACTTGCCCGCATCACTCGTGGTGTTCCTTGTTGCGCTTCCGTTATCGCTAGGGATCGCGATCGCATCCAACGCCCCAGTGCTCGCCGGTCTAATCGCCGCTATCGTAGGGGGAGTCATCGCCGGTGCCATCGGCGGATCACCGCTGCAGGTGAGCGGACCCGCAGCCGGTCTGACGGTCGTCGTTGCCGATCTGGTTTCGGAATTCGGTTGGGCGGTGACGTGTTTCATCACCGTTGCCGCGGGTGTCCTGCAAGTCGCGTTGGGGCTCAGCCGTGTTGCTCGAGCCGCGCTTGCGATCTCACCCGTCGTCGTGCACGCGATGCTGGCCGGCATTGGAATCACCATCGCCCTGCAACAAACCCACGTACTACTGGGCGGCAAATCCAAAAGCACGGCCTGGCACAACGTCATTGAGCTTCCGGCGCAAGTCATCGGAGCCCACCGGCCCGGGGTCATCCTGGGCACACTGGTGATCGTCATCCTGATCGCCTGGCGGTGGGTTCCTGCCAGGCTCCGCCGTATTCCCGGCCCGTTGGTTGCCATTGTTGGCGTCACGGTCATCTCAATGGTTTTCCCGTTCAATGTGCGGCGGATCGACCTCGAGGGTTCGGCGCTGGACGCACTGGAACTTCCCGATATCCCGCACGGCGACTGGGGCGCGATCGTAGTCGCCGTCGTAACCATCACGCTGATAACCAGTGTCCAGAGCCTGTTGACCGCTGGGTCGATCGACCGGATGCACAACGGGCCACGAACCGACTTCAACCGCGAGCTGATCGGACAAGGCGCCGCCAACATCGTTTCCGGTGCGGTCAGCGGCCTTGCAATCGCCGGCGTAATCGTCCGTAGCGCAGCCAATGTCAGCGCCGGAGCCAAAACCCGCGCCTCGACAATCATGCATGGCTTCTGGATCCTGCTGTTTACCATTCCGTTCGCCGAGTTGGTCGAACAGATCCCTACCGCCGCGCTTGCCGGCCTACTCATTGTGATCGGCATCGAGCTGCTGAAGCCGGCCCACATCGAAACCGCGCTACGCAACGGCGATTTCGCTGTCTACGCAGTGACGGCTTTCAGCGTCGTCTTCCTCAATCTGTTGCAAGGCGTGATGATTGGACTCGCGCTGGCCGTAGCGCTGACGGGATGGCGGGTGATCCGGGCCACGGTTGAGGCCGGGCCCGTGGGTGAGGACTGGTGCGTAACGATCAAGGGAGCATGCACCTTCCTGGCACTGCCTCGGCTGACACGCGTGCTGGCGTCGATCCCTGCCGGCAGGAATGTGGAGATCACCATTTCGGTGAACTACCTCGATCATGCTGCACATCAAGCGATTACCGACTGGCAGCGGCAGTACCAAGCCACGGGTGGCACCGTTCGGATCCATGGTGTGGTCGAGACCGGTCAACTCGCACACCGGACCGTGAGCGACCTATTTGAAACCGAACGACCCGAAGCCGCCTAGATTAAGCAGCCCGCGACGCAAGAATTTCGCAAGAATTTCGCGAGCGTTGTGCCGCACCCTCGATAGCGAACCGGTCTTGCGTGGGTGGCTGGGGCAGACAACCGGCGCGCGCAGAAATGCAGAAAAGAAGCTATCGATGAAGATCACAGTGATAGCGATGGCCGGCCTGGTGGCCGGCACGCTGATAACGGCCAGTCCCGCGCGAGCAGACGTGGCGGCGCAACCCGCACTCACCCATCTCTACCCGCAGCAACCCGCCTTCAGCCTGAGCCCCCAATCTGATGCGGAAGAGGTGCGGCGGGAAATCGCCGACCTGGACGCAGCCTGGGGCAGCCTGAACCCGGCGGAACGAAATCAGCGGTTAACACAGATCCAGCAGCAGCTCACCAATTTGGATTTTGAGACCCGCAACATGTCTCAAGATCAAAAGGCGGGTGTGGACTTGATTCTGTTGCCGTCGCTCGTCAACCTGGGGCGCCTGGTCGGTAAGGCTCAGGGGCCCAATCAGCCGTGCTACTTCCCGGCCTGCTTACCCGGGCTGTAACAGCGGGTTTTACCCGCGCGCCATCTCCTCCAGCCGGCGAATGCGGTCCTCGATCGGCGGGTGCGTCGAGAACATCGAACCGATCCGCTCACCCGCACGGAACGGGTTGGCGATCATCAGGTGCGCCTGACTGGCCAGCTGCGGTTCCGGCGGCAGCGGGGCCGCCTGCACGCCGCCCGAAATCTTGCGCAGCGCCGACGCCAGCGCGAGCGGGTCACCGGTCAGCATCGCGCCCGATTCGTCCGCCTGGTACTCGCGGGACCGCGAGACCGCCAGCCGCACCACCGTGGCGGCGATGGGGCCCAACAGCGAAACCAGCAGCAGCGCAAAGGGATTCTCGCCGTCTCGTTCGCCGCCGAACATTCCCATCCACAGCGCCATGTTGGCCAGCGCGGTGATCACCCCGGCCAGCGCGCCGGCGACACAGGAGATCAGGATGTCGCGGTTGTAGACGTGTGACAGCTCGTGTCCCAGCACGGCGCGCAGTTCGCGCTCGTTGAGGATGTCCAGGATGCCGGTGGTGCAACAGACCGCGGCATTGCGCGGGTTGCGGCCGGTGGCGAACGCGTTCGGCGCGTTGGTGTCACTGATGAACAGCCGCGGCATCGGCTGGTGCGCGGCGGTGGCCAGCTCGCGCACGATCCGGTACATCACCGGTGCCTGCACCTCGGAAACCGGCTGCGCGTGCATCGCCCGCAGCGCCAGCTTGTCGCTGTTGAAGTAGGTGTAGACGTTGATCCCGACGGCGAACAGCGCCGCGAAAAACAGCGCCGTCCTGCCGAACACCGCGCCGACGGCCACGATCATGGTGGACATACCGACCAACAAGACGAACGTCTTCAAGCTGTTGGCATGCGGATGCCAGGTCATCAGTGTCCTCCTACGAACACGGGTAAAGCCGACTACAACTCATTGAACGCTCGGGATGACCCTCTAGGTTCCGGGACGCGCGGTTGAGCCGACCGCTAGCACTGCCGGTGGCGACCCGCTTCGCCCGGCACTGGACCTGCCAGTCGCGCTCGCGATCGCCACTAGCCCTGCCGGCTGATGGTGTAGTCGACCAGGGCGGCAAGTGCGCGGCGGCCAGGGACGTCGGGCAGCAGGTCCAGCTCGTGACGCGCCTGGGTCGCGTACTGGGCCAGGACGTCCTTGGCCTTCGCCATTCCCGGCGACGCGCGCAACAGCGTCAGCGCCTCGAGGACCTGGGCGTCGTCTGTTATCGGTCCGGCCAGCAGCTCGCGCAGGCGCGCGCCTTCGGGTCCGCACTCGGCCAGCGCGTAGAGCATCGGCAGGGTGCGGACGCCTTCGCGCAGATCGGTGCCGGGCACCTTGCCCGACTCCTCGGACTCGCTGCCGATGTCGATGATGTCGTCGGAGATCTGAAACGCGGTTCCGACGAGGCCGCCCAGCCGATCCAGCCGCTCGACCTGCTCGTCGTCGGCGCCGGAGAACATGGCGCCGAACCGGCCGGCCGCGCCGATCAGGCAGCCGGTCTTCTCGTGCACCACCTTCAGGTAGTGCTCGACCGAATCCACCCCCTCGGCGGCGCCGCGGGTCTCGCGCATCTGCCCGGTCACCAGCTGAGCGAACGTCTCGGCGATCAACCGCACCGCCTCGGGTCCCAGCCGCGACACCAGTCGCGACGCCGTCGCGAACAGATAGTCACCCGCCAGGATGGCGACATTGTTGCCCCAGCGCGCGTTGGCGCTGGGCGCGCCGCGGCGCACGGCCGCCTCGTCCATCACGTCGTCGTGGTACAGCGTCGCCAGGTGCACCATCTCGATGACCGCGGCGGCCGTTGTCACCTGCCAGGAGTCCGGCCGCGGCCCGATCTGGGCGGCTAACACCGTGAAAAGCGGCCGGAATCGTTTACCGCCGGCCAAAAACAGGTGTAGCAGCGAATCGGTCATCACGTCGTCGGCACCGCGCAGCTCGGTGTCCATCAGTTGCTCGACCCGAGCGACCCCGTCTCGCACGGTCGCGGCGAACTCGGCGTCGCCGAAGTCGACGCCCGCCACCACCGTCGCCGGAGTACCCATTCGACCAACATACTGGTGGGCGTGGAGAGCAGAGCCGCCAGCGCCGACCTGGTCGTCGTGGGCGCCGGACCCGCCGGATCGGCCGCGGCCGCCTGGGCAGCGCGCGCCGGCACCGACGTCCTCGTCATCGACTCGGCGAGCTTTCCCCGCGACAAGGCCTGCGGTGACGGGTTGACGCCGCGCGCGGTCGCCGAGCTGGAACGGCTGGGGCTGGGCGGCTGGCTGGATACCCGCATCCGGCACCGGGGCTTGCGGATGAGCGGTTTCGGCGGCGAGGTGGAAGTGGACTGGCCCGGCCCGTCGTTCCCGTCGACCGGCAGCGCAGTGGCCCGCCTGGAGCTGGACGACCGGATCCGCAAAGTCGCCGAGGAGTCCGGGGCGCGTATGCTGCTCGGCGCGAAAGCTGTTGGCGTTCACCATGACTCATCGCGGCGCGTGGTGTCGCTGACGCTGGCCGACGGCACCGAGGTGGGCTGCCGCGAGCTGATCGTCGCCGACGGGGCCCGGTCCTCACTGGGTCGCAAACTGGGCCGGCGATGGCATCAGGAGACGGCGTATGGCGTCGCCGCCCGCGGGTATCTGAGCACCGAGCGCAGCGACGACCCCTGGCTGACGTCGCATCTGGAACTGCGCTCCCCCGATGGCGCCGTGCTGCCCGGCTACGGCTGGATTTTCCCGCTGGGCAATGGCGAGGTGAACATCGGCGTCGGAGCGTTGTCCACGTCAAAGCGGCCGGCGGACCTGGCGCTGCGGCCGCTGATCTCGTATTACACCGACCTGCGCCGCGACGAGTGGGGTTTTACCGGCGAGCCGCGCGCGGTGTCGTCGGCGCTGCTGCCGATGGGCGGGGCGGTTTCCGGGGTGGCCGGGCCGAACTGGATGCTGATCGGCGACGCCGCGGCATGCGTCAATCCCCTAAACGGCGAAGGCATCGACTACGGGCTGGAGATGGGGCGGCTGGCCGTGGAGTTGCTGGGCGCGCGTGACCTGTCACACGCGTGGCCGTCGCTGCTGCAGCAGCACTACGGCCGCGGGTTTTCGGTCGCGCGCCGGCTCGCGCTGTTGCTGACCTTCCAACGGTTCCTGCCGACGACCGGACCGATCGCGATGCGCTCCAGCGCGCTGATGACGATCGCCGTGCGCGTGATGGCCAACCTGGTCACCGACGACGACGCCGATTGGGTGGCGCGGCTGTGGCGGAGCGGGGGGCGTGTGTCGCGGCTGCTCGATCGCCGACCACCGTTCAGCTGAGTACCGCGAGCAGACGTAAAAGTGCCCGAAAACACGGTTTTCGGGCGCTTTTACGTCTGCTCGCGCATATCAAGGACATTGACATGTATCAGGCTGATTGATATACCTGCTGGTATGACTGAGACAGATTTCCGATTTGAATCGGCGTATCGCGGTGAATCCGAGCAGTTTGGTGAGGGCGTCCGCCCGCCGTGGAGCATCGGCAAACCACAGCCCGAACTGGCCGCCCTGATCGAGCAGGGCAAGTTTCACGGCGACGTGCTGGACGTGGGCTGCGGGGAAGCGGCCATCTCGCTGCACCTGGCCGGGCAGGGCTACACCACCGTCGGACTGGACCTGTCGCCGACCGCCATCGACCTGGCCAGGCGCGAGGCCGACAAGCGCGGCCTGACCAACGTCAGCTTCGCGGTGGCCGACATCAGCGATTTCACCGGCTTCCCGCCGGGATCAACCGGCCGGTTCGGCACCATCGTCGACAGCACGTTGTTCCATTCCATCCCGGTCGAGGCCCGCGAGGGCTACCAGCAATCGATCGTCCGCGCCGCGGCCCCGGGTGCGTCCTACTTCGCACTCGTCTTCGACAAGGCTGCGGTGCCCGAAGGCCCCATCAACGCGGTCACCGAGGACGAACTGCGCGACGTGGTGTCGAAATACTGGGTCGTCGACGAGATCAAGCCTGCCCGCCTGCACGCCAAGGCTTCGAAGGACTTTTTCGGGATCCCCGGCATGGAGGTCCGCGACGAGGCCGATGGCTTCGTTTCGGTCGGCGGCTGGCTACTGTCGGCGCACCTGGAGCGAGGTGTATAGTCCGCCTAATGAAGCGTATGAGTCTAGCTGCCGGGGTGGCCGCGGCAGCCTCCGCTATCGCATTGGCCGGGCCGGCGCAGGCCGACGACTGGGACTACCCGTTCAACCAGGAACTGCACGCCTACGGCATCTACGGCCCGCAGGACTACAACGCGTGGCTGGCCAAGATCAGCTGCGAGCGGATCACCAGGGGCGTGGACCACGACGCTTACAAGTCGGCCGGTTTCATCCAGCACAACCTGCCGCGGGGCACCACGGAAGGTCAGGCGTTCCAGTTCCTGGGCGCCGCGATCAACCAGTACTGCCCCGACCAGGTCGGCTTCATCCAGCAGGCCGGCGCTCACTAGGCCGACTTGTATCCGGCGTGCAGCGCCACGATGCCGCCGGTCAGATTGCGCCACCGCACAGCTGACCACCCCGCCCCGGAAATCCGGTGCGCCAGCGTCGCCTGGTCCGGCCAGGCTCTGATCGACTCGGCGAGATAGACGTAGGCGTCGGGATTGCTCGACACCGCTTGCGCCACCCGCGGCAATGCCCGCATCAGGTATTCCTTGTACACAGTTGCGAACAGCGCGTTGGTGGGTGTGGAGAATTCGCACACCACTAGTCGGCCGCCGGGCCGGGTGACGCGGGCCATCTCACGCAGCCCCGCCTGCGGGTCGGCGACGTTGCGCAACCCGAAACTGATCGTGACCGCGTCGAATACCCCGTCGGCAAACGGCAGCCGGGTGGCGTCACCGGCAACCTTGGGCACCTTGCGTGCTTCCCCAGCCCCGAGCATTCCGACCGAAAAATCGGCCGCCACACACCACGCTCCGGACTTGGCGAGCTCAACAGTGGAGACCGCGGTACCCGCGGCCAGATCCAGTACCTTGTCGCCCGGCCCGATCCGCAGCGCCGAGCGGGTGGCGCGCCGCCAGTGTCGATCCTGGCCCAGCGAAAGCACGGTGTTGGTCAGGTCATAGCGGCGGGCGACGCCGTCGAACATCGACGCGACGTCCCGGGGGTCCTTGTCCAGGGCGGCGCGACTCATGGCGTCGACGCTACCGGGCCGGGCAATCGGGCTAGGGAATGGTGTGTCGGCGAATGCGTTACAGAACTGCGTGAGCGAAAAAGTTTGGTTTATCACCGGTACCTCGCGCGGATTTGGACGCGAATGGGCGATCGCCGCGCTGCAGCGCGGCGACAAGGTCGCAGCGACGGCCCGCAACACCGAAGCGCTGGACGATCTGGTGGAACGCTACGGCTATGGTGACAGTGCGCTGCTGCCGATTCGCCTGGACGTCACCGATCGAGACGCCGACTTCGCGGCGGTCAAGCAGGCACACGACCATTTCGGTCGGCTGGACATCGTGGTGAACAACGCCGGCTACGGTCAATTCGGGTTTGTCGAGGAACTGTCCGAGCAAGAGGCACGCGACCAGGTCGAGACCAACGTGTTCGGGGCGCTGTGGATCACCCAAGCCGCGTTGCCCTACCTGCGCGCGCAGGGCAGCGGGCACATCATCCAGGTGTCCTCGATCGGCGGCATCACCGCGTTTCCGGACGTCGGCATGTACCACGCCTCGAAGTGGGCGCTGGAGGGATTCTCCCAGTCGCTGGCCCAGGAGGTGGCACCGTTCGGCGTGCACGTCACGTTGATCGAACCGGTTGGCTACTCCACCGACTGGGGCGGCTCGTCGGCAAAACACGCCGAGCGCCTGCCCGACTATGACGAGGTGCATGCGGCGACCGAAGCCGAACGCAGTCGGCGGTGGTCGCAACCGGGCAACCCCAATGCGTCGGCGGCCGCGCTGCTGAAGGTCGTCGATGCCGAGGAGCCGCCGCTGCGGGCGTTCTTCGGCGCTTCGGCGCTGGCTACCGCGAAGGCCGACTACGAAAACCGGCTACGCACCTGGGAGCAGTGGCAGCCGGTCGCGGAGCTCGCGCAGGGCTAGTCACTCCCCCTGCGCGTAGCGCCTCAGCGACGTACGCGACATGCGCGCTCGCGCGTGCGGCGACTGCACCGCCTCGTAGTGGCCGAGCAGCTCATCACAGATGACCGGCCAGCTGCGGCCGAGCACGCTGCGCCGGGCGGCCTGCGAATAGCGGTGACGTTCTTCCAGGAGCGCGGCAACAGCCTCGGGCAGCCGCGCCTCGAACTCGTTGACTCCCAACAGCAGCCCGGTGCGGAAGGGCGCTACCAGGTCGCGTGGTCCGCCGGCGTCGGGGGCGATCACCGGCAACCCCGACGCCAGCGCTTCCTGCACGACTTGGCAAAACGTCTCGTGCTCACCCGTGTGTACGAAAACGTCCATGCTGGCATACGCCGCGGCGAGCTCGTCGCCGTACAACGCGCCGGTGAAAACCGCTGTGGGCATGGCTGATTGCAGCTTCTGTCGGTCGACGCCGTCGCCGACGATGACGAGCTGGACCGCGTCGTTGGCGGCCAACGCCCGCAGCCGCTCGGCATGCTTCTCCGGCGCCAGCCGCCCGACAAATCCGACGATCGGTTTGCGGTTCGGCGACCACCGCCGCCGGAGTTCTTCGTCACGAGCAGACGGCGCGAACCGTAGTATGTCGACACCCCGCGCCCACCGATGTACCCGTGGAAATCGATGGGCTACAAGGGATTCCATCGTCGCGCTGGACGGCGCCAGGGTGCGGTCGGCGAGGCCGTGCAGGTGGCGGAACCAAGCCCACGCGGCACGCGTCGTGATCCCGATGCCGTAGCTGGCCGCGAAACCCGGGACGTCGGTTTGGTATACCGCTACCGTCGGGACGCCCATACGCCGAGCAGCTCGCACACCGCCGTAACCCAGCAGCGCCGGCGAGGCGAGATGGATTACGTGGGGGTCGAATCCGCGTAGCGCGCGCGCCATTCCGGGCACGGGCACACCCAGCGGCAAGGTGGTCACCTTCGGAAACATGCGAGACGGCACCCGATGAATTCGGATGCCGTCGTGGATTCGTTCCGCCCGGGGTTCGCCCGGAGGGTTATCGGGGGCGACAACTAGGGCTTCGTGACCTGTTCGGCGCAGATGCTCGAGTATCCGAAGAACTGAGTTGCTGACACCATTGACTTGCGGGAGGAAGGACTCGGCGACGATCGCAACGCGCACGACACCGATAGTGTCAGCGCCGGCTGTCGATAAGGTTTCGTGAGGGCATACGGGGCGCGAAATTTGCTGGTTAAAGCCGCTTATCCAGCAGCGCCAAACCCAACAGCAGGATCGCTGCGGCCAGCCAGCACACCACCGCGATGGACCCCGCCGGGATGATCGCCAGCCCGGCGTTGCGGTGCTGCACCCGAACCAGGTTCGGGTCTTTCTTGTTGTATTCGACGTAAATTCGCATGCCGGTGGCCAATTCGGACGGGTACAGCACGCCGAGTTCGGGCCGGTAGGTGACGCGTTGGGGTGTGACGAACTCGATCGTGGAGCGCCGCGGCCCCGCGCTGAGCACTTCGGCTTGCGCGACGCCCATGTTGTGTTGAATTGCCAGATCGTCCCGGTAGGTGCCGGCCACCAGCAGCACTGACTGCAAGGTGACCAAAGCGGTCACGATCAGAATGGCGATCCGGACCCAGCGCAGGGCACTCCGTGCCCGGGTTTTCGGTGGCTCATCGCTGCGTCCGTGAATAAGTAGGCGCAGCAGTGATTTCGGCGAAATCAAAGCGCGGCCTTGATGGCGGCGTGTAGCTGTCGCAGCGTGGAGCGATCGGCCTTGACTTCCAGCACCCGCATACCGGCACCGGGTTCGTCGAGCGCCGCTTGCAGCTGGTCGACTTCGATCTGCCGGCTCTCCACGTGATAGGCGCGACACAGCGCGCCCACGTCGACGTCGTGGGGGGTGCCGAAGATGCGCGCCGACACGTCGGAGAACCTCGGGTCGCCCTGCTCGAGTAGTTCGAAAATGCCGCCGCCGTTGTCATTGGACACCACGATCGTCAGCCGTTGCGGTGTCGGTTCGGTGGGCCCGATCAGCAGCCCGGAGCTGTCGTGGACAAACGTCAGGTCGCCGATCAGCGCGACGGTGCGTCCCTCGTTGGCGCCCGCATGCGCCTTCTCATGTGCGAGAGCCGCACCGATCGCGGTGGACACGGTGCCGTCGATGCCGGCCACACCGCGATTGGACCGCACCCGAATGCCGTGGGTGTTGAGGCCGACCAGCGCCGCATCGCGGACCGGGTTGGACGCGCCCAGCACCAACTGATCACCCGGCCGCAGCGCGTCGGCGACGGCGGCGGCGACGTGCAGGCCGGTCGTCAGCGGGTGCGCCGCCAACTGGCTGCGGACCGCCGCGCAGGCGTGCCGGTTCGCCTCCGCGCAGCGCTGCAGCCAGGCCGGGTCCGGTGTGCCAGTGGTGACCGCCCGCGTGCCGGTGGCCTGCGAGTTTCCCGAGACGTCCGGCCAGCGCGGTCCGGTGGTCAACGCGTAGACCGGCACTTGCGGATCGGCCAGCAGCGCCGACACCGGGCGATGCAGTGTGGGGCGGCCGAGCATGATCACCTGCTTAGGGCGCAGCAGCGGCAGCGCCAGCGGGTGCAACGGGTTGGCCCCCGACGGCGGAGACGGTGCAGTCGGCTCGGCGACGGTCGGCAATCCGGCCAAGTTGGGCTGCACGCCCGCGCCGTGCCCGGCGATCACGACGGTGTCGGGCGTCAGGTCGATGTCCAGTGGCTGGTCGAAAGTGACCGGCGGCGTGTAGGTCCACGGCTTACCGTCGGGCCGGCCCTGCGGAGTCACCGCGCCATGCGGCTCCGGTTCCGGCACCAGCGGCTCGCGCAGCGGGATGTCGAACTGCACCGGCCCGGCGTTGGCGGAGCGAGAACCGGTGGCGGCCACCAATACTCGGCAGGTCGCCGATCGCCAGGTGGCGTTGAGCGAATCCAGCCGCTCGGGCGCGTCCTCGGCCAGGCCCAGGCTGATGGCGGCGCGAACCTGGGTGCCGAAGTAACCCAGCTGCTCCATGGTCTGATTGGCCCCGGTGCCGAGCAACTCGTAGGGCCGGTTGGCCGAGAGCACGATCAGCGGCACCCGGGCGTAGTTGGCCTCGACCACCGCCGGCCCGAGGTTGGCCACGGCGCTGCCCGACGTCATCGCGACACATACCGGCGCGTCGGCGGAGATCGCCAACCCGATGGCCAGATAGCCCGCGGTGCGCTCGTCGATGCGGACATGCAACCGGATCCGGCCGCCACGGTCGGCTTCCTGCAGCGCGAATGCCAGCGGCGCGTTCCGCGACCCCGGGCACAGGACCACGTCGCGGACGCCGCCGCGGATCAGCTCGTCAACGACGACCCGAGCCTGTGTCGTCGAGGGGTTCACTCCTACAGGGTGTCATAGCCCGGCACGCCGGGCTTCTTGCCACATCCGTCACGTTGGCCTCTGGCCCGTGGGCATGTGCTTAAAGTCCACCTACGAGCGACTCCGCAGCTGTCGCGCGGAGGTGGACAAATTGGATATCTGTCCGACGCAGAGACGCATGTGGCACCTGTATCGTGCCGACGAGCTCAAGCCTTGGCGCTGGCGAAGAACTGCAGCGCGGCCGCGTTGACAGCCTGCGGCCGCTCGAAGAAGCCGAGGTGACCGGCGTCGGGTATCTGCAGGTAGCGACCGTTGGGCAGGGCGTCGGCGACCTCCCGTCCGAGGTAAGGCGGAGTCACCACGTCATCGGCGAAACCGATCACCAGCACCGGTGCGGCGATATTGCGGTAAGCGGGCAACCGGTTGGTCTGCGGGGCGACGTCCAGCTGGCACCGCAGACCCGGAGTGGACTTGATCGGCCACAGGTTGAACATTGCGATCCAGTCCTCCACAGCCACGTCGTCGTTCAGCGTCTTACGCGAAAAACTTTCCAGTAAACGAGATTTCGTTTCGAAGGCGGCCGGCAGCTTGATGCCGGCCTCATAAAGCTCAGCCTCGGCATCGCGGAAGGACTGGCGGGTACGGTCCAGACGGCCGCGGGTGGCCATCAGGACCGCGGCGGTGACCAGCTCGGGCCGGGCCACCATGAGTTCCTGGGCGATGTACGAGCCCAAGGACACCCCGACGATGCGCGCCGGGGCGGCGCCGAGGGATTCGATCAGCGCCGCGGTGTCGGCGACCATGGTTTGCGTCGTGAACCCCTCGGCGTTTTCGGTGGCGCCGATCCCGCGGTTATCGAAGGTGATGCAGCGGTATCCAGCCGCCAGGAATGCCGGGACCTGATGGGGTAGCCAGGTGCGCCCCGCGCCGCCGCGACCGGCGATGAAGACGACGGCCTCACCCGTCCCGCGGTCGTCGTAAGCCAGGTTGGTCACCCGCACGACGGTACAAGCAGCGGATAGCAGTCCTTGACCCGGTCGATCCACCATTGGCGACGCTGCGGTGCGGCGGCCAGCGCCTGCAGCCGCGCCGGGTCGGGCGTCACCGCAACGACCGCCAGGTTGCCGTCCACCGGCGCAGCGGTCTCCGCGACATCTTCGACGAACAACCCGCCGGTGCCCAGCCCGCAGGCGTGACCGAGTTGCGGCAGCGCCGCTGCAGCGGTCAACCCCTGGCTGATGCCGACGGCCGAATCGAGCGCGCTGGACACCACGACGGGGATGTCGATCTGCGCGGCGATGCCGAGCAGGGCCGAAACCCCGCCCAGCGGAGCAACTTTCAGCACCGCGATGTCGGCGGCGTGGGCGCGGACGACGGCCAGCGGGTCGTCGGCCTTGCGGATGCTTTCGTCGGCGGCGATCGGGACCGCGATCCGCCGGCGCAGCTCGGCGAGTTCGTCGACGGTGGCGCAGGGTTGTTCGAGGTACTCCAGCGGGCCGTCGGCGGTCAGGGCGGCGGCGGCCGCGGCGGCTTCGTCGACGCTCCAGCCGCCGTTGGCGTCCACCCGCACCGTCGGGACCAGGGCGCGCACCGCGTTGACCCGGTCGACGTCTTCGGCCAGCGTCTGCCCCGGCTCGGCGACCTTCACCTTGGCGGTGCGGGCCCCGGGGAACCGCTCCAGCACCTCTGCCACCTGGGCGGCCGCAACGGCCGGCACGGTGGCGTTGATCGGGATGCGATCGCGCAGCAGCGGCGGCGGCTCGCGGTAGGCGGCCTCGATTCCCGACGCCAGCCAGTGCACGGCCTCGGGCGCGCCGTATTCGACGAATGCGCCGAACTCCCCCCAGCCCGCCGGGCCCTCGATCAGCGCGACCTCACGGGTGGTGATGCCGCGAAAACGCACGCGCATCGGTAACGCCACCACATGCAGGCGGTCGAGCAGCTCTTCCAGGGTGGGTGTCACTGGCGGTAAACCTGGCGGCCCGCCAGATAGGTCGCGCGCACGTCGAGGTCGGCGATCTGCTCGGGCGGCACCGTGCGCGGGTCCGCGGACGGCACCACCAGGTCGGCGTACTTGCCGACCTCCAGCGAGCCGATCTCGTCGTCGGAGAACACCTGCCCGGCGGCGCCAATGAGCCCCGCCAGGTCGGACCGGTTGCCGACGGCGACGATTCGGCCATCGGCGACCGCGAGCGCCTCGGCCGTGGGCCGCTCCTCGTCGACGGTTAACAAGGTTCCGGTGATGACGAGGTCTGCATCGGCCATGTAAAGGAATGCTAGTGGCGATCGCGAGTGCGGCGGAGCCGCGCGAAGCGGGTCGCCACAGCTAGACACTGTGGCGATCGCGAGTGCGGCGGAGCCGCGCGAAGCGGGTCGCCACAGCTAGACACGGTGACCGAGGGCGCGGCGGAGCCGAATTGCAACACGTTCTAGTCTTTCCACATGAGTGACGAGACGCTGCGCAACCCGACCCACAACGGCCACCTGCTGGTGGGCGCGCTCAAACGGCACAAGAACAGGCCGGTGCTGTTCCTCGGCGACACCACGCTGACCGGCGGTCAGCTCGCCGAGCGGATCAGCCAGTACACCCAGGCGTTCGAGGCGCTGGGCGCCGGCACCGGCGTCACGGTCGGCCTGCTGTCGCTCAACCGCCCCGAAGTGCTGATGATCCTGGGCGCCAGCCAGACCCAGGGTTACCGGCGCACCGCCCTGCACCCGCTCGGCTCGCTGGACGACCACGCCTACGTGCTCTCCGACGCCGGCGCCAGCTCGCTGATCATCGACCCCAACCCAATGTTCGTCGAGCGCGCGCTGGGGCTGCTGGACAAGGTGGGCTCGCTCAAGCAGATCCTGACCATCGGTCCGGTGCCCGAAGAGCTTAAAGACGTGGCGGTGGATGTGTCGGCGGAGGCCGCCAAGTACTCCCCGAAGCCGCTCGTCGTCGCCGACCTGCCGCCCAACCACATCGGCGGCCTCACCTACACCGGCGGCACGACGGGCAAGCCCAAGGGCGTGATCGGCACCACCGGCAACATCGCCAGCATGACGCAAATCCAACTCGCGGAATGGGAATGGCCGGAGAACCCGCGGTTCTTGATGTGCACGCCGCTGTCGCACGCCGGTGCGGCGTTCTTCACGCCGACGGTGGTCAAGGGCGGCGAGATGGTCGTGCTGGGCAAATTCGACCCGGCTGAGGTGCTGAGAGTCATTGAAGAACAACGCATTACGGCCACCATGCTGGTGCCGTCGATGCTCTATGCGCTGATGGACCACCCGGATTCGCACACCCGCGACCTGTCGTCGCTGGAGACCGTCTATTACGGCGCGTCGGCGATGAACCCGGTGCGGCTGGCCGAGGCGATCCGGCGGTTCGGCCCGATCTTCGCCCAGTACTACGGGCAGTCCGAGGCGCCGATGGCGATCACGTACTTGTCCAAGGCGGATCACGACGAGAAGCGACTCACATCCTGCGGGCGCCCAACGCTTTTCGCGCGCGTGGCGCTGCTGGGCGAGGACGGCAAGCCGGTGCCGCAGGGTGAACCGGGCGAAATCTGTGTCAGCGGACCGCTGTTGGCCGGCGGCTACTGGAACCTGCCGGAGGCGACCGCCGACACCTTCAAGGACGGGTGGCTGCACACCGGCGACATGGCCCGCGAGGACGACGACGGCTTCTACTTCATCGTCGACCGGGTCAAGGACATGATCGTCACCGGCGGCTTCAACGTGTTCCCGCGCGAGGTCGAGGACGTCATCGCCGAGCACGCCGCGGTCGCGCAGGTCTGTGTGGTTGGGACGCCCGACGACAAGTGGGGCGAGGCCGTCACGGCGGTGGTGGTGCTGCGCGCCGACGCGCCCCGGGATGACGCCGCGATCGACACGATGACCGCCGAGATCCAGGCCGCGGTCAAGGACCGCAAGGGCTCGGTGCAGTCGCCCAAGCGGGTGGTGGTGGTCGACGCGCTGCCGCTAACCGGACTGGGCAAGCCGGACAAGAAGGCCGTACGGGCCCAGTTCTGGGAGGGCGCCGGCCGCGCCGTCGGCTGACGCTCCACCGCGAGCAGACGCAAAAGCGCCCGACACGCCGAGGAATTGGGCGCTTTTGCGTCTGCTCGGCAGGTTAGCGGGCGATGCCGGCCGCCAAGAGGTCGAGCATGCGGGCCGTCTGGTCGGGCGAACCGCTGGCCAGGAAGATGCCGATCAGGCTGGACACCACGTCGTCGGCTTGCACGTCGGAGCGTAGGGTGCCGTCGTCGACGCCGGCTTGCAGCAGCGCGTCCACCGCTCCGACGATGCTGTCGCGAGTCTGGCTGGGCTCCATGGCACCGGAGTCGAAGATCGCGTGTAACGACTCGGCCATTCCGCGCTTGGCGGCCACGAAGCTTGCATAGCGGTCCATCCAGCGCCGCAGGGCGGTCTGGGGCGGATGCCGCTTGAGCAGCTGTTCGGCGGCCGCGGCCACTTCGGCGAGCTCGGCCCGGTAAATCGCCTCGACCAGGGCCTCCCTGTTGGGGAAGTGGCGGTAGAGCGTGCCGATCCCGACACCGGCGTCGCGCGCAATGGACTCCAGCGACACCGGCCGCCCCTGCGCGGTGGCGAACGCAGCGGTTGCCACCTCGAGCAACCTGTCGCGGTTGCGGCGCGCGTCGGCCCGAACACTTTCAGCCAAAGCGGAGGCTCCTCCGGTTCTGTTACTCTCGACTAAGCGGAGGGTCCTCCGCATATCCAGTCTGACACGAGGGGACACCATGACAGACCAGCCACACCCCGGCGGTATCGGCAGCCTCGGCACGAGCACGGTTGCCCGAGTCGGCTACGGCGCAATGCAACTGTTCGAAGCCTCGTCGCCCGAAGAAGCCGCCGCGCTGCTGCGGCGTGCCGTCGAACTCGGCGTCAATCACATCGACACCGCGTCGTTTTACGGCCCCGGCGAGGTGAACCGCCGCATCCGCGAAGCGCTGGCCCCCTACCCGGACGACCTCGTCATCGTCAGCAAGGTCGGCGCGCGATACACCGGCGCAGAACCGGTACCGCTGGCCGCCGCGCAAAAGCCCGCCGAGCTGCGCGCCGCCGTCGAAGACGACCTACGCCAGCTCGGGCTCGACCGCGTACCGGTGGTGAATCTGCGGCGCCTCGACCTCGGGCCTGGCCTGGCCGCCGAGGGTGACCAGATCGTCGACCTCGACGACCAACTCGCCGAGATGGTCGCGCTGCGCGACGAAGGCAAGATCGGCGCGATCGGGATGAGCAACGTGCCAATCGAAGTGCTGCAGCGCGCGTTGCCCGCGGGCATCGTCTGCGTGCAGAACGCCTACAGCCTGCTTGACCGCAGCCACGAAGACATGCTCGATTTCTCTAAGGCCGAAGGCCGGGAAGGAATAGCGTGGGTGCCTTTCTTCCCGCTCGGATCGGCGTTCGCGGGCTTTCCCAGCGTCGCCGATAACGCGGTGGTGCAAGAGGTCGCCGGTGAACTCGGCGCCACACCCGCACAAGTCGGGCTGGCTTGGCTGTTGGCCCACGCGCCCAACACATTGCTGATTCCAGGCACCCGGACAATCGCTCACCTCGAGGAGAACATCGGCGCGGCCGGCATTGTCCTGAGCGACGACGCGCTCGCCCGCCTCAACGCCGTCAGGACACCGGAGGAAAGCCCGCGCCACCAGCACGGCATCGAGGCGTTTCAGGACAGGTAACGTCGCCGCCATGGGCAGTGACAAACCGGTCCGGCCGCCGTGGTGGCTCAAGCCGGCCAACAAGGTCTTCATCCAGATGTCGCGACTGGGAATGAGTTTCGGCGGCGAAAGCCCGGTCGTGTTGACGGTGCCGGGCCGCAAGTCCGGCACTCCGCGGTCGACGCCGGTAACGCCGATGACGGTGGACGGCAAGCGGTATGTCGTCGGCGGCTTCCCCGGTGCGGACTGGGTGCAAAACGTCCGCGCCGCAGGCGAAGTCACGCTGCGCCGTGGCCGCACCACGGAGCGCGTGCGAGCGGTGGAACTGTCCCCCGCGGACGCCAAGCCACTTCTGCGGGCGTTCCCCACCGAGGTGCCCAGCGGTGTCGGGTTCATGAAGCGCTCCGGGCTCATCAAGGACGGTCACCCCGAGGAGTTCGAGGCGCTGGCCGGACGATGCGCCGTCTTCCGCTTCGACCCGATTTAGTCCCCGGAAATGCGACGTCTGCTCCTGGTCTCGTTGTTGGTGTCGGCCCGCCTGGACGGGCATCGCACCGGCGGCCAGGGCAGCGGCAGGCTGCCCGCCGGGCGGCACCCCTCCCCCGGCCGGCGCGGCGCAGCGGCCGGTCGCCAATCTCGACGGCGGCGACGGCCCGTCCACGTTGTGGGTCGGGCAGTTTCGCGGCGGCGACGGCCACAGCAATCGGGTGGTCGGCGTCAGCACCGCGAGCGGGGCCAACTCCGACGTGCAGATCTCGTCGGCAAGCCCAATGCCGTTGACCGTCTTGGCTGTTGATGCCCAGGATAACGGCGGCAACCAGATCATCGTCAGCGATGGCCGCAGCGCGCGGCTGTATACGTTCGCCGCATGCCGGCTACAGGCTGTGGTGGACCGCGCGGGTGCGCCGTTCGTGTTCGATCTGCAGAACTTGCGCGACCACGGCACCGGTGTCGGTTGTAGCGACCTCGGCAACGGCACGGTGGCGACGATTGGGCCGTCCGATACCGTAACGGCAACGTCTGCGCAGGATCCCGCGGTGACCTCCGCGCAGACGATCAGCTGCGGTGACCTCACCATCGGCCAGGACGGAGTTCAACAGCCTTGAGTGACAACCCCTTTGATGCCTCGGCGTGGCGACCCGTCGAGGGTTTCGGCGAGCTGACCGATATCACCTACCACCGCCACGTCGAGGACGCCACGGTGCGGGTGGCGTTCAACCGTCCTGAGGTGCGCAACGCTTTCCGGCCGCACACCGTCGACGAGTTGTACCGAGTGCTCGACCACGCCCGAATGTCCCCCGATGTGGGCGTGGTGCTGCTGACCGGGAACGGGCCGTCGCCAAAGGACGGCGGCTGGGCGTTTTGCTCCGGCGGCGATCAGCGCATCCGCGGCCGCTCCGGCTATCAATACGCTTCCGGCGAGACCGCGGACACCGTTGATGCCGCCCGCGCGGGCCGGTTGCACATCCTCGAGGTGCAGCGCCTGATCCGGTTCATGCCCAAGGTCGTCATCTGCCTGGTCAACGGGTGGGCGGCCGGCGGCGGACACAGCCTGCACGTGGTCTGCGACCTCACCCTGGCCAGCCGCGAGCACGCCCGCTTCAAGCAGACCGACGCCGACGTCGGCAGCTTCGACGGCGGTTACGGCAGCGCGTATCTGGCCCGTCAGGTGGGCCAGAAATTCGCCCGCGAGATCTTCTTCCTGGGCCGCAGCTACACCGCCGAGCAGATGCACCACATGGGCGCGGTCAACGAGGTCGTCGACCACGCCGAGCTGGAGATGGTCGGTATGCAGTGGGCGGCCGAGATCAACGCGAAATCGCCTCAGGCGCAACGGATGCTGAAGTACGCGTTCAATCTGCTCGACGACGGCCTGGTGGGACAGCAGCTGTTCGCCGGTGAGGCGACCCGGCTGGCCTACATGACCGACGAGGCCGTCGAGGGCCGCGATGCCTTCTTGGAGAAGCGCCCTCCGGACTGGAGCCCGTTCCCGCGTTACTTCTAGAGCTGCCCGCTCGTCGAGCGTCACGGCAGCGTGGCGCTGGCCTGCGAGCGTCACGGCAGCGTGACGCTCGGAAACCCGAAACCACACACCCCTAGACTGCCCACGTGAGTAAGAGTCCGCTGCGGCGGTTCACCGAGCAGATCGCGCTGGCGAGCATGCGACCGCCCGCCGCCCCGCAATTGCTGGTCAACCGACCCGCGATCAAACCCGTCGAGCTCGCCGGTAAACGCGTCCTGCTCACCGGGGCGTCGACGGGCATCGGCGAGGCCGCGGCTGAACAGTTCGCGCGTCGGGGCGCCATCGTCGTCGCCGTCGCTCGCCGCCAGGACCTACTCGACGAGCTGGCGGACCGGATCACGGCGGCGGGCGGCACGGCGATGGCGATCCCGTGTGACCTCTCGGACATGGACGCCGTCGACGCTCTGGTCACCGACGTGCAGGAACGCATCGGCGGGGTCGACATCCTGATCAACAACGCCGCCCGGTCGATCCGCCGACCGCTGGCGGAGTCGCTGGAACGCTGGCACGACGTCGAGCGGACCATGGTGCTCAACTACTACGCGCCGCTGCGACTGATTCGCGGGTTCGCACCCGGAATGCTCGAGCGCGGCGACGGCCACATCATCAACGTCACCACCTGGGGCGTGCTGTCGGAGGCGGCGCCGCTGTTCTCGGTATACAACGCGTCCAAGGCCGCGCTGTCGGCGGTGAGCCGGATCGGCGAGACCGAGTGGGGCCCCAAGGGCGTGCATTCGACGACGCTGTACTACCCGCTGGTGGCCACCCCGATGATCGCACCGACGAAGGCCTACGACGGGATGCCGGCGCTGACGCCGGAAGAGGCCGCCGAGTGGATGATTACCGCCGCCCGTACCCGGCCGGTGCGGATCGCGCCGCGGATGGCGATTGCGGCCCGGGCGCTGGACACCATTGGCCCCCGCTGGGTCAACGCGCTGATGCAGCGGCGCGGCGAACAACTCAACAAGCCGCACTAACTCGAAGGAGTGCGCTATGTCGGACACTTGGGCGACCATTGCGGCCGAGCGCGGCGCACTCGCCAACGAGCTCGCCACCCTGACGCCCTCGCAATGGGACACGCCGTCACTGTGCACGGGGTGGACGGTCCGCGACATCGTCGCGCACCTGTCGGCGACCGCCTCGCTGAACCCGGCCACGTTCTTCCTCGAAATGCTGAAGTCCGGATTCAACTTCGACAGATTCGCCAACGGTCAGATCGCCAAGCACCGCGGCACCGACCCGGCCGCCACCCTGGGCGAGTTCCGCGGCCTGCAGAATTCCACCTCCGCACCGCCGGGCCCCAAAACCTCCTGGCTTGGCGAGGTAGTGATCCACGGCGCCGACGTCCGTCGTCCGCTGGGCATCCCGCACGCGTATCCGCCGGGCGCGGTTCGCCAGGTGATCGACTTCTACAAGGGATCCAATATGCTCATCGGCTCCAAGAACCGGATAGCCGGGCTCGCTCTGGCCGCCAGCGACGACGATTGGCAACACGGGCAGGGCGAAAGAGTCGAAGGCCCGCTGCTGTCGCTGCTGTTGGCCATGACCGGCCGGGGCGCCGCCTGCGACGACCTCGCCGGTCCCGGCGTGCAGACCCTGCGAAGTCGGTGGCGACCGCGACGTGATAGACACGAGGCCATGGAGATCCTGGCCAGCCGGATGCTTCTCCGGCCGGCGGACTATGAGCGGTCGTTGAGCTTCTACCGCGACCAGATCGGGCTGGCGATCGCCCGGGAATACGGTGCGGGCACAGTGTTTTTCGCCGGCCAGTCGCTGCTCGAACTGGCCGGCTACGGCTCACCCGACCATTCCCGGGGCCCCTTTCCCGGCGCGCTGTGGCTTCAGGTCCGCGACCTGCTCGCGACCCAGGCCGAGCTGCAAGGCCGGGGGGTGTCGATCGCCCGCGAGGCGCGGCGCGAATCATGGGGTTTGCACGAGATGCATGTGACCGATCCGGACGGAATCACGCTTATTTTCATAGAGATTCCCGCTGATCACCCGCTGCGCCGAGACACCCGAGGCGGGCAGTGACAACGTTGGGTTAACTAACGGCTAACATCTGGCGACGAGTCAAGATACTCTCGCGTTTTGCCTATTCGTGCATTCGACAATATAAACCTTCTACCACCAGAATCAGGCGCTGTGAACATCAACTTGTTCCTCTTGATCATTGTCGTAGTAACGGCACTGGCATTCGACTTCACTAACGGCTTCCACGACACCGCCAACGCGATGGCTACCTCAATCGCCAGTGGCGCACTCAAGCCCAAGATAGCGGTCGCACTGTCGGCGGTCCTCAACCTGGTGGGAGCGTTCATGTCCACCGCCGTCGCGGCCACGATCGCCAAAGGTCTGATCGACGGACACATCGTGACGCTGGAACTGGTGTTTGCCGGCCTGGTCGGCGGCATCGTCTGGAACCTGCTCACCTGGCTCTTCGGTATCCCCTCGAGTTCGTCACACGCGCTGATCGGCGGCATCGTCGGTGCCACGATCGCTGCCGTCGGCGCGCACGGGGTGATCTGGAAGGGCATCACGTCCAAGGCGATCATCCCGGCAGTCGTGTCCGCGCTCCTGGCCATCCTCGTCGGGGCGGTGGCCACCTGGCTGGTCTACCGGGTTACCCGCGGTGTCTCGGAAAAACGCTCTGAGGCCGGGTTCCGGTACGGCCAGTGGGGCTCGGCGTCGCTGGTCTCGCTGGCGCACGGCACCAACGACGCGCAGAAGACAATGGGCATCATCTTCCTCGGCCTGATGACCTACGGCTCCGTCAGCAAGACCGCCTCGGCGCCGCCGCTCTGGGTCATCGTGGGCTGTGCCCTGGCGATGGCGTCGGGTACCTACCTGGGCGGCTGGCGGATCATCCGCACCCTGGGCAAGGGCCTGGTCGAGATCAAGTCGCCGCAAGGAATGGCCGCCGAATCATCTTCGGCCGCAATCATTCTGCTCTCCGCCCACTTCGGCTACGCGCTGTCGACCACCCAGGTCTGCACCGGTTCGGTGATGGGCAGCGGGCTGGGCAAGCCCGGTGGCGAGGTGCGCTGGGGCGTGGCCGGCCGGATGGTGGTCGCGTGGCTGGTCACGCTTCCGCTGGCCGGACTCGTCGGCGCGGTCACCTACTGGATCGTCCACTTCATCGGCGGATACGCCGGCGCGATCGTCGGCTTCGGGCTGCTGGTCGCGGTCTCCGGCACCATCTACATCCGGTCGCGCAAGAGCAAGGTCGACCACAACAACGTCAACGCCGAGTGGGAAGGCAGCCTGACCGCCGGACTCGAAGACGACGAAGGCAAGCCATCCGACACGGGCGCCAAGGTGGGCGCCGGCACCGGCTCCGATGACCAGACGACCTAGGTGAGGAACGCCTGATGCACGAGTTCGGCGAATGGTTCAACTACGAGGCCTCTCTGAAGATCTTAATCTTCGCCCTACTGGCCGGCGCCGCTCTGCCGGGGCTGTTCGCCGTGGGGATCCGGTTTCAGGCCGTCGGCAATGGACAACAGGCCACGGCCGATGGCCACACACCAGAGAAGAATCCGGTGATGCTGGCGGCCGCCTACACGATTTACGCACTCGTAGTCGTGGTGATTGCCTTCGCTTTGCTGTATATCGCCCGCGACTTCATCGCGCACAACACGGGGTCCCCCTTCCTGGGAGCCAAACCCAAGTAGCATCGAATTCGTGGTCCACCGAATTGCCGAACCCCCTTGTGGAGGTGAGTGCTAAGTGAACCGATTTCTGAACTCAGTTATCTCGTGGTTGCGCGCCGGGTATCCAGAAGGCATTCCGCCCACCGACACCTTTGCGCTGCTCGCGCTGCTGACGCGCCGGTTGAGCGACGATGAAGTCAAACTCGTGGCCCATGAACTGACGCAGCGCGGCGACTTCGACACCGTCGACATCGGGGTGCTGATCAGCAAGCTCACCGACGAACTGCCGTCGGAAGAGGACGTCGAGCGGGTGCGAGCACGGTTGGCCGCCAATGGCTGGCCGCTCGATGACGAGCGGGACCCGCTCGACAATGGAGACCACGCATAGCCGTACTGCGTGCGCTGCGCGTCGCGTCGGGCTCCGCCACTGCAGTGCTGTTGCCCACCCTGGAACGGGTGCTGGACGGCCGTGATCCCGCGCTGGTCGCGGTGCCGGCCGACGATGATGACGAAGCCATGCTGCGTGCGTTGCGGGTGGGCTCGGACGTCGACGACGACGTGGCCCTGGTGGTGACGACATCGGGAACCACCGGCGCGCCCAAGGGTGCCATGCTGACCGCCGCCGCCCTGACCGCCAGCGCGTCGGCCACCCACCAGCGTCTCGGCGGACCGGGCAGCTGGCTGCTGGCTCTGCCGGCGTATCACATCGCCGGTCTGCAGGTGCTGGTGCGCAGCGTGCTCGCCGGCTCGTCGCCCGTCGAGCTGGACGTCACAAGTGCGTCCAGGGGCTTCGACATCTCCGAATTGCCCAGCGCCGTAGGCCGATTGGGCTCCGGCCGGCGATACACGTCGCTGGTCGCCGCCCAGCTGGCCAAGGCGCTGACCGACCCTGCGGCCGCGGCCGCGCTCGCCGAGTTGGATGCCGTGCTGATCGGCGGCGGACCGGCTCCCCGGCCGATCCTCGACGCCGCCGCAGCCGCCGGCATCGCCGTGGTCCGCACTTACGGGATGAGCGAGACCGCGGGGGGCTGCGTCTACGACGGTGTCCCGCTCGATGGCGTCCAACTGCGCGTGCTGTCCGATGGCCGCATCGCGATCGGTGGCGCGACGCTGGCCAAGGGCTACCGCAACCCCGTCGTCCCCGACCCGTTCGCCGAACCTGGCTGGTTCTACACCGACGACCTCGGCACCGTCGATGATTCGGGCGTGCTGACCGTGCTGGGCCGCGCCGACGACGCGATCAGCACCGGCGGGTTGACAGTGCTGCCCCAACCCGTCGAGGCCGCGCTGTGCACTCACCCGGCCGTCAGCGATTGTGCGGTGTTCGGCCTCGACGACGACCGGCTGGGCCAGCGGGTGGTCGCCGCGGTTGTGGTGGTCGACGGTTGCACCCCACCGACGTTGGACACGCTGCGCGCCGTTGTCATGCAGACTTTGGACGCCACCGCCGCGCCCCGCGAGCTGCATGTCGTTGACGCGCTGCCGCGGCGCGGCATCGGCAAGGTCGACCGGGCGGCACTGGTGCGCCGATTCGCCGATGCGGGCGATCAATAGGCTGGGCGATCGTGAGGATTGCGCGACGGGAACTTGCTGCCGTCGCGGTCGCGGTCGTTCTGGTGGCGGCCGCGTTCGTGCTGCCCCGGCTGAACTGGGGCATCAACCCACGGAGCGATATCGGGCTGGAGCGCTTCGGCACGCATGCCGGCGCCGCACCGATCTTCGGGTACTGGGACATCCACGCCGGCTGGGGCACCGTACTGGCGCTTCTCATCGCGGTGGCCACGGTGGTGTGGGGACCGGCTGTGGCGCAACGGCTTTCGTGGCGATTGCTGACGCTTGGGCACCTGGGCCACCGCCTGCGGGTGGGCCTTTTCGCTGGCGATGATCGACGGCTGGCAGCGCGGCTTCGCCGGCCGGTTGACCACCCGCGACGAGTATCTGTCGCAGGTGCCGGGCATCACCGACATCCCGGCCACGGTGCGGAGATTCTCCACCCGGATCCTCGATTTCCAGCCCGACTCCTGGACCACGCACGTCTCGGGCCATCCGCCGGGTGCGCTGCTGACGTTCGTGTGGCTGGACCGGATCGGCCTGCACGGCGGGGCCTGGGCCGGGCTGCTGTGCCTGCTGGTCGGCTCCAGCGCGGCGGCCGCGGTGGTGATCGACAATCCGCGCGCTGGCCGACGAACAGACCGCCCGGCGGGCCGCGCCGTTCGTCGCGGTGGCACCGACGGCGATCTGGGTGGCGGTGTCGGCCGACGGATACTTCGCGGGGGTCGCGGCGTGGGGTATCGCGCTGCTGGCGGTGGCGGTGCACCGCCCAGTTCGGTTCCCCGCACTGGTCGCCGCCGCCGCGGGCCTGTTGCTCGGCTGGGGGGTTTTCCTCAGTTACGGCCTGACGCTGATGGGGCTTCCGGCGCTGGCGGTGCTGGTGTCCGCCCCCGGTTGGCGAGCGGCCCTTCGGGCACTCGGCCCCGCCGCCTTGGCCGCCGTGGCGGTGGCGGTGGCCTTCGCCGTCGCCGGGTTTTACTGGTTCGACGGCTACACCCTTGTGCAACAACGCTATTGGCAGGGCGTCGCGAAGGACCCGACCGTTCCAGTATTGGGTGCTGGGCCAACCTGGCGTGCGTGGTGTGTGCGATCGGGCTGGGCAGCCTCGCCGGACTCAGCAGGGTGTTCGACTGGGCCGCCATCCGCCGCCGATCCGGTTTCAACCTGCTGCTGCTGGCAATGGTTGCCGTCATCGTGTGCGCCGATTTGAGCATGCTGAGCAAGGCCGAGACGGAACGGATCTGGCTGCCCTTCACCATCTGGCTCACGGCGGCGCCCGCGCTGCTGCCGGCGCGATCACACCGCCTGTGGCTGGCGCTCAATGCCGTCGGCGCCCTGCTATTGAACAGCGTCATCCTCACGAATTGGTGATCGGACATGGAACAACCTGCCCTGGAACGTCGGCTCGGTACGGCCGACGCCGTGGTGATCGGACTGGGATCGATGATCGGCGCCGGGGTGTTCTCGGCGTTTGGCCCGGCGGCCCGGGCGGCCGGCGCCGGCCTGCTGATCGGGCTGGTGCTCGCCGCGGCGATCGCCTACTGCAACGCCACCGCCTCGGCGCAACTGGCCGCGGTCTACCCCACCTCGGGCGGCACGTACATCTACGGGCGTGAACGCCTGGGCCCGTGGTGGGGCTTCCTCGCCGGCTGGGGATTTCTGATCGGCAAGACCGCCTCGTGCGCGGCGATGGCGTTGACCTTCGCCAGCTACGCGATCCCCGGCCCGGGAACACTCAGTGGTTGCAGCGAATTGCCGCGATCGCCGCCGTCGTGGCGCTGAGCGCGCTGAACTACCGAGGCGTCACCAAGACCGCGGTGCTGGCCCGAATACTGGTGGCGTGCACGCTGATTGCGCTGACCGCATTCGTGGTGGGCATCGCGCTGGCCAAGCCGTCGCAGCTGAGCCTCGGCGTCTGGCCGACCGCTTCGCTATCGGGGTCGTCGGACGCGCGCTCAGACTCCGGCTGCGCGGGTGACCCGCGCGAACCGGCTGCCGGGTGCGCAGGCGTCGCGAACCGCGGCGACGTCGCCGACGATGTCGAAGTCGGCCAGCTGCTGCACTTGTGCCACGTCGATACCGTTGTCGCGCAAGGCCTTTAACGTGAGCTCTCCGGTGTCTGGCCGGGACATCGGTACGGTGCGCAGACAGTCGGCGGCCGTCGGCGTTCTGACCCCGAGCACCCACCAACCGCCGTCGCGCGCCAACCCGAGCACGGCCGGCGTCTCGAGCAGCCGGCCCGCGCAACTGGCCAGCAGTTCGGCGGTGACCTGCGGGGTGTCCATCCCGATTTGCAGCACCGGATACCCCCCAAAGCCTGAGCCCGCGTCGGCGTGCGCGTTGGCGAGTCGATCGGCGAAGCTGTCGCCGCGCTGCTCGATCACCGTGAACGCCTCGAACCGATGCCGGATCTCGGTGGCGGCGGCGGCGCCGTCCAGGTCTCCGGTGAGCGCCACCACCCGCGCGGCGACCGGCGCGGCGGCCACCGCGTCCAAGGTGTCCAGCAGCGCGGCGGCGGCGATGTCGGCTGCGACCCGATCGCCGACCGTGGCGGCCAGCCGCGTCTTGGCCCGGCCGGGTTCCGGCGCCTTGGCAACCACCAGCAGGGTCACCGGCAACCCGGTCACGAAATCACCTTCCAGAAGTCCAGGATCGCAGTGATGCTGCCCCGCAGTGAACCGCTGACCTTCGACTTGCCGCCCGTCCTGGGTCCGTAGCTCACGTCGAGCTCGACCACACGCCAGCCCGCGGCCGCGGCGCGGACCAGCAGTTCCAGCGGATACCCCGACCGTCGATCCTCTACGCCGAGGTTCAGCAGGGCCTCACGCCGGGCCACCCGCATCGGCGCGATGTCGTGCACCGGCAGGCCGTGACGGGTGCGCAGCCGCCAGCTCATCACCACGGTGCCCACCCGGGCGACCCACGGCCAGTGCAGGCCGGGCACCGGCCGCCGACGCCCGGTCACCAGGTCCGCGCCGCCGTCGAGCGCATCGACCAGCCGTGGCAAGTCACCAGCATCCATCGAGCCGTCGGCGTCGATCACCGCCACGATCGGGGTCGTCGCGGCGACAACACCCGCGTGCACCGCCGACCCGTAGCCGGCCCGCGCTTCGGCAACTACCTGGGCGCCGTGGCGTCGGGCGACCGCGGCGGTGTCATCGGTGCTGTTGTTGTCGACCACCAGCGCGCGATAGCCGGCGGGTATGGCCGCCAGCACCGCCGGCAGCGACTCCTCCTCGTTCAGGCACGGCAGCACCACGGTGACGACATCGGGCATGGCTGTTAGTGGTGGCCGCTGTGCGGCGGCGTCGCCGGCTGCGGGTTGGCCGGCTTCGGGGCCACGGTCTGCTGCGTCTGTACGTGCGGCGGCGCCACCGAGTGCTGCGTGCTTGGCGGGGCGGCACTCGACGGCGGTTTCGACGAGGTGTACGGCGCCTTCGAGCTGGACGGCGGCGCCGACGACGGGGTTAACGGTGTCGACGGCGGCGCACTCGACGGGGTCGACGGCGTGGACGGGGTCGACGGCGTCGACGGCGTGGACGGGGTCGACGGCGTGGACGGCGTGGACGGGGTCGACGGGATGGACGGCGTCGACGGGGTGGACGGTGTCGACGGCGGCGTGGGGTAGGTGCTCGTTGGCCCGATCGGCGGGCGATACGGCGGATACCCTGGCCGCCAACCCGGGAACGGAACGATGATCGGGATCGGGATCGGCCCGTTCGGGTTGGGCACGAGGCCGGGAGTGCCGGGCGATGCGGGAACCGGAGCAGGACCCTCACCGGGAGACATCAGCTGCGGCGGAATGTAGCCGTTGGTGTCCGGAATGATGCCGCCCTGGTATCCCGCATTCGGCTGATCGGCCGGAGGCGCCGGTACCGGAGCCTGCTGCTGGGTCGGCAACAGCGGCATGAACTTTCCCGGGGCGGCGTTTTGGTGCCCCACCACGGGCTCCGCGGCCGCGGTCGGCCGGACCGTGACCGCCACCGCGACGGCCAGCGAGGCGAACCCGATCACCGCGAATGCGACGACAGCGTTGCTGATCAGCAAGGACCGGCCGCTGAGCCGCTGAGCCGTGGTCTGGGCGTCCTCGTCGTCGTAGTACTCATGAAAGTCAGGGCCGAATTCGCCCTCGACCGGAAGCGGTTCGCCATCGTCGGTCATCGAGTACGCCAGCTGCGGATCCTCGGCCTGCGATTCCGCGAGTCCGACCGTGGGGGCAATTGTCGTGGCGTCGCCGGCCGGCCCCACCGCGGGGGCCATCGCCGTCGCGTCGGGTGGTTCGGGTTCGGCGCCCGAGTACGCCCACTGCGATCCGACCTGCCCGGTCGATTCCGTTCCCGCGCCCGCAGGAGCCATCGCCGTCGCGTCCCCGTCGAGCCCAACCGCAGGAGCCATCGCCGTCGCGGCTTCCGACTCGTCCAGCACCACGACGTTCTGCACGCCGGAGTCTTCCAATGCCCGCCGCAGCTCATCGACCCGTTGCAGATCCGACCACCACAGCCGGGTGGCGGACAGCCGATGGTTTTCGTCAGCCAACAACCGATTGGTTCCGACGACGGTGTCGGTCAATGTCTGGATGGGGTTGTCCGCCAAATCGACGATGGACTCGTCGATCACATCCTGACCCTGCGCAGCCGCTTCGACGAGCGTCAGGCGCGCGATCCGGTCTGCGACCGCCACCCCCAAAACGACGTCCACCGCGGTTCTCCTTCGGCTGGCCAGGCCCAACCAGCACCCAACCAGCAAATGTCCCAGCAATCATTACACTGCGATTAGACGGCAGTATCCATCATTTGGATTAGATTCGCCTATGAGCGCAGCGTAACCGGAACCGCAACCGCCAGGACGGTTGCCGCGGACAGCACCTCCGCAAAATTGCCTGCTCCCAGCCATTGCCGCGCCGTCCGAACGGAGAATATGTTCGCAAGCGAGCAACGCACTACGCCCAACATGGTGTTGCCTCGCCGCACCACCTTCTTTGACGTTCATTGACACCTGGGGGCCATCGTGAGCCAAGGCAGCGACGACGCGCTTACCGGCCCCATCAGGCCGCAGACGCAGCCGGAGGCCCCGCGGGCGGTCGGTGACCCGCTGCGCCGCTGGAAGATCGCGCGCAATCTGACCGCCGGAGTCCTGCTCGTCATTGCGCCGTTCCTGCCGTGGAACCTGTATTTCGGCGTCGGCGTTCCCGACAGCCGGGCGGCGCTGTTCGCGGTCTTGGGGGTGGTGACGCTGCTGTCCCTGCTTTCCCTCGTCATGACCCGGCTGCGCGTGCCGCTGAACGTCCCCTACCAGTTGCTGGTGATCGCTTTCATCGTGTTCGACGTGGTCCAGACGATCCGATCCGGCAGCGGCGTGCACGTGCCGGGTGGCGTCGGGCCGGGGGCATGGCTGGGGGTCGCCGGCTCATTGGTGGCCGCGCAGCCGGTTATTGGCGCAGACGGTGACCGGTTCCGATCCGCCCAGATCATCGGCTACGCGTCGATGGTCGTCGCGTCGCTGTGCACCGCCTTCCACCTGTGGTGGCGGGTGCGCTACGCGTTGCAGGGCTCGTCCGGTTTTGGCAAGCAGAACATCGCGGTAATCGCGACGGCGGTGGTGTACGGCGCGGTGGCGTTGGCCGCCGTCCTCATCGCCTCACGGTGGCTGCTGCGCAGCACCAAGGCGTCCCGGCTCGCGACCATCGCGCTTGGGGCCTCGACGCTGGTGGCCGGGATCCTGGTGTGGGGCCTTCCCGTCGGCCGCGACATCGACGCATTCCACGCTATCGCGCAGAACACGTCGACGGCCGGCGTCGGATACGAGGGTTATCTGGCCTGGGCCGCGGGCGCGGCGATCTTCGCGCCCCGGACGCTGTTGGGCTACCGCAGCGCCGCCTCGGAGGCTGAGAGTCCCTGGCGGGCGGCGGCCCGAAAAGCCTTGCTGCTCATCGCCGTATGGTGTCTGGGGTCGGTGCTGATGCGGATCACCGACCTCGCCGTCGCGGTGATGTTGAATTACCCGTACTCGCGCTACGACACCATGGCGCTGGCCGCGTTCGACCTGGCCACCGGGGTACTTGCGATCTGGCTTCGGGTCAACCTGGCCAATGCATCGGTGTCGACGAGGCTGACCACGTCGCTGTGCGGACTGCTTTGCACGTTCAGCATTTCGCGTGTCGTGGTGGGCGTCGTGCTGGCTCCCCGATTCCAGGAGCCCCCCAACGGCGGCGGGTGGGCCAACCCGGTCTACGGAAACGATCTCGCCCAGCAGATCACCAGCACCTTCGATGTGGCGTTGTGCGGGCTGGCGCTGGGTATCCTTGCCGCCGCGATCATTTCGGGTCGCATAACCGGTGCGCGCCCCGTCCAAAGAGGCCCGAAGCGTCGCGCCGCCCACACCCGTACCGCAAAGCCGCCCAGCGCTGTTCCGCCGTCGGCCGCCGTGACGACGCGTATCCCGACCCGACCCGCCGGGGAAGCGCCCACCGCCGTGCTGTCGCGGCCGGCCGGGGCGCCCCGGATCTTCCGCGGTGACGACTCCGCCACCCGCCAGATCCAGATCCCACAGACATCCAAACCCAGGATCTACCGGCCGCCGCACGACCCGACGTAAAGCGAATTACCGCAACGGTGCGAAGGCGAATTCGCGTAGGCCCTCGCGCGGATCGACGGCCGCGCGGAAACCCAGCACCTGTTCGGCGCGGGCGGGGTCGGCGACGATGTGGCGCACATCCCCGCTGCGGTATTGCCCGGTGATGACCGGCGAGGGCGCGCCTGCGCGCGCGCCGCTCAGTGCGCTGGCCACCTCGAGAATCGAGATGGGCCGCCCGGAACAGACGTTGACGGCAGTAAAGCCATCAATGTCAGCGGTGGCCGCCGCGAAGTTGGCCGCGGCCACGTCGTCGACATGCACGAAGTCACGCATCTGGCCGCCGTCTTCGAAAACCCTTGGCGGATCGTTCTTTTCGAGGGACGAGCGGAAGATCGCGGCCACCCCGGAATAGGGGGTGTCGCGAGGCATCCCGGGGCCGTAGACGTTGTGGTAGCGCAATGCCACCACCGAGCCGCCGCTCGACTCCGACCACGCCAGCGCGTAATGCTCCTGCGCGGTCTTGCTGGCCGCGTACAGGCTGCGCGGCCGCAGCGGGGCATCCTCGTCGACCAGCCGCCAGGTGACCGGCACCCCGCAGGCCGGACAGCGATGCTCGAAGACCCCGGCGTCGAGGTCGGCGCGCCGTCGCGGCAGCGGGTCGATTAGCCCGTGGTCGGGGCAGGCGTAGTTGCCCTGCCCATACACCACCATCGACGACGCCAGCACCAGGCGGCGCACCCCGGCGGCGAACATCTGCGCGAGCAGCACCGTGGTGGCGAAATCGTTGTGGCCGCCGTAGGCGGGCGCGTCGGCGGCGTCCACGCCGGCACCGACCATCGCGGCCTGGTGGCACACCAGATCGACTCCGGCCAATAGTGGGGCAAGCGCGTCGGCGTCGCGGACGTCGACTTGCCGGCATCCGTCCGGGAGCAGCGGGTCGGGTCCGTGTGCGGCGGGCAGCAACACATCGATGCCGACGACGTCGTGGCCGGCCGCCCGCAGCGCGGCGCCCACCCGGGACCCGATGAAACCGGCTGCGCCAGTTAGCAACACCCTCACGGCAGCTCGAACGGCAACGTGACTCCGGTGTGCGCCAGGCAGTGCGTGCACGTGCGCTCCGCGGCCACCTGACCGATCCCCTCGCGCACCAGCTTCTTAAGCAGCTCCATGTTCTTCTCGAACTGAGCGAACACGTCGACGGCTTTCACGCCCTCGCCGACCGCGACGCCGGCGTCCAGATCTGTCACCAAAGCGATTGCCGCATAGCATATTTCGAGTTCACGAGCGAGTACCGCCTCCGGGTAGCCGGTCATGTTCACCAGGGTGAAACCGGCGGCGGCGAACCAGCGGCTTTCGGCCCGGGTGGAAAATCGTGGGCCCTGGATCACCACCATGGTGCCGCCGTCGACCACACCGGGTCGGCCGGTCACGGCGGCCCGCAGCGTCGGGCAGTACGGGTCGGCGAAGTCGACGTGGATGGCGCCGGAATCGAAATAGGTGTCGGCGCGGCCCCGGGTGCGATCGACGAGCTGGTCGGGCACGGCCACGGTGCCCGGACCGAGTTCTGGGGTCAGGCTGCCGACCGCGCACGGAGCGAGCACGCGCCGCACGCCGAGCTTGCGCAACGCCCACATGTTGGCCCGATAGGGCACGGTGTGCGCCGAGTACTCGTGCTGCGCGCCATGGCGGGGCAGGAACGCGACCTCGTGCTCCCCGACGGTGCCTACCGTGATCGGGGCGCTGGGCTCGCCATACGGGGTGTCGACGTGGACGTCGCGGCTATCGGAACCGAAGAAGGTGTAGAAGCCGCTGCCGCCAATCACTCCGAGCATCCGCCCATTGTGGTGCATAGGGCAGGATGCCCTGGTGGCCACTTTCGCGCAGTGGATCTCCGGCGCCCGGCCGCGCACACTGCCCAACGCGGTGGCACCGGTCATCGCGGGCACCGGTGCGGCGGCGTGGCTGCACGCCGCGGTGTGGTGGAAGGCGCTGCTGGCGCTGGCCGTTGCGCTCGCGTTGATCATCGGGGTCAACTACGCCAACGACTACTCCGACGGCATCCGCGGCACCGACGACGAGCGTGCCGGCCCGCTGCGGCTGGTCGGTTCGCGGCTGGCCGCCCCGCGATCGGTGCTGGCCGCGGCGATTGTCAGCCTGACCGTCGGCGCGGTGGCCGGGCTGGTGTTGGCGCTGCTGACCGCGCCGTGGCTGATCGCGGTCGGCGCCGCGTGCATCGCCGGCGCGTGGCTGTACACGGGCGGGTCGAAACCCTACGGCTATGCGGGCTTCGGCGAAGTCGCGGTGTTTGTGTTCTTCGGTCTGGTCGCGGTGCTCGGCACCCAGTACACCCAGGCCCTGCGGGTGGACTGGGTGGGGCTGGTGCTGGCGGTGTCGACCGGGGCGTTGTCGTCGGCGGTGCTGGTGGCCAACAACCTGCGCGACATCCCCACCGACGCGCAGTCGGGCAAGGTCACCCTGGCGGTGCGCCTGGGCGATAGTCGCACCCGGGTGCTCTACCGGGCGCTGCTGGTCACCGCCGGAGTGCTGACCCTGGTGCTGATGTTGGCGACGCCGTGGTGTGCTGTCGGATTGGTGGCGACGCCGCTGGCCGTGCGCGCGGCGGGGCCGGTGCGATCCGGCCGCGGTGGGCCTGAGTTGATCCCCGTGCTGCGCGACACCGGGCTGGCGATGCTGGTGTGGGCGATCGCGGTGGCGGCGGCTTTGGCGCTAGCCGCCTAACGGCGAGCAGTCGCAAAAGCGCCTGAACAACCGGCGTGTCGGGGGTTTTTGCGTCTGCTCGCGCAATCGCGCTAAGCGGCCTTGTCCAACAGCGCGAGGATCGCGGCGCGCAGCTGCGCGGTGTATACGTGCTCGGTGATCAGGCCGAGGGCCTCCTTGTCGCCGCTGCGCAGAATGCCCAGTAGCAGGTGCTCGCAGCCGATCTCGTTGTCCTTGTGAACCAAGGCTTCTCGCACCGCGTACTCAAGTGTCTTCTTGGCGGGACGCGTGAACGGGATATGCCCCCGCCGACGGCGACGCCGCCCCGACTGCGACAGCGCGTTGTCGAACGCGTCGGGGCCGAAGGTGCGAGCCACGCTGTCGCGCACGGCCGCCAGGTCGATGCCGATGGCACGCAACGCCTCGCCGTCCTCAGCAAAATCTGGGCATGCCTCGTCGGTTTTCGGGGCAGCCTCGATCAGCCGCGCCCGCACCGCGTCGGCCGTCAGCCCGTAGCCACTCAACACGGAGGACAGGTCGTTGCCGGCCGACTGCAGGATCCCCAGCAGCAGGTGCTGTCCAGCGATCTCGCGGGTGCGCAGCTCACGGGCCTCCTCCTGGGCGAGTACGACGGCCACCCGGGCGTGACGGGTGAAGCGCTCGAACATGCGTCATCTCCTCCGGTTGTACTTCTGGTGCACGGCCTGCCGACTGACGCCGAGGGCCTCGGCGATGGCCTGCCAACTCCAGCCCTGCTCGCGCGCGTTGGCGACGTGGAGCGCCTCCAGGCGCTCCTGCAGCCGCTGCAGCGCGCGCACGGCGCGCAGCCCGATCGCCGGGTCGGCGGTCCCCGCCGCGTCTGCGGCCGGCCCCACATCGAGGTCGGACAGGTCGGACAGCTCGCTCATGGGTGTCAATGTAACTTGACACCGCCGGCGCGTCAAGAAAGCTTGACAAGCGGCTCGGCTTTCATTGGCACCTGCGCCCTAGGGCCCACAGCAACGCGCATACAGTCGATGGAGCACCCCCAGATAAGGACAGGAATGAGTCAAATCGCCACGACCAGCGGGCCGAAGAACGTCGGCTTGCTCAGCGTCGGCTCCTACCGGCCCGAACGGGTGGTCAGCAACGACGAGATCTGCCAGAACATCGATTCTTCCGACGAGTGGATCTACTCCCGAACCGGAATCAAGACGCGCAGATTCGCCGCCGATGACGAATCCGCGGCTTCCATGGCGACCGAGGCCGGCCGGCGCGCGCTGTCCATCGCCGCGCTCACCCCGGCCGACATCGACGGCGTGATCGTCACCACCAACACGCATTTCCTGCAAACCCCACCCGCGGCGCCGATGGTCGCATCGGCGCTGGGCGCCCAGGGCGTTCTCGGCTTCGACATCTCGGCGGGGTGCGCCGGGTTCGGGTACGCGCTCGGTGCGGCGGCCGACATGATCCGGGGCGGAGCCGCCGCCAAGATGCTGGTGGTCGGCACGGAAAAACTGTCCCCCACCATCGACATGCGCGACCGCGGCAACTGCTTCATCTTCGCCGACGGCGCGGCCGCAGTGGTGGTGGGCGAGACACCCGTGCAAGGCATCGGACCGATCGTTGCCGGTAGCGACGGCGAACAGGCCAACGCCATCCGTCAGGACATCGACTGGATCACGTTCGCGCAGAACCCAAGTGGCCCGCGCCCGTTCGTGCGGCTGGAAGGTCCGGCGGTATTCCGTTGGGCGGCATTCCAAATGGGCGACGTCGGTCGGCGAGCGTTGGACGCGGCAGGGGTCGGGCCCGATCAGATCGACGTGTTCGTCCCTCATCAAGCCAATGCCCGGATCAATGAACTGCTGGCCAAGACGCTGCAGTTGCGTCCGGATGCGGTTATCGCCAACGACATTGAGCACACCGGAAACACGTCGGCGGCTTCCATTCCCCTGGCGATGGCCCAACTACTGGAAACCGGGGCGGCCAAGCCCGGCGATCTGGCCCTGCTGATCGGTTACGGCGCGGGCCTGACCTACGCCGCACAGGTCGTGCGGATGCCGCCCGGCATCGCTTGATCTCAGGCTGATCTCACTCCTGCTCGGGCGTCTCGTCGGGTGGGGCCTCGCCGCGCAGCCGAGCCCGCAATTGTTCACGTTCCCGACGGCGGCGCTCGCCGCTGACGGCGAGCGCCGCGGTGGCACGCCGGCGCAGCGGACTGAACAGCCAGATGCCCAGGGGCATCGCGATGATCAACGCGAACAACGCCGCCACGACGATGGGGAATTCGTTGACCCCCAGCAACCGCGCCGCCCCATAGATCGCGGCGCCGAGCGCGACCACCAGCAGCAGCCGGGCAGTCGCGTACAGCACAACGTCGGCTATGACCCTAGACCCGCCGGGGCCCCCAGCACTGTTGCCGCTCGGCCCTTCTGACACGGGGTCGAGCCTACGGCGCGGGTATATTCGCTCCAAGGAGGTGTCGCGTGCTCTACCTGTTCCTCGTCCTGGTGCTCGGGACGCTGATCTACGTTGGCTGGCGAGCAGCGCGGTCACAGGCCAATCGGTCCAAGACTCGCGTGATCGGTCCTGACGACGATCCGGACTTCCTGCGACGGCTAGGGCGCGGGGACTAGGAGCCCCGGGGCGGCCCGCGAGTCGGTCGGGAACCCATCGGCAACCACGGCCGCGAGCTCGGTGAGCGCTTCGCGGGTGGACCGCCGCAACCGGTCCAGGCTGATCTCGGCGCCCTCCTCCAGATGAGGGTCGAAGGGCACCGGCCGCACCGCGCGGCAGCGCCGCGCGAAGTGATCGACCACCTTTTGCATGTCGACGTTGCCCGTCCGCGGCCGCACGGCGTTGATGACCGCGACCGAGTTGCGCACCAGGTCCTCGTGGCCGTGCGCGTCGAGCCAATCCAGCGTCGCCGACGCACTGCGCGCGCCGTCGATGGATCCCGAGCTGACCACGACGAGCACATCGGCCTTGTCCAGCACCGATGACATCGCCGAGTGCAGCAGCCCAGTGCCGCAATCGGTGAGGACCAGGCCATAGAACCGTTCCAGGATCTCCATGGCGCGGGTGTAGTCGTCGGCGCTGAACGCGTCCGAGATCGCCGGATCGCTCTCCGAGGCCAGCACCTCCAGCCCGCTCGGTCCCCGCGAGGTGTAGCGACGGATGTCGCTGTAGCGCTCGATGGCATTCGCGTCGTGCAGCAGCTGCCGAACGCTGGCCGCCGTCTCCAGCGGCACCTTCTGATTCAGGGTGCCGCGGTCGGGGCTGGCGTCCACGGCCATCACCCGGTCGCCGCGCAGGGAGGCGAAGGTAGTTCCCAGTGTCGCGGTGATCGTGGTTTTGCCGACGCCACCCTTCAGCGACACCATCGCGACCCGGTAGCAACCCCGCAGCGGCCGGTTTACCCGGGCCACCAAGTCGTGGTACCGCGCGGCCCGGGGACTCTCGCCCAGATTGATCAGCTGACCGGACAGCGTGTAGAGCAGCCGGCGCCAGCCGTCCGATGGCGGTGGTTTGACCTGACGCAACAGCATGCTGGTGGACAGTTCGGGATACGGCGTGTGCGGGATGAGCTCGGGGCGGTACGAGGAGTCCACGGGCCGCACGGGCGCGTCGGCCGGGCCGCCGTGATAGTCCCCGAAGCCCGCCGGGTCGACCCGCGGGATGCCGGTCACCGGAGTGGACTCCCACGGTGGCATCCCGGCGGGTGCCGTTGGCGGCGCCGCAGCCCGGGCATCGGCCGCGGGCCGGCGCTGCTCGGTGCGGAAGCCGGCGAAGGCCCGAGTCGGCGCTTCAGCGCCGGATTCTGCGCGCGATTCACCGGGGTACGGCGCGGGCGGCAATTGGTTGGTCGGATGGTCGATGGCGTTGCGGCTCTGCAGCGTCTCGGGCGCGTCTGGGCTAGTTGGGCCGGTTGTCGGATTGTCGGACACGTGTACTCCCCCTTGTTGTAAGTACTCGGGTCGGTCGCCGAAGAGCAGTCAGCCCACGCCCGCATAGGAGTGCAAGCCCACGGTGACCAGGTTAACAAAGAACAAGTTAAAGACCATGGCCACGAATCCTGCGACGTTGATCCATGCTGCTCTCCTGTCTCGCCATCCCGCGGTCGACCTGGCATGTAGATAGGCCGCATAGATCACCCATGCGACGAAAGACACGGTTTCCTTGGGATCCCAGCCCCAGTACCTGCCCCAGGCTTCTTCGGCCCAGATCGCACCGAAAATTACCCCAAAACCGAACACCGGAAACGCGAAGATCGTCGTCCGGTAGGCGATCCGGTCCAGCGTCCGTGCATCGGGCAAACGCTGCAACACGCGCGCCAGCCGGCTGTCGGCGTTCGCCGGATTGTCGGGGTCCCCCAGCCGCGAGGTGCGCAGCAGGAACAGGATGCTGGAGATGCCAGCGACCAGGAACACCCCCGAGCCGAGGCTGACCACCGAAACGTGGATGGGCAGCCAGTAGGACTGCAGCGCCGGCATCACCGGTGCGGCGTTGGCGTAAAGCCAGCGTCCGGACACCGTGAGCAGCACGAGCACCGGCACCAGCAGGAACACCCACAGCGGGCGGTACTGCGGGCGGCGCAACACGATCGCGCCCGCCACCAGCCCGCTCAAGCAGGTCAGGTTGATGAACTCATACATGTTGCCCCAGGGCACCCGCATGGTGGCCAGGCCGCGCAGCACGACGCACGTCAGCAACAGCCCGATGCCGAGGTAGACCACGGCCAATCCGGCCCGCCCCACGCGTTCGTCGAACTGCCGTGCTGCGGCGTCCTCGACGACGCCGGGGGTTGCGCTGTCGGCGGCCACCGACCCTGCCAGCACCCGGGCACGGGTGTCGGCGCGGCGGCCGCCCGACGTACGCCAGCTCGAAGGCCAGCAGCAGCATCGCGACGACCAGCGCCACCACGGCCGAGGTGAACGCCCAGTCCGAGTAGCGCGCCAGGCTGATGTTGACGTGCAGGGTATTCATGTGGCGTCCCTTCCGGCCCTTCCAGCCTGGGCAGCGGTGGTGGCCGCGGCTGCTGAGTTTAGGGGCTCGCCGAGCCCGGCCAGCAGCCTCGCGGTCAGCCGCTCGAACTCGTCGCCCCACCCGGAATTGTCGGTGCGCGCCAGGCCGCCCAGCTCGACATTCACCGTACCGGGGGCGTCCTCGCCGGCGGAGGTGAGCCGGACCCACACCCGGCGGCGGCGCACCAGCAGCGACACCAGCAGCCCGGCCATCATCGTGATGGCGAAGACCAGCACCCAGGTCTGGCCGGGGTCGTGCGACACCTGCAGGTTCACGAATGGGACCGCGCCGTCGAAGCGGACGACGGTGCCGGCCGCCGGGCCCTGGTCGATCCGGACCTGTTCGCCGGCGCGCAGGTTGACTCGCTTTTCCTTGGTCAACCGGCCCTGATCGATCAGCCGGTGGTCCAGCGAGAACAACGATTGGGGCCGCCCGGTGTCCAGGCCGGTGTCACCGCGGTAGATGTCGATGGCCACCGCCGGGGCGTTCAGGGCCGGGAAGCGCGACGACAGCAGGACGCCGTCGAGCTGTGCGGTCGGCGCCAGCAGGCCCTGGATCGCGATCTCGTGTTTGCGTCGCTCGTCGGAGTTGGGATAGCTGCGCGCGGGCGGGTCGATGCGGGCCACCCCCGACGACAGCAGGGTCTGCGGATTGTCGGGTCGCCATTGCACGGTCGAGGTGCGCGTCTGCCCGTCCGGGAAGATCACGGTGAAGGTGGGCGCGTAGCCGTGGCCCTGCAGGTACACCCGGTCCCCGCCGATTCGCAGCGGGTGGTTGACCTCCAGCCGGTAGGGCCGCCAGGTGTTCGCCGTCAGGTCGCCGCCCGATTGGTAGTCGATGTCCGCGGCGAACGAGGTGGCCTGTCCCGACGGCAGGTAGTGCGCCGCGAAGTCGTTGACCCGGACGCAGATCGGATGCAGCGAGGTGCCGTCGACGGTGTTGCCGGCGCGGAACGAGTCGAACGCGGCCGGCGATGCCGAGCAGAAGCCCGGGCCGCCGTCGGCGATGACGATCACGTTGCCCTCGTAGCCGAAGAGCTTGCCGACGGCCACCGCGACCAGCAGTCCCAACAGCGAGAAGTGGAAGACGAGGTTGCCGAACTCGCGCAGGTAGCCTTTCTCGGCGGACACCTCCACCGTTTCAGAGACCGTTTCGGGGTCGCTGTCGTCGTGGTGTCTGATGGTCGAGCGCCAGCCGCGCAACCGGCCGACGATGGTGTTGGCGGTGTTTTCCAGGGCGTTCAGGTCGGCGGAGTCGGCGGACAGCCGCGAGTTGGTGTGCTTGGGCAACCGAGCCAGGTTGCGCGGGGCGGCCACCGGCATGGCACGCAGGCTGCGGGCGTGCTCGATCATCCGCGGGGTCAGGCAGCCGACCAGCGACACGAACAGCAGCACGTAGATGGCGGTGAACCAGAAGCTGGAGAACACGTCGAAGGCCTGCAGCGCATCCAGCCAGGGGCCGACCACCGCGTGGGCGGCCAGGTAGTCGTTGACCTTGCCGGCGTTGAGGCTGCGCTGCGGCAACAGCGCGCCGGGTATCGCGCCGAGCGCGAGCAGGAACAGCAGCACCAGCGCGGTGCCCATCGAGGTCAGCGAGCGCCACGCGTTGCGGATTCTTGCGGCGAGCAGACGCAAAAGCCCCCAAAATGGCCCATTTCGGGGGGCTTTTGTGTCTGCTCGCGCCGTCAAATCGGCAACCTCACGTCGGACACGAGCGCGTCGCGCAGCCACGAGACGAAGTCGTTCCACCCGCCGGTGACCAGCGCGGCGCCGACCGCGATCAGCAGGGCGCCGCCGAAGATCTGGATGCCCCGGCTGTGCCGCCGCAGCCAACCCAGGCCCGACATCGCCCCCGCCGAACCGAACGCCAGCAGCACGAACGGAATCCCCAACCCCATGCAGTAGGCGATCGTCAACACGATCCCGCGGGCCACGTTGGCGCCGTCGGTGGCCGCGGCCACGGTGATCACCCCGCTCAGCGTCGGCCCCAGGCACGGCGTCCAGCCGAGCGCGAACACCGCGCCGAGCAGCGGCGCCCCGGCCACCGTCGTCAGCTGCCGCGGGCTGAACCGCGCCGGGTGCTGCAACGCCGGGATGAGACCGACGAACACCAGACCCATCACGATGGTCAGCACTCCCCCGATTCGCTGCAGCAACACCTGGTTGGTGATCAGCGTGGTCGTCATGCCCAGCACCGCGACGGTGCCCAGCACGAAAACCGTGGTGAACCCGGCCACGAACAGCACCGCCGATCCGGCGACCCGCCACCGGGCGGACGGAGGGGCTTTAATGGGGCCAGTCGGCCCCGCCTCTTCCTCAGCGACGCCGACGCCTCCAACGATGGAAGCGAGATACGACAGGTAGCCCGGCACCAGTGGCACCACACACGGCGAGGCGAACGACACCAGCCCCGCGAGCAAGCACACCCCCAGCGCCAGTAGCAGCGGTCCGGCGGCGGCAATCTGAGTGAAGCCGGTCATTTCGCGGAGTTCTCCGAAGCCAACCGTTGCACCACCGGCTGCAGGTCCTCGGCCAGCAGTTCACGCAGGTATACCGCGGCGACCCGGTGCTGGCGATCCAGCACCAGCGTGGACGGGATCACGGTGGTGGGGTATTTGCCGCCGAAAGCGATGAGCGTGCGCATGGCCGGGTCATAGATCGACGGGTAGGTGACGTGGTGGTCGTCGACGAAATCCTGGGCCGCCTGGCGGTTGTTGTCGCGAACGTCGATGCCCAGGAAGGTCACTCCGGCGCTGCGAATGGCGTCATACACCCGCTGCAATTGGCTGACCTCGGCGCGGCACGGCCCGCACCACTGCCCCCACACGTTGATGACGACCACGTTGCCGGCGAACGGCCCGGCAGCCTCCTCGAGCGAGATTGTGCGCGCCGGATTCGCCAGGTCCGGACCGGATAGCGGGCCCGGGCGGCCACGACTTGCGGGCGGGTCGTAGAAGATGTCGGTCTTGCCGCCGGGCGAGACGAATTCGAACGTGCCGCCCTGGGCGACCGCGTCGCGTCCCGAACAGCCCGCCAACACCGTCACCAACAGTGCACCGGCGATCGCCAGCCTGCGCATGGTCAAGCGCCCGCCGGTTGGCTGTACTCGACATCGACCAGGCGGTCGCCGTCATAGACCAGGGTGGTCACCGACGCGAGCCCGCATTCCCGTCGCCGCGGGTCATGCCAGAGCCGCTGACCGGTCAGGTGCAGCCGCAGCGTCCACACCGGCAATTGGTGGCTGACGAACACCACCTCGTGCCCGGCGCCTCGGGCGCGCGCCTTGTCCGCCGCGGTCGCCATCCGTTCCGCGACCTGCCGGTAGGGCTCGCCCCACGACGGCCTGAACGGGTTGCGCAGCTGCCACCAGAACCGGGGGTCCCGCCAGGCGCCGTCGCCCGGGCCGACGCGGCGGCCCTCGAAGAAGTTGGCCGATTCGATCAGGTCGGGATCGGTGTCCACCGGCAGGCCGTGCTTGGCGGCGATGGGCGCGGCGGTCTCCTGAGCGCGCTCCAGCGGGGAGGCGATCACCGCGGCGATGTCGCGGTGAGCCAGCGCGTCGGCCACCGCTGCCGCCTGCGCCCTGCCGTTCTCGGAAAGGTGGTAGCCGGGCAGCCGGCCGTAGAGGACGCCGCTCGGGTTGTGCACCTCGCCGTGCCGCACCACGTGAATGCGGGTGTGCTCGGCCATCAGGACTCCCGCTCGCGCGCGGCGGCTTCGGCCGCGGGGGGTAAGGCTTCGGCGATGCGCTCGAATGCGGTGTCGTCGAGCGCGGCCGAGACGAACCACGCCTCGTAGGGGCTGCACGGCGGGTAGACGCCCGCGTCCAGCAGCGCATGAAAGAAGGGAGCATAACGGTGCGTTTCGCTGGCCCGAGCCGACGCGAAGTCGGTCACCGGCGACTCGGAGAAGAAGACGCTGAGCATGTTGCCGGCCCGCGGAATCTGGTGCGGCACACCGGCATTCGTCAGCGCGTCGGCGAGCAGCCCGGCCAGCCGGTCGGCGTTGGCGTCCAGGGCCGCGTAGACCGCGTCGTCGGCGGCGCGCAGCGTGGCCAGTCCGGCGGCCATCGCCACCGGGTTACCCGACAGCGTCCCGGCTTGGTACACCGGCCCGAGCGGCGCCAGCCGTTCCATCACCTCGGCCCGGCCGCCGAATGCGGCGGCCGGCAGCCCACCGCTCATCACCTTGCCGAAGGTGAACAGGTCGGCGGCGACCGGATCGATTCCGTACCAACCACTTCGGCTGACCCGGAAACCCGTCATGACCTCGTCGACGATCAGCAGCGCGCCGTGCTCGGCGGTGATCGCGCGCAGCGCAGCGTTGTAGCCGGCCGCGGGCGGGACGACACCCATGTTGCCGGGGCTGGCTTCGGTGATCACCGCGGCGATGTCGGCGCCGAACCGGGCGAACGTCTGCCGCACCGCGTCGACGTCGTTGTAGGGCAACACAATTGTGTCGGCCGCGGTCGCGCCGGTGACCCCGGGCGAGGACGGCAGGCCCAGCGTCGCCACCCCGGAACCCGCGTCGGCGAGCAGCGCGTCGACATGGCCGTGGTAGCAGCCGGAGAACTTGACGATCTTGGCGCGGCCGGTGAATCCGCGGGCCAGTCGCACGGCGCTCATGGTGGCCTCGGTGCCGGAGTTCACCATGCGGATCCGCTCGACGGGTGCCACTCGGCCGATGATCTCGTTGGCCAGCTGGCTCTCGGCCGGTGTGGGCGCGCCGAACGACAGGCCATTGGCGGCGGCCTTGGTGACGGCCTCGACCACGGCCGGATGCGCGTGCCCCAGGATCATCGGGCCCCACGAGCACACCAGGTCGACGTAGCGGTTGCCGTCGGCGTCGGTGAGCCAGCAGCCGTGCGCCTCGGTGATGAACCGCGGGGTGCCGCCCACCGCGGTGAAGGCCCGAACCGGGGAGTTCACCCCGCCGGGAATGACCGCACAGGCGTCCTCGAACAGCTGTGCCGAGATACGCACCCGCGCGAGCGCCTGGTCAGTGCTACCCATGCCGACCAGTGTCCCAGCCTTCTCGACCCGTTCAACTACAGGGTGTAAGAGTTGGTCATGCAACTTCCCCAGCGGCTCGCTCGGTTCAACCGCCACGTCACCAATCCCATCCAGCGGATGTGGGCCGGCTGGGCACCAACGTTCGCCATCATCGAGCACGTCGGAAGACGCTCCGGAAAGCCCTACCGCACGCCGGTGAATGCATTCAACGCCGAGGTCGACGGCAAACCCGGTGTGGCCGTGCTGCTGAGCTACGGCCCCGATCGCGACTGGCTGAAGAACCTCAAGGCGGCAGGCAACGGAAAAATGCGCCGCAGCGGCAAGACGTTCGGCATCACGGACCCACGCGTCGTCAGCAGGGCCGAAGCGGCGACGCACGTTATCCGTGGGCGGCGGGTCTTCGCTCGGATTCCGTTCGAGCAGGCGGTCTTATTCACTAAAACCGGGTGACGAAACTCACCGCCATCGTCGAGCGGCCGGTCCGATTGCAGGGCAGCCCGGCCAATGCGCTGGTCAACTTCTCCGGCCACACGGTCTCGTTGGTGGCACTGACCGCCGTCCGACAGGGAAAGCCCATGGTTGGGGCGGCGTTCAACTCGATCGGCCGCTTCGCCCAGAGCGGGATACTGCGCGACCGGATGATCCCGCGCGTGCTCGCCGCATCCCCGGACGCGCTGCTGGACGACTCGGGACGCATCGACCCGGCCGCGGTTTTGGCCTGCGCGCTCGCCGACGAGAAGCCGGGCGGCCACGGCGACCGGGCGGCCGCGGCCGCCGCCCTGGAGCTGGCGTGCTGGGACCTCAACGCCAAACTCGATGACGAACCCGCCTACGCGACCATCGCGCGGCGCTTCGGGCGGGAGCCGGCCCCGACGGTTGCGGTGTATGCCGCCGGCGGCTACTACTATCCGCACAGCGGTCTCCATGAATTGCGCGCGGAGATGCGCGGCTACCGTGAGCTGGGCTACGACGCGGTCAAGATGAAGATCGGCGGCGCGTCGCTGAGCGAGGACTTGGCCCGCATCGAGGCGGTCATTGACGTCGTCGGCGACGCGAGACGCGTCGCGGTCGACGCCAACGGCAGGTTCGACCGGTCGGCCGCGACGCAGTGGGCGGCGGCGTTGGCCCACTACGGCCTGCGCTGGTACGAAGAACCCGGCGACCCATTGGATTTCGAGCTGAACCACGCGGTGACGGCCCGCTACGACGGGGCGGTGGCCACCGGCGAAAATCTGTTCTCCGCGCCCGACGTGACCAATCTGGTTCGATACGGAGGCATGCGGCCGGGACATGACATCTTCCAGATGGACGCCGGCTTGAGTTACGGATTGACCGAGTACGCGCGCATGCTCGAGGTGCTCGAGACCCACGGCTTCGATCGCCGATTCGCCTTCCCGCACGGCGGACATCTGATCAACCTGCACATCGCGGCCGGCCTGGGCCTGGGCGGATGCGAGTCGTACCCCGGTGTGTTCCAACCCTTCGGCGGGTATCCCGACGACTGCGTTGTCGCCGAGGGCCGGATCGAACCGACGGACGCCCCGGGCTTCGGCCTCGAGCAGAAGGCCGGCCTAGCCGAATTGATCGCCGAACTGACAGCCTGACCACGGAGCGCGCGGATGAAAATCGCAGTAATTGGTTGTGGTGCAATGGGTTCCATCTATGCGGCCAAACTCGCTGCCGCAGGCAACGATGTGGTGGCGATCGACTCCGACGAAGCCAGCATGGCGCAGGTCGCCCAACATGGCTTGCGGGTCACCGGCCCCGGCTCCGATCAGGTGGTACCGCTGCGGGCGAGCACGGTCGCGCCGGCCGAGACAATGGACCTGATCGTGCTCGCCGTGAAAGCCGCGGACGTGATATCCGGTGCGCAGCAAGCGCTTCCGATGCTGGGCGACAGCACGCCGGTGCTGACCATCCAGAACGGCCTCGGGTCGGCGGAGACCGTCGCCGGCATCGTCGGGGATGAGCGGCTCGCGGTCGGGATCGCCAGCGGGTTCGGGGCGTCGCGCGTCGCTCCCGGCCATGTGCATCACAACGCCATGCGGGCCATGCGTTTCGGGGCCTATTCGGCGCTGCCGCACGCGACGGTCGAGTCGATCGCACACGCCTGGACGGATGCCGGATTCGACGCCGCCGCAGTCACCGACATCGCCGCCATGCAGTGGGAGAAGCTGATGTGCAACGTCGCCTACAGCGCGCCGTGCGCGTTGACGCACATGACCGTCGGCCAGGTGATGGACGACCCGGAGATAGGTCCGGTCAGTCAAGCGGCCGCGACGGAGGCATTCGACGTCGCCCGCGCGTCGGGGATCGCGATCGCGGTGACCGACCCGGTCACGCATGTGCGGGAATTCGGCGCCCGGATGCCCGACGCCAAACCATCGGCGCTACTCGACCACGAGGCGCGCCGGGTCAGCGAGATCGACGTCATCAACGGGGCCGTCCCGCGGCAGGGAGCGCGCGTCGGCGTCGATGCGCCGGTGAACGCGACACTCACCGCGATTATCAAGTCCGTCGAAAGGCAATGGGCCTAAGGCGAATTCACGTCGGGGACCCGGCTGATCTTTTTGCGCGCACGCGCGCCAAAGTACAACCCGATCACCACCGCCCAGGACAGCAGGCTGAGCCACAGCTGACTGCGGGCAGTGTGGTCGAACGCCATCTGCACCAGCACGGCGGTGATTCCGGCGAGCGTGAGGATCGACAGCACCGGAAAAAACCACATCTTCACCCGCAGCTTTTCGTCAGGTGTGCGGCGGCGCAACATAATCTGCGACAAAGCGATCAGCCAGTAGACGAACAAGATGATGGCGCCCGACGAGTTGAGCAGGAAGAGAAACACCGTGCGCGGCGCCACCCACGCCATGATGACGCAACCGAAGCCGACCGCCGACGAAAACAAGATCGCGACGTAGGGCACCCCGCGCCGGCTCAGCCTCACCAGCCGAGCCGGCGCCTCGTGTCGGTCGGCGAGCACGAACAGCATCCGCGACGAGGTGTACAGGCCGGAGTTCAGACACGACAGCACCGCGGTGAGCACCACCGCATTCATCACCTGGTCCGCGCCGGGCAGTCCCATGTGTTTGAGCGCGGCGACGTAGGGCGAGGAGCCGAGCTCCACGGAGTTCCACGGCAGGACCACGACGAGCAGAAACACCGAACCGACGAAGAAGATCGCGATGCGCGCGACCACCGATTTCGTCGCGCGCTGGACCGCCCGCTCGGGGTCGGAGCTTTCGGCGGCGGCGATGGTGACGACTTCCGCGCCCACCATCGAGAAGATCACCACCACGATGGCGGCGAAGACGGCGCCGACGCCTTTCGGGAAGAAGCCGCCGTGCGAGGTGAGGTTGGAAAAATCCGTGTGATGGCCTGGCAGCGCGCCCACCGCGAACAGCGTGCCGACGACGAGAAAGATCACGATGGTCGCGACTTTGATTCCGGCGAACCAGAATTCGAACTCGCCGAATGATGACACCGAGAACAAGTTGGTCGCGGTCATCAGCAACATCAGGCACAGCGCCGATAGCCACAGCGGCATCGGAAACCAGTAGTTGAGGACTTTTCCGCCGGCGACCGCCTCGAAGCCGACCACGATCACCCAGAAGTACCAATACAGCCAGCCCACCGAAAAGCCCGCCCAGCCACCGAGGGCCTGTGCAGCGTAATCGGCGAACGATCCGGTCGACGGGTTGGCGGCGGCCATCTCGCCCAGCATCCGCATCACGAGAATGATGAGCAGACCGCAGATCGCGTAGGTCAGGAACGCGGCGGGCCCGGTGTCTTTGATCACCACCCCGGACCCGACGAACAGTCCGGCGCCGATCACCCCGCCGAGGGCGATCATGTTGAGCTGCCGCTGCGACAGACCTTGCCGCAGTTGTGGAGTGCTGGCCATGGCTCACCACAGCATTGGCCCGGGCACCAACCGGGCTGCGCCCGAGTCTGCGCTACTGGAGCCTCTAGTGCGCCGACGAGACCGCGAATGGCGTCGACGCGGCCGGCTGGGACGTGCGGTTGGGATGCGTCCAGAGTCCCTTGCGCTCCAGCAGCGGCAGCACGCCCTCGCCAAACCAGTAGGCCTCCTCCAGGTGCGGGTAGCCCGACAGGATGAAGTGGTCGATGCCCAGCGCGGCGTATTCGGCCAGTCGTTCGGCGACCTCGGCGTGCGAGCCGACCAGGGCGGTGCCGGCACCGCCGCGCACCAGGCCCACCCCGGCCCACAGGTTGGGCGCTATCAGAAGCTTGTCGCTGCTGCCGCCGTGCAACCGCAGCATGCGGCGCTGCCCCTCCGATTCGCTGCGCGCCAGGCTGGATTGCACCCGCTCGACGTCTGCCGGGTCGACGGCCGCTAACAGCCGGTCGGCTTCGGCCCACGCTTGTTCTGAGGTGTCGCGGCTGATCACGTGGATGCGCAGGCCGTACTGCAGCTGCCGGCCGTTCTCGGCGGCCAGGCCGCGAATCCAGTCCAGCTTCTCGCCGACGGCGGTCGGCGGCTCACCCCAGGTCAGGTAGACGTCGGAGTACTTGGCCGCGACCGGTCCGGCTGGTCCCGACGATCCACCGAAGAACACCGCGGGCACCGGGTCGGGCGGGTTGTTCAGCGCGGCACCCTCAACCCGAATGTGGTCACCCGTGAAGGTCACCGGCTCACGCGAAGTCCACAGTTCCCGCACGACATGCAAGAACTCGGCGGTGCGCGCATAGCGCGACTGTTTGTCCAGGTAATCCCCGTAGGCCTGCTGCTCATGCGGCTCACCGCCGGTGACGACATTGAGCAGCAGCCGTCCGCGCGAGTGCCGCTGGAAGGTTCCGGCCATCTGCGCGGCCAGGGTCGGACTGAGCAGCCCGGGACGAAAAGCAACCAAGAATTTCAGGGTCTCGGTGCCCTCGATCAGCATCGCCGTCGTCAACCAGGCGTCCTCGCACCACAACCCGGTGGGGGTGAGCACCGCCTCGAAACCGTTGTCTTCGGCCGCCCCGCAAATCTGGTGCAAATAGCGCAAACTCGCAGGACGGTCGCCCTGCATCGCCGTGCCGTGCCCGCCGGCCACCAGGTTTCGCGAATCCCCATACGTCGGCAGAAACCAGTGAAATGCCAGGCTCATTCGCTCTCCTTTTGCGGCTCAGGGTCGGCGCGGTATTGACGCGACACCGAACAGTCAATCCTCCGGGAGGCCGGCCCGCCACGCGAGGGTTGAAACCGGCGAGATCGGATCCCGACTGTCACGGCGCAGTCACGGTGCTTTCCGGCCCGGCGTGGCTGTGGCGCTAAACGCGACGCGGAGCGGCATTATGTCGCTCGTGCCTCACCTGAAACGCCGTGCGGTATTGCGCATGGGCGCCGGTGCCAGCGCGGCTGCCGCCGGCGTCTTCGCGCTCAGCGCCCTGCTTGATCCGCTCGAACCGCAAGCGGCGCCGCCGCAGGCTCCCGCGCCATTCGAGCCGCCGGCCGCGGGCGCCACCCTGCCGACCAAGCTCACCGGCTCGTTCGTCTCAGCGGCCCGCGGCGGCATCAAGACCAATTGGGTGATCGCCATGCCGCCGGGCCAGACCGGAATGCTGCGGCCGGTGATCGCACTGCACGGCGTGGACGCCGACGCCACCCAGATGCTGGAAATGGGTGTCGAAGAGGGCCTGGCCAAACTCGTCAAGGACGGCCGGCCGCCATTCGCCGTGGTGGGTGTTGACGGCGGCAACACCTACTGGCACCGCAGGGCCGAGGGCGGAGACTCCGGGGCGATGGTGCTCGAAGAGCTGCTGCCGATGCTGAGCTCGATGGGTATGGACACCTCCCGGGTGGGTTTCATGGGGTGGTCGATGGGCGGATACGGCTCGCTGCTGCTGGGCGCGCGGCTGGGACCGTCGCGAGTCGCCGGGATCTGCGCGATCAGTCCGGCGTTGTACACCTCGTTCACCGGTAGCGCGCCGGGGGCGTTCGACAGCTACGACGACTATGTGCAAAACAGCGTGCTGGGTCTGCCGGCGCTGAACTCGATTCCCCTGCGGGTGGACTGCGGCACCTTTGACCGCTTCTATTTCGCCACCCGCCAGTTCGTCGGCCAGCTGAAGAAGCCGCCGGCGGGCAGCTTCTCCCTGGGCGGGCACGACACGGTCTACTGGCGCACGCAACTGCCCGGCGAGCTGGCCTGGATGGCGTCCTAGCCACCAAAAGGTATGACTGACCGGCAGGTAGACACCTCCAACGGCGCCCGTCAAGCGGAGCGGCGGGTTTCTCGGGGCGAGTTCCGTCCGGACATCGAGGGTTTGCGCGCCGTCGCGGTGCTGGCGGTCGTCCTCTGCCACGCGGGCGTCCCGGGTCTTTCCGGCGGCTACATCGGCGTCGACGTCTTCTTCGTCATCTCCGGCTTCCTAATCACCGGGCTGCTCTGGCGTGAGGCGACCACCACCAACACCATCCGGCTTGCCCGGTTCTACGGTGCGCGGGCCCGCCGCCTGCTGCCGGCGGCGGCCACCGTCGCCATCGCGACCGCGATCGCGGCCGCCGTCGCGCTGCCGCCAGCGCAGGCCCGAAACGTTTTCCTGGACGGCATCGCCAGTGCCCTCTATGTCGGCAACTACCGGTTCGCCCTGCGGGGCACCGGCGCCGACAATCTGGCCTGGGACACCGCGCCGTCGCCGTTCCAGCACTACTGGTCGCTGGGCGTCGGGGAGCAGTTCTATCTGATCTGGCCGGCGTTGATCATCGGCGCGGCGTGGCTGGTCGGCCGCGCGCGGCGGGGCGCCGCGGCGGCAGGCGGCGCCGTACGCAGCCCTTGGGGTGGTCGGTGCGGCGTCGTTGGCGGCGGCCGTGCTGTGGACCCGCACGGCGCCGCCCTGGGCGTTCTTCTCGCTGCCCACCCGCGCCTGGGAGCTGGTCGCGGGCGGTCTGGTGGCCCTGTCGATCCGCCAATGGCGCCGGCTACCCCCGCTGCCCGCGGCGATCGCCGGGTGGGGTGGCCTGGCCCTGATCGTGCTGACCTGCCACCAGCTGGGCCCGAACACGCCGTATCCCGGCACCGCGGCGCTGCTGCCGGTGCTGGGCACCGCGCTGGTGATCGGCGGCGGCTGTGTCACCGGCGGCATGGGTCCCGGTCGCCTGCTGTACCGGCCGGTCATGCGGGCGCTCGGCCGGGTGTCCTACTCGTGGTACCTCTGGCACTGGCCGGTGCTGCTCCTCCTGCCGCGACTACTGGGTCAGCCGGCGAGCCTGCCGGCCAAGCTCGCCGCGACGCTCGTCTCCGCCGGACTGGCGGTGATCACTCTGTATGTGGTCGAGAATCCCGGTCGGTTCGCCGCTGCCCCGCGCAGTTCGGCGAAGACCAGCCTGGCCCTCGCCGGCGTAGCCACCGCGTGCGTGCTGCTGCTGACCCTGAAACCGGAGATCTGACCGCGGGTACGCGCAATTGTTTTGCACCCGTGCTCGGCGCGTTGGCCGATCGCGCCGTGTGCGGACAACTAAACTCGGGTGAACTTTCCACCGAAGCGGCACGTCATATCAATTAAGTTCGTCGGGAGGTTTTCCACATGACTCCGCTGCTGATGGTCTGCCTTTCGGCCGCCACACCACTCGCCGCGATTGGGTTGCTGAATCTGCAAGCGCGCCTTGAGCGCTGGGACTACGAGCGCCACGCAGAGGACTAAACGGCTTGTGCGGCAGGAACTTTGCTCACCGGGACAGTTGCATGCGAATGAGCGGCGCGATCTTGTCGGCCAGATACTGATGCCCCGCATCGTTGGGGTGCACCCCATCCACGCCGATCAGGTCGGGCCGATCGACGAACCAGCGGTCGCCGATCGGATCGACGAACGCTGCTCCCACGGCCCGGGCCTGGGCGTTGATCACGTCGCGAACCTGTAATACGGATGCGGGTACATCGGCGGTCGGCCACGGCGGTCCGATCACCAGGAACCTCGCGGTCGGCGCAAAGCGGCGGGCCAAAAGGAAGGCTGCGCGGGCCTTTTCGGCGACGAGCCCGGGATCGACGCCCTGGTCGTTGCGGGAGCCGAAGAACACCACCAGCGCATCGTCGGGCTTGACCGCCCTGGCCGTCAGATCCTCGAAGATACTTCCGTGGTCGCCGGGCACCGCGTAGCCGGCCTTGCCCTCCGCAGCCACATCGGCTCCGATCTGCATGCCTCGCTGAGCGAGCGTCTGACAGGCGCGAGCGGTCCACGCATTCGGGCCCTGGCCGCCTTCGTCGGTGCCGGTGGTGTAGGAGTCGCCGACCACTGCGACGTGTTTCAGCAAGAAGTCCTGGCTCAGTAAGCCATAGGCCCGCACCCGTTGCGGGTGCGCCGGGTTTCCCAGCATCTCGAACACCAGGCCGACCAGAAGACCCAGACTAACGATCACCGTGCGAAAACGACTCACTCACACCCCCACCACAAACGAATCAGCGTGTGCCGCAACCAAATCAGTACTTACCAGCAAAAGTGTACGGGTAAATCGACGCGAGCTGGGTCACACCGCGCGCGCCGAGACCCCTTCCAGCCCGCCGTCGATCTGATGCAGCTTGGCGCTTGCCGGCTCCCCGGCCTCGGCATTCGCGCTGGCGGGCCTGATGTCGACCATTCTGCGCATCCAACGACGGGCAGGCTCTTCGACGAAGTGATACATCAGGCTGGACAAAGCCACGGCGATCGCGAGCAGGCCGAAGATGTTCCACTTCCATGGCGAGTCGGAGTGCCACGGCGTGAGCTGGAACTGCTCCACGGCCCATGTCCAGCCGGTGTGCACCAGCTCATGCACCATGTACAGGCAGAACGAGATCTGGCCGCCGTACACCATTACCCGGGTCGACAGCAGCCACGGCAGGCTGCCCACACCGATCGCCAGCGTGATCACCAGCGGAACGAACAGCACGTCGACCACGCCACCGCTGTCCAGGACGCCGTGGATCGGATGCGCGTCTAAAACGTAGATGCTGCCCACCATGGCGACGATGACGAGCAGCGAAACGTACCCGACCACGCGGCGGGCGCGATCGCTGAGCTCCAGCCTGCGCACGGCGGCGCAGGCCAGCGCACCCGCGGTGAACTGGGTGACGATGCGTGGCAGCCAGCTCCACGGCGTGTAGAAGAAGCCGCTGGTCAGCAGCAGCACCATCGGCGGCAGCTGCGCCACGAAGGCCAGCACCATCAGGGTGCGCGCCCGCGTGGCGAGCTTCATCCGGAAAATCACCAGGACGAGCACGCCGAACAACAGGTAGGCCAGCCATTCCGCGCTGATCGACCAGGCCGGCCCGTCCCAGCTGGTCCCGTCGAAGAACGGCTCAAACCACAGCTGCACCAGCAGGACTTGGCGCACGTAGCTGATCGCGGTGAGCTTGGCCATGTCCGGCGACGGCACGCGACCGACGTGCAGGGTGAAAATTATCCACAGGACCGCCAGATGCAACGTGACCAGGTAAACCGGCCACACCCTGGCCAGCCGCAGCCACAGGAAGTGCACCGTCTCGCGCCACGACCACGACCGGCCCATGCGTTCGAGGTAGTTCCAGGTCAGCACGAACCCGCTGAGGATGAAGAACAGGTCGACGCCTTGGGCGCCGCAGTTGAGCACCGGGGAGAGACTCTCGCGGAAATCGGGCGACACGTCGCTCACCATGGGCCGGAAGTGAAACAGCACCACCCACACCGCGGCGACGATGCGCAGTCCCGTCAGGGCCTTGATCTCGCCCCTGATCTCTGCGCCGCGCACGATGCTCTTTCCGTCCGGATCCTGCTGTTTCGTTCGCCTTCTAGCTCGGCTGACCGGGCGACCGATCCGTGCCACAGGCCATGTCACAAGCCCCCCGACTAGCAACCGACAGCCATCGCAGAATAACAGCGCGATCGCCGCGATGGCGTGAGGGCCGCGTCGAGGCAACACGGCGCGGCTGCCTCGCCGAAGCCCCGATCGGCCGTCCTCGAGGTTGCCGAAACCCGGCATGCCCCAGGAAAGCCTCAGGAAAGCCGGTTCTTTAGCAAAGAGTTAGACGCGGCTTCCGGTCCCCTTAGATTTTGCTGGTTTGGTGGGAGTCAGGTTTTCATCGGTGCTTGGGGACTTGGGGAAGGACGCTTATGACTCTCGCGATCGCGGAGCCGGCTTCGGACGCCAGCACCTTCGATTACGGCGGCGCTCGGGTCCGGGCGCACTGCCGTCACCTCGCGACGGTGGTGAGCATCCGAGGCGAAATCGACGGCCTCAACGTCGACCGGATCGGCGGGTACATCAGGCGTTTCATCCTCGAGCAAACCAACCTGGTGCTGGACATGAGCGGCGTGACGCACTTTGCTCCGGCTGGCATCTCGCTGTTGCACGGGCTCGATGAAGACTGCCGCGCCGCCGGGGTGGAGTGGACATTGGTCGCGAATCCCGCGGTCATCGAGCTGCTGGGCGACGGGACCGAACCCATGTTTCCGATTGCGGGCTCGGTACACGCGGCGCTGCGCAACCTCGCCGACGCCATCGTCAGCCGTCGTCAGCTGGTGCTGCCGCTGATCAGGAAGACGGCCTGAACCGTCCTGGCCGAGAGCGCCTGACTCGGTCGGCCCCGACCACGAGCAACACCCCCGCGAGCATCGCCAGCAACATGGTGAGCAGAAGCTGCTGAGGGTCAAACACCAATGCCGTGGTCGACGGCTGCCCGTCCGCGATCGGCGCGACGCCTACCGTGTGACGCGCATGCAACCAGCTGATCCCGGTTCCCGCCAGCGCGGCGAGAGCCAGGCCGAGTTCGAGCAGACCCCGGATCCGGCCGATCACCGGGGTGATCCGTCGTCGTCGTCAAACTCATCGTCGTCGTCGAGATCCGGCGCCGGGCCGACACGCTCCTGGACCAGCGGGATCAACGCGTCGCGAAGGTGGCGGTGGCGGCGTGCCCAGGCCTGTGCGGTGCGGCCCCCGGTGAGCCTCAAGCCGATGCCGACCCGGCCGCGCGGGACCCCGTTGAGTTCGCCCAGCGTCCGCGCCGTCTGCCAGCGCGCCAGCGGCAGCCCGGACTGGACGGAATTCTCGGCCGCCGGATAAACCTTGACGATCTCGCGAACCAGGATCGTCTCGGTGCCGTGCCGCAGCGCGTCTTCGGTCAGCTCGACCGAGGTGTGCATGCGCGCCGCCTTGACCTGGATTCCCAGGAACAGCGACACCATCACCAGAAAGATCACCGGAATCGTCAGCCCCACGCCGGCGTGGCTGGACCTTTCGATCAGGATCATCGACACCGCCGCCGCGGGGCCGGCCAGCAGCCAATACCAGCTGGCGCCGGGTTCGTAGAACAACGGCTTGGTTGTGCTGTCCCCCGCTGGCGACGGCGGCGTCATGTGCAGCTCCATCTCGTGATTGTCACCCGCCTCCTGCGCCATTCAGGAAAGCCAATCCGCCGCGGCAGCGGCCCAGTAGGTCAGGACGATGTCGGCTCCGGCGCGTCGGATGCTGGTCAGCGATTCCAGCGCCGCCGGCTGCTCGTCGATCCAATTGTTCGCCGCCGCCGCGCAAATCATCGCGTACTCCCCCGAGACCTGATAGGCGGCCACCGGCACCGGCGAAATCGAGGCCGCCGCGGACACCACGTCCAGGTAGCCCAATGCGGGTTTGACCATCACGATGTCGGCGCCCTCACCGAGATCCAGTTCGATCTCGCGCTGCGCCTCGCGGGCGTTGCCCGGCTCCTGCTGATAGGTGCGCCGGTCGCCGGACAGGCTCGAGCTCACCGCCTCGCGGAACGGGCCGTAGAACGCCGAGGCGAACTTCGCGGCGTAGGCCAGGACCACCACGTCGGTGTAGCCGGCGGCGTCCAGGCCGTCGCGGATCGCGCCCACCTGGCCGTCCATCATCCCGCTGGGCCCGACCACGTGTGCACCCGATTCCGCTTGCGCCACCGCCAGTTTCACATAGCGGGCCAACGTCGCGTCGTTGTCCACCCGGCCCCGGTCGTCGAGGACGCCGCAGTGTCCGTGATCGGTGAACTCGTCCAGGCAGGTGTCGGCCATCAAGACGGTTGCGTCACCGAGGTCCTTGGCCAGGTCGCGCAGGGCGACGTTGAGGATGCCATCGGGGTCGGTGCCGGCCGAACCGGTCGCGTCCTTGTCCCCTTCGCGCGGAACACCGAAGAGCATCACCCCGCCCACCCCGGCGGCGACGGCATCGGCGGCAGCGCTGCGCAGCGAGTCGCGGGTGTGCTGCACCACCCCCGGCATCGAGGCAATGGGCCGCGGTTCGTCGATACCGTCGGCGACGAACATCGGCAGCACCAAATGCCTTGGCTCCAAAGAGGTTTGCGCAACCAAGCGACGAAGCGCGGGGGTTGAGCGGAGCCGGCGCGGGCGCTGCCGCGGGTAGGCCATCTAGCGCCTGCGGCTCTTCTTGCGCGGCGGAGGCAGCGCGCCCTCGGCGCGCAGGCGCGCGGCATGTTCGGCCAGCGCGTCGACCAGCGGTCCGACCGCGGCGGTATCGGGCTGCACATCCACCCGCAACCCGAATTCGGCTGCGGTCTCGGCGGTCTTGGGGCCGATGCAGGCGATGATGGTCCGCGCGTGCGGCTTGCCGGCGATGCCGACCAGGTTTCGCACCGTGGAGCTGGAGGTGAAGCACACCGCGTCGAAGCCGCCCGTTTTGATCATTTCGCGGGTGGCCGCCGGCGGGGGTGCGGCGCGGACGGTCCGGTAGGCGGTGACGTCCTCGATCTCCCAGCCGCGCTCACGCAGGCCCTCGGCCAGCGTCTCGGTGGCGATGTCGGCGCGCGGCAGCAGGACCCGGTTCACCGGGTCGAAAATGCTGTCGTAGGGCGGGAAGTCGTCCAGCAGACCCAGCGAGGACTGTTCGCCGGCCGGCACCAGCTCGGGGCTGATGCCGAAAGCGCGAACCCGGTCGGCCGTCGACTCGCCGACGCACGCGATCTTCACCCCGGAGAAGGCGCGGGCGTCCAGACCGAATTCGCCGAACTTCTCCCACACCGCACGCACCGCGTTGGTGGAGGTGAATACCACCCACTGGAAACGGCCGTCGACCAGGCCCTTGACGGCGCGCTCCATCTGCGCGGGGCTGCGCGGCGGTTCGACGGCGATGGTGGGCACCTCGACCGGCAGGGCGCCGTAGGACGTCAGCCGCTCGCTCATCTCGCCCGCCTGGTCCTTGGTGCGCGGCACCAGCACGGTCCAGCCGTAGAGTGCGCGGCTCTCCCACCAATTCAGCTTCGCCCGGCTGGCCACCGTCTTGCCGATGGTCACCACCAGCGGCCCGCCCAGCGGGTCCCCGCCGGTCGAGAGGGACACCTTGGCCCCCTGATCCTGCAAGGTGCCGCTCAGGACGGCCGGGTCGGTCAATCCCTGCAGTGTCGTTTCGACGGAACGCTGCTGACAGGTGGTGCCTTGCGCGGTCACCACGCACGGGGTGGTCTCGGCCAGCTCGTGCTCGATCAAGGTGCGCGCCGCGTCGGCCAGATGCGAGGCGGTGGCTTGCAGGATCAGCGGCCCGGGAGCAGCGGCCAGCGCCTCCCAGTCCACGTCACCGCGCACGTCGGCCACGGTGTGCGACGAGCCCAGGGGCAGCCCCGCATAGGTCGGGACGGCGTTGGTGGCCGCCAGGCCGGGCACGATCTCGATGTGCAAGTGGGTGCGCGCAACGGCATTCACCTCGGTGATGACGGAATCCACGGTCAGCGGGTCGCCCGCGACCAGCCGCACCACGTCGGCGCCCGCCTTGGCCTCGGCGGTCAGTGTCTTGGCGACCTCGGCCGGATCGCCCAGCGCCGGGCGGATGTCGGGGCCGCCGGGCACCACCGCCGGCGCGCTCTCCTGCTCGGCGCTGCCCGCGTCCGCGCTCCCGGCGGCCGGTTCGGCCGGCACCGGGCCCGAGACGGGCGGCAGGTCCTTACCGATCAGCGCTAGCACCGGCTCGGGCACGTCGGGGTCGGTGAACACCAGGGCCGCGTTCGCCAGCACGGCGGCCGCCCGCGTGGTCAGCAGTCCCGGGTCGCCCGGTCCGGAGCCCACGAAGGTGATGCGGCCCGGTCTCGGCTTACGCCCTCGCACGGTTGGTTGGCGAGTCATTGTCGCTCCCAATCATTTCCAGTACTTTCTCGCGCGGGGTCTTGCCGCGCTCCCCACATCAGCTCCCGGGCGCCCAGCTCGAACAACTCCGCGGCGACCGAGAGCCCAAGCTCGCGTGCCCGACTGGAGGCGCCGACGCCGGACGCACGGATCACGTCCGATCCGTCCAGCGCCGCCACGCAGCCGCGCAGCGAGAGCTCTTCGAAGACGCGGCCTTCCTCATCGATGGACTCGACCACTTCTGCGATCGCGCCCACCGGTGCGGAGCAACCGGCCTCCAGTTCGGCGAGCAGGGTTCGCTCCGCGGTGACCGCCGCGCGCGTGTCGGCGTCGTCCAACTCCGCCAGCACCGCCGCTAACCGGCTGTCACTGGCGCGGCACTCGACCGCGAGCGCGCCTTGAGCCGGTGCTGGCAACATCTGCACCGGCTCTAACGTCTCGGTGACGTCGTCGAGGCGGCCCAGTCGGGCCAGACCGGCCCGGGCCACGACGACGGCGTCAAGATCACCACTGCTTACCCTGTTCAACCTGGTATCTAGGTTGCCTCGTAGGGGGCGGATTTCCAAACCGAGACCCAATGCTCTAAGCTGTGCGGCCCGCCGCGGGGACGAGGTGCCCACCACCGATCCCGTCGGCAACTCCCCCAGCACCAGCCCGTCGCGCGCTACCACCGCGTCGCGGGGGTCGTTGCGTGGCGGTATGGCGGCGATGGTGAACCTCGGGTCGGGGGCCGTCGGCAAATCCTTGTGCGAGTGCACAGCCGCGTCGACACGGCCGTCGTCGATGGCCTCCCGCAACGCGGTGGTGAAGACGCCCACCCCCAGACTTTCGATGGGCGCCGAGGAGCGGTCGCCCACGGTGCTGATGGTCACCAACTCGGCGGGATGGCCGTTGGCGATGAGAGCGTCCCTGACGGCAGCGGCCTGGGTGGTGGCCAACGCACTGCCCCGAGTGCCTATCCGGATCACGTGAGCCAATCGGCTACTCGGCGGAAGGTGTTGGAGTTCCGGCGTCGAAATCGCCTCGCACCACAGGCAATTCGCCCGCGGCAACGGCGTCGACGGCGGTCTGGTCGAGTTCGAAAAGCTCGCGCAGTGCCTCGGCGTAGCTGTCGCCGCCGGGGGCACTGGCCAGCTGCTTGATCCGCACTGTGGGCGCGTGCAGCAACTTGTCCACGACCCGGCGCACGGTGCGGGCCACCTCTTCACGCTCGGCGCTTTCCAGCTCGGGCAACCGGTTGTCCAGGCGGAGCAGTTCCGCTTCGACCACATCGGCGGCCCGCTGGCGCAACGCCGTCACGGTGGGGGTGACCTCGGCCATCCGCTGCCCCACCAGATAGCCGGCGACTTCGTTGGCGACGATGCTCCGCGCGGCGTCGACGTCGGTGGCCGCGGCGTGGGCCGCCGGCTCGTGCTGGACGCGGTCCACGTCGACGACCCAGACGCCGGGTAGTCCGGCCACCGCGGGATCGACGTCGCGCGGCATGCCCAGGTCGCATAGCACCAGCGGCTGGGTTGCTTCGTCGCGGTGCGCTGCCGCCAGCGCGTGATACACATCGGCCAGCGACACCACCGGGGTGACCGCCCCGGTGCAGCTGACCACGACGTCGGCATCGGCCAGTGCGTCGGCCAGGCCGTCGAAGGTCAACGCTTCGGCCTCGACACCCGATTGGCGGATTTTGCGGACCAACCCCTGCGCCCGGGACAGCGACCGGTTGAGCACCTCGATGCGACCGATGCCCGCGCGGGTGAGCTGCGCCGCCGAGAGCGCGCCCATGGCCCCGGCGCCGATCACCAGTGCGGTTTTCCCGGGCAGCCCGCCCAGCTTGCGTTCGGCCATGCCCAGCGCGACCGACACCACCGAGGCGCCGGCGGCGTCGATCGCCGTTTCGGAATGCACCCGCTTACCCACCGACAGCGCCCGCTGGGCCAGCTCGTGCAGCACCCGGCCGACGGCGCGGTTGGCCTCCGCGGCGGCATATGCGCGGCGCACCTGACCGAGCACCTGCTGCTCGCCGATCACCGCTGAATCCAGACCGCTGGCGACCGCGAACAAGTGCTCGACGGCGGCCTCGCTGTAGCGGACGTAGGCGTATTTGGTCAGGTCGCCCATGGACATCCCGGAGTGCTCCGAGAGCACCTGCCCGATCACCGCCAGGCCGGCGTGGAACGCGTCCACCACGGCGTACACCTCGACGCGGTTACACGTCGACAACACCATGGCCTCGGTCACCAGCGACGACTGCAGCACTCGGTCGACGATCTTGGTCTGGTCGGATTCGTCGAGGCTGAGTTGTTCCAGGACGGAGACCGGCGCACTGCGGTGCGAAACCCCGAAGAGCAGGATGCTCACGGCAGGATCACCTGGCCAGCTCCTTTGCTTTCCAAGCCGTAACTGAACTGGTGTCTACGGTAATCGTTGATGAGCTGGGCTACCAAATAGTGACTTCTCCGATGGCTGGAAGCCGTCGGCTTCTTCTCACGCTGCTTGGGCGTGAAGGGCCAGTCCAGCCCGCAAGATGTTGCGTGCGGCGTGCTCGTCGGCCTGGGCCGTGTAACCACAGCTTTGGCAGACGAAATCCGCTTGGGTGACGCGATTTTCCCGCGCCGCGTGCCCACAGTGCTCACAGCGGTCCGAGGTGTGCCGGGGGTCGACCTCAATGCAGATACGCCCAGCGTCTTCCGCTTTGGCGCGCAGTATTGAGACGAACTGGCCCCAGCCAGCGTCACGGATGCTTCGGTTGAGCCCGGATTTTGCTCGGGCACCATTGGGCAGGTAACTGCCAGGAGTGGTGGGGTCGGGGGCGGGTTTGGGCCGCCGAACCATGTTAGCGATCTTTAGGTCTTCCACCACCAACACGTCGTATCTCTCGACCAGGGTGCGGGCTTGTTTGTGGTGAAAGTCCTTGCGCTGATTCGCGATCTTGCGGTGCCGCGCGGCCACGGTTTCCCGTTTGGCCACACGGTTCTTGCCGCCTCGGCGAGTGCGTTGGAGCCGCTGCTGTGCTGTCGCCAGCCGGTCCGCCGCGACCCGGCCCCAGCGCGGATTGTCGATGTGCCGCCCATTGCTGGTCGTGGCGAAACTGGCAATCCCGACGTCGACCCCCGCCTGCCGACCGGTCGCTGGTAGCGGGTCGCCTGGCACGTCGTCACAGGACAACACCAGCATCCATCGCCGACCTTGGCGTTTGATCTGGATCGTCTTGACTCGACCAAGCACCTGCCGATGAACCTCGACTTTGACCTGTCCGATGCCTTGCAGATACACCCGCCGCTGATCGGGTCGCCACCGGGCGCCATCGCCGTCCTTGGGCCACTCCACACTGTCGAACCGGGCGGCCCCTTTGAACCGTGGATAGCCGGCCCGCTCACCGCGCTTGACCCGCCGGAAAAATCCCTGAAACGACTTGTTGAGCCGGCGCAACGTGGCCTGCTGTGACGAGAACGACCACACCGCCTGATCGAGCCGGGCGGCCCGGATCTCGGTCAGCTGCGCTGACTGATCTCTATAGGTGATCCGAGTTTTACTGCGCGACCATGCGTCGCGCCGTTCCTGCAACGCCGCGTTGTACAACTCCCGATGCGCATCCACACATCCCGCCAACGCCACATGCTGACGGGCGGTGGGCCGCAACCGAAACACGTACGCCCGCCTCACGCGGCCACCGCATCCCACTGATGCTCAATGTGGCCGCGCACCGTCGACTCCGAAACATAGCCAACCGAGACGGTGAAACCGATGCTCGGACATGCCACGGACCCTACGAATCAACACCGACAAACTCACGACCACATGGCTGTCCGCCAGGCCCGATTCACCCGAAGGCTAAAGCCGACGGTCCTTCGGGCCGCACCGATGGTGCGCGGGCGGGGCTGATAGCAAGGCGGTTAACGGGCCGCCAGATCCGCGCGCAGCCGGGCCTCGTCGATCTCCCAGTAGCTGTGCTCGCGGCCGTCCAGCAGGATCACCGGCAGCCGGTCGCCGAACTCGGCCCGCAGCCCGGGGTTGCCCGCCGACGCCGCGGCGTCCACGTCCGTCGTGGACAGGTCGAAGCCCAGTTCATCGGCCAGTTCAGCCAGCCGGGCGTGTACGCGTACGCAGATGGCGCACCCGTCGCGGGTCAGCAACTCCACCTGCGGGGCCTGGGTCACGCCCACCAGTGTGGATCCTCAGGGTGAATTGTGGCCAGGGGCGATGGGCGTTACGTTGCCGCCATGGGCGGCGACAACACCCTCAAGGTGGATCCCGCGGCGATGCAGCGATTCGCTTCGGGGCTGAGTGGCGGCGCCAAGGACCTGCACAATCGGCTGGCCGAGTTGGACGGTCAGGTCGGCCAGCTGCTGGGCGGCTGGCGGGGCGCGTCCGGCGGCGCCTACGCCTCTGCATGGGAGCTGTGGCGTCGCGGGGCCGGCGAGGTTCAGCTGGGGTTGTCGCAGCTGGCCATCGCGGTCGACGACGCCGGTGTGGGCTATCAGCAGAACGAGGCCGCCTCCGCCCGGGCGCTGCGGGGCGTGCGGAATGGCTGAGGCGTTCCGGGTGGATCCGGAGGCGTTGGCCGACGCGGTGCGGCGGATGGCGGATTTTGGCCGCCACACCGAGCGCATGCTCGGCGAAATCGATTCTCTGGTAACCGATTTGCACGCGACGTGGACGGGGCAGGGCGCTGCGGCCCACGCCGAGGCGCACCAGCGCTGGGTTCGCGGCGAGGCGATGATGCGCGAGGCGCTGGGCCGGTTGCGGGCCGCGGGCGCGATCGCGCACCGCAACTACACGGGCGCCGTGACGACGAACGTGGCCATGTGGTCATGACCTGATGGCGTCGAGCGTGACGCAGACGTCACGCTCGGCACCTCCTTCACACGCGTGCCGGATAATCTTGGTACCGGCCACTGGGCGGGCACGGCGATTGAGGAGGTTTGTCGATGACTTCCGCTGAACCCGGCAACGCAGACGGCACCGGTCGCGTTGACGTGGAGACGCTGGCCGACAACGCCAGCGCCAGCCGTGCGCTTGATGACCTGAAGGCCGCGCAGGCCACTGAGGCCCCTGCGGCCGCTTCGGATGACCGTCCGCAGCCGCCCGTCGACCTGACCGCCGCCGCGTTCTTCGACGTGGACAACACGCTGGTGCAGGGCTCGTCGGCGGTGCATTTCGGTCGCGGGCTGGCGGCCCGAAATTACTTCACCTATCGCGACGTGCTCGGATTCATCTACGCGCAAGCCAAATTTCAGTTGCTCGGCAAGGAAAACAGTGACGACGTCGCCGCCGGGCGGCGCAAGGCGCTCGCGTTCATCGAAGGCCGATCGGTCGAGCAGCTGGTAGCTCTCGGCGAGGAGATCTACGACGAGATCATCGCCGAAAAGATCTGGACCGGCACCCGCGAGCTCACGCAGATGCACCTCGATGCCGGCCAGCAGGTCTGGCTGATCACCGCCACGCCCTACGAGCTCGCGTCCACCATCGCGCGCCGCCTCGGGCTGACCGGTGCGCTGGGCACCGTCGCCGAATCGGTCGACGGCGTGTTCACCGGCAGGCTGGTCGGCGAGATTCTGCACGGCCCCGGCAAAGCCCACGCCGTGCGGTCGCTGGCCATCCGCGAGGGTCTCAATCTGAAACGCTGCACCGCCTATTCCGACAGCTTCAACGACGTGCCGATGTTGTCGCTGGTGGGCACCGCAGTCGCCATCAACCCCGACGCCCGGCTGCGCGCCCTGGCCCGCGAACGCGACTGGGAGATCCGCGATTTTCGAACCGCGCGCAAGGCCGCTCGGATCGGGGTGCCGTCGGCGCTGGCGCTCGGCGCGGCGGGCGGTGCACTGGCAGCGTTGGCGTCCAGACGCCAATCGCGCTGATAAGCTGCGCCGCTAGCGTCTATTCGAGCGGAGAGCAAGCGTCATGACAGTCTTCCAAGGAGCCGAAGAAGTCATCGGCAGCCATTACCGTGCATCGGACTATTTCGAGGTCGGACGCGAGAAGATCCGCGAGTTCGCGCTCGCGTTAAAGGACGACCATCCGACGCACTACAGCGAGGCGGACGCCGCAGACGCCGGTTACGAGGCGCTGCTCGCTCCCCTGACCTTCCTGGCCGTTGCGGGACGCCGTGTGCAGCTGGAGCTCTTCACGAAGTTCAAGATCCCGATCAACATCGCCCGGGTCGTCCACCGCGACCAGAAATTCCAGTTTCACCGCCCGATCGTGGCGCACGATAGGCTGTACTTCGACACCTATCTAGACTCGGTGATCGAATCCCACGGCGCCGTGATCGCCGAGATCCGCAGCGAAGTCACAGACGCCGAGGGAAAACCGGTCGTCACCAGTGTCGTCACGATGCTGGGGGAGGCCGCATATCAAGACGCTGGCGCTGAAGAAACCGTCGCCGCGATAGCATCAATATCCGCGGGAAAGTAGGGGCAAATCCAATGACGTCACAGGGTGAATCGGGTGGCACCCAGCTGAAGCCGCCGGTCGAGGCAGTCCGATCTCACTACGACAAGTCGAACGAATTCTTCAAGCTCTGGCTTGATCCGTCGATGACCTACAGCTGCGGCTATTTCGAAGAGCGTCCGAACATGACGCTGGAAGAGGCGCAGTACGCCAAGCGCAAGCTCGCCCTGGACAAGCTCAACCTCGAGCCCGGCATGACGCTGCTGGACATCGGCTGCGGCTGGGGCTCGACGATGCGGCACGCGGTGCAGGAGTACGACGTCGACGTGATCGGCTTGACGCTGAGCGAGAACCAGTACGCCCATGATGTGGCCAAGTTCGAAGAGATGGACAGCCCCCGTCGCAAAGAGGTGCGGATCCAGGGCTGGGAACAATTCGACGAGCCCGTGGACCGCATCGTGTCGCTGGGCGCGTTCGAGCACTTTGCCGACGGAGCGGGCGATGCCGGATACGAGCGTTACGGCGTCTTCTTCAAGAAGTTCTACAGCTTGCTGCCCGACGACGGCAGGATGTTGCTGCACACCATCGTGGTGCCCACCGCCGAGGAGGGCAAGGAACTCGGCTTGAAGACGACGATGACCCTGCTGCGGTTCATCAGATTCATCTTGAAGGAGATCTACCCCGGCGGAAAGTTGCCCCAGGTCGAACAGGTCGACAGGTACTCCACGGACGCCGGATTCAAGATCGAGCGTCGCCACTTCATCGGGAAGAACTACGTTCCGACGTTGACGGCCTGGGGGGATGCGCTCGAGGCGCACAAAGATGAGGCGATTGCCCTGAAGGGGCAGGAGACCTACGACATCTACCTGCACTACCTGCGCGGTTGCTCGGACCTGTTCCGCGACGGCTACACGAACGTGTGCCAGTTCACCCTGGTCAGGTAGGGAAGCTCAGCCGAAGAAGATGTTGCGACGACCAGCCAGCAGGCGGTACAGCGTCTGCTGGATGGTTTCGCGCACCTGATCGGTCAACTCGAACGTCACCATCGGGTCCTCGGCGTCGCTGGCGGCGTAGTCGGCGGTGTAGATCGGCTCTCCGAACGCGATGCGCCACTTGGACGGCAGTGGCACCAGACCCGCGGGCCCAGCCAGCGGGAACAGCGGCGTGATCGGGAAGTAAGGCAGGCCGAACAGCCGCGCCAGCAACTTGACGTCGGTCAGCATCGGGTAGATCTCTTCGGACCCGACGATCGAGCACGGAATGATCGGCGCCTTGGTGTGCAGCGCCGCGGTGACGAAGCCACCGCGGCCGAATCGCTGCAGCCGGTAGCGGTCCTCGAAGCGCTTGCCGAGACCCTTATAGCCCTCGGGAAAGACGGCGGTGAGCTCGCCGGAGGCGAGCAGCCGCTGCGCGTCCGTCGTGCAGGCCATGGTGTGCCCGGCCTTGCGAGCCGCCGCACCGACGATGGGCAGTTCGAACACCATGTCGGCGGCCAGCAGTCGCAAGTCGCGCTCGGACGGGTGATTGTCATGAACCGCCACCGACAGCATCAGCCCGTCGAACGGCAAGACGCCGGCGTGGTTGGCCACCAACAGCGCGGGGCCATCACTCGGCAGGTTCTCGATGCCGCTGACTTCGACGCGGAACCATGACCTGAAGAAGAACCTCAGCAAGGGCCGAACGATCGCGCTGTTGAAGTGCGGATCGAACCCGAACTCGTCAACGCTGTAGTCACCGGTCAGCCGTCTGCGGAGGAATCCGGACACGGCGGCGACCCGCTCGGCGAGTTCGTTGAGTGGCGCCTCGGCTGTGCCCGAGGCGCCGGCTCTGCCGCCTGTGCCCGCCGCGCGCCGGTGCTCGTCGATTTCGCGAACGACGGCGGCGATCTGTTCGGTCGACGCGCCGCTGCGCGGATCAGAAAGTAAGGAGGGATGCTGACCAGAGTCTTCTGCCCGTTGACCCGATCTCCGACGCGCCGCTACCCGACCCCGATTCGTGTGCAGTGGAATGACATTCGCTCTGGTTTCACCCGCCACGATATCTACCTGACCCCACCCCATGGAATTGGATTTCGGCTACCCCAGCGCTGGGCAATCGCGATAGAGCGATCCTCCAGGGAGCGTACCCGATGTGGGTCGATTATGGGAGTCAAGCCGCGGCCGTGAACGTAGTCATCAAACGCCTCGGCCGTCGTCCATTTGGGCTGGTAGCCAAGTTCTGAGCGCATCCGGGTGGTGTCCATCACCCGGCCGTAACTCAAGTAATTGAATTGATCGCGGGTGATCTCGGTGTATCGGTTAGCCCGTCTCAGCGAATCAAGCGCGAACACGCCAAAACCGGGTACTGGCAACGGGATTCGGCCGGCGCGCCGGATCGCCTGCGACAGCATCATGATGCCCTCGGCGCCGATGTTGAAGGTGCCGGCCTTGCCGGCCATCGCCGCGCGCTCAAGTGCGCCCAGCGCATCCTGCTCGTGTAGCAACTGCAGTCGCGCATCGTGGCCGAACATCGTCGGGACCAGCGGCCCGGCCAGGTACCGCGACAACGTGGTGTCCATCGCGGGGCCAATCATGTTGGCCAGCCGCAAAATCGTGACCGCGATGTCGGGCCGGCGCCGGCCCAGTCCGCGCGCGTAACCCTCGATGTCGAGGCTGTCCTTGGCGAAACCATCGCGGAACGGCCGACGGCTGCTGCTGTCCTCGGTGAACATCACCGGATCGTGCGCGCTGGACCCGTACACCTCCGACGTCGACTTCAGCACGACCCGACGCACCGACGGCGCCTTCTGACAGGCGGCGAAGAGTTGCATCGCGCCCATCACGTTGATTTCCTTCAACGCGGCAATGCCGCCGGAGCGCGGCGCGTACGACGCCGCGGCGGCATGCACCACCGTGTCGACGTCGCCGTTTCGAATCACCTTGGCGATAAACGGATTGCGGATATCGGCGCGGACGAACTCGGCCCGGCCCATCCGGCGCAGCATGTCCTTGCTCGGCGCGATCGCGTCGACCGCGATGACCCCGTTGATGAGCGGGTTTTGCGCGAGCCGAGCAGTCAGGTAGCCGCCCAGAAATCGGCACGCGCCGGTGACCAGCACGACTTTGGGGTAATGCACGGTGCCGCTTGTCCCGGCGTCGTCAGGACCGCTCGACGTATCCACCCAAACAGCCTAGCGGCCGAGGGGCTACAGCGGCGTTACCGACGGGTGACTTCGGCCCAAGACTTACCAGGACTTACTTGCCAAGTTTTCTGCGCTGCACCCGGGTGCGACGCAGCAGTTTGCGGTGCTTCTTCTTCGACATGCGCTTGCGCCGCTTCTTGATGACTGAACCCATAACTCCGCTATCTGGCTGCTATCTGACCGTGACCTGCTTCAAAGGTTGGACCCGAACACCTTACCCGGCGGGACGCACGCAACACCAAACCGGCTTCAAACCAGCACAGCGTGACCAACCGCGTAACCACCGAGCCCAGCGCCGCCGGGCAGCGCCCGGTGACCTCAGCCGGCGTCGAAGTACGACGTCTCCAGCATGTCGTGGACGGCCTTGGCATGCACCCGGAAAGAACGACCAACCCGAACCGCGGGCAGCTCGCCGTTGTGCACCAACCGGTACACCGTCATCTTGGAGACCCGCATGAGCGCGGCCACCTCAGCGACGGTCAGAAATTGTGTCCTGGCCTGCTGGCCATCGACGGAACTAGTGTCCCGCGCCTTACCAGCGGAATCTCGCGCCGATGGCCCGTTCGTAGACGTCATCGCAACCCAATCGTGTCAGGCACGCGCAATGCCACCGGCTTCCCCTCCGCTGGCACCCACACGTGCATACACACAGGAGAATAGCGGGACTAGTGGGGTTACTGGTACTGGTGGGGGCTAATCAATTCGAAATCTTAAAATTATTCGGATGTAATTCTTAGCTGCTCAGAGCGGCTTTTAGCGGCCTGGACGGCGGCGTCCACCGCGGCCCGTAGGCCCCCGCGTTCGAGTTCTCGCAGCGCAGCGGCGGTTGTGCCGCCGGGCGAGGTGACCGTGGCCCGCAGTTGCGCGGCCGTTGCGTCCACCTGCATCCCGAGCGACGCGCCTTCGGCCGACGGCCGGTCCTGGTTCATCCGTTCCAGCAGCATCGCCGCTGATCCGGCCATTGTCTGGGCGGTCAGGTCGGCGGCCACCGGACGGCTCAGACCCGCCGCGACGCCGGCGTCGACCAGGGCCTCGACCAGCAAGAAGAAATATGCCGGTCCCGAACCGGACAGTGCGGTCACCGCGTCCATCTGCGACTCGGGAACGGTCAACACGCCCCCGACCGCGTCGAACAGGGCCGAGACCTCCTCGAGCTGTGGCGGCGTGACGAAACGGCCCTTGGCCAGCGCCGTCACCCCCGCGCCCACCAGCGCCGCCGCGTTCGGCATCGCCCGGATCACCGCGGTGCCGGCCGGCAGCCGGGATTCGAAGTAGGTGATCGTGATGCCGGCGGCCACGGTCACGAAAACCTGCTCAACGCTGTCGTTATCGGCGTTGGCAGCCGCTTCGGCCAGCTCCGCGAGCACGGACTCGACGTCGGCGGGCTTCACCGCGACCACGACGAACGTCGCGTTGTCCACCGCGTCGGTCACCGACGACGTCACCAACACCGAATAGGTGTCCGCCAGGTACTTGGCGCGGTCCGGAATCCGCTCGGCCGCCACCAGGTCTTTGGCCTGCCGCCCTGCCCGCAGCAACCCAGACAGCAATGCCTCGCCGATGCTGCCACCACCGATGATCGCGATCCTTGCCATGTCGGAAAGCATCGCAGACGGCACGGCTCGACGCTGCTACTGGGCGGCCTCCGGGCGCCCGGGCACCATCGCCAATTGGCGCGACTGCGCCACGATGCGGCCCGTCTGGTCGACGACGAGGTGGTCCTCGTCGAACCAGTCCTGTCCGATCTCGACGCAGCTGCAGATCACTCGCAGCCAGCCATCGGCGGGCAGAGCCCGAAGGAACGCGGTCAGCTGAATGGTGGGCGCCCAGCCGGTGCGTTCCACTGCGAAGGTCACCGGCGCCGACACATCGCCGCACATCAGCGCGAACAGCGCGTCCGGGGCGACACCGCGCGGGCGCGCCCACATCTGGATCACCGGCGGGCGCCCGTCTGCGCTGGGCCCCAGCGTCGACAGCACCGTCCGGATGTCGCACCCTTCGCCCAGGTGCACCAGGCCGGCCAGCGGGTGGCCAGGCTCGATCGGCGCGATGTCGCCGGGCGGTTCGGGTGGCATCAAATCCAGGACCGGGTTCGCCGACAGCAGCGGCACAGTCCCGTGCTCGGGCTCACCGAGGTTGACGACGGCGTGCACCGCGGTGCGGTCGCCCTGGGTCAGCTCGACATCGACCACGCTGATTCGGCGGCCGCGCTTGCGGATCAACGTCGTCAGCAGCATCGGCCCCGGGTCCGGCGCCCACAGAAAGCTGGCCGACACGGAAACCGGCTGAGGGCCCTCAGCTGGCCCACCGCCGCCCGCGGTGCGCGCGGCGTTGGCACACAGCGCCAGCATCGCGCCGCCGTGCACCTTGGGCCCGATGGTCCAGTGCTTGTTCAGCTCGCCTGCAAAAGTGCGTGGGTAGACGCCGGGGCCGACCTCGCGCAGCGTCATCGCTTCGGTGAATAACGCGGTCATGATCTCCTACGATGTCAGCGCAGCAAGTGCGTGCGGGCGAACTGCAACGATTCGATCAGCATGTCTTCACGCTCGTTGGCCGAACGCGCGCTTGATGTGGACACCTCCAGAATGACGTGGCCGGCGAAATGGCTGCCGGCCAGCATCTGGCACACCTCCGCGGTGGGTTGGGTGCCGCGGCCGGGCACCATGTGCTCGTCGGCGGGCAGGCCGCTGCCGTCGCACAGGTGCAGGTGCACCAGCCCCGAGCCCATCCGCCGCGCCATCTCCAGCGCGTCGGTGCCTGCGGTCGAGGTATGCGAGAGGTCCAGCGTGTAGTGCGCGTGGTCGCCGTCGAGCGGGTCGTAGGACGGCGCGAACGCCGAAAACCCGGGTCCTGGGCCACCGCCACGCCGGCGCATCCGTTCTCTTGACTGGTCGGCCCCGAAGAATCGGTCCGCCCGGAACGGGAACATGTTCTCGACGGCGACCATCACGTCGCTGGACGCTTCGAGGGCCACCACCTGTTCGCTGAATCCGTCGGCGTAGCGCCGCTGCCACCGGAACGGCGGATGCACGACGACCGTTTGCGCGCCCAGTTGTTCGGCGGCCTTCACGCTGCGCTCCAGCTTGGGAATCGGATTGGAGCCCCACACCCGCTGCGAGATCAGCAGGCAGGGCGCGTGCACCGAGAGCACCGGCATGCGATAGCGCTGCGACAGCTTCTCGACGGCATCGATGTCCTGGCTGACCGTCTCACCCCACACCATCAGCTCGACGCCGTCGTAGCCCAGCCTGGCCGCGTACTCGAATGCGGCCTCGGCCCGCAACGGGTACACCGAGGCCGTCGATAAGCCGACTTTGATTGCTGGGCGCACTGTCTGTGTGGTGCCCACCTAGCCCGATTGCAACGACAGCGCCAGCGGTCCCAATGTGATCAGCGCCCCCACCGCGACCGCGATCAACGTACTGGCGATGTCCTCGGTCTTACGGACGACCCGCACCCCGACCACCAGGCCCAGGATGACCAGTACCGAAAGCACCAGGGCCACGATGCTGTTCCAGCGCCACAGCTGGTCGAAGGCCACAAATAGGCCCGCACCGAACGCGACGGCCAGGATCGACTGCAGCACCACCAGGCTGCCCCGCCACAACGCTTCGAACCTGCCCGGCGACGGCTGAGGCAGCTCGCCGGCTTCCTCCGGCCGTTCCGGCGCGGCCGGCTCTGCAGCCTGCGCGGGCCCAGTCGTACCCGCCGCTTCGTCGCCGCGCCGCCGAGCCAACTCGTCGGCGAGGGTCTGTCCCCCGAACAGGGTCGAATCCGAAGACAACGTCGAATCCGAAGCCTGCAGGTAGGAGCGCACGTATGCGGAATCCTCGGTCGCGACTTCCGCCTCGCGGACTTCGGAGTCCATGACGTCGACCGGGATGTCCGCGTAGTCGTCGGCCGGATCGGGACTCATGCCCTCGGCATCGGACTCCAGCTCCGCGGACCCGTTTTGGCCATCCGCGTGCTCGGCCTCGCTGGCGGTGTGGCCCAACGGCCGCGGGTAGGCACTGAGCTGCGGCCCGGACGGGCGTTGAGCCTGCGGCGGGGACTTGGGCCAGCGCGGCTCGGGTTCCGACCAGTAGGCGACGCGTTCGGCACCCTCGTAGGCAGGTTGCTCGGCCCTAGTCTCCGTAGCCTCGGTAGCCTCCGGGGCCGTTGGGGCCGTTGGGGCCGTTGGGGCCGGCGCGGGCGGCTCGATCGCTTCCTCGTCGTCGCGGATGACCGGAATTTCCCCGGTGAGCTCGGCAACCGAGACGGCGTCGCTGTCACCGCGCCGACGGCGTCGGCGCCGGGTGACCGACGGGGCGCCAATCGTCCCGTTTCTGGCCAGCAATTCGGCGACCGAGATCGGCCGGGTCTCGGGGCTCTCCGTCTCGGGGTGTGGTCCGGTCATGATTTGTCGCCTTTCGATCGGTTAGCCGCGTTCCGATCTACTTCCTGGGCTCTAGCATCGCGCACCGACGTCTCTACCAAGGCCGTTCCGTCGGCTTCACTGTCAAGTTTCCGCAAGATGAGACCTTCCCGTAATGCCCACGGGCAGATATCCACGGTTTCCATTGACAGCGCTCGCATGCTCGCCTCTGCCACCAGCGCGCCCGCCACGATCTGCGGTGCCCGCTCGGCGCTAACTCCTTCCAGTTCTGCGCGGTCAGCGGTCGTCATCCTAGAGATGAAAGATATGAGTTGTCTGAGGCCGTTTGCCGTGAGTGTCCGCTTCACTCGTGGTCCAGCGGCCGACGGCGCGGCGCCGGTGAGCCGCGCCAGCGAGCGGAACGTCTTCGAGGTGGCCACCGCGAGATCGGGGGCGCCGGCGTCCAGCACGGTCTCGCTGGCCTCGGCCAACTCGGCGTCCAGCCAGTCGCGCAGCATCGCGATCCGGCGCCGGCCGGGCGGATCGTCGGGCAGCCACTCGCGGGTCAACCGTCCGGCGCCCAGCGGCAGCGACAGCGCGACTTCGGGCTCCTCGTCGACTCCGCTGGACAACTCCAGCGAGCCGCCACCGATGTCGAGGTTGATGATCCGCCCCGCGCTCCACCCGTACCAGCGGCGCACCGCCAGGAACGTCAGCCGCGATTCGTCGACCCCGCGCAGCACCTGCAACTCGACGCCGGCCTCTTTGCGTACCCGGGCCAGCACGTCGTCGGAATTCTCGGCGTCGCGCACCGCGGACGTGGCGAACGCCATCAACTGCTCACAACCGGAGCTGATCGCGATCTTGGCGAACTCCTCGATCGTGGAGATGAGCTTCTCGGCGCCGCGCTTGGTGATCTTGCCCGAGCTATCGGTGGCCTCGGCCAGCCGCAGTGTGGCCTTCGTCGAACTCATCGGCGTCGGATGCCCGCCGCGGTGGGCATCTACCACCAGCAGATGGACCGTGTTGCTGCCCACGTCGAGAACGCCCAATCGCACAGAGTAAAACCTAGCGGGGCGACGATGCGCGCGACTGAGCAGTCCGGCAAATCGACACGACGCAAGCCGCGCTTGGAGCCGGAATCGTGGTCTAACGTTGAGTACGTGGCAAATTCGCGCCCAGAGCCGGCGCCTCCGGGTGAAGAAGTGGAATTGGATTTTGCCCGTGAGTGGGTGGAGTTCCTCGACCCGGAGAATCCCGAGCACCTGATCGCGGCCGACCTCACCTGGTTGCTGTCGCGCTGGACGTGTGTGTTCGGCACCCCGGCGTGCCGCGGCACGGTGGCGGGCCGGCCGGACGATGGATGTTGCTCGCATGGCGCGTTCCTGTCCGACGACGACGACCGCGCCCGGTTGGATGACGCGGTGAAGAAGCTGACCGACGACGATTGGCAGTTCCGCGAAAAAGGCCTGGGCCGCAAGGGCTACCTGGAGCTGGACGAGAATGACGGCCAATCGCAATTTCGCACGCGCAAATACAAAGACGCGTGCATCTTCTTGAATCGGCCCGGGTTCGCCGGCGGGGTCGGCTGCGCGCTGCACAGTAAGGCCCTCAAGCTGGGCGTGCCGCCGCTGACCATGAAACCCGATGTCTGCTGGCAGTTGCCGATCCGGCGCAGCCAGGAGTGGGTGACCCGGCCGGACGGCACGGAGATCCTCAAGACCACCGTCACCGAATTCGACCGGCGCGGCTGGGGCTCCGGTGGCGCCGACCTGTACTGGTACTGCACCGGCGACCCGGCCGCCCACGTCGGCGCCAAGCAGGTGTGGGAGAGCCTGGCCGACGAACTGACCGAACTTCTCGGCAAGAAGGCGTATGCGGAGCTCGCGTCGATGTGCAAGCGCCGCAGCAAGTTAGGGCTCATCGCGGTGCACCCGGCGACGCGACTCGCGGAGTAGCCGGGCTAAGTTCCCGAGCTGCGTCGATAACACTCGACCATGCGCAGCGCGCTGGCGCGCAGGTATGCCTCGACCGCCGCTCCGGCGGCCGCGGCGTCGCGCGCCACCACCGCGTCGGTGATCCCCCGCAGGTCGGCCACGACGGGCTCGGGGTCGTCGTAGGCCCCAGTGAGCTCGTGCTCGCGGCCGCCGAAGACGTGCTCGACCCAGCCATACAGCAAGCCCAACGCGCGGTTGCGGGTGCTGTGGATGAGGACGCGGAAGTAGGCGAGGTCCGCCGCCTGGCGCGCCACGGCCGTGTCCGCCTGTCGCACCGCGGTCAGCGCATGGCGTAGCGCCTCGGCATCGTCGGGCGTGTGCCGCTCGGCTGCCAACTGGCCGATCACGGGGCCTAGGGCCGCGCGGATCTCCAGCAACTCGACGAGGAACTCGGGGCCCAGTTTGCGCACCAGCGCCTCGACCACCGCGGGATGGGTGAGCCCCTCCGGGTCGCGGACCAGGTTGCCGCTGCCGTGCCGCGCCTCGATCAGGCCCATCTGCTGCAACCGGGCCAGACCCTGCCGCAGCGACGTGCGGTTCACCCCGAGCTGTTCGGCCAGGTCGCGCTCGGGCGGCAGCGTCGAGCCCGGCGCGAAGACGCCGTCGAGGATGGCGTCGGCGATCGACGCGGCGATCTGTTCGTCGACCCGGTGCCGATCGGGCGGCGGAATCGGACTTGACTGGTTCATTGGCTCAACCAATATAGTGGATGGATCGACGCACGCGTCGGCATTGAGTGTGCGTCCAGAGCGGAAAATATCCGGTTTTGCGCCCCGAAAGCACAGTCGAATCCAACTCACCGGAGGCGAGCAGTGAACCAAGAACTGCGATCGGCCGCCGCCCCGCGCTGGCGTGGCAAGGCCGGCCGGCTGGAAGTCTGGTACGCCACCCTGTCCGATCCGCAGACCCGCGCCGGCCTGTGGGTGCACTGCGAGACGGTCGCCCCGACGCACGGCCCGGCCTATGCGCACGGCTGGGTCACCTGGTTTCCCGCCGACGGGCCCCCGCGCACCGAGCGGTTCGGGCCCGAGCCCGTCCGGCCTGCCCAGCCTTCAGCGGGCGCGACCTGGTTCGACGCGGCCGGAGCACGCGTGAGCCAGGAGGAACTTGCGGGAGGTCGCGGGTCGCTGGCGTGGGAGCTGTCTTGGAAGGACACCGGGGCGCCGTTGTGGACGTTCCCCCGCCTGGCGTGGGAGCGCGAGTTGCTGCCCGGCGCGCAGGTGGTGCTCGCACCGACCGCCGACTTCACCGGCTCACTGACCGTCGATGGCACCGTCCACCGCGTCGACGGCTGGCGCGGCGGCGTCGCCCACATCTACGGACACGGCAACGCCAAACGCTGGGGATGGATTCACGCGGACCTCGGTGGCGGCGACGTCCTGGAAGCAGTGTCGGCTGTCTCGCACCGACCTGGCCTGCGCCGGCTCGCGCCGCTGGCGTTCATTCGGTTGCGCCTCGATGGAAAGGATTGGCCCGCAAGCCCTTTGCCTTCGCTGCGGATGCGCACAACGTTGGGCCTGCGGCACTGGCAGATGGAGGGACGCGTCGGCGGCAAAGCCACGCTCATCCGCGTCGACCAGCCGCCGCAGCGGTGCGTGAGCCTGCACTACACCGATCCCGACGGGGGCACCGCGGTGTGCACCAACACCGAACAGGCCGACATCCACATCGAGATCGGCGACCGGCAGTGGTCGCTGCTGGGCACCGGCCACGCCGAAGTCGGTCTGCGCGGTGCCGAGGCCCCTGCCGTCGACGAAAGGATCCCGTCATGAGTTTTCTGCTTGACCCGCCGCTGCTGTTCGCCTCCGGGGTGCTCATCGAGCGGGCGCTGCCGCAAGAGCGCCGCGACGTGGCCGAGGCCGCCACCCTCGGCGTCTTCTTCGGCGGATCCTTCGGGCTCTACAACAACGTGCCCGGCCTCGGGATACTGTGGCGCCCGTTCCGCGCCCGCAACGGCCGCGACTTCATGTGGAACAGCGGCGTTTTCGGCGTGAACACCACGCCGGAAGCCGGTAAGCGGGAGTGGCCGCTGCACGCGGCGGCCGGAGGCATCTTCGCGACGTACCCGTTCTTCCTCAAGCTCGGGCGAAAGCTCGGGCGCCGCAAGTGAACTCGTTAGCGTCCTTCGGCACCGCGCTACTGCCCGAAGAGCACGGCGGACCCTCACCGACTGTGCTGGTCGATCGCGTCGACCGTTATCTGGCGCGGATGCCGTCGACCTCGCGGCTGGCGCTGCGCGCCGGGTTGCTGTCGGTCGGCGCGGCGAGCTACCTCACCACCGGCCGGCCGCTGTCCCGGCTCAGCCCGAGCCAACGCGACCAGGTGTTGCGGCGGGTGGCCGCGCTCAGCCCGGAAGCCGGCGCCGCCGTCGAGGCCATGAAGGTGATCGTGCTGCTGGCCAACGGCGCCGACACCTATGCGCCGGAGTTGCTCGCCCGGGCCCAAAAGCACGACGTGGCGCGGCCCGACGCGGCCCTGACCGTCACCCCGTCCACCGAAAGCCCTTCCGTCGTCGTCGCCGACGTGGTGGTCGTCGGGTCCGGCGCCGGTGGAGCGATGGCGGCCCGCACCCTGGCGCGGGCGGGCTTGGACGTCGTCGTGCTCGAGGAGGGCCGGCGCTGGACGGTCGAGGAGTTCCGCAGCACCCACCCAATAGACCGGTATGCCGGGCTGTACCGCGGCGCGGGGGCGACCGTCGCGCTGGGCCGTCCGTCGGTGGTGCTGCCCGTCGGGCGGGCGGTCGGTGGCACCACCGTCGTCAACTCCGGCACCTGTTTCCAACCGCCGCTGGCGGTGCAGCGGCGCTGGCGCGACGAATTCGGTCTGGGCATCGCGGATCCGGACCGGCTGGCGGGCCACCTTGACGACGTCGAGCGCACCCTGCGGGTGGCGCCGGTGCCGCTGAACATCATGGGCCGCAACGGGCGCCTGCTGCTCGACGGGGCCACATCGCTGGGCTGGCGCGCGGCGCCCATCCCGCGCAACGCGCCGGGCTGCGAGGGCTGTTGCCAGTGCGCGATCGGCTGCCCGCGCAACGCCAAGTCCGGCGTCCATCTCAACGCGCTGCCGCAGGCGTGTGCGGCGGGCGCGTGGATCATCTCGCGGGCGCGGGTGGACCGGGTGCTGCATCAGCACGGACGCGCCCGCGGCGTGCGGGCCCGCCGGCCCGACGGCACCGCGCTGGACGTGCTTGCGGACACCGTCATCGTCGCCGCCGGCGCAACCGAGACGCCAGGGTTGTTGCGGCGCAGCGGAATTGGAACGCATCCGCGGCTTGGCCGAAACCTCGCGCTGCATCCGGCGACTATGCTGGCCGGGCGTTTCGACGACGACGTCGTCGCATGGCGCGGCGTGCTGCAGAGCGCCGCCGTGCACGAGTTTCACGAGTCGGACGGCGTGTTGATCGAGGCGACCTCGACGCCACCGGGCATGGGGTCGATGGTCTTTCCCGGCTACGGCGCTGAGCTGCTGGGCTGGCTCGACCGGGCACCACAGGTCGCGACGTTCGGGGCGATGGTGGCCGATCGCGGTGTTGGCTCGGTGTCCTCGGTGCGCGGCGAGACACTCGTGCGCTACACCATCGACCGGGCCGACATCGCCAAGCTAACGGTCGCGCTCGAGGCGATGGGCAGGCTGCTGTTCGCCGCCGGTGCGGTCGAGGTGCTCACTGGTCTGCCCGGCGCGCCGACCGTGACGTCGCTGCCCGCGCTGCAGGAGGTGTTGCGCAACAGCAACCCGCGAAGCCTGCACCTGGCCGCGTTCCATCCGACGGGTACCGCGGCCGCCGGCGCCGACGAGCAGCGCTGTCCTGTCGACGAACACGGCCGGTTGCGCGGCGTCGACGGTGTGTGGGTGGCCGACGCGTCGATTTTGCCCAGCAGCCCTGAGGTGAACCCGCAGCTCTCGATCATGGCGCTGGCACTCGCGGTCGCCGACGAAGTGTCGGCGACTCGGTAGGTCAGTCAGGTTCGCAGACGGGGTTGAGGGTGTCGCTGTCGGCGGTGACGCCCGCTGTGAGGCTGACCGGCACCGCATCCAGGCCGGGGTTTGCCAGTAATTCCTCGACGCACGCTTCGGATGCGCCGATATACGTGCTGTCGTGGTCGATTTCGGTCGCCACGCACCAGGCGTGGTCGGCTGGCCACCATAGGTTGCAGGACAGGTGCACGCCGGTGTGGGAGCTCACGGACTGGGCAGCCGCTGCGAGCGGACCGTGAGCGAGATGGTAATTGCGTTGCGGTAGCTGGAAAGTCGGATGACCATGAAACGCCGCGTCGAGGAAACCCCAGCCCTCCCACACCGCAAACCAGCAGTCGTCAATCGACGTGGTATGCGCGGCCAGGCTTTGGGCCAGCGGTGCGGCGACCTCAGCGGGCAGAACCCCGACCGCCGGCGCTTTGTCGAAGAGGCCGGGCTGTCTGTCGGGGTACCCGGGACTGTATCGCGATGCGTAACCGATCAAGCGGTTGAACTGCATCTGCGGGTGGGCAATTCGCTGATGTGCGCGGGCGATCTGCGACCAGCTCACCAGGTCACCGTCGTTGTAGGCGGGGTGAAGGACCCGGGCGCAGGCGCCGAAGGTGGCCGGGACGAGCGACCCGACGTCCACGGCAAAGCTGCGGATGTTCTCGGTCAACCACTGTGCCGGACGGAGATCATCGACGACGAGCAGCGCACCGACCGCAGCCACGTCATCGACTCGGGATCGGGCTAACCCTCGAGCTTGTAGCCCAGCCCGCGCACCGTGACCAGGTGCACCGGGTTGGCCGGGTCGGCCTCGATCTTGGACCGCAGCCGCTTCACATGCACGTCAAGGGTTTTGGTGTCGCCGACGTAGTCGGCGCCCCACACCCGATCGATCAGCTGGCCGCGGGTCAGCACCCGCCCGCTGTTGCGCATCAGGTACTCGAGTAGGTCGAATTCCTTGAGCGGCAACGTGATTGTGTCGCCGTTGACCGAGACGACGTGGCGCTCGACGTCCATCCGCACCGGTCCGGACTCCAGCACTCCGTCGCTGATCTCGGAGTCGTCGTCGCCGCCACGGCGCAGCACCGCGCGGATCCGAGCGATCAACTCACGCGCCGAATAGGGCTTGGTCACATAGTCGTCGGCGCCCAGCTCCAGACCGACCACCTTGTCGATTTCGCTGTCGCGCGCGGTCACCATGATCACCGGCACGCTGGAGCGGGCACGCAGCTGCTTGCACACGTCGGTGCCGGACATGCCGGGCAGCATCAAGTCGAGCAGCACGATGTCAGCACCGGCGCGATCGAACTCGGCAAGCGCCGACGGCCCGTCGGTCACCACCGTGGCCTCAAAGCCCTCCTTGCGAAGCAGGAACGCCAGCGGATCGGCCAGCGACTCCTCGTCCTCCACGATCATCACGCTTGTCATCAGCGCAACTCCTCCTCATCGCTTCGCTCTGCATCGTCGTATGCGCGCGTCATCGACTTAGTTCTTCCTCTCGTTGTGACCTATTGGGCCGTATCTCACGGCCCTGCGGTTGCTCGGGGTGCTCGCCCTCGTCCTGATACATCGGGATGGACAAGGTGAACGTCGATCCGGTACCAGGCTTGCTCCACACGCCGATGCTGCCGTTGTGATTGGCCGCGACGTGTTTGACGATGGCCAGCCCCAAGCCACTGCCGCCAGTGGCTCGCGAACGCGCTTTGTCTCCTCGGAAGAATCGCTCGAAGACCCGCTCCTGGTCTTCGAGCGCGATCCCGATACCGCGGTCGGTGACGGCGATCTCGATGTTGTCGCCACGGCGGCGGCGGCTGATCGATACCAGTGAGCCACGCGGCGAATAGGCAATCGCGTTGGACACCAGGTTGGCCAGCGCGGTCACCAACAGGGTCTGGTCCCCCAGCACCATCAGGCGGCTGGGCGCGTCGGTGCGAACCTCGATATCGGCGTTTTCGGCGGCCACCTTGTGGCGTGAAATCGCCTCGGACACAATGCTATCGACTTCAACGTCGGCCACGTTGGGCAACCGCTCGGCACCCTGCAGCCGGGACAGCTCGATCAGCTCGGCGACCATGTCCCCCAGTCGGTTGGCCTCGATGAGCACCTTTTCGGCGAACCGGCGCACGGTGTCGGCGTCGTCCGCCGAAGCGAGCAGGGCCTCGGCGAGCAAGGCCATGGCGCCGACCGGTGTCTTGAGTTCGTGGCTGACGTTGGCCACGAAGTCGCGCCTGGCCGCCTCCATGCGCGCGTAGTCGGACTGGTCATGGACGAAGACCACGGCGAAGCGGCGGTCTTCCTCACTCAGCAGCCGGGCGTGTCCGTGCACCGACAGCCCCGACCGGCCGCTGCCCGCGCGCCGTCCGGGCGCGAGGTCGAACTCGGCATCGTCGCCGCCCAGCGCCTGCTGCGCGGCCCGCCAGGCTTGGTCATCGAGCTGCCGGTCGCGCACCAGGCCGAGCTCTTTGGCCCGCTCGTTGAGGTACACCACGTCCTGATGGGTGTCGACGACGGCAGCGCCCAATGGCATCAGCGCGACGATGCGTTCCAGCATCTGCGAGACGGTGATCCCCGCCCACTCGGTGGCCACCCGTTGGCGGCGCGCGACTACCCGTTGCGACAGCCGGATCCCGACCCCGATACCTACGGCCAGACCCACCGCCGACAAGACCCCGGCCAGCAACAGCGCCGAGAACACACTCACAAACAAAATCCTACAAATCTGGTGAACGCCGCCCTAGCGGAGCGCAGCCAAAATCGGACAAGTCACACTTTGCGCTACAGGTGTTCCGCTGCTGTTCATGGGATGTTTGGGAAACAGGGCTTTCGAGCCCTGCGGCGACGCTACGGCGACTTTACCCGCGTCCTTGATTAGCTACCGCGGCGGCACCGGCGGCGGCCGCATCCGGGTCCAGGTAGGTACCGCCGGGCACCACCGGGCGCATATCGGTATCCAAGTCGTAACGCAGCGGAATGCCGGTCGGGATGTTCAGCCCGACGATCTCGTCGTCAGACATCTGGTCTAAGTGCTTGACCAGCGCGCGCAACGAGTTGCCGTGCGCAACGATCAGCACCGTCTTACCGAACCGCAGGTCCGGCACGATCACGTCGGTGAAATACGGCAGGAACCGGGCCACCACGTCGGCCAGGCATTCCGTCAGCGGGCCACCGCCGATGTCGGCGTACCGCGGATCGCCGTCCTGGCTGAACTCGCTGCCCTTCTCGATCAGCGGCGGCGGGGTGTCGTAGCTGCGCCGCCAGGCCATGAACTGCTCTTCGCCGTAGCGCGCCTTGGTCTCGGCCTTGTCCAGGCCCTGCAGCGCGCCATAGTGCCGCTCGTTGAGCCGCCAGCTGCGCCGCACCGGAATCCACAGCCGGTCGGCGGTGTCGAGGGCCAAGTGCGCGGTGCTGATCGCACGCCGCAGCAGCGACGTGTAGAGCACGTCGGGCGCCAGGTTGTGCTCGGCGATCAGCTCGCCGCTGCGCACCGCCTCGGCCCGGCCCTTTTCGGTCAGCCCGACGTCGACCCAGCCGGTGAACAGGTTGAGGGCATTCCATTCGCTCTCGCCGTGGCGGAGCAGCACCAGCGTGGCAGTGTCTCCCATGGCGGCTAGTCTCTCACGCACCCGCGCTCAGTCATTCTGAGTCGTCGTCTTCGTCGATGTTTGCTCGACTCCTCCTCATCGCGCTCCGCGCTCTGCATCGTCGTCTTCGTCGTCGATCAAGTGCGCGAACGCCTGCAGGTTCTTCAGCGACTCCCCGCGAGACACCCGCCACTCCCACTCTTTTTGAATCGAGGACCGAAAACCCAACTCCAGCAACGTATTAAAGTCCGAGTCCACCGCTTCGAGCACCTGCCCGAGCACCCTGTCGATCTCGTCGGCGTCGACAGAGCCCAGCGACATCCGGCCCACCAGATAGATGTCGCCGACGTTGTCCAGCGTGTAAGCGACCCCGTAGAGCCGGCGGTTGCGCTTGAGCAGGAAGCGGTAGACGCCCTCGTGGTTCTCGTCGGGCTTGCGACAGACGAACGCCTCGACGCGCACGGAATGCTCACCGATGCTCAGGATCGTGTTGGTCTTGAGCTTGCGCTCGCCGGGCAGCTCCACCACCAGTCCTGGCGCCCCGCCGTGCGCGCCCGGGTGTTCCGAGTAGCTCAGCTGGCTGGCCTGCAGCGCGTCCTCGATCACGGCCTGCACGGAGGTCATGGGCGCCGCTCCTCCTCATCGCTCCGCTCTGCATCGTCGCCGGCGCGGCTCATGGTCATGCGTCCACACCGCGGCGCGGGGCCCACCGGCGGGGCTTGCGCATCGACGCCCGGTCGCGAGACCGGCGCTGCCGCTCGGCGGTGAAGTCGCGAATCGCGCGCCGATAGCTCGCCAGCAGCGCGTCAGTGGTGTGTTCCCAGGAGAACGCGGCGGCGTGTGCGGCGGCGGCGCGGCTCATCGCCTGCGCCTGCGGCGCGCCCAGCCGCAGCAGCCGGTCGAGCGCGTCGGCCCACTGGCCGACCTCATGCCCGGCCACCAGGGCGCCGGTGATCCCGTCGCGCACCGCTACCGGCAGCCCGCCGACCGCAGCCGCCACCACCGGCGTGCCGCAGGCCTCCGCCTCGACGGCGACCAGCCCGAACGACTCCGAATAACTCGGCACCGCAACCAGATCGGCCGCCTGGAACAACGTGGCCAGGTCCGCGCGGGACTGCGGCGGCAAAAATGTCACCCGCTGGCTGATGCCGAGTTCGTCGGCCAGCCGCACCAGGCCGTCCGGCGAGGACAGGCCGGTGCCCGACGGCCCACCGGCCACCACGACGCGCACCCCCGGTAGCTTCGCGGCGGCGCGCAGCACGATGTCGGGCGCCTTCAGCGGTTGGATGCGTCCGACGAACGCCACCAGCGGGTCGTCCATCGGGAGCCCCAGCGCGGCCCGGGCGGCCCGCCGATCCCCCGGGCGGAACATGTCCAGATCGACACCGGGATGCACCACGTCGATTCGCGCCGGATCGGCATGGTGGAGCGAAATCAATTGCCGCGCTTCATCATCGGTGTTGACGATCAGCCGGTCCGCCTCGTCGACCACCTGCTGCTCGCCGACCGTGCGCAGTGGCGGCTCGGGAGCGTCACCGTCGGCCAGTGCGGCGTTCTTCACCGCGGCCAGCGTGTGCGCGGTGTGCACCAGCGGCACCGCCCAGCGGTCGCGGGCCAGCCAGCCGACCTGACCGGACAGCCAGTAGTGCGAGTGCACGATGTCGTAGTAGCCCGGTTCGTGGGCCGCTTCGGCGCGCAGCACCCCGGCCGCGAATCCGCACAGCTGGGTGGGCAGATCGTATTTGTCCAGGCCCTCGAAGGGCCCCGCCACCACGTTGCGCACCAGGACGCCGGGTGCCACCCGGACGGTCGGCGGATCGGCCGACGCGGTCGCCCGGGTGAAGATCTCCACTTCGATGCCCCGGCGCGCCAGGTGCAGCGCGCTCTGCAGCACGTAGACGTTCATGCCGCCGGCGTCGCCGATGCCCGGCTGGGCCAGCGGTGAGGTGTGTACCGCCAGCACCGCGACCCGGCGCGGCGCATTCACTGCGGCAACGCTTCGATTCGCTGGCAGGAAGATGTCGTCACGCCGCACACTGTCATCTTTACAGGACCGGTGTTCAAGCGACCCAAACGTGCCGGTAGTGCGCGGTTAGGCGGAAGACTCCGGGGCGGCGTCCGGCAGCCGCGAAACCAGTGCGCCGGCGCGGCGCATCGCGCTCAGCGGATCGGCGTAGAGCCCGCCCAGCGAGACGATCCCCGCCCCGGCCTCCTGTACCCGGTTGCCGAAGACGGTGACGCGGATGTCGCGCGGCGGTAGCACCGAGCGCGCGGTGAATGCCGCTTCCACCTCTTCCATTCCCTCCGGGTATTCGGTGAATGCCTGGCCGCCGACCACCAGTTCGTCGGGATTGAGCAGGTCACGCAGTAGCGCGACCGCTTCACCCAGCACCCGGGCCCGCTCCGTCAGCAGCTCCTTGGCCTGCCGGTTGCCGGCCCGAGCCACCCGCAACAGGTCGGTGATCGCGGTGGCCGACCCGCCGGTGCGGGTCGTCGGTGCGCTGGGCAGCACCCGCAGCCGGCGCGCGGCGGCCAAAACCGCCTCGTCGCTGACGGTGGATTCCAGCTGCCCAGTGCCGCCGAGCAATTCGGAGTGCACCGGCAGGGGCGCGATGGTGCCGGGGCCGCTGGCCGGGCAATGCACCCGCCCGCCGATCACCAGCGCATAGCCCACCGTCTCGCGGGCGTAGACGTACAGGCTGGTCGGTGAGCTCGGCGCGAACCGCCGCATGCCGAGCAGCAGCTCGGCGCCGGCCATGGCGTCGACGTGGGACGCGACCGACACCGGCAGGCCCAGCGCGTCGGCCAGCACGGGCCCCACCGGTGCCTGCCGCCAGCCCAGCCGGGCGTGGTCGACATGCCCGGTGGCGCTGTCGACGGCGCCACCGATGGCCACGCCGACCCACAGCGGTCGGCGCCGATGCCAGCGCCGCAGGTACCGCGCGGCGCTGTCGGCCAGCGACGCCAGGGCCGGCCCCGCCGCGTTGAGCGGTGTCGGCGTCTCGACCGTGTCGAGTGTGCGGCCGAACAGGTCGGTGGCCACGATGCTGGTGGTTCGCGCGCCGATGTGGATGCCCAGCGTCACGAAGGGTTCGTGGTTGACCTCGACGGGCACGCGTGGGCGCCCGATGGCCCCGGAGACCGCCAAGTCGGCGCGCTCGCGCAGCAGACCGGCCTCAAGGAGGGCGATGACCTGGCGGTTCACCGTCGCGATGCTTAGCGAGGTGACCCCGGCGATGACGTCACGGCCGACCGGGCCGCGCAACCGCACGGCACGGAAGACCGACGCCGCCGCGGAGTCGGACAGGTGCAGCGACGGCGGCATGATCTGGCGGTGTGACCGCAGCGGGCCTTTTTGGCCGGGCACGTGGCCGGCGGCGCGGAGGGATGAACGGTGAGTAAGAGCAGTGGTGCGCACGGGCGTCCTTTGATCCGAGTTCCTATGGCCGGTCTTGGCCGCACTTGCTGACGTGGATGTCAGGCGCGGCAAAGTGCGCGGCAACAACACTCACAGGCCGCGGGAGGGCACGCGGCCGAAGTGTTGAACAAGGCGCTGTGATGCACATCAGGAATTTAGCACGTTTATTAGAGTTGCTTGGGTGACTTCATCCGATCGAAACGCACGTGTTGCTGTGGTAACCGGCGCCAGTTCCGGAATCGGCGAGGCAACCGCCAGAACCCTTGCGGCCCTTGGGTTTCACGTGGTGGCGGTGGCGCGCCGCAAAGACCGGATCAATGCGCTGGCCGACGAGATCGGCGGAACCGCCGTTGTGGCCGACGTCACAGACGACGAGGCCGTGACGGCGCTGGCGAACGGGTTGAGCCGGGTCGATGTGTTGGTCAACAACGCCGGGGGAGCACGTGGACTGGAGTTCGTCGCCGACGCGGACTTGGAGCACTGGCAATGGATGTGGGAGACCAACGTGATGGGCACGCTGCGGGTCACCCGGGCGCTGCTGCCCAAGCTGATCGCCTCCGGCGACGGCCTGATCGTCACCATCACCTCGATCGCGGCGATGGAGGTTTACGACGGCGGCGCCGGCTACACGGCGGCCAAGCACGCCCAGGGTGCGCTGCACCGAACGCTGCGCGGCGAGCTATTGGGAAAGCCGGTGCGGCTCACCGAGATCGCCCCCGGTGCGGTCGAGACCGAGTTCTCTCTGGTGCGCTTCGACGGCGACCAGGAGCGTGCGGGCGCCGTCTACACCGGCATCACACCGCTGACGGCAAGCGACGTCGCCGAGGTGATCGGGTTCGTGGCGTCCCGGCCCTCCCACGTCAACCTGGACCAGATCATCATCCGGCCCCGTGACCAGGCTTCAGCGGGCCGGTTTAACCGCCGGGGCTAGACGTCGCTGTGGTTGTCGGGGTCGTGGTCGTGGGCGTGCCCGACAAGCTGGGCGCGGTCGACGGAGTGACCGGCGCGGTTACCGGAATCTGACTTGCCGGCGGATGCGCATTGGGCGGCGGTAGCGCCGACATCGCCACCCAGGTGTCCCAGTCCACGGCCCAGTCCCAAATATCGCCGTCGGAGTAGGACAGCTGGATGGAGCTTCCGGTCACCTCGACCGGGTCGCCGTAGATCGCGGCGGCGTAGTACTCCGAGGCGTCACCTGTCGACAGATTGATGCAACCGTTGGTGACGTTGGTGTTGCCCTGCGCACCCGCGCTCGACGGGTTGGCGTGGATGAACTCGCCGTTGTTGGAAATCCGCACCGCCCAGCGTTCGTGGGCATTGCTGTAACCCGCGGCCGGGTTGGACATGTAGAAGTCGGCGTACTTCTCGGTGACCACATGGATGCCGTTGCGGGTGACGTTGCGCGCCTTGTCGGCCTCGCCGTAGCTGCACGGGAAGTCCATGATGACGCCGGCGTCGGTAACCACCTGGATGCGGTGCGACGTGACTTCTGCTTTGACGAGCTGCCGCCGGCCGATCTGGAAGTGCAACGAAATGTCCTGGTCGCCGAAGGCGCCGTCGCCGAACGGCACCCCGTAGAGCTTGGCGTCGACGTTGACCTTGGTGCCCGCCGGGTAGTACTCGCGGGAGCGGTAGTGGATGCGGGCACCTTGCGCCTCGTCGGGCAGCCACGCCCAACTGCCCTCGACGGGCGGGTCGGTGGTGACGGTGAGCGCTTTCTCGACGGCGGCCTTGTCGCTGATCGGTGCGTCGAACTGGATGATGATCGGCGCCGCGACTCCCACGGTCTGGCCGTCCGCCAACTGGAAGCCCCCGCCGATCTTCTTGGTAGGCGTCACGGTGTTGAACTTGCCCTTCAACCCCATCGCCTTGCCGTCGTGGCCGACGGCCGAGCCGCTCCAGGTGTAGGTCGCGTCGTAACCCAACGGTTCGGTGATCGTGTAGACGGTGCGGTCCTGGTTGAACGCGCCGGCCACGACCTTCCCGGAAGAACTCGTCAGAGCGACGTGCTGCAGCCAGCCGTCGCTGACCTGGATGCTGACCGGCGCGACCGGTACCACGTCGGAGGCCGCGTCAGCCGGCTGGAACGTCAGGTGGGGCGATGGCGGCGTCGGCTTGACAGCTTGCGTGATCGATTTGGGCGAGCAGGCCGCCAAGACGGCCGGCGCAAACACCCCGACCCCAAGCGCCGCCAAGGCCAGGCGCCGATTGACCGGCCCCTGTCCGTTCGAAGCGCTGGAGGTGTTCACGACACCCAAAGATACCCGGGCGGGGGTCGGCGAAACGCCCGCCGCTTCGCCACAACGGGTCGTGCCCAGGCGTTTTCGCGCCAAAATCGCCGCTACAACACGCACCCAACCAGGACGGGTTCGGGCGTGAGTGTGATACCAAACACGTCGCGAACCCCGTCGCGGATCGTGCGGGCCAGGGTGAGCACGTCCTCGGCCGTGGCGCCGCCGCGGTTGGTCAGAGCAAGCGCATGCTTGGTGGACAGCCGGCAGCGAGCCCTATCGTCCGGATAGCCTTTGCCGAAGCCCGCGCGCTCCACCAGCCAGCCGGCGGCCAGCTTGACGCCGTCTGGTGCCGGATAGTGCGGCACGTCTCCGTCGAACCCGTCGACGCTACCGGCCAGCCCCTCGTAGACCTCCGCAGCGACCACCGGGTTGGTGAAGAACGACCCGACGCTCCAGGTGTCGTGGTCGGCAGCGTCGAGCACCATGGCCTTGCGGGCGCGCAGGGCCAGCACCGCGTCACGGACCGCTTGTGGGTAGGCGCGCTCGCCGCTGGCCGCATCGAGCGCGGCGGTCAGCTCGCCGTAGCGCAACGGCGCGCTGCGACCCGAAGCGTCCAGCGCGAACTCGACTTCCAGCACGACGGCGGTTTTCTGGGCGGGAATCTTGAGGCCGCCGGGATGCTTGAGCATGCTGGTCCGGTAGCCGAAGCCCAACTCGCTGCCGGGAACCCAGCGCACCTCGCCGCTGCTGCGATCCAGCAGCCGGACCCGGGTAATGGTGTCGGACACTTCCGCGCCGTAGGCGCCCACGTTCTGCACCGGCGTGGCCCCGGCCGAGCCGGGGATGCCGGAGAGGCATTCCAGCCCACCCAGACCGTGCTCGATGGCCCTGATCACCACGTCGTCCCATACCGCGCCCGCCTCCGCGCGCACCAGGTTGCCGTCGACCGTGATGGCGTGGTTGGCCAGCCGCACCACGGTCAGGTCGGTCAGGGTGTCTGCGATCACCAGGTTGGAGCCGCCGGCCAACACCAGCGGCGGGCTATTGGCCGCAGCGTCCAACTGCCGCAGCACGGCGACCACTTGTTCGGTGGTGGTGCAGGTGATGACTCGGCGCGCGACCGGTCCGATCCGGAGGGTGGTCAGCGGCGCCAGCGGCACCGATTCGGCGACCTGCGCACCGGCGAAGAGCGAACCGGCAGCGCTCTGATTCATGGCCCGTAACGGTAGCCTGGCCTGCTATGCCGCGTTCATTCGACGTGTCCGCCGCCTACCAGGGCAGCGTCGAGGATATCCATCGGGCCTTCACCGAGGCCGACTACTGGCTCGCCAGGCTTGAGTATTCCTCCGTCGACGAATCGAAGCTGGAGTCGATCCGGGTCGGTGGTGAGTCCGGCAGCGACGGCACCATCGATGTGGTCACCCTGCAAGTGATGCACCGTCAGAACCTGCCTGGCGTGGTCACTCAGGTGCATCGCGGCGATCTGTGCGTCAGGCGCGAGGAGACCTGGAGCCCGCTCACCGACGGGATCACGACGGCGTCCATTCGGGGATCCATCCTCGACTCTCCGGTGAGCGTGGCGGGCACCGCCGTGCTCGCTTCGCTCGCAGCGTCAGGTGGCGCCAGGCTCGACGTCCAGTTCACCGTCCATGTGCGTATCCCGCTGATCGGCGGCAAGCTGGAAAACCTCATCGGTGCACAATTGGCCACGTTGGTGGCAGAGGAACAACGCTTCACCACGATGTGGCTCGACAGCCGCGCCTAAGCCCGATTGCCCGGCTCCTCCTCGCGCCGCACAGCGGCGCGCATCGTCGCCGCGCCTAAGCCCGATTGCCCGGCTCCTCCTCGCGCCGCACAGCGGCGCGCATCGTCGCCGCGCCTAAGCCCGATTGCCCGGCTCCTCCTCGCGCCGCACAGCGGCGCGCATCGTCGCCGCGCCTAAGCTGGCGCCCATGCGAATCGCGTTGGCGCAGATCCTCAGTGGCACCGATCCGGCCGCGAATCTGGAGCTGGTCCGCGACTACGCCGGACAGGCCGCCGACGCCGGCGCGAAGCTGGTGGTGTTCCCCGAGGCGACCATGTGCCGGTTCGGCGTTCCGCTGGGACCGATCGCCGAGCCCCTGAACGGCCCCGACGGGCGCTGGGCAGACGGTGTTCGGCGCATCGCGACCGATTCCGGCATCACCGTGATCGCCGGAATGTTCGTCCCCGCCGGCGACGGGCGGGTGACGAACACGCTGATCGCTGTGGGCCCTGGGGGCCCGGGCACCCCCAGTCAGCCGGACGACCACTATCACAAGATCCACCTCTATGACGCGTTCGGCTTCACGGAGTCGCGGACGGTGGCACCCGGACACGAACCGGTCGTCATCACGGTCGACGACGTCCGGGTGGGGCTGACCGTTTGCTACGACATTCGCTTTCCGGCGCTCTACACGGAGCTGGCCCGTCGGGGTGCCCAGGTGATCGCCATCTGCGCATCGTGGGGTTCCGGCCCCGGCAAACTCGAGCAATGGACGCTGCTGGCCCGCGCCCGGGCACTGGACTCGATGAGTTACGTTCTCGCGGCCGGCCAGGCTGACCCCGGCGACGCCTTGACCGGCCCGGGTTCGGGCTCAGGCGCGCCGACCGGGGTGGGCGGCAGCCTGGTGGCATCACCCCTGGGCGAGGTGGTGGCTTCAGCCGGCGCGGGCCCGCAACTGGTGCTCGCCGACATCGACGTCGACCGGGTCGCGGCGGCCCGCGAGAGCATCGCGGTGCTGCGCAACCACTCAAGCTTTGCTCAGCTTGATAGGGCAGAATCGCTTGGGTGACGAACCCGCAAGGACCACCAAACGAAGGCCAACCGCCGTGGGGGCCGCCCGGCAACCAGGGTCCGTTTGGCCAGCCGCAAGCACCCACCGAGCGGATGCGACCCGGTGATCCCGGGGCTGGTCCCGCGCAGGAACCTCCGAATGTGGCACAGCAGCAGACCGAGCAGTTCGGTGCGGCCAATCCCAACCCGCCGCGACCCAGCTACCCGCCGCCGCCCGCGCCGCCCGCGGCGCCCACGGCTCGGATAGCGGCACCCGACGCCGAGCCGGCGCCGGTGAAAAAGAAACGCCGCCTTCGCGACCCGCTATCCATCCTGCTGGTGCTCATCATCGTGGTCTCGCTGCTCGTCGCGGGACTGATCGGCGCCGAGCTGTACGTCCGCAACCAGGCGAACAATAAGGTCGCTGAAGCGGTGGCGTGCGAGGTAAAGGACAAGGCCACCGCGAAGTTCGGTGTGGCGCCGTTGGTGTTGTGGCAGTTCGCTACGCAGCATTTCACCAACATCTCGGTGCAGACGGCCGGTAACCAGATCCGCGACGCCAAGGGCATGCAGATCAAACTGACCATCGACAACGTCCAGCTCAATTCGACCTCGAACTCCAAGGGCACCATCGGGGCACTCAACGCCGACATCACCTGGACGTCTGAAGGCATCAAGGAGTCGGTGCAGAACGCGATTCCGATTCTGGGTCCCTTCGTCACCAACAGCGTGGTCACCTCGCCGGCCGACGGGACCGTCGAGTTGAAGGGCATGCTCAACGACATCAAGGCCAAGCCGGTGGTGTCCGGCAACGGCCTGCAACTGCAGATCATCGACTTCAACACTCTCGGCTTCACCCTGCCCAAAGAGACCGTCCAATCAACACTGGACGAGTTCCTCTCCAACCAGACCAAGAATTTCCCGCTGGGCATCCACGCGGACAGCGTGCAGGTCACCTCGACCGGCGTGCAGAGCCACTTCTCGACTCAGAACGCCACCATCCCCACCGGTGGCACCACGGATCCTTGCTTCGCGAATGTCTGATAACTGCGGAATCTGATGACTACGGGTCTGGGCTGAGCCCGTCGAGCACCGCCCGGGTGCCGGACAGGCCCAGCCGGGTGGCGCCGGCGTCGAGCATCGCGACCGCGCCGGCGGCGGTGCGGATGCCGCCACTGGCCTTGACCCCGAGTCGCCCACCGACGGTGTCGGCCATCACCGCGACGGCTTCGACCGACGCCCCGCCGGCGGGATGAAACCCGGTCGAGGTCTTGACGAAGTCCGCGCCGGCGTCCTCGGCGGCGCGGCACACCTGCGCCAGCGTGCGTCGGCTCGCGTGTTCCAACAGTGCCGCGGACTCCACGATCACCTTGAGCACCGCCCCCGCCGCCGCGTCGCGCACCGCTGCGATGTCGCTCCGCACGGCGTCGATGTCACCGGCCAGCGCCGCCCCGACGTCTATCACCATGTCGATCTCACCTGCACCGGCTGCGACGGCCTGGGCCGCCTCGAGCGCCTTGACCGTCGACACGTGCTTGCCCGACGGAAAGCCCGCCACCGCCGCGACCCGCACGCCACCGGCTTGGACCGCGACCGGAACCATCGACGGCGAGACGCACACCGCGTAGACGCCCAGCTCGGTGGCCTCGGTGACCAGAGCGACCACATCAGCGGCAGTGGCCTCGGGTTTGAGCAGCGTGTGGTCGACCAGTGCCGCCACCTGCGCGCGGGTGAGCTGACGCGCCACTAGAACGGTTCCTCCGCGCCGCCCGGATTGCAGCCCGACGCCACCATCTCGGCATCGTCGACGACGGGCCGCCACGGTTCGAGGTTCCAGCTGGTCTTGCCGGGTTGCGCGATTTCGGCGAACTGCCAGTGACAGCTGAACTGCGCGCGCATGCCTGGGGTGTCGGCGTCCGGGGACAGCGTCAGTACCTCGGCCCAGGCCTCGTCGGCAGCCGCTGTCGTCCCGGGCTGTCTGGCGGCCGCCCGCGCCGACGGTGTCGGGTACACGCGCAGGCTCGTCAGGCGTCCCCAGTGCGTCCACTCGGTGTGGTCGACGAACGGCGGGGAAAAGGTCGGGCCGGTTACCCCGGTGCCGGGATCAGCCAGCCCGGGCGCGGCGTCCAGCAACGCGACAAGCACCGCCGCCGACGCGGCGACGAGGGCTTTCATGTCGCTAGCGCGACTTACCTTGAATGTCGAGAAGTTTGGGCCGCACATCGACCAGATACACGCCGGCCGCACAGGCGGCTATCGCCATCCCGAACACGCCGATAAAGGAAAGTGCCGCGGCCACGCCGAGGATTATCAGCCACACCGGCTTAGTCAGCTTCTCGGCGGCGGTGTAAGCGTCGGGTCGCTGCATGGCCGCGTGTACAAACGCGTACACGGTCGTCACCAGGACGGCGATCATCAAGACCGACAGGACGGTATCCACGAGGGGAGGCACGTAATAAGCGTATGGGGGAGTGCCCAAAACGTCGACTCCGAGTTGCCCAGGTAACACCCGGGCAACTCGGAGTCGAGTGGGTGAACTACTTCTGGGTGACCTTCTTGGCGGCGGCCTTCTTGGCCGGAGCCTTCTTCGCGGCAGCCTTCTTCGCGGCGGCCTTCTTGGCCGGAGCCTTCTTGGCCGGAGCCTTCTTGGGCAGGTCGATACCGACCAGCTTGGCGGCACGCTCGCCGACCGCGCGGGTCCGCGACGACACGGTGCCCAGCGCCTCCTGGGTCAGCTCGACAGCCTGGTCGACCGAGGCCTGGGCGCGAGCCGAGGCGTCCTCGAAGGTCGACTGGCTGCGGAGCCGGTCCAGGGCGGCCTCGCCGCGCTCGACCAGCTCGTTGTACCGGCTGGTCGCGGCCTCCAGGTAGCCCTCGGCGGCCTTGCGCAGCTCGTCAGAGGTGAACCGCTCGCGCAGCTCACGCAGCTGCTCGGGCAGGTCCTCCTGCAGCTTGGTCAGGCGGGCGCGGCTCTCCTCGACCCGGCTGCGGGTGTCGGTGCGGGTCTCCCCGGCGCGGTCGCGCAGGTCCGAGATCAGCTCGTTGACGGTGGCAAGGGCCAAGTCGGCCGCGCCCAGCGCTGCCAACAACGGAGCCCGCAGGTCGTCGATGTTCGGATTGTCAGCCATAGGTTTTCCTTTCCTGAATTTTCGATATCGGCGTTATTACTGACTTGGTCTAAAGATTGGGGGCAAGCGTCGGGCTCCTCGGCGAGAAGTAGTCAAGACCCGCGGATTGACATGGCACGCGCTTGCAGGTGACCTCCTGAGTCGTCGGGTCGGTTCATGGTCGGGTTCGTGGCGGGACCGGGCGGCGCCGGACCGGAGACGTCAGGCGGGGCGACAGCAGAACGTGCTGTCGGTAGCGTTCGTCATCTCGGTGTTCTCCTCACTACTGGGAAGGTGGCCGGAACCCCTCGTGTGGGGTAACCAAGTGGCCGGTCATCTAGACATCGCCGACGTGATTTGCGCCATAGGTCACCCGCCGGTGTGCGAACCGTTGGCAGGGTCGGGCGGGGTGTCGAACTGGGTTGGACACTCCTCACGAATGGATTCGTTTTGGAAGGTGAACGACGCGTAGATGTCGAGCAGTACTTGCTTCTGCCGCTCGGTTATCGCCGTGTCGGTGATGATCACGTCACGCACCTGGCTGGCCTCGCTTGGCTCGAGGATTCCGGCCCGCACATAGAGGACCTCCGCGGAAACCCGCAGCGCCTTGGCGATCTGAGCCAGCACATCGGCGGACGGCTTGCGCAATCCTCGCTCGACCTGGCTCAAGTACGGATTGCTGACACCGGCCCGTTCGGCGAGTTGCCGCACCGAGACTTGCGCGTTTTCGCGCTGGCTTCTGATGAAGCTGCCGATGTCGGACGCCACTTCCGAAGCAGCCGTCGACACCTTGGCGGAGAGCTTCTCCTCGGGTGCCATTGCATGCTCCTGGGTCTGTCGACCGATCTTGACGGTCCCAGACTACGGAGAAGTGCTTGCTTTTGCAAGCACTTGTTAGCACACCTTAGAAAAGCAGCTGCGCTGCCGCATAGATCACCAGCCCCGCCAGGGCGCCCACCACGGTTCCGTTGATCCGGATGAATTGCAGGTCACGGCCCACATGCAGTTCGATCCGCCGGCTGGCTTCCTCGGCATCCCAGCGCTCGATGGTGTCGGTGATGATCGCCGTGATCTCCATCCCATACTGCGACACCAGATGCTCGGCCGCGCGCACCATCCAGTTCTCCACCTTGTCGCGCAGCTCGGCGTCGTCGCGCAGCGATTCCCCGATGCGCACCACGGTGTCGGCGATGCGGGTGCGCAACGTGCTGGACGGGTCGTCCACCCCTTCGAGCACCAGCCGTTTGAGCGTCGTCCACGCCGTCGCGGCGGCCGTGGCGACCTCGTCGCGCGCCATCAGCTGCTCCTTGACGGCATCGGCGCGCGCGATGGTGGCGGGGTCGTGCTGGAGATCGTCGGCGAACTCGAATAGGAAGCGGGTCGCCGACCGCCGTAGTTCGTGGTCGGGGTTGCGCCGCACCTTGTCGGTGAAGTCCATCAGCTCGCGGTGGATGCGGTCGCCGACGAGATGGTCGATGAACCGCGGTGACCAGGTCGGCGAGTCCCGCTCCACGACCCGCTGGATGACCTCGTCCGCGTTCAGCGCCCACTGAAACGCGCGGTCGGCCAGCAACTGGATCAGGGCCTCCTGCCGGTTCTCGGCCAGCAGGGTCGACAGCACCCGGCCCACCGGCGGACCCCACTGCGGCTCGGCGATGCGGCGCACGATCATCCGGTCGATCACTTGCTGGACGTCCTCGTCACGCAGGAGTTCCACCAGCACCCGCAGCACGGTCGCCGCCTCGCCCGCGACCCGCTGGGCATGCGATGCATCCGACAGCCACTTGCCGAGCCGACTGGGTACCTGCGCGTCGCGCAACTTGGTCTCGACGACCGCCGCCGACAGGAAGTTCTCCCGCACAAACATCCCCAGCCCCTCACCCAGCTGGTCTTTCTTGCGCTTGATGATCGCGGTGTGCGGGATCGGTATGCCCAGCGGATGCTTGAACAGCGCGGTCACGGCGAACCAGTCCGCCAGGGCGCCCACCATGCCGGCCTCCGCGGCAGCACCGACATAACCGACCCAGACGGCGGCGGCGCCGTGGGCCTGCGCCCACCGGCAGGCCAAAAAGACGCAGCTGGCGCCGACCAGAAAGCCCAGCGCCACCATCTTCATCCGACGCAGCCCGACCCGGCGCTGGGCATCTGCGTCCGGATCGGCTCCGGCAAACGATTCGGCGAACGACGAACGCACCGCGCCCGCCGCCTCCAAGGGAGGTGTCGACATGTCCGGCCGGAGCGCCGGCGAACTCGGCGCTCCGCCACTCAGTGGGGCCCTGTGTGCCACTACACCATCATGTATCGCCCGGGCCCTGTTTTGCGACGACAACATCCGCAACCCAGTACGGGTGCCGCCGAAACAGGAGACGAGCCGCCGGAAGCCGTAGTATCGAGGCGTCTAATGAATGGGAAAACGGCGACGGTGGCAGAGCAAATCCCGGCTGTGACGGCGAAAACGGATGGCCGTAAGCGGCGCTGGCACAAACACAAGGTGGAGCGCCGCAACGAGCTGGTGGACGGCACCATCGTGGCGATTCGCCGGCATGGCCGCTTCATCAGCATGGACGAGATCGCGGCGGAGATCGGGGTCTCCAAGACAGTGCTGTACCGCTACTTCGTCGACAAGAACGACCTGACGACGGCAGTCATGATGCGGTTCACGCAGACCACGCTGATCCCCAACATGGCCGCTGCGCTGTCATCCAACCTGGATGGCATCGACCTGACCCGCGAGGTCATCCGGGTGTACGTCGACACCGTGGCGGACGAACCCGAGCCCTATCGGTTCGTGATGGCCAACAGCTCGGCCAGCAAGAGCAAGGTGATCGCCGACTCCGAGCGGATCATTGCCCGCATGCTCGCGGTGATGATGCGCCGGCGCATGCAGCAGGCCGGGATCGACACCGGCGGGGCGGAGCCGTGGTCCTACCTGATCGTCGGCGGGGTGCAGCTGGCCACCCACTCGTGGATGTCGGATCCGCGGATGAGCCGCGACGAGCTGATCGACTACCTGACGATGCTCAGTTGGAGCGCGCTGTGCGGGATCGTCGAGGTCGGCGGATCGCTGGAAAAGTTCCGCGAGGAGCCGCATCCCTCGCCGATCGTCCCGCCCCCGGCTTCAGATGCTTGAGCCTGAGGTGAGCGTCGGCTCACGGCTGAGGTCGTGGGCGTACGCACTTCGCACCACCAACCCGCCACCTGACGGACCCATCGACGCCGTCACCCGCTGGCTTGTCGTGACTCGCGCGGCGCTGCTGCCGATGACGCTGTTTTCGGGCCTGGTGGCTGCGCTGCTGGCGGTCGGCAAACCCGGCCTGGACTGGCGCTGGCTGGTGCTGGCGGTGCTGGGAATCACGCTGGCACATACCGCCAACAACCTGATGAACGACCTGTACGACACCAAGGTCGGCACCGACAGCGCCGATTACCCGCGCGCCCTCTACGCGCCGCACCCAGTGCTGTCGGGGCTGGTCACCCGCCGCACGCTGAGCCTGGCGATTCTGCTGGTGAACGTCGCCGATCTGGCGATCCTCGTGACGCTGGCGTGGGCTCGCGGCTGGCCCGTGGTGGCCTTTGCGCTCAGCGGGTTCGCACTGAGCGTCGCCTACACGGCGCCACCGCTGCGACTGAAGAAACGCGGACTGGGAGAACCCGACGTTTTCATCGTCTGGGGTCCATTGATGGTGTGCGGGACGTATTACTCCGCGGTCGGCGCGATCGGTTGGGACGTGGTGCTGGCGTCGCTCCCCTACGGGCTGTTGTGCACCACCGTGTTGATGGGCAAGCACATCGACAAGATTCCCTACGACGAGCCGCTCGGCATCCGGACGCTGCCGGTCCTGCTCGGCGAGGCGCGCGCCCGCGTCGTGACGCTGGCGATGATGGTCGGCTTCTACGTGCTGGTCGCCGCGGCCGTCGCCGTGGGGGCGATGCCGTGGCCCGCATTGGTCGTCGTGTTGGCGCTGCCCCGGCTGGCGAAGGTATGGCCGTATTTCCGGCGCCCGAGGCCCGAGGAGCCGCCACCGAAGTTTCCGGTGTGGCCGCTGTGGTACGCCGCGCTGGCGTGGCTGCACGTGCGTCAGGCGGGTGCGTTGCTCGTGGTAGGACTCGCGATCGGTGCCCTGCTGCGCGCACTCTGACGCCACCGGATTGTGACCAAAAGCAAGCGCGCAAATGCGACTACGGCGTCCCAAGCGGCTAGCATGCTGGGAATGCATCGGGGGCTCCGCCAGGGTGCGTCGTTCGCGATGCCCTCAACGGCCCCGGAGAAACAGAAAGGCTCTTCTCGCCATGGCCGTGCAGCTCACGCCGCATTTTGGCAACGTCCAAGCCCATTACGACCTCTCCGACGACTTCTTCCGGCTGTTCCTGGACCCCACCCAGACCTACAGCTGCGCCTACTTCGAACGTGACGACATGACACTAGAGGAGGCCCAGCTGGCCAAGATCGACTTGGCGCTGGGCAAGCTGCACCTCGAGCCCGGGATGACGCTGCTGGACATCGGCTGCGGCTGGGGCGCCACCATGAGACGCGCCATCGAGAAATACGACGTCAACGTCGTGGGCCTGACGTTGTCCGAGAACCAGGCCAGTCACGTCCAGCGGATGTTCGACCAGCTGGACACTCCGCGGTCAACACGAGTGTTGCTGGAGGGCTGGGAGAAGTTCGACGAACCGGTTGACCGCATCGTCTCGATCGGTGCGTTCGAACACTTCGGCCGCCAGCGCTGGGGCCACTTCTTCAAGATGGCCCATCAGGTGCTGCCGACCGACGGCGTCGCGCTGCTGCACACCATCACGCGCCCCACTTTCAAAGACGCCAGGGCGCAAGGCACTCCGTTGACGCGCGAAATCGTCCACTTCACCCAGTTCATCCTGGCCGAGATCTTCCCCGGCGGCTGGCTGCCGACACCCGCGTCGGTCGAAGAGTACGCCGTCGCGGCGGGCTTCAAGCTGACCCGGGTGCAGTCGCTGCAGCTGCACTACGCGAGGACCCTGGAGTTGTGGGCCGCCGCCCTCGAGGCCAACAAGGAGAAGGCCATCGCCATCCAGTCCAAAGAGGTCTACGACCGGTACATGAAGTACCTGACCGGCTGCGCCAAGCTGTTCCGCCAGGGGTACACCGACGTCAACCAGTTCACGTTGGAGAAGTAAGCGCGCGGGCTACTTCACGCAGGTGAATTGCCCGATGTTGCTGATGCCTTTGCGGAAGAAGTTCTCGCACCCGGTGAGATAGTGCATGTACCTGTCGTAGGTCTCTTCCGACTGGATGGCGACGGCCTTGTCCTTGTTGGCCTCCAGGTTTGCCGCCCAGATGTTCAGGGTGCGCTCGTAGTGCTCCGGCAGTAATTGCACCCGTTCGATCGTGAACCCGGACTTGGCCGCCAACTTGAAAAGGTCTTCCTGCGCCGGCAACTGTCCGCCCGGGAAAATTACCTCGCCAATGAATTTCGCGAATCGGATGTCGCTCATCGTTATGCTGACGCCGCGCTCGAACTGCTGCTTCTGGGTGTAGGTCAAAATCGTGTGCAGCAGCATGCGGCCGTCGTCGGGAAGGATGTCGTAGGCGCGCTGGAAGAACGCGGGGTAGCGCTCGCTCTTGAAGGCCTCGAAGGCGCCGATGGTGACGATCCGGTCGACCTTGTCCCCGAACTCTTCCCACCCCTGCAGCCGTACCTCGACGGTGCGCTCGGTGGGGATCTTGGCCAGTTTGGCCTTGCTGTACTCGAACTGGTTGCGACTCAGAGTGATTCCGATGACGTTGACGTCGAACTTCTCGATCGCCCGGACCAGCGCTCCGCCCCAGCCGCAACCGATGTCGAGCAGCGTCATCCCGGGCTCGAGGTTGAGCTTGCCCAGCGCCAGGTCGAACTTCGCGTTGGACGCCTCTTCCAGCGTCATATCGTCACGCTCGAAGTAAGCGCAGGTGTACGCCATCGTCGGGTCTAGGAACAACGCGAAAAACTCGTCGGAGACGTCGTAAATAGACTGCGACTCTTCGTAATAGGGCTCTAGCTGGGTCATGCTCGGAAGATACCTCTCGTTTCTTTATTCTCAGGCGCAGCGCGGCCGGGGCCGCTAAACCGTTTCAATAACTATTAGTATGGTAGTAGAAACCCTGACCCGACTTCTTGCCGAGCAGACCCGCCTCGACCATGCGCAGCAAGAGCGGCGGCGGACCGTAGTGCGGCTCCTTGAATTCCTCGAACATCTTGTCCGCGATCAGTTTCAGGGTGTCCAGGCCGACCAGATCGGACAGCCGCAGCGGACCCATCGGGTGCGACAGCCCGGCGACAACGGCCTTGTCGACGTCTTCGGCGGTGGCGAACCCGGCCTCGACCATCCGGATCGCCGACAGCAGATAAGGAACGAGCAGCGCGTTCACCACGAAACCGGACCGGTCGGAGCAGCGCACCACCTGCTTGCCGAGCACCGCACTGGCGAAGACCTCGGTGCGGGCGGCGGCGGCTTCGTCGGTGACGAGCGTGCTGACCAACTCGACCAGCGGCAGCACCGGAACGGGATTGAAGAAATGCAAGCCCAGCACGCGCTGCGGGTTCTTGGTCGCCGCGGCGATCTTCATGATCGGGATGCTCGAGGTGTTCGACGCAAGCACCGCGTCGGGATCGGTGATCACCCGGTCGAGTTCCGAAAAGATCTCGGCCTTGACTGCCTCGTCCTCGACGACGGCTTCGATCACCAGTTGCCGGTCGGCCAGGTCTTTGAGCTCGGTGGTGAAGGTCAGCTGCTCGAGCGCGCGGTCGCGCTCGCGCTCGGTCACCTTGCCTGCGCTGACGCCACGCTCCAGCGACTTTACGATGCGGTTGCGTCCCGCTGTGATCAGCGCTTCGCTGGTCTCGAACACCGTGACGGCGACGCCGGCGCGGACGGCGACCTCGGCGATACCGGAACCCATCTGCCCGGCCCCGACAACGCCCACCCGCTCGATCGCTGCGTCGCTCACTATCTCTCTCTCGTCGTATTGACATGCAGTGCAAAGTGCAATAGGCCCCGCCCAGGGTCGCTGGGCAGGGCCTATGCTGTCAACTTCTATTGAGTGACCTGCGCCACTGGTGGGCAAGTCCTAATGGAACTGGCCCTCTTCGGTGGAGCCGGTCAGAGCGGTGGTCGAGGAATTCGGGTCGACCGTGGTGGCGATGCGGTCGAAGTAACCGGCGCCGACCTCACGCTGGTGCTTGGTCGCGGTGTAACCGCGCTCCTCGGCGTCGAACTCGCGCTCCTGTAGCTCGACGTAGGCGCTCATCTGGTTGCGGGCGTAGCCGTAGGCCAGATCGAACATCGAGTAGTTGAGCGCGTGGAAGCCGGCCAGCGTGATGAACTGGAATTTGAATCCCATTGCGCCAAGCTCCTTCTGGAACTTCGCGATGGTCGCGTCGTCCAGGTGCTTCTTCCAGTTGAACGACGGCGAGCAGTTGTAGGCCAGCATCTGGTCCGGGAACTCGGCCTTGACGCCCTCGGCGAACTTCGCCGCCAACTCGAGGTCCGGGGTGCCGGTCTCCATCCAGATCAGGTCGGAGTACGGCGCGTAGGCCTTGGCGCGGGCGATGCAGGGCTCCAGGCCGTTCTTCACCCGGTAGAAGCCTTCCTTGGTCCGCTCGCCGGTGATGAACGGCTGGTCGCGCTCGTCGACGTCGGAGGTGATCAGCGTCGCCGCTTCGGCGTCGGTGCGGGCGATGACAACGGTCGGAGCGTCGCAGACGTCGGCCGCCAGGCGTGCCGAGGTCAGCGTGCGGATGTGCTGCTGGGTCGGGATCAGCACCTTGCCGCCGAGGTGGCCGCACTTCTTCTCCGAGGCCAGCTGGTCCTCCCAGTGCGAACCGGCGACACCGGCGGCGATCATCGCCTTCTGCAGTTCGTAGACGTTGAGCGCGCCACCGAACCCGGCCTCGCCGTCGGCGACGATCGGCGCCAGCCAGTTCTTCACCGAGGTGTCACCCTCGACCTTGGCGATCTGGTCGGCGCGGAGCAGCGCGTTGTTGATCCGGCGGACGACCTGCGGCACCGAGTTGGCCGGGTAAAGGCTCTGGTCGGGGTAGGTGTGGCCGGACAAGTTGGCGTCACCGGCGACCTGCCAACCCGACAGGTAGATGGCCTTCAGACCCGCGCGCACCTGCTGAACGGCCATGTTGCCGGTCAGCGCGCCCAGCGCGTTGACGAACTCGAGCTCGTGCAGCTGGTCCCACAGCACCTCCGCGCCGCGGCGGGCCAGGGTGGACTCCTCGACAACACTGCCTTGCAAAGCCACGACGTCCTCGGCGGTGTAGGTACGAGTGACGTTCTTCCAGCGCGGGTTGGTGTCCCAATCGTGCTGGATCTGCTCGGCGCTCTTAGGCGTGCCAACGTTAGACATTGGGTTGCTCCTTAACGGTTTCCTCGTGATCACCGAGGCCTGACCGCCTTTTCGGCGGTTGCCAACGGCTATCTTCACTGCTGTGTTAACTCGACGATGACACAGCGTGTTCCCCCTGGCCAGCCATTTCAATTGCCAATTTCGGCAACGACTTTCGGGGGTTTTGCAAATCTTGCGAAGGCGGATTACAGCTGAACCGTTTCAGAAGCTACCGGCCAGTAACCAAAACTCGCAGGTCAATGGATGATTTACCAGGACGCTTGTCCGGTTAGAGTGCGAACAGCACGGCGACGGCTTTCGTCTCGTCGCCTACCGCATATGTGAGCGTTATAACAGGGCGATCGGTCAGGCCGGCACCGAATTGATCGGTCGAGCCGGCCGGGTGAACGTGCGAGATGACGTCCAGCTTGTCGCCCAGCGCCACCGCTGCCTCGTGCTCGATCGCCACCCGCAGCGGCTCCGTCAGCAGGTCGGGGTGAGACGCCAGGTAATCCTCGATGACGCTCCAGTACACCGAGTTGTTCACGTGGTCGAACAGGTCGATGTCGGTGACGCGGACCGGGAACTCGTGGATTTCCGTCGCTTCGGACGGTTGGTCGCGGCTGCCCGGCTTCACATAGCCCTTCCACCGCAGCCGGTCAACGGAAGTGGTCCGGAACAGCCCCTCCAGGAAGTCGTCGGCGATGCGCGACGGCATCTCGGTTTCCTTGTTCACATGGATCCAGAACGCCTCGGATTCGATCAGGCCGCCCTTGCGTCCGTCGATGCGGACCCGCATCTCACACCAGCGGTTCGAGGTGCCCGAACACCAGCGCCGCATCCGCAACATGTCGCGGAATTCGATCGGGCGGATCAGGTCGACCATGGTGCGCCGAACGATCCAGAGCGGATGGGTCTCCTCGAAACCCATCTCGCGCAGTTGGTCCTGGCCGATGTCCTGGATGTGCCGGCAGGCCGCGTCCAAGCGGAGCCGGCCGGTGCGGTCGATGTCACCCATGCGCAGCGGCCATTCGCGGTCGAACACATCGGGGTGGCCGTCGGGCACCGGCATCATTTCTTTGTCCAGGCTCACGGCCACTCTCCCCTCTTGACCCCTCTTGGCGCCCCGGGTTTACCCCGGGGTGCCCGATGCGAATCATGCCAATGACGTCGGACAAACACCAACCCATCTGCCATGCCAACTCTGCGAACCAGGGTCTTCACAGGCAGGTACGCTTAGTTAAGTGTCCAAAACATTCGTCGGCTCGCGCGTGCGCCAACTGCGCAGCGAGCGCGGGTTCAGCCAGGCGGCACTGGCCCAGATGCTGGAGATCTCCCCGAGTTACCTCAACCAGATCGAGCACGACGTCCGCCCGCTGACGGTGGCCGTGTTGCTCCGGATCACCGAGGTGTTCGGGGTGGACGCGACGTTCTTCGCCTCCCAGGACGACACCCGGCTGGTCGCCGAGCTGCGGGAGGTGACGATGGACCGCGATCTGGATATCGACGTCGACCCGCCCGAAGTCGCCGAGATGGTCAGCGCCCACCCGGCCCTGGCCCGCGCGGTGGTCAATCTGCACCGGCGCTACCGGATCACCACCGCGCAGCTGGCCGCCGCCACCGAGGAGCGCTTCTTCGACGGCAGTGGCAGCGGCTCGATCACCATGCCCCATGAAGAGGTGCGCGACTACTTCTACCAACGGCAGAACTACCTGCACCAGCTGGACACCGCCGCCGAAGACCTGACTATCCAGATGCGGCTGCACCATGGCGACCTGGCGCGCGAATTGACCCGCCGGCTTACCGAGGTGCACGGGGTGCGGATCAACCGGCGGATCGATCTCGGGGACAGCGTGTTGCACCGCTACGACTCCAAGACCAACACCCTGGAAATCAGCAGTCACCTGTCGGCGGGTCAGCAGGTCTTCAAGATGGCCGCCGAGTTGGCCTATCTCGAGTTCGGCGATCTCATCGACAGCATGGTGGAAGAGGGCAAGTTCACCAGTGCCGAGTCGCGCACTCTGGCCCGGCTGGGTTTGGCCAATTACTTCGCCGCCGCCGCGGTGCTGCCCTACCGCCAGTTCCACGACGTCGCCGAGAATTTCCGCTACGACGTCGAACGGCTGTCAGCCTATCTACTCGGTCAGCTACGAAACCATCGCGCACCGGCTGTCGACGCTGCAACGGCCGACCATGCGGGGGGTGCCGTTCTCGTTCATCCGGGTGGACCGGGCCGGCAACATGTCAAAACGTCAGTCCGCCACGGGTTTTCACTTCTCCTCCAGCGGCGGCACCTGCCCGTTGTGGAACGTCTACGAAACCTTCGCCAACCCGGGCAAGATCCTGGTGCAGATCGCCCAGATGCCCGACGGCCGCAACTACATGTGGGTGGCCCGTACCGTGGAGCGCCGCGCTGCCCGATATGGTCAGCCCGGTAAGACTTTCGCGATCGGGCTGGGCTGCGAACTTCGCCACGCCCACCGGCTCGTCTACTCGGAAGGACTCGACTTGTCAGGCGATATCGCGACACCGATCGGCGCGGGTTGCCGTGTGTGCGAACGGGACAAGTGTCCCCAGCGGGCGTTCCCCGCCTTGGGGCGCGCCCTCGATATCGACGAGCACCGCAGCACCGTGTCCCCGTATCTGGTGAAGCAACCGTGAGCGGCGCGCAGGGCCGCATCCCGTCCGGGCCGGTTCCGCGAGCTGGGTCCGGTCAACTGGGTGTTCGCGAAGCTGTCAGCGCGCGCACGGTCGGGGCGCCGGAGATGCATCTGTTCACCACGCTGGGCCAGCGCCGGCTGCTCTACTGGACATGGCTGTTCTATGGTGCCCGGCTGTTGCGGGGGCGGCTGCCGCGAGTCGATACCGAATTGGTGATCCTGCGGGTCGCGCATTTGCGGTCCTGCGAATACGAGCTGCAGCACCACCGCCGGATCGCGCGCCAAGCCGGGCTGGACGCACAGCATGCAGGCCGCGATTTTCGCCTGGCCCGACGTGCCGGAAGGGGACGCGCTCAGTGCCCGGCAGCGGGCACTGCTGGCGGCGACGGATGAGTTCGTCAAGGACCGCACGGTGACCGCCGCCACCTGGCAGCAGCTGGCCGGCCACCTGGATCGGCGCCAGCTGATCGAATTCTGTTTGCTGGCAAGCCAATACGACGGGCTGGCCGCGACGATCAGCGCCCTCGAGATTCCGCTGGACAACCCGCAATAGTTGCTAGACGTAGAGGTTGGTCAGCACGGCCAACGTCAGCAGCACGGGAAGTATCGGCAGGCTGAACGCAAACGCCGCCCCGACATATTTGCCGCGCCGGCGCATCGACCAGCCCCACACCCCCGCACAGACCGCCAGCACGGCCGACCCGAGCAACACCAGCAGGCTCCACTTGCTCACCGTCGTGACGTCGTCTCCGATCGAAATGGCAATCAGCCACAGCACATAACCGACGACGACGCCGCCGATGGCACTGACAACGCTATCGCTGGTCTTCATCTGCCGGCTCAGAAGTTGATCATGTGGCCGATCAGGCCGTGGAAACATTCCTGCAGCGCCTCGGACATTGTCGGATGGGTGTGCACGTTGCGGGCCAGCTCGTTGGCGGTCAGGTCCCATTTCTGGGCCAGCGTGAGTTCCGGCAGCAGCTCGGAGACGTCGTGGCCGATCAAGTGCCCGCCCAGCAGCTCGCCGTATTTGGCGTCGGCGACAAGCTTGACGAAACCGCTGGGATCGCCCACCCCGTGCGCTTTGGCGTTGGCGGTGAACGGAAACTTGGCCACCACGACGTCGTAACCTTCGTCGCGGGCCTGCTCTTCGGTGAGTCCGAAGCTGGCGACGTTGGGCTGGCAGAACGTCGCGCGGGGCAACATGCGATAGTCGCCGAGCGCCAAAGTCTCTGCGCCGGCGATGGTTTCGGCCGCCACCACGCCTTGGGCCTCGGCGACATGTGCCAGCTGCAGCAGTCCGGTGACGTCGCCGATGGCGTAGATGTGGTCGACGTTGGTGCGCATGTAATCGGTGATGCCGATGGCCTTGCGCTCGGTCAGCGCCACCCCGGCCTGGTCCAGTCCGTAGCCCTCGACGTTGGGTGCAAACCCGATGGCCTGCAACACCTTATCGGCCTTGAGCTCTTGCGCGTTGCCGTCCTTGCTCACCGCGACGGTGACTCCGGAGCCTTCGGAGCCACTGTCAGTTATGGACTCCACCTTGGTTCCGGTGAGGATTTTGACGCCCAGCTTCTTGAACTGCTTCTCGATCTCCTTGGACACCTCGGCGTCCTCATTGGGCAGCGCGCGCGGCAGGAATTCCACGATGGTCACGTCGACGCCGTAGTTCTTCAGCACGTAGCCGAACTCCATGCCGATGGCGCCCGCCCCGGCGATGATGGTCGACTCCGGCAGCTCCCGCGACAGGATCTGTTCCTCGTAGGTGACCACGTTTTCTGAGAGCGAGGTGCCGGGAACCAGCCGGGTGCTGCTGCCGGTGGCGATGATCACGTTGTCGAATGTGACCGTCTCCGTTCCCCCGTCATTGAGTTCGACGGCCAGCGTGCGCGGGTCGGTGAATCGGCCGTAGCCATGGATCTCGGTGATCTTGTTCTTCTTCATCAGGAAATGCACGCCGGCGACGCGGCCCTCGGCCACCTTGCGGCTGCGGTCGAAGGCGGCCCCGTAGTCGAAAGTCGCGTCGCCGCTGATGCCAAAAGTCTTGGCTTCCTTGGTGAAGATGTGGGCCAGTTCGGCGTTGCGCAGCAGCGCCTTGGACGGGATGCAGCCGACGTTGAGGCAGACTCCGCCCCAGTACTTCGGCTCGACGACCGCAGTGTTCAGGCCGAGCTGCGCGGCGCGGATAGCCGCGACGTATCCGCCGGGACCTGCGCCAAGGACGACGACGTCATAGTGGGTCACGCGCACTACCCTAATGGCCGGGTAGCCGGGAAGCTCAATAGGGAATGAGGCCGCCCAGGCAGTGGCCCACCCGCTCGCAGTAGTAGTAGCCGTAGAGCGGCGCCGCAGCGGCAACGGACGCAAACGGCCCCGACATCACCCCGAGCGCCAGCGCCGACATCATCGGCCGGCCCTGGACCATCGCCAGTATCACGCCCGCGACGACACACGCGACGACATAGACCAGGACCATGTACACCGCCGCCGTCTTGTCGACCGTGTGATACCACCAATAGAACAGACTCAGCCCCACCTCCGCCGCGGCGAACCACACGCCGAGGAGCACCAGCAACAGCTTCCACCACGTCACGTACTGGTATCGGCCGGGCACGGCGACGGGCGCGGCGACTCGATTCGCCTTCCGATTCGTGCTCGGGCTCGTCCTTCGGCGTCGACTCCGTGACCCGTGGCAACGGCTGCGAGCCGGTGTCGTCAAAGTTGGGCACGAAGGGCACCGAGTCCTCGCCCGTATCGTCAAAATCGGGCACGAACGCCGCGGTTCCCGGGTCGGAGTCGAGATCCTTATCAGCCACCAGAGACCACCCGAAGGGCGACTAGCACCCCCAACCAGCCGGGCGCCAGCGCAAGCAAGAACGCGCCCAGCATCGTGACCCAGCGGCGCCCGGAAAGTAGGATCGACACCACCCCGATGACGCTGGGAATCCCGACCACCAGCGCGATGGCGACGTCCGGGCGGATGCGCCCATGCAACAGCGCGGTGGATGCCACTCCCGCCAACAGCCCCACCGCGCTGCCGATCAGCATGGCGCTGGCCAGCAGCCAGGCGCGCGGAAGTGGAATCACCCTTGCGACCTTACTGCGGCATCAGGCGGAACGGGCACGTTCCTGGCGCGTTGTCGGCTACAACCTGGCCACGATTCGATGGCCGTTCGCCACGCTCATAGGCGGCGCCGGTGATCACCGGCACGGCCTCTATCAGCGCTTTTTCGGCATCGGTAAAGACCCGGCTACGGCTGAGGAACCGGACGCCCTCGGGGGCCTCCAGGCTGAACCCGCCACCGCGGCCCGGCACCACGTCGATGACGAGCTGGGTGTGCTTCCAGACCTGATATTGCGGACCGGAGATCCACACCGGCACGCCCGCTGAGTCTTTCGGGCCCACGTTGCCCACATCGAGGACACCGAGCAGCACATCGCGGTCGCCGACCAAGAAGTCCCCGAGCGGGTAGCACATCGGCGATGATCCGTCGCAGCAGCCGCCGGACTGGTGGAACATCACCGGGCCGTGGCGGTCCTGCAGTCGGGTCAGCAATTCGGCGGCGGCGACGGTGATGACCGCCCCGGCCGGAGCGCTCATCAGAAGAAGCCCTGCGCCTTGTCGGCGTAGGACACCAGCAGGTTCTTCGTCTGCTGGTAGTGGTCGAGCGCCATCTTGTGGGTCTCCCGGCCGAAACCGGATTGCTTGTAGCCGCCGAACGCCGCGTGCGGCGGGTAGACGTGGTAGCAGTTGACCCACACCCGGCCGGCCTTGATGTCGCGGCCGGCGCGGTAGGCGGTGTTGCCGTCGCGGCTCCACACGCCCGCGCCCAGACCGTAGAGGGTGTCGTTGGCGATGCCCATCGCGTCGGGGTAATCGGTGAAAGGCGTCACCGCCACGACGGGGCCGAAGATCTCCTCCTGGAAGATGCGCATCTTGTTGTTGCCGGCAAAGATCGTCGGCTGTACGTAGTAGCCGCCGGACAGGTCGCCACCCAGTTCGGCGCGCTCGCCGCCGGTGATCAGCTTGGCGCCCTCTTCCTTGCCGATTTCGATGTAGGACAAGATCTTTTCCAGCTGGTCGTTGGACGCCTGGGAACCCAGCATGGTCGCGATGTCCAGCGGGTCGCCCTGCCGGACGGCCTTGGTACGGATCGCCGCCAGTTCCAGGAACTCGTCATGGATGTCGGACTGGATCAGGCTGCGCGACGGGCAGGTGCACACCTCACCCTGGTTGAGGGCGAACATGGTGAACCCTTCCAGCGCCTTGTCCTGGAAGTCGTCGTTGGCCGCCATCACGTCGGAGAAGAAGATGTTGGGGCTCTTGCCGCCGAGTTCGAGGGTGACCGGGATCAGGTTGTGCGACGCGTATTGCATGATCAGTCGCCCGGTCGTGGTTTCCCCGGTGAACGAGACCTTGGCGATGCGATCGCTGGATGCCAGCGGCTTGCCGGCTTCCACGCCGAAACCGCTGACGACGTTGACCACCCCGGCCGGCAGCAGGTCGCCGATCAGCGACATCAGGTACAGGATCGAGGCCGGCGTCTGCTCGGCGGGTTTGAGAACTACCGTGTTGCCGGCAGCCAGCGCGGGCGCCAGTTTCCACGCGCCCATCAGGATCGGGAAGTTCCACGGAATGATCTGTGCCACCACCCCGAGCGGCTCGTGGAAGTGATAGGCGACGGTGTCCTCGTCGATCTGGCTCAGCGAACCCTCCTGGGCGCGGATCGCCGCGGCGAAATACCGGAAATGGTCGGCGGCCAGCGGGATGTCGGCGGCCAGTGCCTCCCGGACCGGTTTGCCGTTGTCCCAGACCTCGGCCACCGCCAGCGCTTCGGTGTTTTCTTCGATGCGGTCGGCGATCTTGTTCAGGATCGACGCGCGCTCGGCCGGGGCGGTCTTGCCCCACGCCTGCGCCGCGGCGTGCGCGGCGTCGAGCGCCTTGTCGACGTCGGCCTCGTCGGAGCGCGCCACTTCGCAGAATGTCTGGCCGGTCACCGGGGTCGGGTTCTCGAAGTACAGCCCCTTGGCAGGTGCCACCCACTCGCCGCCGATGAAATTGTCGTATCGCGATTCGTAGGACATCAGTGCCCCGGCGGAACCCGGACGTGCGAAAACAGTCATGGCTCGGCTCCTCGGATTTAGTCGTCAATCGATGTAATACACCTCACACTACCGTCGCCCGCACAATGTCTTCCATGCCTTCCAAGCCTTCCCGGACCCCTGAACCGCCCCAAGACCCGTACCTGTGGCTAGAAGAAGTCACCGACGACAAGGCACTGGATTGGGTGCGCGCCCACAACGATCCGACGCTGGCGGAGTTCGGCGGTGCGCTGTTCGAACAGATGCGCGCCGAGGCACTTGAGGTGCTCGACACCGATGCCCGCATTCCGTATGTGACCCGCCGCGGCGAATACCTCTACAACTTTTGGCGCGATGCCACCAACCCTCGCGGGCTGTGGCGACGCACCACGCTGGACAGCTACCGCGCCGACTCCCCCGAGTGGGATGTGCTGATCGATGTCGATGAACTCGGTCGAGCTGACGATCAAAAATGGGTATGGGGCGGCGCCAACGTCCTCGAACCCGATCTGACGCGAGCGCTGGTCGTCCTGTCCCCGGGCGGCTCGGACGCGGCCGTCTGGCGTGAATTCGACATGCAGACACGCGAATTCGTGGTCGGCGGGTTCGAGCTGGCAGAGGCCAAGTCGCAAGTAGCCTGGGCCGACCCGGACACCGTGCTGGTGGGCACCGACTTCGGCGCCGACTCGCTGACCGAATCGGGCTATCCGCGGCTGATCAAGCGTTGGCGTCGCGGCACACCGTTGGCCGACGCGGAGACCGTGTTCGAGGTGCAACGCTCCGAGGTGCGCGCCTTCGTGTCGGTGGATCGCACACCGGGCTTCGAGCGAACCGTGGTGGGACGGGCCATCGACTTCTGGAACGACGAGCTGTACGAGCTGCGGGGCTCGGAGCTGACTCGCATCGACGCACCCACCGACGCCGGTGTGTCGCTGCACCGCGAGTGGATCTTGATCGAGCTGCGCAGCGATTGGACCGTCGGTGGCGCCACCTACCCCGCGGGCTCGCTGCTGGCCGCCAACCATGACGAATTCCTCGCCGGCACAGCGGAATTGCAGGTGGTGTTCGAGCCAGACGAGCACACCGCGCTGAACCACTATGCGTGGACCCGGGACCGCCTGCTGATGGTGACACTGGCCGACGTGGCCAGCCGCGTCGAGATCGTCACACCCGGCAGTTGGCAGCGCGCGCCGGTGCCGGGCATCCCGGACGCCACCAACACCGTCATCGTCTCGGCCGACGACACCGGCGACGAATTCTTCCTCGATTCCAGCGGATTCGAGACGCCGTCGCGGTTGATGCGCGGCACGGGTGACGGGCAACTGGACCAGATCAAATCCGCGCCGGCCTTCTTCGACGCCGAAAATATCACCGTCACACAGCATTTCGTCGCCTCCAAGGACGGCACCTCGATCCCCTACTTTGTCGTACGGCCCGATGGCGTCGGTGATTCCAGGGGGCCGGGCCCCACCCTGCTCTACGGCTACGGCGGGTTCGAGACGTCCTACACGCCGAGTTACAGCGGTGTGCTGGGCCGGTTGTGGCTGGCCCGCGGGGGCACCTACGTGCTGGCCAATATCCGCGGCGGTGGCGAGTACGGGCCGAGCTGGCACACCCAGACGCTGCGCGAGGGCCGGCACAAGGTGGCAGAGGACTTCGCCGCGGTGGCCGACGATTTGGTCAACCGCGGCATCACCACCGTCGCGCAGCTCGGCGCTCGGGGCGGCAGCAACGGCGGCCTGCTGATGGGCATCATGCTGACCAAATATCCGGAGAAATTCGGTGCGCTGGTCTGCGACGTGCCGCTGCTGGACATGAAGCGTTACCACCTGCTGCTGGCCGGCGCCTCCTGGGTGGCCGAATACGGCGACCCGGACAATCCCGACGAGTGGAAGTTCATTTCGGAATACTCGCCCTACCAAAACATTTCGACCGGCCGGCAGTACCCGCCGGTCCTGTTCACCACGTCCACCCGCGACGACCGGGTGCATCCGGGCCACGCCCGCAAGATGACGGCGGCCCTGGAAGCGGCGGGTTATCGGGTCTGGCTCTACGAGAACATCGAGGGCGGCCACGCCGGCGCGGCGGATAACGAACAGCTCGCCTTCAAGTCGGCGCTGAGTAACTCGTTCCTGTGGCGGATGCTGGCCGGCACTTGACACCCGAGTCGAGTGGCGGCTTCGCTTCGGCTATGTCTAGTCCCAAGCCGACACCCAGATTCGAAACGCTGCTGTACGCCACGGCCGGTCCGGTCGCCACCATCACCTTGAACCGTCCGGAGCAGCTCAATACCATCGTCCCGCCCATGCCCGACGAGATCGAGGCGGCGATCGGGCTGGCCGAGCGCGACAACGACATCAAGGTCATCGTGTTGCGCGGCGCCGGTCGCGCGTTCTGCGCCGGCTACGACTTCGGCGACGGCTTCCAGCAGTGGGATGACTATATGAACACCGACGGGCAGTGGGATCCGGGCAAGGATTTCGCGATGGTTACCGCCCCGACGGGACCACATCAGAAGTTCATGGCGATCTGGCGGGCCACCAAACCGGTGATCGCCCAGTTGCACGGCTGGTGTGTCGGCGGAGGCAGCGACTACGCGCTGTGCGCCGATATCGTGATCGCCAGCACCGACGCCGTGATCGGCACCCCGTACAGCCGGATGTGGGGGGCCTATCTGACCGGCATGTGGATGTACCGGCTGAGCCTCGCCAAGGCGAAGTGGCACGCGCTGACCGGCCGGCCGCTGACCGGCGTGCAGGCCGCCGAGATCGAGCTGATCAACGAGGCGGTGCCGTTCGAGCGCCTCGAAGCGCGCGTCGCCGAGATCGCCGCCGAGCTATCCCAGATTCCGATGTCCCAGTTGCGGGCGCAAAAGCTGATCGTCAACCAGGCCTACGAGAACATGGGCCTGGCGTCCACCCAGTTGCTGGGCGGCATTGTCGATGGCCTCATGCGCAACACCCCCGAGGCGCTCGACTTCATCCGCACCGCGCAAACCCAAGGTGCTCGCGCCGCGGTCGAGCGCCGCGACGGCCCGTTCGGGGACTACAGCCAGGCCCCACCGGAGCTGCGGCCGGATCCCACACACGTCATCGTGCCTGATAGCGACTGATAGTGAGATGGACTACGGATATCGCCCCGGCGGCCCATCCGGGCCCTGAAAGTGTTACGGTGAACACTATGTCTCGGCTTAGTAACAGCCTGCGTGCAGGCGCTGTTTTTCTTTCCCTCGCCCTCGCTGCTGCGGTTTTCCCGAAGACCGCCGTGGCCGATTCCACGGACGACTTTCCGATTCCGCGTCGGCAGATCGCGACCACCTGCGACGCGGAGCAGTACCTGGCCGCCGCCAGGGACACCAGCCCGATCTACTACCAGCGGTACATGATCGACTTCCACAACCGGCCAGTGGACATCCAGCAGGGCGCGATCGACCGTATCCACTGGTTCTACTCCCTGGACTCCGCCGGCCGCAGGCAGTACTCCGAGGACACCGCGACGAACATCTACTACGAGCAGATGGCAACGCACTGGGGTAACTGGGCGAAGATCTTCTTCAACAACAAGGGTGTCGTCGCCAAGGCCACCGACGTGTGCGAGCAGTACCCCAAGGGCGACATGTCGGTCTGGGATTGGACTGCCTGATCCCGCTCGATCCGATTGCCTTCAGCCGGCAGTGGGTTGCGGCGTGGAACGCCCACGACGTGGAGGCCGTGCTCGAGCACTTCCACGATGACGTCGTCTTCACCTCGCCGGTGGCCGCCCGGCTCCTACCGGACACGCATGGCGTCGTTCGCGGCAAACAGGCCCTGCGCCACTACTGGACCGTGGCCCTGTCACGCGTCCCGGATCTCCGGTTCACCGTCGAAGGTGTCTACCAAGGCATCGACACCGTCGTCATCGCCTACCGCAACCAAGACGACGGTCTGGTCAGTGAGGTGCTGCGATTCGACGACGGCCTGGTGATCGAAGGTCACGGGACCTACCGAACCTAGTCGCCGAATCTGTAACAACTCAGATTGCTGATGGATTCTCCCAACCTATTCCCACACGGCGTCAGTAGTGCGGCGTGCTCGCCGGGAACCGATCGGTGCTCGCCGAGTCGGACGCTTCGCCATTGCGATAGGTGCCGCCATTTTCCGGGGGCAGCAGCAGCGCACGAACCACGGGACGCGGCCCGAACGGCCGAAGTAGCCCGCTGGCGGGACGAGTGCGCACTTTTTGAGGCCACCAGAACCAGCGCCCCATCAGCGCAGCAACGGACGGCATCATGAACGAGCGCACGATCAACGTGTCGAACAACAGACCCAAAGCAATGGTGGTACCCACCTGCCCCATGACTCGCAGCGGGCTGATCGCAAACGTCGCCATGGTGGCGGCGAACACCAGACCGGCAGACGTCACCACCGCGCCGGTGCCGGCCATCGAGCGGATGATTCCGGTCTTTATTCCGGCAGGGATCTCCTCTTTGAAACGGGAGACCAGCAGCAGGTTGTAGTCGGATCCCACCGCCAACAGCAGGATGACCGACATCGCCAGCACCATCCAGTGCCTGCCAGTGATCGCGCGGCCTCGACGAGCGCCGCCGCACGTCGGCGCTTGTTTTCTTCCGTCCGCGCACGCTGAAACGTCAGGGGCGCCACCGGCTGAGGATAACGCACATTGTGTGATTTGTATAACGCACACCGTGTGATTTGCGCTGGCGAGGGAGTCTTCGCTTACCGTTACGCACGTGATATGCGTTACACTCCAGGGTCCAGGAAGGAGTCACTGGCACCGCGACGCCCATGATTTACTTAGGCAAGGCTTAGCTGTGCGATAAAGGCAAGCGGTCGGCGCAACGAACCGTCCGCGAAGAGGAAATGCCGACCGGTAAGGGGATATGAGATTTTCAAGGTGCTGTCGCGGATGTGGATTCCACTGGTCATTTTGGCGGTGGTGGTCGCCGGCGGATTCGTCGTGTACCGGGTGCACGGCTACTTCGGTTCCGAAAAGCGCCCATCGTATGCCGACAGCAACCTGGAGAGCCCCAAGCCGTTCAACCCGAAGCAGATCAGCTACGAAGTCTTCGGCCCACCGGGAACAGTCGCGGACATCAGCTATTTCGACGTCAACTCCGACCCGAAACGCGTCGACGGGGCGCCGTTGCCATGGTCGCTGAACATCACCACCACAAAGGCGGCGATGATGGGAGACCTTGTGGCGCAAGGAAATAGCGACAGTATCGGCTGCCGGATCGTGGTGGACGGCGTCGTCAAAGCGGAGAAGATTTCCAACGAGGTCCACGCGTTCACCTTCTGCCTGGTGAAGTCCGCGTGAGTACCAACTTCGCCGTACTGCCCGGCGAAAAGCATGCCGAACGGCCCTTCATCGCCAGGATGCTGCATACCCTTGCGGTGCCGATCATCCTGTTCTGGCTGGCAATTGCCGTCATCCTCAGCGTGTTCGTCCCATCGCTGGAAGAGGTCGGCCAAGAGCGGTCGGTATCACTGAGCCCAACCGACGCGCCATCGATGGTGGCGATGAAACACATCGGCCACACCTTCAACGAAGGTGAAACCGACAGTGCGGCGATGATCGTCCTGGAGGGTGACAAACCACTGGCTGACGACGCGCACAGGTTCTACGACACCCTGATTCGCAAGTTGCGCGACGACAAGAAACACGTGCTCAGCATCCAGGACTTCTGGGGGGATCCACTCACCGCGGCGGGCGCGCAAAGCAACGACGGCAAGGCCGCGACCGTCCAGGTGAACCTCGCCGGTAACCAGGGCGAGCCACTGGCCAACGAATCCGTCGAGGCGGTCCGCAAAATCGTGGCGGCCACGCCGGCGCCGGCGGGAGTCAACGCCTACGTCACCGGGGCGTCGGCGCTGACCGCGGATCTACATGCAAGCGGCGACAAATCGATGGTCAAGATCACCGCCACCACGGTCACGGTGATCCTGATCATGCTGCTGTTCGTCTACCGCTCGATCATCACCGTGATCTTGTTGCTGGTCACAGTCGGTTTCGAATTGGTCATAGCACGTGGGGCAGTCGCGGTGGTGGGGCACACCGGAATCATCGGACTTTCCACCTTCGCGGTCAGCCTGCTCACCTCACTGGCCATCGCCGCCGGTACCGACTACGGGATCTTCATCATCGGTCGCTACCAGGAAGCCCGCCACGCCGGTGAGGACAGGGAAACGGCCTTCTACACCATGTATCGCGGGACGGCCCACGTCATCCTGGGCTCCGGATTGACCATCGCCGGGGCGACGTTCTGCCTGAGCTTCGCCCGCATGCCGTACTTCGAAACCCTGGGCATCCCCTGCGCGGTCGGCATGCTGACAGCGGTCGCGGTCGCCCTCACGCTGGGGCCGGCGGTCCTGACCGTGGGCAGCCGCTTCGGTCTGTTCGACCCCAAGCGGAAATGGAGCGTCCGGGGCTGGCGACGGGTCGGTACCGCGGTGGTTCGCTGGCCGCTGCCCATCCTCGCCGTCAGCTCCGCCGTGGCCCTCGTCGGCCTGCTCACCCTGCCCGGATACAAGCCCAGCTACGAGGATCGGGCGTATCTCCCCAAATTCATCCCCGCCAATCAAGGCTTCGCGGTCGCGGATCGCCACTTTTCCCAGGCCCGCATGAAACCAGAGATCCTGATGGTCGAGTCGGATCACGACATGCGCAATCCGACGGACTTCCTGGTCTTAGACAAGCTGGCCAAGGGCATCTTCCGGGTTCCGGGCATCTCCCGCGTACAGGCGATAACCCGGCCAGACGGAACGACGATGGACCACACGTCGATACCGTTCCAGATGAGCATGCAGAACGCGGGTCAGATGCAGACCATGAAATACCAGCGCGACCGGATGAACGACATGCTCCAGCAGGCCGACGAGATGACCAAGACGATCGCGACCATGCAACAGATGTACGGCTTGATGAAGCAGCTCAGCGCCACCACCCACCGCATGGTCGGCGACACCGTGGAAATGCAACAAATCACCAACGAGCTACGCGATGACATTGCGAACTTCGAAGATTTCTGGCGTCCCATCCGCAGCTACTTTTATTGGGAAAGGCACTGCTTCGATATTCCGATCTGCTTTTCGCTTCGGTCGATATTCGACACGATCGACGGAGTCGATAAGATCGACGACAAGCTGAACACTCTCGTGGGTGACATCAAACAGCTCGATACGTTGATGCCGCAGATGATCGCCCAGTTCCCCCCGATGATCGACACCATGGTGAACATGCGGACCATGATGCTGACCATGCACAGCACCATGGCGGGCATCTTCGATCAGATGGACCAGATGAGCGACAACGCGACGGCCATGGGTCACGCTTTCGACGGCGCTAAAAACGACGATTCGTTCTACCTGCCGCCAGAGGTGTTCAAGAACGCGGACTTTAAACGCGCCATGAAGAACTTCCTGTCGCCGGACGGGCACGCGGCGCGCTTCATCATCTTGCACCGGGGCGATCCCGCATCGGCCGAAGGGATCGCGAGCATCAACGCGATACGTACCGCGGCCGAGGAATCGACCAAGGGAACTCCGTTGGAGGACGCAAGGATCTACCTGGCCGGGACGGGGGCTGTCTTCAAGGACATCTCCGACGGCGCCAAATGGGATCTGGTGATCGCGGGAATTTCCTCGCTGTGCCTCATTTTCATCATCATGCTGATCCTGACCCGCGCGTTGATCGCCGCCGCGGTCATCGTGGGCACGGTGGCGATTTCCCTGGGCTCTTCTTTCGGGCTGTCGGTGTTGTTCTGGCAGCACATTCTCGGTATCCCGTTGCACTGGTTGGTGATTGCGATGTCGGTCATCGTTTTGTTGGCCGTGGGATCTGACTACAACCTGCTGCTGGTGTCCCGGTTCAAACAGGAAATTCATGCCGGGCTCAAGACCGGCATCATCCGATCCATGGGCGGCACCGGCAAGGTCGTGACCAACGCGGGCCTGGTGTTCGCGTTCACCATGGCGGCCATGGTCGTCAGCGACGTTCGGATGATCGGACAGGTGGGCACCACCATCGGCCTGGGTCTGCTGTTCGACACGTTGATCGTGCGCGCGTTCATGACGCCGTCCATCGCGGCGCTGCTGGGGCGCTGGTTCTGGTGGCCGATCAAGGTGCGCACCAGGCCAATGCGGCCCCGGGCTGCGCCGGTCGAACCCCGTCCGGACCAGTCCCTGGCCTACAGCGACTAGCCGTCGCGCTGGTGGCGCCCGACATAACCGTCCATAACCCCGGTCACTCCGAATTACAGCCATGCTGACCATCGCGCTGATCGGGTTTCTCGGTGGCCTCATCACCGGCGTCTCGCCGTGCATCCTGCCGGTGCTCCCGGTGGTGTTCCTGTCCGGCTTGAACAGCAACCGGGTCAGCACCTCCGCGGCGCGGCCGTACCTGGTGATCGCGGGCCTGGTCTGCAGCTTCAGCGTGGTCACCCTGGCCGGCTCCGCGCTGTTGTCGGCGCTGCATCTGCCCCAGGACGCGATCCGGTGGGCCGCGCTGGTGACGTTGACCGTGATCGGTCTCGGACTGATCTTCCCGACGGTGATGCACCTGCTGGAACGACCGTTCGCGCGCATCCCAGTGCATGTCAAAGAAGGTCAGACCGACAGTGGCAGAAGCGGTTTCGGGCTTGGTCTGACATTGGGCGCGCTTTATGTGCCGTGCGCCGGACCGGTGCTGGCCGCGATCGTGGTCGCCGGCGGCACCGGCTCCATCGGCCTGCCGACCCTCGTCCTGACCGCGACTTTCGCCATCGGCACCGCCCTGCCGCTGCTGGTTTTCGCGCTGGCCGGCCGCGGCGTCACCGAACGTGTCTCCGCATTTCGACGGCGGCAGCGCGCCATACAGATCGCCGGTGGAATCACGATGATCGTGCTCGCCGTCGCGCTGGTCTTCAACCTTCCCGCGATGCTGCAGCGCGCCGTTCCCGACTACACGGTCGCGATGCAGAAAGGGATCGGGGCCGGCGATATCCAGCGCAAGCTGAACCAGGGTGGCACGGTGAAAGGCCAATTGGCCGACTGCACGGACGGCGCTACCGAACTGCAACAGTGCGGGCCGGCGCCCGCGATAAGCGGGATCACCCAGTGGCTCAACACCCCGGACGGCAAGCCGATCGACCTCGCGTCGTTGCGCGGCCACGTGGTGCTGATCGACTTCTGGGCGTACTCGTGCATCAACTGCCAACGCGCCATCGGCCACGTGGTGGACTGGTACAACCGGTACCGCGACGACGGTTTGGTGGTCATCGGGGTGCACACCCCGGAGTACGCCTTCGAACGGGTCCCCGGCAATGTGGCCAGCGGCGCCGCCGCGTTACACATCAACTACCCCGTCGCGCTGGACAACGACTACAAGACCTGGAACAACTACCAGAACCTGTACTGGCCGGCCGAATACCTGATCGACGCGAACGGAACCGTCCGGCACACCAAATTCGGCGAGGGCGACTACGACGGAACCGAGAAGCTGATCCGCCAGCTGCTTGCTCATACATCAGGGGCCAATCCGGACGCCCGGCTGCCCGCGCCGTCCAACTCGGTAGACACCACCCCGCAGACCGCGCTCACCCCCGAGACCTACCTGGGTGTCCATCGAGCCATAAACTACGGCGGCCCCGGCGATTACAAGTCCGGCAGCTTCCGCTATCCCGCGGACTTGGGGGCTGACAAGTTCGCCCTGCGCGGTCGCTGGACCCTCGACGAGCAGGGCGCGACGGCCGACAGCGAGGACGCCGCGATCGCCCTGAACTACACCGCAAAGGCCGTCTACGTCGTCGTCGGCGGTACTGGCACCCTCACGGTCACCCGGGATCAACAGACCACCACCACACCGATCAGCGGGCCCCCGACCCTGCACCAAATCGCGGGCGGTGGCAGTGCCGACACCGCGCACCGGGATCAGCTGGACATGCGGGTCAGCAAAGGCTTGCAATTGTTTTCGTTCACGTTCGGGTAGCGCCCGTCCATCGGCGCGCGGGCACCGAATGCCTATCGTGCGACGCAAGGCCTGGCGGGCTGGCGATAGGCTACGGATCGATGACCGGACCGCGGCGGCTGAGCAGCGACCTCGACGCCTTATTGCGCCGCGTGGCGCTAGGCGACAGGGACGCGTTCGCCGCGGTGTACGACCTCACCAAGACCCGGGTGTACGGACTGGTGGTTCGGGTGTTGCGTGATGCCGGCTACAGCGAGGAAACCACCCAGGAGGTCTATCTCGAGGTGTGGCGGAGCGCGTCGGCATACGACCCCGCCAAGGGTTCCGCGCTGGCCTGGCTGCTGACCATGGCGCACCGGCGCGCAATCGACCGGGTGCGCACCGAGCAGGCCGGCAGCCGCCGCGAATCGCGTTACGGCGCAGCCAATGTGGATCCGGCGGGCGGCCCCGCCGGCGACACCGTCGCCGATTCGGCGATCGTCGGCGATGAGCGGCGCCGGGTGCTCGCCTGCCTTGACGCGCTGACGGATGTTCAGCGGGAATGCATCGACCTGGCCTACTACGGCGGGCTGACGTATGCCGAGGTGTCACAGCGGTTGGCCACCAATTTGTCGACGATCAAGTCCCGCATGCGCGATGCGCTGCGCGGCCTGCGCAACTGCTTGGACGTGTCATGACCGCGCCGGCGACGATGCAGAGCGCAGCGATGAGGAGGAGTGGCGCTCATGACCGCGCCGGCGACGATGCAGAGCGCAGCGATGAGGAGGAGTGGCGCTCATGACCGCGCCGGCGACGATGCAGAGCGCAGCGATGCGGAGGAGTGGCGCTCATGACTGAGCCGACCGACTTCGAACTGCTCGAGCTGGCTACACCGTATGCCCTGCACGCGATGTCGGACGCGGAGCGCGCCGAGCTCGACCGGCGGATCGCCGCCGCACCCGCACCGGTCGCGGCGGCCTTCGCCGACGAGGTTCGTGGTGTCCGCGAGGCGATGGCGATCATGTCGGCGGCAACAGCTGTCGAACCGTCCGAGCACCTGCGAGCGGCGACGCTCGCCTTGGCGAGTCCTGCTACCGATCGCCAGTCTCGTTGGCGTACAGCCGCTTTGGCGTCCGCGGCGGCGGCGGTCGTGGTGGGCGCCGCGGCGTTCGGCGTCGGGGTGCTGATGCGGCCGCACCCGGCGCAGACGGTCGCCGAGCAGATCATGACGGCCCCGGACGTGCGGACGGTCTCCCGCCCGCTCGCCAACGGGACGGCGACGGTGATGTTCTCTCACGACCGCAACGCGGGTGTGCTGGTGATGAACAATGTCCCGCCGCCGGCTCCGGGGACCGTCTATCAGATGTGGCTGATCGGGTCCAACGGTCCGACATCGGCGGGGACGATGGGCACCGCGGCGGTGACGCCCTCGACGACGCACATGTTCAACGACTTGGGGAGCTCGACGGCCCTGGCGTTCACCGTCGAGCCCGGCAACGGGTCGCCGCAGCCGACCAGCGCGATATTGGCCGAGCTGCCTTTGGCGTAGGCCTTAATTCACAGGCGTGCGGACGCTGCCCAATATCGCGACGAGCACCCCGAGGCCGGCCAGCACTACTCCCGCGATCAACGTGAGGTTCAGCCAGAAGTGCATGGCGGCCTCGGCATGACGGACCAGCACGTCGGCTATCTGCCGAATATCGCCGGTGGTCTCATTGAGCGCGTCGTTGAGGTAGCGGCTGCCGATTTCGATGCCCGCCCATCCGGCGGCGCCGACCAGCAGGGCTGAGACGCCGAGGCTGGTCAGCGCCTTGCCACGGCGCCGCGCCGCGGCAAGCGTCAGCAGCCCGAAGACACCGCTGAGGACCGCCGCACCCAGGCTCACCCAGGGACCCCAGGCCGCGAGCCGGCTCAGCTGTCCCTGCCGCACCGACTGGCCCGACAGCGATACGGTCAGCGGAACCGTCAGCGTCGCGGGCACCTTCACGTTGTGGCTGCTCAATACCTGCGCAAACGCGCTGTCCTTCAGCATCGGCGCCACGTCGATCACCCACGAATCACCGGAGCTGGACTGAGAAACAGGCTGGGAGAACAAATAGCGGTGTGCCGCCCGGTTCGCGTCTGCGAATAGCGGCGGAAACGACGGTCCGGCCGTGAACGCGGCGGCGATCTCGTGCACCTGCGCACCCTCGACCGGGTGCTCTCCGCCCCCGTGCGCGGCGATCAGCGCCATCGCCCGCGTGGTGAGTTCAGCGGCCGCGGCGGACTGCAGGGCCGGGTCGCCCGCGGCCTTGCGGGCGAACGCGGCGTAGCCGTCCTCGTCGACGATGTTGAGCTGCGCCCATCCCGCCGGGACTGCCAGCACCAGCGCAGCGGTGGCGGCCAGCCACAGCACCACCGTCACCGCGAATCGCACTTGGCCAATCTACGGGCCAATCTACGGTGCGATCCCGCGCAAGTAGGCGGCCTGGCCAAGGTGCTGTGCGCAGTCGTCGATGATGCTCACCAACCGCGCGCTGGCGGTGACCGGCGGATCCCAGTTGGTGTCGACGATGCGGGACAGCTCGTCGGCGGTCACCCCGGCGACGTATTCGAGGGTGAGCTGGTGCACCGCGTGGTAGTAGCGGGACAGCAGGTCGGCGGGCGCCCGCACCTTGTCGACGTCGTCTGGGCCGTGGCCGTAGCCGGTGTCACGGCGCGGCAGCTCCAGCCCGAACCGGTCCACCCAGCCGTCGCGGGTCCACACCTCCTCCACACCAGCCACCTGGGCCAGCTGAATGTCCTGCACCCGGGCGCTGTGCCAGATCAGCCAGGCGATGCTGTTGGCGTCGCGCGTCGGCCGGTAATTGGAGGTCTCGTCGGTCAGCCCGTCGGTGAGCTCGTCGACGTGTTCGATCAGCCGGGTGAAGGCGTCGCGGAGTAGTTCTTGGGTTGCGGCTGCGGTACTTTCGGCCTCTGCCATACCGGCGACCCTACGCTCGCGCGCGGTGGTAGACCGCTTCGATGTTGTTGCCGTCGGGGTCGCGGACGAAGGCGCCGAAGTAGCCCGGGTGGTATTCGGGCCAGAGCCGCGGCGCATGCAGCGACTCGGCACCCAGGCCCACGGCGGCGTCGTGGAAGGCGCGCACCGCGTCTTCGTCGGCGGCCTCGAACGCGAGGTGGATTTCCCGGTTGGGACCCATGCCCACGGCTTCGGAGATCCAGAACGACGGCTTGCCGTCGCGCCCGTAGCCGATGGCCCTGCCGAAATCCATCTGACGTGAGAAACCCAGCGCGCCGAGCACCGTGTCGTAGAACTCCGCGGCTTTGACCCTTACTCGTCCCTGTCGGCGCAGTTGATTCCGGTGTGGTCGATCACGCCCCGATCCTGGCATGACGCACCGCTCAGGTCGTAGATTATTTAGATGACCTACGACCTCCTCATCCGCAATGGCACCATCGTCGACGGGCTGGGGGGCGAGCCTTACGTCGGCGACGTCGGAGTGCGCGACGGCGTCATCACGGCCGTGGGCGACGTCAACGGCGACGCCGCCGAGCGCGAGATCGACGCGACCGGGCTGCTGGTCACCCCGGGCTTCGTCGACCTGCACACCCACTACGACGGACAGGCCATCTGGTCGGAGCGCCTGACGCCGTCATCGGCGCACGGCGTCACCACGGTGGTGGTGGGCAACTGCGGGGTCGGCTTCGCGCCGTGCCGCAAAGAAGACCACGACGTCCTCGTCGACGTGATGGCCGGCGTCGAGGACATTCCCGGCGTCGTGATGACCGACGGACTGCCGTGGAACTGGGAAACCTTCCCCGAGTACATGGACGCGCTGGATGCGGGCAAACGCGATATCGACGTGGCCGCTTATCTTCCGCATTCCCCGCTGCGGGTCTACGTGATGGGGCAGCGCGGCGCCGACCGCGAGCCGGCCACCGCCGAGGACCTGGCGAAGATGCGTGAGCTGGCCAAGGAGGCTATCGAGATCGGCGCTCTCGGTTTCGCGTCGTCGCGGTTGACCATCCACAAGACCGAGAGCGGCTCGCCGATCCCCAGCTACGACGCCGCCCGCGAGGAGATCGAGCAGATCGCCCGCGGCGTGGTCGACGCCGGCGGTGGCCTGCTGCAGTTCGTGCCCGACATCCCGGCCGGCGGCTACCAGCCCGTGCTGCAGACGGTGTTCGACGTCGCCGAGGACGTCGGCCTGCCGGTCACCTTCACGCTGGTCGTGGCAAACGCGGGCGACCCGACGTGGCCGGACGCCATCACCATGATCGAGAAGGCCAATGAAAACGCGGGCGCCGGCGGTGCACAATTCACCGCGCAGCTGTTGCCGCGCCCGATCGGGCTGATCATCGGGCTGCAGCTGTCCGCCAACCCGTTCGTGCTCTACCCCAGCTACCGCGAGATTGCACACCTGCCGCTGGCCGAGCGGGTGGCCGAGATGCGCAAGCCCGAGGTCCGCGCACGCATCCTCGCCGACAAGCCCGGCCGCGGTCACCCGATCCTGTACGTGGCCCAGATGTGGGATTGGATCTTCCCGCTGGCCGACAACCCCAACTACGAACCCAACCCGTCGGACAGCATCGGGGCCCGGGCCCGGGCCAAGGGCGTGGACCCGATGGAGGAGGCCTACGACCGGCTGCTGGACGACGACGGCCGGGCCATGCTGCTGGTGGCCACCAGCAACCTCGAGAAAAACTCGCTGGACACCGTCGGCGAGCTGCTGCACCGCGACGACGTGGTGCTGGGGCTGGGTGACGGGGGCGCCCACTACGGCATGATCTGCGACGCCAGCTACTCGACGTACTTCCTGGCGCACTGGGCACGCGACCGGAAATCCGGCCGTTTCACCGTGCCCGAAGCGGTCCGCGAACTCACCACCGTCCCGGCGCGCATCGCCGGGCTGGCCGACCGCGGGCGCATCGCCGTCGGCTACAAGGCCGACCTCAACGTCATCGACCACGCCGCGTTACGCCTGCACAAGCCGGTGATCAGCCACGACCTGCCCGCCGGCGGGCGTCGCCTGGACCAGACGGCGGAGGGCTACGTCGCAACCGTGGTTTCCGGCCAGGTGATCGCCGAGAACGGGGTGCCGACCGACGCCCGTCCCGGCAAGTTGGTCCGCGGCCGTCAAACTGCCCCCAACTCGGCCTGAAACGCTCACAACGGCGGGCCTTGCCCGGTAGTTTGGATTGGTGACAAACCCGCACTTCGCGTGGTTGCCGCCTGAGATCAATTCGGCACTGATGTTCGCCGGTCCCGGCTCGGGACCGCTGCTTGCCGCGGCCACGGCATGGAACGAACTCGCCTCCGAATTGGCGTCCTCGGCGGCTTCTTTCAGGTCTGTCACATCCGACCTGGCCAGTGGTTCCTGGCTGGGCCCGACGTCGGCGGCCATGATGGCCGTGGCGTCGCAGTACTCGACGTTCCTCATCGGGGCCGCGGCCCAGGCGGAGGAGGCCGCCAGCCAGGCCGGGGCCGCCGCGGCCGCGTTCGAATCGGCGCTGGCGTCCACCGTGCAGCCCGCGGTGGTTGCGGCCAACCGTGCCCTGATGCAGGTGTTGGCAAACACCAACTTTCTGGGCCAGAACGCTCCCGCCATCGCGGACATCGAAGCCGCATACGAGCAGATGTGGGCGCTGGACGTCTCGGCGATGGCGGGCTACCACTTCGACGCGTCGGCGGCGGCCGAGCGTTTGGCTCCTTGGCGGAAGATCCTGCACGCCATCGGCGCCAGCCGCGCTCAGAGCCACAGCGCCCCCGCCAGGCACCACCACGACGCCGGTCTGGCCACCAGCGTTGCCGCCTCAAGTCTGAGCAACGAACTGGCCAGCGCACTCTTCGGGAACCAGTCCGGCGACGGCAATTCGAACCTGGGGCCAGGAAACGCCGGCAGCCAAAATGTGGGCTTCGGAAACACCGGAAGCCACAACATAGGGTTCGGCAACCTCGGTAACTCAAACATCGGCTTCGGCAACACCGGCAACGGGGATATCGGGTTCGGGCTCACCGGCGATCATCAGATCGGCTTCGGCAGCTTGAATTCGGGCAGCGGCAATATCGGCTTCGGGAATTCCGGCACCGGAAACATCGGCTTCTTCAACTCTGGCACCGGAAACGTGGGCATCGGGAACTCGGGCTCCTTCAACACCGGCCTGCTGAACTCGGGGACCGCCATCAACGGCGCCATGAACACGAACTTGTGGGGCCCAGGGCTGGCAGGAACCGGCGTGGCGGCGACGCCGAACCTCGACGCAAGCTTGTTGAACTCCGGCAACTACGTCACGGGCGGTTTGAACGCAGCAAACCTCAGCACGAGCGTCCTCAACCCGTCGGTCGCGAACGCGGCCTTCAACCCGGGGCTCGCAACCCCCGACGTGCTCAGCGCGGCCCCGGCAAGCTCGGGTTTTGCCAGCGCACCGAGTCCGGCCGCGGCAACCTACGATCTGGGCACCCCGAACCCGTTGGTCAGCGCGAGCAGCGGCCAGAACGCGACCACCCCGCTACTGCGCACCGCGGCCCCCACGGGCTTCTTCGGCTCGGGGGGTAACGACGCTGGAGCCCGGAGCACCGTCGCCGCCACCCCCCGTGACCCGGGCGACGGCAACTCGGGCTCCGAGGGCATCCCGAGCTCGGACTTCTACAAGAGCGATCGCAACTCCAACGTTTTCCACCTGGTCTCGGGCCGGCCTGGCTCGACGGAGTAGCGCCTATCCTCGAACACATGGGCGCCAAAACTGCTAAGAAGGTGGACCTGCAGCGGCTGGCCGCCGCTCTCGACGACTTCCCGTTCGCCTACCTGATCACGGTCGACGAGGACTATCGCGTGCACACCGTGACGGTCGAACCGACGCTGCGCGAGGCGCTCATCGACGTCGGGCTGATCGGCGGGCGCACGCGGAAAAACCTGGCCCAGCGCGCCCCGAATTCGACCGTGACCCTGCTGTGGCCACCGCTCGAACCGGGCGGCTACTCGCTCATCGTCGACGGCAGGGCTCAGACCTCCGACGCCAGCGAGGAGACCGCCCGGCTCGAGGTCGTACCCACCCGCGCACTGCTGCACCGCGAGGCCGACTCCCCCTCTGCCGCCAAGGGCTGCCTGCACGACTGCGTGGTGTTCTCCCTGCCTGCCTGAGGCCGTACAGTCGGTCGCGTGAGCCGCATCGCACCGCTCGCTCCGCCGTGGAGCGACGAAGATGCCACGAGCATCAACAGCTGGGGTCACCCGGACCGCACCTACGAGCCGCTGCTGTTGGTGCGCTGCCTGCAACGCCATCCCGCGCTGGCCAGCCGGCTGCGCAAGCTCGGTGAATCCCTTTACGTCGCAGCGCTTTTGCCGGGCCGCACGCGCACGATCGCGATCCTTCGCATCTGCGCGTTGGTCGGCTGCGAATACGAGTGGGGCGGGCAGGCGGCGTTCTGGGGTCCGATCGCGGGCGTCAGCGACGAGGAGTGCGACGCACTGGTGACCGGCGGCAAGGATGCCCCCGCCGACCCGCGGTGGAGCCCGGCCGAGCGGACGCTGATCGCGGCGGTGGACGAGCTGGAGCGCACCGGCTCGTGGTCGGAGGCGACTTGGATAGAACTGGGGCGCTTCCTTAATGACGAGCAACGGATCGAATTGCTCACCGCCGTCGGCTGGTACCGCACGATCTGCACGCTGTGCAACGCGCTCGCGCTCCCGGTGGAGGGCTGGATGCGGCGCTGGCCGGGGTCAGCTCGCTGACCGGTCCCTGCGCAGGCCGGGATGCTGATTCTTCAATAGCGGCAGCAGCAGCCGTCGCGGCATGAACTGAAACAGGCGGGTGGTGATTTGGCTCGGCAGCCCGGGGATCACCGTTCCGCTGTCGTGGTCTAGCGCGTCGACGCCGGCGCGCGCCACCTCGCGCGACGGCTTCCACAGGAACTTCGGGAAAGCGTTCGCGAATGTCCCGTTCGTCCATGCCCGCGTTCTTCACGAATTCGGTGCGCACCGGGCCCGGGCACAGCAGTGCGACGGTGACGCCGGTGCCGGCGAGTTCACCGCGCAGCCCTTCGGTGTAGTTCTTGACGAACGCCTTGGTGGCGGCGTAGCCGACCTGCCCCGGGAAGGGTTGGTAGCCAGCGGTAGATCCGACGTTGAGGATCGCGCCGCGGCCGCGCGGCACCATCTGCTGGACCGCGCGCGTGGTCAGGTCGATGACGGCCTCAACGTTGACCCGCACCTGTGCGATCTCGTCTTCGACGGGCGTTTTCGTCACCGACCCGATGGTGCCGATGCCGGCGTTGTTGACCAGGATGTCGGCGGTCAGCCCGCGCCGGTCGACCTCGTCGAACAGGCCGGCGCGAGCGGCGGAATCCGCGACGTCGCAAACGATTATTTCGACATGCGAGCCGCGCCCGGCGAGTTCGTCGGCCAGCTCACGCAGCCGGTCTTCCCGGCGGGCGACGAGCGTGACGCCGTGGCCGCGGTCGGCCAATTCGCGCGCGATGTCGGTGCCGATGCCCGACGATGCGCCCGTGACGACGGCGGTGCTGGAGGGTGATGGAGTCGGAAGGGCCACGAGATAACCCTATGGCGCCGAGTGTGGGCCCGCGAAGCGTGCGCTTCACTCGTCCGCACTCGGACCTACGCGACGTCCGCGGCATTGCGACGGCGTGTGTCGGACCGTGGACGGTGATGTGGACGTACTTACCCCCACACTCGCCGACACGAAAAAGCCCGGCCCCACTGAGGTTTCCAGGGAGCCGGACTTTTTCGTTTTGGGACTGGACTTAGAAGTCCATACCGCCCATGCCGCCGGTCGGGTCGCCCACCGGAGCGGCCGCCTTCTCCGGCTTGTCAGCGACGACGGCCTCGGTCGTCAGGAACAGCCCCGCGATCGACGCCGCGTTCTGCAGCGCCGAACGGGTCACCTTGACCGGGTCGGCAACGCCGGCCTTGAGCAGGTCCTCGTACTCATTGGTGGCGGCGTTCAGGCCGGTGCCGGCCTTCGAGTTGCGGACCTTCTCGGCCACAACGCCGGGCTCCAGCCCGGAGTTGAAGGCGATCTGCTTCAGCGGAGCCTCCAGCGCCACGCGGACGATGTTGACACCGGTGGCCTCGTCGCCCTTGAGCTTGAGCTCGTCCAGGGCCGGGGCCGCCTGCAGCAGTGCCACGCCACCACCGGCGACGATGCCCTCCTCGACGGCCGCCTTGGCGTTACGGACCGCGTCCTCGATGCGGTGCTTGCGCTCCTTGAGCTCCACCTCGGTGGCAGCTCCGGCCTTGATCACCGCAACACCGCCGGCCAGCTTGGCCAGGCGCTCCTGCAGCTTCTCGCGGTCGTAGTCGGAGTCGCTGTTCTCGATCTCGGCGCGGATCTGGCTCACCCGTCCGGCGATGGCGTCGGGGTCACCGGCGCCCTCGATGATGGTGGTCTCGTCCTTGGTGATGACCACCTTGCGCGCCTTACCCAGCAGCGAGATGTCGGCGGTCTCGAGGGAGAGGCCGACCTCTTCGCTGACGACCTGACCACCGGTGAGGATGGCCATGTCCTGCAGCATCGCCTTGCGCCGGTCACCGAAGCCGGGGGCCTTGACCGCCACCGACTTGAAGGTGCCGCGGATCTTGTTGACGACCAGGGTGGACAGCGCCTCGCCCTCGACGTCCTCGGCGATGATCAGCAGCGGCTTGCCGCCCTGGATGACCTTCTCCAGCAGCGGCAGCAGGTCCTTGACGGTGGAGACCTTGGAGCTGACCAGCAGGATGTAGGGGTCCTCCAGGATGGCTTCCTGACGCTCGGCGTCGGTGACGAAGTAGCCCGAGATGTAGCCCTTGTCGAACCGCATGCCCTCGGTGAGCTCGAGCTGCAGGCCGAAGGTGTTGGACTCCTCGACGGTGATGACGCCCTCGTTGCCGACCTTGTCCATCGCCTCGGCGATCAGGTCGCCGATCGACTGGTCGCCAGCGGAGATGGCCGCGGTGGCAGCGATCTGCTCCTTGGTCTCGACGTCCTTGGCCGACTTGAGCAGGGTCTCGGTGATCTTCTCGACGGCCTTCTCGATGCCGCGCTTGAGAGCCAGCGGGTTGGCACCGGCCGCGACGTTGCGCAGACCTTCCTTGACCAGTGCCTGGGCCAGCACGGTGGCCGTCGTCGTGCCGTCACCGGCGACGTCGTCGGTCTTCTTGGCGACTTCCTTGACCAGCTCGGCGCCGATCTTCTCGTACGGGTCCTCCAGCTCGATCTCCTTGGCGATGGACACACCATCGTTGGTGATCGTGGGGGCGCCCCACTTCTTCTCCAGGACGACGTTCCGGCCCTTGGGACCCAACGTCACCCGTACCGCGTCGGCGAGGGCGTTCAGGCCCCGCTCGAGGCCGCGGCGGGCCTCTTCGTCGTACGCAATTTGCTTGGCCATTGCGAAGTGATTCCTCCGGATTGGGGATGACACGTTCTGGCCGGGTGCAGTGCCCGCGACGGACGGCTGTGGGTGTCTCCCGCTGACGCGGCCCTGGCCTCACCGTCCCGACCTAGCACTCGCCGGTCGCGAGTGCCAACGTCATTCTTAGCACTCGCCTATGTCGAGTGCAAGGAAAGGGGTGGCCGACGGGCGACCCGGCGCGCTCACGGCAAGTCGAGCAGCTGCTCGTAGAAACCGCCGAAGCCGCCGACGCGATCGATCAGATGGATTTCCAGGATCCAGTGACAGAGACGGCCGCTGGGGTCCCTCCGCCGCATCGGCTTGTCCGATCCGGGCATGATGTACCACTCGACGCCGTTACCAGCGATCTTCTTGTGCGAGAACTCACCCAGGAGATGCCCGGCGATGTGGCTGCCCCACTCGAAGCCCTCGGCACGGGCCGCACCCACGACGTACTCGAACAACTCGGCCCCGGTGGCCTCGGGGCGGCTGGCGAAATAGTCGCGCCCGGACTGCCACACCCTGGGCAGCGCGTCGCAGAGGGCCGTCTTCTGCGGATCGTCGCCCAGCACGAACGTGCGCCCGAAGTCGGCCTCCCACGCCTCGAAGACCGGACCCAGGTCAAGGAACGCGATGTCGTCGGTGGCGATCACTCGGTCCGGCGGGTGTTCCTTAAAGGGCTGCAATGTGTTCTCGCCGGCCCGAACGATCCGCCGATGCCAGTGCCGAGTCACGCCGAACATCTCCGCAGCCAGGTCGCGGATCTCGTCGGATAGCTGCTGTTCCCCCACCCCTGGGCGGATCATGGCGCGTCGCTCGATTTCGTTGAAGAGTTGTGCCGCCTTGTCCTGTGCGTCGAGGAGCCGTCCCACCCGAACTTCTTCCCCGGCGTCCAGACCCTCCACACTGGTGATGCTAATAGGCCCGCAGAGCGGGGCACACTGGAAGACGTGTCGCTCGTCGTGCCGCCCTATCCGCCGCCCCGCTACACCGAGGACAAGCCCGAAGTCAGCGCCTGGCTCAAGCGTGCTGACTCGCCGGCGGATTATCAATCGCCGGCCGGCGTCAGCTACCACTACCTGGCCAATCAGCGGGCGACCGACGGCGACTACGGCCTGTACCGGGTCGACACTGCCCCCGCCGCCGGCGGGCCCGGCCCGCACTTCCACCGCGCCATGTCCGAGGCGTTCTTCGTGCTGTCCGGGACGATGCGGCTCTACGACGGCACCGACTGGGTCGACGGCCACCAAGGCGACTTCCTCTACGTCCCGCCCGGCGGCGTGCACGGTTTCCGCAACGAGGCCGACGCGCCGGCCTCAATCCTGATGCTGTTCGCTCCCGGCGCGCCCCGCGAGGCCTACTTCGAAGGGTTCAGCGCGCTGGCCGACATGACGGACGACGAACGCCGGGAGTGGTTCATCCGCCACGACAACTACTGGGTTCAGTAGCCGTCAGGTCACCATCGACGTAGTGCTGCAGGTTGGGGGTGATGGCGGCGATCGCCTCGTGCTCGGCCATCGAGGCGATGGGCTCGATCTTCCAGACGTAGCGCATCAGCGCGAAGCCCATCATCTGCGACGAGATGAGCCCGCTGCGGATCAGGCGATCCCGTTGGTCGCTGCCCAGCCCCGAGACCCCCATCAGGCTGCCTTCCACCACGCGCCGCAGCTTCTCGCGGGTGGACGGCTCGTGCGCGGCGGTCTGCAGGATGGCGCGCAGCGTCGGCCCGATCTCGTCGTCGGCCCAGCTGGCCAGCAGCAACGTGATCAGCGCGGCGCCACGGCCCGGCCGGTGCTGATCGCCAGCGGCGGCGTGGACACCTGGAAGATGGACATCCACCCGTGGTGGGTCGGGTTCACCAGGGGAGCCGGGGTGACCACCCTGGCCTTCGACCACCCCGGCACCGGTGAAACCTCGATCCCGCTCGACAACCACGCCGACGACGTGATCCGCGGAATCGCCGACTACGCCCGGTCACTCGGCGACGGCAGAACCGCGCACTTCGGCGCCTCGTTCGGCGGGAACTTCGCCGCGATGCCGGGCCTGGCGGGGATCGTCGACGCCGCCGTCGATCTCGGCGGCCCGGTGGTGGACTCGTTCGAGCCCAAGCACGTGCAGAACCTGCCCTACGGCATGCACGACATCATCGGCAACGCCATGCACTGGGACCACTCGCCCACCCTAGACGAGCTCAGCGCCGGTCTCGGGCAGCTGAACCGGCGAGATCTGCTTGCCCAGCAACATAATTCGAAGATGCTGGTCGTCAACGGCGCCAACGACTACTTCATCCCGCAGTCGGACACGCTGGTCTTCGAAGGCCGCCCGCAGACCGAGGTGCACCTAATCGAGGGCACCGGGCACGTCGCGATGAGCAAGGCGCCCGAGGTGGTGCCGATGATCATCGCCTGGCTGCGCAGCCAGTTCGCTCAGGAAAACTCGTAGTCGCCGGCAACCATGCTGCGGGTACGTTCAAAGAATTTCCGCCCGCTGTAAGGCAATTGGGTCACGACCTTGCCGCTGGGATGGCGAAAGTAGTTGGTGCAGGCCAGCCAGACCTTGCCGTGCATCTCGGCCTGGATCTCGTCGTTGTAGCGCCGCTGCGCATCGGCCGTCACCTCGACGGTGCGGGCTCCGCGGCCACCCATCACGTCGATGATGTGCCGGATGAAGGTCGTCTGCGCCTCGTGGATGTAGATGATCGAGTTGACCCCGTTCGTGTTGGGGCCGTACAGCATAAAGAAATTGGGATACCCGGCGGCCAGCGTGCCGAGGTAGGCCTCCGCGCCGTCGCTCCAATCGTCGCGAAGGCGACGCCCGCCGCTTCCGTACACATCGATGCTGGCCAGGTAGTCGGCGGCGGTGAACCCGGTGCCGTAGATGACCGTGTCGACGCGGTGTTCGACGCCGTCGACCGTGCGCACCCCCCGTTCGGTCAGCTCGGCGATAGCGGTCGTTTCCAGCTTGACTTGCGGCAGAGCGAAAGTGGGATACCACTCACGCGACATCAGCGGCCGCTTACAGCCGGCCGGATAGTCCGGCGTCAGCTTTGCCCGCAACTCGGGATCGGCCACCTTGCGCATCAGATAACTGCGGGCCAGTTCGGTCGCTTCGCGAGTCTGTTCGGCGTCGACATCGAAGCTGGATGACTCGTAGGCATCGAAGGCCTCGTCGCGCAGCTTTTGCGCCGCGCTAGGGTCGCGTTCGAATAGCTCGTGCTGCTCGGGGGTGAACGGGAAGTCGAACCGGGGCGCAATCCAGATCGGGGTCCGCTGAAACACCGTGAGCTGCGCGGTTTTTGGGGCGATCGCGGGAACATATTGGATCGCGCTGGCGCCCGTACCGATGGACGCGACCCGCTCCCCCGCCGTTGACCGACTGTGATCCCAACGCGACGAATGGAATTGCCGGCCCCGAAACCGCTGTGCCCCAGGGATGTCGGGAATGTGAGGCACATCGAGCATTCCGACCGCACTCACCACCACATCGAAGTCGTGCTCCCGCCCGTCGTCGGTGGACAGCGTCCAGCATCGCGCGCTATCCGACCACCGCACCATGGTGACCGCGGTGTTGGGCCGCAGGTGTGCGGCGAGCCCGTGGTCGGCGACCACCTTCTCGAGGTAGGCGAGGATCTCGGGCTGGTTCGCATACGTCTTGCTCCACCGCGGGTTGAGCGCGAAAGAGTACGAGTACAGATGCGACGGGACATCGCAGGCCGCACCCGGGAACGTGTTGTGGCGCCAGGTGCCGCCGAAGCCGTCGGCGCGGTCGAAGATCGTGAAATCGTATCCGCCGTCGGCAAGTTGAATCCCCATCGCGATGCCGCCGGCGCCCGCCCCGATGATGCCGACCCTCGGCCTTACCCCCATTGCGAGAAGTAGGGACGCTCGGGCCTGCTCTTCTCCACCAGGATGAAAACCACGCCCCACGGATCGACGAACCAGGTCGTGCGAACCCTCGCGACATCCGCGATTCCGCCGACGAGGAAGCGCACGCCCTTGCCCTCGAGCTCCGCGCGGGTGGCGTCGATGTCCTCACACACCAACCCGACATGGGAGAGCCCGTGATCGGTCAGGGCCCGGCAGGCGGTGCCGCCCTCGATGTTGAGGTATTCGATCACCTCGAGGACATGGTCGCCGTCGCCTGGCAGTCCGACGATGGCCGCCTTCATGCTGGGATCCGACACCAGCTCACCCATGTCGTTGCGAATGGCGTTACCGGCCATGACATACGGCGGCGACAGCACACGCAGGCCCAACACGTCGCGGTAGAACGCCACCGCGGCGTCACAGTCGGGAACGCACACGCCGGTGTGGGCCAGCCCGGTAATCACGTTCTCGACTCTACGTGCACGGATGCCGATCGGGGCTCGCGATGAGTATGTTGTGGGCCATGAATTCAAACGTCGAGACCCGCAAGTGGGAGGAGGCCGACGTCGGAGATCAGAGCGGTCGCGTCGTCGTCGTGACCGGCTCCAACACCGGCATCGGCTACCACACCGCGGCCGTGCTCGCCTACCGTGGGGCGCACGTCGTGCTTGCGGTGCGCAACCTGGAGAAGGGCAACGCCGCCCTATCGCGAATGGTGGCCGCCAGCCCGGGTGCCGACGTCACACTGCAGGCACTCGACCTGAGCTCGCTGGACTCGGTGCGCACCGCCGCCGATGCGCTGCGGTCGGCATACCCGCGCATCGACTTGCTGATCAACAACGCCGGGGTGATGTATACACCGAAGCAGGTCACCAAAGACGGATTCGAAATGCAGTTCGGCACAAACCATCTCGGTCATTTCGCGCTGACCGGGCTGCTGCTCGACCATTTGCTGCCGGTGCGCGGGTCGCGGGTGGTGACGGTCAGCAGCATGGGCCACCGGATCCGCGCCTCGATCCACTTCGACGACCTGCAGTGGGAACGCCGCTACGACCGGATCGCCGCCTACGGGCAATCCAAGCTGGCCAACCTGCTGTTCACCTATGAATTGCAGCGGCGGCTGAGCGGCAGGGCCGCTGCCGACAAGTCCACCATCGCCGTCGCCGCGCACCCCGGCACCTCCAACACCGAGCTGGCCCGCAACCTGCCGCGGATCATCAAGCCGATGGCCGACGTGCTCGGGCCGGTCCTGTTTCAGAGCCCGCAGATGGGCGCCCTGCCGACGCTGCGGGCCGCCACCGATCCGGCCGTGCAGGGCGGCCAGTACTACGGCCCCGACGGTTTCGCCGAGCAGCGTGGACACCCGAAGTTGGTCAACTCGAGTGCGCAGTCCCACGACGAGGACCTGCAGCGCCGGCTCTGGACCGTGTCCGAGGAACTCACCGGCGTCACGTTCCCGGTCTGACGGACAATGGCGGAAAATGGCCAGGTGCGGTCCGTCGAAGAACATCAGCGTGTCGTAGCCGAGATGATCCGTGCCCGCCCAGCGGCCATGGTTCCGTTGGCCGAGGCCCAAGGGCTGGTCCTGGCCGACGATGTGGTCGCCCAGCTGTCGCTGCCGGTGTTCGACAACTCCGCGATGGACGGCTACGCGGTGCGCGCCGAGGACGCCGCGGGCGCCACTGCGGATCACCCGGTGCTGCTGCCGGTCGCCGAGGACATCCCCGCCGGGCGCACCGACCAGTTGACGCTGCAACCCGGTACCGCCCACCGGATCATGACCGGCGCGCCGGTACCGGGCGGCGCGACGGGCATCGTGCCGGTCGAAGCCACCGACGGCGGAGTGGAGACGGTGGCGATCCGCGAGGCCCCCCAGCCCGGTAAGCACATCCGGTTGGCCGGTGAAGACGTCGCCGCGGGCACCACCGTGCTGCGCAAGGGCCAGCTCGTGACGCCGGCGACACTCGGCCTGGCCGCGGCGCTGGGGATGGCCGAGCTGCCGGTGCTGCCGCGTCAGCGGGTGCTGGTGATATCCACCGGGTCGGAGCTGGTGCCGCCGGGCAGCCCGCTGCGGCCGGGGCAGATCTACGAGTCGAACTCGGTCATGCTGGCCGGGGCCGTTCGCGACGCGGGCGCGGCCGTGATCGCCACCACGACCGCCGGCGACGACGTCGCCCAGTTCAGTTCGATCCTCAACCGGTATGCCGGCTTGGAGGACCAAGTGGACCTGATCATCACCAGCGGCGGCGTCAGCGCCGGCGCCTACGAGGTCGTGAAGGACGCCTTCGGCCGGGACGGCCAGCAGGGAGTGGAATTCGTCAAGGTCGCGATGCAGCCGGGAATGCCGCAGGGCATCGGGTGCGTGGCCGGCGCCACGATCGTCACGCTGCCCGGCAACCCGGTCAGCGCGCTGGTGTCGTTCGAGGTGTTCATCCGTCCCGCACTGCGGACGGCCATGGGTCTACCAGATCCGCAGCGAACACGGCGGCCCGCGGTGCTGACCGAGGCGCTGACCTCTCCGCGCGGCAAACGGCAGTTCCGCCGCGCGATCCTCGATGTCCGAGAAGGCGAGGTCGGCACTGTCACCAGCTACGGCCCACCGGCGTCGCACCACTTGCGCTGGCTGGCTTCCGCCAACGGGTTACTGGACATCCCCGAGGACGTCGTGGAAGTGTCGGCCGGAACCCAGCTACAGGTCTGGGACCTCACCTAACCCACAGCTCCGTAGGATGACCGCGTGGCTAGACGCCCCCGCACTGGCGGCCCGCAGCACATGCTGGAGTTGGTCCGCTCGACCATTCCGCCGATTCACCCCGCCGGACGGCCGTTCATCGCCACCGGCCTCGCCGTTGCCGTCATCGGACGCGACCACCGGTGGCTGCGCCGCGCGGGCCTGCTGGCGGCGGGTGCCTGCGCGGGCTTCTTCCGTCATCCGCCGCGGGTGCCACCCTCCCGGCCCGGTGCCGTCGCCGCGCCCGCCGACGGCATCATCTGCGTGATCGACGCCGCGGCCCCGCCCGCCGAGCTCGGCATGGGCGACACACCGCTGCCGCGGGTCAGTATCTTCCTGTCGCTATTGGACGCCCACGTGCAACGCGCACCGGTGAGTGGCGAGGTGATCGACAGGCAACACCGGCCCGGCCGGTTCGGGTCGGCCGATCTGGCCGAGGCGAGCACCGAGAACGAGCGGACCAGTCTGCGGATCCGGACGGACCGCGGTTCTGACGTCTCAGAGGTCATAGTCGTGCAGGTCGCCGGTCTGCTGGCGCGCCGCATCGTGTGCGACGCCCACGTCGGGGACAAGCTGTCGATCGGCGACACCTACGGCCTGATCCGGTTCGGCTCCCGGCTGGATACCTACCTGCCGCCGGGCACCGAGCCGCTCGTCAAGGTCGGCCAGCGCGCGGTCGCCGGCGAGACCGTGCTGGCGGAGCTGCCATGATCGACAAGCCCCGGGGCAGACGGACCATGAGCCTGCAACTCCTGCCCAGCGCGATGACGGTGCTGTCGATGTGCGCGGGGTTGACGTCGATCAAGTTCGCCCTCGAGCACCAGCCGATTCCCGCGATGGCACTGATCGCCGCGGCGGCCATCCTCGACGCACTCGACGGTCGGGTGGCCCGCATCCTGGGCGCCCAGTCGCAGCTGGGCGCCGAAATCGACTCGCTGGCCGACGCGGTGAACTTCGGCGTGACGCCCGCGTTGGTGGTCTACGTGACGCTGCTGTCGAAGTGGCCGGTCGGCTGGGCGGTGGTGCTGCTGTACATGGTGTGCGTCGTGCTACGGCTGGCCCGCTACAACGCGCTGCAGGACGACGAATCCCAGCCCTCCTACGCAAAGGAATTCTTCGTCGGGATGCCCGCGCCGGCGGGCGCGGTTTCCATGATCGGCCTGATGGGACTCAAACTTCAGTTCCACGGCGACGGCTGGTGGAGCTCGCTGTGGTTCCTCGCCATCTGGATCACCGGGACGTCGATCCTCATGGTCAGCACGATCCCGATGAAAAAGATGCACACCGTAGCGATTCCGCCGAACCTGGCAGCCCCGCTGCTGGCGGTACTGGCGGTCGTTGCGGCGGCCGCCGTCCTGGCGCCCTACATCCTGATCTGGGTGATCATCATCTCCTACGTCTGCCACATCCCGTTCGCGGTGCGCAGCAAGCGCTGGCTGGCCAACCACCCCGAGATGTGGGACGACAAGCCCGGGCAACGTCGCGCGGCGCGGCGCGCCACCCGGCGGGCGCAGCCGAACCGCCGGTCGGTGGCGCGGCTCGGGCTGCGCAAGCCAGGCGGGCGGCTGTGACTGGCCGCGGTCAGCTCACCCTTACCGCCCGGCTGAATACCTCTGCGGTCGACTCCCGTCGCGGCGTGATCCGCTTACACCCGAGCGCCGTTGCCGCCCTCGGCGTCCGGGAATGGGATGCGGTATCGCTGACCGGGGCGCGGACCACCGCGGCGGTGGCCGGCCTGGCCGACCAGGACATCCCCGTCGGCACCGTGCTGCTCGACGACGTGACGCTGTCCAACGCCGGGCTCCGTGAGGGCACCGCGGTGATCGTCAGCGCGGTCATCGTGTACGGCGCGCGGTCGGTGACGCTGAGCGGCTCTTCGCTTGCCACGCAATCGGTTTCGTCGGCCACCCTGCGACAGGCCTTGCTCGGCAAGGTGATGACGGTCGGCGATGCGGTGTCGCTGCTGCCCCGCGACCTGGGCCCAGGCACGTCAACGTCGGCGGCCAGCCGTGCGCTGGCGTCGGCGGTCGGGATCAGCTGGACCTCAGAGCTGCTGACCGTCACCGGGGTCGACCCCGACGGCCCGGTCAGCGTGCAGCCCAACTCCCTGGTCTCCTGGGGCGACGGAATCCCCCACAGCGCGGCGGCATCCAGACACGAACCGGTCAGCGTGGCAAGCCCCGCGATCGGCGTCGACGACCTGAAGGGCTCGCAGGCCCAAGCCGCCAAGCTCACCGAATGGCTCAAGCTCGCGCTCGACGAGCCGCACTTGCTGAAAACCCTTGGCGCCGGCACCAACCTGGGTGTGCTGGTGTCGGGCCCGGCTGGCGTCGGCAAGACGACGCTGGTTCGCGCGGTGTGTGCCGGCCGCAGGCTGGTGCAGCTGGACGGCCCGGAAGTCGGCGCGCTGGCCGCCGAAGACCGGCTCAAAACCGTGGCCTCGGCGGTGACCGCGATTCGCGGTGACCGGCAGCAAGGCGGCGGCGTGCTGCTGATCACCGATGTCGACGCCCTGCTGCCGGCCACCGCCGATCCGGTGGCCGCGTTGATCCTGGCCGAGCTGCGCACCGCGGTGGCCACCGAAGGCGTCGCGCTGATCGCCACCTCCGCGCGACCCGACCAGCTCGATGCGCGGCTGCGCGCACCGGAGCTGTGCGACCGCGAGCTGGGCGTGCCGCTGCCCGACGCCGCCACCCGCAAGGCACTGCTGGAGACACTACTGAAGGCCGTGCCCACCGGCGACCTCAAGCTCGACGAGATTGCCAGCCGCACACCGGGTTTCGTCGCCGCCGACCTGGCCGCGCTGGTGCGCGAGGCGGCGCTGCGGGCGGCGTCGCGGGCCAGCACCGAGAGCCAACCGCCGACGCTGAACCAGGACGATCTGGTCGGTGCGCTCAGCGTGATCCGGCCGTTGTCCCGGTCGGCCAGCGAGGAGCTGACCGTCGGGAACTTGACGTTCGACGACGTCGGCGACATGGCCGATGCCAAGCAGTCACTCACCGAAGCGGTGCTGTGGCCGTTGCAGCACCCCGACACCTTCGCCCGGCTCGGTGTCGATCCGCCGCACGGTGTGTTGCTGTACGGCCCGCCGGGCTGCGGCAAGACGTACGTGGTCCGCGCGCTGGCCAGCACCGGGCAGCTGAGCGTGCATGCCGTCAAAGGCTCCGAGTTGATGGACAAATGGGTGGGCGCCTCGGAAAAGGCGGTGCGCGAATTATTCCGGCGCGCAAGGGATTCTGCGCCTTCACTGGTGTTCCTCGACGAAGTGGACGCGCTGGCGCCCCGCCGGGGCCAGAGCTTCGATTCCGGTGTGACCGATCGCGTGGTGGCCGCGCTGCTGACCGAACTCGACGGCATCGAGCCGCTGCGCGACGTGGTGGTGCTGGGTGCCACCAACCGGCCCGACCTAATCGACCCCGCGCTGCTGCGCCCGGGCCGGCTGGAACGTCTGGTGTTTGTCGAGCCGCCCGACGCGGCGGCGCGGCGCGAAATCCTGCGCACCGCAGGGAAATCGATTCCACTGAGCGCCGATGTCGACCTGGACGCGGTGGCCGCCGAACTCGACGGCTACAGCGCCGCCGACTGTGTGGCGCTGCTGCGCGAGGCCGCGCTCACCGCGATGCGCCGCTCCATCGATGCCGCCGACGTGACCGCCGCCGATCTCGAGGCGGCCCGCAAGGCCGTGCGCCCGTCGCTGGATCCCATGCAGGTGGAGTCGCTACGAGTGTTCGCCGCCCAGTAGCAGCGCCGCGGCATCGAGTGTGCGCGTGGGGCGTTGAGTGTGCGTGTGAGGCGGGATTTTTCTCGATTTCCCGCCCTGGACGCACACTCGATTCCGCCTTAGTGACGAAACTCACAGCTCCCGTAAAGCCGCCACTCGAACCGGTCGGCTTGTTTGGTCGTAACCACTAGACATATCTCATCGCGAGTAGGTGCCCTGACGCCCTCTAGGAGAGAAGAGATGAACGACGAGCGGCCCGTCTCCCGATGATCGCCGTACAGCCTTCTCCTGGGATCGACTTCAGCGCGTCCGCACGCCGGGCGGGACCGCTCACGAAACTGCGCGATGCCGCGCCGACCAGCCGGGTCATGGTGGTGGCCATCATGGTGTCAATGGTCGCCTTCCTCGACAGCACCGTCGTGAACCTGGCACTGCCGGCCACGGCGCGCGACCTGCACGGCGGCATGTGCCTGCAGCAGTGGGTCGTAGACGGCTACCTGCTCGCGCTGGCGGCCGCGATTCTGCCGGGCGGTTCCATCTCCGATCTGTTTGGGCGAGTGCAGGTGATGCGGTTCGGGCTGGTTGCCTTCGCGACGGGCTCGGTGCTGGCTGCCACGGCGGGCTCGCCCGCCATGCTGATCGCCGGGCGCGTCGTCCAGGGTCTGGGTGCGGCGTTTTTGGTCCCTGGGTCGCTGGCGTTGATCAATTCCGTATTTGACCGCGCGGATCGTCCCGCGGCCGTAGGGTCCTGGACCGCGTGGACCGGTACCGCGTTCGCTCTCGGTCCGTTGCTGGGCGGGTTGGCGGTCGACTTTTTGAGCTGGCGGTGGATCTACGCTTTGTCAGCGGTCCCAATGGTCATCGGTTTCATGTTGACGTTTTGGCTCTGCCCCATGCCCGGGCCCGCTCAACGCGCCCGCGTCGACATCCTCGGTGCTGCGTTGTCGGCGACCGGGCTGGCCGCCACCGTCTACGCGCTCATCGAAGCGAGCGAACACGGGTGGGGCGACCCCGGCATCGTCGCGTCGCTGGTCGCGGGGGTCGCGGCACTACTGGCGTTCGTGGCATGGCAGCGCCGCGCCCCAAACCCCTTGGTGCCGCTGGGTCTGTTCACGATCCGCGACTTCGCGGGCGCCAATCTGGTTACCGCGTTTATCTATGGCGCTCTCACAATGGGCTCTCTTGCCGTTGCCCTCTATACGCAGGAAGTCGCCGGTTTTTGCGCGACCGTGGCGGGTTTGGTCACCTTGCCTACCCCCGTCATGTCGGTTCTGTTCGCCAAGCGCGTCGGCGGCCTCGCCGCACGGATCGGACCCCGGGTTTTCCTGTCGACGGGCCCCGTGCTGGCCGGGTTCGGACTGCTCCTCATCCGCCCATCGGCGCATGGGTTCAACATCTTTACCCATCTGCTGCCCGGGATGACCGTGCTGGCGATTGGTCTGGTACTGACCAGCACACCGCTGACTTCGGTGAATCTGTCTTCCGTCGAGCCGGCCAACAGCGGAGTCGCCGCAGCCATGCAGAACGCGGTGGGCCGGACGTCGGCACTGACTTCGGTTGCCTGCGTGGGGCTGATCGCGGCCGGCACGCTCACCGATGCCAGTTTCGCCCGGTTGCTACAAGTCGCCGCGGTGCTGTTCTTTATTGGTGCTGTAGTCAGCCGCTTCACCCTCACCAAGCCCGGCGTTCCTGCGCTTCCCGACTATTCGGACAGCTGAAACTCCACTATCGCGGCCACCGAGTCCACGGCCTCACTGAGCGCGACGAGGCGATCGGCGACCGACGGCGCCGACAGCACGGCGTAGCGGTCGGCCGGGCCGATCGGCAGGCGAGATGCCAACGTGTACAACCAGTCTGCGGCGTCACCGGTGTCACGGTCGGCGCCCAGCAGCACATCGCGGCTCGGCAGCCGCGCGTCGCGGGCGGCCGCGATCCGCTCGAACAAGTTGATCACCCGGTCTTCCAGTTCGAGTATCGAGTCCGCCGACACCGCATCCCCCGACTGGTCGGGCCAAACGCGCGCCATCGCGCGCGGGTACGGATCGTCGGGCAGCCACTCGGACACCCGGATCCGCTCGCCGGTCCGGCAGTGCAGGGCGTACCGGCCCGAAGCCACTTCGGTGCATTCGACGATCCTTGCCAACACGCCGACGTCGGAGCGCACGTCTCCGCCGCCGACCTCTCGGCCCTGCGAGATCAGCACGACGCCGAAGCGGGGTTCGGGGCTGCGCATGCAGTCGATCACCAACGCCTGGTAGCGCGGCTCGAAGATGCGCAGCGGCAGATCCTCGTTGGGCAGCGGCGCCGACTGCAGCGGAAACATCGCCAGCGCAACGGGTTCGGGCCCTCCGGAAAACTCCGTCATGATCAGATGTCCAGCTCCCCAACCAGCGCGTCGACGACGGCACGCAGGTCGCCGTCGTGTTCCTCGGCGACCCGCCGCTGCCGCTGGTAGGACGCGCCGTCGCGGTAAATGTCGCACACCGCGGCGAGTTCCTCCGCGCAGTGCAGCGACTTGGCGACCGGCTCCAGCCGGGTGAGCAAGTCGGAAAGGTCGTCGGTGACCAGCCGCTCGTTGCTGTCGGCGTCCAGGATGATCACCGCGTCCAGGCCGTAGCGAGCGGCGCGCCACTTGTTCTCCTGGACATGCCACGGCGGCATGGTCGGCAGCGTCTCGCCGGCGTCCAGCCGACGGTCCAGGTCGACAACCAAACAGTGCGTCAGCGCGACCAGCGCGCTCAGCTCACGCAGGTTGGACACCCCGTCGCAGATCCGCACCTCGAGGGTGCCCAGATGCGGCGACGGCCTTATGTCCCAACGGATTTCGTCCATGTGATCGATGATGCCGGTCTTCTTCTGGTCGTAGACAAAGCCCTCGAACTCCGCCCACCTCTGAAAGTGAAACGGCAGCCCGGCGGTGGGCAGTTGCTGAAACATCATCGCCCGGTTGCTGGCATACCCGGTGTCCTCGCCACCCCACCACGGCGAGGACGCCGACAGCGCCAGCAGGTGCGGGTAGTAGTTGAGCAGCGACGTCATGATCGGCATCACCTTGGCGGCCGAGGAAATCCCGACGTGTACGTGGACACCCCAAATCAGCATCTGCCGCCCCCACCACTGAGTGCGCTTGATCAGCTCGGCGTAGCGCGGCGCGTCGGTGAGCTTCTGGCTCGACCACCGCGCAAACGGATGGGTGCCGGCGCAGAACAGTTCCATCCCGCGGGACCGGACGATCTGGCGTGCGGGGCCCAGGGTTTCGCGAAGATCCTCCATCGCCTCCGCGGCGCATTCGCAGATGCCACTGACGACCTCGACGGTGTTGCGCAGCAATTCCTTGTGCACGCGCGGGTTTTCGCCGATCTCGGCGATGACCGCGGGCCCTTCGTTGCTCAGGTCACGGGTCTGCGCGTCAACGAGCGCGAATTCCCACTCCACCCCGATCGTCGGCCGGGGTGAGCCGTCGAAGTCGATGTGTGCTTGACCTCTAGCCGGCACCGATGACACCACACGCCACCCGCTTGCCGGCGTCACCGGTGCTCCTCGTCGTCTCGTCGGGACCGGGCGCCCCGTTGACCTGGTTGTAGCGATCCGGCGGAATGTTGCCGAAATTGTCGGAACCGGCGTGAATGATGATCGCGGTCTTCTCGCCGGCCAACAGGTCGTCCATGGTGAAGGCGTCCGTGGTGGTCACCAGCATTCCGGTACCGTCCTTGCGCACCTCGAGCGAGGTCAGGTCACCACTGGCCGGCTCGGCCGCGTGCCCGGCCGCTTGGAAGTGCCCGCCGGCGGACAGGAAGTCGCCGGGCGCGCCGCCGGTCGGCGCGACGGAGTTGGGCTCACACTTGCCCACCTTGTGGATGTGCACCCCGTGAAAACCGGGAGCCAGCACACCGACAGCGACCGTCTCGATCCTGACCGTGGCGTGGCTGCTGGTGAACTCTAATTCCGCGATCGCGACCGCGTGGCCGTCGGGCGCCTTGAGATGGGTGGTGATCCTCTTCTGCGGCGTCGCCGGCGCCGCCTCCATCCCCGGGGCCTTAGCCGACGACGGCGAGGGTGATCCGGTCCAGATCGCCGGCGTGGTGCCCGGGACGGACGATGCGTGCTGGGGCGACGAGCACGCGTTCAGCAGCGCGACGCAGGACATGGCGGCGACGGCGACGTTACGGTGACCGGCAAGTTTAGGCATAGCGAGAGCCTAGCCCGGCGACCTGCCGTCGGAAACGACTTGCGCGGGAGCGTGTCAGCCCGCGACGAGAACGATGACGCCGGGTGGCTGGCTGGCGAGCGCGGGGATGCGCGCCTCGACCGGCGCCTGCAGCTTCTGGCCTACGGCATCGGCGGTGGCGTGCTCGCCGTCGGCGTCGGTGTAGTACACCGTAGTCACCTTGACATCGGGCACCGGCAGGTTCCCGACTTCGGTGACCTTGAAGCCGGCGGCCGTGAGTTGGTCCCTGGTGCGCGCGGCAATGCCCTCTTGCGCAGAGATGTTGTACACCCGGACCTCGGCCTGGTTCGGGGCGGGTTTAGCGCTCGTCGAGGACCCAGACGCTGACGTCGTGGAGGTCACGCTCGACGCCGGCGAGGCCGACTCGTCATCGGAGTTCCCGGAGGAGCCCAGGGCCTGCCAACCGAGCAGCAGGAATATGATTCCGAGGAACAACAGCACCATCACCATGGCCCGCAGGGGAAGCCCCGACGAATCGGGAACGCGCTCATTCATCGGCCACCACTGTAGCCAGGAAGGGGCTCAAACCCGCAAAGGCGCCGCATCGAGACCAGGCGCGGCGTCAGGTCACCTCGAAGCCGAGGCGCCGCGCCGCCCGCGCCTTCTGGCGACTGGCGCGCAACCGCCGCAGCCGCTTCACCAGCATGGGATCGGCTGCCAGCGCCTCGGGCCGGTCGACCAGCGCATTGAGCACCTGGTAGTAGCGCGTCGCCGACATCGAGAACAACTCTTTGATGGCTTCTTCCTTAACACCGGCGAATTTCCACCACTGGCGTTCGAAGGCCAGGATGTCGTGTTCCCGGCGGCTGAGCCCATCGGCGATGTCAGCGTCGTCCCCCGCTTGGTTTGCCCGCGCCATGGCGCTGTCCATATCGCTCCCCTGGGCCCTTCCGGCGAAATCTCAAACTGCTTGCATGACTGATAGTTCGGGGCGTGTTTTGCGCGAATATTGAACCACGCCCCCAACCCTCAAGGTGTCATCTAGACCCGCGAGTCGGCCGACTTAATTGGATTACCGCGCACAGTGTGCCCGAAAGCTCGACGGCCGGCGAGTTTAAGCTAGCCGACCATGGCAGTCGTACCCATTCGCATTGTGGGAGATCCGGTCTTGCGCACCCCGACGACGCCGGTCCAGGTCGGCGCCGACGGTTCGCTGCCGGCCGATCTGGCCGGATTGATCGCCACCATGTACGAGACCATGGACGCCGCGCACGGGGTGGGCCTGGCCGCCAACCAGATCGGGTACGCACTGCGTGTTTTCGTCTACGACTGTGCCGACGACCGCGGAATCACCGAGCGGCGCCGTGGCGTGGTCATCAATCCGATCCTGGAAACCTCCGAAATACCCGAGACCATGCCCGACCCGGGCGACGACGACGAAGGCTGCCTGTCGGTGCCCGGCGAGTCGTTCCCCACCGGCCGGGCCAAGTGGGCACGGGTCACTGGTCTGGACGCCGACGGCAGTCCGGTCGCCATCGAGGGCACCGGCCTGTTCGCCCGGATGCTGCAGCACGAAACCGGTCACCTCGACGGATTTCTCTACCTGGACCGTCTGATCGGCCGGCACGCGCGTGCCGCCAAGCGCGCCGTCAAGTCGCACGGCTGGGGAGTTCCCGGACTGTCGTGGACACCGGGCGAAGGGCCCGACCCGTTCGGCCACTGATGGTCTCGTGGCCGGACCTAGGAACACGGGTGACGGTTCGCTACCGGCGCCACGCCGGGTCGATCCCGCCGCTGACCGATGCGGTAGGCCACCTGTTGGCCGTCGATCCGGTGGTTCGGGTGCGGACGAAGACGGGCGCCGTAGTCGAGTGCGCGCCCGCCGACGTGGTGGCGCTGCGGATACTGACCGACGCACCGGTGCGCACCTCCGAGATCCGAGCCCTCGAGCATGCGGCCGCGGCGGGCCTTGCAGGCCCGGAAGAAACTGTGCAACGAACCTGGCTGAACGGCTGGCTGCTGCGGGCCGGACCGGATGCCGAACTCGAAGCCAATTCGGCAGTGCCACTGGATATTTCGGCTCGACCTGATTCCATCCCGGCGATCGTCGCCTGGTATGCGGATCGCGGCCTGACCCCGCGGCTGGTCATCCCGGATCGCCTGCTGCGGGCGCCCGCCGGCCTGACCGCCGAACGCGAGGAGCGCATGATGGTGCGCGACGTACCCCTCGAGAATCGCCCCAGCGCGTCGCCCGGCGAGTTCGCCGCGGTGACCGACGCGCCCGACGGCACCCGCTGGGTGGGCCTGTCGGCAATCGACGCGGTGGCCGGGCCCACGGGCCCGTCGTGCGAAGCACTGCTGGCCTGGGCTGCCCAGCGCGGCGCCACCCGCGCCTACGTGCGGGTCGGCGACCGCGACACGGACGCGATCGCCCTCGCCGAGTCGCTGGGTTTCCAGCTGCACCATCGGCGGAGCTATTTCCGGCTTGCCACCGGCGGGCTGGATAATCTCTAGCCATGCCCGACGGCACGATTGATGGCGGCGACCCGCTGCGCCCGGCTTCGCCGCGCTTGCGATCGCCGCGTGATGGCGGCGACCCGCTGCGCCCGGCTTCGCCGCGCTTGCGATCGCCGCACCTACGGCTGGCCACCTGGAACGTGAATTCGATTCGCACCCGGCTGGACCGCGTCACGGATTGGCTTGCCCGCGCCGATGTCGACGTGCTGGCCATGCAGGAGACCAAATGCTCCGACAGCCAATTTCCCACGCTGCCGCTGTTCGAACTCGGCTACGAGGTCGCCCATGTCGGCTTCAATCAGTGGAACGGCGTGGCGATCGCCTCCCGGGTCGGCCTCGACGACGTGCAGGTCGGCTTCGACGGCCAGCCCACCTGGAGCAGCAAGCCGGAGGTGGCCGCCACGGCGGAAGCCCGCGCCCTGGGCGCCACCTGCGGCGGCGTGCGGGTGTGGAGTCTCTACGTCCCCAACGGCCGCACCCTGGACGACCCGCACTACGCCTACAAGTTGGATTGGCTTGCCGCACTGCGTGATACGGCCACAAGATGGCTACGCGACGATCCCACGGCCCCGATCGCACTGGGCGGTGACTGGAACATCGCCCCAACCGACGAGGACGTCTGGAGCCCCGAATTCTTCGTCGGCTCCACGCACGTCTCCGAGCCGGAACGTAAAGCGTTCAACGCCATCGTCGACGCGCAATTCACCGATGTGGTAAGGCCTTTCACCCCCGGCCCGGACGTCTACACCTACTGGGATTACACGCAGCTGCGGTTCCCCAAAAGGCAGGGCATGCGTATCGACTTCATCCTCGCCTCACCGGCCTTGGCCGCGCGGGTGACCGATGCCCAGATCGTGCGTGCGGAACGCAAAGGCAAGGCGCCCAGCGACCACGCGCCGGTGCTGGTCGATGTGCGCGGTGAATGAATCGCAACCGGGCGTAGGCTCTACATGAGTAGCTCAATTCCAGATGCTCGTTGTCTAGATGTTTGCGGCATGGCAGGCTTAACGTGGCAGGCTTTTGGATGAAAGCCGCTGTTAACAATCGCGTAGATCCTGTTAACTGTGCGATCAACGGGTATATACGGACGTAGCGAACGAGATCTGCAGCGAGCGAGACTAAAGGCCAGGGAGTCATCATGGGTGTCGTCGGCGGAGCAGTTCGCGGCGTGGGTCGAACAGTGAATCGTGCGGCGGCGGCGACCACAGCGACCGCGGGCGCGGTAGGCGGCGCCGCGGTGAACGGCGTTGTCGGAGGGGTCAAGGGAGCCGCAGAAGGTATCCAGCGCGGCGTCGGATCCGGGAGCAAGTCGACGGCCGCCGCCGCGGTGGCGATCGGCGCGCTCGGCGTCGCCGGCCTGGTCGATTGGCCGATTCTGTTGGCCGTCGGCGGCGGGGCGTTGGTGTTGCAGAGGATGAGCCGCAAGTCTGAGGAGTCAACCCCGGCATCGAAGCCGGCGCCGAAGGCGAAGTTGACGACCGTACCCACCGAGCCGGAGCCAAAAGAAGCGACGCAGCCCAAAGCCTCTTCCCGCAAAGCGGCGGCGAAGAAGGCGGCTGGGCGGCGCGCGGGCTCGGGCGCGTTACGCAGTACCAACTGACCGGGCACCAATTGAGCTTTGCCACGTCAATACGCCGGTCTTTGCCGCTGCGTTTCGTTGCGTCCGGTGTGCAGGCGACCACCAACCTGACCACCACCTTGGCCAAGACCGGTGTCGAGATCGCCGCCATCCCGGTGCGAGAAGGCGCCAAGGTGCTCTCTGGCGAGATCTCCCGCGAGACGCTCAGCCGCAACTGCTGGCGCAACGAAAGGCGCGCGTGGATCGAGGTGCGCGGACTCGGTGGTGACGACGACGGCGAACTCGGCCGGGTCGTGGTCGACGCGATCCGCGCCCACCCGGGCGTCACATCGGTCAGCCTCAATCACCCGCTGTCACGCGCGGTCGTCGACATCGACGACCCAAACTTCTCGCTGCGCGACCTGTGCCGGACGGTCGAGGCCGCCGAAAAGCGTTGCGGCGACAGCAAAGACGAATCGGTCTTCGCGAGAAGTCTGCCGGGCGACGGCGTGGTGCTGGCGACCAGAGCGTTGACCGTTGCCGTCAACGCGACCGGGCTGGGCGTCGCGCTGACCGGTCGGGCGCTGGGCTTGCGTCCGTTGCCCGCCGCCGTCGCCGCCAGCGTGGCTTTCGTGGACTACCAACCCTGGCTGCGTCGTGTGTTCGCGGACCGGCTCGGCGGACCCACCACCGACACGGTGCTGACGCTGGCCGCGGCGGCAGCGCAAACCCTCACCCAGTCACCGACGTCATTGGCGTTGGGGCTGACCGTGCAGTCGATGAAAGCCGCCGAGGTCCGCGCGGAGGCCCAAAGCTGGGCGCACCACGAACCGGAGTTGGCGCGGCACGCCGACCAACCTCGGATGCACCCGTCGCCGCGGCCGCAGCCGTCGAGACCCGTCGAGCGGGCCGCGGGTCGGTTCGCGCTCCTGCAGGCGCTCAGCGCCGGGGCGATCGGCGCGGGCACCCGCAATCTGGCCATGGCCGCCACCGCGGTGCAGGTAACCACCCCCAAAGCCAGCCGGACCACGCCCGAGGCATTCGCTTCGACCCTGGGCCGCGGACTGGCCGACCAACACGCGGTACTGCCACTGCGGCCGGAAAGCCTGCGCCGGCTGGACAAAATCGACGCGATCGTCATCGACCCCCGGATTCTGTGCACCGACACGCTGCGTGTGGCCCGCATCCGCGGCGCCGACGACACCGAGTTGACCGCGGCGTGGAACCGCGCCCAACTCATGCTGGAGAAAAACAGTCTGCGCCCCGGCTGGCGGGCAGTGCGCGGGATATCCGGCAGCCAGCCGAACGCGGGAGTCGAAGCACTTTTCCTGCCCGTGCACGATCCGCTGGCTTCGGCCGTCGTCGCCGAAGCGCATCGCACTGGGGCAGAACTGATCTCGGTCGACGTCGACTCACTGGACGAGCTGCGGCCGGCGTTCGACGACGTCCGGCCCGCCAAAAGCGGGACCGACAGCTCCATCGACGATGCGCTGGCCGCCGCGGTGGCCGATCTGCAGCAGGCCGGACGAACGGTAGCCGTCTTGTCATCGTCTGGCGCACAATCGATTTCGTCGGCCAGCCTGATGCTGGGCGTCAAACCCAAGCAAGGCGCTCCGCCGTGGAACGCCGATCTACTGTTGCCAGATCTGGCGGCCGCCTGGCGGGTGCTGCACGCGCTGCCCGCGGCCAAGACCGCAACCCAGCGCGGCATCGGAATTGCGGCCGGCGCAACGGCCATGGGTTCGCTGTTCATGATCCCGGGTGTGCGGGGCAATCTCGGATCCGAGTCGGTCAACGCCGGCGCCGCGGCCGGTCTGCTCTCGGGTTACCTGCTCGCGCGCGGCATCCTCAACGCAGACACGCCACGCCCGGCGGCCGTGCACGAATGGCATGCGATGTCGGCCGAGCAGGTCCGCAAGGCGCTACCCCCGCCCGATCCCGACCTCTCCGAAACAGCGCGCGCTACCAGCACCGAATCGAGCGAGTCACCGCTGCAAGCGATTTGGCAGCTGGCCAAGGCGGTACGGGCCGAATTGTCCGACCCGCTCACCCCGGTGATGGCGCTCGGTTCGGCGGCCAGCGCGATCCTCGGCTCGCCCGTCGACGCGGTGCTGGTCGGGTCGGTGCTGACCGGGAACTCGATACTGGCTGCCGCCCAACGGCTTCGGGCCGAAAAGCGGTTGACCCTCCTGCTGGCTCAGCAGACTCCGGCGGCCCGCAAGGTAATTGCCGGCCCGGACGGTGAGCGGGCGTACACCGAGGTCGATGCCGGGCGACTGCGACCCGGCGATGTCATCGAAGTGCGCACCCACGAGGTGGTGCCCGCCGACGCCCGGCTCATCGAGGAGGTCGACGTCGAGGTCGACGAGTCGACGCTCACCGGCGAGTCGCTGTCGGTGGAGAAGCAGGTCGAGGCGACGCCCGGTGCCCCGCTCGCCGAACGTCGCTGCATGCTGTTCGCCGGGACCACGGTGGTGGCCGGTACCGCGGTCGCGCTGGTGACCGCGGTCGGCGCGGACACCCAGCAGCGGCGTGCCGCCGACCTCATCTCCGGCGAGCTGTCGTCCGACATCGGCCTGCAGCATCAGCTCGGACAGCTGACGAATCAGGCCCTTCCGGTGAGCATCGGCGGCGGCGCAGTCGTCGGCGCGCTCGGGCTGCTGCGCCGCACCCCGTTGCAGCACGCGGTGTCCAGCGCCATCGCGATCGCGGTCGCAGCGGTCCCCGAAGGGATGCCCTTGGTGGCCACGCTGGCGCAGTCGGCGTCGGCCCGGCGACTGACGAAGTTCGGTGCGCTGGTTCGTGTTCCGCGTTCGGTCGAGGCGCTCGGCCGTATCGAAGTGGTCTGCTTCGACAAGACCGGAACGCTCAGCGAGAACCGCCTACGGGTCTCGCAGGTCCATCCCGCTGCCGGCGATTCGGAAGCCTTGAAAACCGAGGTGCTGCGCTGCGCGGCGCACGCCGCGCCGGTGACCAACGGCGGGCCGCAGCTACACGCGACCGACGTCGCCATCGTGGAAGCGGCCGAGGCAGCCGGAGCGGCCGGGACCAATGGCTCGGGCCCCACCGCCCACCTGCCGTTCCGCTCCGGCAGGTCGTTCTCGGCCTCGGCGACGGGAACCGAGCTGACCGTCAAGGGCGCCCCCGAAGTGGTGCTGGCCGCCTGCGGGAAAGTCGAAGCACTGGACGGCACTGTGGCGGAAATGGCCGCTGGCGGGTTGCGGGTGATCGCGGTCGCGAAGCGCAAGCTGACGGCAAAGCAGGCCGCGGCGATCAAGGCGAACCCCGACGACATCGCCGAGTACTGCAAAGACGGAATGACGCTGGCCGGATTCCTGGGATTGTCCGACACCCCCCGCCCGCAATCCGCCGGCCTGCTGTCCACCCTGCGGTCCCAAGGCGTGGGCATCAAGCTGATCACCGGCGATCACCCGATCACCGCGAAGGCGATTGCCGAGGAGCTCGGCCTGCCGGTGAGCGCCGGGCAGGTGATCACCGGCGCCGAATGGGATTCGTTGTCCCGCAAGGACCAGGAGCGCGTCGTCACCGAGCGGATCATCTTCGCCCGGATGACCCCGGAGAACAAAATCCAGGTTGTCCAGACGCTGGAAAACGCCGGTGTGCGGACCGCGATGGTCGGTGACGGCGCCAACGACGCCGCCGCCATCCGAGCGGCCACGGTCGGTATCGGTGTGGTCGCGCACGGCAGCGACTCGGCCCACCTGGTGGCCGACGTGGTGCTGATCGACGGCCGAATCGACGCGCTGCTGGAGGCCATCGAAGAAGGGCGCCAGCTGTGGCGACGGGTGCAGGCGGCCGTGTCGGTGCTGCTCGGCGGAAATGCCGGTGAAGTGATCTTCGCGATCGTCGGCAGCGCGATCACCGGGACTTCACCCCTGAACACCCGCCAACTGCTGCTGGTCAACACCATCACCGACGCCCTGCCGGCCGCGGCCCTCGCGGTCAGCAAGCCGCGCGGCACGGTGGACCCCAACCTGCGCGGCGTGGATCAGGCGGCGCTGTGGAACGCCGTCGCCATCCGCGCCGGTACGACGGCAGCGGCGACGACGGCGGCGTGGATGATGGCGGGCGGCGTCACGCTGCCGGTAATGACCGGATTGCCTGGCCTCCCCGCACTGCCGGGGATGAATCTACTGCTCGGAGCCACCGGACTGCCGCAACGCGCGTCGACCGTGGCCCTGGTCGCGCTGATCGCGACTGAATTGGGCCAGACACTGGTGGAGTCCCAGGCCCCAATGGTGGTGCTCACCGCGCTGGGCTCACTGGGCTTCGTGGGCGTCTTGATCAGCATTCCGGGAGTCAGTCAACTGCTCGGCTGCACACCGCTCGATCCGCTTGGCTGGGTCGAAGCCCTGGGGTCCGCGGCGGTCGCGACGCTCGCCGTGGCCGCCCTCAGCCGTGTCTTTGACGATCGGGAGCTGCCGGCGACTCCCCAGCCCCCCCAGCCACCCGAGCCACCCGCCGATCCCGACGAGGAGGCACCGGTTCGGACGGCACAATCTCCAGGACGCCCACGCGCCACAAGAACGCATAGAGTTCCATGCAACGGAGCACGCAGGAACGAGGCAATCGGTGAAATCAGCGGATCGGCCTGCGGGCGGTCGGTCCTCCCCATACGTCCGACGGTGACCGCACCATCCGGCTCACCGGCAAATCCTTCGTTACCGAAAGGCAAATGATGGCGGAAAAGAAGGCGCGGCGGGCAACGTCCCAAAGTGAGGCCGTGGAAAAGATCCGCGAAGGCGAAACCTTCGTCGTGAACCTGCCACTGCTCGGCCAGACCGAGATTCCGCGGCCGGAGCAACTGGCCTACTTCGGCGGCCTGGCCGCCCTGGCAGCCCTCGAACTCATTGATTGGCCGGTCGCTCTGGTCATCGCCGCCGGACACCTGTTGGCGGCGAACCATCACAACCGGATCCTCGAGGAGCTCGGCGAGGCGATGGAAGAGGCCTAGCTTTTCTGGCCGGGGACCGCGTGGTCGAACAGCATCGTCACTCGGGTGCCCCAACGATCGCGAACGGTGTCGACCCGATCTGCGAGTCCGCTCATCAAGGTGAGCCCGCGTCCGCGCCGGTAGCTGCGCAGGCTGGCCGAGGAGTCGCCCGACCAATGACCGGAGTCGGCGACGGTGATGGCAACCGTGGTGTCGCGGATGAAGGCCTCGAGGGAAACCGTTCTGCGCGGATCACAATGGCTGCCGTGTTCGATCGCGTTGGTCACGGCTTCACCTGTCGCCAACAAGATGTCCTGTGCGCGAGCCGGATCGACGGCGACGCGCGGTCAGCCACTCGTGCAACCGGTCCCGGACGATGGGGACCTCCGTCGCGGCGGCCGGAACCACGATGGCGAAGCTGTGCGGCCCCGAATGGCTCGGACGAAGTGCGAGCAGCACGACGTCGTCGCGGTACCCGTCCGGCGGGGACATCCGGCGCAGTAGCTCGGCGCAGACGTCATCGACCGGAAGGTGGGCGCACTCGGCGGCCGCGGCCTTCAGGCGGTCGAATCCCTGGTCGAGCGCCTCGCCGGGCCGCTCGATCAGCCCGTCGGTGTAGAGCAGGACCAGGGTTCCGGGCGGCAGGTCCGCGTGCGCGGTGCTGTCGGCCGGGTCGATCCCGACCGGTGGCCAACGGCGGTCGCCGACCGCCCTCCAAGAAAACGGGACCAGGGTCTGGGTCTGGGCCGACCAGCAACGGGTAGGGATGTCCCGCGCAGGTGTAACTGATGGTGGCGCCGTCCCCCGAGCCGTCGCCGGTCTCGATGAGCGCGTAGGCCACCGTCGCGCAGCGCGCGCCCGGCGACTGTGGCCGCATAGGTGTCCAGCGCGCTCAGGACAGCAGCCGGGTCGGCTTTGCTGAGTGCGGTGGCGCCCAGTGCCGCGCGGAGTCTGCTCATCACGATCGCGGCCGGCAAGCCGTGTCCAACGACGTCGCCCACGGATATCCCGATCCTGCCCGGCCGGTCGAGCGGCGTCACCAGATACCAGTCGCCGCCGACCCGCATCGCCTCGCCGGCCGGTTGGTATACCGCCGCCACGACCGCAGCGGTCGACCCGCGGTCCAGGTCAAGCAGCTGCTCTTGGAATTCGACGGCGATACGGTGCTCCCGCGCCATGACGCGCGACCCGGTCCAGGGCGGACTGGGTGATCTCGGCCGTGCGGGCGTACATGTCGAGTTCTGCCGCCTCGAACTGCCGCGGCATGGGCCAAAACAACGCCAACACCCCGATGATGCGCCCCAGGCTGCCGCGCAACGGCTGCAAGACGCAGGCGCGGACGGTGGCGGCGGCGTCGTGCACGCTGTGCTCATAGCGCGGGGGAAGCTCAAACGTGTCGGTGACGATCATCGACTCACCGTTTTTGATCACGTCGACCGCAACAAGCGGGGTATCCAGCGCGGCCACGTGGTAGCGGTCGCGCAGTTCCGCGGGAATAGCACCGTCGTATTCGAATCGCACGGTGTCCTCGTCGGTGTCGAGGACACCGATGGCCACCGCGGTGGCATCAGCCGAGCCAAACGGGGAGTCGAGCAGGGCGGCCAGGATTCCGGCAACCGAATCAGCGGCGTGCAGCGCGGCGTCGAGCTCGGATAAGAGCCGCACGTCGGCGTCGCGCTGCTGACCGGCACGCTCGCGGGCTGCGGCAGCCAACCTCGCCGACACCCGCTCGACCAGCTCTTGCGAGCGAAATGGCTTCGGCAGGTAGTCGTCGGCCCCACCGGCGAAGCCTTCACTGACCGCCTCCGCGCCGGCCCTGGCGGACAGCATCAGGATAGGGGTGGCAGCCAGTTCGGGCTCGGCGCGAATGGCCGCCACGAACTCGAACCCGTCCAGGCCCGGCATCATGACGTCGGTAACGATCGCGTCTGGGTGCAGCTGGCGGGTCGCGTTCAACGCCGATTCGCCGTCGGCGACCAGCACCGTATCCCAGTGCGGCGACAGCACTCGATCAAGATGAGCCCGCATGTCGGCGTTGTCGTCGGCGATCAGCACCAACTGGCGAGCCCCGTCGGGTGCGGCCGTCGCATCACCGGGGTCCGAAATGGACATCAGCCACTGACTTGCCTCGGCCACGTACGGATTGGTCTCATCCAGCAGACCCGCAGGCGACTGATCGACGGCTGTACCCGCGACCGATCGCGGCAGTCGGATGGTCACCGTTGTTCCGCGATCCAGTTCGCTGTCGATCTCCACCGTTCCGCGTTGCAGCTCGACAAGCCCGCGGACGAGTGAAAGTCCGATTCCGGTGCCCTCCACGCTGCGGCCGCGTACGTTGTCGGCCCGGTAGAAGCGCTCGAACAGGCGGTCCAGGTCCTCGGCGGCGATCCCTACTCCGGTGTCGCGCACGGCAATGCGGCAATGCGCGGATTCGCTGCGCACCTCGACCGAAATCGAGCCTCGCAGAGTGTATTTGACTGCATTGGACAGCAGGTTGAGCACGATCGTTTCCCACATGCCCGGATCGATGTCAGCCAGCGCCGGATCACAGTCCAGCACGAGATCGAGTCCTGCCCGCTGGCAGAGCTCGGTGAACGACGACGCGATTTGGGAGGTCAGCGCGCCCACGTCGGTGCACACCAATCTCGCGTTCGCGCGGCCGGCTTCGATGCGGGAGAAATCGAGCAACGAGTCGACCAAGCGCAGCAGCCGCCGCGCGTTGCGCTCTGCTGTGCCCAGCCGATCTGCCAGAACGGTTTCCGGCGCCGCATCGGATAGCGCATCATCGAGCGGCCCGAGCAGCAGGGTCAGCGGCGTGCGGAACTCGTGGCTGACATTGGTCAGGAAGGCGCTTTTCGCACGGTCCAACTCGGCGAGCGCTTCGGCACGCTGGCGCTGCTGCTCATAGGAGATTGCGGATGCCAGCGCCGACGACAATTGATCGGCGAGCAATTGGCAAAAACCGCGGTACTGCGCATCCAGCGGGCGGCGCGGACTCGTTCCGATCACCAACGCCCCGGTGGCCGAGACCTCACCCAGTGGCAACGCCAGGGCCTGCCGCGGGCAGTCGTCGGTGAAAACGTCTGCGATACCGGGCATTACCGCGGCAAGCTGGTCGACCACGTGCGCTGTTGCCCGTGATCGCGGTGTCGCGTCCCAGTCGGTCAGCTGGGCCAGCGAGCGGGGCAGCAGCGGCAGGATCGAGGGCGTCGCGCCGCGCAGCGTGATGTCATCTTCGCCGGCCCCGTCCCTGGCCACGTACACGGCGATGAACGGCAGGTCCGCGGGCTGGGTGGCACATGCGGCGACGGCTGCGCTCACCGCGTCGTCGATGGTTTGGGTCTCCATGGTCGCCGACGCGACCGCGTTCAGCAGGTGCAGGCGGCGCTCGCTGAGCACCCGTTCGGTGGTTTCAATGACGGCGCAGAAGATGGCCGTGACCGCGCCGTCGCCGCCGATGATCGGGCTGTACGTGAAAGTGAAGTACCGCTCCTGCGCACGGCCCCCGGTCACCAGGGGCAACATCAAGTCATCCGACCAGGTGGCCTTGCCTGTCGCGACGACGCCAGCGAGCATGGGTCCGATCGCTTCCCAGATCTCCGACCACACCTGCTCCGCGGGGCGGCCCAGGGCCGCGGGGTGTTTGTCACCCAGGATCTGCGCGTAGGCGTCGTTGTACATCAAGAACAGATCTGTGGGCCCCAACCACAGCACGATGGGAAACCGCGACGTCAGGGTCACCGCCACCGCCGCACGCACCTCGGGCGACCACTCATCCGGCCGACCGAGCGGATGGGCTGCCCAGTCGAACGCGGCGAACCGGCGGCCGATCTCACCGCCTAACGCGACCGCAGCCGCCAGGTCAGCCGGCAGCGGTGCTCGCCGTGCGTGCTGGGAGGAGCTAGGGCGCGGCCCTCGTTCATTGCTGTTACTTGCGCTGCAGCGCATCGGACAGCGTCGGGTAGATCTCGAGGATGCGATCCAGCTCCGTCACCTCAATCGGTCGAAGCACATTGTCATGATCTGCTACCAGACGGACCGACGTACCGGATTCCTTTCCTTCCTCATGGCAGTCGAGCACCGCGTTCAAACCTGCGCTTCCGAAGAAGGTCACCGCTTGCAGGTCGACGATGACCAGCCGGGCCGGTTGCGTCGCGGCCAGCTTTAGCGCGGCGGTCAGGTGAGCGGTGAGCTCGTCGACGGTGCTGGAGTCGACATCGCCTTTGACGCGCACGAGTACAGCGTCCTCACGGGCCTCGTGGTCGACCGCCAACAATTCCATGCCTTTCACCGCCTCGAACGTGTCAAATTCCAGCCGCTAAACGAAAATGCAGCGCCCGGATACGCAACATGCGCCTTCCAAGATGTCTGGAAAGCCTAGCCCCGATCCAATCTGCCGCGTTCGCGTATTGCGGCGGCTATCCAGCGGCCTCGGCAGGGATCCGTTCGTGCACCGTCAGCAACAGATGGTCGAACTGACTTTGGACGGTAGCTGTCGGGTTTGGCAAGGTCGCAACTTCGGCGAGCAGTTGCTTCGCCAGCTCGCGCAACTTTGTATTGGTCTCTTGCGACCGCCACTGCAGGACACGGAAGGCCTGCTCGGCGCTGACCCGGTAGACATACATCATCATGCCCTTGGCCTGCTCGATCGCCGCGCGGTTCTCGAATAGGTCCGGCAGGGCCGTGTCGAGCACTTCCTGTCGAGTCTCGTGCCGGGTCTCGTCGAAGGTGTTGGTGAGGTCGATGTAATAACCGGCGGTGCCCAACACCGCGCCGCCCTCGTCCAGCATGCGATCGGCTACGACAATCGCGTCGTGCACGTTGCCCGCAGTGTCGAGAAACCGGTGACGACTCGAAAACGACTCCTCCGACCGCAAGGCGTAGTCGAGCAGATCCTGGACGTGCGCACGGTCGTCGGGATGCTTGTGCGACAACAGCAGTTTCGTCGTCGGGACTACGGTCCCCGGTTCGTAGCCGTGCATCCTCGCCACCTCGTCGGACCATTCCCAGCGTTGACCCACGAACCAGAAGCGGAAGGCCCCGACGTTCAAGTACTTATTGGCGGCCTCGACCGCGACGGGCTGCTGCTTGTGGGTCCCGGTGGGTGTCGCTGCACCCGTTCGCCTGGGCTGTTGCACGTTTGCATCATCTCATTCGGCGGATTCACCGGCCAGTGCTGAAAGACCGCGTCTGATCGGGCCGAAAGACCCCTCTGATAGCCCAGATTTCGATGAGCTTTACACCCGCTGCCCCCGCCCGCATGCCGTGTGGTCTGATGTGGGAGTAACCTCGCGTGCGGGCGATCGAATTAACCAGATAAGACACGGGAGCGCACGCCGAGTGCGCTGAGAGGACGGCTCGGGGCCGTCGACCGTACGAACCTGACCGGGTAATGCCGGCGTAGGGAGATGAAAGATGACCGTTACCGTCGAGCCCTCCGTCACCACCGGACCCATCGCCGGGAGCAGCAAGGCTTACCTCGAGCTGGACGGTGTGCCGGGCGCGCGAGTGCCGTTCCGGCGGGTCAACCTGTCCACCGGAGACCACTTCGATCTCTACGACACCTCCGGGCCCTACACCGACCCGGACGCGGCGATCGATCTGGCGGCCGGGCTGCCGCCGCGGCTGGGGGTGATCCGCGACCGCGGCACTCAGCTGCAGCGCGCCCGCGACGGCGAGATCACCGCCGAGATGGCGTACATCGCCGCCCGCGAAGGCCTGCCCACCGAATTGGTCCGCGACGAGGTCGCCCGCGGCCGCGCGGTCATCCCCGCCAACCACAACCACCCCGAGAGCGAGCCGATGATCATCGGCAAGGCCTTCGCGGTCAAGGTCAACGCCAACATCGGCAACTCGGCGGTGACGTCGTCGATTGCCGAGGAGGTCGACAAGATGGTGTGGGCCACCCGCTGGGGGGCCGACACCATCATGGACCTGTCCACCGGGAAGAACATCCACGAAACCCGCGAGTGGATCCTGCGCAATTCGCCGGTCCCGGTCGGCACGGTGCCGATCTACCAGGCGCTGGAGAAGGTCAAGGGCGACCCGACCGAGCTGACCTGGGAGATCTACCGCGACACCGTGCTCGAGCAGTGCGAGCAGGGCGTGGACTATATGACCGTGCACGCCGGCGTGTTGCTGCGCTACGTGCCGCTGACCGCCAAGCGGGTCACCGGCATCGTCTCCCGCGGCGGCTCGATCATGGCGGCGTGGTGCCTGGCGCATCACCGGGAGTCGTTCCTGTACACCAACTTTCGCCGAGCTCTGCGACATCTTCGCGCGCTACGACGTCACCTTCTCCCTGGGCGACGGGCTGCGCCCGGGTTCGATCGCCGACGCCAACGACGCCGCGCAGTTCGCCGAGCTGCGCACCCTGGGCGAGCTGACCAAGATCGCGAAAGCCCATGGCGCACAGGTGATGATCGAGGGCCCGGGGCACATCCCGATGCACAAGATCGTCGAGAACGTGCGGCTGGAAGAGGAGCTGTGCGAAGAGGCCCCGTTCTATACGCTGGGCCCGCTGGCCACCGACATCGCGCCGGCCTATGACCACATCACGTCGGCGATCGGCGCGGCCATCATCGCGCAGGCCGGCACCGCGATGCTGTGCTACGTGACCCCGAAGGAGCATCTGGGTCTGCCGGACCGTAAGGACGTCAAGGACGGCGTGATCGCCTACAAGATCGCCGCGCATTCGGCGGACCTGGCCAAGGGTCACCCCCGCGCCCAGGAGCGCGACGACGCGTTGAGCACGGCGCGGTTCGAATTCCGGTGGAACGACCAGTTCGCGCTGTCGCTGGACCCCGACACGGCGCGGGAGTACCACGACGAGACCCTGCCGGCCGAGCCGGCCAAGACCGCGCACTTCTGCTCGATGTGTGGGCCGAAGTTCTGCTCGATGCGCATCACGCAGGACGTCCGGGACTACGCCGCGGCACACGGACTCGACAGCGAGGAAGCGATCGAAGCCGCGATGGCGGAGAAGTCGGCCGAGTTCGCCGATCACGGTAACCGGGTTTATCTGCCTATCACACAGTGAATTTCCTGCCACTACCGCCGCCCGGCACGACGCCGTTGCGGGTGCTGACCATCGCCGGATCGGACTCTGGGGGCGGTGCGGGCATCCAGGCCGACATGCGCACCGTGGCGCTGCTGGGTGTGCACGCATGCGTCGCGGTCACCGCGGTTACCGTGCAGAACACGGTGGGAGTCAAGAGCTTTCACGAAGTTCCCGACGATGTGGTAGCCGGCCAGATCGACGCAGTGGTCAGCGACATCGGCATCCAGGCCGCCAAGACCGGCATGCTGGCGTCGCCCAGCATCATCCAAACGGTGGCCACGACTTGGCGCCGGCTCGGATTGACGGTGCCGCTCGTCGTCGACCCGGTCTGCGCATCCATGCACGGAGACGCGCTGCTCGCGCCGTCCGCGCTGGATTCGCTTCGCGCTCAACTATTCCCGTTGGCCACGCTGGTGACACCGAACCTCGACGAAGTGCGCCTGCTGGTCGACATAGACGTTGTCGACTCGGCATCGCAGCGCGCGGCCGCCAAGGCCCTGCATGCGCTGGGCCCACGATGGGCGTTGGTCAAGGGCGGACACCTGCGGTCGTCAGACAGCAGCTGCGACCTGCTCTACGACGGCGCCGACTTCTACGAATTCGACGCACCTAGGGTGCCCACCGGCAACGACCACGGCGGCGGCGACACGCTGGCAACCGCGGTGGCCTGCGCGCTGGCGCACGGGTTCACCGTGCCCGACGCCGTCGGCTTCGGGAAGCGGTGGGTGACCGAATGCCTGCACGCGGCCTATCCGCTCGGGCACGGCCACGGCCCAGTCTCCCCATTGTTTCGGCTGTCATGAACCTTGATCAGATCGCGGGCGTTGCGCACCAACCTTCCGGTACCCCAGCCGGCGTGGTTGTTTTAACCCACGGCGCCGGCGGTAGCCGGGAATCCGCACTGCTGCAACAGATTTGCGACGAGTGGGCGCGCCGCGGCTGGCTGGCGGTGCGCTACAACCTGCCCTATCGCCGGCGCCGGCCCAAGGGTCCGCCGTCGGGCTCGGCCGCCACCGACCGCGCGGGGATCGTCGAGGCAATCGACGTGTGCCGCGCGCCTGGCCGAGGGCCCCCTGATCGTCGGCGGACATTCCTACGGCGGGCGGCAGACGTCGATGGTGGTGGCCAGCCCCGAAGCGACTTCAATAGGCACGGACGTGTTGACGCTGTTCTCCTACCCGGTTCATCCGCCCGGCAAGCCAGAGCGCGCACGCACCGAGCACCTGCCCGACATCACGGTGCCCACGGTGTTCACCCATGGCACCTCGGACCCCTTCGGCACGCCGGCGGAGCTGCGCGATGCGGCGGCGCTGATCTCCGCACCGACCGAGGTCGTCGAGATCACCGGCGCGCGGCACGACTTGGGCTCGAAGACCCTCGACGTGCCCGCGCTCGCGGTGGATGCGGCGCTGCGGCTGCTGCGCCTTCCGGAGCGCCCTAAGCGTCAGTAAGTTGACGCATATGTTGGAGACGGTTCGCAAGGTGCTCGATTTCCAGATCACCATCGGCCAACTGATGGCCATCGGATTGATGATTGGCACTCCGTATCTGGTGGTGGGAACGATCTGGTCGGCAACACATACCGAACATTTGCACCAGATGCACGGAGTCGATCTGGCGGTGTCGTTCCTGGGTTCGATCGCGTCGTGGCCGGTCCTGTTGTTCGCGAACGTCTGCATGACTTGAGTCCCGAGCCGACTTTACTCAGTTAAAACTGGACAGTTTTGACTGTCTAGTTTAGGGTGGTGGCGTGGACGATATCGCCGAATCGGCCGCAGCGGCGGCCCGCGAGCTGCGGGTGGTGGTCAGCCGGCTGCGCCGTCAATTGCGGGACCTCGCGATTGACGGCGATCTGACACCGTCGCAGACGGCGGTGCTCACCCGGCTCTGGAAAGAGGGGGCGTCATCGGCCAGCGCACTTGCCGGTGCCGAGCGGGTGCGTCCACAGTCCATGGCCACGATAGTGGCCGCACTCGAGCAACGGGGGCTGATCGAGCGCACGTCCGATCCCGAAGACGGTCGACGCCAAGTGATCTCGCTGACCAAGGCGGGTCGGAAACGCGCCGAGAGTGACCGTCAAGTGCGTGAGGAATGGCTGGCACGCGCCATCCATGAGCGCTACTCAGAATCCGAGCGCCACACCATCCTTGCCGCGCTCTCGCTGCTCGAGCGGTTAACCGATTGAAAGGGGAATAACTGCAATGGAATTCGGAGTTCACTTCATCGACTTTCTGCCAGGGGATCCAGCGGCGCTGGGCCCCACGCTGGCCGAGGCGGCCAAAGCCGCCGAGCAGGGCGGCGCCGCGCTGTTCACCCTGGCCGATCATTTCTTCCAGATGGAACAACTTGGGCGAGCGGAAGACCCGTTCCTCGAGGGCTATACGTCGTTAGGTTTTTTGGCCGGTCAGACGACGACGATCGACCTGTCCCTGCTGGTCACCGGGGTCACGTATCGCTATCCCGGAGTGCTGGCCAAAGCGGTGACCACTCTCGACGTGCTGTCGCAGGGCCGCTCGATGCTGGGACTGGGCGCCGCCTGGTACGACCGCGAGCATGTCGCCCTCGGCATTCCCTATCCGCCGCTCAGCACCCGCTTTGAGATGCTCGAAGAGACACTGCAGATCTGCCGGCAGATGTGGAGCGGCGATGACGGGCCGTACAACGGCAAGCACTATCAGCTTGCCGAGACACTCTGTGTGCCCCAACCGATTCGGTGCCCTCCGATTGTGATCGGCGGCGACGGCGAGAAGAAGACGCTACGACTGGTCGCACAATACGCCGACATCTGGAACAGCATGACCACCGACGTCGACGAGCTCAAACACAAGGTGGACGTGCTCAACCGGCACTGCGAGACGGTGGGCCGGGATCCGGGTGAAATCCGCAAGACGGCTGGAGGCCTGCTGGCGCTCGACCCCTTCGAGGACACCGACGAGTACCTGAAGACCGTCGAACGGTACGCCGAGCTCGGCATCGAGATGATCAACGTCGGCCCCCTCCCGGGCAACCCCGACCCCGTCGGCTTCATCCGCCGTTACGGCGATCAACTCATGCCCAGGCTTGCTCAAATAGGCTGAAACGGCGAAACCGACTGCGGTTCAACCATTATCACCACGGCGGGCGCACCCGAACCCTTATTCGGGCTGTGCTTGTGTCCGCCATTAAGGATTCCCGAGGCGATGATGATAGCGACCAGCAGCGCGCCGATGACTATTCCGGCAATCGCCAAACCACGGCCACGCTGACCGGTCTGCTTGATCTGGTTAAGCGCGAGAAAGCCGAAGATCAAACCCGCGATGGGCCCCATGATGCAAAGCAACCCGAGCGATGAGCACAGCAACGACGCGAGGGCCATGCGATTGATGTGGGCGCGTTGTGCCGGCGGTTGTTCCGTCACGGACGCCTCCTGGGATCACGTGGCACACACTCTACTGCCGCGTGCCGAAATCTAGCCGGTGTAGCGGCTGTAACACGCATCCGCATTGCCGCCCACGCCGGCCCGGAACGCCGCTATCCGGGTGAAACCGGCCGGCACCGTGGCACCGTCGGCGTCGCTGGCGACCAGGTGGTTGGTGAGCAGCCCGGAGACGGCCTTGTCGAGGTCACCGGCGGTCAGCACCAGCTGCTTGTGCGACGGCAGGTCGATGGGCTCGGCCATCTTGCGGTGCGTATAACCCCGTCAGGCACGCCGTCCGCAGCGCGGTCCACGGGCTCTGCATCGGCAAGCCGCGTTCATGCTGCACCGCCAGCGCGTACCTCGACATCACGATCGACAGGGCGGTGTCGTCACCCTGCGGTAGCTCGTGTTCATCCCTGCCGCCGACCTTGGCCATGGCGGTCAGCGCGGGCAGGTCGACCACGATGGTGTTGGTGGCCGGGCAGTAGGACGCCGGTGGGCTGGCCTTCGCGTCGGGGCAATCGGCCGGCTGGTAGGACAGCGTCGGCGGTTGCTTGGGGCTGAAGATCTGTCCCATCACCTCCATCAGCGTCGACAGGGTGTCCTCGTCGATCGTGACCTCACCGGTCTCGGTTTCCCCGGTGGGATCCGTCCGCAGGACCTTCGGCAGGTCACCGCGACGCTGCTCGATTTCCTTCATGTTGATTGCCGCGCATGCCGAGGCGCCGCTGATGAAGCCCGTCTGGAAGGCGCTGACCCGGTCCAGGGCCGATCCGTGCTCGTTGTCGGTTTCCCTGTCCTCGATCGGGTCGCGCATGGTGATCAGCCCTGCAAGCACGTGGTCGAGCCCGTCGCCGGTGCTCAGCGTGAAGCGCGGCGACTTGCCAGACGCCACCCAGTACAGATAGACGCCCGCGAAGCAATCGGCTTGCTGTTCGAAGACGATGGTGGGGTCATTTTTAGAGACCAGTTTCGCCATCCGCTGCAGCGCGTGGCCGAACTCGTGGGCCAGCACCCCGGTGACGGACATATCGCCGAAATAGCGTTGCGCGGGCGGGAGGAACACCCCGCGGTCCCAGGCGATCAGGTCGCAACGACTGTTGAAGAAGGCGTTGATGAACTTGTAGGTCTTGCGGTGACAGATGACGGGACTGTTGGGATCGTCGGAGTCGTAGGAAATGAATTTGTCGACCCGCTTGAAGCTGCCTTTCAGGGACTCGCTGTAGACGCCCTTCCAGTACTCCTCGATGTCGTTGATCGAGAGCAACGCCAACTTGTCGATGGGCCCGTTGTTGGTGTTGACTACCTTGCCCGTTGGAGCCGGTGCGTTCGGGCGGGGCCCGCTGGGACCGTCGGTCGCGGGCAGATCCCCCACCCGGAACGGGTCGTTGAGCATCGACAACGCCCGCCCCTCGACGATCGTGCTGCACCCGGCCGCCAGCAGTACCGCCGCGGCACAGGCGATCGCCGCCCGCACCGCCGCGATCGCGCGTCCGCGGTTATTCATGGCCAACCTCATCCCGACGTGCCCGGCTGCTTCAAAGGGATATCAGTGTAGAACGGTTGGTTTGCTGGCAGGGCAGAAAAGCCGCGGCTCACCAGGAATTCACGCACGCGACCGCTAGCCCGCCCTAAGGCACCCGGGTGCGATGCCGCTTGTCGTGGGGCGGGACGCCGTTGACTCCCGCCGATCGACTCGGCGTAACAGCCCACCGCGTAGGCGACGCCAGAACCCATGACCCCCAGTGCTTCCCGGTTGACGTTGCCGACGGTGTCACGGGCACTCTGATAGTTCGGGTCGAACCAGACGCCAGCCTGACCACCCCAGAGTCGGGCCTGCACAGTGGTTTTCGTCTGCGAAGCGCCACCGGTCATGCCCCCGACCGGCACGCCGGCGACCATGAAGGGGTGATAGTCGGTCCTGGTGCTCAACGGCATGTCGGCGGGCCGCTTGCCGGCCTGGTACAGATAGCCGCCCAGGGTGCGCTCAACTCCGGCCGAGCCCTCCGGGACATCCGCGGCCGAAATGCCCGTTCCCGGCGGACCGGATTGGTCGCCGTCGTCGGTGAAGAAGCCCGCGTTGGCCGAACCCAGCATGACGAAGTCCAGATACAGGGCGATGTCGTTGAGTCGCTCGGGGTCCAGGCCAAAGACGTAGTCCATGGCGCCGTTGGGGCCGTCCTGATCGGCTCCCCAGAACACGAACCGCACCGCGTTGTTCACCGCCGGCAACGGGCCCAGCTGCAGCGCCGTTTCCAGCACCGCCGCCACCCCGGACCCGTTGTCGTTGATGCCCGGACCGTTGCGCGGGCCGTCGAGATGCGCGCCGACCATCACCACGTCGTGCGGCGAGCCGGTCTTGGTCTGCGCCAGCACGTTTCGCGACGTGATCTTGACGTTCTCGGCGTCCAGCACCAGGCGCACCGGCGCGGTCACAGAGGTCCCAGCGGCCAGCGCGGCGCCCCCGGAGGCACCGACAACCGCGACCGGCACGGTCAGCTGGTTGTAATAACCGGGACCGAACAACGTGGGCGGGGCGCCCGCGCCGGTGGGCTGACTGACCACGATCAGGGCCGCGGCGCCCTTGGCCAGCGCGCTGTTCTGCTTGTCGACCACCGAGCAGCGACTGTCGTCGACGACGGCGATCGAACCCGGCGGCACGACGGACGGGTAATCAGCGGCGGTGCAGCCCGCCGGTCGGCTGGGGCGGATCGGCGTGCCGGTGAGGCCGCCGGGTCGTGTCCGAACCAGCAACGACGCCTGGTCAACCGGATAGCTGCGGCCGGCGATCGTCAGCGTCGGCTTACCCGGGGATACGGTGGACAACCGGTCGAATTGCGGCGTCATCACGTCGAAACCCCTGTTGCGCAACGCTTTCGCCACGTAGTCGACGCTCGCGTCGTAGCCCGGTGTGCCCGCTGCCCGGTTCCCCCCGTTCGCATTGGCGATATCCTGCAGCGCGCGCAGGTGGACCAGCATCCGATCCGCGGTCACCTTTCCGGCCAATCCGTGGCCGAGGTCGGGCGCGGCGGACGGCGGCCCCGAGCGCGGCGAGCAGCCCGCCAACAGTCCCGTCAGCAACAGCAAGGTTGCGACCAGCCGGCGGATCATTTTTTGGCGAGCACGTGGCGCGTGCGGTCGTCCATGACCGGAATCCCGTTGCGACCGCCGAGGTCCTGCGCGTAGAGCGCGACCGCGTAGGCGACGCCCCCGCCGTTGATGCCCAGCGAGGTCCGGTCGATGTGGTCGAGGGTGTCGGTCTTCTGGTGATAGTTCGGGTCGAACGGCTCGTTGGCGGCCCCGCCCCACAGCTTGGCCTGCTCGTCGCTTTTCTTGCCCTCCGCGCCCGAGAACAGCCCGCCCGCCGGGATGCCCGCCAGGGTGAATCCGTCGTAGTCGGAGCGACCGTCGAACGAGGTGTCCTGCGCGGCCTTGCCCGCCGACTTCAGGTAGGCGACCAGCGTGCGCTCGATGCCGGCCGAACCCTCGGGTACCACCGGCTGGCCGCGGCTGTCCGCGGGCAGCGATTGGTCTCCGTCGTAGGTGAAATAGCCCGGATTGGGCGACGCCAGCATGTCGAAGTTGAGGTACAGCGCAATGTTCTTCAGCGCGTCCAGGTCCAGCGACTCAACGTAATTCCGCGACCCGATCAGTCCGAGCTCCTCTGCCCCCCAGAAGCCGAAGCGTACCGCGTTGCGCACGTTCGGCGAGTTCCCCAGCTGCACAGCGGTTTCCAGTACCGCGGCCACCCCCGAGCCGTCGTCGTTGATGCCCGGGCCTTCCGGCACGCTGTCCAGGTGCGCGCCGGCCATCACGACGTCGGTGGTCGACCCCGTCTTGGTCTGCGCGATGATGTTGCGCGCCTTGACGCTTTGGGTGCTCGCATTGAGCTTGACGGTCGCTTGGCCAGGCTGCCCGCGCAGCAGCAAGCCGGTGGACTTGGTGACGCCCACCGCCGGGATCTTGACATCGGTGTCCGCGCCCAGGGTGCCGCCCATCTGCTGCTCGTCGACGTTGTCGACGACGATCATCGCGACGGCGCCCCGCTGCGCCGCGGCGTCTTCCTTCTGCGCGAACGGGCACTTGCCGCGCTCCACCAGCACCACCGCGCCCTGCGCCGGCAGCTTGTCGTAGTCGGCGGCGTTGCATCCCGAGGTGTCGCCGTCCGGCACGGACACTAGCGGCCCGCTCACCCCGTCCGGGGGTGTGCCGAGGCTGTATTCCAGCGCCCGCGCGTCGAAATTCTTACCGCCGAGGCTCACCGATCCCTTTTCGGCGTGAAACACTCGGGCGGAAAATTCGGGCGTCTGCACGTCAAAACCTTTGCCGCGCAACGTGTTGACGACATAGTCAATGCTGGCTTCATAACCGGGGGTGCCCACCGCCCGGGTGCCGTTGTTCGCGTTGGCGATGTCCTGGAGTTTGGACAGGTGCGCCATCATCGCGTCGGTGGTGACCCGGTTGCGTATCGCGGTGGCGAAGTCGGCCGCGGCAGGGTTGGCCGGCTGTTGCGAATTAGCCGACCGATGGGAGCAGCCGGCCGCGAATACCGTGAGGGCGACCACGACAAGCAGCACCAGGTTAGACGCAGGCTTCCTGGGCCGGCCAAAGTCAGACATACAGGCCGGTGAATGGCGCAAAAGGGATGTTGCGCAGCACAAACCACGCCACCACCAACGACAGCGTCACCGCCGCAGCCCAGCGATGGCGTTGCCAGCTCGCGATCCGCCGGCCCGTCAGCCGACCGTAGGTCCAGGCCCCGTATGCCCACACCAGCAGCACCACCGCCACCAGACCCAGCGCGTTGAACCGCACGGCCGCCAACAGGTCGCCGTGCATGAGCGAATACAACATCCGCAAACTGCCGCATCCGGGGCAGTCGATACCCAGCAGCGCCTTGGTAGGGCATACCGGCAGCGGACCGTGCGGGGTGGTCGGGTCACCGACCCAGATGGCCGCGCACACCAACGTCGTGGACGCGGCCACCGCCAGAGGCGCGCGCAGGCGTAGCGGCGCGGACGCCGGGCGGGTCACCATGGCAAACCCGGCTCAGAACGTCGCGGCAAGCATCGCCGCGTTCGAATGGTCGCCGCTCTTCGTCGCGTAGTAGATGGATATGGGGACGCTGATGAGGCCGAGGACAGCCGAAATGATCACCCACGTCCTGGCACGGGCTGACGCCTTCTGCGCCTCCGCGTAACGCCCTTGCGCCCACAGCCCGTTGACCTGAGCGGAAAAGACGATCGCCACAATCCCGGGGATTAGGCAGCAGAACAACGTCACCAAGATGGACCACACCAGGTAGTTCTTCGGCGCCTGCGCCGCGGGGGGCTGCGGAGGGTAACCGGGAGGGGGCGGAGGCGGCGGCTGAGCAGTCATACGGTTCTCCAGTCCAGAGAAGTTAACTGGCCTAAAACGGTGCTTAACCATACCCGACGGGCGTCGCGACGACACCACCGATTTGAAAATCTCGCTGCATGCCGAGGGCTGGGTGGTTGAAATCGACCGGCTACATTGTATTTTCAATATCTGTGCGGCACCGGGCATCGGGCCTGCCTGATGAAGGAGTCAGAGAATGTCTCATCTCGCCAATGCGTTGCGAGCCGCAACGGCTGCAGCGCTGATGGGCAGCTTTGCCTGGCTGGCTGGCGGCACCGCGACGGCAGATCCCGATCCCAATCCCAATCCCAATCCCGATCCCGGTACCGGCAACTCAGCGGATGTAAACACGCTCGCGGCCAACCTGTCGAAGGGATACGGCCTGAACAACTGCACCGCCCAGCCGATCACCGGTGGCCAACTGGCCGCGCTCATTTGCGGACAAAGCCCAGACCCCAAGGGGCCGGTCCAAGCCAAGTACTTCCTCTTCAGCAAAAGCGATGATTTGGCTACCTGGTTCAAAAACAGCACGAAGGACGACGTGCTGGTCAATTGCGGCGACAGCGGCACTAAGGGACCTGCCCCGTGGCACCAGGGCAACAACGCCACCACCAACGGGGGACAAATGGTCTGCGGCACCTACCAGGATGGCGCCGAAATCATTTGGACCACCGAATCCAAGAACATATTGAGCTACCTTCACTCGTCCAACGGTGACGTCGCCGCGCTCTACAAGTGGTGGCAATCCAACGGCTGACTTTACCAATGACTTTCGTTGGGCTACAACAGATGTGAAATCAACTCGGCCACCGCGCGCATCCCGGCGCCATTGGGGTGCAGCGGGGCGGGCCGACCCGGGAGCGGCACACCGGTTCTCACCGTCCAGGGCTCCGACGACCAAGCGTGGTGCTGCCGGCTGGCCGCGGCCGCGCCGACGACCTCGCAGCCCGTCGCCGCGGCCGCGTCAGCCGTGAGTCGTTCCAGGGTGGCGGCCACGTGCCGGCCCAGATCGGTGTCCGCGGCCGACAGTGGGGGCGCCGGCACACCCGCGGGCGGCAGCACCGTCAGGTAGTCGACGAAGAACACCCGGGCCTGGGGGGCCCGCTGGCGTAGTGCCGTACCCACCGCGCACAACGAGTCAAAGACGTCGGCCAGGGCTCGATCGCGCGGCGCACGGTCCAACAGCTCACCGATGCGCCCGCCGAGCAGCGGCAGGCGACGCGCGACCCGCGGCAGCGAAGCGGCCATCAACAGCGGAATGTATCCGACGTCGTTGCCGCCGACGGTGACCGTCACCAACGTCTCCGAGCCGTCCAGCGCATTGATTTGGGGTGGCGCGCCGCGCTGGCGATCGGCGAGCACGTGGGCGGTGGTGGCGCCGGAGAACGTGACGTCCACCAGCTCGAGGCTCAGTCGTTCGGCGACCAGATGCGGATAGTTGCGGGCGGATCGCCCTGCCGCCCAGGGCGCGCCTGCCGCGCGGGGTCGGATGCCGGGGCCAGCGGCCATCGAACTGCCCAGTGCCACATACCGTTTCATCGCCTCAATTGCCCGACTCCTCAGCGGGCCACTGCGCGGCCCGCATCGTCGCCAGGCCGGCTGGCGGGCTGGATGCTTGAGCCCAGAAGCGCTTCGGGATCCGCCCGGCCCGGCGCGCCAGGTAGCCGGCGGTGACGGCGGCGGCCATCGCGGTGGCCATCGCCGGCGGATCGGCCGCCCGGGTCACCGCGGTGGCCAATAGCACTGCGTCGCAACCCAATTCCATCGCCAGCGCGGCGTCGCTGGCGGTACCGATGCCGGCGTCGAGCACCACCGGTACGGCCGCCTGGGCCACGATCATCTCGATATTGTGCGGGTTGATGATGCCCAGGCCCGTACCGATCGGCGAGCCGAGCGGCATCACTGCCACGCAACCGGTGTCCTCCAGCCGACGTGCCAGCACGGGGTCGTCGTTGGTGTAGGGCAGCACCACGAACCCGTCGTCGACTAATTGCTCTGCTGCCCTTACCAATTCGATGGCGTCGGGCAACAAGGTCCGTTCGTCGGCGATCACCTCCAGCTTGATCCAGTTGGTGTCCAGCGCCTCGCGGGCCAGCCGCGCGGTCAGCACCGCCTCAGCGGCGCTGCGGCAGCCCGCGGTGTTGGGCAGCGGCGTGATGCCCAGCCGGTTGAGCAGGTCGAGCATCCCGGTGCCGCCCTCGGCGTCGACCCGGCGCATCGCGACCGTGGTCAGTTCGGTGCCCGACGCGATCAGCGCCTCTTCCAGCACCGCCAGGTTGGTGGCTCCGCCGGTGCCCATGATGAGCCGCGAGGCGAAGCTGCGGTCGCCGATAGTGAGTTTCGAATCAACCACCTTGCACCGCCGTCACCACCTCGAGGCGTACGGGAGCGCCGGGAAGCTTAGAAAGCTCTGTTGTCCAGTGCGATCGGGGCAGCACGGACAAGTCCAGCGCCACCGCGATCCCCCGGTCCGGAAAGCCTAACGACTCCAGCAGGGCGGCGACGGTGGTCTGCTCGTCCACCTCGACCCGTTTCTCGTTGACAACCACGATCATCAGTACGCTCCGACCGGGAGAAGTTCGGACACAATCTGTTCGGCCGTCCAGGGAGCCAACAGAAAACCGGATCGTCCGTGGCCGGCGGCGACCAGGGTACGTTCGTCCAGGCGTTGCACGATCGGCAGGTTGTCGGGTGTCATCGGGCGCAGCCCGGCGGCGCACTCAGCCAGCTCGTACTCACCCAGCGCCGGCAGCACCGCGCACGCGTCGTCGAGCAGGTCGCGGACGCCCGAGACCACCGGGGCGGTGTCGCGGCCGTGTTCGTACTGGGTAGCACCCACGACCACCCCGTCCGCGCGCGGGACCAAGTACACCTGCCGCCCATGCACTCGCGCACGAATCACCCTCTGCGGCAGCGGCATACAGCCCTTTCGCCAGCGCAGCCGCAACACCTCGCCCTTTACCGGACGCACGGGCAGGCCGGGCCACAGCGCGGGGGCGTCAATGCCGTTGGCGATCACCACCGCGTCGCCCTCGACGCGGGACAGATCATTCACCGGTGCCGCCCAACGGATTCCGAGCCGCTCGCAGTCCGCACACAGCGCGTCGAGCACCGCGCGGTTGTCCACCGCCAGCTCGGTGGGCGCCCGGAATCCGTGCCGGATGCCCTGCGCCAACAGGGGTTCGACGTCACGAGCGGCCGACTCCCAGACCACCGCGTGTCCCTGCGCGGACAACCAGTCCGCAACCGTACGCAGATCGGCGACATCGGCCCGGTCGACGGCCACCACCAGCGACTCGCGCGCGGTGATCACCTGCGGCGGCAGGCCGTCCAGAAACCCGCCCTCGCGCCACAGCCGCAGAGACTCGATGCCCAGCCGCAACGACCGTTCCTCGCCGGGCCAGCCTTCGCTGTGCGGGGCCAGCATGCCGCCGGCGACCCAGGACGCGCCGTGCTCGCCGGTGCGGTGCACCCGTACGGACCATCCGGCTTGCGCCGCCCGGCGCGCCACCGACAGCCCGATGACACCGCCGCCAATCACGGCTAGAGACTGCATCCTCTGCTCCCTTCGCCGGCATGACCCGGATCAGGTTCGACGGTAAGGGCAGGCGCGCCCACTCTCAGTCCCCGCTCGCTAGGACTCCCGTGCTCTACAAACTCTTCTGGGATCTTCTGGCGTCCACGCTAGCGCGATAACGTCGGGATGTGCACCAGCCCGGTTCCCGTCTTGCCAACCTTCTTGCCAAGGCGAGGCTGTATCTGTGCACCGACGCGCGGCGCGAGCGCGGTGACCTGGCGCAGTTCGCCGATGCCGCGCTGGCCGGCGGGGTGGACATCATCCAGCTGCGCGACAAGGGTTCGGCCGGTGAGCAGCGGTTCGGCCCGCTCGAGGCACGCGACGAGCTGGCCGCATGCGAGGTCCTCGCCGACGCGGCCCGCCGGCACGGCGCCCTGTTTGCGGTCAACGACCGCGCCGACATCGCGCGGGCGGCGGGCGCCGACGCGCTGCACCTGGGTCAGGGCGATCTGCCGCTGGATCTGGCGCGCGAGATCGTCGGGCCGGCCACGCTGATCGGGCTGTCCACCCATGATGCGAGCCAGGCGGCCTCGGCCGCCAAGGGTGCGGCCGACTATTTCTGCGTCGGCCCCTGCTGGCCCACTCCGACCAAGCCGGGCCGCGCGGCGCCGGGCCTGCAGCTGGTACGCGCGGCGTCTCAAATCAGCTCTGAACTCGGCAGCGGCAAGCCGTGGTTCGCAATCGGTGGTATCGACGTGGGGCGGCTGCCCGACGTCCTGGCCGCCGGAGCCCGCCGGGTCGTGGTGGTGCGGGCGATCACCGCGGCCGAGGACCCACGGGCCGCGGCCGAGCAGCTCAGTTCAGCGCTTGCAGCAGCGAGTTGATCCGGCGACTCAGCTGCGACGGTGCCTGATCCTGACTGATTGGGTCACCCGGCATGCACCAGATGAAAACCCCGGCCTCGATCTCCAGGGTCCGCGGCAGCCGCCGGCGGCGTTCGTCGCCGTGGCCCAGCGGCACGGTGGCCGGGGCCGTGCGCAGCCGTTGCCAGCTGGCCGCGAATCCGGGATGCAGCGGCAGGGCGGCCACTTCGTCCTCGCCGACCCAGCGCAGCTCGGCGCTTTCCCGGTTGGGCACGGTGTGCAGCAGCTCGTCGGCATCGGCGACCACCGTGGTGTAGGTCCAGTGGGTGCCGCCGATCCCGGCGACTTCCGCGGTGATCACCGTCGCCCGCACCGCAAGCCGTTCGGCCGACAGCCCGGCCTCTTCGCGCGCTTCGCGGACCGCGGTCTCCTCCGGCGACTCGTGGCTGTCCCGGGCGCCCCCCGGTAAAGCCCACGTGCCGCCCTGATGGCTCCACACCGCGCGGTGCTGCAGTAGCACCGCGGGGGTTCCGTCGGGCCGCGGAGCCCGCAGCAGCAGACCGGCCGCGCCATACCGGCCCCAGTAGTGCGCGCCGCTGTCGGACACCACCCATCCGTCACCGTCGCCATGCACGCGTTCAGGATAAGCAGTCCACCTGTAACTGAATTGCGTCCGCATCCCCCATCCGGCCGAACATGCTCTTAGAATTCGCTTATAGAGTTTGGGGAGACGGCGAAAAGACGCTGAAAGATATGGGGTTCGAGCAGACGTGACGGTTGAGCTGGCGCACCCGTCGACCGAGCCGCTGGGGTCGCGGTCGCCGGCCGAACCCGCCCATCCCCGTTGGTGGTTCATCTCCACGACCCCGGGCCGCATCTTGACCATCGGGATCGTCCTGGCCTGCCTCGGCGTTGCCAGCGCGTTCGCCACCTCGACGACCATCAACCACCGGCAGCAGGTGCTGAGCACGGTGCTCAACCACACCGAGCCGCTGTCGTTCGCCGCCGGACGGCTCTACACCACGCTGTCGATCGCCGACGCCGCGGCCGCCACCGCGTTCATCGCCCAAGCGGAGCCGCGCGGGGTCCGGCTGCGCTACGAGCAGGCCATCACCGACGCCTCCGTTGCCGTGACGCGGGCGTCGAGCGGGCTGACCGACCAACCGCTGGTGGAATTGCTCGGTCGGATCAACGCCGAATTGGCGGTCTACACCGGGTTGATCGAGGTCGCGCGGACCAACAACCGGGAAGGCAACCCGGTCGGGTCGTCCTACCTGTCGGAGGCGTCGGGACTGATGCAATCGACGATCCTGCCCGACGCGCAACTGCTCTACAAGGCGACGTCGGAGCGGGTGGACTCGGAAACCACCGCCTCCACTCAGATCCCTGCTCCGGTGATCCTCGTCGTCGCCGCCACCGGCGGCGTCGGCTTGTTCTCGCATCGCTGGCTGGCCCGGCGCACCAGGCGCCGGATCAATCCCGGGCTTGTCGTGGGCGCGCTCGGTATTCTCGTCATGATGGTGTGGGTGGGGACGGCGCTGGCCATTTCGACGACCGCCAGCCGCAGCGCCAAGGACACCGCGGCCGACTCACTCAAGATCGTCACCAACGTCGAGATCACCGCCCAGCAAGCGCGAGCCGACGAAACGCTGTCGCTGATTCGGCGCGGCGACGAGGAGATTCGCAAGCAGTCCTTCTATCAGCGAATCGACGCGATGCACGAACAGATCGACAGATACATGGCCCGCCCCGATGCCGTCGACAAGGCCGACCTGCAGGGCGCCGACCAGCTGCTGGTCCGCTGGCGGCAGGCCAACGACCGGATCAACTCCTACATCTCGGTCGGCAACTACCGGGCCGCCACCGAGGTCGCGCTGGGCAGCGGTGAGAACGACTCCACCCCCGCCTTCGACAAGCTCGACGAATCGTTGGTCAAGGTGATGGACCAAAGCCGCACCCACCTGCGCAACGACGTCCTCAACGCGCGCAGCGGGCTGTCCGGCGCCCAGCTCGGCGGCGTGGTACTCAGCCTGGGTGCCGCCGTCGCGGTGGCGCTGGGCCTGTGGCCCCGGCTGAAGGAGTATCGATGAAGACCGGGCAAACGGCCGACCCGGCCGACCCGGCAGACCCGGCCGACCCGTCGGCGCCTCCGGCGAGCGTGCGCTGTGCTCGCCGCATCGATCGCGCTGGCCGGGTGCAGCCACACCGAATCCCTGAAGGCGGCGGCGATCCCCACCCTGCCGCCGCCCACACCCGTCGGCATGGACCAGATGCCACCGGAGCCCCCACTGCCCCTGGACGACGCCAGCAACGACTGCAACCTGACTGCCAGCCTGCGGCCCTTCGGAACCAAGGCCGAGGCCGACGCCGCGGTGGCCGACATCCGCGCCCGCGGCAGGCTGATCGTCGGACTCGACATCGGCAGCAACCTGTTCAGCTTTCGCGACCCGATCACCGGCGAGATCACCGGATTCGACGTCGACATCGCCGGCGAGATCGCGCGTGACATCTTCGGCAGCCCGACGCACGTCGAGTACCGGATCCTGTCGGCCGAGGAGCGCGTTACCGCGCTGCAGAAGTCTGAGGTCGACGTCGTCGCCAAGACCATGACCATCACCTGCGACCGGCGCAAGCTGGTGAACTTCTCCACCGTTTACCTCGACGCGAACCAGCGCATCCTCGCCCCGCGGGACTCGTCGATCGCGAGGGTGGCCGACCTGTCCGGCAAGCGGGTCTGCGTGGCGAGGGGGACCACCTCGCTGCACCGAATCCGGCAGATCGCGCCGCCGCCGGTGATCGTGTCGGTGGTGAACTGGGCCGACTGCCTGGTGGCCATGCAGCAACGCGAGATCGACGCCGTCAGCACCGACGACTCGATACTGGCCGGGCTGGTCGAAGAAGACCCGTATTTGCACATCGTCGGGCCCAACATGGCCACCCAGCCCTACGGCGTCGGGGTCAACCTCAACAACCCCGGGCTGGTCAGGTTCGTCAACGGCACGCTGGAGCGCATCCGCCGGGACGGTACGTGGAACACGTTGTACCGCAAGTGGTTAACGGTGCTCGGCCCAGCGCCCGCCCCGCCGACGCCCAGGTATTTGGACTGATGGCCGAACACCTCGAACCGGACTCCGACGACTCCGCAGACATGGGCCCCGCCACCCAGCGGGCCGACCCACCGTCGGGCGCGACGGGAGTGCGCCTGCAGTCCACCGAGGCGGTCTTCCGACCCGATTTTGATGACGACGACTTTCCGCACATCTCGATCCCCAGCGTGGATACCGACCCGCAAGATCGCATGACGTCGGCCACCCGGGTGCTCCCTGCGGTCAGGCACCTCGGCGGCGGCCTCGTAGAGATTCCCCGGGTGCCGGACACCGATCCGCTCGAAGCACTGATGACCAATCCGGTGGTGCCGGAATCCAAGCGGTTCTGCTGGAACTGCGGACGGCCGGTCGGCCGGTCCGACTCGGAGGGTGAAGGCGCAGAGGGCTCAGAGGGCTCAGAGGGCTCAGAGGGCTCAGCGGGCTCAGCGGGCTCCGAGGGTAAAGGCCAGTCGGAGGGCTGGTGCCCATACTGCGGCAGTCCGTACACGTTCCTGCCCCAATTGCGTGCCGGTGACACCGTCGCCGGCCAGTACGAGGTCAAGGGCTGCATCGCGCACGGCGGTCTGGGCTGGGTCTACCTGGCGGTCGACCACAACGTCAACGACCGCCCGGTGGTGCTCAAAGGCCTGGTGCACTCCGGTGACGCCGAGGCGCAGGCGATCGCGATGGCCGAACGGCAGTTCCTGGCCGAGGTCGTGCACCCGCAGATCGTGCAGATCTTCAACTTCGTCGAACACACCGACCGGCACGGGGATCCCGTCGGCTACATCGTCATGGAGTACATCGGCGGGCAATCGCTGAAGCGAAGCTCCAAGAAGGGCGGCAAGAAAGGCGAGAAGCTGCCGGTCGCCGAGGCGATCGCGTACCTGCTGGAAATCCTGCCCGCGCTGAGCTATCTGCATTCCATCGGCCTGGTCTACAACGACCTGAAGCCGGAAAACATCATGCTCACCGAGGAACAGCTCAAGCTGATCGACCTGGGCGCGGTGTCGCGGGTCAATTCCTTCGGCTACCTCTACGGCACACCCGGCTACCAGGCGCCGGAGATCGTCCGGACCGGCCCGACGGTGGCCACCGACATCTACACCGTCGGGCGCACACTCGCCGCACTCACGTTGAACCTGCGCACCCGCAATGGGCGCTACGCGGACGGGTTGCCCGAAGACGACCCGGTGCTGGCCACCTACGACTCCTTCGGCCGCCTGCTGCGCCGCGCGATCGACCCCGACCCGCGGCGCCGGTTCACCTCCGCCGAGGAGATGTCCGCGCAGTTGATGGGCGTGCTGCGCGAGGTGGTCGCCCAGGACACCGCGGTGCCGCGACCAGGGTTGTCGACGCTGTTCAGCCCCAGCCGATCGACGTTCGGGGTGGACCTGCTGGTTGCGCACACCGACGTGTATCTGGACGGCCAGGTGCACTCGGAGAGGCTGACCGGCAGGGAGATCGTGACCGCACTGTCGGTGCCGCTGGTTGATCCGACCGACGTCGCCGCCCCGGTGCTGCAGACGACGATGCTCTCCCAGCCGGTGCAGACGCTCGACTCGCTGCGCGCCGCGCGGCACGGCACACTGGACGCGGAGGGCGTCGACTTGTCGGAGTCGGCCGAGCTGCCGCTGATGGAAGTCCGCGCCCTGCTGGACCTGGGCGATGTGGCCAAGGCCAGCCGCAAACTCGACGACCTGGCAGAGCGGGTCGGCTGGCGATGGCGGTTGGTCTGGTACAAGGCCGTCGCCGAGCTGCTCACTGGCGACTACGACTCCGCCATCAAACATTTCACCGAGGTGCTGGACACCTTCCCCGGCGAGCTGGCACCGAAACTGGCGCTGGCGGCGACCGCCGAACTAGCCGGTGAGAGCGACGACCAAAAGTTCTACCAGACGGTGTGGCGTACCAACGACGGCGTGATCTCGGCGGCCTTCGGGCTGGCCAGAGCTCAGTCGGCCGAGGGCGATCGAACCGGCGCGGTGCGCACGCTCGACGACGTGCCGCCCACCTCGCGCCACTTCACCACCGCACGCCTGACCAGTGCGGTGACCCTGCTCTCCGGCCGCTCGACGAACGAAATCACCGAGGAGCAGATCCGTGACGCCGCCCGGCGGGTGGAGGCGCTGCCGCCGACCGAACCCCGGGTGCTGCAGATCCGCGCGCTGGTGCTGGGTGGCGCGATGGACTGGCTGGAGGAGCACCACGAGGCCAGCACCAACCACATCCTCGGGTTCCCGTTCACCAAACACGGGCTGCGGCTGGGCGTCGAGGCATCACTGCGCACCCTGGCCCGGGTGGCGCCCACCCAACGGCATCGCTACACGCTGGTCGACATGGCGAACCAGGTGCGGCCCACCAGCACGTTCTGATTCGCATCGGGTGTGCGTCCAGGGCGGAAAAATCGCCTAGATCCCGCCCTGCGCGCACACTCGAATCCCTGAACGCACACTCGATGCGGCCAGCGCCGCCCAGACCCGGCGCACGATATCGGCAGGGTGGTCCCCCGCGACGACCCGGACGACGATCCATCCCATCCGCTCCAGCATTTCCAGGCGCCGGATGTCTTTGACGTATTGCCGGCGGTCGATCCGATGATGTTCGCCGTCGTATTCGACAGCCACCATGTGCTCCTCCCAACCCAGGTCGAGGTAGGCAACCGGCAGGCCGTCCGCGTCGAGCACCGGTATCTGCGTGCGCGGCCGAGGAAGACCAGCCTCGATGAGCAGAAGCCGCAGGTAGCTCTCCCTGGGAGACTCCGCACCCGGGTCGACCAGCTCGAGCACGGTCTCCAATTGCCGGAGTCCAGGCGCACCGGGATGGCACTTGGCGATACGCATAACGTTGTCGGCCTTGAGACTCGTTGCGCGCGCGAGCGCGTCCAACTGGGCGACCGCCGAGCGGATGCTCGCGCACCGGCCGATGTCGAAGGCGGTGCGTTCTGGTGTGGTGACCGCACGGCCCGCCACGATCTGCGATTCGCCATCGATCAACAGGGCGCGGCGCGTCAGCACACCCCGCGGCGCGCGGGGGTTGAGGTGGATCAGCTCGATCGGAACGTCATCAGCGACCCACTTGGCCCCGTGTAACGCGGCGGCCGCCGCTCCGGCGATCGTCGCTGCGCGGCCCGACCACAGCCAGGCGCCGACAATGCGCTGTTCGAGCGAGGGTTGGATCCGCTTCGGTAGGTAGACATTCGGGAATATGGCGCGATACTGCGTCCGCAGTTGATGTCGGCTCAACGCCCCACGGGCCAGTGCCTCGCTCCCGATGAACGGTTCACCCGGATCCACCACGCGGGCAACAATCCCATGTCGGCCGCGGACATGGTTCCGGGTCTGCACAGGCCTCGCATCGACTGTGCGTCCAGGGCGGAAAAATCGCCTAGATCCCGCTCTGCGCGCACACTCGAATCCCTGAGCGCACACTCGATGCGGCCCCTCCGACCAGGCACGCAAGGAAATCACAAGGAAACTCAGCCACAGTTGACGCATGGCGGGGGAGTCCACGCAGTGGGTCAGCGCTGCCCGCGTGCTGCGGCGGGCCGGGTTCGGGGTGACCGGCCCCGAGGTCGACGCTGCGCTCACCCGCGACTGGCCGGCCTACATCGACGCCATGCTGGGCGCCAACCCCGACGCCGACCTGGGCGCGATCGCCACTCCGATGCCCATCCTGCCGTCGCCGCGCGCCCCCGGCAAAGGCGCGACACAAGCGGCGCGCAAGGAGTTTGGCCGCCAGCTGGCCGAGCAACAGGGCGCGCTGTCGGGCTGGTGGCTGCGGCGCATGGTCGCCGTCGGACAACCGGTCCACGAAAAGCTGACCCTGTTGTGGCACAACCACTTTGCCACGTCCGCGCAGAAGGTCCGGGCCGCGTCGCACATGGCCGCACAGAATCAGAAGCTGCGCACCCTTTCGCTGGGCGATTTCCGCACCCTGGCGTACTCGATGCTCACCGACGCCGCGATGCTGCGCTGGCTGGACGGGCAATCCAGTACCGCCAAGGCCCCCAACGAAAACCTGGCTCGCGAATTCATGGAGCTGTTCGCGCTCGGCCACGGCGACGGCTACACCGAGGACGACGTACGAGCCGGGGCCCGGGCCCTGACGGGATGGGTCATCGGCGCCGACGACGAGACCTCGGTGATCCCCAAACGCCACGACGGCACGGCCAAGACGCTGTTCGGCGTGACCCGTAATTTCGACGCCGCCGGGTTCTGCGACGCCGTGCTGGCTCAACCCAAGTCGGCCCAATACATCGCGGGACGGTTGTGGCAGCAATTGGCCTCCGACGAACCGCCGTCACCTCAGGCGCTCGAACGACTCGTCTCCGCCTACGGCCCGGCTCGCGATCTGCGGGCACTGACCCGCGCGATCCTCACCGACGACGAGTTCACCGGCAGCCGCGCCAACAAGGTCAACACCCCGGTCGAATGGCTGGTCGGCGTGCTGCGCTCGCTGCGGGTGCCGCTGGATCAGCCCGCGCAGCTGCAGATGGCCGAGGCGACGTTGCGGGCACTGGGGCAACGGCCGTTCTACCCGCCCAGCGTCGGCGGCTGGCCGCTCGGCCAGGTGTGGCTGTCGACCGCCAGCGCCGAGGCCCGGTTGCGCGCCGCGAGCCGGATGGCCCGCACCGGCGACCTGTCCGGTATCGAGGACTCCGCCCCCGGTGACCGCATCGACGCCGTCGGTTATCTGATCGGCATCGGAGCCTGGTCGGACCGGACCGTCAACGCGCTGCGGCCGCTGGTGCGCACACCGCCGCAGCTAGTCGCCGCCGCCGTCAACACGCCCGAATACCTGACGTCATGATGCCCGAAATCAACCGCCGCAGATTCCTGATCGCCAGCGCGGGCGCCGGCGCCGCCGGCCTGCTGTCGGGGACCGTGGCGCTCAGTTGGCACGACCTGATGCGCGCCGCCCAAGACCGACCGCTGCCCGAGAGCGCCGGCGTGCTGGTGATCGTCACCCTCTACGGCGGCAACGACGGGATCAACACTCTGATCCCCTACGCCGACAATGTCTATCAGGCTTATCACGACGCGCGGCCCGAGCTTGCCTATGCCCCGGGCGATGTCTTGCGCCTGGACTCCGAGCTTGGACTCAACCCGGGAATGAAGGGCCTGGCGCAACTGTGGGGCCAGCGGCAGCTCGCCATCGTGCGCGGCGTGGGCTATCCCCAGCCCGACCACAGCCACTTCCGGTCGATGGACATCTGGCAGACGGCATCGCCGGCCGAGCCCGTCTCCACCGGCTGGATCGGGCGCTGGCTCGACGCCACCGGCGACGACCCCCTGCGCGCGGTCAACATCGGGCCCGTGCTGGCGCCGCTCGCTGTCGGCGAAAAGTACACGGCCGCGGCACTTTCCCCCAACCAGCTGCAGGTTGAGCGCGCGGACAGGTTCGACACCATCATGGGTACGCTCGGCACCGACGACCCCACCGACACCCCGGCGATGGCAGCGGTGTGCAAGGCCTATCGCGCGGCACGCACCACCAACGCGAGGTTCGCAACGGTCGAATCGACTGCCAACGAGCACAACTCGTTGGCCGCCCAACTGTCCATGGTGGGCAGCGCAATAAAGGCCCGAGTCCCGACGCGGGTATACACGGTGCAACTGGGCGGATTCGACACGCACGCCAACGAACGCGAAACCCAGCAGCGCCTGCTGCAGACTCTCGACGAAGCCGTGACGCCGTTCCTGCAGCAGATGGCCGGGGATCCCTGCGGCAAAAACGTCGTGCTGATGACGTATTCGGAATTCGGGCGACGGGTGCGGGCCAACGCCTCCCAAGGCACCGACCATGGCACCGCCGGTCCCGTTTTCGTGGCGGGCGCGCCGGTCAAAGGCGGCTTTTATGGCGACGAACCCAGCCTGAACAACCTGGACAACGGAGACCTGAAGTTCAGCACCGACTTTCGCGACGTCTACTACGAGCTGCTGTCGCGCACCGTCGGGACCGACCCGGCACCGTCGGTCGGCACGGGACGAACCGCCCTAGGGTTCCTCTAGCACGCTGACACAGTCGCGGGCGATGGCCAGCTCTTCATTGGTCGGTATCACCAGCACGGCGATCGGTGAGCCATCCGCAGAGATCTGTCGCGCACCTTTGTCCGGGCTGAGGTTGCGGTCCTGGTCAAACACGATGCCCAGCCCTTCCAGACCCCCCACCGCATCCCTGCGCACCGCGGCGGCATTCTCGCCGATCCCGGCGGTGAAGGTGATCACGTCGGTGTGCTCCAGCACGGCCAGGTATGCTCCGATGTACTTGCGCAATCTGTGTATGAACACGTCGTAAGCCAATTTCGCTGCGCTGTCACCGGATTCGATCATGTCGAGCAGCCGGCGGAAATCGCGCTCTCCCGCCAGCCCCAACACCCCCGACCGGTGGTTGAGCATGGATTCGACGTCGTCCACGCCCATGTTCGCGCGGCGGGTCAGGTAGCTGACGACGCTGGGGTCGATGTCTCCGCTGCGCGTGCCCATCACCAGGCCCTCCAGCGGAGTCAAGCCCATCGACGTGTCGATCGGCCGGCCGCGGGCGATCGCCGAGGCCGAGGCCGCGTTACCCAGATGCAGCACAATCTGATTCAAGGTTGTGACGTGCCGTGAAAACCGTACCGGCGGATCTCCCACTGCTCGGCCAACCCACAATCGATCGCGTAGGTTGCGGCCTGCAACGGCAGGTCGTGGAAGAAGGCCGTGTCGAATACCGCAACCTGCGGCGTATCGGGCAGCAGCTTGCGCGCCACCTCAATTCCCTTGACCGCGGGCGGATTGTGCAACGGGGCCAGTTCCGACAGCTCCGCGATCTGGGCGACCACCGCGTCGTCCAGGACCGTCGGCCGGTGAAACCGCTTGCCGCCGTGCACCACCCGATGCCCGACCGCCGCCAGCCCGACGGTCTTCAGCTCTATATCCGCATCGGCCAGCTGGTCGAACGTGCGCCGCAGCGCCGCTTCGTGGTCGGCGACCGGTGAGGATTCTTCGCCGATCCGCTCGATCGTGCCGCCCGCCCGTAAGGCGCCGGAATCAGGTTCGACCAGTTGATATTTGAGCGACGACGAACCGGCGTTCAGTACCAGCACAACCTGATTGACGGCCTCAGCGGACATGTACGCCTTGCGCTTGGATCGCGGTGATCGCGACGGTATTGACGATGTCTTCGACCAGCGCGCCCCGGGACAGGTCGTTCACCGGCTTGCGCAAACCTTGTAGCACCGGGCCGATCGCGATTGCCCCGGCGCTGCGCTGCACCGCCTTGTAGGTGTTGTTACCGGTGTTGAGGTCGGGAAAGATCAGTACCGTCGCGCGACCGGCCACCGGCGAATCAGCCATCTTGGTGGCCGCGACGGACCGATCCACCGCGGCGTCGTACTGGATGGGACCCTCGACCGGCAGCTGTGGATCTCGGGCACGCACCAACTCCGTTGCCGCCCTTACCTTGTCGACGTCGGCGCCGGTACCGGATTCCCCGGTGGAGTACGACAGCATGGCCACCCGCGGCTCGATTCCGAACTGCGCGGCGGTGCGTGCCGAGCTGACCGCGATATCGGCGAGCTGTTCGGTGGTCGGGTCAGGGACGATCGCACAGTCGCCGTACACCAGCACCTGATCCGGCAGGCACATCAAGAAAACGCTGGAAACCGTGGATACTCCCGGCGCGGTCCTGATGATTTCGAATGCCGGCCGGACCGTGTGCGCGGTGGTGTGCGTGGCACCGGACACCATGCCGTCGACGATGCCGTTGTACACCAGCATGGTGCCGAAATACGAGACGTCGTACATGATCTCACGCGCCTGCTCGACGGTGACGCCCTTGTTCTTGCGCAACTCCGCGTACTGTTCGGCGAACTGGTCGGATAACTCGCTGGTGCGTGGGTCGATCACCGCCGCGTCATCCAGGTCGACACCGAGTTCGGCCGCGCGCAAGCGGATCTGAAGCTCGTCGCCGAGGATGGTCAGATCCGCAATCCCGCGCTGCAGCACCCGCCCGGCCGACTTGAGGATGCGATCGTCGCCGCCTTCGGGAAGCACGATGTGCCTGCGATCCGCTCGAGCCCGCGCACGCAGCCGGTAGGTGAACATCTGCGGTGTGGTCACGGTCGGGATCGGGATGGCAAGCTGCGCAAGCAGATCCGCGATGTCGACGTGACGTTCCATCAGTTCCAACGCGGTGTCGATCTTGCGCAGCGACCCCGCGGTGACCCGCCCGCGCACCGACGCTACCGCGCTAGCCGTCTCGAAGGTACCCAGTCGTGGTGGCGATGATCGGCAGCCGTAGACGGAGGCCGGCCACCAGCGCGGCGATCGACGGATGCAGCTCGAACCCGCCGTTGAGGATGATGCACGCCAGCGACGGAAAGCCTTCGGCGCCATGCGCGCTGGCGACCGCCAGTACCACGTCGGAACGGTCACCGGGGGTGATCACCACGACCCCGTCGCCCAGCCGCTCCAGCACATGCTCGGCGGTCATCCCCGCGACCACCACACCGAGCACTTCGCGTCCCATCAGCGCGGCGTCACCACTGACCAGTGTTCCGTTCACGGCTTTCTGCAGCTCGGCCGCCGTCGCGGCGGCCAGCAGCGGCTCGTCTGGCAGCACATAGGTCTGCGGGGCGAATGCGCGCAACGCGTCGGCGACGGCGCTCAGCTGCGACGGCTCGCAGCGGTTGGCCACCACCGCCGCGGTATGGGCATGCTGGGCGGCCAGCTCGTCCAGACACAGCTTTACGACGTGTGCGACGTCCTCGGCGGTGCGGCCGCGGGCCCGCACCACCAGCAGCACCGGCGCGCCGAGGTTGACCGCGATACGAGCGTTGACCGACAGCTCAGCGGGGCTGGCGACATCGGTGTAGTCGCTGCCGACGATCAGCACTGCGTCGCACGCGTCGGCCATCGCATGGTATCGGTCGACGATGTCGGCGAGCGCGGCGTCGATGTCGGCGTGCAGCTGCTGATACGTCACGCCCACGCACCGCTCGTAGGGCAGACCGGCAGTGCTGTGCGCCAGCAGCAGCTCCAAGATGTAGTCGCGATCTTCGCCGAGCCGGGTGATCGGCCGAAACACCCCGACCTTGGCCACCGTCGCGGCCAGTCGGTGCATGATTCCCAGCGCGATTGTCGACTTGCCGGTGTCCGCCTCGGGCGCCGCGATGTAGATCGCGGAGGGTTGAGAATCCGGCCGGGAGCCGTCGGGCACGCTGAAAGCTTGCCCTATCAGGCCAGCCTCCGCAGCCTGGGCGCGAGGTCCTTCTCAAAAAGTTCCAGGAAGCGGCGCTGGTCGTGACCGGGCGCATGGAATACCAGGTGGTTGAGGCCCCATCTCACGTACTGGGCGACCTTTTCGACGGCCTCGTCGGGGTCCGACGCCACGATCCAGCGCTTGGCGACCTGTTCGATCGGCAGCGCGTCGGCCGCCTTCTCCATCTCGATCGGATCATCGATGCTGTGCTTCTGCTCGGCGGTCAGCGACAGCGGCGCCCAGAACCGCGTGTTCTCCAGGGCCAGCTCGGGGTCGGGGTCGTAGGAGATCTTGATCTCGATCATCTTGTCGATGTCGTCGACGATGCGGTCTGCGGCGGCCGCTCCCTCCTTAACCGCTGGGATCAGCTTGTCCTGGTAGAGCTCTTCGCCCTTCCCCGACGTGCAGATGAAGCCGTCACCGGCGCGGCCGGCGTACTTGGCCACCGCAGGACCGCCGGCCGCGACGTAGACGGGCACTCCCCCCTCGGGAACGTCGTAGATCGAGGCCCCCTTGAGCCGGTAGTACTCGCCGTCGAAGTCGACGCGGTCGCCGCGCCACAGCTCCCGCATCAACCGCACGGATTCGCGTAGCCGGGCGAAGCGCTCCTTGAAATCCGGCCAAGCGCCCTCGTAGCCGGTGGCGATTTCGTTGAGCGCCTCACCGGTACCGACCCCCAGAAAGATCCGGCCCGGATACAGACAGCTCATGGTGGCGAACGCTTGCGCGATCACCGCGGGGTTGTACCGGAACGTCGGGGTGAGCACGGAGGTGCCCAGCACGATCCGTTCGGTGCGCTCCCCGACCGCGGTCATCCAGGACAGCGAAAACGGCGCATGCCCGCCTTCGTGCCGCCACGGCTGGAAATGGTCACTGACGGTAGCGCTGTCCATGCCGTGACCTTCGGCGGCGACAGCCAGTTCAACGAGTTCACGCGGTGCGAATTGTTCAGCAGACGCTTTGTATCCGAGTTTCAGTTCAGCCACATGTCTTTTCTACCCCCGTGCCTAGACTCGCGGTCATGGCGCCGACGCTGAAAACCGTTACCGAGCGCGTGTACCTGGCTCACGGCGAGGCGGTCAACTGGGTTCTGGTCACCGACGACAACGGTGTCATGTTGATCGACGCCGGCTATCCCGGCGACCGGGACGAAGTGCTGGCCTCGCTGCGGAAGTTGGGATATACGGCCGACGACGTCCGAGCCATCCTGCTGACGCACGCGCATGTCGACCACTTGGGCTCGGCGATCTGGTTCGCCCGAGAGCATGGAACTCCAGTCTACTGCCACGCCGACGAGGTGGGTCACGCGAAACGTGAGTATCTGCAACAGGTTTCGGTCGTAGACGTCGCGCTGCGCCTGTGGCGCCCCAGGTGGGCGATGTGGGCGGCGCATGTGGCTCGCAACGGCGGCCTGGTCCGCGACGGCATCCCGACCGTAGAGCCGTTGACCGGCGAGATCGCCGGCGAGCTGCCGGGCCACCCGATGGCCATTCCCACTCCGGGGCACACCAGCGGGCATTGCTCGTATCTTGTCGACGGGGTGCTCGCTAGCGGCGACGCGCTGATCACCGGGCATCCGTTGCTGTCCCGCGGTGGGCCGCAGCTGCTGCCGGCGGTGTTCAGCTACAGCCAGGACGATTGCGTCCGCAGCCTGGCTGCGCTGGCCTTGGTGGAAACCGAGATGCTGGCGCCCGGCCACGGCGACTTGTGGCGCGGCCCGATCCGCGAAGCCACCGAGCAGGCGACCGCACTTGCCCGCGGCGGATGACGCACACGCGAGCTGTCGGTAAGTTCAAGGCCGTGCCCTGGAGGTGGTGGTGGCGCAGCGCCTAGCGAATCGGAGCGGGTGTCGGTGGCTCGCCTTGGGCGAGGACGCGTTGCCCGCCGGTGAACAATGGCTGGCGCCCGCGGAGGCAGCCAGCCTGGCCGGGCTGCGGTTCACCAAGCGGCGCACCGAGTATCTGCTGCGCCGGCTGGTCGCCAAGCATGCCGTCGCTGCGGTGACCGGCCGGCCCACCAACCCGACGGCGCTCGCCGGCATCGAAGTCCGCAATGCGCCCAGCGGCGCCCCCTACGTGTGCGTCGACGGCGCTCCGATCGAGGTGGGCGTGTCGATCAGCGACCGTGCGGGATGGGCGGTTTGTGTGACGTCGCCGACCGGGCCGCTGGCGGTCGGTTGCGACCTGGAGCTGGTGGAGCCGCGCACGCCCGGCTTCGTCCGCGACTTCTTCACCGCGGCCGAGCAGCGGTGGATTGCCTCACGCGCGGCCGGTGACGAGCGCGACATGGGCGCGAATCTGGTGTGGTCGGCGAAGGAAAGCGCGCTGAAGGTGCTCCGCACCGGGCTGCGCCGGGACACCCGCACCGTCGAGGTAACGGTGGCCGCGCCGCGCGCCGACGGCTGGGGTGAGTTAACGGTGCGTGCCTCCGAGGGGACGGTGTTCCCCGGCTGGTGGCGGCGCGAAGGCCGATTCCTGCTCACCTTCGCCGCGGAGGTGGCCGCTCCACCGCCGCTCGCCCTCGGCGACCCAGCAGTGCTGGCGGCAGCAGAACCCCGGCACTCCTGGCTGGACCGGCCGCTATACCTGTGACATGCCCCGGTTGAGGGCATCGACTATGTAGGGCCGCAGCGTCTCGGCCGGGACGATGCGGTCCACCGAGCCCACCGCGAGCGCCCGCTGGACGGTGTGGATCTTGTCGAACTCGTCGGCGACTTCGCTGAGCTTCGCGGCGCGGACCGTCGCACTGATCTCGGCGAGCCGGGCCCGCGCCGTGCCCGCGTCGGACCCACTCGCCTCGCGCACCGCATCGGCCGCCTCGCGTACCTCGGGATCCCGCTGGGTGCGCGCGTTCACCTCTCGGGCGAACACGGTGGCAGCGGCCGGCGCGCCGCCGATCACCGATGCGAATGAGCCCTCCACAGCGGCGATCTCCAGCCGCTCGTTAAGCGGCTTGGAGAACACCACGAAAGCACCGCCGTGGTAGCGGGAGACCACCACGAACACGATCGGGCCGCGGAAGTTGGTCACCGCGCGGCCGATCTCGGCACCGTACTCCAGTTGCCAGCGGCGCATGGACTCCGGCGAGCCGTCGAAGCCGGACAGGTTCGCCAGCACGACGACCGGGCGGTTGCCGCTGGCGGCGTTGATCGCGCGTGCGAGCTTGCGCGACGACTGGGGGAACAGGGTGCCCGAGGACCACTGAGGACGGGCCGCCGGCCGGCACGAATCCGCGCCGGGGCACGTTGTGCGATTCGATCCCGATCAGGCACACCGGGATGCCGCCGATGTGCGCATCCCACACGATCGCGGTCTCGGCGGCGCGCCATTGGCCCCAGCGCTCCAGCGGCGCCGAGTCGGCGTCGGCCACCGCCCGCATCACCGAGCGCATGTCGAACGGCTTCTTGCGTTCGGGGTTGTGAGCGGCGGAGAAGATCTCCCCGACCGTCGCCATGTCGGAGCCCGCGACCCGGGCGTGCGGCGCCGATCGCACGTCACGGTCTACCGGGTCGGTCGTGGTGCGCCGACGCGGCCACCTCTCACCGGGCACGACGTAGGTGTACTCGTAGTGGCGCAGCAGGATGTCGCACGCGTCGGCGAGGGTGGGCGCCCAGTACTGGCCCTGGCCGTTGGGTCCCATGATCCGGTCGAAGCCGCCGATACCGAAGTTGTCCTCGGCCGACACCCCGCCGGAGAAATCCAGCGCCTGCTTGCCGGTCAGCACCATCGCGCTGGCCGGTGTCATCACCAGGATGCCGCGGGTGTGCATCAGCATGGTCGCCTCGGCGTTCCAGTACGGCTGGGCGCCCACGTTCACCCCGGTGACAACGATGTTCACCTCCCCGCCGCGCCTGGGTGAACTCGATGAGGCGGCGCAGCACCGCGGCAATCCAGTCCATGTTCTCGATGCCGCTGTCCATCGCGATCATCGCCCCAGACGACAGCGCGAACCATTCGACCGGTATCCGCATCCGCTCGGCCAGGTCGAGCGCCCGCGATGATCCGCCGGCACTCCGGCTCGGCCAGGTTGCCCAGCCCGCGGGTCGGGTCGCTCGAATAGCGCCACCCGGGTCATCCCTTCCGGCACCTTCTCGGTGTCGTTGCGCAGCAGGCCGACGACGACGTTGGCGGCTGTTCCTCCCGTACGGTCGCGACACCGGTACGAGGTCCCCGTGCTCGTCCAGGTCGTGCTCGACGAACTGCCCGGCGGGAAACCGCGATACCGCCTCGGCCGGAGGGGTGAGCATCCGCACGATCTCGTACGGGTACGGGGCGCCGAAGCGGTTGGCGCGCAGCACCTTCTGCCGGTACGGCGTCAGTGGCTGGATCGGCTCCTGGCCCGGCGGGCGTTCGCGCACCGTCACGCCCCCGTCCAGCCCCTCCACGTCGAGCACAGCGTCGCGACCGTCGGGGAAGCCGCACGCGCAGCACCACCTTCTCCAGGCCGGCACCGACGGCCAGCGGTGCCAACGACCGGGCCAGTTCGGTCCACGCGTCACGCGGCACATCCCACGGCGGCCGGACGTAGAGCACTATCCGGTTGGCCGCCGGCCGGTCGCGCTCGTCGAACGTCGGCCAGCGCTTCCCGCATCGCCGACAGCGCCTGCAAGCCCATCAGCTCCAGCCGCGGGTAGCGCACCGCACCGCTGGCGGCCCGGGCCGGGGTGAGGTCGCGCACTTCGGCGAGCGCGAACAGCCGTTGATCGGCGGGGTTGTCGTGGGCCACGCCGTGGAACACGTACACGTCCTCGGCCGAGCGCAGCCGGCGCAGCTTGAAGTTCGCCAGCCGCCACAGGTCCAGACGCTTGGCGAGCATCGGGTGCAGATTGCGATAGAGCGGGTCCTCGACGAACTGGCCGTCCCGCTGCGCGGTAGGTCACGTGATGGGTGCGGAAGCGCTCCGGTGCCGCCCCTTCGAGGGTGGTCACGGTGAGATCCAGGCGCCGCAACAGGCGCCCGAAGTGCGCAGCCGGCCAGGAGTTTTTCGGCCTCGGCGATGACGGTGTCGATATCAGCCGTCTCGCCGTGCCGCCACAGCGCCAGAGTCGACGACGACCTGCCGCCCGGTATCGGCCGTGCCCAGATGCCCGGCGATCGCCCGAGACAGCTCCGGCAGTTCACCAGCGGCGCGTACGCGGTGACCAGGTGGATGGTGCTTGTCCTCGACGTCGTAGTCGGCGGCACCCAGCAGCCACCCGTCATGCTCGCTGACCGCCAAGTCGCGAAGTTGCCTGATCCGGTAGAACCGGCGGAGTGTAGACCTCCAGCAGCGCCCGGCGCAGTGCCGGGGTCGCGTGCTGCCGCGCCACCGCCGCAGCAACTCGGCGCGCAGCGGCTGCGGGCAGGCGACCAGGCGGTCGATCCGGCTCGGCCCGGTCGGCGCCGTCGGGATCGTCGCGCAGCGCATCGAGATCGCGCTGCACCCGGGCGTACTCGTCGGCGACGGTCGACTGCGAGCAGCGGCTCGTCGAAGTAGTGGAACCGCACGTCGCGGGCCAGGTCGGCGACCACCCGCTGGCGGCCCTGGATGGCCGCCAGCCGGTCAAGCCGGGCCCGCATCTCGGCGTCGGCCAGCCTGCGCCAGCTCGGCTTGGTGGCGGAGCCGGCGCTCGAGGATCGCGGTCACCGCTGGCTACCAGGTCGGCGACCCGGCGGAACGAGCGGAACATCCAGACGACGGCTTCTTCGAGCTCCGGGGTGCGGTCCAGCCCGTGCACTCCGTAGCGCAGCAGCGCACGCTCCAACCGCCGCCGGTACGAGTCGGGCAGGCCGGCCCGATCCGCGTCCAGCCACTGCAGGTAGGACAGCAGGTACTCCTGGGTGCTGCCGGCGACGAGCGCCTCCTCCGGCTCGATCTCGCCGCGCGGCCGGTACAGCGAGCCGACGTCGGCGAACAGATCCAGCAGGCTGTCCTCGCAGCGCAGCAGATCGGTGTCGGCCGGCGCAGCGATCTCGCCGAGCCGGCGCTGCCGGGTCAGCATCGCCTGCACCGAGCCCGGGTCCAGGTCGTAGCCGAGCAGGTAGGAGCGCAGCGCCCGTACACCTGCTCGCAGGGTGAGCGTTGCCGGAGCGGCTCGGCAGCGGCGCAGCCCGGTGAAGTCGACCGCGCCGCCGCGCCGTGGCTCCTGACCGGTGTCGGACGTCGCGATGCGCACCAGCGGCGCGCCCGCTTCGACCTGCACGTTCGCGGCGGTTTCGACGGAAGCGACGGTGCCGGCGAACGGTGCGGTGATGGTGGTTCTCCATCTTCATGCTCTCCACGACGGCCAGCGGGTCGCCCTCGGCGACCTCGATCACCGGGTTCCACGAGGACCGACAGCACGAACGCCGGTCCAGGGCAGCGCACGACGCCGCCGTCATCGCGGAACACGGCGTGCGCCGCGCCGTCGACGTCGACCCGCAGCGTGGCGCCTTCCACGACCGACGACGACACGGTGCACCCGGTCGCCGACGACGCACCCGCCGCTCGTATCCGTCGCGGTAGGACGACCGTGACGTCCGCGGTGCCGACGCCGGAGGTGACACGGTAGGTGCGGCCACCGGTGCGGTAGACGTGCAGGTCGTACTGCTGGCCCCGGTAGCGGAGGCGGCAGCGGTGACCCACCTCGGCCGCGGATTCGGCACCGCCTCGCGCCGCGCGGGCATGGAACGCGGCCTGCTCGGCGGCCTCGTCGAGGTCGTACGACTCCACGGCGGCCACCAGCAGGGCGACCGGATCCGGGGCCGGCAGGTGCGCCGCCTCGCCGGTCAGCCGGTCCAGCCAGTGGTTGTCGAAGTCGCCCGCTGCGCACCTCCGGCCGGTCGAGCAGGGTCAGCAGGAAGGAGCGGTTGGTGGTGCCGCCTTCGACCACCGACGGTGGTTTCGAGCAACGCCCGACGCAGGCGGGCGAGGGCCTCGGCGCGGTCGCTTCCCCACGCGACGATCTTGGCGATCATCGAGTCGAAGTCGGCGGGGATCCGGTCGCCTTCGCGTACGCCGGCGTCGACGCGGATGCCGGCGCCGGCCGGCAGGCGCAGCCGGGTCAGCCGGCCCGGCGCGGGGGTGAACGCGTTCTCGGGATCCTCGGCGTATCAGCCGCGCCTCGATCGCGTGCCCGGACACCTGCGGCGGCGCGCCGGTGAGCCGGCCGCCCTGCGCGACGTGCAGCTGCAGCTTCACCAGGTCCAGCCCGGTGGTCGCCTCGGTCACCGGGTGCTCGACCTGCAGCCGGGTGTTGACCTCCATGAACAGGAAGCTCCCGGTGTCCGGGTCGACCAGGAACTCCACGGTGCCCGCGTTGCGGTAGCCCGCCGCGGCGGCCAGCCGGACGCGCCGCGTCGCGGATCGCCTGCTCCTCCGTCGGCGTCGAGCACCGTCGACGCCGACTCCTCGAGCACCTTCTGGTGGCGGCGCTGCAAGCGTGCAGTCCCGAACGCCCGACCGCCCACACGGTGCCGTAGCCGTCGGCGATCACCTGCACCTCGACGTGGCGGGCGGCCGGCACGAGCTTCTCGAGGAAGACCGTGGGGTCGCCGAAGGCCAGCTGCGCCTCGGCGCGCGCCGACGGCAGCGCCGCGGCGAGTTCGTCGTCGTCGCGGACCATCCGGATCCCGCGCCCGCCGCCGCCGGCGGCCGCCTTGACCATCACCGGATAGCCGAGCCGCGCCGCGAGCCTCGGTCGCCTCGGCTACGTCGTCGACCGGCCCGCCGCTCCACGGCACCACCGGGACGTCGGCCTGCTCGGCGAGCCGTTTGGCGGCCACCTTGTCGCCGAGCCGGCGGATCGTGGCGCTGTCCGGGCCGACGAAGACGATGCCGGCCTCCTCGCACGCCTGCGCGAACGAGGCGTGCTCGGCCACGAATCCCCAGCCGACCCACACCGCGTCCAGCTTCGGCGCCGCGCAGCGCCGCCATCACCGCCGCCTCGTCCAGGTAGCGCGACCGGCGGGTGCCGTCGGCCGGGTCGACGAACGTCGCGGTCCCGAGTGGCACGGCCTCGTCGGCCTCGCCGCACATACCACGCGTCGGCGTCCGCGTCGGTGTAGAGCACGATGGTCCGGATCGGCGGTTGGTCGCCGGCCTGGTTGAGTTCGGCCACCGCGGTCAGCGCGCGGACTGCGGGCTCACCGCGGTTGACGATCGCCAGCCGCCGAATCTGCCTGTCCATACCGGTACGTCTCCTCAGCCGCGCATGCACCGAGCGGCATCGGGGCGACGATGTCTGCGGGCGGCGGCTCCGGCAGCGGCACAGTGCGGTACCCGTCGAGCCGCAGCACCAGCGCTGCCCTCGTCGTCGCGGACGGTGCAGTTGAAGCCGCCGTGCCCGTCCGGTCGCGCGGTGGCGACCAGCCCGGCCCGTTCCGCCGGCTCCCCGTTCAGCCGCACCGCGTCGACATGCAGCGGCAGGGCCAGGACGCCATCGGTGCCGGCCTCGAACAGCCCGACGGTCTGGAAGCACAGTTCGACGAGTCGTGGCCCGATCAGCACCGGCTCATCCGATCTGCGGCGGCAGGTCGGCGGCGAACCGGGCGGCCGCGCCGTCGCCGTGCTTCCACGCCGAACCGACCACCTGATAGGCCGGGCCGTGGAAGTACAGCCGGTAGACCTGCTCCGGGGTCAGCGCCGGGACTGTCGCCGCCGGGATCGGCTTCGCCGCCGGTCGAGCGCGGGTGGATCGGTGGTCAGCCGCACCGAGCCGGTGAAGTGCACGGTGCGCTGCGGCTGGCCGGCGCCGGGCAGGGTGCGCTCGGCCGACAGGCGGCATTCGGCGACGCAGGTCGTCCCCGTCGGGGCGCAGCAGCGCCGTGACCGTCACGCGTGCGTGGCTCGTCGCGGTAGAACTTGAGCGGCGCGCGGAAATCGACGTTCTCGATAGCGGCTACGTGCAGGTCGGGCGCGAGCAGCCGGGCGGCCTCGGCGAACGCCTCCATGCCCATCACGCCGGGCAGCACCGGCGTGCCGTCGATGCGGTGGTGATCCAGGAACGGCCGGGCGGCCGGGTCCAGCGTGGTGCTGCACCACCAGCCCGTCGTGGACACTGGCGCGGACGACCTCGCCGACCATCGGCCCGTCTGCCGTCAGCGAACGCCGGGTCGATCCCGCCGGTGTCGTGCGAATTCGGCGGCCAGCGCGCCCAGCGCCCCGGCGACGACGACCTCGCCGTCGGGCATGCCGGTGCCCAGTTCGCGCCGGATCCATGCCACGCCCGCCTCCGCGGGCAGCATCTCGACTCCGGCCGCCGCCATGATCTTCGGGATCGATCCGCGGGTGGCCATGCCGATGCCGCCCCACGCGGTCCAGTCGATCGCCAGCGCCCGCACGCCCGGACGGGTGCGGCGCAGGTTGCTCAAGCATCTTGCACTGCAGGTCGTTGGCGGCGCTGTAGTCGGTCTGCCCGACGTTGCCGAACCGGCCGGCCACCGAGCTGAACGCCACGACGGCGCCCAGCGGGAGGTCGCCGATGGCATGCAGCACGTTGAACAGCCCGTCACCCTTGACCCCGAGCACCAGGTCGAACTCACGCGGGCTCCTTGTCGGGCAGCGCGTGGCTGATCTCGACCCCGGCGGCGTGCAACAGGACGTCGATGTGCCCGCTGGTGTCCCGCACCTGGGCCATCACCCGCTCGACCGCGCCCGCGTCGGTGAGATCGACGCTGTGGTAGTGGGCCGACCCGCCCGCCTGCTCGACCGCCCGCACTGCGGCCAGCGCGGCCTGCAGACGCTCGAAGCGCGCCAGCTCCCGCTCGATCAGGACCGGCGTCGGGCGCTCGCCCCGCTCCCGCATCCGGGCGGCCAGTTCGACTTTGAACCCTTCCCGGTCCTCGGTGTACCGGCGCAGGTCGGGGTCGGCAGGGTCGGGTTCCGGCGTGAGGTCGAGCAGGTGGAAGGTGCCGCGCCACGCCGCGGCCAGGTCGGCGGTGATCGCCGAGACGATGCTGCCGGCGGCGCCGGTGACGAGGAAGACCGGATCGGGGCCGAGAACCTCGCCGGCCTCGTGCGTGTCGGGAATGGGCGCTCCACCAGCCCGACGCCCCAGCGCCGGCCGTCGGCATGGCCGACCTCCACGCAGCCGGGATCGCGGAGCGTCTCGTCGATCAGCACATCGGCCAGTGCTGCGGTCTTTCGGCTGAGCGCGAAGTCGACGGCCTTGACCAGCGCGTCGGGCCGCTCGCGCCGGTACGCCTTGGCGAACCCGGTGACCGCGCCGCCCAGCGGGCAGGTCGCCCCGGCCGCGTCGTAGCCGTGGTATCCGCCCAGCCGGGTGGCGACAACCAGGAACGGGCTGCGCTCGTACAGCCGTCGCATGGTGGTGTAGAGGTTGCGTACCCGGCGCCGCAGCGCTTCCTGCCAGCCGGCGAGGTCCAAGTCCTCCAGGCGGGCCCTCGTCGTCGAGCGCCGCCAGCCAGTACACGCCGTCGACCGGCGTCGCCGAGGACGGTGTCGATGTCGTCGTCCGGGCTGCATCGCCACCACGTCGACGCCGAGCCGGGTCAGCCGGCTGATCAGCGCGTCCGCGACGCCGCCTTGGTCGCGCATGACCGCCACCCGGGTGCCGTCGCCGAGCGTGACCCCGGTCGGCACGCAGGCCGCGAGGTCCGGCCGCAGCGCCGGTACCGGCACCTGCCGCGGGATCCGGTCGGTGGCGGCGATGTCGCCGGTGACAGTGGTACGTCGAGGCGACTTCGCTCGGGTTGCTGCCGCGCGCTGTTTCGGCGCTGGACGGCTCTGGGCCGGGCGGTGCCCGGTTTTGTCGCGGATCCAGCCGATGACGTGGGTGAGGGTGGGGAAGTCGCGCAGTTTGAGGTTGTCGTCGCGGGCGACGCCGTAGTGCTCGCGGATGGCGGCGAAGATCTCGGCCTGTTTGACGGTGTCCACGCCGAGGTCGGCTTCCAGGTCGAGGTCGACGTCGAGCAGATCGGGCGGGTATCCGGTGAGCTGGGAGACGATGCCCACCACGGTGTCGGTCACCTCGTCGCCGGCCGGGGCCGCCGCCGCCGGGGCCGCCGCTGCCGGGGCCGCTGCTGCCGGGGCCGGTGCGCGGTGCGGGTGCGGGGGTGCCGGTCTTGTCGCGGATCCAGCCGATGACGTGGGTCAGGGTGGGGAAGTCGCGCAATTTGAGGTTGTCGTCGCGGGCGACGCCGTAGTGCTCGCGGATGGCGGCGAAGATCTCGGCCTGTTTGACGGTGTCCACGCCCAGGTCGGCCTCCAGGTCGAGGTCGACGTCGAGCAGATCGGGCGGGTATCCGGTGAGCTGGGAGACGATGCCCACCACGGCGTCGGTCACGTCGTCGCCGGCCGGTGCCGCCGCCGCCGGGGCCGCCGCTGCCGGCGGCCGCTGCGCCGGGGCCGGTGCCGGTGCGGGTGCGGGGGTGCCGGTCTTGTCGCGGATCCAGCCGATGACGTGGGTGAGGGTGGGGAAGTCGCGCAGCTTGAGGTTGTCGTCGCGGGCGACGCCGTAGTGCTCGCGGATGGCGGCGAAGATCTCGGCCTGTTTGACGGTGTCCACGCCGAGGTCGGCCTCCAGGTCGAGGTCGACGTCGAGCAGATCGGGCGGGTATCCGGTGAGCTGGGAGACGATGCCCACCACGGAGTCGGTCACGTCGTCGCCGGCCGGGGCCGCTGCCGCCGGGGCCGCCGCTGCGGGCCGGCGCGCGCCGCAGTGGCCGGTGCCGGTGTGGGTGTCGGTACTAGCGCCGACGCCACCGGGGCCGGCTGGACCGTCGGCGCGTGCGCTCGGAGCCACCGCAGGAGCGGCTTGCACCGGCGCGCCGGTGTCGACGATCCGCAGCCGGTGCTGGACGACCTCCAGCTGGGCGTCGGCGGTGCCGGCCGCCGCCGTCAGCCAGCGCTGCCAGGCCGGTCGGTCGACGATCCGGTACTCATACCCGAGTTCATCCGGCAGGCGATGGCGGCCGTCGGGAAGCGGGGTCCACCGCATCAATGTCATCGCAATCTGCGAGCCGAACCCGGCGCCCAGCCTGAGTGCGTACCGCACCGGATAGCTTCCCCCTGTCGACAGGTTCAGGTGGCCCAGCTCGGGATCCGGCTCTTTGTAATTGGGCACCGGAGGAACCAGACCGGTTTCCAGTGACTTGATTGCGACTACGTCTTCCACGCCGGCGCCCATCGCGTGTCCGGTGAAGCCCTTGGTATTGGTGATGACGACGGCGTCGGCGTCCGGCCCGAACACCCGGCGAAGCGCGTGGATCTCGGCGGACGCGCTGCCGCCGCGGGCCGGCGTGTACGTCTCGTGTGAAACGAACATCGTGCTGGGCGCGATGACGTGGCGGTCCACTCCGCGAGCCTCGGCCTGGGCAAGCAGGTTCTCCATGACCCCGCCGATGTGCTCGACGTCGAGCCGGGTGCCGTGGAAAGCGCTGTTGGCGGTGACCGTGCCGAGGACTTCGCAGATCGGTTGCAGCCCGCGTTCCCGGGCGGCATCGGCGGACTCCACGACGAAGGCCGCCGCCCCCATGCCAAGGATCATCCCGTGCCGACGCAGGTCGAACGGCGTGGCGGCCTCCTCCACGATGTCGTCGGTGGCGGCGGCGCCGGAGGCCAGGAATCCCGACGCCAGCCAGGGCAGCAGAGCATCGGAGCTGGCGTCGTCGGCGGACACCACGATCACCCGGCGACAGCGGCCGGTCCGGATCCAGTCCTCGGCGAGCGCGGTCGCCTGAGTGGTGCTCGCGCACGCGGCATTGATCTGCGTGTTCGGCCCGCGCGCGCCGATGATCTCGGCGAACTGCGAATGGCCCATCGACAGGCACCGGAATAAGAAGCGCCGGTCGAACTCGTACGGGTGGGACTCGATCTCGTGGCGCAGCTCGTGGATGCGCCGGTCAACCTCCGCCGCGGCCGGTTCGTCGCCGGTCATCCGGACACGCACCGCCTCCAACGCGGTCAGTTGCTCACGGTTGCTGCGGTCGATGTAGTAGCGCTCCAGGTCACGGGCGAAGTTGTCCAACCCGGGGAAGGCGGAGGCGAAGATGACGCCGGTGTCGTCGCGCATCGACTCCGGCAGCCCCCAACGGTCCGGCAACTGGGTGCCCAGTGTCGTGGTCTTGTAGTGCATGACCAGCGGGATGCCGGCGTCGCGCAGGGCATCGAACCCCGCTCCTATGGCAAGCCGGGTGGTCGAGTCCAGCGCGGCGTCGCGGGCGGCGTCGACCCCGAACTCGGCGACCACATCCAGCGGCGCGCCGCGGCCGGCCAGTTTGATGACGTCGGCCTCGTTGTCGATCGTCTCGAAGGTGGGGTCGCCGGACTCGCGCTTGACCAGGCGGGTGATGTGCCGGTCGACCATCGCACGGCGTAGCCGGTGCGGGATGGTGTCGATGAACTGCTGGCCGTCGAGGATGCGGGCGATGTTCTCGTCGTCGAAGACCCGCTCGACGCCGGGCAGGCCGAGCGCCGCGCCGGTCACCACCACCGGTTCGCTAACCGCGGGCGCCGAAGCGCTGGATGTCGACGGAAAGGGCGGTGCCGGGCTCGGCGTGCAGACCACGCTCGACAACGTCGACGAGGAGGCGGCCCAGCTCGGCGTACCGGTCGGTGGTCATTGCGGTCATCCCGCCCCGAACCGGGGCGGCATCGACCGCGGTGGCGACTTCGGCCGGGGTGTCCGCGGCTGCGGAGGAAAGCGGGGCGAACCCGAGCCCGGCGGCGTACAGCCCGCACAACGCCTGGTTGAACGAGGCGACATCGCCCGTTTTCGGGTGGTTGGTGAACAGGGCCAGCACATCGTCGCCGAGGACGTCCTCGACGAAGCCGTGCAGCGCCTTCTTGGGGCCGACCTCGACGAAGATGCGGGCACCCGCCGAATGCAACGTGCGCAGTCCGTCGACGAACCGGACCGGCGACGCGACCTGGCGGCCGAGAAGGTCGAGCATGGTGTCGACGTCGGCGTCCGCCGGATAGAACTCACCGGTCACGTTCGACACGATGGGCCGACGCGGCGGCCGCATGTCGAGCCGGCGCAGTGCGGCCTTCAGCGGTTCGCTCACCGGCGCCACGATCGCGGTGTGGAAAGCGTGGCTGACCGGGATTCGGTTGGCGTTCATGCCGGCGGCGCGGAAAGCCGCGACGGCGCGGTCCACGGCATCGGTGGCACCGCCGATGACGGCCTGGCCGTTGCTATTGATGTTCGCAACCACGACGTACCCGTCGGTCTCGGCCACGATCCGGTCGATCTCGGCCAGTGGGGCGAACACAGCCGCCATGGCGCCGTTGTCGGCAACCGACAGGCTCGCCATCTCCTGGCCCCGGGCGCTGACCGCCTCCAGGGCGGCGTCGAACGACAGCGCGTCCGCGGCCACCAGCGCGCCGTACTCGCCCAAGCTGTGGCCCATGACCATGTCCGGACGAACGCCGTACGCGTCGAGCATCCGGGTCAGGGCCAGATCGGTGGCCAGCACCGCCGGTTGGGTGATCTCGGTCTGCATGAGCTGCTGTTCCAGCCGTTGCGCGGTGGCTTCGTCGCTGCTGTCGGCGAAGATGTAAGCAGTCAGCGGCTTGCCCAGCAGCGGTGCCATGACCCGGTCGGCCTCGTCGAACGTCGCGGCGACGATCGGCTCGCGCTGGCGCAGGTCCCCTAGCATGTTCACGTACTGCGAGCCCTGGCCGGTGTAGAGGAACGCGACCTTTCCCGGTGCGCCGCGGCCGACGAAGACACCCTGGGCGCGCAGTATCCTCCACATGGCCGGGTTGCCGCCCCGCAGCGCCTGGACCGCCTTCGCCGCCTTGGTCGCCAGGTCGGCCGCATCGGCGTAGTCGATGGCGACCCGAACGGCCGCGCCGGCCAGCGCGGGGTCCGGTGGGGCCGGGGCGGGGGCGCGCCCGGCCGAAGCCTCGGCGGCCAGCTGCTCCAGCTGTGCGGCCACCTCGGCATCATCTGCGCCGCCGACCACGGCCGCTCCCCGTAGCGGCGCCTTCGGCCCGCCGGCGACCCGTCGCGGCGGGTCGGTCGGCGACTGCTGCGACCGTCGCGCCCGGGAAATGATCGGCTCGCATCCTGCGCGCGGTGCCGGCCGGGCACGTACTCCTCGAGCACGGCGTGGAAATTGGTGCCGCCGAACCCGAAGGCGCTCACCCCGGCGCAGCGCACGCCGCTCTCGGGTGCGGGCCACTCGCGAAGTTCGGTGTTCACCCGGAACGGGATGTCGTCCCAGTCCACGTTTTCGTTGGGCTGGTCGAAGTGCAGGCTGGGCGTCAGCACCTTCTCGTGGAGGCTGAGCACCGTCTTGAACAGGCCCGCGGCCCCGGCCGCGCCCTTGAGGTGGCCGATATTGGACTTGACCGACCCCAGCGCGATCGAACCGTTCGCCGCACCGGCCTTGCGGAATACATCGGTCAAGCTGGCGAGCTCCGTTGCGTCGCCGACGCGGGTGGATGTGCCGTGTGCCTCGATGCAGGTGGCCAGCGCGGGGTCGACACCGGAGACATGCCAGGCGCGCTCCACCGCCAGCCGCTGCCCGACCGGGTTGGGCGCCGTGATGCCCTTGCCGCGGCCGTCGCTGGCGCCGGCGAGGCCGAGCAGCACCGCATAGATGCGGTCACCGTCGCGCTCGGCGTCGGACAGTCGCTTCAGGACGAACAGCGCGGCGCCCTCGCCCATCACGAAGCCGTCGGCGCCGGCGTCGAATGGGCGGGTGCCGGTCGCCGACAGCGCGCCGATCTTGCAGAACTTCACATATCCCGATGCGTCCATGTTGCGGTCGATGCCGCCGGTGACCGCGGCATCGAAGTCGCCGGCCTGCAACCCGCGCACCGCGGCCGACATGGCGGCCAGCCCCGAGGCGCATGCCGCGTCGGTGGTGAAGTTGGGGCCGCGGAAGTTGAACAGGTTCGCGACCCGCCCGGCGATCACGTTCGCGAGCTCACCGGGCATGGTGTCCTCGGTGATCTCCTCGAACCCGGCGAGAAACGAGGCGCGGGTCTCGGCGAGCACGGCTTCGCGCACCGGCTCCGGCAGCGCCGCGAACGACGGTGCGGCGCACAGCTCGCGGGCGAACACGGGAAACTGGATCCGCAGGTTGCTGCGGTGCTGCTTGTCGCCGCCGATGGCATTGCCGATGATCACGGCGACTCGTTCCGGGTCCACGGTCCAGTCCGGCCAGCCGGCGTCGAGCAGCGCTGAACGGGTGCCCGCCACGGCCCACTTCTGGCCGTCGTCCATCTGGGTGCTGACCGCCGGCGGGATCGGCAGCCGCCACGCCAGCGGCTCCCAGGAGAAGTCGCGGACCCACCCGCCGATGCGCGAGTACGTCTTGTCCGGTGCGTGCGGGTCGGGGTCGTAGTAGAGCTCGGGATCCCACCGTTCGGGCGGGACGTCGCTGATGCTGTATCGGCCGTCCTTGATGTTGGCCCAGAAGGTGGCGGCGTCGGGCGCATCGGGCATGATCGCGCTGACGCCCACCACCGCGATCGGCTCCTGCATCGTGGTCGTCATGATGATCCGGTCTCCCGTCGGTAGAGCGCGTCGGCCACCCGGTCCATGTCAGCGAGCAGGCCGGCCTGCGCGGCCCGGACCCGATCGAACGGGAGCGCGGCGGCGAGATCCGCCCCGGAGCCCGCGCCGGCCACCCACCGCAAGCCCTCCTCGGCGACCTTCAGCGCCGCCTCCCGGGCGAAGACGCGGCTGACCGCGGCCAATGCGGCGGCGTCGAAGCGGGCGTCTGACTTCACCGGCATCGCACCGGCGGCGGACGCCGCGGCCCGGCGGGCCAGTGCGCCCGCACACTCGGCGTAGCTGATCAGTTCACCCAGCCGCAGCAAAACATGCTGGTTGCGGGTCAGCCGGCCGACCCGGCAGGCCTCCATCACCGCGGCCAGGCATTCCAGTGCCAGCGCCGCCGTGGGCCCACCGAATTCGTCGGGCAACGCCGTCAAGACTGCGTGCCGCGTCGCGGTAGTAGGCGCCGGATGTCTTGAGGTGCTGCTGCCAGCGGTCGCGGGCGATCGTCATCTCCAGGATCTCCGAGGTTCCCTCGTAGATCGTGGTGATCCGGACGTCGCGCTTGATCTTTTCCACCAGGTACGGACGGGTGTAGCCGTAGCCGCCGTGCGCCTGGATCGCGGCTTCTGCGGCCGCGTTGCCGGCCTCGGTGGCCAGGTACTTCGCGATCGCGCCTTCGGTGTTCAGCGCGCCGCCGGCGCCTTCGCCGTCGTCGATTCGTGTCGCGGTCTCCTCAATGAATGCGCGCGCCGCCTCCAGCCGCACCGCGTGCGGCACGATCAGCTTGTGGGTAAAACCCTGCTTGGTCGACAGCGGGGCGCCGCCCTGTACCCGGTTGGCGGAGTAGGCGATCGCCCGGTCTAGGGCCGCCCAGCCGCCGCCGAGGCCGAACGCGGCGACCATCACCCGGGTGTAGCCGAAGACCTGCTGGGCCTGGATGAGCCCGCGGCCTTCCTCCCGGCCCACCAGGTTCTCCGCCGGTACCATCACGTCATCGAGGAACAGCGCGGCGGTGTTCGGACAGCCGGATACCGTGCTTGTCTTCCGGCGGTGCCGTCGAGAAGCCGGGGGTGCCTTTCTCCACGACGAACCAGGACGGGCCGCCCGGGGCCAGTGCCAGAACCGAGTAGAAATCCGCGATCGAGCCGTTGCTGATCCACTGCTTACGCCCGTTGAGCCGGTAGGCGGTCACCTGCCCGTCGGTCTCTACCGGTGTGGCTGTCGTCGTCATGGCGGCCAGGTCGCTTCCCGCCTCGGGCTCGGTGGCGGCGTAGGCGAACAGGATGCCCTGTTCGGCGATGCGTCCCAGCCACTCCTTGCGCTGCTCGGGGGTCGCGCCGACCAGGATCGGGTCGCTACCGAGGAACGTGGCGAGCACCGAGGTCGCGACCCCGATGTCGACGCGGGCGAGCCGTTCACACACCCGGTAGGAGTCGAACGCCCCGCCGCCGAATCCGCCGTACTCCTCGGGGATGAACACGAGGTGCACGCCGAGGTCTTCACCGCACATCGCGCGGACGGTTTCCTCCGGGCAGACGTCGTCGTGGTCGAGGTCCAACCGGCGGTCATCCGGCAGCGCCTCG
>CAVPUR010000013.1:0-353809 GCA_963708995.1 uncultured Actinomycetota bacterium
GATGCGCCGCCTGCGCTCGGCGTCCCGGTCGGCCCCAGGCCATCGGGGCAGGCAACGAACAGCCGCGCCCTACCCCATCCGCCCGACTGCGAATTCGACTTCGTCCATGGCGTGACCAATATTCTCTTTCATCAACATCCCATCAACATCGCGGGGCGGGAATGACACAACAGACACGCTGCCGCACTTTCTATTTTCTTTCCTATGGATTAAGGAAGCTCTGTTTTCGGTGCTAACGGCGGTAATACCGGTCCTCCTACCGCTGCGGGAGGTGGTGCCGGAACTGGCATACCTTCACCGGGAAGAACGGGTGCACTCGAAAATCCAGCCGGTTCCATATGATCTTTGCACGCATTCGGAACAGGAACCATATACCATTTCCAAGCGCCAGGGGGATTTGGTGCCGGTGCCATGCTGTTGTCGGGGCACCGCCATGTGCAACTGACACCGCCGACACCCGCGCCGCCAAGGCCGAGAGTGGAACCCCCGGCAATAGCCGCGCCAGCGTCAACACCCACGCCCCCTGCCTCACAGTGCAAATGTGATCCATTGATTTCAGTAGGCCAATCACAGTAAGCCCCCTGGGCAAAGAAAACGTTTGCTCCGGTGAGGACAGCTGGATAATCACACAAACCGGCATTGGCCCTCGCTGGCGGGAAAATAAAAATCGCACTAGATACCATTATCGGAACGAGCCAGATTTTATTCATTGACTACCTTCACTTGTGTTCCCAACACGTCATCACCGATACGTCATACCCGGGCCGGGAATTCCCCTGACCAGCGAGGAATTGGCGGGGTCGGACCATACTGCGATGCGGGCACAATATCGCAAGGGTTTTCCACATTTGTTCCAACTTTTCACCGGCTGGCCCGCCTATCCGTGCCGCGCGTCCACCAGATCCGCGATGGGCGCAGGTGAAGCCGCGTACGTCGATACGTCGCCTGCCCACGCCATGCCTCCAATTCGCCCACAGTCACAGACGACATCGGTGAACGACGGCGACGTGTTACACAGGTAGCGCGTTCCACGGTCCAGCGACCAGACCTGGTCATGTATCGCCCGCTGCAGCGCCACCGCCTCGGGCACGCTGATCGCCCGCCAGCGGGGGGCCCCAGCGCCGCCGCGCTCAGTCAAGCGGGGCGTTTAGGTCATTCACATATCTGTGTACCGCATCGCCACCGAACGCCGCCAAAACCACCACGCCCGCTCCGCCCGACGCGCCCAAGCCCCCAGCGACACCGGACCCGCCCCACCCCCGACCGACGACGATCCACCACCGTTCTGAAAAGAAACAGCCGCGCAGACCCACTACTGTGAGCCGGCATGAGCTCTGCTCTGCGCCGCATCTCAGGGGACGACGCATCGGCGCGCGCCGAGGCGGAAAGCTGGTTCTCCAGCGAGGCCTGCCGTCGGTGCTGACAAGGCGGGGCCGGTGGCGACGGCTATGGTCGCGGTCGGCTCCCATGCTCGCGGCCCAGGGACGATTCAGGCCTGCGGAATTCCGGTCATCTTGATCGCAGGCGGGCGCGAGGTCCACATTGAAGGCCCGACACCGACGAACGTCGAATGGATCGTGCTGGTAATACTTGATCGCGGCCCTCCCGTTGGCGACCCTGGTCGGCCTGCTGGTGCCGCGGTTACGCGGGCGGGCGCGGACAGTGCGGGGATCATGGCGGCGGTCGTCGCGGCCGTTGCCGGGGTCATCGATGGAGGAGCCTCGTCACTGCCACAAACGGCCATCATCATCGCCGTGGTCTTCATCCTGACCGGCTGTGGCGTCGGATCAGTGGTCGGGTGGGCGATGCGCATGATGGTGTCACACCTCGCGACGGTCGGCGCCCTGGCAGTGCGAGCCTTGCCGGTGGTTCTGCTGACCGCCTTGGTGTTCTTCAACACCTACGTCTGGCTGATGGCCGCGACGATCAGCGGGGACCGGCTCGCGCTGGCGATGGCATTCCTGATCACCATCGCCGGCGTCGTTCGTCATATCCGCGACGTGGAACGGGTGAGGCCGATGCTGCGATCGCGACCGCACTGCCCGCGGAGACGCGAAAAGCTGGCCGACACGCCTTTCGCGTCCATGCCGGACACCGCCGGCCTGTCCGCCGGCTGAGGCGGACCGAACGCCTCAACGTGGTATTCGTGCTGGCCACCTCACAACTGGCGCAGATCCTGGTGGTGGCGGTGGTCACCACCGCGATCTACTTGATCCTCGGGCTGATCGTGCTCACTCCATCGCTGCTCAACGAATGGACCCACACCTACAAGAGCACCGCGACCGTATTGCTGGGCTGCGACGGTCCCGGTGCCCGAATTCGCTTGATCCACATGTGTCTTTTCCTCGGCGCGTTGACATTCATGTACATCAGCGCCCGCGCCGCCGGCGACGCCGAATACCGCTCGACGTTCCTCGATCCGCTGATTGACGACCTGCACGCCACCCTGATCGCGCGCAACCGGTACCGCGGCAGCATCGCCCCAGCAGATCAGGGTGTTGACGCCGCCGACCTCGGTCATTAGGTTCACCCTGGTGTCTGAGCAAGCGACCGACCTGTCCGGGAAGCGTTACGGCGAAGTGCTTTTGGTAACGCCCGGCGAGGCGGGTCCGCAGGCCAATGTCTACAACAGCTACCCGCTCAACGACTGTCCCGCCGAGCTGTGGTCCGCGCTGGACGCCCAGGCCATCGCCGCCGAGAACGGCGCGGCCGCGGCCCTGCTCAACGGCCCGCGCTACTGGCTGATGAACTCCATCGAAAAGGAGCAGCGGGGCCCGGAGATCAGGAAGACCTTCGGCGGGATCGAGATGATCCTGCAGGCCACCGTCGCTGCTGTCGTCGATGGACCCCGCGCCCTACAGCATCAACAAGGTGAGCCGCCACACGGTGTTCGTCTTCAACGCCGGCGAAGAGGTCTACGAACTGCATAGACCCGCAGGGGCAGCGCTGGGTCATGCAGACGTGGAGCCAGGTCGTGGACCCCGACCTGTAGCGGGCCGACCTGCCCAAGCTGGCCGACCGGCTCAGACGCTGCCGGAGGGATGGACCTACCAGCACCCGGTGCTCACCGAGGAGCTGCGGGTCGACACCACGTCCCGCGCCGCCCAGGTGACGCAGGACGAACCTGACCAACAGCTATTCGCTGGAGACCGGCTGACTTTCAGCGGAAACTGGCCGAGCCATAAACCACGGCGGCGCCGGCCGGCGTGCCTTGCGCGTCGCTTAGGTGTCGCGCGGCCAGATGCTCCTACAGGTACTGACCCAGGTTCGACTCGGTGTCGATGGCCCGCGACGCGCTCGACGACTTGCCGGTGACCAGCGTGCGGATGTAGACGATCCGCTCGCCCTTCTTGCCCGAAATCCGCGCCCAGTCATCGGGGTTGGTGGTGTTGGGCAGGTCCTCGTTCTCGGCGAACTCGTCGACGATCGAGTCGAGCAGATGCTGGATGCGCAGACCGGGTTGCCCGGTCTCCAGCACCGACTTGATGGCGTTCTTCTTCGCCCGGTCGACGACGTTCTGGATCATCGCCCCGGAGTTGAAGTCCTTGAAGTACATGACTTCCTTGTCACCGTTGGCGTAGGTGACCTCCAGGAACCGGTTGTCGTCGATCTCGGCGTACATCCGGTCGACGACCTTTTCGATCATCGCCTTGATGCACGCCGAGCGGTCGCCGTCGAACTCGGCGAGGTCGTCGGCATGCACCGGCAGCGTCTCGACCAGGTACTTCGAGAAGATGTCCTGCGCCGCTTCGGCGTCCGGGCCGCTCGATCTTGATCTTCACGTCGAGGCGGCCGGGCCGCAGGATCGCGGGATCGATCATGTCCTCGCGGTTGGAGGCGCCGATCACGATGACGTTCTCCAGGCCCTCCACGCCGTCGATCTCGCTGAGCAGCTGCGGCACCACCGTGGTCTCGACGTCCGAGGAGACGCCGGTGCCGCGGGTGCGGAAGATCGAGTCCATCTCGTCGAAGAACACGATCACCGGCGTGCCTTCGGACGCCTTCTCGCGGGCCCGCTGGAAGATCAGCCGGATGTGCCGTTCGGTCTCGCCGACGAACTTGTTCAGCAGCTCCGGGCCCTTGATGTTGAGGAAGTAGGACTTCGCCTCGCGCGCGTCGTCGCCGCGCACCTCGGCCATCTTCTTGGCCAGCGAGTTGGCCACCGCCTTGGCGATCAAGCGTCTTGCCGCAGCCGGGCGGGCCGTAGAGCAGCACGCCCTTGGGCGGGCGCAGCGCGTACTCGCGGTAGAGGTCCTTGTGCAGGAACGGCAGCTCCACGGCGTCGCGGATCTGCTCGATCTGCCGGGTCAGGCCGCCGATGTCGTCGTAGCTGACATCGGGCACCTCTTCCAGCACCAGGTCTTCGACCTCGGCCTTGGGGATGCGCTCGAAGGCATAACCGGCCTTGGTGTCGACCAGCAGAGAGTCGCCAGGCCGCAGCTTGCGCGGCCTGGTGTCGTCGTTGAGGGCGTCGGGCGACGCCGTCGGGCAAGTCCTCGGCGACCAGCGGCTCGGCCAGCCACACGATGCGCTCCTCGTCGGCGTGGCCGACGACCAGGGCCCGGTGACCGTCGTCAAGGATCTCGCGCAGAGTGCGAGATCTCGCCGACCGATTCGAACTTGCCGGCCTCGACGACGGTCAGAGCCTCGTTGAGCCGAACGGTCTGGCCCTTCCTCAGCGACGTGACGTCGATGTTGGGCGAGCAGGTCAGCCGCATCTTGCGACCCGAGGTGAACACGTCGACCGTGTCGTCGTCGTGCGACGCCCAGCAGCACGCCGTAGCCGCTGGGCGGCTGCCCCAGCCGGTCGACCTCTTCGCGCAGCGCCAACAGTTGCTGCCGGGCCTCTTTGAGAGTTTCCATCAGCTTGGAATTGCGGGCCGCCAGCGAGTCGATACGGGCTTCGAGCTGATGCACATCGCGGGCGGTGCGCGCGCCGCCGTGTGATCCAACCGCATGCTCGAGTTGCTCGCGCAATACCGCGGCCTCACGGCGTAGCTGTTCCAGCTCGGCAGCATCGTCGCTGGACATGCCTGGTTCGCGTGGGCTACCGAATGCTTCAGAACGCTCTGACTCACCCATGTTGCGCTCCTTTCCCGCACCGAAGGTGGTGCGGTGGATACTTCAACGCTACCGGCGATTGCCGATTCATGTGGGACTGCAATGCTGCGAAATGGCGTCAGCGTTACACAGGTCACGCTGTTAATCTCGGAACATGTCGGGCCGATCGAAAGGACAGCCGTGACCGTGAAATCCCTAGCCACAGGCGTCGGCGGCGGTGCGCCGTCGTCGGCGCCGCGGCCGCCGGTGTGACTTCGCTTGCATCCGTTCACCGGCGCGTCGCCGCAGGTTCAGCCGGTCGTGTTCGGCGCTGCCGCTGCCGCTGGATCCGCGCCGCCGACGGTGCCCTGCCCCGACCAGCTGTACGGGCATGCTCAACGGGCTTGCAGGACCCGGGCGTTCCGTTCGCCAGCAAGGGCTACCTCGTCGAGGGCGGCATCGGCCGGCTCGAAGCCTCCATCGCCGACCCGAAGCTGCAGAAGGCCGCCGCCAAGGGCTGCTTCCCGCTGTCGTTCAACATCACCAACATCTCGCCCGCCGGTCCCGGCGCCGCCACGGCCAACATCACCGCGTCGGGTCCGCATCTGGCGCCGACGACCAGAACCTCACATTCGTCGACCAGGGCGGCTGGAAGCTGTCCCAGCGCCTCGGCCATGGCGCTGATCCGTCGGTGCGTGCGTCGGCCACGGACCGGCCGGATGCAGCCGACGCTCGTCGCAGTCCTGAGCGCCGCCACGATCGCGGCGGTGCTCGGCTGTCGGGGTGTTCGTCCGATGCCTCGGACGACGCCGGTCCCGACTGCCCGCGTCGACGCCGACGTCGATCGCCGCGGTCTGCCCCGCAGGCCGCTCCCGCTGCCGCCGCCCGACGCGCTGACCGACGTGCTGTACCGGCTGGCCGACCCCGCGGTGCCCGGCACCCAGAAGCTGAACCTGGTCGAGGGCGCCACCGCCGGAGAACGCCGGCATGCTGGACAAGTTCACCAACGCGCTGCGGACAACGGCGACCTGCCCGATGACGTTCACCGCCACGACATCGCATGGTCGGACAGGGATCCGGCCGACGTGGTGGCCACCGTCAACGTCAACACCGCCCACGCGAACCCAGGTTCACCTTCCCGATGGAGTTCACGCCCTTCCGGGCGGCTGGCAGCTGTCGGCGCAGAACCGCCGACATGCTGCTGGCGTTAAGCAATTCGCCAGGGACGCCCCTCCGGCGACACCCGGCCCCCCGGCCAGGCCGGCAACGCCCAGGACCACTCCGCACTGCGCCACCTCCCCACAGGCCCCCTCGCCGACCCCGCTGACCGCGATGTGGATCGGCTGGCTGGAGTTCGATCTGCTGCTCGGTGACGTGCGACTCACTCAAGCAGAAGCGATCGGTGATCCGGCCGGTGGTCGCGGAACTGCAGCGCAAGTTCAGCGTGTCGGCCGCCGAGACCGGATCGCATGAACTGCACCGACGGGCCGGCATCGGCGTGGCGATGGTGTCCGGCGACCGCAGCCATGCCGTCGACGTGCTCGACGCCGCCGAACGCCTGGTGGCCGCGCACCCGGAGTTCGAGTTGCTGTCGGTGCGCCGGGACTGCACCGCAGCGACGACGACTGGCCGGCTCGCGCAGCCTCAGCCGTCGCGCCCTCGCGCTTGCGACCCAGCGGCGTCGGGGTGACGGTGCCCGGGGCCAGCCGGCGCGCTGACACCAGGAACGCGGTGTGCCCGCGCATGATGTGCTGCGGCCGAACGGCCAGCCCGACGACATTCCAGCCGCGCTGCATCGTCTCCCAGACGCGCGGTTCGGTCCAGCACTGCTGCTCGCGCAGCGCCTCCACCGCCTTCGACAGCTGGGTCACGGTGGCCACGTAGATCATCAGCACACCGCCGGCGACCAGCAGCCGCGACACCGCTGTCGAGCACGTCCCACGGCGCCAGCATGTCCAGCACCACCCGGTCGACCGAGCCGTCGGGCAGGTCGGAGTCGACGACGTCGCTGATGACCAGCTGCCAGTTGTCGGGGGCGCCGCCGAAGAAGGTCTCCACGTTGCGGCGGGCGTGTTCGGCATGGTCGGCGCGCACGCTCGTAGGAGATCACCTGCCCGTGCGGGCCGACCGCCCGCAGCAGCGAACAGGTCAGCGCCCCGGACCCGGCGCCGGCCTCCAGCACCCGGGCGCCCGGGAAGATGTCGCCCTCGTGCACGATCTGGGCGGCGTCCTTGGGGTAGATCACCTGCGCGCCCGCGCGGCATCGACATCACGTAGTCGACCAGCAGCGGGCGCAGCACCAGGAACAGGTCGCCGTTGCGGACTTGACCACGCTGCCCTGCTCGGCAGCCCGATCACCGCGTCGTGGGCGATCGCGCCGCGGTGGGTGTGAAACTCGCTGCCAGGGGTGAGCAGCATCGTGTAGTGCCGGCCCTTGGCGTCGGTGAGCTGGACGCGATCGCCGACGGTGAACGGACCGGTTGCTGGCACGCCGTCTAGCCTGCCAGCCGACTCGCCGCAGCGGTGCTCGGGGTTGTCGGCGACCCGGCCCTAGGCTGCGGATATGAGCGACGTCAGCCGGAGGCACGACGGGCCAGCCCCGCATCGCGGCCGGCACTGTCACCGTCGCGGGCCGCGGACTTCAAGCAGTGCCCGCTGCTGTACCGGTTCCGCGCGATCGACCGGCTGCCCGAGCCGCCGTCGACGGCGCAGCTGCGCGGATCGGTGGTGCATGCCGCGCTGGAGCAGCTCTACGGTCTGCCCGCGGCGCGGCGCGGCCCGGACACGGCGACGTCGCTGGTCGGCCCGGCGTGGGACCAGGTGATCGCCGAGCGAGCCCGAGCTGGCCGGCGAGCTGGACCCCGAGCAGCGGACCCAACTGCTCGAGGAGGCCCGCGCGCTGCTGTCCGGCTACTACCGGCTCGAGGACCCGACCCGGTTCGACCCGCAGAGCTGCGAGCAGCGCGTCGAGGTCGAACTCGCCGACGGCACGCTGCTGCGCGGCTTCATCGACCGGATCGACGTCGCCGCCACCGGCGAGCTGCGGGTGGTCGACTACAAGACCGGCAAGGCGCCGCCGGCCGCGCGGGCGCTGGCCGAGTTCAAGGCGATGTTCCAGATGAAGTTCTATGCGGTGGCGCTGCTGCGGTCGCGCGGCGTGCTGCCGCCCGGCTGCGGCTCATCTATCTGGCCGACGGCCAGCTGCTGGACTACTCCCCGGACCTGAGCGAGCTGCTGCGCTTCGAGAAGACGCTGATGGCGATCTGGCGCGCAATCCAATCCGCCGGTGTGACAGGCGATTTCCGTCCCAGCCCGTCGCGGCTGTGCGACTGGTGCCCGCACCAGCAGCACTGCCCGGTCTTCGGCGGCACGCCGCCGCCGTACCCGGGTGGCCGGATCCAACGAAGGCGCGCAGCCGTCTGCAGACGCAGCCGCTGCCTGGCCGGCTACTCCAGCGGCGACATCTCCTGCAGCATCGTGGGGATCAGCTCGCTGACCGTCGGGTGGATGTGCATCGTGCGCGACAGCGTGGTGTAGGGCGCCTTGGCGGACATGACGTCCAGAATGCAGTGGATGGCCTCGTCGCCGCCGACGCCGAGGATGGCCGCTCCCAGGATCTCGTTGCGTGTCGGCGTCGACCACGACCTTCATAAAGCCTTGCGTCTCACCCTTTTCCACCGCCCTGCCGACCCTGGTCATCGGCCGCTTGCCGACCAGCGCCTGGCGGCCCGACGCGCGGACCTGGTCGACGGTCATGCCGGCGCGCCCCAGCGGCGGGTCGATGTAGAGCGCATAGGTGGTGATGCGGTCGCTGACCCGGCGCGGGTCGTCATCGAGCAGGTTGGCGGCGACGATCTCGAAGTCGTTGTACGACGTGTGGGTGAACGCGCCCTTGCCGTTGCAGTCGCCCATCGCCCAGATGTGGTCGACGTTGGTCTTGAGCGCGTCGTCGACGACGATGTAGCCGCGGGCGTCGGTCTGCACACCGGCCGCGTCCAGACCCAGGTCGTCGGTGTTGGGTCGCCGGCCCACCGCCAGCAGCAGATGGCTGCCCGCGATCGGGGCGGCGCCGGCGCCGGGTGTCAGTTCAAACCCGTTGTCGCGCTTGGCTGATCCGGATGTCAGTCGGCGTCGAGGACGACGTCGATGCCTTCGTCCTCCAGGATCTCCTTGATGGTGGCCGAGACGTCCTCGTCCTCGCGCGATGCCAGCCGCGGACCCCGTCTCGACGACGGTCACCCGGGCCCCGAAGCGGCGGTACATCTGCGCGAACTCCAGCGCGATGTAGCTGCCGCCGACGATGACGAGATGCGCTGGCAGCGTGTCGAGTTCGAGGATCGACACGTTGGTGAGGAAGTCGACGTCGGCGAGTCCCGGGATGTCGGGCACCACCGCACGGCCGCCGACGTTGAGGAAGATCCGGTCGCCTCGCAGCAGTTCGTCGCCGACCCGCAGCGTGTGCGGGTCTTCGAAGCGGGCGTGACCGCGAACGACGGTGCAGCCGTCCATGCCGTCCAGCCAGGCTTCGACGCCCTTGCGGTCGTCGAGCATGATGCCGTCCTTGCGCGCCTTGACTTTCGCCATGTCCACGCTGACCGGTCCGGTCGCCGACGCCGTATTCCGGCGCCGCGCCGGGCCAGTTGCGCGGCGTGCGCGCTGGCGACCAGCGTCTTGGTCGGGATGCATCCGGTGTTGACGCAGGTGCCGCCGATCGTGTTTGCGCTCCACTATCGCGACGCGCTGCCCGGCGGCGGTCAGCCGACCCGCCAGCGGCGGCCCGGCCTGGCCGGCGCCGACGATGATCGCGTCGAAAGCGCTGTCACGCTGTCACAGAGCGGCGCGTCGCCGCAGCGATGGCGAACCCACCCCCGACCGCGACCACATCCTCGAGCAGCGCGATCGGCAAGTCCTTACCGCCGGTGGCGGCCACCAGCGCGCTTGCGCGCCTGGTAGCCGCCCAGGGTGCCGAGCACCGCGCCGACGATGCCGGCGCCCAGTCCGCCCCACTTGTAGCCCCACACGGTGCCGATGACCGCGCCGGCGAAGGCGCCCAAGATGATCCGGGCGGCGAACACCGGCGGCGCCGTGCGCGGCGGCGTCTTGGGAAGTTTGTCGTTGACCAGTTCGCCCACCGCAAGCAGGCTCAGGACGACGACGGTGATGATGCTGCCCACCCAGGACGCCCAGGTGTGATCCAGGTTGAACCAGGTGAGAACGGCGGCCCAGGCGACCACGGCGGGAGCCGTCAGCGAACGCAATCCGGCGACGACACCGATCAGTAAAGCCATGAGCAGGACGAGCAAATGATGTGTCACGGCGACCCTCCTGGGTTCTACGCGTCAATCGGCCCCCTGCGGGACGCTAACACAGTCGCCGGCCCCGGGCACCTGTCGAGAGTCAGAATCGGCAGAACCGGATGTCGGAAGCCAGAATCGCTTTGGCCCCGATGGCGGCGAGCTCGTCCATGATTTCGTTGACGCCGCGGCGGGGCACCAGCGCCCGGACCGCGACCCAGTCCGGGTCGGCGAGCGGAGCGATGGTCGGTGATTCCAGTCCCGGCGTGATCGACGTGGCTTTGTCCAGCACCGAGCGCGGGCAGTCGTAATCCAGCATCAGGTACTGCTGGCCGAACACCACACCCTGCACGCGCGCGACCAGTTGGTCGCCCGCCGCGCTTTGCTGGCGGTGGTCGGCGTCGGCGCGTTCGATCAGCACCGCCTCCGAATCACACAGCGGCTCACCGAATGCCACCAGATCATGCATGCCCAGGGTGCGCCCGGACCCCACCACGTCGGCGATGGCGTCGGCCACCCCGAGTTGCACGGAGATCTCCACGGCTCCGTCCAGTCTGATGACTGTCGCTTCAATACCCTTGGCGGCCAGATCTTTTCGGACCAGATTCGGGTAAGCGGTGGCGATGCGCTTTCCGGCCAGATCGGCCGTCGTCCACTCCTGCCCGGCGGGGCCGGCGTAGCGGAAACTGGACGACCCGAAGCCCAGCGCCAGCCGTTCCCGCACCGGCGCATCCGAGTCCAGCACCAGGTCGCGTCCGGTGATGCCGAAGTCGAGCTCTCCCGAACCGACATAGATGGCAATGTCCTTGGGCCGCAAAAAGAAGAACTCGACGTGGTTGACCGGGTCGATGACGGTCAGGTCTTTGGGGTCGGTGCGACGCCGGTAGCCGGCCTCCGCGAGAATCTCGCTGGCCGGCTCGCTCAGCGTGCCCTTGTTGGGAACGGCAACGCGCAGCATGTTCATAGCTTCCGGTAGATGTCGTCGAGCGACAGTCCGCGCGAGATCATCAGCACCTGCGTCCAGTACAGCAACTGGCTGATTTCCTCCGCCAACGCCTCGTCGGGTTCGTGTTCGGCGGCCAGCCACACCTCGCCGGCCTCCTCCAGAATCTTCTTGCCCAGAGCATGTATCCCGCCGTCCAGCGCGGCGACCGTGGCGCTGCCGGGCGGGCGGGTGCGCGCACGATCGCCGAGTTCGGCGAACAGCTCTTCGAAGGTCTTCACGGCCAGCGATTGTTTCACGTGCGGGCGAGCAAAGTCACGGCGGTTTCTTGTGCCGCCGTACGGTGAGGCATGCAGTTCTCTGAAATCGCAGTCAACGTCGACGGCCCCCGCGGCGACATCACGCTGAACCGCCCAGCGAAGCTGAATCCGCTCAGCACCACCACCCTGAACGAATTGGTCTCCGCCGCACGGTATCTCGACACACTGGCAGAGGTGAAAGTTGTGGTGGTGGCCGGCAACGGCCGGGCCTTCAGCGCCGGCGCGGACCTTGCGTCATTCACGGCAGCCGAATCATCCGCCGCCGTGGCACGTGATGCGGCCGATGCCGGGCGTCGGATGGCTGAGGCCATCGAAGCGATGCGGGCGGTGACTATCGCCAAGATCCACGGCCATTGCGTCGGGGGTGGCGTCGTGCTGGCCTCCGCCTGCGACTTGCGTATCGCCGCCGACGACACGCGCTTCTCGATCCCGGAAGTCGACCTGGGCATTCCGCTTGCCTGGGGAGGAATCCCCCGCCTGGTGCGGGAGATCGGCCCGGCCAGGACCAAGGAACTGGTGATGACCTGTCGGCCCTTCGGTGCCGCCGAAGCCGTTGCGGCAGGCTTTCTGAACCGGACGGTTCCCGCCTCCGACCTCGCCGCCGCGGTCGATGAACTGGTCGGGCAGCTGACCGGCAAGTCTGCTTTCACGCTGACTGCCACCAAGCGTCATACCAACGCCGTCACCGAATCCATGGTCGGCACCATGCGGGCGTGGAATGACGCCGACTCGCTGGTCACCGCGTTGCGCGATCCTGAGTCGCGCGCCGCGGGCGCGGCCTACCTCAAGAGCCTTAGACGTTGAAGTACTCGGCCTCGGGGTGGTGCAGCACGAAGGCGTCGGTGGACTGCTCGGGGTGCAGCTGCAGCTCCTCGGACAGCATCACGCGCATGCGTTCATGAACCAGATGCGCGGATTCAGCGCCGAGTTACTCACGCTCGATCGATGAATCTCAGGCGCCGGACGGCTCGCCGGCACCTACTCTGTTGGCCATGCTTGCTGCGCATCTGTGGAATGTGAACTCGCTGGCTCTCCGAGCATTGCTTCACGAAATACCTTGGAGCCGTTGGCGTTCGTGCGCTCGCCGATGATCAGCACCGCTGCGTCCTGGTGGAAGGGATGGCGGTAGGGCTCAGTCCTCCGGGTTGTAGCCGAGGTTGGGGCCGAGCCAGCGCTCGGCTTCCTGCAGGGTCCAGCCCTTGCGCTTCGCGTAGTCGGCGACCTGGTCCTGGGCCATCCGGCCGACCACGAAGTACTGCGACTGCGGGTGCGAGAAGTACCAGCCGCTGACGGCAGCACCGGGCCACATCGCCATCGACTCGGTCAGCTCGATGCCGGTCCGCTCCTTGACGTCCATCAACTCCCAGAGCGTCGCCTTCTCGGTGTGCTCCGGGCAGGCCGGGTAGCCGGGGGCAGGGCGGATTCCCACGTACTTCTCACCGATGAGTGCCTCGTTGTCCAGCTGCTCGTCCGGCTGGAATCCCCAGAACTCCTTGCGGACCCGTTGGTGCATCCGTTCGGCGAACGCCTCTGCCAGCCGGTCGGCGATCGACTCCAGCAGGATCGCGTTGTAGTCGTCGTTGGCTGCCTTGAACTCCGCGATCTTGTCCTGGCTGCCGAGCCCCGTGGTGACGGCGAAGGCGCCGACGTAGTCAGCCAGACCGGTGTCCTTGGGCGCGATGTAGTCGCCCAGCGACCGGTTCGGGATGCCGTCCCGGTGCTCGCCCTGCTGGCGCAGGTTGTGCAACGTGGTCAGCACCTCGGTACGGGTCTCGTCGGTGTAGACCTCGATGTCGTCGCCGACCGCGTTCGCCGGGAAGAACCCGATCACCCCGTTGGCAGTCAGCCACTTCTCCTTGATCAGGGTGTCGAGCATCTCCTGGGCGTCGTCGTACAGCTTGCGGGCAGTCTCGCCCGAGACCGGGTTGTTGAGGATGTCGGGGAACCTGCCCTTCATCTCCCAGGCGTTGAAGAACGGCTGCCAGTCGATGTACTCGCGCAGCTCGGCGATGTCGTAGTCCTCGAACTCCCGCACGCCGAGGCCCTGGGCGGGCACCGGCGGCGTGTAGCCGTCCCACTCGATCGGCGTCCGGTTCGCGCGGGCCTTCTCCAGCGTCAGCATCGGCCGCTCGTTCTTCTGGGCGTGCCGTTCGCGCAGGGCTGCGTAGTCGGTCTCGGTGGCCTCCAGCAGGGCTGGACGCTGCTTGTCGTCGAGGAGCGCAGCAGCGACCGGCACCGAGCGGGAAGCGTCCTTGACCCAGACCACCGGACCGGTACGACGCGGCGACACCTTCACTGCCGTGTGGGCGCGCGAGGTGGTCGCGCCACCGATCAGCAGCGGGATCTCCAGCCCCTGGCGTTCCATCTCGACGGCGAAGTTGACCATCTCGTCCAGGGACGGGGTGATCAGGCCGGACAGCCCGATGATGTCGGCGTTGTGCTCCTTCGCCGCGTCCAGGATCTTCTGGGCAGGCACCATCACACCGAGGTCGATCACGTGTAGTTGTTGCACTGCAGGACGACCCCGACGATGTTCTTGCCGATGTCGTGGACGTCGCCCTTCACGGTCGCCATCACGATCGTGCCGTTGGTGTCCCCAGCTGCAGTGTCGCCGGACTGTTCCTTCTCCGCCTCGATGTACGGCAGCAGGTACGCAACAGCCTTCTTCATCACCCGGGCCGACTTCACGACCTGGGGCAGGAACATCTTGCCTGCGCCGAAGAGGTCACCGACGACGTTCATGCCGTCCATCAGCGGGCCCTCGATCACCTCGATCGGGCGACCACCTGCGGCGGCGATCTCGGCCCGCAATTCCTCGGTGTCGGCATCGACGTGGGCGTCGATGCCCTTGACCAGGGCGTGCGTGATCCGCTCGCGGACCGGGAGGCTGCGCCACTCGGCTGCCACCGGGTCTTCCGGCCTTCTCCGAGCTGTTGAACCGTTCAGCGATCTCCAGGAGCCTTTCGGCCGCATCCTCGCGACGGTTCAGGACGACGTCCTCGATTCGGTCCCGCAGCTCGGGGTCGATCGAGTCGTAGGGCACCAGCGCACCGGCGTTGACGATGCCCATGTCCAGGCCGGCCTTGATGGCGTGGTACAGGAACACCGCGTGGATCGCCTCGCGGACGGGGTTGTTGCCCCGGAACGAGAACGACACGTTCGAGATACCGCCGGAGATGTGCACCCCGGGAAGGTTCTCCTTGATCCAGGCGCAGGCCTCGATGAAGTCGATCCCGTACGTCGCGTGCTCCTCGATACCGGTCGCCAGCGCGAAGCAGTTCGGGTCGAAGATGATGTCCTCGGCCGGGAAGCCGACCTCTTCGGTCAGGATCCGGTAGGCGCGCCCGCAGATCTCCTTGCGGCGCTCCAGGTTGTCGGCCTGACCCTGCTCGTCGAAGGCCATCACGACGACGGCGGCGCCGTACTTGCGGCACAGCCGTGCCTCGCGGATGAACTTCTCCTCGCCCTCCTTCATGGAGATCGAGTTGACGATCGGCTTGCCCTGCACGTTCTTCAGGCCCGCCTCGATGACCTCCCACTTGGAGGAGTCGATCATCACCGGGACGCGGCTGATGTCCGGCTCGGCGGCGATCAGCTTGGTGAACCGGTCCATCGCGGCGATGCCGTCGATCATGCCCTCGTCCATGTTGATGTCGATGACCTGCGCACCGACCTCGACCTGCTGCAGGGCGACCGACAGCGCGGTGTCGTAGTCCTCGGCCTTGATCAGGTTGCGGAACCGGGCGGAGCCGGTGATGTTGGTGCGCTCACCGATGTTCACGAACAGGGAGTCGTCGGTGATGTTGAGCGGCTCCAGGCCCGAGAGCCGGGTGGCCACCGGGATCTCCGGCAGCTCGCGCTGCGGCTTGCCCTCGACGACCTTGGCGATCTCGGCGATGTGCGCCGGCGTCGTTCCGCAGCAACCACCGACCAGGTTGACCAGGCCGGCCTCGGCGAACTCGGCGATGTAGCCGGCCTGACGCTCCGGGGACTCGTCGTACTCGCCAAAGGCGTTGGGCAGGCCGGCGTTCGGGTAGCAGGAGACGTAGGTGTCCGCGATCCGCGCCATCTCGGCGATGTAGGGCCTCATCTCCGGCGCGCCCAGGGCGCAGTTGAGGCCCACCGCGATCGGCTTCGCGTGCCTGATCGCGTTCCAGAAGGCTTCGGTGACCTGACCGGACAACGTCCGCCCGGAAGCATCGGTGATGGTGCCCGAGATGATCACCGGCCAGCGGCGTCCGCGGTCCTCGAACAGCGTCTCGACGGCGAACACCGCCGCCTTGGCGTTCAGCGAGTCGAAGATCGTCTCGATGATGATGAGGTCGGCACCACCGTCGACCAGGCCGTTGGCGGATTCGAGGTAGGCGGCAACCAGCTGGTCGTAGGAGACGTTGCGGGCTCCGGGGTCGTTGACGTCCGGCGAGATCGACGCGGTCCGCGTCGTCGGCCCGATGGCGCCGGCGACGTAGCGGGGCTTCTCCGGCGTGCTGAACTCGTCGCAGGCCTTGCGGGCCAGGGCAGCGCCGGCGTAGTTCAGCTCGTAGCCCAGCTCCTCCATGCCGTAGTCGGAGAGCGAGACCGCGTTCGCGTTGAACGTGTTGGTCTCCAGGATGTCGGCGCCCGCCTCGAGGTACTCGCGGTGGATTCCCTCGATGATCTGCGGCTGCGTCAGGTTGAGCAGGTCGTTGTTGCCCTGAAGAGCGGTCGGCCACTCCGTGAACCGCTCGCCGCGGTAACCGGCCTCGTCCGGCCGGTCCCGCTGGATCGCCGTGCCCATCGCGCCGTCGATCACCATGATCCGCTGGCCGAGAGTAGCCGTCAGTTCGTCGGTGCAGTCGGGGCGGATGTTCGGCTCCAAGGCGTTCACGTACGTTCCTTCCGTAACGGAAGGCGTCCTTGACTCTGCCGAGCGTGGCGGATACCGGCAGGGACCCGGAACCGTTGCAACGCCTCTCGACCAGAAAAGTCTACGTCGTCACCCGACGTCTGGACGCCCAACTCGACCCCGCTTGGCGATCGCGCTGCCCTTGAGCGCCAGCTCGCGGATCTTGTCGGCAATGTCGTAGTCACCAAGGTTAACCAGATTGCAGCCGAACGTATTTCGTCTCGACCGCGTCGGCGCCGGTTGTTGAAGTCATCGAGGCTCAGATCGGCGGCTTGTAGCTGGGTCCCCATCGCGCCGTCGCCCACCACCACACGCTGCGACAAAGTCTCCAGGAGGTCCGTGTCGTACCGGTGTTCGTTGGCAGCAGTCACCCCACAAGGATAGTCGGCCTATGCAAATAGCCCGGCTCGCCGAACATCTGCGCAGGCAACCCACAGCAAGCCGTACCCTGATTCTGTGACCCAGCCGGCGAGCAAACCGCTGCCCGAATTGCACAACACCGTCGTCGTGGCGGCGTTCGAGGGCTGGAACGACGCCGGCGACGCAGCCAGCGACGCGCTGGAGCACCTGGATGCCATCTGGGAAGCCGATCCGATCATCGAGATCGACGACGAGGCCTACTACGACTACCAGGTAAATCGTCCTGTCATCCGCCAGGTCGACGGGGTCACCCGCGAGCTGGTGTGGCCGGCGATGCGGATCTCACACTGCCGCCCCCCGGGCAGCGACCGCGACGTCGTGCTGATGCACGGGGTGGAACCGAACATGCGCTGGCGCACGTTCTGTGCCGAGTTGCTGGCCATCGTCGACAAGCTCAACGTCGACACCGTCGTGATCCTCGGGGCACTGCTCGCCGACACCCCGCACACCCGGCCGGTGCCGGTCTCGGGTGCGGCCTACTCCCCCGAGTCGGCGCGGCGCTTCGGGCTGGAGGAAACCCGCTACGAGGGCCCGACCGGGATCGCCGGCGTCTTCCAGGACGCCTGCGTGGCGGCCGGGATTCCCGCGGTGACGTTCTGGGCGGCGGTGCCGCACTACGTGTCGCAGCCGCCGAACCCGAAGGCGACGGTGGCGCTGCTGCGTCGCGTCGAAGACGTGCTCGACATCGAGGTTCCGCTGGCCGACTTGCCGGCGCAGGCCGAGGAGTGGGAGCAGGCGATCACCGAGATGACCTCCGACGACGAGGACCTGGCCGAGTACGTCCAGTCGCTGGAGCAGCGCGGCGACGCCGAGGTCGATATGAACGACGCCCTGGGCAAGATCGACGGCGACGCGCTGGCCGCCGAGTTCGAACGCTATCTGCGTCGGCGCCGGCCAGGATTCGGGCGCTAAGGCTTTTCCAGTTCCTCGGTGTACGCGCTGGTGGAACGACCAAGCGCGGCAACTTCGGCGTCCATTCGCGGCATCAGCTCGGCAGCGAGTTTTCGAACCGGCATTTCCCCGACCCGGGTGGACAACACCGGCTTGAGCCAGCGGAGCAGGCCCACCCAGCGCGGGCAGTACACGCGGTCCGCCCGGCCCTCGATGCCCTTGACGAAGGCCGCCGCGCACTTATCCAGCGAGGTGGTCTGGTTCAACGGCCACGGCAGCCTCGCGAGGAACTCACGGAACGAGGGCAGGTCGGCCTTGGTGTCGCGCACCATCGCGGTGTCGATCCAGGCCATGTGCGCGGAGCCGACACTGACGCCCTGGTGGCCGACCTCGAGTCGCAGCGCGTTGGCAAGATGCTCGTTGCCGGCCTTCGACATGTCGTAGGGCGCCATTGTCGGAGCCGCCGTGAAGGCGGCCAGCGACGAGACGATGAGCAGGTAGCCGCGGCGCTCGAGCAGCGCGGGCAAGGTGGCGCGCGCGGTGTGGAAGGCGCCAAGCAGGTTGACGTCCAGCACCCGCTTGACCATGTCCGGGTCGACCTGGAGCACCGAGCCGTAGCTGGCGATCCCCGCGTTGGCCAGCACGACGTCAATGCCGCCGAAGTGTTCGACGGCCTTATCGGCCGCGGCCTGCATAGCGGATAGATCGCGCACATCGGCAACGACGGTGAGTACCCGGTCCTCGCCGAGTTCGGCGGCCAGCGCGGCCAACTCGGCCGCGTCGAGATCGATCAGCACGAGTTTGGCGCCCTTGTTGCGCAGCCGACGGGCGACCTCGGCCCCAATGCCCCGCGCGCCACCGGTGATGAAGACCACTTTGCCGTGCATTGATGTCATGGCCGCCAAGGTACCCCTGGAGCAAGTTCACATGAGCGGGGGGAACGGCAGCAGCCAGGTAACCGAAGTGTCGGTCTTGTCTTTGTTTTGCGGGCAGTAGGCAGCTACCGAAAGGCCGATGAAGTAGCCGGATTGTTTCGGGGTGAGATTGGTGTCCTTCATGACCTTCATGGCCAGAACGGAAGTGGATTGGTTTGCATCGAGTCCGGCGCACACCGTGTGCGCCATCGCGACCGAGGTGGTGGGGTCAGGCATGGTGATTCCGCCCTTGGCGAGGGCCGCGACGAACGCATCGTCGAGTTGGTCCGCCGACGCCGGCGCCATGGACACTATCGACACCAGCGCGGCCGCGCAGAGGAAACCCGCGCAGAACCACCGCTTGCCAGAACCGAACGGCATCACACAACGGTAACGCCAACAACGGTGCGGCGCGCCTCTCAGTTACAGGTCCACCCCGAGCAACGCATCGGCCGCGGTCGCCACCAGTCGTGGCGCCCCCGCGTCGTGGCCGCCGTATTCCAGCGCATCGGTGACCCAACCGTCAAGTGCGGCAATCACTTTGGGAGTGTCGAGGTCGTCGGCCAGGTATCCGCGCACGCGGGCGACGACGTCGGCGGCATTCGGACCGGCGGGCAGCGCAATCGCGGCGCGCCAACGCTGCAGGCGGGCGATCGCGTCGTCGAGCACCTGCGGGCTCCAGAAGCGGTCCGCGCGGTAGTGCCCGGCCAGCAGACCCAGCCGGATGGCCGACGGCTCAACCCCCCGGGCGCGCAGCGTCGACACCAACACCAGGTTCCCGAGGCTCTTGGACATCTTGTGCCCGTCATAGCCGATCATCCCGGCATGTACGTAGTGACGGGCGAATCTCCGCTCGCCCCTGACACATTCGGCATGCGCGGCGGTGAACTCGTGGTGCGGGAAAATCAGGTCGCTGCCGCCGCCCTGAATGTCCAGCCCGGTGCCGATGCGGCTCAGCGCAATCGCCGCGCACTCGATGTGCCAGCCCGGCCGGCCCGGACCGAACGCCGCCGGCCAGCTGGGCTCCCCGGCCCGCTCGGCCCGCCACAGCAGGGCGTCGAGTTGGTCGGTCTTGCCGGGCCGGTGCGGGTCGCCGCCGCGCTGTTCGAACAGCCGCAACATGGTCTCGCGGTCATAGCCCGACTCGTAGCCGAACTGCGGCGTGGCGTCCGCCCGGAAGTAGATGTCGGGGTATTCGTCATCGACGACGTAGGCCGCCCCCGAGGCCAGCAGCTTTTCCACCAGTTCCACGACTTCGGCAATCGCCTCGGTGGCCCCGACATATTCACGCGGGGGCAATACCCGAAGCGCGGCCATGTCCTGACGGAACAGGGCGACCTCGCGGTCCGCGAGGTCGCGCCAGTCGATGCCGTCGCGCTGCGCGCGCTCGAACAGCGGATCGTCGACGTCGGTGACGTTCTGCACGTAGTGCACATCGTGGCCGAGATCCAGCCACACGCGATTCACCAGATCGAACGTGAGGTAGGTCGCCGCGTGACCCAGATGGGTGGCGTCGTAAGGCGTGATCCCGCAGACGTACATGCTGGCTTTGGTCCCGGGCGTCACTGGGCGCACCTGCCGGTCCGAGGTGTCGTACAGCCGTAGCTCCGGCCCACGTCCCGGCAACACCGGAACCGGCGCAGCAGACCACGACAGCATGCCTTGACTCTAAACTCTGGGCACGACCCGTTAGCGCCACGCGTCGCGGATGGCGTCGAGCAGGACCGGCGCCACTTCGGCGCGACACATCACGAAGTCGGGCAGGTACGGGTCGAGCTGGTTGTAGCGCATCGGCGAGCCGTCCAGCCGCGACGCGTGCATGCCGGCGGCCATGATCACCCCGACCGGCGCGGCCGAATCCCATTCCCATTGGCCGCCGGCGTGTAGGTAAGCGTCCACGTCGCCGTCGATGATGGCCATTGCTTTGGCGCCCGCCGAGCCGATCGCCACGGGTTGGATCGCCAGCGTCTCGCGTATCCGGTGCAGGACCCAGGGCGGCCGGGTGGCGCTCACGGCGATGCGCAGCGGGTGGGGGACGCCGCGGATAGCGCTTGGAGCGGCCACGGTGTCGCTGCGGTAGACGATGTTTCCGCGCGCCGGCAACGCCACTGCCGCGTCGGTGATTTCGCGTCTCCCGTTGGTGGGTCGCTGCCATAGCGCGATGTGTACCGCCCAGTCGTCGCGGCCCGGCGTCGAGAACTCGCGGGTGCCGTCCAAGGGGTCGATGATCCACACGCGTTCGGATTTCAGCCGGACCAGGTCGTCATGAGCTTCCTCGCTGAGCACCGCATCCCCGGGCCGTTCGGCCCGCAGCCGGCGCAGCAGTAGCTCGTTGGCGTGAAAGTCACCGGCGTCGCCGAGCGCCCAGGGGTGCTCGAAACCCACCTCGTCGCGCACTTGCAGGAGCAACTTGCCCGCATCCGCGGCGAGGTCGGCGGCCAGGGCGGCATCGGTCAGGTCCTCAGGCGCCGGGCTCACCGCTTCAGCTTAGAAAGCCGGCCACGGTATGGCGCGATGCCGGTTCGGTCCGGGCATTATCGGCTTGTCCAGCAGCGCACACGCGCGCCGGTGCAGCGCCGCGATTTCGGCGCGGGTGATCTGGCCGTCCAGCTCCTCGCCAAGCGTGCCGCTCAGCGCTTCGGCAAGCCCGGCGACGGCCGTCAGGGTCTTGTCGTCGACCGGCTTGCCTGCCCAGCCCCACAACACCGTGCGCAGTTTGTTCTCGACATGCAGGCACAGGCCGTGGTCGACGCCGTAGATATGGCCATCGAGGTCGCGCAGGACGTGGCCGCCCTTGCGGTCGGCGTTGTTGATCAGCACGTCGAACACCGCCATGCGCCACAACCGAATGTCGTCGGCGTGCATCAGCATGACCTCGTCGCCCGCGTAGTCGTAGGCGCGCAGCACCGGCAGATAACCCGGCTCGCGTTTGTCGGCGGGAAACAGGTCGACGAGGTCGGGGCCGGGCCTGGGCTCGGAGTCGGCCTCGGAATCGGGCGAGGCCACCGTGTCGCTGGGCTGCTCCACCCAGAGCTGCAGCATGCCCGGACCTGCCGGCCCGTGCCGAATGATCGTGTAGGGCACGATGTTCCACCCCAGGTGCGTCGATACCAGGTACGCGGCCAGTTCGCGGCCGGCCAGCGTCCCGTCGGGGAAATCCCACAGCGGCTGCTCACCGGAGACCGGTTTGTACACGCAGTGCACGCTGCGCTCATCCAGCGTCGATTCGCACAGAAACGTGGCGTTACTGGCCGAGCGGATGCGTCCGAGGACCGTCAGCTCGCCGTCCCGCAACACCTCACGCTTGTCATGCTCATTATTCCGGGGGGTCATCGTCAGACCCGAGCAGCGCACCGCGCTTGTAGCCGTTGGTGCGTGCGCAGATGTGGCCCTCCGGGTCCAACGGTTCGTCACACAGCGGGCACGGCGGACGTCCCGCCGAGATGACGCGGGTCGAACGGGTGGCGAACTGCCGCGCCGACTCCGGCGTCAGGAATACCCGCACCGCATCGGGGCCTTCCTCGGTGTCGTCGAGCACCACCGACGCGTCGAATTCGGCGTCGGTGACGGCCAGCAACTCGACCACCACGGTCTGGGCCTCCGAATCCCAGCCCAGGCCCATCGTCCCGACCCGAAACTCGGCATCAACCGGCATGATCAGCGGGCTGAGGTCGTCGATTTCGGTGGGCTCCGGGGGTACCGGGGTGCCGAACCTGCGATTCACCTCGATCAGCAACGCACCGATGCGTTCCGCAAGCACCGCGACCTGCTGCTTTTCCAGTACCACCGACACCACCCTGGCGTCGTGCACCGCCTGGATGTAGAAGGTGCGATTTCCGGGCTGGCCAATAGTCCCGGCCACGAAGCGGTCGGGTGTGCGGAAAACGTGAATTGCGCGGGCCATGGCACTTCCAAAATACCGGCAGATGCCGGTGCAGTGCGATCCGGTTGGTATGCCCCAAGCGAATTAATCGGTGGATCCGCCGACTACGGCGTCGCTCGACGGCACCGCATCGGCCCGCTCGCTCTGCGGCCGTCCCGGCTGCTCACCGTTGGGTTCGGTGTTGGGTTCGGTCTTGGCTGGGGGCGCGGCCCGCAGCGCGGCCGACAGCCGCGCACCGGTGTGGTTGACGTGCAACACGAACGGCCGCAGCGGCGTGTAACGAACGACACTCACCGACGCCGGATCGGCGGTGACGCGCTGGAATCCGTCCAGGTGTATGCCGTAGGCGTCCGCGATCACCGACTTGATGACATCACCGTGAGTGCAGGCCAGCCACAGCACGTCGCCGCCGTGTTCTTGCGCCAGCCGCCGGTCGTGTTCGCGCACCGCGGCCACCGCACGCGCCTGCACCTGCGCCAGCCCTTCACCGCCGGGAAACACCGCCGCGCTGGGATGGGCCTGGACGACGCCCCACAACGGCTCCTTCGCCAGCTCGCCGATCTTGCGGCCCGTCCATTCCCCGTAGTCCACCTCCGAGAGGCGGTCGTCGATGAGCGGTTCGAGGCACAGCGCTTCGGCGAGCGGCTCGACGGTGCGCCGGCAGCGCAGCATCGGCGAACTGACCACCGCCCTGATCGGCAACTCACCGATCCGATCGATCAGCCCGGCGGCCTGTTCGCGGCCCTTGTCATCGAGGTCGACGCCCTCGGAACGGCCCGCCAGCACTCCCGCGGTGTTTGAGGTGGACCGGCCATGGCGTAACAGGATGACGGTCACGACGACGACCGTACTCGCTGCCGGACAACCGACAGCACAGATGCAGAAGAGATCAGCGCGTTACCGGTAGTGCGCGCGCGACGGAGTCGCGCACCGCCGCGGTCAGGCTGCGTTCGTCGGTGAGGTCGATGTCGACCAGGCTGCGAACCGCCCTGGCAACCACCTCTTCAGCCTGCGGAACGGGCCCGGACAGTCGCGGCCGGTAAACTTCGACAACCAGTGAGCGGTGTTCGATGTGGAAGGAAAAACTCCGTCCATCGCCCACTTGCCCGTACCCGCTGGCGAAGATTCCCGCGATCATGTCTTCCACAGCAAACCCTTGGTCTGCGACATGCCGGTCAACGGTGACGGTCATGTCGCCAACATACCTCTTAGGGAGCGCTTAATGTGTGCAACATGACGAAATTGGGCGCGATAACGTTCCTTAGAATCTGACCTTGATGTTCCACGTCCGAAAGTCAGCCGTTGCTGCAATCGCCTAAACAACCAGCTCAGTCCCGTTTTTTGGGCCTGCTGATTTTGCTGGCCCTGGTGACCGCGTGCACTTCGAATCCACTGACTCCGCTCGCTTCCGCCCCGCGCACGATCGAGCCGGCGCGGGCGGCCGACTCACCGCGGCCGTCGCAAAACCCGGCTGGCGCGGTGCGACCACTGGCCGGCTACCCGCTGGCGGCGGTGTTCGACAGCGGCACTCGCCAGTTGGCGGTGCTGTGCCCCGGCTCCGAGCCGTCGGCGTCCGCCAGCATCGTCGTGTTCGGTGCCGCGCAGGTACCGCCGCGCGTGATCGACCTACGGGCGAACGCAACCGCGCTGACCGGCGACGATCACGGCACCATCTACCTGGCCGTCCGGGGCGGCTACCTGATGGTCCACCTGGCGGCCAACGACGCTGAAGTCACCGAACAAGTCAGGGTCGCCGACGCCGCGAACACCGATTTCACCGCGATCGCGCGCCGCGCCGACGGCAAGCTGGTGGTGGGCAGCGCCGACGGCGCCGTGTACACCCTCGCCTCTTCTTCCCCTTCTTCCTTGGGCACCGCCACCGTCGACAATCGGAACAAGATCTTCGCACGCGTTGATGCCCTTGCGACACAAGGAAATACGACGGTGGTGCTGGACCGCGGACAGACTTCGGTGACGACGATCGGCGGCGACGGGCGCGTCGAGCAGGCGCTGCGGGCCGGCGAGGGCGCGACCACGCTGGCCGCCGACCCGCAGGGCCGGGTCCTGGTCGCCGACACCCGCGGCGGCCAACTGCTGGTCTACGGCGTCGACCCGCTGATCCTGCGTCAGGCGTATCCCGTACGGCAGGCCCCATACGGCCTGGCCGGCTCGCGCGATTTGGCCTGGATATCCCAAACCGCGTCTAACGTTGTCATTGGTTACGATCTGTCCACCGGAATTCCCATCGAGAAGGTGCGTTACCCAACAGTGCAGCAACCCAACACGCTGGCTTTTGACGAAGCGTCGGACACCTTGTACGTGGTGTCGGGGTCTGGTGCGGGAATCCAGGTCATCGGCCACGCGGCGGGCGAGCGTTGACAGCGCCGCGGTGGAGCCGGCTACCCGCGGAGTGGGACACCGAGATGTCCGACGAATACGAGTGGGCGCCGTTGCGCCTGCCACCGGAGGTGACCAGGCTCAGCGCGTCCACCCGACTGTCCATCGAGGCTGAATACCGGGGCTGGGAACTGACCCGGGTGCGGCTCTACACCGACGGCAGCAGGCGGGTGTTGTTGCGCCGCAAGAAAACTCGCCTCGAGAGCCGACGGCCGGACCAGCCGGAACTGTGATGTACGGCTTGGTGCGCCGGCTGCTGTTCCTGGTGCCGCCCGAGCGCATCCACATGCTGGTGTTCGCCGTGTTGCGCGGTGTCACCGCGGTCGCCCCGGTGCACCGGTTGCTGCACCGGCTGCTGGGGCCGGCGGACCCGGTGCTGGCCAGCACGGTGTTCGGGGTGCGCTTCGCGGGACCGCTCGGGCTGGCCGCCGGGTTCGACAAAGACGGCATGGGTCTGCACACCTGGGGTGCCTTGGGTTTCGGTTACGCGGAGGTCGGGACCGTGACCGCGCGTCCGCAACCCGGCAACCCGGCCCCGCGGATGTTTCGGCTGGCCGACGACCGCGCCCTGCTGAACCGGATGGGGTTCAACAATCTCGGCGCCGGCGCGCTGGCGGCCCGGCTCGCGCGGCGCCAACCCGACGTGCCGATCGGGGTGAACATCGGCAAGACCAAGACAACCCCGGCCGCCGACGCCGTCGACGACTACCGCGACAGCGCCCGGCTCGTCGGCCCACTGGCGTCGTACCTGGTGGTCAACGTCAGCTCGCCCAACACACCGGGGCTGCGCGACCTGCAGGCAGTCGAGTCGCTGCGGCCCATCCTGGCGGCCGTTCAGGCGGAGACCTCGGTGCCCGTCCTGGTCAAGATCGCGCCGGACATCTCCGACTCCGACATCGACGACATCGCCGACCTGGCCGTCGAACTGGGGCTGGCCGGCATCGTGGCGACCAACACCACGGTGTCGCGCGACGGCCTGGCCACTCCAGGGGTCAAAGAGCTTGGCGCCGGCGGTATTTCGGGGCCGCCGGTTTCCCGCCGCGCGGCCGAGGTGCTGCGGCGTCTCTACGGCCGTGTCGGAGATCGGTTGACGCTGATCAGCGTTGGTGGCATCGAGACCGCCGACGATGCGTGGGACCGCATCACCGCCGGTGCATCGCTGCTGCAGGGATATACCGGCTTCATCTACGGCGGGCCCTTGTGGCCCAAGCACATTCACGACGGCATCGCTTCAAGACTGCGCGAGAATGGATTCGCCTCGCTGCACGACGCGGTCGGCTCGGCGGCTTATGGCACCCGCGACCAGGGTTGACAGTTCTGCGACTCGAAGGCCTTGATCGTTGTGTTAATACTCGCGAACATCGGACCGACCGAGGTATTCGCCTGGACTACATGATCCTTGTTCGCATCGGGCGTGCTGTAGGTAAACCACGAGCACATCGAGGCCTGGGTCGGCACATTGTTTATCCAAACCCCGAAGGTCGACGCCGAGCCGGCCGTGCGGTAGAGGCCGGGCGCGATGTCGGGTCCCACCTGGAAGACACCGTTTCCCGGGATCGGGTCCATCGGATCGGCAATGGCCGGCGGCGCCAACGCGACGAACGGGACCAGGGCCACACCGCTAACGAACCCGGCCGTTGCGCGGATCGTTGGGGACATTTTTCTCTCCATATTGCGGGTCACCCCCGATGGGAGGGTATGCCGAAGGGTGCTTGAGTAACAACAGATAGCGGCCTGCACTCGGCCGGGGATCCTGACCGTATCGCGAGGGCCGCAGCCCCGGCGAAAATCGCTTGCCACCGGCGCCCGGTCGGTTTTGTCATGCCAAAACGGTGCGTGCCGTTGTTAGCCGCACCCTAGGCGCCAGTTACCGGTCTGCTGTGAGATGACGAAACGGTTTAGGTCCGTTCGTAAGTGCCGTGGATGACCGCGCGGGCGATGGCGTGCTGGAACAGATTGAATCCGAGAAACGCCGGGCTGGCGTCCTCGCTGAGGTCGAGTTTGTCGACCTTGACCGCGTGCACGGCGACGTAATAGCGATGCGCACCGTGGCCGGGGGGCGGTGCGGCGCCGATGTAGCGGCGCATTCCGGCGTCGTTGACCAACGTCAGCGCGCCGCCCGGCAGGTCACTGCCGTCGCCCGCGCCGTCGGGCAGCTCGGTGACGTCGGCGGACAGGTTAGCGACCGCCCAGTGCCAGAACCCGGACAACGTCGGCGCGTCGGGATCGTAGACGGTAACCGCGAAGCTGCGGGTCTCGTCGGGGAAGCCCGACCAGCTCAGCTGCGGGCTGACGTCCTCTCCGCCCGCGCCCATGATTCCGCTGATTTGCGGTGTGGCCAACGGCTGGCCGTCGGTGAGCGATTCCGAGGTCAGGGTGAACGTCGGCAGCTTGGGCAGCGCGTCGTACGGGTCGGGCCGCGAATCCATAGGTCAGTCCTCTCGTGTCACTAGCAGTGCGTAAGAAAGTGTGCCAGCACCTCGGTGCCGAACTTCAGCGCATCGGTGGGTACCCGCTCGTCGACGCCGTGGAACAACGAAGCGAAATCCAATTCCGGCGGCAACCGCAGCGGGCTGAAGCCGAAGCAGCGAATCCCTATGCGCGCGAAGGCTTTCGCGTCAGTTCCGCCCGCGAGCATATAGGGCACCGTCCGGCCGTCGGGGTCGACCGCCAGCACCGCGGCGTTCATGGCATCGACCAGATCGCCGTCGAAGCTGGTCTCATACGATGACAAGTCCCTGATCCACTCCCGGGTCACGTCGGGGCCGATCAATTCGTCGACCTCGGCTTCGAACGCCGCCTGCCGACCGGGGAGCACGCGGCAGTCCACCACCGCTTCCGCGGTCGCCGGGATCACGTTGGACTTATAGCCGGCCTTGAGCATTGTGGGGTTCGCGGTGTCGTGCAACATCGCCTTCAGCATCCGGGCCATGGGGCCGAGTTTCTCGATCGTCCCCTCCAAGTCGGACGACTCTACGTCGAACGAAATGCCGGTCTCCTCGCTGATGGCACCCAGGAATTCGACGACGGTGTCGGTGAGCACGAGCGGAAATCGGTGGCGACCGAGTCGGGCAACCGCTTCGGCGAGGGCGGTGACGGCGTTTTGATCGTTGATCATCGAGCCGTGCCCGGCCTGGCCCCGGGCGGTCAGCCGCATCCACCTGATGGCCTTCTCGGCCGTCTCGATCAAGTACAGGCGGCGCTCACCGCCGTCGGGGCGCGGCACGGTCAGCGAAAACCCGCCCACTTCACCGATCGCCTCGGTGACGCCGTCGAAGAGATCGGGCCGATTGTCCACCAGCCAGTGCGACCCGTACTTGCCGCCGTGCTCCTCGTCGGCGACGAACGCGAAGACGAGATCGCGCGGCGGCACGATGCCCGCACGCTTCAACTGTCGGGCGATCACGATCATCATGCCGACCATGTCCTTCATGTCGACCGCGCCGCGGCCCCAGACATAGCCGTCTTCGATCGCTCCGGAAAACGGGTGCACGCTCCAGTCGGCCGCTTCGGCCGGCACCACGTCGAGATGCCCATGGATGAGCAGGGCGCCGCGAGAACTGTCGGCGCCCGGCAGACGGGCGAACACATTGCCCCGGCCTGGTGCACCGGATTCGAGGTATTCGGGCTGGTAGCCGACCTCGGCCAGCTGCTCGGCGACCCACCGCGCGCACTCCGCCTCACCTTGGGTGGTGTCGGGTTCGCCGGTGTTGGTGGTATCGAATCGGATCAGCCTGCTGACAACCTCGACCACGTCATCGCTCGTCGCATCGCTAGTCTCGAGGGCCACAGTCACCCTTCCTACCACTGCTAGCGGCGCGAGGCTCGGCTCGACGAACCTGTCGGAGGGTCGTGGCATACTCGCACGTATGTTCGATAGACGGCATGCCTCGCGGCCGACGCCGGAGACAGCGGCGTGGATCGACCGCCTGCGTGCGGCTGCTCGCGCGGAGAACCGCGCGGCCGCTGAGCAGCTGGCGGTGATCGGGCAGTTGTTCGCGGATCGGTACTTGTCGCGTTCGGACACCGATGACTGGGCGATCGACACTGAGGCGGCGGTGGCCGCCGAGGTCGGTGCGGCGTTGCGGATCAGCCAGGGCCGCGGCGGCTTCCCGGTTGCGCTATGCCCGGGCGATGCGTGAGCGGCTCCCGCAGGTCGGTGAGGTGTTCAAGGCCGGGATATCGACTATCGGGCGTTTACCACGATCGTGTACCGCAGTGATCTGATCACCGACCCCGACGTGCTGACCACCGTGGATGCGCAACTGGCGGCCAATGTGGCGCGTTGGCCCTCGATGAGCCAGGGCCGACTGGGCGCCCAGGTCGACAAGATCGTGGCCCGCGCTGACGCGGATGCGGTGCGGCGACGCACCGAGCAGCAGGCCGACCGCGAGATCTGGATCGGCGCCGAGCAAGAGGGCCTGTCCCAGATCATCGGCAGCCTGTTCACCGTCGACGCCCACGCCCTGGACACCCGCTTGAATGCCTTGGCGGACACGGTGTGTGCCCACGACCCCCGCACCAAAGACGAGCGCCGCGCCGATGCCCTGGGAGCGCTGGCCGCCGGGGCGCAGCGGCTGGGCTGTCGCTGCGGGCGCGCTGACTGCGCAGCGGGCAAGCGGCCCGCGCCCTCGCCGGTGACCATCCACGTCATCGCCGAACAAGCCACCCTCAACGGGACCGGAACAGCGCCGGGCTCCGAGATCAATGCCGACGGGCTGATCACCCCCGAGCTGGTCGCCGAACTCGCGAGGTCGGCCAAACTGGTCCCAGCCTGTGCCACGCCGTCGGCGGCATGCCGGCACCCGAAGCCGACCCACCACCGGATGACCGTGCCCAGCGGACTGCCATGATGCCCAAACGCCGCCGAACCCGCACCCAAGACCGCGCCAAGCGCGTGGCCACCGAACGCCGGCAGAACCGCGACGCACGCATGGCCCGAACCGGACCAGCCCCACCCAACGACGACCCACCGCCCTTCTGACCGCCGCTCAACGATTTAGGCAGATGCGAGCGAACGAGGCATCCTCCGCGGCACACCCGTGAGCTACGTGAACGCCACGTGTCCCGAACCAAGCCCCACCCGATCACCAGATCGCGCAGCTACTTGAAACCAGGACATCGTTCGGCCCCGCTGAGCGCGTACACGTCTCGAGAACTGCGGAAGTGTAAGCCGAGGAGCGGGTCGATTTTCGGTGTCATCTACCGCGGTTGGGTGTGTTCATGGTGTTTTCCAGCCAGCGCACCGCGATGATGCCCAAACGCCGACGCACCCGCGCCCAAAACCGGGCTTGGGTCCGCTTGGGTCCCTAGGGCCCAATCCGATAGCCTTAGCTGCCAACCCATGCGGTTGGCCTTGTCCGAGTGGCGGAATGGCAGACGCGCTAGCTTGAGGTGCTAGTGCCCTACTAATGGGCGTGGGGGTTCAAGTCCCCCCTCGGACACAAAATAACGTGGCATCAATTCTCTTGGCGAGCAACGGTTTACGGCGCGCTCTTGAGAAATTCGCTGCCGGACGTAGGCTTGCGGGGAATGAACCGACCAGGCTTTCTCCGGAGGACACCAGCGCGCACATTCCGCGACCGCCATGAGGCCGGCCGCGCGCTGGCCGAGGAGCTTACGGCCTACCGCGGCAAGGACAATCTGCTGGTGCTGGGGCTGGCTCGCGGCGGCGTTCCGGTCGGCCGGGAGGTCGCCTCGGCGTTGCACGCCGAACTGGACGCGTTTCTGGTGCGCAAGCTGGGGGTGCCCCGGTGGTCTGAACTCGCGATGGGCGCGGTGGCCAGCGGCGGCGTGGTCGTCATGAACGACAACGTGGTATCCAACTTGCACATCACGGACGAGCAGGTGCGCGAGGCGATCGAAAGCGAGACGGTCGAGCTCGAGCGGCGCGAGCAAGCCTACCGACGCGGGCGCCCGGTCGCCGACCCACGCGGCAAGGTCGTGATCCTGGTGGACGACGGCATCGCCACCGGGGCCAGCATGTTGGCGGCGGTTCGCGCCGTACGGGCCCTAGGGCCGCAATCCATCGTGGTCGCGGTGCCGGTCGGGCCGCAGTCAGCCTGCCGCGAACTCGCCCGGGAAGCCAACGACGTCGTGTGCGCGACCATGCCGGTCGATTTCGACGCCGTCGGACAGGTCTACGCCGATTTTCACCAGGTCAGCGACGACGAGGTGCGCGAGCTGCTCGCCTAGCCCTCGGAGAGCTCTAAGCGTGATCGTCGCTGCGGCCTTCAGTGGACACCGCCGATTCCTCGGTCGCCTCGGTGCCGGCTGCTGTTGCGGACTCGTCGTCGGCGACTTCCTCCGGGTAGTCGACGGAGGCGGCCTCGTCCCCACTGTCACTGCCGCTGCCTTCGACGTCGCCGCCCGCGCCGCCCGCGTCACGTCGCCGGCGTTCCTGAACTGCGTCGATAATCAGCAGCACCACGCCCAGGACGCTGGCCGCGATGCACACCCAGGCCACCAGCTCGTTGCTCGTGACGACCGCGAATACCAGCGCCACGAGCCCCACCAGGGCCAATACCAGCGCAATGATCAACATCGGTCATCCTCCAGCCAACTAGCGAACCGCCAGGTCGAATGTACCGACCTCGAAGCGCGGCGAGTGTCCGGCACGGTTCCGGGCTAGTTACCCCGATTGAATTGGTCGAACCCACCCGCATCCGCGCTGGAATCGACCGGCGCCGCCGATCCGCGCTGGCCGAGCTCCTCCAGCTGAGATTCCAGGTAGGTCTTGAGGCGGGTCCGGTATTCGCGCTCGAACGTGCGCAGCTGCTCGAGCCTGCCTTCCAGCACCGTGCGTTGTTGGTTGATGGTGCCCATGATCTCGGAATGCTTGCGCTCGGCGTCGGCCTGCAGCGCGTCGGCCTTTTCCTGAGCTTGGCGCAACTGGCTCTCGGAGCGGCTTTGCGCGTCGGCGAGCATCGTGTCCGCGCGCTGGCGGGCCTCGGCGACCGTGGTCTCCGCGGTGTGTCGAGCCTCACTGACAATTTGGTCGGCGTTCGCGCGGGCATCGGCCAGCATCTTGTCCGAATCGGCCTTGGCGGTGCTGGTGAGCCGGTCGGCGGTGTCCTGGGCCAGGGCCAGCACCCGAGCGGCCTTCATGGCCTGTTCCTCGTTGGTGCTAGAGGGCGCCGGAGTCGGAGCCGCGACCGGGGCCGCGACCGGCGCCGGCTTGACAGGTTCGGGTTCGGGCTCGGGCTCGGGCTGGAAGGTCGGAATCGCCTGGGTGGGCTGAGCGGAAACACCGCCGCCCCCGCCGGCCAGTTCGTGGTCCAACTCCTCGATGCGTTGACGCAGATCGGAGTTCTCTTCGATGAGCCGCGTCAGCTCGTTTTCCACCAAGTCGAGGAAGGCGTCGACCTCGTCTTCGTTATAACCACGCTTGCCGATGGGCGGCTTACTGAACGCCACGTTGTGGACGTCGGCTGGTGTAAGCGGCATTTTTCGATCCCCTCAAGTTCCTGTCAAACGATCTGCAAAGTGTAAAACGCAGTGGTAGCCATCGCGCAACTGGCGTCCATCCTGTCACACCAGACCCGACGGTTGCCGATTAGGCCAATAAATAAGAGCCAATTTCAAACACTGAGGGCAATAAAATCCCAATCCTTAGAATTTTAAAATCGCGCTCATCAAATCGACGCCAAACCGTGGCCGAACCGTCTCCAGTCTCAGGCCGCGGCGCCGAACGCCAATTGCATACCGATGAACGCAACCAAGAGCAGCACCATGATGGATAGGTCGAAGCGGACCGCGCCGATGGTCAGTTGGGGAATCAGCCGACGCAGCAGTTTCACCGGCGGGTCGGTAATCGACATGATGATCTCCAGGATCACCACGGTGATACCGCTGGGACGCCAGTCACGGCTGAACGAGCGGATGAACTCGACGACGACCCGAGCGATGAGCAGCAGCCAGAAGATGAACAGCGCAAACCCAAGGATCTGAAAGAACAGCACCAACTAGAGCCCCGACCTAACGATGAGATGACGAGAATTCTCGCCAGCGTACCGACCCGGGCTAGAAAGCGGCTATTGGTATGCGTAGAAGCCGGTTTCAGCGATCCGGCGACGCTCCTCGGGCGACACATCGACGTCGGCGGGCGACAGCAGGAACACCTTGGTCGCGACCTTGTCGAACGAACCACGCAACGCGAAGGCCAAGCCGGCCGCGAAGTCAACCAGCCGTTTGGCATCGGCATTGTCCATCGACACCAGGTCCATGATGACCGGGGTGCCGTCGCGGAATCGCTCGCCAATGGTGCGGGCCTCGCTGTAGTCCTTGGGCCGGAGCGTGGTGATCTTCGACAGCGGGTGGCCTTCCTCGAACATCATCGCCATCCGGCGCGGGTCCATCGCCAGCGAGCCCCGAGTGGAACCGCGCAACCATGACCCGAGGCGCGGGCGGCTCATGTCGGACCGGTCGAACTCGCGCGGACGGTAGGGCGGTTCCTCTCCGTAGCCGCCGCGGTAGCTGCTGGGCGGCGGGTAGTCGGGCTCGCGCAGGTCGGCGCGGGGGTCCCGCGAGTCCTCGTAGTCACGCCCGTCATAGCGGCCATATCCGTCGTCAAAACGGGGGCGCGGGAAACCACGAGAGGGGGCGCGGTCGTCGTAGTACTCGTCTTCGTAGTCATCCATCGGCGCCATACCGAAGTAGGCCTTCACCTTGTGGAGTGTGCTCATTGCTGTGATCCCCTTCTAAGCCTTTGGGAGTATTGATGTCTGTGATGAAGGTGTGACTACAGTGACTAATTACGGTGACCGTAACTGCCGCGGGCCCAATAGCGCGGTACCGACACGCACACACGTCGAACCATGTTTGACCGCAATTTCGAAGTCATTCGACATGCCGGCGGACAATCCGACCGCATTCGGGTGCGTTTCCAGCACCCGGCTGTGTTCCGATTGCAGCCGGTCAAAGGCCTGGTCGGGCTCCCAATCCAGGGGCGGGATGCCCATCAACCCGACCAGTCTCAGGCTCTTCGATTCCTCGACCCGGGCACAAACCTCATCAACCGCGCCGGGTGTAAGGACGTCGACGCCGCCGCGAGACACCTCGCCGTCGAGACTGACCTGGACGTAGACCCGCAGCGGTTCCGCTCGGCGGCCGTCGGCCAGGGCCGTCGCCATCGCGCGATCGAGCGCGGTCACCAACCGCGAGCTGTCGATCGAGTGGGCCGTATGCGCCCACCGGGCCAGCGACCGGGCCTTGTTGCGCTGAATCTGGCCGACCATATGCCAGTGCATGCCCCCGAAGTCGGCCTGCGGGTAAGAGGCTGACAGCCGGGCGAGTTCGGCTACCTTGTTCGAAGCTTCCTGCTCCCGCGATTCGCCAACGCACCGACAACCCAATCGCGACAGAATCGCAACATCGGTTGCGGGAAAGAATTTGGTAATGGGCAGCAGTTCAATTTCGCCGACATTGCGACCCGCCGCTTCCGCGGCCGCCGCAAGCCGTGATCGCACCGTCGCCAACGCGTGCGTCAATTCCGATTCGCGGTCGCCCTCGTTTCCCTGTACGGGCGTTCCAACCGCCATCGCGGTCATTCCATCCAGACCAGCGACGCCAGCCGCCCGGTTGGCGCACCCCGGCGATGGCTGAACAGAGTCGGGTCGGCCACGGTGCACCGCTGATCGACATCGATCGACGTGATACCCAAATCGCGTAGCTGACAAGCGATTCCGGCCCGAAGGTCCAGGCCGGGGGTTCCGGCCGAGGTGGTGGTGCGGCTGCCCGGCAAGGCCGCCTCGACCTCGTCGGCCATCGTTGCGGGCACTTCGTAGTTGCGGCCGCTGACCGCCGGGCCGAGTAGCACCGAGATGTCGTCGGCGTGCGCGCCCAGGTGCAGCATCGCCTCCACCGCGCGAGCCACCACGCCCCGCTGGGCCCCGACGCGCCCGGCGTGGACGGCGCCGACCACGCCCGCGCGCGCGTCGCCCATCAGCACCGGTACGCAGTCGGCCGTCACCACCGCCAGCGCCAGTCGCGACGCGCTGGTCACCAAAGCGTCGGTGTCATCGACCGGGGCAGGGCGCGGCTCGTCAACCATCGCGACTCGATCACCGTGGACCTGGTTCATCCAGACCACCCGGTCGGCGCCGAGGCCAATCGCGGCAGCCAACCGGGCGCGGTTTGCGGCCACCGCTGCCGGGTCGTCACCCACATGGTCGCCGAGGTTGAAGGTGTCGAACGGCGGCGCCGAAATGCCCCCCGCCCGCGTAGTTGTCACTCGCCGGATTCGAACGCTCACGAGCCCAGTATCCGGAATCCGCCCCCATGTGGACCTCAGCGGCGCATGAACGGCGGCACATCGACGTCGTCGTCATCGCCGCCAATGTTCAGGGTCGATCCGTTGGTGTGAACCGGCACGCTGACGGCGTCGACGGGCTCGAACAGCGTGGAGCTGAGCTTGCCGGCCTTCGCCGACGCTATGGCATGTGCGCCGGTCTTTTCCGGGGCAATGGCGCCGCCCGCCCCGATGACGGGCTTGCGACCAGGGCCAGTGGCGTCAAAGCCGGCGGCGATGACGGTGACGCGCACCTCGTCGCCCAGCGAGTCGTCGATCACGGTGCCGAAGATGATGTTGGCGTCTTGATGGGCGGCGTCCTGCACCAACGAAGCCGCTTCGTTGATCTCGAACAGACCCAGATCACTGCCGCCGGCGATCGACATCAGCACACCCTGGGCACCCTCCATGGATTGTTCCAGCAGCGGCGAGTTGATGGCGATCTCGGCCGCTTTGAGCGCCCGACCCTCGCCGCGTGCCGAGCCGATGCCCATCAGCGCGGTACCGGCACCGGACATGATGCCCTTGACGTCGGCGAAGTCGACATTGATCAGCCCGGGTGTGGTGATCAGGTCGGTGATGCCCTGCACGCCGTTGAGCAGCACCTCGTCGGCGCTGCGGAACGCATCCATCAGGGATACCGCGGCATCCCCCATCTGCAGCAGCCGGTCGTTGGGGATCACGATCAGGGTGTCGCAGCTTTCCCGCAGCGTGGTTATGCCGACTTCGGCCTGCGTGCCGCGGCGCTTGCCCTCGAACGAGAACGGCCGGGTGACCACGCCGACGGTCAACGCCCCCAGCTTGCGGGCGATGCTGGCGACGACGGGCGCCCCGCCGGTGCCGGTGCCGCCGCCTTCGCCGGCGGTGACGAACACCATGTCCGCCCCGCGCAGCAGTTCCTCGATCTCGTCCTTGGCGTCGTCGGCGGCCTTGCGACCGACCTCGGGGTCCGCGCCGGCGCCTAATCCACGGGTGGAGTCGCGCCCGACGTCGAGCTTGACGTCGGCATCGCTCATCAACAACGCCTGCGCGTCGGTGTTGATCGCGATGAACTCCACGCCTTTGAGGCCCTGCTCGATCATCCGGTTGACGGCGTTGACGCCGCCGCCGCCGATACCCACAACCTTGATTACGGCTAGGTAGTTGTGCGGGGGGGTCATCATCTCGTCTTCCTCCCTGATGGGACTCGGTTTGTCCGCTTGAAGACTCTCAACCTCAAGTATAGGGTTAGAGTTATGTCAAGTTGATCCGCGTAACCAGAACCGTATGGGTACGACGGGTACTAACCGTGCAGGCGCGCCGAAACGCGGCGCGTGTTTTTTTCTGCTGTCGGTCGACTGCGCCTGCGCGAGCAGTCCCCCGCAAGCGGGAGGTACCCCCAGCAAAAGTGCGCGACACGCCGAACCGCCGGGCGATTTTGTGTCTGCTCGCGCAGTCCGCGGCTACTTCACGGTCGGTAGATCGGGACTGGAGATGTCGTAGGTCCGCCCGGGCTGTGTCAGCAACGCGGCCAGCTTCTCGGCCTTCTCGTCGGCGCGGTCGGTGCTCCCCCAGATCACGACCCGCCCGTCGCCGAGTGTGAGGGTGATCGACGACACCGACGAGGCCGCGATCCGGCCCACCTGCCCGGCGACCTCGGGCCGGAGCGCGAGCAACACCGCCAGAGCGGCCTTGGTGTCCGGATCGGTCGGCCCGGGATCGGCGACGTCGATGTAGGGCAGCGCCGGCGGCGGCGGAGCGGTCGCGAAGTCGACGCCGTCGCGGTCGAACAGGTGCGGGCCGTCCGGAAAATCCTTGACCACCATCGGGACTCGCTCCACGATGGTGATCCGCAGCGCCGACGGGTACTGGCGCTGCACCCGCGCGCTGGCTACCCGGCGGATGGCCGCAACCCGGTCGGCGACCTGGTTGGTGTTGATCTGCAGCAGCGGTGTCCCCGGCCGCACCTGCGCCGCGTCGATGACCTCCTCGCGAGTAACCGCGCCGGTCCCGCTGACGACGATGCTGCGCGCCGACATCGCCGGCGTGAAATAGAGGATGAGTGCGAGCCCGACGCCGACGACGGCCAACAACACCGTCATCAGCAGCATCTTCAAACCTCGAACGACGCCCCGCGCGGGTTTGGGCTCATCGATGATGCGGCCGCGGGCCTGCCGCTTGGCCTCGCGGCGAGCCTCCTCGATGGCCGTGGCGCGGGCCTGGGCGGCGCGGCGCTCGGCCCGTTCGCGGCGAGCGCGCCGGCGCGGCCCCTCGACCTCGGCTGGATCCGCCTCGGTCTCGGTGTCCTGCGGTTGGGTGAGCAGCGGCTCGGTGCCGGCGTTTTCGTCGGCGGTTTCGTGGGCGGTTTCGGCCGTATCGGTGGTGTCGGCGGTTTCGGCCAGGTCGGTCGGCTCGCTGGGCTCGCTCACCGCACCACCCCGGGCCGCCCGGGCGCGCTGCGATTGGCCCGCGCCCGCAGCGCGGTGACGATCTCCGGTCCCAGCATGGTCACGTCGCCGGCGCCCATGGTGACGATGACGTCACCCGGGCCGGCTGCGGCCGCTACCCGCTCGGCGACGGCCGAGAAATCCGCGATGTAGTGCACCGGCGCCGTGCTGACGTGTTCGGCGACGCTGGCTCCACTGATACCGGCGAGCGGCTGTTCGCGGGCACCGTAGACGTCCAGCACGAACACCTCGTCGGCGGCATCCAGCGCGCGACCGAACTCTGCAGCGAAAGCCTTTGTGCGCGAATATAAATGGGGCTGAAACACCACCAGCAAACGACCGCTGCCGCTTTGCTCGAGCACCGTGCGGACCGCCGCCAGCGTGGCGCTGATCTCGGTGGGGTGGTGCGCGTAGTCGTCGAACACCCGCACCTGTGAGTTCGGGGCCCGGCCGTCTCCCGAGGCCCCGACCAGTTCGAACCGGCGACGCACACCCTCGAAACCGGCCAGCCCGTCGAGCACGTCATCAACGGCGGCACCGACCTCGGCCGCGGCCAGCAGCGCAGCCAGCGCGTTGAGCGCCATGTGCCGTCCGGGCACCGACAGCCGCATCACCCGTGGGCGCGATGCTGAGCCTGGTTCGGAGGCTAACTGGATGTGCGCGACGGCTTCGGTGCCTTGCTGTTCCCAGGACAGCAGCGCGCCGGCCAATTGGTCGGGCGGCCCGGCCCCCCCGGACCCATAGCGCAGCACCCGAATGCCCAACTCTTCGGTGCGCTGGGCTAGCGCGGCGGCGCCGGGGTCATCGGTGCACACCACGAGCGCTCCCCCGGGCGCCAGGCGTTCCACGAAGGAGTCGAACACCCCGACGTAGGCTTCGGCGCTGCCGTAGAAGTCCAGGTGATCGGACTCGATGTTGGTGACCACCGCGACGTTGGGCGTGTACTCCAGCAGCGAGCCGTCGCTTTCGTCGGCCTCGGCGACGAAGCAGTCGCCGCTGCCGTGATGCGCGTTGGTGCCGGCCTCCCCCAGCTCACCGCCGACCGCGAACGACGGGTCTCGCCCGCAGTGCTGCAGGGCCACGATCAGCATCGACGTCGTCGTCGTCTTGCCGTGGGTGCCGGTGACCATCAGCGTGGTGCGCCCCGCCATCAGCTTGGCCAGCACCGCCGGTCGCAATATCACCGGAATGCCGCGGCGCCGGGCCTCGACGAGCTCGGGATTGGTCTTGGGAATGGCGGCGTGGGTGGTGATGACCGCGGTGGGGCCGCCGGGCAGCAGATCCAGCGACGACGCATCATGCCCGATCCGGATCTCCGCGCCCCGGGCCCGCAGCGCGTGCAGGCCGCGCGACTCCTTGGCGTCCGACCCGGACACCAGCCCCTCCCGGTCCAGCAGGATGCGGGCGATGCCCGACATGCCGGCTCCCCCGATGCCCACCATGTGCACCCGGCGCAGCTCGGGCGGCAACTGCTCGGCGTTCACCGGCGTCTCCGCAACGCCGCTTTTCTTGCTGTGTCCAGCGCCGCCTGAGCCACCTGGCGCGCCGCGTCGGGATGTCCCACCTGCGCGGCGGCCGCCGTCATCGCGGCCAGCCGGTCCGGGTCGTTGAGCAGCCCGCCGGCCTGCCGGGCCACCAGCTCCGGGGTCAGGTCGGCATCGGCGACGATCATGCCGCCGCCGGCGTTCACCACCGGCAGCGCGTTGAGCCGCTGTTCGCCGTTGCCGATCGGCAGCGGCACGTAGATGGCCGGCAGGCCGACGGCCGACACCTCGGCGACGGTCATCGCACCGGACCGGCAGATCGCCAGATCGGCAGCGGCGTAGGCAAGATCCATGCGGTCCAGGTACGGCACCGCCACATACGGCGGATCGCCAGGGTCGGGTGAGCGCAGTTCGAGGGTGTTCTTGGGCCCGTGGGCGTGCAGCACCGCCACGCCCGCGGCCGCCAGGTCGGCGGCGGCCGCCGACACGGCCCGGTTGAGCGAGACCGCGCCCTGTGAACCGCCGAACACCAGCAAGACCCGGGCGTCGTCGGCGAAGCCGAAGTGCTTGCGCGCTTGCGTGCGCAACGCGGCACGGTCCAGCTCGGTGATGGCCGCGCGAACCGGCACCCCGACCACCTCGGCGCGCCTTAGCCCGGAATCCGGGACCGCGGACAGGATCCGGTCCGCGGTGCGGGCGCCGACGCGGTTGGCTATCCCGGCCCTCGCGTTGGCCTCGTGGATCACCACCGGGATACGCCGGCGCACGCCAGGGATCCGGCGGGCGGCGAGATAGGCCGGCAACGCCACGTACCCGCCGAAACCGATGACGACGTCGGCGTCGACGGCGTCGAGCACCGCCCGGGTCTCCCGCACGGCACGCCATACCCGCGGTGGCAGCCGGGCCAGGTCTCCGTTGGGTTTGCGCGGCAACGGCACCGGGGTGATCAGCTCGAGGTGGTAGCCCCGCTCGGGTACCAGCCGGGTCTCCAGACCGCGCACGGTGCCCAAGGCGGTGATCCGGACCTGGGGATCCAGCGCGGACAGCGCGTCGGCGACGGCCATCGCCGGCTCGACATGCCCGGCTGTACCCCCGCCGGCGAGTACGACCGACAGGGTGGCATTGACCGATGACGCGGCACCGGCGGGCGAGGGCCTTGCCCCCTGCCCGCCGGCCGGCTGCCTGATCGTGTCGTTCACCCGTAACGCTGACCTTCCAATGCGCGAACGCGCCCAGTATGACGCTGGCCGGCGTGCCGCTGGCCAGATCCATGATGCCTTCCCGAGTGAGCTCGGCGATCGGCCGCTCGGGGTAATGCCGCCCGCTGGGATTTTTCGGGCCGGGGGGGCTTGTTGCCGGCCGGCGCCTTCGCGGGCTTCGGGCGGGTCTGCTTGCGGTCGCGGAACGCCTCGATACGACTCGGCACATACGGCTCCGGTAGCGGTAGCCGCAGCACCCGGTTCACCTTGTCGTCACGCCCGGCGCGCAGCGCGGCCACCGCCTCCGGTTCGTGACGAGCCGCATTGATCATGATGCCTATCATGAAAAGCGTTGTGGCCGTAGATGTTCCGCCGGCAGAAATCAGCGGCAGCTGCAGGCCGGTGACCGGCAGCATCCCGATCACGTAGCCGATGTTGATGAACGCCTGGCCCAGCACCCAGAACGTCGTGGTGGCGGTCAGCAGTCGCAGGAACGGGTCAGCCGATCGGCGCGCGATGCGCATGCCGGTGTAGGCGAACAACCCGAAGAGCGCGAGCAGCCCCAGTGCGCCGACGAGGCCGAGCTCCTCGCCGATGATCGCGAAGATGAAGTCGTTGTGCGCGTTGGGCAAGTAGTTCCATTTCGCGACGCCCTGACCGAGGCCGTCGCCGAAAATGCCGCCGTGAGCCAACGCGAACTTCGCCTGCCGTGCCTGGTAGCCGGTGTCCATCGGGTCGTTTTCGGGGTCCAGCCAGGACCGCACCCGGTCGGACCGGTAGCCCGCCGACATGGCCAGGATCGCGCCGGCGACAAAGACCGCGGCCAGCGAGCTGACGAACACCCGCAGCGGCAACCCGGCGTACCACAACAGGCCGAGCAGGATGATGCCCAGCGAGACCGTCTGCCCGAGGTCGGGCTGGGCGACGACCAGCGCCAGAGCGACGACCGCGGCCGGCACCAGGGGAATCAGCATCTCGCGCAGTGAGGCGCGTTCCAGCCGGCGTGCGGCCAGCAGGTGCGCGCCCCAGATGGCGAACGCGATCTTGGCCAGCTCGGACGGCTGCATCGAAAAGCCAGCAATGACGAACCACTTACGGGAGCCGTTGGCGAGGTTGCCGATCCCCGGAATCAGCACCAACACCAGCAAGATGATGGTGATTGCGTAACTGGTGAACGCCATCCGCCGGATGAATCGCACCGACATCCGCATGGACGCGTAGCACCCGATGAGTCCGATGACCGTCCACAAGACCTGCTTGCCGAAAATCACCCACGCGGACCCGTCGGCGCCGTAGGAGCGCACGCCAGAGGCCGACAACACCATGATCAGACCGAGCGTCGTCAGCAACGCGGCGACGGCGATGAGCAGGTGAAACGACGTCATGGGCCGGCCCAGCCAGGCACCGAATCGCCTGCGCAGACCCCCTTCTTCGGTGGTGACGGCGGCCTCGACCTGCTCCGGATTCTCTGAAGCCTCCGAGGTTTCGGAGGCTGCTGAGGTCTCTAGGGTCTCTTTGGTTCCTCTACCCGGGCGCAGCAACCGGGTCAGCGCGTTACCCACACCGGCTACCGGATCGCCGCGCGCACCGCGGCCGCGAAGGTGTCGCCACGGTCGGCGTAGCCGCTGAACTGGTCGAACGACGCGCCGGCCGGTGCCAGGAGCACGGTGTCACCGGGTTTGGCCAGGCCACGGGCCGCGGCCACCACCGCGGTCATCACGCGAGCACCGACCGCCCCACTCGTACCATCATCTTTCGCCACTTCAACAACAGAAGCCCCAGAAACATCAGCAGTCGCATGCATCTCAACATCCTCGCCTGTCACAACCTGGACGACGGGCACATCGGGCGCGTGTCGCGATAACGCCTCGGCAACCTGGGCGCGATCTCGGCCGATGAGCACCGCGCCGACCAGCCGCGACGCGATTCGGGCGACCTCGGCGTCGACGGAGGCGCCCTTGAGCAGACCACCGGCCACCCAGACCACCCGCGGGTAGGCCAGCGCCGACGCCTCGGCGGCGTGCGGGTTGGTGGCCTTGGAGTCGTCGACGTAGGTGATGCCGTCGGCGACGGCCACCACCTCGGCCCGGTGCCGGCCCAGCTGGAAGGATGAGATCGCGGCCCCGATTGCTTCACGGGGCACCCCGACGCAGCGGGCCAGCGCCGCCGCGGCGAGCGTGTCGAGGACGCCGGACGGGCCCGGGACCGGGATCGACGCGGCGCGCAGGAGCGCGAGATCGTCGGCGAAGGCGCGGTCGATCAGCTGGCCGTCCCGCACGCCGAGTTCGCCCGCGGCCGGTTCGCCGAGCCGGAAGCCCACCCGCACCGGCGCCGACGCGGTCGCCAGCAGCGCGGCCGCCCGACGGTCGTCCAGCCCGACCACCGCGACCCGACCATTGAGCACCCGGGCTTTCGCCGCGCTGTATTCCTCCATGGTGGAATGCCAGTCCAGGTGGTCTTCGGCGATGTTGAGCACCACGCCCGCCTCGGGCCGCAGCGACGGCGCCCAGTACAGCTGGAAGCTGGACAGCTCGACGGCCAGCACCTCGGCGGGCTGGTCCAGCACGTCGAGCACCGGGCTGCCGATATTGCCGCACAGCACACTGCGCAGTCCCGCGGCGGTCAACATGGCGTGCAGCATCGATGTCGTCGTCGTCTTGCCGTTGGTGCCGGTGACCACCAACCAGCGCCGCGGCGGCCCGTAGCGGCCCGCGGCGTCCAGCCGCCAGGCCAACTCGACATCGCCCCAGATCGGCACGCCGGCGGCCGCGGCCGCCGCCAGTACGGGCGTCGTCGGCTGAAAGCCGGGGCTGGTGACCACCAGCGCATATCCCTTTTTAGCGTCGCGGATCCGCTGCTCGGCGACCGCCGGATCCACGGTCGCGACACCGCTTTCGGCGTACGGGCGCAGCATCGCCGGATCGTCGTCACAGACGGTTGGGATAGCGCCGAACCGGGTCAGCGCCGCGAGTATCGCACCGCCGGTCACCCGGCCTCCGGCGATCAGCACGGGCGCGCCCGGTACCAGCGGGTCGAGCTGGTCAGGCACCGATCGCGCCCAGCCATTCGCCGTAGAACAGCGCCACGCCCAGGCCGCAGGTGATCGCGGTGAGCAGCCAGAACCGAATGATCACCGTGGTTTCGGCCCAACCCACCAGCTCGAAGTGGTGGTGGAAGGGCGCCATCCGGAACACCCGGCGCCCGGTCGTGCGGAAGGCCAGGATTTGCAGCACCACCGAGGTGATTTCGGCGACGAACAGCGAGCCCAGCACGACCGCGAGGATCTCGGTGCGGCTGGTCACCGACAACCCCGCGATGATGCCGCCCAGCGCCAGCGACCCGGTGTCACCCATGAAGATCTTGGCCGGCGCGGCATTCCACCACAAAAAGCCGATGCAGGCGCCCGCGGTCGAGGCGGCGATGATGGCCAGATCCAGCGGGTCGCGCACGTTGTAGCAGCCCAAACCGGGCGCGGTGACGCACGCGTTGCGGTATTGCCAGAAGGTGATCAGCACGTAGGCGCCGGTGACCATCGCCATGCAGCCGGCGGCCAGCCCGTCCAGGCCGTCGGTGAAGTTGACCGCGTTGGACCAGGCGCTGACGATGACCACGCAGAACAGCACGAACAGCGCGGGAGCCAGTGTGACGGTGGCGATCTCACGCACGTAGGACAGGTCCGGGCTGGCCGGTGTCAGGCCGGTGTTGTTGCGGAACTGCAGCACCAGCACCCCGAACAGCACGCCGGCGGTGATTTGCCCGACAGTCTTGGCCGTCTTGTTCAACCCGAGGTTGCGCGACCTGCGGACCTTGATCAGGTCGTCGAGGAATCCGACGCCGCCCAGCACGGTGGCCAGACCCAGCACCAGCAGGCCCGATGCGGACATCCCTTCACCGTGGAACGCCAGGCCGGCCAGGTGGGTACCCAGGTATCCCGCCCAGATGCCGGCCAGGATCGCCACCCCGCCCATCGACGGCGTGCCGCGTTTCGTCTGATGGCTGGGTGGGCCCTCCTCGCGGATCTGATGGCCGAATCCCTGCCTGGTGTAGAGCCGAATCAGCGCCGGGGTTAACAGGATCGACACGGTCACCGCGATCGCGACGGCGATGAGGATCTGTCTCATGAGCGGGTGCTCCCGTGATTGGGATCGGCGGCCAGCGCGTCGGCCAGCGTCCCCAGGCCCGCGGCGTTCGACGCCTTGACCAGGACCACGTCGCCGGGCCGCAGTTCGGCTTGCAGCAACGCCAGGGCGGCGTCGCCGTCGGCGACGTTAACGGCTTCTGAACCCCACGAGCCCTCCATGACCGCTCCGTGGTGCATGGCGCTCATCGACCTCCCATTTCCCACGACAACCAGTCGAGACACATCTAAGCGCACCACCAGCCGGCCGATGCGATCGTGCTCGGTTATCGCGTCCTCGCCGAGCTCGGCCATCTCTCCCAGCACCGCCCAGCTACGCCGTGGCTCGTCGGGGCCGTGGGCGATCCAGGCCAGGGCCTGCAGCCCGGCTCGCATCGAATCGGGGTTGGCGTTGTACGCGTCGTCGATCACCGTCACACCGTCGGCGCGGGTGGTCACCTGCATCCGGTGCCGCGACACCGGACCCGTCCCGGCCAGCGCGGCCGCCACCTGCTCGATGCCGGCGCCGCATTCCAGCGCGACGGCTGCCGCGCACATGGCGTTGCTGACCTGATGGTCGCCGTAGACGCCGAGCGGACACGTCAGCGGAATCGCGCTCCGCGCATGCAGGGTGAACGTCGGCCTGGCCAGCTCGTCCAGCGTGACGGGTCCGGCCCAGATGTCGCTGGGGCCGGTGCGGCTGACCCGAACCACCCGGGCCCCAGTCACCTTCGTTACGTCGGCCATCGCCGCCACCGCCGGGTCGTCGGCGTTGAGCACCACCACGCCTGATGGTGGAACGGCTTGCGGCAGTTCGGCTTTGGTGCGCGCGATGGCCTCGCGGGAGCCGAACTCGCCCAGATGCGCGGTGCCGACGTTGAGGACCACGCCGATCGCGGGCGGGGCGATGGCCGCCAGCTCGGCGATGTTGCCGGGATGGCGCGCCGACATCTCCAGCACCAGGAAGTCGGTGGCGCGGGTGGCGCGCAGCACCGTCCAGGGATGACCCAGCTCGTTGTTGAACGACCCGGGCGGGGCCACCACCTCACCCAGCGGCTCGAGCACGGCTTTCACCAGGTCCTTGGTCGAGGTCTTTCCCGACGAGCCGGTGATCCCGATGATCCTCAGCCCGCCCGCGACCAGCTCGGCGGCCACCGCCTTGGCCAGCTTGGCCAGCGCGGCCAGCACCGCCGCGCCCGAACCGTCGGGGTCGTGCTCGAGCACCCCGGCCCGGCTGTCTTTCGGTTGCGGCGAGACCACGATCGCGGGAACCCCGACCGGCCGGGCGGCCAGCACGACGGCGGCGCCGGCGGCTACCGCCGATGTCGCGTGGTCGTGTCCGTCGGAGCGCGCCCCCGGCAGCGCCAGGAACAGCCCGCCGGGCCCGACGGCCCGCGAGTCGAATTCGACCGTTCCGGTGACGTGGCATTCCGCGGCGGCCTGCGGCGAGATATCGGCCAGCGTGCCGCCGACGATCTCGGCGATGCGGGCGACGGTCAGGTCGATCATCGCCGTGCCTGCCGGGCTGCTAACGCCTCAGCCAGCTCCACCCGGTCGTCGAACGGGCGGACCTCGGTGGCCCCGCGTTGTCCGGTTTCATGGCCCTTGCCGGCGATCACCACCACGTCCCCGGCCTGCGCCCAACCGACCGCGTGCCTGATCGCCTCGCGCCGGTCGGCGATCTCGACCACCTGCGCCGCTGCGCCGGTTTGCGCTGTCCCGGCCAGGATCTCGCGGCGGATCGCCGCCGGATCCTCACTGCGCGGGTTGTCGTCGGTGACGACAACGAGATCCGCCAGCTCGGCGGCGACCTCGCCCATCGGCGCGCGCTTGCCCGGGTCGCGATCGCCCCCGGCGCCGAACACCACCGCCAGCCGGCGGCCCGGCTGCAGCAGGGTGGTCAGCACCGCCCGCAACGCGCCGGGCTTGTGCGCATAGTCGACCAACGCAAGGAAATCCTGGCCGGAATCGATTTGTTCCAGCCGCCCGGGCACGCGGGTTTCCCGCAGTCCCGGTGACGCCTGTTCCGGGGACACTCCGACCGCGTCCAGAATCGCCAGTGCGAGAAGACAATTCGCGACGTTGTAGCTACCCGGGAGCCGGATGCCGACGCGGTGCTGCACGCCCGCGGGGTCTACGACGGTGAATTCCTGGCCCCCGGCGCCGATCGCCGTCACGTCGATGGCGCGCCAGTCTGCGGGTTGGCCGGTGGCGCTGACGGTGATCGCGTCACCGGCCCGGGCGGCCATCTCGCGCCCGGCGTCGTCGTCGATGCACACCACGACGGTGTGGGCACGCAGCGGCGACGCGGGGTCGAACAGCACCGCCTTGGCCTCGAAGTAGTCCGCCATGGTGGGGTGAAAGTCGAGGTGGTCGCGCGACAAGTTGGTGAAACCGCCCACCGCGAAATGCGTGCCGTCCGCCCGGCCCAGCGTCAGCGCGTGACTGGACACCTCCATGACCGCGGTGTCCACTCCGCGCTCGGCCATCGCGGCAAACATGGCCTGCAGTGCGGGAGCCTCCGGGGTGGTCAGTGTGCCGGGGATGTCGGCGCCGTCGATGCGGATTCCGATCGTGCCGATCAGACCGGCCACCCGCCCGCCGGCCCGCAGACCGGCCTCGACCAGATAGGTCGTGGTGGTCTTGCCCGACGTTCCGGTGATCCCGACGACCGTCATCCGATCGGACGGATCGCCGTACACCATGGCGGCCAGGCCACCGAGCACACTGCGCGGTGCGGGGTGCAGCAGGATCGGGACCGGGGCGGTCCCAAACGCGCGCATCTCGGCCAGGCCCGCGGCATCGGTGAGCACCGCGACGGCACCGCGTTCGATCGCGTCGCCGGCGTACCGCGCTCCGTGCGTGGTCGCACCGGGCAGGGCCGCAAACAGGTCACCGGGCCGCACGTCCTGGCCGCGCAGCGTGACACCCGTGATGGGGACGTTCGGAACAGCCCCAGCGACTCCGGTGCCGTCGGCGGCCACCGCGCCGACGCGAGCCGCCAGCGCCGGCAACCGCGCACCGGCAACGGCGCTAGGCCGCAGCGCAGTGGGCACCGACACTCCTCAACACCTCCGTCAGCCATGATCGGCCATGACACCCTACCCAGCAGCACCGGCCCGGGCGGTGCTCCCGCGCCCACGCAGGCGCGTTACCGACTCTTACGCTGCTCGATGCAGCGGGAGAAAGATGCCGTCGACGATCTCTTCGATGGCCTCCTCGGGGTCGACCAGGCGCTCGAGCGGTACGAGCACAACCAGCGGCCGCTCGCCGCCCGCTCCCAGGCCACGGCGGCGCCCGGAGGTGAGCTGTTGATCCCGGCCACCCAAGAGCAAATCGATGCTCGCAACCGCAGCTTCAGTCCAACATCCGGCTCGCAGGTCAGCGCTTAGGTCGCCTGCAACGTCAGCGGAGGTCCGGGATCCGGTGACAGCGGAACGTTTTCGCGCTGCATCAGCCAGCCGGCGATGTTGTGGAACAGCGGCGCCGCCGAGTGGCCCGGCGAGCCGTCCGCGTTGCGCTGCGGGTTGTCCATCATCAGGCCGATGACGTAGCGGGGGTTGTCGACGGTGGCCATGCCGGCGAACGTGATCCAGTAGACGTCGTCGAAGTAGCAGCCGCAGCCGGGGTTGATCTGCTGGGCGGTACCCGTCTTACCCGCGATCTGGTAGCCCGGAACCGCGGCCGCGGGACCGGTGCCCTGCTGGTAGCCCATGGGGTCGCGCTGCACGACGGCGCGGAGCATCTGGCGCACCGTCTGCGCGGTTTGCGGGGAAACCACCCGAACACCGTCCGGACGTGGTTCCTCGGTCCGGGTGCCATCGGGCGCGACGGTCGCCTTGATGATCCGCGGCGGCATCCGCACGCCGTCGTTGGCGATGGTCTGGTACATGCCCGCCATCTGCAGCAGGGTCATCGAAAGACCTTGGCCGATCGGCAGGTTGGAGAAGGTGCTGCCCGACCACTGGTCGATCGGCGGCACCAGCCCGGCGCTCTCACCGGGCAGCCCGACGTTGGTGCGCTGCCCCAGCCCGAACCTGCGGACCATGTCGTAGAAGCGTTCCGGGCCGACGCGCTGGGCCAGCATCAGCGTGCCGACGTTCGACGACTTTCCGAACACGCCGGTGGTGGTGTACGGCATCACGCCGTGCTCCCACGCGTCATGAATGTTGACGCCGCCCATCGAGATCGAGCCGGGTACCTGGAGCACCTCGTCGGGGTTGGTAAGGCCGTATTCGATCACCGAGGACGCCGTGATGACCTTGTTCACCGAGCCCGGCTCGAACGGCGAGGACACCACCAGGTTGCCCAGCTGCCGCTCGCCCTGGCGCCCGATGTCTTGGGACGGGTCGAACGTGTTGTCGTTGGCCATGGCCAGCACCTCGCCGGTCTTGGCGTCCAGGACGACGGCCGAGACATTGTGGGCCCCGGACAGGTTCTTGGCCTGCTGCACCTGCTGCTGCACGTAGAACTGGATGTCGTCGTCGATGGTGAGCTGGACCGTCGAACCGTTCACCGCCCGGTGGCGGTTGCGGTAACTACCGGGGATGACCACGCCGTCAGAACCGCGGTCGTAGGTGACCGAGCCGTCGGTTCCGGAAAGCACCGAGTCCAGGGAATCCTCCAGACCCAAAAGCCCGTGTCCGTCCCAGTCGATGCCGCCGACGATGTTGGCCGCCAACACTCCGCCCGGGTACTGGCGCAGATCCTGGCGCTCGGAACCGACCTCGGGGTACTTGTCGGAGATCGCGCTGGCGACGGCGGGGTCGACGGCACGCGCCAGGTAGACGAAGGTGTCGTTGCCCTGCAGCTTCTTCAGCACGGTCTGGTAGTCCGGCTTGTTGTTCAGCCGGGCCGAAACCTCTTTGGCGATGTCCTGCAGCCGCTGCTGCGGGTCAGGGGCGGCCGAGTTCTTCTTCTTGGCCTCCTCCAGCTGCGCCCGGATTCGCTTGGGCTGAAACGTCAGTGCGCGCGATTCGATGGTGAAGGCCAGCTGATCGTTGTTGCGGTCGACGATGCTGCCGCGCACCGCTCTCGCGACGTCGGTGACCTTAAGTTGCCCGGCCGCCTGGGCACGCAGGGTCGGCGCGTCGGTCACCTGCAGGATGAACAACTGCACCGCGGCCACCACGATCAGCACGAGGATGACCGCATTGCCGGCCCGATGCCGGAACACGAACGACGCGCCGCGGGTACCCACCTCCACCAACTGCCGGGTACGCCGGTCGGTGGCCGAGTGACCTTGCGGCGCAGCATCTGCGCGGGAGGCTTTTTGCGGTTTACCGGAACCGCGCGCTGCCCGCTTCGACGGCTTCGATGGCTTCGACGGGGCCCGTCTGCTTGGCGTTCCGCACGCCCCTCACCGTGCTGCGCCGGGAGCTGGCACGGCGACGGGGCCGAACTGTTCGCCGTTACCGGGCGCCGGCGCCGACGCTCCCGCTAGCGGCGGCGGAGCATGCACCGAGGCGGCCCCGGGGACAGGGGGGACGGGTACCGGGACGGGCAGTCCACCCACCGGAACAGGCACCTCTGCTGGTCCCGCGGCGGGCGTCGTCGCCCCCGGCACGGGCAGCCCCGGCGCCGGTGCCAGACCGGGGACCTGTGCCCCAACCGGTCCGGGGGGCGTCCCGGGCAGGCGCGGAGCAGCCTGCGGCAGGTGCTGGCCGCCGACCGTGGCGGAGCCGTCGGGAGCGCGTAGCAGCGCCTCGGGCCCGGGCCTGCCCGGCGCGGGCGGAGCGCCGGCGCCCGGCTGCAGCCGGACCGGGACCTCCGGCGGAAGCGCCGGCGGTGGCGGGGGCGCCGGAGGGCCCTGTTCGGGAATCGGGCCGTTCAGCGGCGGCGGCGGGACGCCGTCGGCCGGCTTGGGCGTTCCGACGACCACCCAGTTACCGGTGGGGTCCTGGACCAGGTGCGCGGTATCCCGCGACGGGATCATGCCCTCCTTGCGGGCCGACTCGGCCAGCGCCGGCGCCGACTGCGCCTCGCGCACATCGCGCTCGAGGGCCTCCTTCTGCTCCTGCAGCACCCGACCCCGCTCGCGGGCGTCGCTGAGCTGGTAGGAACGTTCGGCGGAGTCGGTGGACAACCATAAGGTGAGACCCAGGCCGACGCCTAGCGCGCCGATCACCAGCACGACAAACGGCACCTTGCTCAACAGGGTGCGGGGCCGCAGGTCGATCGACGCCAGCCGGATGGCCAAGCGCTCGGTCAGGCGAGGCCGGACAACCTTGGGCGCCTTGGCTTTCCGTGCCTTGGCGCGCGCCTTGGCCTGGCTCGTACTCTTGGCCCGGGCCGGCCGCTCGACCGGCCGGGCGATGGGGCTGGTTTGCGGACCGGACTTCGGCGCCCTGGCCTCGCGGGTGGGCCCATGAGCTGGGCTGGAGTTCTTCGCGTTACGGGTCCGAGTGCGGCGCGGCGACGCCGCCTCAGCCGTGCTGCTCTTGCTCCTGCGGGCGTCGCGTCCGCCCGGCCGGTCACCGCTGCGGCGTTTCGTCACCTCGCGCTTGGCCTTCATGACTCGCCCTTTCCGGTTGCCTGCTGCGCTTCGTGCTGCACTCGTTGCAGGGCCCGTAATCGCACCGGGGCACTGCGGGGGTTGCGTTCGATCTCGCCGGCGTCGGCCCGTTCGGCGCCATGCGTCAACAACCGGAATCTCGGCTCGTGGCCGGGAAGCTCGACCGGAAGACCCAGTGGTGTGCGCGAGGCGACGGCGTCGGCGAACGCCCGTTTGACGATCCGGTCCTCCAGCGACTGGTAAGCCAGCACCGCGATGCGCCCGGACACGGTGAGCGCGTCCAGCGCGGCGGGAACGGCGGCGGACAACGAGTTCAGCTCGTCGTTGACCGCGATCCGCAACGCCTGGAACGTGCGCTTGGCCGGATGGCCGCCGGTGCGCCGGGCCGGAGCCGGAATCGCCTGGTAGAGCAGCTCGACCAGCTCGGCGGTCGAGGTGAACGGGGCGCGGGCGCGGCGGCGGACGATGTGGGCCGCGATGCGGCGCGCGAACCGCTCCTCGCCGTAGCGGTGCAGGATGCCGGCCAACGCTGCCTCGTCGTAGTCGTTGAGGATGTCGGCCGCGGACAGCGGTGACTCTGGGTCCATCCGCATGTCCAGTGGCGCGTCCTGGGCGTAAGCGAACCCCCGTTCGGCGCGATCCAGCTGCATCGACGAGACCCCGAGGTCGAACAGCACCCCGTCGACCGCTTCCACTGCGCCGTAACCAGATTCGGCCAGTGCGGCGGGCAAGCCGTCGTAGCGGGTGTGCACCAGCGTGACCCGGTCGCCGAAGCGGGCCAGCCGGGTCCGCGCGATGTCCAGCGCACTTGGGTCGCGATCGAGTCCGATCAACCGCAGGCCCGGCAATTCGGTCAGGAATCGCTCCGCGTGCCCGCCCGCGCCGATGGTGGCATCGACGAGGACAGCCCCGGACCCGTCGGAGTGGTGGCGAGTGAGTGCGGGGGTGAGCAGCGCGACGCAGCGGTCCAGCAGGACGGGCACGTGCCCGAAATCGCCCCCGAAACCGCTTGGGCCGTCAGCCATTGGAAGCCCTGTAAGACCTATCCGGGCTTCAAAGGACACAGCCCCTGCACCCAGGTCCCTGTCCGAAGGCACGAACCTGGCGTTGGGGAAGTACGCCAGGGTCGGTTCGGGCAGAGGCCACGATGCACGGGCACGCGCCTCAGATAATGTCGCCGAGTGCTTCATCGCTGGCTGCGGAGAAGTTCTCTTCGTGGGTCTGCTGGTAGTCCTGCCAGGCCTGCGCGTCCCAGATCTCGAGAAATTCGACCGCCCCGATCACCACGCAATCCTTCGACAGGTTGGCGTAGCGACGGTGGTCGGCCGACAACGTGATCCGGCCCTGGGCGTCGGGGTGCTGCTCGTCGGTGCCGGCGGCGAGATTGCGCAGGAATGCCCTGGCTTGGGGGTTGCTCCGCGACGTCTTGGTTGCCCGGCGCGCGAGCTGCTCGAACTCCCCTCGCGGATAGACGGCCAGGCTGTGATCTTGGCTCTTGGTGACCATCAACCCTCCTGCCAGTGCGTCGCGGAACTTGGCGGGCAATGTCAGTCGCCCCTTGTCATCGAGCTTGGGCGTGTAGGTGCCGAGAAACACCAGCTCACCTCCCGTCCGAAGTGGCTCCCACTCGCCCAAATACTTCAGCCACCCTACCCCACAATCCCCCACTTCTCCCCATTACGTGAGTGTCGCGGCCATGTTTTCTCGCCGATCTGCCACCCAGTTGGTTTTCGGCGGTTCCGCTGCCCCCTTCGCCGCCCGGTCGTCACGTCGGGAAACCGCATTTCAGAGGGTCAGAATCGACAAGTGGAGCGTCGGTGGGGCGCAGTGGGGCGCCGATCCTGCGGGCAAGACTCGATTGGGCCGCTATTTGGACTCGAAGTGGGGGTGCCCGCAACGCGAAAACGGGGCAGCCGAATGGCTGCCCCGTTATGCCCGTTAGGTTCTCGCTACTCCTCGAAGCGGCGGCGGAACCGGTCCTCCATGCGATTGGTGAAGGATCCCCCGCCGCCCCTGGCGCGACGCTGGCGCGAGGCCCCGGGCGCCGATCCGGGACGATCCCCCCGGCCAGACAGCCGCGGACCGGTGATACCAAACACCACGCCGCCGAACATCACGATGAAACCGGCAACGCTGAGAATCGGCAGAGTTCCGATCCACGTGGCGTGAAATGCCACGCCGGACACCAACATCCCCAGACCGACGACGAACAACGCCACGCCCTGCAGGCGCCGGCGCGCGGTCGGTGCCCGCAGCCCTCCGCCACGCACACTCGAGGCGAATTTCGGGTCCTCGGCATAGAGAGCGCTCTCGATCTGATCGAGCATCCGCTGCTCATGATCGGAGAGTGGCATTCGTCCCTCCTTGCCGACGGGCCGCCGGGTAACTTTCGATAGAACACGATGCCCGTTGCGCGGGCAACTAACTCAGATGATACGAGCAGAATTCGTGCCGTACCACTGGTTCGGGGAGCGATTCTATCCGGGCTGTACCCCAACGGGGACGCGGGCCGGAACGCCTGCGCGCCGTCAAACGGTCACCGAAGCCGGCCGGCTCGTCATGCCACTCGTCAGTCCGGGGCCCGCCCGTCCGATAATGGCGAATAGACGCACCCCCTAAGGCACTGGACAGAACTGGACCAGGAGGACACCGCGAGTTGGCGATATTCCTCATCGATCTGCCGCCGAATGAGATGGAGCGCCGTCTCACCGACGCCTTGAGTGTCTACGTCGACGCGATGCGCTACCCGCGGGGAACGGTGAACCAGCGGGCCGCCATGTGGCTGGAGCACATCCGGCGACGCGGCTGGCAAGGCGTGGCGGCGGTCGAGAGCACGAATGGCGCGGGTAAAGAAGAACCTAAAGAAGAAGACGTGCCGTCCAGTGTCGAACTGAGCGACGCGCCGTTGCTCGGCGTGGCCTACGGGTACCCGGGGGCACCCGGTCAGTGGTGGCAGCAGCAGGTCGTCCTGGGGTTGCAACGCGGCGGCTCGCCGCCCGAGGAGATCGCCCGGCTGGTGACCAGCTACTTCGAGTTGACCGAGTTGCACATTCACCCTCGCGCGCAGGGCCGCGGTCTCGGCGAGGCATTGGCCCGCCGGCTGCTGGCCGGTCGCAGCGAGCAGAACGTCCTGCTCTCTACGCCGGAGACCGACGGTGAATCCAACCGGGCGTGGCGGTTGTACCGTCGGCTGGGCTTCACCGATGTCATCCGCGGCTACCATTTCGCCGGCGACCCGCGACCGTTCGCCATCCTGGGCCGCGCACTACCCCTGTAGTGGCCCGGCTCGCCGAAGCGGCACACCGGATCTGGCACGATGACCTGGTGCGCGCCAGCTCTCCCCAACTTCCCGCCCGAGCGTCCCGAGGATCCCGGGGATTTACCGCACGGCGCCGCCGGGTGCTGGCCGTCGCGATGCTGCTGCTGATCGTCCCCCTGGCCACCGGCTGCCTGCGGGTCAGGGCGTCGCTCACCATCTCACCCGATGACCTGGTATCCGGGGAGATCATCGCGGCGGCCAAGCCGAAAAGCCCCAAGGACCCCGGCCCGCAGCTCGGCGGCGATTTGACGTTCAGCCAGAAAGTGGCCGTGTCGAACTACGACAGCGACGGCTATGTGGGCTCACAGGCGGTGTTCTCCGATCTGACCTTCGCCGAGGTGCCGCAGCTCGCCCACATGAACTCCGACGCCGCGGGAGTGAATCTGTCGCTGCGCAGAAACGGCAACCTAGTGATTCTGGAAGGCCGGGCGGATCTGACGTCGGTGACCGACAACGACGCCGACGTGGAGTTGACGGTCACCTTTCCCGGGGTCGTGACCTCGACCAACGGTGACCGCATCGAGTCCGAGACAGTCCAGTGGAAGCTGAAACCGGGCGTGGTGAGCACCATGACCGCCCAGGCTCGTTACACCGATCCCAACACCCGCTCGTTCACCGGCGCGGGAGTGTGGCTGGGCATCGCGTCGTTCGCGGCCGCCGGCGTGGTGGCGCTGCTGGCCTGGCTGAGCCGGGACCGCTCCGAGCGGTTCACCGCACCGCGCGACCAACCGCCCGCCTAGACCTCCTGCGCGGGCGACCAGTAGGCAAGCATCTCGGCGAAGGTCGCAAAAGCCGGCCCGGAGACGCCGTACGTCGCCTCGAAATGGATGCTCAGCGGAAAGCCGAGGTCGGCGACGCCGTCTATTACCCGCTTGTACAGATCGAGCATGAGCTGGCGCTTCTGCGCCGGTTCGCTGGTCGCCAGGCGTTTGACGAACGCCTGCTCATCGGCCACCGCGGCGTTTCCCGGGTCCTGGATCAGCCAGTTGATCAGGCCGATGCGGGTCTCGACCTTCGGCACGAACCCGAACGACAGCAGTACTTCGGGGCGATGATCGGTGTTCTTGGCGAACTCGGCCAGAAAGTCCACGATCGCATCGGAGTACAACAACTGGGTCATGCCGTAGGTCGCGCCCTGGTTGCACTTGAAATTCAGCCGGCCCTGCTCGCCGTCCCGGGTGGGGATCAGGATCACGCCGCGGTTGGGTACCAGCTGGCGGTAGATCGACAGGGCGTCGGTCGGCGCGACGCCGGAGCCCTCGCCGTCGTTCATCGTGCGCGGCACGCCGACGAAGACCACGCCCTGCATCCCGGCGTCGCGCAGCTCGGTGAGCCGCCCCTGCAGCGATGACTCGTCCATGAACGCGGTGACCTGGGTGCACAAGCCGTGGAGCCCGGGCAGCTCCGGTTTGATGATCGACCAGAAGTCCAGCACGTCCAGCTTCGGCTTCATGGGGACGGGCCGGTCGTCGTCCTCGGCGATCATCCCAGGGATCATCACGTGCCGAATCCGGCCATCGAGGCCGTATTCGCGCGCGTACTGCGCCACCTTGCGCGCATCTTCGAGCGCCCGCTCGCGGCCGTCCTCGACGTTGGGCGGCACCAGCTCGAGCGCGATGGTGTTGAGGTTAGGCACCTCGACAGCATAGGGGCGAGATAGTTGAGCCTGTCTAAGCACCCAAGTCACATCGAAACGGCCCCGGCCGCCGCGCCGAATACACTGGTCGGGCCTGCCAAACACGGCGGGCAGACCTAGCAGAAAGGGGCGCCGCGCTGAGCGTGCAAGCAGCGGTAACCGTCGAGTTGGCCGGCGCCGTTACCGACCAACTTCGGCAGTACTTGCACGACCGTCGCGACGAGGCCGCCTACATAGCTGGTTCTGAAGGCGGGCCCGGAGACGCCGGTTTCGATGTGTTGATTGCGGGCCTGGAAGATTTCGTGCTCGGCGGCGGCAAGCGGCTGCGGCCGGCCTTTGCCTACTGGGGCTGGCGGGCCGTGGCGACCCGGGACCCCGATCCTGCTGTGCTGCTGCTGTTTTCCGCGCTGGAACTGCTCCACGCCTCCGCGCTGGTGCACGACGACGTCATCGATGAGTCCTCCACCCGCCGCGGTAAGCCCACGGCCCACAAGCACTTCGCGGCGCTGCACCGCGAACGGAATTGGCGCGGCTCGCCGGATCAGTTCGGGATCTCGGCGGCGATTCTGGCCGGCGACTTGGCGCAGGCCTGGGCCGATGACATCGTCTACCGCGCGGAGTTGGCGCCCGACGCCCAGCGTCGGGTCCAGCGGGTCTGGGCCGATATCCGCACCGAGGTGTTGGGCGGGCAATACCTCGACATCGTCGCCGAGGCCAGCGGCGCCGAGTCGATCGCGTCGGCGATGTCCGTCGCCACCTTTAAGACCGCCTGCTACACGGTGACGCGACCGCTGCAGCTCGGGGCGGCCGCCGCCGCCGACCGGCCCGACGTTCAGGAGATCTTCGGCCAGTTCGGCAACGACCTTGGCGTGGCCTTCCAGCTGCGCGACGACGTGCTCGGCGTCTTCGGGGACCCGGCGGTGACGGGAAAGCCGTCCGGCGACGACCTGAGATCCGGCAAGCGCACCGTGTTGCTCGCTGAGGCGATGGAGCTGGCGGCCAAGTCGGATCCCTTGGCGGCCAACGTGTTACGAACCTCGATCGGCAACCGGCTGACCGACATGCAGGTGCGTCGGCTGCGCGACATCATCGAGTCGGTGGGCGCGCTGACCGCAGCGGAAGACCGTATCGCCGCGCTTACCCAACGGGCGCTGGCCACCCTGTCGGCCGCACCCATCGACGCGACGGCGAAGGCGGGGCTGTCCGAGATGGCCACGCTGGCCACCAGCCGGTCCTCGTGAACTGATGACCACCCCCACCCGCGTGAGCCCGAAAGGGTATGTCAGCCAGCAACTTTCACAGCTGCGCGAGTTCGCGGCCGCCCCGGAGGCCGGGCCCGCGAAGCTCGGCTTTTTAGGCTCGGTGCTGATCACCATCGGCGGGTTGGGAGCGGGCAGCACCAAGCCGCACGACCCCCTACTGGAAACGCTGCACCTGTCCTGGATGCGGTTCGGCCACGGACTGGTGCTGTCGTCGATCCTGTTGTGGACCGGCGTCGCTCTGATGCTGATCGCCTGGCTGCGACTGGGTCGGCGCGTCGTCGCCGGTGATACCACCGAGTACATGATGCGGGCCACGACCGCCTTCTGGCTGGCGCCGCTGCTGCTGTCGGTGCCCGTCTTCAGCCGCGACACCTACTCTTATCTGGCCCAGGGCGCCCTGCTGCGCGACGGCTTCGACCCCTATGCGGTTGGTCCGGTGGCCAACCCGAATGTGTTGCTGGACAACGTAAGCCCGATCTGGACGATCACCACCGCGCCGTATGGCCCGGTGTTCATTCTGGTGGCCAAGCTGGTCACGATGGTGATCGGCAACCATGTGATCGCCGGCACCATGTTGCTGCGCTTGTGCATGCTGCCGGGGCTGGCGCTGCTGATCTGGGCCACTCCGCGCCTGGCGCGGCATCTCGGCGCCGACGGCGCAACCGCGCTGTGGATCTGCGTGCTCAACCCGCTGGTGCTCATCCATCTGATGGGCGGGGTGCACAACGAAATGCTGATGGTGGGTTTGATGACCGCCGGCATCGCGCTGACCTTCGGTGGCCGAAATGTCGCAGGCATCACCGTCCTGACGCTCGCGATCGCGGTCAAGGCCACCGCCGGAATCGCGTTGCCGTTTCTGGTCTGGGTGTGGATGCGCCATCTGCGTGAGCGACGGGGATACCGGCCCGTGCAGGCCTTCCTAGCCGCGACCGCGTTGAGTCTGGTGATCTTCGTGGTGGTGTTCGCCGTGACGTCCACCGTGGCCGGCGTCGGCCTGGGTTGGCTGACCGCGCTGGGCGGTTCGGTGAAGATCATCAACTGGCTCACCGTGCCGACCGCGGCGGCGAACGTGATCCACGCGCTGGCCAGCCCGTTCTTCCCGTCGACTTCTACGCGCTGCTGCGGGTGACCCGGCTCATCGGAATCCTGATCATCGCGGTGTCGCTGCCGCTGTTGTGGTGGCGATTCCGGCGCGATGACCGTGCGGTGCTGACCGGGATTGCGTGGTCGATGGTGATCGTGGTGCTCTTCGTGCCCGCCGCGCTGCCGTGGTACTACTCCTGGCCGCTGGCGGTGGCGGCCCCGCTGGCCCAGTCGCGGCGGGCGATCGCGGTGATCGCCGGGCTCTCGACTTGGGTCATGGTGATCTTCAAACCCGACGGATCCCATGGCATGTACTCATGGCTGCACTTCTCGCTGGCGACGGCCTGCGCGCTGGCGGCGTGGTACGCGCTGTACCGAGCGCCCGGACGGGCAGCTCAATACGCCCGTCAATACGCCCGTCAATAAGCCCGTCAATAAGCCATAGCCTGCGCCCGGCGCACAATCTCCCGAGCCTGGTGGGCATGCAGTGCGTCGACGGGACGGGCGTTGTTGATGGCATCCCGCGTGCCGTCGCGGGTGACGGTCAGCGACGGATCGGGGGTGAACAGCCAGCGCGCGATCTCGGTCTCGCGGTAGCCGCCGTCGTGCAGGATCGTCAACAGCCCCGGCAGGCTTTTAACGACCTCGCCGGAATTGGTGAAGAAGACCTGCGGCACCACTACCCCGTCGCCACGCCGCACCGCCAGCAGATGGCCTTCCCGCAGCTGTTGGTGGACTCTGGTGACGGGCACTCCAAGCAGCTCGGCAACCCGGGACAACTCGTAGGTCGGTTCGTCGGGGTCCAGAACGTCGTCGCCAGCCGGAATACTGCCCACTGCGCCAGTGTAGAACCTGGTCGGCGGCGTTGAGCCCACGTTTCACACCCAATTGCACCGCCGCACCTACGATGGCCCCGTGGCTACAGCTGGGACGGGGGACCCTTTGGTCAACACGTTGCTGGACGGCCGCTACCTGGTCCAGACGCCGATCGCCAGCGGCGGTACCTCCACGGTCTACCGCGGCGTTGACGTGCGCCTCGACCGCCCCGTCGCGGTGAAGGTGATGGACTCTCGATACGCCGGCGACGACCAATTCCTGACCCGCTTCCAGCTCGAGGCCCGTACCGTCGCCCGGCTGAAGGACCCCGGGCTGGTCGCGGTGTACGACCAGGGTCTGGACGCCCGGCACCCGTTTCTGGTCATGGAGCTCGTCGAGGGCGGCACGCTGCGTGAGCTGCTGGCCGAACGGGGCCCGATGCCGCCGCACGCCGTGGTGGCGGTGCTGCGCCCGGTGCTGGGCGGGCTGGCCGCCGCGCATCGGGCGGGCCTGGTGCACCGCGACGTCAAGCCGGAGAACGTCCTGATCTCCGACGAGGGTGACGTCAAGATCGCCGATTTCGGGTTGGTTCGCGCCGTCGCCGCCGCCGGAATCACCTCCACCAGCGTCATTTTGGGGACCGCGGCCTACCTCTCCCCCGAACAGGTCAGCGATGGCTCATCCACTCGAGCCGGTCCCCGCAGCGACGTGTACTCCGCCGGGATCCTCACCTACGAGCTGCTGACCGGGCGCACACCGTTCACCGGCGACACGCCGTTGTCGATCGCCTATCAGCGGCTGGACCACGATGTGCCGCAGCCCAGTTCCGTGATCGATGGTGTACCAACGCAATTAGACGCGCTAGTGGCGCGCGCGACCGCCCGCGACTCGGCCGAACGGTACGCCGACGCGATTGAGATGGCCGACGAGGTGGACGCCATCGCCGAAGAACTGGCGCTACCGCCGTTCCGGGTACCGGCGCCACGCAACTCGGCGCAACACCGCTCGGCCGCGCTGCAGCGCAGCCAGATCATCGAGCAGCGCGCCGCGCGCGCAGCAGCCACGCCCAGTCGTCCGGCCGGCCGCGAAGGCACCGGTTCACCACCCCACGCGACAATTGATCCGCGAACCCGATGAAGAGGACGATTACGAATATGAGCCGGTTTCCGGCGAATTCGCCGGGATCGCGATGAGCGAATTCGTCTGGGCACGAGAGCGTTCGCGGCGCATGGTGCTGATCTGGGTGGCCATCGTGGTCGCGCTCACCGGGCTGGTCGCGACGGCGGCATGGACGATCGGCAGCCACCTGAGCGGACTGCTGTAGGGCGAGCGACCCTCAGCCCCCGAAGGCGCAGGGAAGCGTCCGGGGTCCGCGGATGGCCGGCGTGTCCCACCAGATCGGATCGCCGCAGAGCTGGGCCTTCAGGCCAGGATGTGGCGCAGCGCCTATGGCATGTTTGCCGAGTGTTTCCTGCGGGTCACCAACTTCGTTGACCCACCATCACGGCTCCAGGATCCCGCGCTCATACCGCGCATCGTGATGGGCAACATCCGGGCCTTGTTCGCGCGGAAGCGAAACCGCGCGGCCGCGGCTTCGGTCGCCCCGCGAAGGGAGCGCCTTTCCGTGCGCAATTAGTCGCGCAGCATCTCCGCGACCAGGAACGCCAACTCCAGCGACTGCTGGGTGTTCAGCCGCGGGTCACACGCCGTCTCGTAGCGGCCGACCAGGTCGGTATCCGAAATGTCTTGCGCGCCACCAAGACACTCGGTGACGTTCTCGCCGGTGATCTCGACGTGGATGCCGCCGGGGTGCGTGCCGAGGGCGCGGTGCACCTCGAAGAAACCCTGCACTTCGTCGACGATGCGGTCAAAATGGCGGGTCTTGTAACCGTTGGACGCCTCGTGGGTGTTGCCGTGCATCGGGTCGCACTGCCAGATCACCTGGTGACCGGTGGCCTGCACCTTCTCGATGATCGGCGGCAGCACGTCGCGCACCTTGTTGTTGCCCAGCCTGGTTACCAACGTCAGCCGGCCCGGCTTGTTGTGCGGGTCGAGCCGCTCGACGTATTCGACGGCCAGCTCGGGGGTCATCGTCGGGCCGATCTTGACGCCAATCGGGTTGGCGATCACCTCGGCGAACGCGATGTGCGCGCCGTCGAGCTGGCGGGTGCGCTCGCCGATCCACACGGTGTGCGCCGACAGGTCGTAGAGTCGCGGCTCCCCCTCGTCGCTTTCGGACAGCCGCAACATGGCCCGTTCGTAGTCGAGCACCAACGCCTCGTGGCTGGCGTAGATTTCGGCGGTTTGCAGATTGAGGTCGGCCACCCCGCAGGCGCTCATGAAGCGCAGCCCGCGGTCGATCTCGGTGGCCAGCGCCTCATAGCGCGCACCGGCCGGCGAGGTCCGGACGAATTCCCGGTTCCAGTCGTGCACCAGGTGCAGCGACGAAAAGCCCGACGAGGTGAGCGCGCGCACCAGGTTCATCGCGGCGCTGGCGTTGGCGTAGGCCCGCACCAGCCGCGACGGGTCGTGCTCGCGCGCCGCGGCGTCGGGGGCGAAACCGTTGATCATGTCGCCGCGGTAGGACCTCAGGCCCAGCGCGTCGAGGTCGGCCGACCGGGGCTTGGCGTACTGACCGGCGATGCGGGCCACTTTGACCACCGGCAGGCTGGCACCGTAGGTCAGCACCACGGCCATCTGCAACAGCGTGCGGATGTTGCCCCGGATGTGGGGTTCGGTGTTGTCGGTGAACGTCTCGGCGCAGTCGCCGCCCTGCAGCAGGAACGCCTCACCTCGTGCGACCTGCGCCAGCCGCTCCTGCAGCCGGACGATCTCGGACGGCACGGTCACCGGCGGCACGCTCTCCAGCACCGTGCGCATCGCCGTGGCCTGGTCGGCGGGCCAGGTAGGTTGCTGGGCGGCCGGCTTGGCCAACGCGGCGTCCAACCGCGCCCGCAAATCCGCCGGCAGCGGCGGCAGCGCCGGCAGCTGGTCGATCGGTATGTCGACGGTCCAGTTCATCGGTCTATGGTAACCGGGCGCCACCACCGCCCGATCAGGGCGAACGGCCGCCATCAACGGGATCCGCGGGATCCGATTGTCCGTCTCCTCAGCGGGACGTTTGGCGTCCCGCATCGTCTACGGACATGATCAGGCGAAACCGCCGCAACTGGTCTCGCGCATCCACCAGCGCGTCATGGGCGTCGCGCGGCCGCGGCGGCATCCGGGGGCGCCCCCGGTCCTCCCACAGCTGGCGCAGTTCCCTGGTGAAGCGCGGTATGGGCGGTGGCAGGGCGGTCATCGGGCCCCACAACTGACACAAGGCCACGTGGTCGTACGCCGCCACCCAGGCCCACAGCTCGATCGGCTCGGTTCCGTCAACGCCGAAGAACTTTTCCAGCTCCTGCCGGATTTGGCTGCGCGAGCGCCACAACTGCGAGGCCGGGGGCGGCAGCTTGGGCAGCACATTGACGCGCACCCAGCTGCCGGCCCGCTCGGGGTCGAATTCCGTGGACACCGCGTAGTACTCGCGACCGTCCTCGGCGACCACCCCGATCGAGATCAGCTCGATGGTGCGGCCGTCCTCGATGAACTCGGTGTCATAGAAGTACCGCACCCAAAAAGCCTAGGACCATCCGCCGATCAGGATCGGCTCGGTTCCCTCGGGCGGCGGCGCGGGATGGACCTCGCGGTCCAGCTCGGCGTCAACGGTGTGCTCGTCGGGCAGGCGCGGCGTACCGGCGATCGCGCACTGCAGCCACAACTTGGCCCGTACGACCGGGCGGCGCCAGGTGCGTTCGCGTTGCAGCGCGCGGCGCATTTTGTCCGGCTGGGTGGTGTAGCGCCACCGCGCCCACGGGGCATGCGGACGCGACAACCGGATCGCGCCGACGACCAGGAGCACGACGATGAACATGCCTAGCAGACCCGTCCACAACTTGCCCTTGAGCAGCACCACCACGGCCAGCGGCAGCGTCAGCGCCAACGCACCGCCCACCGCGGCACGCAGCGCCACCGTTTCGGCGTCATGCCAGATCGGCAGGAAAAACATCAGCGGGTGCAGGCCCATGATCAGCAGTCCGGCCACTGCCACCGCGGCGAACACCGCGTCCACCGACGCCCGGCCGTCTTTCTCCCAGTACACATCGGACAGGTGCAGGATCAGCGCGTACTCGTCGAGCACCAGCGCGGCCCCGATCCCGAAGAAAGTCGCCGCCACGCTGAATCCGGGCTCTCGTCCGTCCACGGAGAGCGTCACCAGCGTCAGCCCGGAAACCAGCACCAGGACCACGCCGAACGCCACGTGATGGATGTGCACCCGCTCCGACGTGAATATTGCGCGGGTGCCACCACCTGGCTCGGGCAGGCCAGCGTCGGCGCGGTGCCGGATCCACCGCACGAAGGTGCGCGTGACGAAGAAGGTCAGGATGAAGGCAACCAGGCAACACAGCAACGGCAGGCGGCCACGGTCGACGATGTCGTGAGCGAACCAGTGCAGCACGCCCAGCGCGAACCAGTGGAACACCCTAGAAAGCCTAAAAGAAAACCCAGCCCGCAGCGTGTGACACGGCGGAAGCCGCGCTGTGCGACGCCGTCGCGCCCGAGAAACCCATTACGCTGTTTGGCGACATGACTAGATGGCAGGTCCCCGACCTGGGGCGGGTGTTGGTGTGGTGCCTGCTGTGGCTGCTGGCCGTTGCGGCGCTGGTCAACACGGCCTGGCAGCTATTCGGCCACATCCCCTACCGCATCGATATAGATGTGTATCAGATGGGCGGTCAGACCTGGCTGGACGGACGCCCGCTGTACAGCGGTGACGTGAAGTTCCACACGCCTATCGGGCTCGATCTGCCGTTCACCTACCCGCCGCTGGCGGCCATCGCGTTCTGCCCGTTCGCCTGGTTGCACATGCCCGCCGCCAGCGTTGCGATCACGGTGTTGACGCTGGTGCTGCTGATCGTCTCGACGGTGCTGGTGCTCAGCAGCCTCGACGTCTGGAACACCTCAACGGTGCTACCCGGGCCGGCCTGGCTGCGCCGGTTGTGGTTGGCCGTGGTCATCGTGGCGCCGGCCTCGATCTGGATGGAGCCCATCGCCTCGAACTTCGCGTTCGGCCAGATCAACGTCGTGCTGATGACGCTGGTGATCGCCGATTGCATGCCCCGCCGCACGCCATGGCCCCGCGGGCTGCTGCTGGGCGTGGGGATAGCGCTGAAACTCACCCCGGCGGTGTTCCTGGTGTATTTCCTGCTGCGACGCGACGGCCGGGCGGCGCTCACGGCGTTAGCGTCTTTCGCGGCCGCAACGCTGGTCGGGTTCGTGCTGGCGTTCAGCGACTCGTGGGAGTACTGGACCCACACCGTGCACCACACCGATCGGATCGGCTCCGCGGCGCTGAACACCGACCAGAACATCGCGGGCGCGCTGGCCCGGATCGGGCTTGGCGAGCACGCACGTTTCCTGCTGTGGGTGGCGGCCTGCTTGGCGGTGCTGGCGCTGACCATCTGGGCGATGCGGCGGGTGTTGCGGGCCGGTGAGCCGCCGCTCGCGGTGATCTGCGTTGCGCTGTTCGGGTTGATGGTGTCGCCGGTGTCGTGGTCACACCATTGGGTGTGGGTGCTGCCGACGGTGCTGGTGACAGCGATTCTGGCCTGGCGGCGCCGCAACATCGCGTTGGCGGTGGTCAGCGCCGCCGGCGTGGCGCTGATGACGTGGACGCCGATCGACCTGCTCCCCAAACACCACGAGGAGACCGCGAACTGGTGGCACCAACTCGTCGGGATGTCCTACGTGTGGTGGGCGCTGGCGGTCATCGTCACCGCCGGATTCGCCGTCACCGCTAGCAGGGCTGCGCAGGCCTCGACGGCTCGCGCCCCAACGCCGGTACCGGCCGTCAGCTAACGGCGGTCGCGGGGATTCGCGCGGCTTCCGCCTCGCCGTCACCGGCCTCCTTGGCCGCGGCGGCGTAGATGTCGACATACTCCTGGCCGGACAGTCCCATCAGCTCATAGATCACTTCGTCGACGACGGCCCGCTCGATGAAGTGGTTGCCGGCCAATCCCTCGAAACGCGAGAAGTCCATCGGCTCGCCGAACCGGACGGTGACCCGCCCGAATCGCAACATCTTTTTGCCCGGTGGGTTGACCACGTTGGTTCCGATCATCGCCACCGGAATCACCGGAACACCGGTCTCCAACGCGAGCCGCGCCAGCCCGGTCTTGCCCTTGTACAGCCGGCCGTCCGGCGAGCGGGTGCCCTCCGGATACATGCCGAGCAGTTTGCCCTTCTCCAGCAACCCCTGGGCGGTGTCCAACGCGGCCTGCGCGGCGTCGGCGTCGGAACGGTCGATGGGCACCTGGCCGGCGGAGCTGTAGAACCAGCGATAGAACCAGCCCTTGAGTCCGGTGCCGGTGAAGTATTCGGACTTCGCGAGGAAGGTGATCCGGCGGCGCACCACCAGCGGAAGGAAGAAGCTGTCGGCCACCGCGAGGTGATTACTGGCCAGTATCGCCGGCCCGGAACTCGGGATGTGTTCCAGCCCTTCGACTTTGGGCCGACCGAGCAGAGTGAACAGCCAGCCCATGAAGACGTACTTGAACAGCCAGTACCACATGGCCCTCCCTCTCGCTCGCATCGGATGGTGTTGGCGCCAACTGTACCGATCAGCGACGCACGGGACCACCTCGCGCGCTGAAGAGATCACTCCTCGACAGTGACCGGGATCGCCTCGTAGCGGGTCTTGACGGCGCCGTTGTTCCCGTCGGCGCCGGGTGGGGTCTCGCCCCCGGGCGGACCGTCCGGCGGCGGTCGCACCGACGTCCGGTCGATGTCAGTGACGTCATTGACCATGGCGCGGATCATGTCGAGCAGTGCGAGGCTGTGATCCGCGACGACGGTGAGCAACGGATGCTGTTCGCCGGTGGCCAACGCCGCCAACGCGCACACCGGGCACCACACCTGCTGGCACTTGCCGGTCCCGACACCGGCGCCTGCCGCCAGGGCGGCCGCCGATCGCACCGCGGGGTCGATTCCGTCGAGGATCGTCTGGGCGAGCCGGCGCAGCTCGGGACCGCGAATCGTCGGGATGAGCCCTGCTCACGTCGGCCACACCTCCGGGTTTGGTTGGAAACGAACTGTCAGCTCACCGCCGCGCAGGTGCGCGTCCAGCACCGTGCAGCGCCGCAGTACGGACGCTAACCGGACTCTGCGTCGTAGTCCGCCGATGCTGATGATCAGGTCGTCGTCGACCCGGCCCAGCGTCAACGTTCCGGCATCAAGCTGGGGCAACGCTAGTCGCAGTCGGTACACCGACTCCAGTCCCGATCCGGATTCCAGGTCCACGATAGGGCGCAACGGACCCGGCGGCGGCGCCCCGCCCCGGCGGCGGGCGCTGTCCAGCAGTCCGGCCAGCGCCTTGGGGCCGATCGGCTCGCCGGACAAATGCGGAGTCAGGACCAGCGCCACGTCACCGATGGCGGCATCGAGTTCGTCGAGGACCACACGCTGCTCGGAGATGCGTTCGGCGTACCAATAGAACGCCGGATGAGCGGGCAGGCTGTGGTACTCGTACGACTCGTCTTGCAGAAGAACCTGATTGACGATCAGCTCCGCGACGCGCACGCCCATCAGCGCCAGTGAGCCCAGCGTGCGAGTCGCCTCGGCCGCGACCACCCGCTCGGGGGTCAGCACCAGGTGCGCACTGACCAGATCTCCGTCGGTCAGCAGCGCGCCGAGTCGATCGACGCTGGCGCTGATGCGCTCGAGCAGTTCCACTATCGCCGCCGAGCGGGTGTCGTCGGCGCCGACGGACAGCCTGCGATGACGCGGCCACGCCCGCTCCACATATAGCCCGAAGGTGGCGGGCAGGGTCAACATTCGCAACGCGTCCGCGGTCGAGGCGCAGTCGACCACGATGCGATCCCACCGGCCGGTCGCCGCGAGCTCGCCCACCGCATACAGGCCGAGTACTTCCTGAACACCGGGCAATGCCGAAAGTTCTTCGGGGGCAATGGTGCTCAACTCGGAGTTGGGGAACTGCCGGTCCACGGTGTCGACCACGTCGCGCCAGCGGGCCTCGAGCAGGGCAAGGGTGTCCAGCGCCAGGGCGTCGAGAAAGCCACCCCCCTTTTGCACCGGCCCGGTCTCGAGTTCGGCGAACACCCGAACCGGTTCTCCGCGACCGGTGGGCGGGACCGCGACGCCCAGCACGTCGCCCAGCGAATGCGCCTGGTCGGTGGACACGACCAGCACTCGACTCCCCTGGCTCGCGTCACAGACGGCTGTGGCGCACGCCAGGGTGGATTTTCCTACCCCGCCTTTGCCAACGAAGAGACTGATCCGGGCCGGGGTGGGCGCACCCGATTCACTCAGCCTCGACTCGTTTCTTCAGATCCTTCAACGCGCCGTCAATCAGCCGGCGCTCCGCCTTGCGCTTGAGCATCCCGATCATCGGGATGGCCAGGTCGACCGAGAGCTCATAGGTGACATCGGTGCCAGATCCCTTGGGCGCCAAGCGATATGAACCTTCGAGGGCCTTGAGCAGCGAGCTGGATTCCAGCGTCCAGCTCAGCGATTGGCGGTCCGCGGGCCACTTGTAGGACATGACCAAGGTGTCTTTGAAGATGGTGGCGTCCATCAACATCCGCGCCCGTTTCGGGTAGCCCTCGTTGTCAGCTTCCAGGACTTCGACTTGCTTGTATTCCGAAATCCATTCCGGGTAAGCCTCGAGGTCGGCAATCGCCTTCATCACCTCGCCCGGGTCCGCGTCGATGTGAATCGTCTGCGTCGTCTTGTCCGCCACCTGGCTACTTCTCTCTCTCCTGCAAGCGGGTGGCCCCCCATCTGAAGCGGGAGTACGCCGCTTGCGGAACGAAACGGTACTCTCCGGGCCAACCCTGATCCGGCTAAACTACCGGAGAAACACCCACCGGACGCGACCGTTCGAGGGTGGTTTTCAATTCGAAGGCCATTTTTTTGCCCGCCACCCGGCGGCGGTGTGTCATTTTGGCCAAATTCATCTTGGCCAGCTGCCAGGCCGCCACGCCGGACGGTTCGGCGTGCAGGAAATAGTGCAGCAGCACCCCGTCCAGCGTGGGTTCCAGCCAGATCTCCATGGTGCCGGTCAGGGCGCCGGTGACGGCCCACCTGATTCCCTTATCCGCACGATCCTCGACGACCTGCAACCTCAGGTCGGGCCACCACCGGCGCCAGCTGGCCCGATCGGCGATCGCGGCACCGACCTGCGCGCCGTCGGCGGCGATAAACATCTCGTCGGCGACCTGGATGCTGTTCACCGTTTCAGCTTTGCACACCAATTCACCGGGCAAACCGGCCGTCTCCGTGGCGCAGGAAAACTCGGATTAGGCTGGGCTGGGCTGGGCCGGAGCAAGCCGGCACCTGAGAAACGTCACACGAGGTCAAACGAGGTAATACCAGTGCGTGAGTTAAGTGTCCCTGCCCGCTTCAATGTCGACGAACGCGAAAGCATCGCGGCAATGGTCTTCGAACACGAGCGCGACGACCCCGACTTCGTCATCTACCAGCGCCTGATCGACGGCAACTGGACCGACGTCACATGCGCCCAGGCGGCGGACCAAATTCGTTCTGCGGCACTGGGTTTGATCTCGCTGGGGGTACAGCCCGGGGACCGGGTCTCCATCTTCTCGGCCACCTGCTACGAGTGGGCGATCCTCGACCTCGCGATCCTGGCGGTCGGCGGGGTCACCGTGCCGATCTACGAGACGTCCTCGGCCGAGCAGGTGCGCTGGGTGCTGCAGAACTCCGAAGCCGTTGTGGCGTTCGCCCAAACCGACGCGCACGCCGCGATGGTCACCGAGCTCACCGGCGAGCTGCCCGCCCTGCGCCGGGTGCTGCACATCGACGGTTCGGGCCTTAAGGCACTCGACCAGCTCGTGCAGGAGGGCGCGTCGGTCGACAAGGCCGAGCTGACCGCCCGGCTGGACGGACTGCGTTCGACGGACGCGGCGACGCTCATCTACACCTCGGGCACCACCGGACGTCCCAAGGGCTGCCAACTCACGCACGCCAACCTGCTCAACGAGATCCGCGGCACCCAGGAGTGCCTGCCGACGCTGCTGCGCAAGGGACAGCGACTGCTGGTGTTCCTGCCGCTGGCCCACGTGCTGGCTCGGGCGCTGACGTTGTCCGCGTTCGCCAGCAAGCTGACCGTCGGATTCACCAGCGACATCAAGAATCTGCTGCCGATGTTGGCGGTGTTCAAACCGACGGTGGTGGTATCGGTGCCGCGGGTGTTCGAGAAGGTGTACAACACCGCCGAGCAGAACGCCGCCAACGACGGCAAGAAGCCGGTCTTCAAGGCCGCGGCGCAGACCGCGGTCGATTGGAGCCGGGCCCACGACAGCGGCCGGCCGGGGTTGGTGCTGCGCGCCAAGCATGCGCTGTTCGACCGGCTGGTGTACCGCAAGCTGCGCGCGGCGCTGGGCGGCAACTGTCACGCGTCGGTCTCCGGTGGGGCACCGCTGGGTGCACGACTGGGCCACTTTTACCGCGGCGTGGGCGTGACCATTTACGAGGGCTACGGCCTGACCGAGACCAGCGCCGCGATCACGGTCAACCAGATCGACGCCCTGAAGATCGGGACCGTGGGAAAGCTGGTGCCCGGCAACAGCATGCGCATCGCCGACGACGGCGAGCTGTTGGTGCGCGGCGGGGTGGTGTTCAGCGGCTACTGGAACAACGAGCAGGCCACCGACGAGGCGTTCACCGACGACTGGTTTCGGACCGGTGATCTTGGCAAGGTCGACGACGACGGCTTCCTGACCATCACCGGCCGCAAGAAGGAGATCATCGTCACCGCGGGCGGCAAGAACGTCGCGCCCGCCGTGCTGGAGGATCAACTGCGGGCACACCCGCTGATCAGCCAGGCGATGGTGGTCGGGGACGCCAAGCCGTTCATCGGGGCGCTGATCACCATCGACCCCGAGGCTTTCGACGGCTGGAAGGGCCAGCACCACAAGGCGGCCGGCGCGTCGGTGGGAGATTTGGCCACCGACCCGGACCTGTTCGCCGAGGTGGAGGCGGCCGTCAAGCAGGCCAACCAATCGGTGTCGCACGCCGAGTCGATCCGCAAATTCCGCATTCTGCCGGTCGACTTCACCGAGGACACCGGTGAGCTGACGCCGACGATGAAGGTCAAGCGCAACGTGGTGGCCGAAAAGTTCGCCTCGGAGATCGAGGCGATCTACAACAAGGATTAGCCGCTCAGCAGGTGGCCCAGCCGGGCAGCCAGCGTGTCCCAGCGCCACTGGGACGTCACCCACTGCCGTCCGGCCGCACCCATCGCGGCGGCGCGGTCGCGATCGGTCAGCAATTCGGCGACGGCGCCGGCGACCTCGTCCACCGAGCCACCGTCGACCACCAGCCCAGTCTTGTTGTGCTGCACGGCTTCTGGCGCCCCACCCGAGTCGCCGGCGACCACCGGCACGCCGGTGGCCGAGGCCTCCAGGAACACGATGCCCAACCCCTCGACGTCCATGCCCCCACCGCGGGTACGGCACGGCATCGCGAACACGTCGGCCAATGCGTGATGCGCGGGTAGTTCGTCGCCCGGCACCGCCCCGGTGAACGTCACGTGGTCGGCCACACCGCAGTCGCGGGCCAACCCGCGCAGCGTCTCGAGGTACGGACCGCCCCCGACGATCACCAGCGCGGCACCGTCGACGCGCCGCCGGATCGACGGCAGCGCCTTGATCAGCACGTCCTGGCCTTTGCGCGGCACCAGCCGCGACAGGCACACCACGGTCGGCCGCTCCCCCAGCCCGTAGCGGTCACGCAACTCGGCGCGACCGGCTGGGTCGGGCCGGAACCGGTCGGTGTCCACGCCGGGCGGCAGGTACTCCAGCGATGCCGCGGGCCCGAAGGCCGGCGCGAACCGGGATCGCGTGTACCGGCTGACGAACGTGACGACGTCGGTGGTGTCGCCGATGCGGCGCAGCACCGACCGGGCCACCGGAAGCATCGACCAGCCCACTTCGTGCCCGTGCGTGCTGGCCAGCACCCGCCTCGCCCCGGCCTGCCGGGCACGCTGCGCCAGCAGGGCCAGTGGTGCCGCGGCGCCGAACCAGACGGTGTCGATGTCGTGCTCGGCGATGAGCCGTTGCATCCGGCGCTCGACCGTGGGGACCGGCAGCATCAGCGTGCCGGGATGACGCATTACCCGATAGCCCGCCGCGCGGGCCGCCTCGTCGAACGCCTCGGCGCCCTTCCACTTCGGTGCGTACACCGTGATCTCATGCGAGCCGGCTTTTGAATCGGGTTTGACCAGCCGGGAGACGAACTCCCCCAGGTACGACTGGATGCCGCCGCGTCGGGGCGGAAAGTCGTTAGTTACCAGCAGGACCCGGCTCACCTGCGTCAGGCTAGCGGGCCGCCCACTGATGCCAGCGCACCAGGACGATCGCCGTGTCATCGGCCAGCACGTCGTGCAGCGCGGTGGGCACGTCGACGTGGGTGGCACCGCAGGTGGCCACGTAGAGTTCGCGCAACTTCGCCGTCCCGTAGGTGTCGGCCACGAAGCGGGCGAACCACCACACGCGGTCGTATGCCGAGGACCGCTGCGCCCCCGGGGTGTCCAGGTCGGCGTCCGAGGGCAGCGACAGCGGCACCGGCAGCGCATCGGCGGGCACCGGGGTGGGTGGGCGCGCCACGAAGTCGGCGACCGCTTCGGTCAGCCACCGGGGTGCGTCCAGCGCGGTGTCGGCGCGTGCCGCGTAGTGGAAAAGCTCGTGCGTCAACACGATTCTCAAGGATTTTTCGCTCATACCGGCCGCACCCGGCGCGAACACGATCCGTTCGCCGATCGCCAGGCGCCGGACAGGATCGACACGGTCGGCGACCGTCACCGCCGCGATATCCGCCCACTGCGACGCCGGGCCGCCTCCGGCGGCGGCATGAAACTCTTCGTCCGTGCCGGCGACCACCATCGAGATCTCGCGCGACCAATCGATTCCCCAGAAGGCCTGCACCGCCTCGACCGCGCCACCGATGTCCGCCTGGATTCGCGACATCAGCCGCTCGACGGCCGGGACGTTCGAACCGAGCAACCGGACGTGGCGGTCGCCAACGCGGAATTGCCGAGTCACCGTGCTCGCGTGGGCGTGCGCAGGCGTTACCACCTGCGCATGTCGGATAGCCCTGTCGCGTTCGGCATGGAGCGGCACAGCTCCGCCGAATAACGAGGCCGTGATCAGCTCAACGACCAACACCCCGGCCAGCAGTATCGGAGACCACCGGCGCCGGCGGGCGCCGAGGCGTTTAGTAGCGACGCGCGTCGTAGATCGGGCCCGATGAGTTCATCGGCACCACCCGCACCGGCACACCGTAGGTGGAGGAATGGATCATCATGCCGTCACCGACGTAGAGCCCCGCGTGCGACGCGTCCGAATAGAAGGTCAGCACGTCACCGGGCTGCAGGTCCGACAGCGCCACCGGCTGACCGCCCTGGGCCATGGCCTGGCTGGAGTGCGGCAGCGAGATGCCGGCCTGCTGGAACGCCCACATGACCAACCCGGAGCAGTCGAACCCGCCGGGTGCGGCACCGCCCCACACATAAGACGATCCGACCTGGGTCAACGCCGCCTGCACGACGGTCGCGCGATCGCCGGACGGCGCCGGGGGCGCTCCGGGGCCGCCGGGCAGCCCGGGGAATCCTGCGGGCGGAGGAGCCTCACCGGGCGGTGCCGCGTCGGGCGGTGGCGCACCGGGCGGTGCGGCCTCCGGCGCCGGCCCATTGGGCAGCACCGCCACCGCCGGGACCGCCCCGGGATCGGCGAGCGCTGTGCGCTGCTGAGGCGACAACGAGACGTACTGCGACTTGACGACGGCGATCTGGACCTGCAACTCGCTCTGCTTTTTCTGCAGGCCCGCCCGAACCGCCGCGGCCTGTTCGGCCGCGTTCTTGGCCTCGGCGGCGGACTTGAGCGACGCCTGCTCGGCCTTGGCGGCCTGCTCTCCGGCGGCCCGGTAGCTGGTCATCTGGGTGGACATTTGCGTCCCCAGCACCCGCTGCAGCGCCATCTTGTCGATGAGCTGCTGCGGTGACTCGGCGGTCATCATGGCGTTCATGCCGTCGGTGCGACCGCCCATGTACGTCGCGGCCGCCAGTTTGTTGACCGCGGTCTGGAACGTGCCCAGGCGCGCCTTCGCGGCCGCGGCGGCGGCCTGGTCATCGGCGAGCTTCTTGTCCGCCGCGTGTTGAGCGGCCAGCTTGGCGTTCAGGTCGAGCTGAGCGCTGTGCATCGCCTCGGTGGTCTGCTCCGCCTGGCGAGACAATGCGTTGAGTTTTGCGAGCGCGTCGCCTGCGGGGTCGGCCGCCACGTGCGGGGCCAGAGCACCGGATAACACGGTGAAGCCCGCAATCGCTCCGATGCAAGAACGCGAAATAACACGCACGAACGAATACTTAAAGCCAAGCCTCAAAAGAAGGTTTCCTTAAAACTGCCGTCGGCGTGTCGCCATCGAGCCGGTTTAGGTCTCAAACAGGTTACGAAACGATATACGCGTTTGTCCAAAGGAGATGGTTAAGAAAATGGGAAGAATTCTGTCAAAACTTTGAGAACCAGGATATGTGCGGCGCATTGAGCCCTATTCGTCTTTCGTTGGCGCACAAGGCAATTAAGCGACACCGGATCCTTGGGATCCACAGTCGCGGCGGATCGGCACCAGGCGCAACCTGGGGGCCAGTCCGACCTCGGCGAGCACTTCGAGAGCGGCGCGCTCGTCCTGCAACAACGTTTCGGGCACCCCGAGTAGCACGCTGACGACGCAATCACGGCATGCCGGGCCGCGTACCGCGCAGTCGTCACAGTCGATGACCACCGGTTCGCTGATGTGTGCCATGGGGTCGGTCCTCTCGATCGAGCTCAGTGGGGCTGCCCGCACGCTAACCGCAGGCACCGACAACTAGCCGCCCGGCATGGCGCACCGGGGCTGTCGGTGCCGGGGCTTACCGTCACGTGCCATGGGTGTGACCGGCTCGAATCAGCTGAGTTTCGCCGAGTTCGAGGCGGCCTTCGAGGCGGCCGGGGAACTGTCGCTCCGCCAGACCACCTTCGTCGTGGTGGACCTCGAGACGACGGGCGGACGAGCGGCGGGCACCGAACAAAAGCCCCCCGACGCGATCACCGAGATCGGCGCGGTCAAGGTCCGCGGCGGCGCCATACTCGGCGAGTTCGCCACCCTGGTGGACCCGCAGCGCAGCATCCCTCCGCAGATCGTCCAGCTGACCGGCATCACCTCGGCGATGGTCTGTGACGCCCCGGCCATCGACGCCGTGCTGCCGATATTTTTGGAGTTCGCCCGCGATTCGGTTCTGGTCGCCCATAACGCCGGGTTCGACGTCGGATTCCTGCGGGCCGCCGCGCAACGGTGCAACATCGCCTGGCCCCGGCCGCCGGTGCTGTGCACGGTCCGGCTGGCCCGCCGGGTGCTGAGCCGCGAGGAAGCCCCCAGCGTGCGGCTGGCCGCCCTGGCGCGGCTGTTCACCGCCGCCTCCCAGCCCACCCACCGCGCCCTCGACGACGCCCGCGCCACCGTCGACGTGCTGCACGCCCTCATCGAGCGGGTCGGCAACCAGGGCGTGCACACCTACGCCGACCTGCGCGCGTATCTGCCGAACGTGACGCCGACCCAGCGCCGCAAAAAAGTGCTCGCCCAGGGGGTGCCGCACCGGCCGGGGGTCTATCTGTTCCGCGGGCCGTCGGGCGAGGTGCTCTATGTCGGCACCGCCGTCGACTTGCGGCGCCGGGTCAGCCAGTACTTCACCGGCGCCGACACCCGCGGCCGGATGAAGGAGATGGTCACGCTGGCCGCCGCGGTCGACCACGTCGAGTGCGCACACGCGCTGGAGGCCGGTGTGCGGGAACTGCGGATGCTGGCCGCACACGCCCCGCCGTACAACCGCCGGTCGAAGTTCCCGCAGCGCTGGTGGTGGGTGGCGCTCACCGACGAGGCGTTTCCGCGGCTTTCGGTGCTGCGCGCGCCCCGGCACGACCGCGTCGTCGGCCCATTTCGGTCCCGCGCCGACGCCGCCGAAACAGCGGCGCTGCTGGCGCGGTTCACCGGGTTGCGGACCTGTACCGCGCGGCTGGCGCGGTCGGCGCTGCACGGGCTCGCCTGTCCCCTGCTGGAGGTGTCGCCGTGCCCGGCCGCCCGCGACGTGACGGCCACCCAGTACGCCGCCGCGGTGGCGCGCGCCGCGGCCCTGATCGATGGGCTGGACAACACCGCGTTGGCCGCGGCCGTGCACCAAATCACCGCGCTGGCCGAGCGCCGCCACTACGAGAGCGCCGCGCGCTTGCGTGACCGCACCGCCGCCGCCGTCGAGGCGCTGTGGCGGGCCCAGCGGCTGCATGCGCTGGCCGCGCTGCCCGAGCTGATCGCCGCGGCGCCGGACGGGAGCGGCGGTTACCACCTCGCCGTCATCCGGCACGGCCAACTCGCCGCCGCCGGCACGGCCACACGCGGGGTGCCGCCGATGCCGGTGGTGGACGCCATCCAGGCCGGCGCCCAGGTGATCCTGCCCGCGCCCGCCCCGCTGGGCGGAGCGCTGGTCGAGGAGACCGCGCTCATCGCCCGCTGGCTGGCCGCGCCGGGGGTGCGCATCGTCCGGGTCTCCAGCGTGGACGACGCCGGGTGGGCTTCACCGCTGCGGTCGGCGGGCGCCTGGGCGCCGTGGGCGACGCTGGCGCGCTCGGCTCGGCTGGCCTGCGCGACGCAGTATCGGGGCTCAGACCTGCTGGCTGAACCGCACCCATCGCGCGAGCAGCTGTTCGGCCGCTCCGGAGTCGATGGCCGCGCCGGCACGCGCCAACCCGTCCTCCCACGCGGGCTGCCATTCAGCGCGGCTGGATAGCCCGGCATGGGCGACGATCGCGCCGGCGGCGTTGAGCACGACGGCGTCTCGCACCGCACCCTTGGCGCCGGACAGCACCGCACGCGCTTCGGCCGCGTTGGCCTGCGCGTCACCGCCTAGCAGCTCGTCGAGCTCGGCGCGGGCAAAGCCGAATCCGGCGGGATCGAAGGTCAGTTTGTCCACCGTGCCGGCCTGCACCCGCCAGATGGTGCTCGTCGTGGTGGTGGTCAACTCGTCGAGCCCGTCGTCGCCGTGCACGACGAGCACGCTGGACCGGCGCGCGGCGAACACCCCCGCCATCACCTCGGCCAGGTCGGCGAACGCGCAGCCGATCAGCCCCGCCCGCGGCCAGGCCGGATTGGTAAGCGGCCCAAGGAGATTGAACACCGTCGGGATCCCGAGCTCGCGGCGCACCGCCGACGCGTGCCGGTACGACGGATGGAAAGTCGGCGCGAAGCAGAACCCGATCCCCACCTCGGCGAGGCTGCGCGCGACCTGCTCGGGTCCGAGGTCGATGCGCACCCCGAGCGCCTCCAGCGTGTCGGCGCCACCGGACAGCGACGACGCCGCCCGGTTGCCGTGCTTGACCACCGGCACGCCCGCGGCCGCGACCACGATCGCGGCCATGGTGGACAGGTTGACGGTGTTCGCGCCGTCACCGCCCGTACCGACGATGTCGACGGCGTCGTCGGGCACGGCGTCAGCGGGCATCTGGCGCGCGTGGTTGAGCATGACGTCGGCCAGCTCACCGACTTCGGCCGCGGTGGGAACCTTCATCGTCATCGCCACCGCGAAAGCCGCGATCTGACTCGGGCGGGCATTGCCGGCCATGATCTGGTCCATGGCCCAGGCGGCTTGGCCCCGGGCCAGGTGCTGTCCGTCCGTCAGACGCCCCAGAACCTGCGGCCATGACAGGTGTTCCACGCGCCGATGGTCCCACGATCACCAACCGCCCCAAAAGACGCTTCCGAAACGAGAGGAGCAACGAGGGGGGAAACGACGCGCGCAACAAATTTTCGACCCGGGTAGTGCTCAACAACTACAAAGCGTCATACTTGCGGATGTGACGAGCGCTGTAGGGACCTCGGGTACTGCGATCACGTCGCGAGTTCATTCGCTCAATCGGCCCAACATGGTCAGTGTTGGCACCATAGTGTGGCTTTCCAGTGAGCTGATGTTCTTTGCTGGCCTGTTCGCGATGTACTTCACGGCACGAGCTCAGGCCGGCGGTAAGTGGCCGCCGCCCCCGACCGAGCTGAATCTGTATCAGGCCGTGCCCGTGACGCTGGTCCTGATCGCCTCGTCGTTCACCTGCCAGATGGGGGTGTTCGCGGCCGAGCGCGGCGACATCTTCGGGCTGCGCCGCTGGTATGTCATCACGTTTTTGATGGGCCTGTTCTTCGTGCTCGGCCAGGGCTACGAGTACTTCCACCTGGTGACCCACGGGACCACGATCCCCAGCAGCTCCTACGGCACCGTCTTCTTCCTGGCCACCGGCTTCCACGGGCTACACGTCACCGGCGGCCTGATCGCCTTCATCTTCCTGCTGGCCCGCACCGCGATGACCAAGTTCACACCCGCGCAGGCGACCGCCAGCATCGTCGTCTCGTACTACTGGCATTTCGTCGACATCGTGTGGATCGCGCTGTTCACCGTGATCTATTTCATTCGATAGGAGTGAGCGGTTGAAGAAACTGGGGTTCACTCGATCCGCTGGCCCGACTAGCAGGGGTACGCCGATCGCCCGGCGGCGTTTGCGCCGCCGCTTGTCGGGCGGTCTGCTGCTGCTGATAGCGCTGACCGTTTCTGGGGGACTGGCGGCGGTCCTCACCCCCTCACCCCAGGTAGCGGTCGCCGACGAGAACAACTCGGCGCTGCTGCGCACCGGCAAGCAGCTGTTCGACACCTCCTGCGTGTCCTGCCACGGCGCCAATCTGCAAGGCGTGACCGACCACGGACCCAGCCTGATCGGCGTCGGCGACGCCGCCGTGTACTTCCAGGTGTCCACCGGCCGGATGCCTGCCATGCGTGGTGAGGCCCAGGCGGTCCGCAAGGATCCGATCTTCGACGAGTCGCAGATCGACGCGATCGGCGCCTACGTGCAAGCCAACGGCGGCGGCCCCACCGTGCTGCGCAACCCCGACGGCAGCCTCGCGATGAAGTCGCTGCGTGGCGACGACCTGGGCCGCGGCGGCGACCTGTTCCGGCTCAACTGCGCCTCGTGCCACAACTTCACCGGCAAGGGCGGGGCGCTGTCGTCAGGCAAGTTCGCGCCCGACCTGGGGCCCGCCAACGAACAGCAAATCCTCGCCGCGATGCTGACCGGCCCGCAGAACATGCCGAAGTTCTCTGACCGCCAGCTTTCGCTCGATGCGAAGAAGGACATCATCGGCTACGTCAGGACCGTCGCCGAAGAGCGCGCGCCCGGCGGCTATGGCCTCGGTGGATTCGGACCCGCGCCCGAAGGCATGGCCTTCTGGATCATCGGGATGGTCGGCGCGATCGGGCTGGCACTGTGGATTGGGGCGCGCACATGAGCGACACCGACAAAGACGGGACTCCCGGCGAGCCTGACCTGGAACCTAACGACGCCGCCCTCGCGACGATGTCGAACAAGGAACTGCTGGACCTGGGCGGCAAGCTCGATGGCGTCCAGATCGCCTACAAGGAGCCCCGCTGGCCGATCGAGGGCACCAAGGCCGAGAAGCGCGCCGAGCGGGGAGTCGCTCTGTGGCTTTTGCTGGGTGGCGCCTTCGGGCTGGCGCTGCTGCTGGTCTTCCTGTTCTGGCCGTGGGAATACAAACCCAAGGAGGCCGACGGTAGCCTGCTGTACACGCTGGCGACCCCGCTGTACGGCCTGACCTTCGGGATGTCCGTGCTGTCGATCGCGGTCGGCGCCGTCCTCTACCAGAAACGGTTTATCCCGGAAGAGATTTCGATCCAGGAGCGACACGACGGCGCTTCTCGCGAGATCGACCGCAAGACGGTCGTGGCGAACCTGAACGACGCGCTGGAGACCTCGACGATCAAGCGCCGCAAGTTGGTCGGCGCCTCGCTGGGCCTGGGCCTGGGCGCGTTCGGGCTGTCCACCCTGGTGGCGTTTGCTGGCGGCCTCATCAAGAACCCGTGGAAGCCGGTCGTGGACACCGCCGACGGTAAGAAGGCCGTGCTGTGGACGTCGGGCTGGACTCCGCGCTATCACGGCGAAACCATCTACCTCGCGCGCGCGACCGGCGCCAGCGAAGGCGCGCCGTTCGTCAAGATGCGCCCGGAAGACATGGATGCCGGCGCCATGGAGACCGTCTTCCCGTGGCGGGAGTCGGACGGCGACGGCACCACCGTGGAGTCACACGAAAAGCTCTCGGCGATCAAGATGGGCATCCGCAATCCGGTGATGCTCATCCGCATCAAGTCCAGCGACATGGGCCGCGTGGTGAAGCGTCAGAACCAGGAAAGCTTCAACTGGGGCGAGTTCTTCGCCTTCACCAAGGTCTGCTCGCATCTGGGTTGCCCGTCGTCGCTGTACGAGCAGCAGTCCTACCGAATCCTGTGCCCCTGCCACCAGTCGCAGTTCGACGCGTTGCACTTCGCCAGGCCGATCTTCGGCCCGGCGGCCCGCGCGCTGGCGCAACTGCCCATCACGATCGACTCCAACGGGTATCTGGTTGCCAACGGTGACTTCATCGAGCCCGTCGGACCGGCATTCTGGGAGCGGACAACAACATGAGCCCGAAACTGAGTCCCCCGAAGATCGGTGACGTCCTGGCCAAGCAGGGCGAGGACGTCGACACGCGCTATCACCCCTCGGCGGCCGTCCGCCGTCAGCTCAACAAGGTCTTCCCGACGCACTGGTCGTTCTTGCTCGGCGAGATCGCGATGTACAGCTTCATCGTGCTGCTGCTCACCGGTGTGTGGCTGACGCTGTTCTTCGATCCGTCCATGACCGAGGTCACCTACAACGGCGTCTACCAACCGCTGCGCGGGGTCGAGATGTCGCGGGCCTACCAATCGGCGCTCGACATCTCCTTCGAAGTCCGCGGCGGCCTGTTCGTCCGGCAGGTCCACCACTGGGCCGCTCTGATGTTCGCCGCGGCGATCATGGTGCACCTGGCGCGCATCTTCTTCACCGGCGCGTTCCGGCGGCCGCGCGAGGCCAACTGGGTGATCGGGTCGCTGCTGTTGATCCTGGCCATGTTCGAGGGTTTCTTCGGCTACTCGCTGCCCGATGACCTGCTCTCGGGCATCGGGATCCGGGCCTCCCTGTCATCGATCACGCTGGGAATGCCGGTGATCGGGACCTGGCTGCACTGGGCGCTGTTCGGCGGCGATTTCCCTGGCAACATCTTGATCCCCCGGATGTATGCGTTGCACATCCTGCTGCTACCCGGCATCATCCTGGCGCTCATCGGGCTGCACCTGGCGATGGTGTGGTTCCAGAAACACACGCAGTTCCCGGGCCCGGGACGCACCGAGCACAACGTCGTCGGCGTGCGGGTGATGCCGGTGTTCGCGGTCAAGTCCGGCGCGTTCTTCGCCGCCATCGTCGGCGTGCTTGGCCTGATGGGCGGCCTGCTACAGATCAACCCGATCTGGAACCTGGGTCCCTACAAGCCATCCCAGATCTCGGCGGGCTCACAGCCGGACTTCTACATGATGTGGACCGAGGGCTTGGCCCGTATCTGGCCGGCCTGGGAATTCTACTTCTGGCATCACACGATTCCCGCCGTGGTCTGGGTCGCGATAATCATGGGCCTGGTATTCGTCCTGCTGATCATCTACCCATTCCTGGAGAAGCGGTTCAGCGGTGACTACGCGCACCACAACCTGCTGCAACGGCCGCGCGACGTCCCGGTGCGCACCTCGATCGGCGCGATGGCGATCTCCTTCTACATGCTGCTCACCCTCGCGGCGATGAATGACGTCATCGCGTTCAAGTTCCATATCTCGCTGAACGCGACGACGTGGATCGGGCGCATCGGCATGGTGATCCTTCCGCCGTTCGTCTACTTCATCACCTATCGGTGGTGCATCGGACTGCAGCGCAGTGACCGCGCGGTGCTCGAGCATGGCGTGGAGACCGGCATCATCAAGCGGCTGCCGCACGGCGCCTACATCGAGCTGCACCAGCCGCTCGGCCCGGTCGACGGCCACGGCCACCCGATCCCGCTGGAGTACCGGGGCGCCGCGGTTCCCAAGCGAATGAACAAGCTTGGTGCGGCCGGCACACCGGGCTCCGGGAGCTTCCTGCGCGCCGATCCGGTTTCGGAGGACAGGGCGCTGCGCGAGGCGTCCCACGCCTCCGAAGAGCGTGTGCTCACCGCGCTGCGCGAATACCAGGAGACCATCACCGGTTCCACCAACGGCGAGCACGGCGAACACTAGCGTCTGCTCGCCCGTCCGGTAGCTCATTGCGATTCGCGTGGTATTCGGTCGGCCTCGGGGTCACGTGGGCCACATGAGTACCGTCCTGCCCGGCATTCGGCGATCCACAAATGCGATACCGCATCTGATATATCACAACCAAAATCCGTCTACTGGTCGGTCGCGCAGCACCCTCTTGCGCCGGGCGATTCTGTCGCGATGCCGAGATCTGCTGCGGCTGAAAGCATTCGAGTGTTATAGGTAGCGCATTACTACGCGGCTAGCACTTGGCGCAGCTGCCGCACGTGCAGCCACTCGATCGCCGGCAGCCCGGCGGTGATGGCACCCGCCAGCCCGTAGGCCACCCACGACGCCCCGTCGTGACCGACGGCCATCAGATAGGTCGCCGCGGCGACCCCGATCAGCGCGACCCCCATCGTGCCGGTCAACGCGACGGTGCCGCGCAACCAGATCCGGTCCACGGCTGAGCCCGGCGACTCGGCGGCAGGCGCCGACGGCTGGATCCTCGCGGGGCGTGCCCGGTCGGCCGCGGGGCGCGCCGCGGGGTGCCCGGTCCGGACCAGCTGTCTGGCCGCACCGCGCGCCGACGCGCCCGCCAGTTGAGCAGGCGGCTCATTGCGGGACATGCGGCGAGCCCGCACCAGCACCGGGATCGCGCCGGCGATGATCAGCGCCGAGACGATGATGACGGCGTACAACACCCACGGGGTGTGCGAGCTACCGGCCGACTTGTGATAGCCCTGGCCCAGGTTCGCCAGCGCCACGGTGGCGGCCACGCTCACGCCGATCAGCACCAGCCAGACCGCCGCGCACGCCCCCACCAGGATGCGATCGACGACGTCGGGCGGAACGGTGTCCGACCCATGCCGGTATGCCGCATATCTGCTCGTCATCAGCAGCTCGTCTGCGGTGCGTCGTTGTTGTTGGACGACAGCACCGCCCCGTCGCTGGTGGTGATCGAGCAGTTAAGCCTGCTGACCCGGAAAAGGCTGGACGCCTGGACGGACCCGACGTCGGACGTCGAGATCGGGGTGACGGTCATCGACCACGGGATGTACACGTTGTGTTGGGTCCGTGACCGGCCGGCGGCGTCGACGTAGGTCACCGAAATAATGTCGCCCGGCGCTTTGGTGCCGGTCACCGTGTAGGTGACCTGCCGCGGGGCGGCGGGCGTCGTGCTCTCCGGCGGCGGGGGCGCCGCGGCTGTACTGGTCGCCGGCGGTGGAGCCGCGCTGCTCGGCGCCGGCGGTGGCGGGGGTGGCGAAGGTGTCACCGTCACCGTCTGGGTCTCCGTGGCCGTCGGCGGTGGCGGCGGTGGTGGGGGCGGCGGCGTGGTGGTCGTGATTTGATCCTGCACGGGCGGTCCGGCCGGAGTGGTGGTGGTAGTGGTGCCGGGGGCGGCGAGCTTGCTGGTGTGCGGTGCCCGCGACCAGCAGCGACACCGAGACCACCAGCGCGATCGCGGCCACGATGGCGGCCACGCCGACCACCCACGGCCAGCGCGGCGCACGACGCTCGTCGTCCCCGGATGGCTCGTCGTAGTCGTCGTAGTCGTAGAGCCTGAGATCGGCCGGCATATATGGGGCGCTGGTGAAGTGCTCGGACTCCGGAGCCGAATAGGCCCGCGAATATGCGTCGGTTTCGCCGGTGTGCTCGTGCGCCTCTATTTCGGCAATTTCGCCTATTTCGCCGCTGCTCCGTCCGGGGATCCCGGTGTTGGGACGGGCCCGCTACCGGAATCGGCTCCCTCACGTCCCGGTCCCGGGGGATTCGGCCCGCTCATGTTTGCCTGCCCTGTCCAACTGCACCTCCAGCGCGCAAGGCCCCGCAGTTACCTCGTTGCGCACACGCTGGGGAGCTTCTCATTTGTGCCTGGGCAAACCCTACCGAACCGACCGGGACAAAGATGTATCCGCGACCTCGCCACCGATCAACTGATGCCCCGATTGTGACCTTTAAGCTGCCGATCAGTGCTTCTCGGGGCCGATGTAATACTCGAAGACCAAGCCGGCCGCGGTGGCCAGGATGGCGACCACTCCGGCAACGATCAACCACGGCAGCCACAGGGCGATACCGACCGCGGCCGCCGAGCCGGCCAACGCGATCAGGATCGGCCACCAACTGTGCGGGGCGTAGAAACCCAATTCGCCTGCGCCGTCGCTGATCTCGGCGCCCTCATAATCCTCGGGCCGGGTGTCCAGCCGACGCGCCACGAAGCGAAAGAAGGTGGCCGTGATGAACGCCAGACCGCCCGTCAGCACCAGCGCGGTGGTGCCCGCCCACTCGATCCCACCCTTCGCGAACATGGTGGTCAACGTCCCATACAGCGCCGCGACAAGGAAGAAGAACGCGGCGATGAATTCGAACAGCCTCGCTTCGATATGCATGGGATGTCCTAACCTGACTGGCTTCCGACCAACTCACCGCGGCGGGTGTCGAATGGGTGCGTGGTCGTCGCTACCGGGGACTGGTTGATCGCCTGCAATGCCTGCGCGTTGGTCTTTCCGTCGATCCGTTGCTGTAGGTAGGCCTTGAAGTCGTTGGCCGAGACCACCCGAACCTCGAAGTTCATCATCGAGTGATACGTTCCGCACATCTCGGCGCAGTGCCCGACGAATGCCCCGGTCTTGGTGATCTGTTCAACCTGGAAAACGTTGACGGAGTTGTTTTCAACGGGGTGCGGCAGCACGTCGCGCTTGAACAAGAACTCCGGCACCCAGAAGGCGTGGACCACATCGGCCGCGGCCAATTGGAATTCGATGCGTTTGCCGGCGGGCAGCACCAGCACCGGGATTTCGACGCTCGTTCCCAGCGTTTCCACCTTGTCGAAGTTCAGGTAGGTCCGGTCCTCGGTGTTGATCCCATGCACCGGCCCGACCCGCTCTTCACCTCGGGCGTCTTTGCCTTCCGGCTTGGAGACCATGGCCTTCTTGCGCGCCTCGTCGGCGCCGTCGTAGGTCAGGGTGCCGTCTTTGAAGTTGATCCGCTGATAACCGAACTTCCAGTTCCATTGGAAGGCCTGTGACGTCGACCACGACTTCGGGGTCCTTGGCGACGTGCAGCATTTTCTCCTGCACCACCACGGTGAAATAGAACAGCACCGAGATGATGAGGAACGGCGTCACGGTCAGCGCCAGCTCCAGCGGCATGTTATAGCCGAACTGGCGGGGCAGCTCGGTGTCGGACTGCTTGTGCCGGTGGAAGGCGACCGACCAGAAGATGAGGCCCCACACGATGACGCCGACCACCAGGGAGGCGATCACCGCTCCGACCCACAGCTCCCGGTTGACGTGAGCCTCCGGGGTGATGCCCTCGGGCCAGCCCATTCCCAGCGCTTCCGACCAACTGCATCCGCTCAGGGTGACCGCCAGCACTCCCAGCGTGGCGGCCAACGCCAGCCGCCGGAAGGCTTTCGAAAAACGGGCTGGCCCGCGAGGTGTCACTTTGGCGCCTCCTGTATCACAAGCTGGGCCGATTTGAGTCCGGACCCCGAGTGCGGCTAGTAAGTCCGTATTTTTCGGCTAACTCGGATGCGAATACTACGCAGCGTAGACCACGACGCTCACCCGGGCGACGATGCGTGCCGAAACGGCGCCCAACCGGCGCCCTCAGGAGGCGTGAACGGCGCCGAGTGCTGGCATACTGGGGCGCCGTGTGTGGACTGCTGGCCTTGATAGCGGCGCCGACCGACGGCGAGAGCCCCGCCGCCGCGATTGAGGCCGACACCGCCATTGCCCGCGCGCTACGCCTGATGCGTCACCGCGGGCCCGACGAGCCGGGCGGGTTGTTTGACCCTGACGGTGACGGGGCCGTCGTATTCGGCTTCAATCGGCTGTCCTTCATCGACATCGCGCATTCGCACCAGCCGCTGCGGTGGGGCCCGCGGCAGGCCCCCGACCGCTACGTGCTGGTGTTCAACGGCGAGATCTACAACTACCTCGAGCTGCGCGAGGAATTGCGCACCCGGCACGGCGCCGTCTTCGCCACCGACGGCGACGGCGAGGCCATCGTCGCCGGCTACCACTACTGGGGCACCGACGTGCTGAAGCGCCTGCGCGGCATGTTCGCTTTCGCGCTGTGGGACACGGTGACCCGCGAATTGTTTTGCGCCCGTGACCCTTTCGGCATCAAGCCGCTGTTCATGGCGACCGGCAGCGGCGGCACCGCGGTGGCCAGTGAGAAGAAATGCCTGCTGGATTTGGCCGATTTGATCGGGTTCGACACGCGTGTCGACGAGCGGGCGGTGCAGCACTACACGGTCCTGCAGTACGTGCCGGAGCCCGAGACGCTGCACCGCGGGGTGCGCCGGCTGGAATCGGGCTGCTACGCCAGGATCCGGGCCGGCGTGGCGCCCGAGATCAGCCGCTACTTCGTGCCGCGCTTTGCCGCCACGCCGATCACCCCCGACACCGAACAGGCCCGCTACGACGAGATCACGGCGGTGCTCGAGGACTCGGTGGCCAAGCACATGCGCGCCGACGTCACCGTCGGGGCGTTTCTGTCCGGCGGGATCGACTCGACGGCGATCGCGGCGCTGGCCATTCGGCACAACCCGCGGCTGATCACGTTCACCACGGGTTTCGAGCGGGAGGGATTCTCCGAGATCGACGTCGCGGTGGCGTCCGCCGAGGCGATCGGTGCGCGCCACATCGCCAAGGTGGTCAGCCCCGACGAGTTCGTCGGCGCGTTGCCCGAGATCGTCTGGTACCTCGACGAGCCGGTCGCCGACCCCGCGCTGGTTCCGTTGTTCTTCGTCGCCCGCGAGGCGCGCAAGCACGTCAAGGTGGTGCTCTCCGGCGAGGGCGCCGACGAGCTGTTCGGCGGCTACACCATCTACCGGGAGCCGTTGTCGTTGAAGCCCTTCGACTATCTGCCGCGGCCGCTGCGGCGCTCGATGGGCAAGGTCTCCAAGCCGCTGCCCGACGGCATGCGCGGCAAGAGCCTGCTGCACCGCGGTTCGCTGACGCTCGAGGAGCGGTACTACGGCAATGCCCGCAGCTTCTCCGACGCGCAGCTGCGCGACGTGCTGGTGGCGTTCCGCGAGGACTGGACCCACACCGACGTCACCGCATCGGTGTACGCCGAATCGGTCGCCTGGGACCCGGTGGCCCGCATGCAGCACATCGACCTGTTCACCTGGCTGCGCGGCGACATCTTGGTCAAGGCCGACAAGATGACGATGGCGAACTCGCTGGAGCTGCGGGTGCCGTTTTTGGACCCCGAGGTGTTCGCGGTGGCGTCGCGGCTTCCGGTGGACGCCAAGATCACCCGAACCACCACCAAGTACGCGCTGCGGCGGGCGCTGGAGCCCATCGTCCCGGCGCATGTGCTGCACCGGCCCAAGCTCGGGTTCCCGGTCCCGATCCGGCACTGGCTGCGCGCCGGTGAACTGCTGGAATGGGCCTACGCGATGGTGGACTCGTCACAGGCCGATTACCTGATCAATCAGGCCGCCGTGCGACGGATGCTCGACGAGCACCGAACCGGCGCCGCCGATCACAGCCGCCGGCTGTGGACGGTGCTGATCTTCATGCTCTGGCACGCGATCTTCGTCGAGCACAGCATCGTGCCGCAGATCAGCGAGCCGGTCTATCCGGTCGAGTTATGACCGCGAGCAGTCGCAAAAGCGCCGCGACACGCCGGTTTACGGGTGCTTTTGTGTCTGTTCGCGCTACCTAAGCCAGCACGGCCGCGATTTCGGCGGCGGCGTCGTCGCCGTAGGCGCCGGCCAAGCGGGTCTTGGCGACCTCGCGGTCCCACTCCCATTCCTGGGTTCCGGTCGACTCCAGCACCAGCACCGCGACCAGCGAACCCAGTTGCGCCGAACGCTCCAGGCTCAGCCCGGCGCTGCGCCCGGTCAGGAAGCCGGCCCGAAACGCGTCACCGACGCCGGTGGGGTCGGTTTGGCTGGTCTCGGGCACCACATCGACGTGCGTGGTGGTGCCGTCGCGCTCCACGATGTCCACACCCTTGGGGCCGAGCGTCGTCACCCGCAGGTCGACCTTTCCCAGCACGTCGGCCTCCGACCAGCCGGTCTTGGACAGCAATAGCTCCCACTCGTAATCGTTGGTGAACAGGTAGGTCGCACCGTCGATGAGCTTGTTGATCGCTTCCCCGGACAAGCGGGGCAGCTGCTGGGACGGGTCGGCCACGAAGGCCAGCCCAAGCTCGCGGCATTCGTCGGTGTGCACCACCATGGCGTCGGGGTCGTTGGCGCCGATGATGACCAGCTCCGGCTTGCCGACGGACGACACCACATCGGCGAGCTTGATGTTGCCGGCCTCCGACATGGCCCCGGGGTAGAACGACGCGATCTGGGCCATGTCGACGTCGGTGGTGCAGACGAAACGCGCGGTGTGCGCGGTATCGGAGATCAGCACGTTGTCGCAGTTGACACCGTGGCTCTGCAGCCATTCGCGGTATTCGCCGAAGTCGTCACCGGCCGCACCGACGAGCGCCACGTCGCCGCCCAGCACGCCGATGGCGAACGCGATGTTTCCCGCCACGCCGCCGCGGTGAATCACCAGGTCGTCGACCAGAAAGCTGAGCGATACCTTCTGCAGATGATCGGCCAGTAGGTGCTCGGAAAATCGGCCGGGAAAGCGCATCAGATTGTCGGTCGCAATCGAACCGGTCACCGCGATCGTCACGAAATTTTCACCCTTCCTTCGTTAGCCCGCCTAGCTTACCCACGCAAATCGGGCCGCGACGGCTGCCCCCGATGCAGCCACGGCCGGCGGCAGCTGGTGCGCTAGCCTGCCAAGAGAGTCACTGGGGTGGGCAGCACCGAAATTCATTGCTGACTCTTTGCCCGATACACCACCGTAGGAGAACCACGATGGCAGGTCCGCACTCGCCGAATCCTACTGTCGGCGCCGACGGACCGCCGCCTCACCGCGAGGGCGAACCCCACCAGTCCGCGCCCTTGGAGTATCCGGGCAACTACGACGCGCATCCAAAACCACGGCGCCGGCGGCTGATCGTCGGCATTCTGGTGGCCGTCGCGCTGCTGGCCGCGACGACGGCGGCGATCGTGTACGGGGTGCGCACCAACGGAGCCAACACCGGCGGCGCGTTCTCCGAGGGGTCAGTCAAGACGGCGATTCAGGGGTATCTGGACGCACTCGCGCACCGCGACGTCGACACCATCGAACGCAACGCGCTGTGCGGCCTCTACGACGGCATCCGCGACCGGCGCTCCGACCAGGCCCTGGCAAAGCTGAGCAGCGACGCGTTCCGCAAGCAGTTCTCCGAGGTCGAGGTGACCGCGATTGACAAGGTCGTGTACTTGTCGCAGTACCAGGCTCAGGCGTTGTTCACCATGAAGGTGTCGCCGGTCGCCGGCGGCCCGATGCACGGACAGATGCAGGGCATCGCGCAGCTGTTGTTCCAGCGCAACCAAATTTTGGTGTGCTCGTATGTGCTGCGGACCGCGGGCGCGGTCAGTTAAACGAGTCGCCGCAGGCGCACGAACCGCTGGCGTTGGGGTTGTCGATGGTGAAACCCTGCTTCTCGATGGTGTCCACGAAGTCGATCGACGCGCCTTCCACGTAGGGCGCGCTCATCCGGTCCACCGTCAGTTTCACCCCGCCGAAGTCCGCGGTCAGGTCACCGTCCAGCGTCCGGTCATCGAAGAAAAGGTTGTAGCGCAGCCCGGCGCACCCGCCCGGCTGGACCGCGATCCGCAGCGCCAGGTCGTCGCGTCCCTCCTGGTCCAGCAGGGACTTCGCCTTGGTGGCGGCGGCGTCGGTCAGGCTCACGCCATGGGTCTTGGCGGTCGTCTCATTCTGCACCGTCATTGCTTAACTCCTACATGCCTCAATTGGTGTACCCGGCTACTTTCGCCCAGGGCAAAGCCCACTGCATCAACGGTACCTTGCGGCGCCGCTATTACCGAGTCGCTCCGCCACAACAGACGCCAAACCCATCAGCTGATTGGCCGCATCGGCCTGCGCCAACCGCACCGAACCGGCGTACTCGGCGATCGACAACGCGGCCATGATGCCCGCTAATCGCGACGCGGACTTGTCCAGGGACACCTGCCCGGCCAGCACCACCACCGGAATCCCCAAGGGACGGGCCGCGTCGGCGAGCGAACCGACCACTTTCCCGTGCAGCGACTGCTCGTCGAACTGGCCCTCACCGGTGACGATCAGCTCGGCGACGGCGAGGTTCTCGGCCAGGTGGGTGTGTTCGGCGATGATCGCCGCGCCGGACTTGCATCGGCCGCCCAGCGCGAGCAGCCCGGCGCCGATGCCACCGGCCGCCCCTGCCCCCGGCTCGGCGCCGACGTCCCGTCCGGCCGCCTGCTCGAGTTCGAGCGCCCACGCTTCAAGGCGGACTTCGAGCTCGGCGACGGTCGGCGTGTCGGCACCCTTCTGCGGCGCGAAAACCCTGGCCGCGCCCCACGGTCCCAGCAGCGGATATTCGACGTCAGGGGCGGCGATCAGCTCGACCCCGGACAGCTGCTCGCGGGCGGCTTCCAGTCCGCCGAGCTCGGCAACCATTCCCCGCCCGCCGTCGGTGCACGCGCTGCCCCCCAGCCCGACCACGATCCGGCGCGACCCGGCCCGCAGCGCCTCGGCGATGAGCTGCCCGACTCCCCTGCTGCTGGCCGCCAGCGCGGTTTCCGGCGTGGGCGGCCCGTCGAGCAGGGCCAGGCCACAGGCCTGCGCGCACTCTAGGTAGGCGGTTTTCGACCCGCCATCGAACACCCACGCGGCTTCCACCGGGGTGTCCAGCGGTCCGGACACCCGCAGTCGACGCGTCTCCCCCAGCTGGCTGGCCAGCACTTCGACGAAACCCGGGCCTCCGTCGGACTGCGGGGCGATCATGAACCGATCGCCCGGACGTGACCGCGTCCAGCCGGTAGCGATGGCGGCGGCCGCCTCGGTGGCCGAAAGGCTATCGCCGTAGCAATCCGGGGCCACCAAAACCAGCATCGCCGGCAACTGGAGACGACCGGGCGCGAGGCCATCGTCAGCATCATCCGAGGCCATCGAGCCGTCGTCCATCACAGGTAGCCGTTCATCAACCGTAAGCGTAGGGCCAATGGACTCACTGGCGCATGCACACTCGGGCCGCCCTTATGGGACCTTTCCGCGCCGGGTGATCCGCACAGTAACCTGGCCACTGTGAAGCTGCTGGGCCGCAAAAAGGGCCATGAAGAAGGCGCCGCTGAATTGGCGGCACTCGATGACTTAGAGGCCGATTCGGGGGCGGCGCCACCGCGCGGGGCACGCAAGACCGACCCCAAGGGCCGACCAACGCCCAAACGCGACGATGTGGCCCGGCGTAGCACCAGAAAGGGCCCCATCGCACCCGCGCCCAAGACCGCCTCGGAGGCGCGCGCCCGACGCAAGTCGCTGGCCGGCCCCAAGCTGAGCCGCGAAGAGCGCAGGGCCCATCGGGTTACCAGCCGGGCCAAGATGACGGATCGCCGGGAACGGATGCTGGCCGGCGACGAGGCCTACCTGCTGGCGCGCGACCAGGGCCCGATCCGCCGTTACGTCCGCGACGTGGTGGACTCCCGACGCAATTTGCTCGGCTTGTTCATGCCGTCGGCGCTGGCTCTGCTGTTCATCTCGATGGGCGTGCCTCAGCTGCAGTTCTACATGTCTCCCGTCATGGTGGGTCTGATGGCCGTGATGGGTGTCGACGCGGTCATCTTGGGCCGCAAGGTCGGCAAGATGGTCGATGCGAAGTTCCCGACTAACACCGAAAGCCATTGGAAGCTAGGCATGTACGCGGCCGGACGGGCTTCGCAAATGCGCCGGATGCGCGCGCCCCGGCCCCAGGTCGAGCGCGGCGGCAGTGTCCGTTAAGAATCGACTGAAAGCCGTCTGACCCAGGTGCGCACCCTGGTGCTCGGCGGGATCAGGTCGGGCAAATCCCGGTGGGCGGAGGATGCCATCGCGACGTCACTGGCACCCGAGCAGCCGGTGCGATACCTGGCCCCGGGGCCGGCCGGCTCCGGTGATGCGGCCTGGGCGCACCGGATCGCCGAACACCGCGCTCGTCGGCCCGCGCATTGGTCCACCGTCGAAACCGATGAAATCGCCACGCAATTGCGACAGTCGCCCACCCCGACGCTCGTCGACGATCTCGGTATCTGGCTGACCGGCACGCTGGACCGCCACCACGGCTGGGACGGCGGTTCGGTGCCGGTTGCCGTCCGAGACGAGATCGAAGACATGCTCGCCGCGGTCGGCGCGTTTGCATCGGCGCTGATGCTGGTGAGCCCTGAGGTCGGGTTGACCGTGGTGCCGGCTACCGCCGCCGGCCGCCGGTTCGCCGACGAGCTGGGCACCCTCAACCAGAAGATGGCTGAGGTGTGCGACCGGGTGGTGCTGGTGGTGGCCGGGCAGGCCGTTCCGATCAAGCCGTCGGGAATCTAATGGAATTCGCGCCAGTGCCACCGCCCGATGCGGGCGCCGCCGCAGCCGCCCGCGCCCGCCAGGACACCCTGACCAAGCCGCGCGGCGCGCTGGGCCGCCTCGAGGACCTGTCGGTCTGGGTGTCGTCGTGCCAGGGCCAGTGCCCGCCGCGGCAGTTCGAGCGCGCCCGGGTGGTGGTGTTTGCCGGCGACCACGGCGTCGCCCGCTCCGGCGTGTCGGCCTACCCGCCGGAAGTGACGGCCCAGATGGTCGCCAACATCGACGCCGGCGGTGCGGCGATCAACGCGCTGGCCGAAGTCGCCGGCGCGACGGTGCGCATCGCGGATCTGGCGGTGGATGCCGACCCGTTGTCGCAGCAGATCGGCGCGCACAAGGTCCGGCGTGGCAGCGGGGACATCGCGGTGGCGGACGCGCTGACCGACGCCGAGACCACCGCGGCGATCGCAGCGGGGCGGCAGATCGCCGACGACGAGGTCGACGCCGGCGCCGACCTGCTCATCGCCGGCGACATCGGGATCGGAAACACTACGCCCGCAGCGGTTTTGGTGGCGGCGATGACGAACGCCGAGCCGGTCGCCGTGGTCGGTTTCGGGACCGGGATCGATGACGCGGGCTGGGCCCGCAAGACGGCCGCGGTGCGCGACGCCCTGTTCCGCACCAGGTTGGTGTTGCCCGACCCGGTCGGTTTGCTGCGCTGCGGTGGCGGCGCGGATCTGGCCGCGATGGCGGGCTTCTGCGCGCAGGCCGCGGTGCGGCGCACCCCGCTGATACTCGACGGCATGGCGGTTACCGCCGCCGCGCTGGTCGCCGAGCGCCTGGCGCCCGGCGCCCGGCAGTGGTGGCAGGCCGGGCACAAATCCACCGAACCGGGACATGCCCTGGCGCTGGCGGAGTTGGGCTTGGACCCGATCGTCGACCTGCGGATGGGGCTGGGCGAGGGTACCGGCGCCACTGTGGCGCTGCCGCTACTGCGCGCGGCGGTGGCCGCGCTGTCATCGATGGCCACCTTCACCGAGGCCGGTGTATCCACCCGGTCCCCCACTGGATCACCGTGATACGTTCGCTGGCAACGGCTTTCGCCTTCGCGACGATCATGCCCGTTCGCGGGCGCGCACCCATGGGCCGTGGCGCCATGACGGCGCTGCCGGTGGTCGGCGGCGCGTTGGGCGCTCTGGCCGCGGCCGTCTCGTGGGGCGGGACGCTGGCCTTCGGCCCGTCCAGCCCGCTGCCCGGACTACTCGCGGTGACGGCCCTGCTGCTCGCCACGCGCGGCCTGCACATCGACGGCGTCGCCGATACGGCCGACGGGCTGGGCTGCTACGGGCCGCCGCCGCGAGCGCTGGCGGTGATGCGCGACGGGTCCACCGGGCCGTTCGGCGTGGCCGCCGTGGCGCTGGCGATCGTGCTGCAGGGGCTGTCGTTCTCGGTGCTCGGTAAGGCTGGGATTGTCATTGTGGTGTTTGCTGGCCGGGTCGCGGCGGTGCTGGCGTGTCGTCGATCCGTGCCGGCGGCCGACGGCAGCGCCCTGGGCGCGCGGGTCGCCGGCACGCAGCCCTTGCCGGTGGTGGCGGCGTGGTTGGCGGTGCTGCTGGGCGTTTCGCTACTGGCCGCTCCGCGAATGGCGGCACTGTGGCAGGGGCCGGTCGCGGTGCTGGTGGCGGTGGGCTGTGCTGCGGTCCTGGTCGCGCACTGTGTGCGACGGTTCGGCGGCATCACCGGCGACGTGCTGGGCGCCACTATCGAGCTGACCACGACGCTGAGCGCCCTGGCGCTGGCGGGGTTGGCGCGGTTCTAGGCCGAGCAGACGCAAAAGTCCCCGACACGCCGGGCGCGAAGGGGCTTTTGCGTCTGCTCGCCGCTGACTAGCCCAGCCGGCCCATCCAGCCGTGCGTGTCGGCGAAGGTGCCGCGCTGGATCCCGGTCAGGGTGTCGCGCAGCGCCATCGTCACTTCGCCCGGCTGGCCGTCGGCGATGGTGAATTCGGTATCGCCGTACTTCACGCACGCGACCGGCGTGATCACGGCCGCGGTGCCGCAGGCGAACACCTCGGTGATTTCGCCGGCGGCGGCTTTCTTCTGCCACTCGTCGATATCGATCTTGCGCTCCTCGACGGCGAACCCGGCGTCAATGGCCAACTGCAGCAACGAATCCCGCGTGATGCCGGGCAGCAGCGAGCCGGACAGCTCCGGGGTGACCAGACGCGCATGTCCACCGCTGCCGAGGACGAAGAACAGGTTCATCCCGCCCATCTCTTCGACAAGCGCCGCTCGACGGCGTCCAGCCACACCACTTGGTCGCACCCGTTTTCGGCGGCCTGGGCCTGAGCCAGCAGCGACGCCGCGTAGTTGCCGCCGAACTTGGCCGCACCGGTGCCGCCCGGGCAGGCCCGCACATACTCCGTCGACACCCACACGTTGACGGGATTGATGCCACCCTTGAAATACGCGCCGGCCGGCGATGCGATCAGCAGATACCGGTACTGCTTGGACGGGCGTACCCCCAGTCCCGGTTCGGTGGCGAAGATGAACGGTCGCAGATACAGGGCGTCTTCCCCACCGGCGGCGGGCACCCAGGCATTATCGACGGCGATGAGCTGACACAGCGATTCGATGAACAGCTTGTCGGGCAGTTCGGGGATGGCAAGGCGCCGCGCCGACGAACGCAGCCTGGCGGCGTTGGCCTCGGCCCGAAACGACACGATCGACCCGTCCGCCCAGCGGTACGCCTTGAGCCCTTCGAATACCTCTTGCGCGTAGTGCAACACGATCGCCGACGGATCCAGCTGTATCGGGCCGTAAGCGATCACCTGCGCGTCGTGCCAGCCCTGGCCCTCGTCGTAGTCGATCGAAACCATGTGGTCGGTGGGGTATTTGCCGAAGCCCGGCTCGGCCAGAATTGATTCACGTTCGGCGTCCGTCGCCGGATTTGACGCGCGCGTAACCGTGAACTCGAGTGAGCCGCTGGTCATGGCGCCGATTGTATATCCGCGCGCGAACGGGTTTTTGCCACGAGAATGCCCGTCCGCTACCGGGTCTTCACATCGACGAAGGGCGGACGCACGACTTCGCACTCGACGGCACGGCCACGCACGTCGACGGTGATTTGCTGGCCGTCCTCGACGCCGGCATCGGTGTCGATCAGCGCCAGCCCGATGCCGACCTGCAACGTCGGGGAGAACGTTCCCGACGTGGTGACTCCGACCGCGGCATGCCCGGCGCGCACGGCCAGCCCCGGCCGCAAGACGCCCCGGCCGATCATGCGCAGACCCCGCAACAGCCGCCGCGGCCCGGCCTGCTTCTCGGCCAGCAACGCGTCGCGGCCGAAGAACGCGTCCTTCTTCCAGCCGATCGCCCAGCCGCATCGGGCCTGCAGCGGCGATATGTCGAGCGAGAGTTCGTGCCCGTGCAGCGGGTAGCCCATCTCGGTGCGCAGCGTGTCGCGGGCGCCCAGACCCGCCGGCTCACCTCCCGCGTCGGCGACCGCCGTCACCAGCGCGTCGAACACAACGGCCGCGGACTCCCAGGGCGGCAGTAGTTCGTAGCCGTGCTCGCCGGTGTATCCGGTGCGGCAAACACGCACCGGCACACCGGAATACGAGGCGTCGACGTAGCCCATGTAATCCATGCCGGTGGGCAGCTCCAGCGCGCTCAGCACGTCGGTCGACCGCGGCCCCTGCACCGCCAGCACCGCGTACGAGCGGTGCAGATTGGTGATCGTCAGACCGGCCGGCGCGGCGGCCTGCAGCGCGTCGACCACCGCGGCGGTGTTGGCGGCATTGGGCACCAGGAAGATCTCGTCGTCGTCGACGTAGTAGGCGATCAGGTCATCGATGACGCCGCCGGATTCGGTGCAGCACAGTGTGTATTGCGCCTTGCCGGACCCGATGCGGCCCAAGTCGTTGGTAAGCGCCGAGTTGACGAACTGCGCCGCGCCGGGTCCGCGGACCAACGCCTTGCCGAGGTGGCTGACGTCGAACAGGCCGACTGCGTTGCGGGTGGCGTTGTGCTCGCTGACGGTGCCGGCATACGACACGGGCATCAGCCAGCCGCCGAACTCGGCGAAGCTGGCGCCCAGCTCGCGATGGCGCTCATCCAGCGGCCCGTGCAGTAGCTCAGTCACGGCGTTCCACCCTAATCGGCGGCGCTGCTGGCAGACTTGGGCAGGTGTCCCGTTCCCAGGACTTCCCCGACTTCGAAGCCCTGGAGGCGGCCGGGATCGCCGATCCGCGCGGGCGGGCCGACCTGATCAAGTACCTGGACGAACTTGGCTTCACCGTCGAGGAGATGGTCGAAGCCGAACGACGCGGCCGGCTGTTCGGGCTCGCCGGTGATGTTCTGTCGTGGTCGGGGCCGCCGATCTACACCGTGCAGACCGCGGCCGAGGAGCTCGGGATATCGGCCGACGATGTCGCGCGGGCGTGGGCTTTGCTCGGCCTGACCGTTGCCGGTCCCGACGTTCTTGCGCTCAGCCAGGCTGACGTCGACGCTTTGGCGACCTGGCTCGCGCTCAAGACGGCGGTGGGTGATGACGGCGCCTACGGTCTACTGCGAGTGCTCGGCGCCGCGATGGCCCGGCTCGCGGAGGCCGAGTCGACGATGATCCGCGGCGGGATGCCGGACATCCAGATGACCCACACCCGCGATGAGCTCGCCACCGCGCAGACCTACCGTGCCGTCGCCGAGTTCGTACCCCGCCTCGGGACGCTGATCGACACCGTCCACCGCCACCATCTGATCAGCGCCCGAACGCACTTCGAGGGTGTCCTTCGCGACACGTCGGCGGCGGTGGTGTGCGGCGTTGGTTTCGCGGATCTGTCCGGCTTCACGGCGCTGACCCAGGCGCTGACCCCCGCGGAGTTGTCCGAGCTGCTCAACCAGTTCGCCGGCACCGTCTCCGACGTGGTCCATGCCGACGGCGGCCGGGTGGTGAAGTTCATCGGCGACGAGGTGATGTGGGTGAGCGCGACACCCGCGCGGCTGGCGCAGGCGGCGGTTGATCTCGTCGACCACCCGAAGGCGCGCGAGGAAGGACTGCAGGTCCGCGCCGGTCTCGCTTACGGCACGGTGCTGGCAATCAACGGCGACTACTTCGGCAACCCGGTCAATTTGGCCGCCCGACTCGTGGCGGCGGCGGCACCGGGACAGATCCTGGCCACCTCAGAGCTGCACGACGAGTTGCCCGACTGGCCGGCAGTGGCCCAAGGCCCGTTGACGCTCAAGGGTTTTGACGCCCCGGTTACCGCCTTCGATCTGCACACCGGGACGCTGCCGACCTAGGCCTGAGCCCTGGTGACTAGGGTGAATGCCCGTGACCACACCGAATCGGGCTACCAGGTTCCGGCTGTCTCCCCCTCCGTCCAAGTCGCCACCTCGCTGCCGAAGCGCGCCGCGGGTTCTTCGGTATTGATCGTGCCGGTCGTCTCGACCGGTGATGACGAAGCGGCGGAGCGCGCAGAGGCCATTGTTGCCGCCGCCGAGCCTTTCCTGACCGCGGATGCGGTCGCCGAAATCGAGGCCGGCCTGCGGGCGCTCGCCGCGACGGGCGGCAGTGAACAGGTGCACCGGCTCGTGGTGCCGTCGCTGCCGGTGAGCAGCGTGCTGACGGTCGGCCTGGGCAAACCGCGGCCGGAGTGGCCGGCGGACACCATCCGTCGCGCCGCCGGCGTGGCCGCCCGGTCGCTGGGCGGTGCCGAGCGGGCGATCACGACGCTGGCAGAGCTGCCCGGCGAACCCGGCGACGACGTCTGCTCGGCCGCGGTTGAGGGGCTGATCCTGGGCGCCTACCGGTTCGACGCCTTCCGCAGCGGCAAGACGGCGCCGAAAGACGATGGGCTGCGCAAGATTACGGTGTTGGCGAGCAGCAAAGACGCCAAGAAGCAGAGCGCGCACGGTGCGGCCGTCGCGACCGCGGTGGCCACCGCCCGCGACCTGGTCAACACTCCCCCGAGTCACCTGTTCCCCGCCGAATTCGCCAAGCGTGCAAAGGCTTTGGGCGAATCGGCGGGTCTCGAGGTGGAGGTGCTCGACGACAAGGCACTGAAGAAGGACGGCTACGGCGGGGTGATCGGTGTCGGCCAGGGCTCATCGCGGCCACCGCGGCTGGTGCGGCTGATCCACCGAGGATCGCGGCTAACCAAAAACCCGAAGCGGGCCAAGAAAGTGGCCCTGGTCGGGAAGGGCGTCACCTTCGACACCGGCGGCATCTCGATCAAGCCGGCGGCGTCGATGCACTACATGACCTCGGACATGGGCGGGGCGGCCGCGGTCATCGCCACCGTGGTGCTGGCCGCGCGGCTGGAACTGCCGATCGACGTGATCGCCACCGTGCCGATGGCCGAGAACATGCCGTCGGCCACCGCCCAGCGACCCGGCGACGTCCTGACGCAGTACGGCGGAACCACGGTCGAGGTGCTCAATACCGACGCGGAGGGCCGGCTCATCCTGGCGGACGCCATCGTGCGGGCGTGCGAGGACAATCCGGACTACCTAATCGAGACATCCACGCTGACCGGTGCACAGACGGTGGCGCTGGGCGCCCGCATACCCGGGGTGATGGGCAGCGACGAGTTCCGCGACCGGGTCGCCGAGCTCTCACAACAGGTCGGCGAAAACGGTTGGCCGATGCCGCTGCCCGACGACCTGAAGGACGACCTGAAGTCCACCGTCGCCGACCTGGCCAACGTCAGCAACCAGCGCTTCGCCGGCATGCTGGTGGCCGGGGTCTTCCTGCGCGAATTCGTCGCGGACGGTGTGGCCTGGGCGCACATCGACGTCGCGGGGCCCGCTTACAACACCGGCAGCGCGTGGGGATACACGCCCAAGGGCGCCACCGGTGTGCCGACCCGCACCATGTTCGCGGTGCTGGCCGACATCGCAGACAAGGGCTAGCGAAGGGCCAGCAAAGGGCTGAGCCCACGGCCTCGCCGCCGACCACACGTTTAGCTGCGACGTGAACCGGCTAACCACGCACGGTCCGCAATCTTTCTGAAAGGTGCGAGCTGTGACTGTACGACGGTTGATCATGGTGGTAGGCGCGGTACTTCTGCTGGCGGGAGTGATCGGGCTGTTGATCCCGGTGTCCGTACCGGACGGCGGTGACTCAGCTGGTGGATCAATTGGGTGCGGCAACGCGATCGCCTCCAATCTGCAAAGCGCCCGCAGCGCAAACGACAAGACCGGAGCAAACATCCCGATCGTCGGCCAGTTGCTCCCGCACACCGACTACGTCTCGGAGTGCCAGTCATCGTTGTCGAGCCGGCGCTCGTGGTCGATACCGCTAGCGGTCGTTGGGCTCGTCGTTGTCGTCGGTGCCGCACTGCCGGAACTGCAAGCCCGGCGACCGGCGGCGACTGGTGGCGGCCTGTCCGGAACCGGCTAGCTCCGCACCGCTGGCCGCTGGAACCATTTGACCTTTTGCTGCCACGCGTGCGCTGAGCTGAACGCGAACACGACGCCACATAGACACGCGAACAGCCACACCAGCGCCGCGCTCACCGGCCCCTGGAACGGCGGAACCAGCGCGGTGATAGACCGCACCACACACGTCATGATCCCGGATGCCGTCGCGAACAGATAAACACCGGCAACGCGCCTCGATCGCGGATCTCTTCGCAGGATGAGCAGCGCGCGTGCGCCGAACAGCAGCAGATATGTGAGCGTTGCACAGAGCAGCAACCAATACACGGTCAACCAGAAGTCGGTGCGCAGCTCGAAGAAATCGCGCGCATAGCTGCGGCTGCCACGACTGAGCGAGAAAGTGGCCAGCAACAACGGAATACACAGAGTCGCCGGCCGCTCCACGTATTGCTTGAACGACACCTGAATGGTGCTGTCGTCACCGAGTCGGCCGAGCGCGTTGTAGACGATCGCCGAGGCCGCGACGATGTAACAGTCGTGCCCGAGGTAATTCTGCAGGTTCCACTCGCCGGTGAGACGATGCAGAGCAACGCCGACGGTGTCGGAGGCCAACGGCGAAATCAGCGCGACGGCGCACCCTTGTAACGCGATGTTGAGCGTGGCGGCCACTTCCCACCGGCAATGCCAGGTGAGGCGCCGGATCCACAGGCTCCACGAAATGGATGCCAGGGTGATGACGATGAGGGCGGTAATGGCCACGGCTACACCTCGAGGTACTTGCGGAAGCTAGAGCGGGGGGGCGTCGGGCCGCGAGCGCAGGTCGGCCATCGTTGGTCGCTTTCTGATGGTCTGCACCGCCACGCCGGTCAACGTGGGCGCCGGATGGACCTGATGGGCCGGTGGAGAATGTCCCCGGATCTCTTCTGCCAGCGCGGCGATCTCTTCGGGATCGATGAACCGGTACCGCGCCAACAGCTCGGCACGGTTGATACTCAGATTGCGTGCCGCGGTGCACAAGTTGTCGGCGGTGATCAACGTTCCCTTTTCCAGCTGGTCGTAATACGTGGACCGGCGCAACTCCATCGCGGTCCAGATCTCTTCCCTGCTGAGGGAGCGCCCCGCCAGGTACGAGAGGACCGTGGCAAGGTCTTTGCGAGTATCGTCTGGGTACACGCGTGCACCATATCCGATTTCGCCGACATTTGATGCCCAATTGGACGGGCCCTCCCCCAGCTATTCGGCTCACGTCGAATAATGCGTGTCATTCAGCCGGACATTTTGTAAGGCATCGATTCGTCCGGCGTATTCGCCGGAGGCGCCGCACAGGAATCCATAAAATGCCTCAGCTCATCCCCTGAATCCCCTGTATCCCCTGTATCCCCTGTATCCCCGCGGGAGCCATCGGAACGTTGATCGCCAACGGCGGCCAGTTCCTCGCGATGACGACCCGCACCCGGCACCTTGCCCGGATAGCGATTGGGGCCATCCACGATCAAGAGATCCTTGATCCTGCCCATGATGAACAGCTCGCCGTCGGAGAAGAAGCCCAGATCACCGGTTCTCAGCCAAGGCCCTTCGGGTGTTCCGGGCGACCGAACGGCAAGCCTGGCACCGAAGGTCCGCTCTGTCTCGTGATGCTTCTGCCAATAGCCCATTGCGACGTTGTCGCCGTGCACCCAGATCTCACCCGCGGTCTGCGCCGGGCACTCGATCCTGCTGTAGGGGTTGACGATCCGCACGGCCGGCGACCGGGGCACCCCGTAGCTGATCAGCGCGGTGCCGTGTTGGCACCTGTGCGCGTAGCCCGCGGAAAGCTGCGCGGATTCGAAGCGAACGATATGTGGTGGACGCGCCGGTTTGCGGGTCGCCACGTACGCCGTCGCCTCGGGGAGCCCGTAGGTGGGCCGAATCACCGCGTCGGGGAGATTGAAGCGCGCGAACCGCTTGGTAAACCGCGCGACCGACCCGGCGTGGATCCGTTCGCTGCTGTCGAGAATGCCCAGCGCATGCCGCAGATCGAGGCCGATCATGTCGTTGTCTGACGTTGTTTCTGCTACCAACTCGTAAGCGAAGTTGGGTGCGGCCGACAAGACACCGCGGTTTGTTGCCAGCAGCTGCATCCAGCGAACTGGCCGCTGCAGGAACGACGCCGGGCTCATAAGAACTGCGCGGAATCCACCGAGAATCGGTGCGCAAATCCCCAGCATCAGACCCATGCCGTGGTCGAAGGGCAGCCACGAGACAACGGTGGTGTGGCGCGGCGCGATGCCGCCGCGCTCGCTGAAGTAGTCGGACACCATCTGGTCGAAATTGGCCTGCAGGTTGCTGTGCGAGACAACGACTCCAGCCGGCGGACGGGTCGACCCGGCCATGTACTGCAAATACGCGGTGGCCGGCCAGCTTTCGCGCACGGCACCGCCGTCTTTGTGGTAATCCGGATCCAGCCAATCGACATAGACGACCAGCGGAGCGAAATCGGCGCACTGAGAATCGACATACTTCTTGATGCTGCCGACCTCAGAGGACGTGGTGAGAATGACGGCGGGCGCCGTGTCGCGCAGCACCGCGAGAACCAGCTTATCGCTGGACCCGCCCGGCGGAAGCGAAAGCGGAACCGCGATAAGCCCGGCCTGCAGCGCTCCCAGGAACGCGGCAACATAGTCCAGGCCGTGTGGTGCCAGGATCAGCGCGCGGTCACCGGTCAACCCACGGACGCTGAGTGCCTGTGCGACGCTGAGCGCTCGCCGATACAGCTGAGCCCAAGTCAGGCTTTCGGTAACTCCATCCGAATCCTGCTCGTAGTCAACGAACGTGAACGCCGTGTCATCCGGCCGCAACCGAGCGCGCTCGCGCAGCATGGCCGGGATACAGGACTTCACCCGAGACTTCACCCGAGCTTCGTGTCCGTCACAAGCTGTCATCAGGGTCGTGCCGCGTCTGGCGAGGGGAGTGCTATCACTGCGGCCACCTTTTAGTTCGATTCGGGCCAGGATATATACAGCATTGGGTACATGGCCCTTAAATACGTCGGGGGAAATGCATAATATGTCGAATTTCGTTTGGCGGTCAAAGCGGAAAATTCAACGTACCTGTTGGCACGTCCGACTAATTGGACGTCCCGGCCGAGAAATTGGATATTGCCACGATATTTCCGCTACTCGACGGGAAATTAGTGGTTGAAAAATCCGAAGAACCGGAAATGAACAGCACGCATTCGCCGTGAAGAGCCGCCCGCTAAATGACCCGCCCGCGCGCGGTGCTGCGCAACGCCTGCGGCAGGACTCGCGAAAGGCCGTACAGCGCATAGGCTTCCGGCGCCACCGGGCGGATCGGCTTGTTCTTCTTCACCGACGACAGGATCGCATTGGCAACCTTGTCCGGCCCATAGCGACGCAGCGCGAACATCTTGCCGATGTGCCCGCGCCGGTCCGAAACGTGCTCGTCGTCCTTACCCAGCGGCGCGTCGAACCGGGTGGTGTTGATGATGTTGGTGTTGATGACACCGGGACAGATCGTGGTCAGCCCGACCCCGGCGGCGTCGAGCTCGGCGCGCAGGCAGTCGGAAAACATAAAAGTCGCGGCCTTGGATGTGCAATAAGCGTTCAACGATTGCAGCGGGGCGTAGGCGGCCATCGACGACACGTTGACGATGTGCCCGCCCGTGCCACGCTCAACCAGCCGCCGCCCGAACGCCCGACAACCGTTGACCACCCCACCGAGGTTGATCTCCAGCACGCGGTCGAACTGCTCGCGCGGGGTGTCCAGGAACCGCCCCGCCTGCCCGATGCCGGCGTTGTTGACGACGATGTCGGGCACGCCGTGTTCGGCGCTGACCCGCTCGGCGAATGCCTCGACCGCGTCGGCGTCGGACACGTCGAGTACATACGGATACGCGACACCGCCGCGCGCGGCGATCTGCGTCGCGGTGTCCTTGACGGCCGCCTCGTCGATATCGCTGACCACTACCTCGGCGCCCTCGCGCGCAAAGGCGAACGCGGTCTCGCGGCCGATCCCGCTGCCGGCGCCGGTGACCGACACCAGGGTGTCGCCGAAGGCCTCGCGCGGGCGCCCTACTTGCGCGCGCAGCAGGGTCCGGCTCGGCGGTTTGCCGTCGGCCAGGTCGGCGAACTCGCGCACCGCCGCCGCCATCACCTGCGGATGCGACATCGGTGAAAAGTGACCGGCCCTGATGTCGCGGCGCCACAGCCGCGGCACCCACCGCGCGGCCTCGTCGTAGCCGTAGGGGCGCACGTACTTGTCTTGGGTGTTGACGATCAGCTGCACCGGCACGTCGAAGACGTGCCCGCGCGGGCGAGAGCTGAGTGCCCGAAAGTAGTTGGCGGGGTAGGTCTTGATCGAGCGGGCGGCATCCTTGGCCAAGTCGTCGGAGTGATGGATCTGATCGACGGGGATGTTGTCGACCGCGTTGCGCCGCAACGCCGGGATCGACAGCGCTAATCGCAGGAACAGCGGCGCCAGCACCGGTATCGAGAGCAGCGCCATATAGCTGAACCGCAGTGTCTGGATGACCGACCGCGCGAAGCGTCGCGGGCGCCAGGGCTGACGCAGGCCGCTGAAGATGTAATCGACCAGGATGTCCTGGCTCGGTCCGGACACCGACGTGAACGACGCGACCCGGTCACTGGCACCGGGCCGGGTGAGGTACTCCCACATGCCCACCGAGCCCCAGTCGTGGGCCAGCACGTGCACCGGCCGGCCGGGACTCAGCTCGCCGGTGACCGCGGTGAAGTCGTCGGCGAAACGGGCCATGGCGTACGCCGAGACGGGCTTGGGCGCCGACGACAGTCCGACACCGCGGTTGTCATACCGGATGATCCGGAACCGCTCGGCCAGCAACGGAACGACGCCGTCCCACAACACATGCGAATCGGGGAAGCCGTGCACCAGAACGACCGGCGGTCCCTCGGGGTTGCCGTCTTCGTAGACCGCGATGCGCACACCGTCCGCGCTGTCGACGAACTGGGGTGACTGTTGTATTGCCGACATCCGACCTCCCGGTAACCCGCTTCGACCTGGATGTGTGCCGCCGAAGCCGCATGACAGGATAGTTAGACATCTGGTTTGGTTCCACCCGCGGTACACCACGGTGTGGTAAGCCAGATGTCGATTTTGAGCCGACCGACGACCGATCGAGGAGACAAACGATGGCCTTCTCAGTCCAGATGCCGGCACTCGGAGAGAGCGTCACCGAGGGCACGGTCACCCGGTGGCTCAAGCAGGAAGGCGACGCGGTCGAACTCGACGAGCCCCTCGTCGAGGTGTCGACCGACAAGGTCGACACCGAAATCCCCTCGCCGGCCGCGGGCGTGCTGACCAAGATCATCGCGCAGGAGGACGACACCGTCGAGGTTGGCGGCGACCTGGCCGTCATCGGTGACGCGTCGGAAGGCGGCGCTGAGGTGCCGGCCGCTCCTGAAGCGCCCACGCAAGCTCCCAGCCAACCATCGAGCCAGCCCGAGCCCGAGCCCGAAGCCCCGGCGCCGGCCCAGCAAGAACCCGAATCCGAGGCCGAGCCGGCAGCGCCCGCCCAACCCGCTTCCGGCGGGGGCAGTGCGACGCCGGTGCTCATGCCCGAGCTTGGCGAGTCCGTCACCGAGGGCACGGTGACCCGCTGGCTCAAGAAGGTCGGAGATCCGGTTCAGGTCGACGACCCCCTGGTGGAAGTGTCCACCGACAAGGTGGACACCGAGATCCCGTCGCCGGTGGCCGGCGTGCTGCTCAGCATCACCGCGGACGAGGACGCCACCGTCCCGGTCGGCGGCGAGCTGGCACAAATCGGCGAGGCTTCCGACGCCGGCGCTTCGTCCGCTCCCGAGCCGGCTCCGGCGCCGCCCAAGCCGGAACCCAAGCCTGACGTCGCGGCGGCACCCGAACCGGCCGCCGAACCGGCCCCTGCGCCGCAGCCTGCTCCCAAGGCCGAACCGGCACCGCCTCAGCCGGCCTCTGAAGCCGGAATCGACACCGGGACCGACGGCGCACCGTACGTGACTCCCCTGGTGCGAAAACTGGCCAACGAGAACAACATCGACCTTGCCCAGATCACCGGCACCGGCGTCGGCGGTCGGATCCGCAAGCAGGATGTGCTGGCCGCAGCGGAGCAGAAGAAGCAACCCAAACAGGAGCCGGCGCCGACCGGGCCCGCTCCCGCGGCCGCCAAGGCCGTGCCGGCACCCACACCCGCACCCGCGCTGGCTCACCTGCGGGGCACCACGCAGAAGGCCAGCCGGATCCGTCAGATCACCGCCAACAAGACCCGCGAATCACTGCAGGCCACGGCGCAACTCACGCAAACCCACGAGGTCGACATGACCAAGATCGTGGCGCTGCGGGCCGCGGCCAAGGCCGCCTTCGCCGAGCGCGAGGGCGTGAATCTGACCTACCTGCCGTTCATCGCCCGGGCCGTGCTCGACGCGCTCAAGATCCACCCGAACATCAACGCCAGCTACAACGAGGACACCAAAGAGATCACCTACTACGACGCCGAGCACCTCGGCTTCGCCGTCGACACCGAGCAGGGACTGCTCTCCCCCGTCATCCACAACGCGGGTGACCTGTCACTGGGCGGGCTGGCCAGGGCGATCTCCGACATCGCCGCTCGCGCGCGGTCGGGCAATCTGAAACCCGACGACTTGTCCGGCGGCACCTTCACCATCACTAACATCGGCAGCCAGGGAGCGCTTTTCGACACCCCGATCCTGGTTCCGCCGCAGGCCGCCATGTTGGGTACCGGCGCCATCGTCAAACGCCCGCGGGTGGTTGTCGACGCCTTCGGTAACGAGTCGGTTGGGATCCGCTCGATTTGCTATCTGCCGCTGACCTATGACCATCGGCTGATCGACGGCGCCGATGCCGGGCGCTTCCTCACCACCATCAAGCACCGGCTCGAAGACGGAGCTTTCGAGGCCGACCTGGGGCTCTGACAGCGTGGCTCATGCTGGTCCTAACGCCCCGAAAGCCACGGTCGCAATAGCGGGTTCGTCCGGTCTGATCGGTTCGGCTTTGGCGGCGGCGCTACGAGCCGCCGACCACCCGGTGCTGCGCATCGTGCGCCGGACACCGGCAAATTCCGAAGAGCTGCACTGGAATCCCGACAGCGGCGAATTCGATGCCGACGCCCTGGCCGAGGTCGACGCCGTCGTCAACCTGTGCGGCGTTAATGTCGGCCAGCGCAGGTGGTCCGGCGCCTTCAAGCAGAGCCTGCGCGACAGCCGCATCACCCCCACGGAAGTGTTGTCGGCCGCGGTCGCCGACGCCGGCGTCGAAACCCTGATCAATGCCAGCGCGGTGGGCTACTACGGCGACACCAGGACCCGCGTCGTCGACGAAACCGCTTCGGCGGGAAAGGGTTTCCTGGCCCAGCTGTGCGTGGATTGGGAAGCCGCCACCCTGCCGGCCCAATATGCCGGGACCCGTGTCGTGTTGGTCCGCACTGGCCTGGTGGTGGCCCCGGGCGGTGGTGTACTGCGCCGGTTGCGGCCATTGTTTTCGGTGGGTCTGGGCGCGCGACTGGGCAGCGGCCGCCAGTACATGTCGTGGATCAGCCTCGAGGACGAGGTGCGGGCGCTGCTGCTCGCCATCTCGCAGCCGACGTTGTCGGGTCCGGTGAACCTGACCGGGCCCGCTCCCGTCACCAACGCCGAATTCACTACCGCTTTCGGTCGTGCGGTCAACCGCCCCACCCCGCTGGCCATGCCCGGCTTCGCCCTGCGTGCCGCGCTCGGAGAGTTCGCCGACGAGGGGCTGCTCACCGGCCAGCGCGCCATCCCGGCCGCGCTGGAGCGCGCCGGTTTCCAGTTCCACCACAACACCATTGGCGAGGCGCTGGGCTACGCAACCGCGCGGCGCGACCACGATTAGTCGCCGGTAATCCGCGCGGGACCGATGGCGGGCATCCTGGGACAGTAGCCGGGCACCGGCCGGCGAAGTGCTCGCGGCCGCCCGGCGCCGAGTAGCCTAACCAGCGTGATGGGTTCCATCCGCTCGAACCCGAGCGCGATCGACGTCCGCCAGTTGGGGACGCTCGACTACCTCGCCGCCTGGCAGCTGCAGCGCGACCTGGCCGACGCCCGAGTGGCCGGCGGCCCCGACACGCTGCTGCTGCTGGAACACCCGCCGGTCTACACCGCGGGCCGGCGCACCGAGCCGCACGAACGGCCAACAACCGGCACTCCCGTGATCGACGTCATAGACACCGACCGCGGCGGCAAGATCACCTGGCACGGTCCCGGACAACTGGTCGGCTACCCGATCATCGGACTGGCCGAACCGCTCGATGTGATCAATTACGTTCGGCGCCTTGAAGAATCGCTCATCACGGTCTGCGCCGACCTGGGCCTGGACACGATCCGGGTCGACGGTCGGTCCGGGGTGTGGGTGCCGGCCGGTGCCGGGCGGCCCGAACGCAAGGTGGCCGCCATCGGCGTCCGGGTGGCGCGTGCGACGACGCTGCACGGGTTTGCGCTCAACTGCAATTGCGATCTGGGCGCGTTCGCCGGCATCGTGCCGTGCGGCATCCGCGACGCCGGGGTCACGTCGTTGTCCGCCGAACTCGGGCGCGCGGTCGCCGTCGATGAGGTCCGGTCGGCGGTCGCCGATGCCGTCTGCGGCGCCCTGGACGGCGTGTTGGTGGTAGCCGCGCATACCGCGGCGCCCACCGCCGCCCGCGTAACGTCGGCTTAAACTGGCAGGGTGACTGTAGCCCCGGAAGGCCGGCGGCTGTTGCGCCTCGAGGTGCGCAACGCCCAGACGCCGATCGAGCGCAAGCCACCGTGGATCAAGACGCGGGCCCGGATGGGACCGGAGTACACCGAGCTGAAGAGCCTGGTCCGGCGCGAGGGCCTGCACACCGTCTGCGAAGAGGCTGGCTGCCCCAACATCTTCGAATGCTGGGAGGACCGGGAAGCCACCTTCCTGATCGGCGGCGACCAGTGCACCCGTCGCTGCGACTTCTGCCAGATCGATACGGGTAAGCCGGCCGCCCTGGATCGCGACGAGCCCCGGCGGGTCGCCGAGAGCGTGCGAACCATGGGCCTGCGCTATGCCACCGTCACCGGTGTGGCCCGCGACGACCTGCCCGACGGCGGGGCGTGGCTCTACGCCACGACCGTGCGCACCATCAAGGAGCTCAACCCGTCGACCGGTGTGGAGTTGTTGATCCCCGACTTCAACGGTGAGCCCGCCAGCCTTGCCGAGGTCTTCGAATCCCGCCCGGAAGTGTTGGCGCACAACGTCGAAACCGTGCCCCGCGTCTTCAAGCGGATTCGGCCCGCCTTCACCTACCGGCGCAGCCTGGACGTGCTTACCGCCGCACGCGATGTCGGTCTGGTCACCAAGAGCAACCTGATCCTCGGCCTGGGCGAAACCCCCGACGAGGTGCGCACGGCCCTGGCCGATCTGCGCGATGCGGGCTGCGACATCGTCACCATCACCCAATATCTGCGCCCGTCGACCCGCCACCACCCCGTCGAGCGCTGGGTGGTGCCCGAGGAGTTCGTCGAGCACGCGCAATTCGCCGAAGGGCTGGGTTTCTCGGGGGTGTTGGCGGGGCCGCTGGTGCGGTCGTCGTACCGGGCCGGCCGGCTCTACGAGCAGGCGCGCGCCTCCTCGGCATCGCTCAACCGGCGCTGACCGTATCCTTGGTGACTATGGCTAAACCCCGAAACACCGCCGAGAACAAGGCCGCCAGGGCGGAGGCAAAGGCGGCCGGCAAGGCCGCCGCCCGGGAGCGGCGCGCTCAACTGTGGCAGGCGTTTAACTTGCAGCGCAAGCAGGACAAGCGGCTGCTGCCGTACATGGTCGCCGCCTTCGTGCTGATCGTGGGTGTGTCGGTGGCGGTCGGTGTGTGGGCCGGCGGGTTCACGATGATCACCATGATCCCGCTGGGCGTGGTGCTGGGCGCTCTGGTGGCGTTCATCATCTTCACCCGGCGCGCCCAGAAGAGCATCTACCGTCAAGCCGAAGGCCAAACCGGCGCGGCGGCCTGGGCGCTGGACAATCTGCGCGGCAAGTGGCGGGTCAGCCCGGGTGTGGCCGCCACCGGCCACTTCGACGCTGTGCATCGGGTGATCGGCCGCCCCGGCGTCATCTTCGTCGCCGAGGGATCCGCGGCCCGGCTCAAACCGCTGCTGGCCCAAGAGAAAAAGCGCACCGCGCGACTGGTCGGCGACATTCCGATCTACGACATCATCGTCGGCAACGGCGAAGGCGAGGTTCCGCTGGCCAAGCTGGAGCGCTATCTCACCCGCCTCCCGGCCAACATCAACGCCAAACAAATGGACGCGCTGGAATCGCGGTTGGCCGCGTTGGGTTCGCGTACCGGTGCCGGCGTCATGCCGAAGGGACCGCTGCCCAACGCCGGCAAGATGAGGGGCGTGCAGCGCACCGTGCGCCGCAGGTAGCCGCGCAATCAGGCATCAGCGCCGTACCACCGCGGTTCCGGTCACCCGATCGTGCAGCCCGCGCCCGTCCGAATCGGTGAACAACGGCGGGACGACCATCGCGATGAGCAGCCCCCGCACCGCCAGCCGGCCAAGCCCGATAGGCACGCGGCCGTCCACCGCCACCACCTGCAGACTCAGTGCCAACTGACCGGGCGTGAACCCGAATAGGCGCACCGCCACCACGCCGAGCAGAAACCAGATGACCAAGATCGCGGTCGACAATGTCGTCTTCGAGATAACGCCGACGCCTAGGGCCAGCAGCGCCAGGCCGTAGGAGATCAGCCAGTCGATCAGCAGCGCCGCCAACCGCCGCCCCATCGGCGCCAATGAACCCGGCCCGCTCTCCGGTAAGCCGAGGTTGTTGCCGGGGTGTGACGGGCGTGATCCCGCCGTCATCGGCGTGATCCGATCGCCCGGCTCCGCTTCCCCGCGCACCCGGGTACCAGACCAGATACGATCTTGCGGGCCATGGCCCCACAATAGGGCCGGGGTGGTGACCCGGGTTCCGTTGCCGTCGGCATGGCCAGTAACGTCTGCGCAACACGGGGTTGACTCGTGGGCAATATCACCTTCATAGCGTCAGGCCGCGGATCACCAAGTAAAGGAGCACTTCAGTGACAGATTTGACGCCCGACGACGTCTTCAAGCTCGCCAAGGACGAGGAAGTCCAATTCGTCGACGTCCGGTTCTGCGACCTGCCCGGCGTCATGCAGCACTTCACAATTCCCGCGTCCGGACTCGACGAGGACCTGTTCGAGACCGGCGTCGCGTTTGACGGCTCGTCGATTCGTGGGTTCCAGGCCATCCACGAGTCCGACATGGTGCTGCTGCCCGATCCGGACACGGCCCGCGTCGACCCCTTCCGTGAAGCCAAGACACTGAACCTCAACTTCTTCGTGCACGATCCGTTCACCCTCGAGCCCTACTCGCGCGACCCGCGCAATATCGCCCGCAAGGCCGAGGCCTACCTGGCCAGCACCGGCATCGCCGACACCGCGTACTTCGGCGCCGAGGCCGAGTTCTACATCTTTGACTCGGTGAGCTTCGACTCGCGCACCAACGGCTCGTTCTACGAAGTGGACGCGATCTCAGGGTGGTGGAACACCGGCGAGCCCGCCGAGCGCGATGGCAGCCCCAACCGCGGTTATAAGGTTCGCCCCAAAGGCGGGTACTTCCCGGTTGCCCCGAACGACCATTACGTCGACCTGCGCGACAAGATGCTGATCAACCTGATCAACGCCGGCTTCGTTCTGGAGAAGGGCCACCACGAGGTGGGCACCGGCGGACAGGCCGAGATCAACTATCAGTTCAACTCGCTGCTGCACGCCGCGGACGACTTGCAGCTGTACAAGTACATCGTCAAAAACACCGCTTGGCAGGCGGGCAAGACCGTCACGTTCATGCCCAAGCCGCTGTTCGGCGACAACGGCAACGGTATGCACTGCCACCAGTCGCTGTGGAAGAACGGCAGCCCGCTGATGTACGACGAGACCGGGTATGCCGGTCTGTCCGATACGGCCCGCCACTACATCGGCGGCCTGTTGCACCACGCGCCGTCGCTGCTGGCCTTCACCAACCCGACGGTCAACTCCTACAAGCGGCTGGTGCCGGGCTATGAAGCCCCGATCAACCTGGTCTACAGCCAGCGCAACCGGTCGGCGTGCGTGCGTATCCCGATCACCGGCAGCAACCCGAAGGCCAAGCGGCTGGAGTTCCGGAGCCCCGATTCGTCGGGAAACCCGTATCTGGCGTTCTCTGCAATGCTCATGGCGGGCCTGGACGGCATCAAGAACAAGATCGAGCCGCAGTCGCCCGTCGACAAAGACCTCTACGAGCTGCCACCGGAAGAGGCCGCGAACATCCCGCAGACGCCGACCCAGCTGTCCGATGTGATCGACCGCCTCGAGGCCGACCACGAATATCTCACCGAGGGTGGGGTTTTCACGCCCGACCTCATCGAGACGTGGATCAGCATGAAGCGCGAGAACGAGATCATGCCGGTCCAGATCCGGCCGCACCCGTACGAGTTCGCGCTGTACTTCGACGTATAGGCCGGCGAACCGTTGACTTGCGCGAACGCTACGCATTAGGGCTCTCGGTACGCAGTGGGTACGCAGCAGTTTCGACGGAGTTTATTCGCTTCGCGATCACAGCACCGATCGCCGAGCGGGTGGACTCGTCAGCGTCGGGCCAGTCAGATGCTATTCCTGTGTACCGTCAACAGCGCGCGCTCGCCGATGGCCGAGGCGCTGTTGCGACGCAGTGTCAGCGGCCGTATCCGTTTTGAAATCGCGGGCAGCCACCCCAAGCCGCGACTACATGCCATCGCCGTCCAGGTCATGCGCGAGGTGTATGGCGTCGACATCGGTCGCTGGCGGCTGAAGCCCTTGACTGCGGTTGCACGACGACCGTTCGATTACGTGATCACGTTGTGCGACAAATTCGCGAGTTTCGCCGCGATCACGGCCCGCTGCGATGATGCATTGGAGCCTGCCCGATCCGTCAGCCGGTCCGGCCGGCTACCGCGAGTTTCGCAGCCTGGCAGCCGAACTCGACACCCGCATCGGATTCCTATTGCCTGTTCTGGCGCATGCCGGAGAGGCGTAGTATGTCTGCCGCATCGATGCAGCAGGCCACCAGTCGCTACGGTAGACCGGGGCCATACCGTCTCGATCGACGGGATTTCCTCAAATGGGGCGGGCTGGCGGTAATGGCCGCCGCGGGAAGCATCGGCGTCGAAGCAACCGCGGGCTGCTCGCGGCCGACGCCGCCGTCCCCGCCCAACGGCAGGCCTGACTACACGCTGCGGATCGGCACTGCCACAGTCGAATTGGCCCCGGACCACGTCGTGTCGACCACCGCCTACAACGGTCAGTTCCCCGGCCCGCTGGTGCGGTTGAAAGAGGGCCAACGGACCTGGGTGGACATCTACAACGACACCGACACCCCCGAACAATTGCACTGGCACGGCCAACACGTCGGCGTCGACGTCGACGGTTCCGCCGAAGAGGGCACGCCCTACATCCCGGCACACGGCATGCGGCGCATCACGTTTGTACCCGGCCCGGCCGGCTTCCGCTTCTATCACACCCACGTGGTCGCCGCGAGCCGATCTGTCCCGCGGCCAGTACAGCGGCCAAGTTGGCCCGGTCTACATCGAGCCCAAACAGAACCCCGGCGCCTACGACCAAGAGATCTTCTTGACGCTCAAAGAATTTCGAGCCCACCTTCAGTCGCGGTGGCGACATGCCCAGCGATTTTCTGGCCGGCGCGCAGGACCCCGACCTCAAGGCGAAAGGCGAATCGGCGATGGCGGCCTCGCTCGGCCGGGGCGACCCGCGTGGCTACGAGGTCAGCTACGGGGCGTTCGCCGTCAACGGGCGGATGCTCGGCCACGGCGATCCCATCCGGGTGCAGACCGGTCAGCGCGTGCTGCTGCACGTCCTCAACGGCAGCGCCACCGAATCGCGCAGTTTGGCGCTGCCCGGGCACACGTTCACCGTCATCGCGCTGGACGGCAACCCGGTGCCCAACCGGCGCCCGTGCCGGTGCTGTGGCTCGGTGCCGCGCGAAAGCATTTCAGCACTAGTCACGATGACCAATCCGGGAGTGTGGGTGCTGGGCGATCTCTCCGACGACGACCGTGGCCACGGGATGGGCGTGGTCGTGGAATATGCCGGGCGCGGCGGGGACCCGCAATGGCCGCCAGCCGTAAAATTGGCCCGCAAGCTGATGCTGGTGCCGAAAAAGTAGGCCGTCGGCCCTACGACGTCGGCGATAATCCCATTTAGGAATCGACTAAGCAGCTGGTCACGCCCGGGATCACCAGCGGTCCTACCAGCCCGATGCCGTCGCGCACCCGGACGGGAAGATGCGGGACGCCCCGGCTGTGCAGGTCGCGCAGCCGCCGGGGGCGCCGAGTATGTAGTTCGCGCTCTACTACGACGTATAAGCCGCGAGCAGACGCGAAAGCCCCCATTTTGTCCTGAAAATGGGGGCTTTCGCGTCTGCTCGCCGTGCGTGCCACGGCGCTACCCGTCGAGCGCGAGATCCTTACGGAAGCGCTGCATGCCGTCGATCTTGTCGTCCAGGGATGCCTCGGGCCCGGCGTAGAACATCCACGGCATGGTGATGATGCCGGTGATACCGGCATCCGCGGCGCGCTGATAATCGGCGATGGTGAAGGCGTCGGTCAGTGGCGTCAGGATCGTGAAATCCTGCATAGATAAACCCTTTTCGGCCCGCATCTCCCGCAGCCGGCCGATCGCCTCGATGGCGCGATCGGTCTTGATCAGGTCACCGATCCAGCCGTCGTGCCGGGCGGCCCGCTGCAACGCAAAGTCGCTGAGCCCGCCGACATAGATCGGTATGTGCGGCGGGGTCGGCCGCATCTCCAGGCGCGGCGCCGTGTAGAACTGGCCGTCGAATTCCGTCCAGCCCGGTTCCCACAGCGCCCGCATCAGGTCGAGCATCTCGTCGGTGCGCTTGCCGCGGGCGGCGAACTGCTCGCCCATCAAAGCGAATTCCTCTTTGCACCAGCCCACGCCGACGCCGAGCTCCACCCGTCCGGACGCTAAAACTGCCGCGGTGCCAATGGCTTTGGCCGCCGAGTAGGGATTGCGCATCGCGGGAATGTAGACGGTGTTGACGAACCGGACCCGCGTCGTGACCTGCGCCAGGGCGCCCACGAGCACCCACGGATCGGGCCAGTCGGTGAACGGCTGCCACCGCCGCTGCCCGTCCTTGGTGTACGGATACGGGGTGTCGAGGGTCTCTAGGTTGACGACGTGGTCCGGGATCCCGATGCCGTCGTAGCCGAGCTCGTCGGCGGCCTTAGCGATCTCGATGATCTCGCGGGTGTTCAAAAAGGCGCTGCTGATGTAGAACTTCATTCGGCCTCCCGTGCCCACGCCGGCTGGATGAAGACGCCTTCGGCCTCCACGGTGATCCCCTCAGCATCCGAAATAAAGCCGCGCGCATAGGTTTTGACACCCTCGGTGCGGTCGAGGAAAGCCTCGGCGCGAAGCGGTCCCAATGGGGTCCCGCGCAGATACTTCACCGTGATGGTCCCGGTAAACCGCGGCCTGGTCATCCCCTCGCTGGCGGCCTCCCCGAGGATATGGTCGAGAACCAGGGCGCTGACCCCGCCGTGCACCAGGGTGGGCGGGCCCTCGTAGGCCGACCCGAGGACGAACTCGCTCCAGCACCGTCCGTCGTCCTCGTGGTGGACGACCATCGGCGGGGCGATCGGGTTGCACAGGCCAATCGCCGCGTTAGCCAACGGAACCGGATGACCGTCGGTGACATAGCTCATGCCGGTGGGCCGGGTCTTTTCACCCAACGACCGGGTCACCGCCTCGATCGCCGCCCGGGCGTCCTCGACGACGTCGTCGTCGGCCTGGGTCCAGATGGTGGCGTCGATAAGACCCCGAACGGCCTCGGCCAGCGGCGCGTACACGGCCTTGACGCGATCGAGCTCAGCGGCGCTCAACACCCCGAAAGTGGCCCCGAACCCGGCCGTTTCTTGACTCAACTCCCGAACACCTTGCGCACCACGGCTTTTGCGCGCCGCGTCACACGCAGGTAGTTGTCCAAAAATTCGCTGCCGTCGTCGGTTGGCCAGCCCGCGGCCACCGCCACCGCATTGAGCTGACGCCCGGGTCCCGGTAGCTGGTCGGTGGGCTTACCGCGCACCAGGACAAGCGCGTTGCGGGCCCGGGTGGCCGTCAACCACGCCTCTCGCAGCAGGTCGACCTCCTCGGCGTCGACCAGGCCGGCCGCGGCGATCGCATCCAACGATTCCAGCGTCGACGTGTTGTGCAGGGCTTGGATTTCGTGCGCGTGGCGCAGCTGCATCAGCTGCACGGTCCATTCGATGTCGACCAGTCCCCCGCGGCCCAGCTTGGTGTGCGTGTTCGGGTCGGCGCCGCGCGGCAGCCGCTCGGATTCGACGCGGGCTTTCATCCGGCGAATCTCGTGCACCGCCTCGGCGGACACGCCGTCGGGCGGATAACACGTCCCGTCGGCCATCAGCAGGAACCGCTGGCCCAGCTCCGCGTCGCCGGCGACCGCATGCGCGCGCAACAGCGCCTGAATCTCCCACGGCTGCGCCCACTGCGCGTAATAGGCGGTGTAGGCGGCCAGCGTGCGGACCAGCGGACCGGCCCGGCCCTCGGGCCGCAAATTGGCGTCGACCTCCAGCGGCGGGTCGACGCTGGGCGTCCCCAGCAGAGCGCGAACCTGCTCGGCGATCGACGTCGACCACCGGATCGCCCGTGAATCCTCCACACCCGTGACCGGCTCGCAGACGAACATGACGTCGGCGTCGGATCCGTAGCCCAGCTCGGCGCCGCCAAGTCGGCCCATGCCAATGACCGCCATGGCCGCCAGCGGTTTGCCGTCTTCGGGCAGGTTGGCCCGGATCAACGCGTCCAGCGCGGCCTGCAGCACGGCCACCCACACCGACGTGAGCGCCGCGCACACCTCGGTGACCTCGAGCAAGCCCAGCAGGTCCGCGGAACCGACGCGGGCCAGCTCACGACGGCGCTGCCCGCGCGCGGCGGCGATGGCCCGCACCGGGTCGGCGTGGCGGCCCGCCGAGGCGATCAGCGCGCGGGCCACCCCGACGGGCTCGGTTTCCAGCAGCTTGGGGCCGGCCGGCCCGTCGCTGTACCGCTGGATGACCTCGGGCGCGCGCATCAACAGATCCGGAACATAGGCGGACGTCCCCAGCACGTGCATGAGCCGCCTGGCCACCGCGGGCTTGTCCCGCAGGGTGGATAGGTACCAGGTTTGGGTGGCCAGCGCCTCACTGAGTCGCCGGTAGGCCAACAACCCGCCGTCGGGGTCGGGGGCATACGACATCCAGTCCAGCAACCTGGGCAGCAGCACCGCCTGTACCCGTCCGCGCCGTCCGCTCTGGTTGACCAGCGCCGACATGTGCTTCAACGCGGTCTGCGGCCCCTCGTAGCCCAGCGCCGCCAGCTGCCGCTCGGCCGCCTCCGACGTCATGCCGTGCACGATTTCCAGCCCGGCCGGCCCGATCGACTCCAGCAGCGGCTGATAGAAAAGCTTCGCGTGCAGCCGGGACACCCGCAGGTTCTGGTGTTTGAGCTGCTCGCGCAGCACCCCCGCCGCATCGTGGCGGCCGTCGGGGCGGATGTGAGCCGCCCGCGCCAGCCAGCGCACGGCCTCGTCGTCGGATGCCTCGGGCAGCATGTGGGTGCGCTTGAGCCGCTGCAGCTGCAGTCGGTGCTCGAGCAGGCGCAGGAACTCGTAGGAGGCGGTCATGTTCGCGGCGTCCTCACGCCCGATGTAGCCGCCCTCGCTGAGCGCGGCGAGTGCATCCACGGTGGAAGCCACGTGCAGCGACTCGTCGCCACGGCCGTGCACCAACTGCAACAGCTGCACGGCGAACTCCACGTCCCGCAGCCCGCCGGTGCCGAGTTTGATCTCACGGCCGCGGACGTCGGCGGGAACCAACTGCTCCACGCGCCGCCGCATGGCCTGCACCTCGGTCACGAAATCCTCACGCTCGCAGGCGATCCAGACCATGGGTAGCAATGCGGCCAGATAGCGCTCGCCGAGTTCGGCGTCGCCCACCGCGGCCCGGGCTTTCATCAACGCCTGGAACTCCCAGGTCTTGGCCCAGCGCTGGTAGTAGGCGAGATGCGACTCGACCGTGCGGACCAGCTCACCGTTGCGACCCTCCGGCCGTAGCCCGGCATCCACCTGGAAGAACGCGTCCGAGGCGATCCGCATCATCTCGCTGGCCACCCGGGCGGACAGCGCGTCGGCCTGTTCGGCGACGAAGATGACGTCGACATCGCTGACGTAGTTCAGTTCGCGGGCACCGCATTTGCCCATCGCGATGACCGCCAGCCGCGGTGGTGGGCGGTCGCCACCGCACACGGTTGCCTCGGCCACCCGCAGCGCGGCCGCCAGCGCGGCGTCCGCGGTGTCGGCCAGCTGTGCGCCGACCACGGTGAACGGCAGCACCGGCTCGTCCTCGACGGTCGGGGCCAGGTCGAGTCCGGCCAGCACCAACAGGTGGTCGCGATACACGCTGCGCAATCGGGATACGGCCGAACCCAGCACCACCGACGTTTCATCCAGCGACTCGTCGACACACGCGTCGAACGTCTCGCGCAGCTGGTCGCGGGTGGGCAATGTGACTTTGCCCCGCAACAGCTTCCAGGACTGCGGATGGGCGACCAGGTGGTCGCCTAGGGCCAGCGACGAGCCCAGCACGGCGAACAGCCGCCCGCGCAGGCCTCGATCGGTGAGCAGAGCGGCGCTGAGCTCGTCCCATCCGGTGTCGGGGTTTTCGTACAGTCGAACCAACGCACGCAGCGCGGCGTCGGCGTCCGGCGCGCGCGACAGCGCCCACAACAGGTCGACGTGAGCCCCGTCGTCGTGCTCGTACCAACCCAGCTGTGCCAGACGCTCGCTCGCGGAAGGGTCGACCAGTCCGAGCCGGCCGACACTCGGCAGCTTGGGGCGCTGCGTCGCGGGTTTGGTCACGACCACGACGGTAGCGCAAGCCCCCCGCCGGCCGTACCGACCGGCGGCTATTTACCTAAAGCGACAGGTAGGTCTTCAGCTCGTACGGCGTGACATGGCTGCGATAGTTCGACCACTCCGTGCGCTTATTGCGCAAGAAGAAGTCAAACACGTGCTCCCCCAACGCTTCCGCGACGAACTCGGAGGCCTCCATGGCGTGTAGTGCGCTGTCCAGGCTGGTCGGCAACTCCCGGTAACCCATCGTGCGGCGTTCCTCGGGCGTGAGATCCCACACGTTGTCCTCGGCCTGCGGCCCCAGCACGTAGCCCTTCTCCACCCCGCGCAATCCGGCGGCCAGCAGCACCGCGAACGCCAAGTACGGGTTGCACGCCGAATCCGGGCTGCGCACCTCGACCCGTCGCGACGACATCTTGTGCGGCGTGTACATCGGGACCCGGACCAAGGCGGACCGGTTGGCCGCCCCCCACGACGCGGCGGTGGGGGCCTCGCCGCCGACCACCAGCCGCTTGTAGGAGTTGACCCACTGATTGGTGACCGCGCTGATCTCGGAGGCATGCTCCAGGATCCCGGCGATGAACGACTTGCCCACATCCGAGAGCTGCAGCGGGTCGTCGTCGCTGTGGAAGGCGTTGACGTCGCCCTCGAACAGGCTCATGTGGGTGTGCATCGCCGAGCCGGGGTATTGCGCGAACGGCTTAGGCATGAACGACGCCCGCGCGCCATTTTCGATCGCGACTTCTTTAATCACGTAGCGGAACGTCATCACGTTGTCGGCCATCGAGAGCGCGTCGGCGAAGCGCAGGTCGATCTCCTGCTGGCCGGGTGCACCTTCGTGGTGGCTGAACTCCACCGAGATGCCCATGAATTCCAGGGCGTCGATCGCAAGCCGGCGGAAGTTCGAAGCGGAGTCGTGCACCGCCTGATCGAAATAGCCGGCGTTGTCGACCGGGATCGGCGACGTCCCATCCTCGGAACCGGGTTTGAGCAGGAAAAACTCGATCTCGGGGTGCACATAGCAGGAGAAACCGAGGTCGTTGGCCTTCTGCAGCTGACGCCGCAGCACGTGCCGCGGGTCAGCCCACGACGGCGAGCCGTCCGGCATGGTGATGTCGCAGAACATCCGCGCCGAGTGGTGGTGGCCACCGCTCTCCCAGGGCAGCACCTGGAAGGTCGACGGATCCGGGTGCGCGACGGTGTCGGATTCCGAGACCCGTGCGAAGCCCTCGATCGAGGACCCGTCGAAGCCGATGCCCTCCTCGAAGGCGCCCTCCAGCTCCGCGGGCGCAATCGCGACCGACTTGAGGTAACCGAGCACGTCGGTGAACCAGAGCCGGACGAAGCGAATGTCTCGCTCTTCGAGCGTGCGGAGGACGAATTCCTTCTGCCGATCCATAACCCGAACAGTAGGCAATGCCTGTTAATTCCGTGTTACGGCAACGCTTAATGCTGTGCACTTGCTGTTTCCTGAGCAGGCGTTATGTGTACTGTCCGCCGGGTTATCCGACACCTGGCAAACGGCGTGGCGCCAGCCTACGCCTCGCCCCACAATGGGTTGGCATCCCGCATTTGCACAGTGCCAGCCTATCCACTGCGAAAGGGACGCGCGCACCTGGCAGTGGGTGCGGGTGGTAGTTGATTGCTACGGCGGCACGTAGTTCCCTTACTGCCGATGTTGTCCCCAAACTGCGGGACCAGATTGATGCACGGCGGCGTGGAACGGAACCCCGTCCATGAACTTCAGTCGCCACGTGCTGCTCTTCGAGGGGAACCACCGGATCCGAAATTCCCGCCTGCCTCCTGGATAGCCCCGACTCACGCCTGGGCACGTGTGAGGACGCCCCTCGGTTGACCCCATGGCAATCAAGGCGCGCGGCTGGTGCGACAACTCCTATATCTGGTTCGCGCACGATGAGAGATTTAGTGACGACGAGTACCGGATGAAGATCATGGACGGCGGCATGCTGCTTCCAGGAGAAGACCAAGGGTGGAGGATTCGTCAGAGTCGCGCCTGGACACGTGTGAAGACGCCCTCGGTCGACCCCCTGGCAATCAAGGCGAGCGGCTGGTGCGACAGCTTCTATATCCCGTTGGTGGACGATCACGCTCCGGGATTTAGCTCGTGCTGCGGTCAGGAATCCGGGTACCGAATGAAGATTATCGACGGCGGCCTGCTGCTCTTAAAGGAGAAGACCGAGGGTGGAGGATTCGGAGGATTCGTCATAGTCGCGCCTCCGCCTGGAAATTTGTGAAGGGGCCCTTCGACTTCACTAGGTAACATCCGTCGCTCCCTCCGACTCGGTTTGTAGCGGCGATCCACGAGGTCTGAGGAGGGTGACCGGGCAGGGATTCCCCCCACCGGGGTGGTAACCATGATCGATCTTGATGCGGACCGACCAGTTACCACCAGTCTCGTAGCTGTCCGCTCGCCTGTTCGGGCATTTCGGCCACGCAGCAAAGGCACAAGTACCCTATCGGGCGATGTCGCGTCAGAGGATTATTGCGCGCATGTCCGCCCAATGGCACACATGAAAGGGTAAGCAGGACAACATGACAACGAACGTACGAGTAGAGCAGTCGGTGGCGGAAGCACTTCAGACCGCCGACGCGGTTTACCGCAACGAGGGGCACGCGCCGAAACCGAACAGCGAAAGCTTCGAAGCGTTGCATGCGTTGATGGATTCAGAACGCAGCCGTGAATCGACCGAGATGAACGCTTACCACGCCGAGAATGCATTCCGCCGTTGGGAGGGTGTCAACTGGTCTGACCCGTCAAAGATTCAGCAGGCGTGGGCCACGCTCTACCACACCGATCCAGACCTGATGACACGGATCGCCCGATTGCTGCGCGACAATCCAGAGTGAAACACCATGCGGCGCGTACGCATACCGACGCGCTGGACTGTATCCGTGGCACGTCGCCGGTCAGCGGCGCTGAGGCGCGCACGTTGGTGTTGCTGGATCGGCAATACCCGAACGTGAACGGCATGACGATGCTCAACTATCTGCGCGGCAGCTGTTGAATGCTGCACGACGGCGTGGTAGTCGACTACGTTGTTAAAGACCTGGCCGAACACCTGGGCACCAGCATGATGGCTGCCGATCAGGTGATGGATGCCGCTATGGCAGCAGATTGTCCCAATCTGCACGTCAGGGCCGATGGCGTGGCGCGGTGAGAAGCGAAACGTGATGCTCGCCAAGATGGTTCGTACGCTGCAGGCGACGGCGCTGAGAGCAACATAGAGGCATTCAGCATGATTGACGCAAAATGGATTGACTACTGGGCGAAGCCAGCGCGGCCAGTGGCCCTCAACAGTTCACGGTCGGCGGTGAATGATGTCTGTTGTGAACAATGAGCGCGACGAGAGTGCAGGTAGCCAGCGGCCCCGTACCACCGCACGGCCAAGGGACACGCGTCTGCGAAGGAATCCTCACCGGTGACGGCGGTTAAAGCGTACTTCGCCAATTCGGTGTCATCACCGCAGGAAGCCGCTCATAGGCAAGCCAAGAAGTTGGCCGCGCTTGAGCTAGGAGCGGTCTTCCCGCACGGAGCTGGTGATATCGACGCAGCGCGTCCGCAACCCTGAACCATTCGGAAGCTTCTCTGGTAGTCACTGCTGGTCATCGGGCGGCGCGTTGAGTCCAATTTGGTCGGACCCATCCCCGGAAGGTTGTTGACCGAGCGCGCCACGCAGAGAATCGAAGATTGCCAGGCCCTGTCCCACCAGGCCAGTGGCCATCTCGCCGAGCCCGTCGGCGCCGTTGAGGACGGTCAGGTTGGCCCCTGACAGACCGTGAGCAGCCTGCTTGACGATTTCGGGCAGCTGATCGATCAGCATCCGGTCCAAGGCCACCCGGTTGTGCGAGGCCGCCGCTTCGGCTTGGATCTTCATTTTCTCAGCGTCGGCAACCGCCAGAATCCGGACGCGTTCGGCCTCCGCCTCGGCGGGCTTGACCACTTCCGAGACCAGCTCCTGCTGCCGGAGCTCTGCGGCGCGCTGAGCCAACTCGGTCCGCATCGCGAGCACTTCGCGCTGGGCTTGCGCCTCGGCCAGCGGTCCCGCCTGGCTGGCTTCTGCCTGCGCTTTGTCGACTTCGGCCTTGTACTGAGCCCGCACGATCGCCGTCTGCCGAGCGAACTCGGCCTGGTTGCGTTGCGACTCCTGCTCGGCCTCTGCCGCTGCCTGATTGGCCTTGGCCTGGGCAATCTGCGCCTGCTGCTGGATGGCCGCGTTGTGCGGCGCGGACATCGCCAGGATGTAGCCCAGGGAGCCGTCGTCGATGGACTGGATCTGCAGGGCGTCGACGGTCAGTCCGATCTTGATCATCTCCCCCTTGGACCCGTCGAGGACCTCGGTGGCCAGCTTCTGGCGTTCCTTGATGATCTGCTCGACGGTCATCGATCCGATGATCGAGCGCAGGTGACCGGCGAAGATTCGCCCAGTCAGAACCGCCATCTGGTTTTGGTCGGACAAGAATCGTTGTCCGGCGCTGACGATGCTCTCGGAGTCGTTGCCGACCTTGAAGGCAATGACGGCTCGAACGTTCAAGGTGATCCCCTGCTGAGTGACGCACCTTTCCTCGACCTCGGCCTCACACATTGCCAGCGTGAGGAACCGAACCTTTCGGAAGAACGGCATGATGAAAGCGCCGTGACCGGTCACCACACGAAACGGGGCGTTGCCGCCAGCGCGGCCGCCGGAGATCAGCATCGCCTCGTCGGGTGCAGGCACTCTGTAGCCGAACATGTTGAACTCCTTGCAGATTCGTGTTTTAGGTCAGGAAGTCAGCGTTGAGAAACTCGAGCCGGGCCATGGCTCAACCAGAACCGTCCGCGCACCTCGGACATCTATCACCAGCACCTCGGTCCCCCTCGGCAGGGGCTGCTCAGACCACGCAAGATAGGCCTCCTTCGTGCCCCGCACGTTCAGAAGGACCTCGCCGACGCCCGCGCCGCCGCGGGTCGCCACGATCAACGACCCGACGCAACCGATCACCGAGACGTCACCCACCCCTCGCATACTCCTCCAATCGGCTGTGCTCGCGCACCCCACATTGACTTGCGTGCGGGCGACCGGGCCGGAGAGATCGCCGCGGCGTACGGCGCGAGTGCCGGGTGCAAAAAGCTATGCGACGGCGAAGATGCGCCACTCGCCGGGCACGCCTTTGAGCACATGAGATTCACGGTCAGTGAATGTGATACCCGAGCCGGCCACCAGGTCCTTGACCGTCGACGACACGAGAACCTCGCCCGGTCCGGCGAGCGCCGAGACGCGTTGGCCGATGTGGACGGCGATTCCACCGATGTCGGCGTCGCGAAGTTCGATCTCACCGGTGTGAAGGCCCGCGCGAACCTCGATGCCCAGCGGGCGCACCGCCTTACAGACCGCTTGCGCGCATCGCACGGCACGCGCGGGGCCGTCGAAGGTCGCGAGGATGCCGTCACCCGTCGTATTGATTTTGCGGCCACGATGATGCTCGACCTCGCGGGCGACCAGGGCGTCGTGGCGATCCAACGTCCGCGTCCACACATCGTCGCCGAGCGCGGCGGCGCGCTCCGTTGAGGAAACGATGTCGGTGAACAACACTGTCGCCAGGGCGCGATCCGGCACGGGCACGGGACGAACGCCGGTGAGGAACTCCTCGACCTCGTCGATGATCGCGTCCTGGTCTCCAAGGTGCGGAAAGTAGTCATTCCCTTGAAGCTCAACGACTTTCGCGTCGGGGATATGCGCACCGAGGTAGCGGCTGCCCACGGCGTGAAAGTAGTCCGCAGTCCGATACACAACGAGCGTCGGCACGCGGATCGCCGGCAGGAGGTCGCGCACGTCGAGCTCGCGAACCATCCGCTGAATCGCGACAGCGGCGCCCGGGCTTGCCGACAGGCGTTCCCATCTGCCGTGTGCCTTACGCCAGGCGAGGTCGTCGACCCTACCCGGCGCGAGAGCGTAGAGGAGCAATCCTGCCTCCGGCCCGCGTCCCCAAGTCTCCTCGACGTGCCGCAGAGTCTCAGCCCATCCCTCCTCCGGGACGCCGTCCGGGTAGTCCGGCGCCCACGTCATCCGCGGATACCCGCCGTACAGGGCGAGCGCCGACACGCGCTCCGGGTACGTCGCGGTGAAAAGGATGGAAAGCGCTCCGCCTTCCGAGCTGCCGTACACGGCGGCGCGCTGCGAGCCGGCGGCGTCCATCACGGCGCGCAGATCATCCATCCGTTCCTCTAGCGTCGCCACGGCGACTCGGTCGGACAGGCCGGTGCCGCGCTTGTCGAACATGATCAAACGACAGAACGACGCGAGGCGCTCTGGACGTGGAACCCGATCACCCCGGCGTCGGCGGCGCGGCTCTTCAACATGCGCACCAGACCGGTGTACGACAGCCGCGTGCCGCGCTCACTGATAATTCTGTGTTACCGATGCCAGCCCAGAAGCATTGCCGGGCACTAGAGCTGGCTTACTGCTGCGCGCACCGCAACAACGGCGGTGGCACCGTCAGATCGACGAAGTAGCTCATCACCGCGTTGTCCACGCACTGATTGCCGTCGAAGACCACGGTGTGCTGGGTGCCGTCGTAGGTGATCAGCGGGGCGCCCAACTGGTGGGCCAGGTTCACCCCGGCCTGATACGGGGTGGCCGGGTCGCGCGTCGTGGAGACGACGACGACCTTGCCCGACGGGGCCGCCGGTGCGGGGTGCGGCGCCATCGTCGCCGGCACCGGCCACAGCCCGCAGATGTCGCGGGGCGCGTTCCCGGTGAACTGCCCGTAGCTGAGGAACGGAGCGGCCTGGCGGATCTGTTGATCGGCGGTCACCCAGCTCGCCGTATCGGTGGGCGCCGGCGCGTCGACGCACCGGACCGCGTTGAACGCGTCCTGGTCGTTGGTGTAGTGCCCGTTCTTGTCGCGGCCGTCGTAGTCGTCGGCGAGCATCAGCAGGTCGCCGGCGTCGGACCCCTTTTGCAGCCCGAGCAGGCCACTGGTCAGGTACTTCCAGTGCTGCGGGGTGTAGAGCGCGTTGATGGTCCCGGTGGTGGCGTCGGCGTAGCCCAGCCCGCGCGGATCCGACGTCTTACCCGGCTTCGTGGCCAGCGGGTCCACCAGGGCGTGGTAGCGGTTGACCCATTGGGCCGGGTCGGTGCCCAGCGGGCAGGCCGTCGAGCGGGCGCAGTCCGCCGCGTAGGCATTGAAGGCGGTCTGGAATCCCGCCATCTGCTCGATGTTCTCCTGGATCGGGCCCTCGGTCGGGTCGATGGCGCCGTCGAGCACCATCGCCCGCACGTGGTCGCTGAAGCCCTCGAGATAGGCGGTGCCTATCGCGGTGCCGTAGCTGTAGCCGAGGTAGTTGATCTGATCGTCGCCCAGCGCTTGGCGAACCATGTCCATGTCGCGCGCGACGGACGTGGTGCCGGAGTTGGCCAGGAACCCTTTGCCCATCTTGTTAACGCACTCCTGGGCCAGGTTCTGGTAGATCTGCTCGATGTGCGCCACACCGGTCGGGCTGTAGTCGACCATCGGTTCGCGCCGGTAGGCGTCAAACTCGGCGTCGGTGCGGCACCGCAGCGCCGGCGTCGAGTGGCCGACCCCTCTGGGGTCGAAGCCCACCAGGTCGAAATGTTGAGTGATCTCGGTGTTTTGCAGGTCTCCTGCCATCCCGGCGACCATCTCCACCGCCGACGCCCCCGGGCCGCCCGGATTGACCAGCAGCGAGCCGATTCGCTGGCCCGTCGCCGGAATGCGGATCACCGCCAGCTTGGCTTGCGCCCCACCGGGATTGGCGTAGTCGATCGGAACCGACACCGCGGTGCACTTCGCCGTGGGGATGTCACTGGTGTCATCAACGAACTGACTGCAGCTGCCCCAGTTCTGCTGGGGCGCCGCGGCGGCGGGCTGCGGCGCTTGGGTCTGACCGGCACCGGGTTCCGGTGTGGCACCGGCAACCGGCAGTGCCATCGCGGATTGCCCCGCAACCAGCAGCCCAAACGAAAGCAGCGCCGAGCTCAACGGTCTCAGGCGCGACATGGCTGCCATCGTCGCACCTTCGGATACGCGCGGGCAGCGCGAAAGGGTCACGCCTTGATCTCGTATCAGTGGCCGGGGGTGTCAGCACTTCGCGCCGCTCGGCGGTGTGGTACCGCCGATCAGGTAGTCCGTCGCGTAGTCGTCGATGCAGCTGTCGCCCTGGAAAACCACCGTGTGCTGGGTTCCGTCGAAGGTCAGCAGCGAACCGCGAAGCTGATTCGCCAACTCGACCCCGGCCTTGTACGGCGTCGCCGGATCGTGGGTGGTGGACACGACCACGGTCGGCGCCAGGCCGGGCGCCGACACGGTGTGCGGCTTGCTGGTCGCCGGCACCGGCCAGAACGCGCAGGTGCCCAGCGGCGCATTGCCGGTGAACTGCCCCCAGCTCATGAAGGGGGCAATCTCACGGGAGCGACGGTCTTCGTCGACGACCTTGGCCCGGTCCGTAATAGCCGGCTGGTCAACACAATTGATCGCCACCCGCGCATCGGTGGCATTGCTGTAATGGCCGTGCGAGTCGCGACGCATATACATGTCGGCCAGCGCGAGAAGCGTGTCGCCGTGGTGGTCGACGAGCTCGGACAGGCCGTCGGTCAGGTGGTGCCACAGCGTCGGTGAGTACAGCGCCATGATGGTGCCCACGATGGCGTCGGCGTAGCCCAATCCGCGTTTGTCGTTGGTGGGCACCGGCTTGCCGAGCATCGGGTTGTTCGGGTCGACCAGCGGGTCGACCAGGCTGTGGTAGACGTCGTTGGCTTTGGCCGGGTCGGTGCCCAACGGGCAGGTCGGTTTCTTGGCGCAGTCGGCGGCGTAATCGTTGAACGCGTCCTGAAATCCCTTGGCCTGCCGCAAGTCGGCCTCGATCGGATCGGCATTGGGGTCGACGGCGCCGTCGAGGATCATCGCCCGCACGCGCTGTGGGTAGGCCTCGGCGTAGGCGGAGCCGATGCGGGTGCCGTACGAGTAGCCGAGATAGGTCAGCTTGTCGTCGCCCAACGCCGCGCGGATAGCATCCAGATCCCTGGCGACGGCAACGGTCCCGATATTGCGCAGAAAGCTCTTGCCCATCTTGGCGACACAGCGGGCGACGAACTGCTTGGTCTCGTCCTCGATGTGCGCCACACCCGCCGGGCTGTAGTCGACATTCGGCTCGGTCCGCAGTCGGTCGGTGTCGGCGTCGGAGTTACACCAGACCGCGGGCCGCGACGCGCCCACCCCGCGCGGGTCGAACCCGACCAGATCGAACCGCTCCCGGACCCGCTTCGGCAACGTCTGAACCACACCCAGGGCGGCCTCGATACCGGACTCGCCCGGGCCTCCCGGGTTGATGACCAGCGAACCGATTTTGTCGCCCGTCGCGGGAAAGCGAATCATCGCCAGCGCCGCCACCGGCGTCTCCCTGCCGCCGGCCCCGCCGTAGTCCACCGGCACGGCGAGCTTGCCGCACAATGCGCCGCCGGGAATTTTCACCGAGCCGCTGCTGGAACGGCACGGGTTCCACCGCACCGGCTGGCCCAGCTTCGGCCCGGCCATCAGAGCACGCCCGCTGACCACCCGGACGCAGCCCGCCGCCACCAGCGCCACCGCAACGATCGCCGTCCAGATCAGCAACGTGTGCGCGATCTTGTCGCGGCGAGGCAGGCCCATGTCCACCTATGCTGCCAGAGGCAACCTGAGATTCTGATGAGCGGCCGTCCCGACAGCTACCTGGCAGCGGCGAGCCGACGATGGTGAGTCTCACACCGGCGCGACGGTGCTTTTGGGTGCTTTTGCGCGCCAGAGATGGCAGACTGTCAAGGTCAGACGAACCCGGGGACCCCACAGGGGCCACGAGGATCGACCCGACCACACCACTAGGGACATTGATGTCTGAGCAGAATGTCTATGGGGCTGGCAGCTCCGCACCGTCGGCGCCACGAACCAAGATCCGTACCCACCACCTGCAGAAGATGAAGGCCGAAGGCCACAAGTGGGCGATGCTCACGGCCTATGACTATTCGACCGCCCGGGTTTTCGACGAGGCCGGCATCCCGGTGCTGCTGGTGGGCGATTCGGCGGCCAACGTCGTCTACGGCTACGACACCACCGTGCCGGTCTCCATCGATGAGCTGATCCCGCTGGTCCGCGGGGTCGTGCGTGGTGCTCCGCACGCCCTGGTGGTCGCGGACCTGCCGTTCGGCAGCTACGAGGCGGGACCGGCCGCCGCGTTGGCGGCCGCCACCCGGTTCATGAAGGAGGGCGGCGCACACGCCGTCAAGCTCGAGGGCGGTGAGCGGGTTGCCGAGCAGATCGCGTGCCTGTCCGCGGCGGGCATCCCGGTGATGGCGCACATCGGCTTTACGCCGCAAAGCGTCAACACGCTCGGCGGCTTCCGGGTGCAGGGTCGCGGCGATGCCGCGGAGCAGACCGTCCACGATGCGATCGCCGTCGCCGAAGCCGGGGCGTTCTCCGTCGTGATGGAGATGGTGCCGGCCGAATTGGCCACCCAGATCACCGGCAAGCTCACGATCCCGACCGTCGGCATCGGGGCCGGTCCCAACTGCGACGGCCAGGTCCTGGTCTGGCAGGACATGGCCGGCCTGAGCGGTGGCAAGGCCGCCCGTTTCGTCAAGCGATTCGCCGACATTGGGAGCGAATTACGCCGTGCCGCAATGCAATACGCAGAAGAAGTGGCCAGCGGGGTTTTCCCGGCCGACGAGCACTGCTTTTAGAATCAGTCGTTTTCGTCGCTTTCGCCTATTTGGCACCGATTGCGAAAATCGGTCATCGGCTGGCGGATGCCCTGCAGGTCAGCGTGAACCTGCGGGTTGGCATCCATGTACTGCTGTAGCTTGGCACGCATCTCGCTGCGCGGTGTGCCCTTCAAGCTGGTGAAGTAGTCGTTGACGTCCGGGTGGGCGAACATATAAGCCGAGGTCGTCGCCGCGACGCCCGCAGCCACTCCGGCCAGGTCGGCCGCGGTGCAGTTCGGTGCTGCCGGTGCGGGATCCGGATCCGCCATTGCGAGAGGGGCACCGAAAAACATCGCGCCGCTTATCGCGCCGGCGGCAGCGACCGTACAACTGAAAGACATCATGAACAGCTCCTTAAACCAGGTACCCGAATAGCCACCGCAAACATAGGCCGCCGTGGGTCGGCACGTAACCCAAATGTGGCACGCTAGGGTGCCTACCGACCATCGAAAATCATCGATCGAGGGCGCCGGCGCGCCCTCACCGGAGACGAGAATGCCTGGAAACGCGCCCAAAACCTCGCGTCATCTGGAGGTGGAGCGCAAGTTCGACGTCGGCGAGTCGACCGTGTCGCCGTCGTTCGAGGGCATCGCCGCGGTGGCCCGCGTGGAGAAGGCACCGGTGCAGTCGCTGGACGCGATGTACTTCGACACGCCGGCCCACGACCTGGCACGTAACAAGATCACCCTGCGACGCCGCACCGGTGGCACCGACGCCGGTTGGCACCTGAAGTTGCCGTCCGGACCCGACGCGCGCACCGAGGTCCGCGCGCCGCTGGACGCCTCCGACGAGTCCACGGTGCCAAGCGAGTTGCTGGATGTGGTGCTGGCGATTGTCCGCGACCGGCAGCCCGAGCCGGTCGCGCGGATCACCACCCAACGGGAAAGCCAGGTGCTGTACGGCGTCGACGGCGCTGAGCTGGCCGAGTTCAGCAACGACCACGTCACCGCGTGGTCGGCGGGCGCTCCCGGCGACTCCGAATCCGAGCCGGCCGAACAGCAGTGGCGCGAGTGGGAACTGGAGCTAGTCGCCGACAACGGGACCGCCAACACCGAGCTGTTAAACCGGCTGAGCAATCGGCTCCTCGATGCCGGTGCGGCGCCCGCCGGTCACGGCTCCAAGCTCGCGCGCGTGCTCGGCGAGGCGCCACAGTCCAACGGAACGCAGCCCGCCGACCCACTACACCGCGCGGTGGCCGAGCAAATCGACCAGCTGCTGGTGTGGGATCGCGCCGTGCGCGCTGACGCCCCCGATGCCGTGCACCAGATGCGGGTGACCACCCGCAAGATCCGTAGCCTGCTGCGGGACGCCCAGGACTCGTCCGGATCAACCGACAGCGAGTGGGTTCAAGCCGAACTGCGTGAGCTCGCCGCGGTCTTGGGTGTGGCGCGCGACGCCGAAGTGCTCGGCGAGCGCTACCAGCGCCAACTGGACCTGCTGGCACCGGAGCTGGTGCGTGGACGGATACGGGAACGTCTGGTCAAGGGTGCTCACCGCAGGTACCAGACCGGGCTGCGGCGGTCGCTGACCGCGATGCGCTCGCAGCGATACTTCCGTCTGCTCGACACCCTCGACTCGTTGGTGGCCGAAGTTGCCGTTCCTGTCGCTGGGGAGGAACCGGCGCCGGTGACCATTGACACGGCCTATAAAAGGGTCCGCAAGGCCGCAAAAGCCGCCGCCGAAGCTGAGCAGGCGGAAGCGCCGGCAGAAGAGGGCGGCGAGCACGCCGGCGACGAGGCGCTGCACCGGATCCGTAAGCGCGCCAAGCGATTGCGTTACACGGCGGCGGCTACCGGCGCGGATAAGGTGGCCGAGCAGGCCAAGGTGATCCAGACGTTGCTCGGTGATCACCAGGACAGCGTCGTCAGCCGCGAGCACCTGATTAAGCAGACCGAAGCCGCGCACGTCGCCGGCGAGGACACCTTCACGTACGGCCTGTTGTTCCAGCGCGAGGCCGACTTGGCCGAAAGCTGCCATCAGCAGCTGGACGCCGCGCTGCGCAAACTCGCCAAAGCGGTGCGCAAGGCACGGCACTGATTGCGCGAGCGTGCCCAGAATGCCGGCCCGCGCGGCGCGTCGTCGTACAGACACGCACACTCGCGCCCCAGTACTTGAGGCGGACGAGCCGGCCTGTCAGCCGGATTCTGTTATCTGGGCGTTTGTACCGTTTAGCTGTGCTGGCAGCGTGGTAACGATGCAAGTCAGAGTGTTGGTTGTGTTGGCTAATGAAAGCGGTCGTCAGCTCTACTGCGGACGGTCTGCGGACGGTTGTTGGTACCTGAGTCTGATCTCATCAGGGTGAGCAGATCGGCGGCAACGACGATCTGCCGCCTGAGCGGGTGGCTGGTCGTCAGGGCACCGGACGGTCGCCCTCTGCAGTGCAACACGTGGGGATCAGCAACCACGGGAACCGTTGCCGCAACATAGGGGATTTGGTACCAAGCCTTACCACTCCACGCCGGTGGAGACGCAGAACTCATTCTGCTCGGGGTCCGACATTCTTACCCATCGGGTTCCCCCGAAGCTCTGCACGCCCTCGTCGATGCGACGAGCGCCGAGTTCCTGCAGCCGGTGGACCTCGGCCTCGATGTCGTCGACCACAATGTCGACGTACATGCGGTTCTTGCCCGCTTTGGGTTCGGGTACCCCCTGAAGGAGAAGCGGTGAAGCGATCCCTTCTTTGGGAACGAGCACAGCCAGATTCGCGTCCGTGTAGTAGTCGCGATAGTCGAGCGCCTCGCGCCAGAACTTAGCGAGCCTCTTTGGCTCTTCACAGTCGAGTACGAGTTCCAATGTTGCCTTGTGTCCCATCGCGTGCCTCCCGGTCGGAATACCACTCGGCCAGCGACGATACGGATACGGGGCCAGCCAGCGAAGAACAGCGTTGCTATTGAACCCTTAGATGACTGTCCTGCCCGCCCTGGCGGAGCTCGAGGGCTTCTGCAGTGCAAGCCTGATGGTCGACCGAGCATCGGGTCGTGGCGTGTCCTCGGCGGTCTACGACAGCGTTGACGCGATGGAGCGGAACCGAGACCAGTTGGACAGGCTCAGAGACGCGGCCACCCAGGAAGCAGGCGCAGAGGTGCTCGACGAGAGCGATTTCGAATTGGCGATCGCGCACCTACGTGTACCCGAGATGGCCTGACCGCAGGCAAACCCGGAGCAGCTCGAATACCCACGGGCTGTATCGCGGCGCTAAGCGCGATCGCGACCGGGCCCACGCCGAGCTACGGCGGCAACGTGATACCGCCGCACGGATAGCTCAAGACGTCGACGCAGCGCGTCCGCAACCCTGAACCATTCGGAAGCTTCTCTGGTAGTCACTGCTGGTCATCGGGCGGCGCGTTGAGTCCAATTTGGTCGGACCCATCCCCGGAAGGTTGTTGACCGAGCGCGCCACGCAGAGAATCGAAGATTGCCAGGCCCTGTCCCACCAGGCCAGTGGCCATCTCGCCGAGCCCGTCGGCGCCGTTGAGGACGGTCAGGTTGGCCCCTGACAGACCGTGAGCAGCCTGCTTGACGATTTCGGGCAGCTGATCGATCAGCATCCGGTCCAAGGCCACCCGGTTGTGCGAGGCCGCCGCTTCGGCTTGGATCTTCATTTTCTCAGCGTCGGCAACCGCCAGAATCCGGACGCGTTCGGCCTCCGCCTCGGCGGGCTTGACCACTTCCGAGACCAGCTCCTGCTGCCGGAGCTCTGCGGCGCGCTGAGCCAACTCGGTCCGCATCGCGAGCACTTCGCGCTGGGCTTGCGCCTCGGCCAGCGGTCCCGCCTGGCTGGCTTCTGCCTGCGCTTTGTCGACTTCGGCCTTGTACTGAGCCCGCACGATCGCCGTCTGCCGAGCGAACTCGGCCTGGTTGCGTTGCGACTCCTGCTCGGCCTCTGCCGCTGCCTGATTGGCCTTGGCCTGGGCAATCTGCGCCTGCTGCTGGATGGCCGCGTTGTGCGGCGCGGACATCGCCAGGATGTAGCCCAGGGAGCCGTCGTCGATGGACTGGATCTGCAGGGCGTCGACGGTCAGTCCGATCTTGATCATCTCCCCCTTGGACCCGTCGAGGACCTCGGTGGCCAGCTTCTGGCGTTCCTTGATGATCTGCTCGACGGTCATCGATCCGATGATCGAGCGCAGGTGACCGGCGAAGATTCGCCCAGTCAGAACCGCCATCTGGTTTTGGTCGGACAAGAATCGTTGTCCGGCGCTGACGATGCTCTCGGAGTCGTTGCCGACCTTGAAGGCAATGACGGCTCGAACGTTCAAGGTGATCCCCTGCTGAGTGACGCACCTTTCCTCGACCTCGGCCTCACACATTGCCAGCGTGAGGAACCGAACCTTTCGGAAGAACGGCATGATGAAAGCGCCGTGACCGGTCACCACACGAAACGGGGCGTTGCCGCCAGCGCGGCCGCCGGAGATCAGCATCGCCTCGTCGGGTGCAGGCACTCTGTAGCCGAACATGTTGAACTCCTTGCAGATTCGTGTTTTAGGTCAGGAAGTCAGCGTTGAGAAACTCGAGCCGGGCCATGGCTCAACCAGAACCGTCCGCGCACCTCGGACATCTATCACCAGCACCTCGGTCCCCCTCGGCAGGGGCTGCTCAGACCACGCAAGATAGGCCTCCTTCGTGCCCCGCACGTTCAGAAGGACCTCGCCGACGCCCGCGCCGCCGCGGGTCGCCACGATCAACGACCCGACGCAACCGATCACCGAGACGTCACCCACCCCTCGCATACTCCTCCAATCGGCTGTGCTCGCGCACCCCACCATTGACTGGCGGTGTCCGGGGCGTGGATTGGGGGGCCCTCGGTAAGGGCGTGGTGTGCGGCGTCGGCCAGTTCGGTGGCGGTCTGGTAGCGCTGGTCGGGCACCGGTCCCCATGAAACCTTGCTGTCCAGCAAAGATGCTGCGACGCTTATCGTTCACGCGATAGGCGAACTGCTGCTGCATATCGCCGCGCTCGATCGTGGTGTTTTTCCGTCTGGATCGCCGGAGTTGAGGTACACCTGCCCCATGAGAGGTATGTCACGGCGCTCCTTTGGACGGCTGGCGGCGGGCTTGAGCATGGTCAGTGCGGCCGGGCTGGCAGCCGCGTGCGGCCCGAAACCCGCGAAGTCACCGTCCACCCCCGCCGGTCCGCCACCACCGTCGGGCCCAGGCGTGGGCTTCGTGCTGTCCCACGAACAATTCCCGACGGCCCAGCTGGTCGACCAAGCCCAGGCCGCCGAGCAGGCCGGATTCCGCTACCTGTGGGCCAGCGACCATATCCAGCCGTGGCAGGACAACGAGGGGCATTCGATGTTCCCGTGGATCACCCTGGCGTTGGTGGGCCAGCGAACCAAACATGTGCCCTTCGGCACGGGCGTGACCTGCCCGATCTACCGCTATCAGCCGGCCACGGTCGCCCACGCGTTCGCCTCGCTGGCGATCCTCTACCCCGGGCGGGTCTTTCTCGGCCTGGGAACCGGCGAGCGGCTCAACGAACAGGCCGCCACCACACAATTCGGGCCCTATCAAGAGCGCCACGACCGCTTGGTCGAAGCCATCCAGCTCATCCGCCAACTGTGGAGTGGCCAACGAATCTCGTTCCAGGGCCGCTATTTCCAGACGAACCAGCTCAAGCTCTACGACCTGCCATCGTCACCGCCGCCGATCTTCGTGGCGGCGGGCGGCCCGAAAAGCGCACACCTCGCCGGGCAGTACGGCGACGGCTGGATCGCCGAGGCTGACAGCATGAAAGACCAAAAGCTGGTGGCGGCGTTCAATCAGGGCGCCCGGGATGCCGGGCGCGATCCCGCCACCCTGGGCAAGCGAGCCGAGATGTTCGCCGTCGTCGGCAACCAAACCGAGATCAACCGTGCCGCCGAGCTGTGGCGATTCACCGGCGGCGCCGTCGACCAACCCAACCCGGTCGAGATCCAGCGCGCCGCCCAGGTCAACCCGCTAGACAAGGTGATCGCCGGATGGACGACGGGCACTGATCCCGCCACCCACATCGGCGCGGTGCAGGCCGTTCTCGATACCGGCGCAACACCGTTCATGCATTTTGCCCAGCAGGACCCGATTGCCGCGATCGATTTCTATCGCACCCAGGTGCTGCCGTGGCTGCACTGACTACCGGCTACTTGAGTGTGGCGCTGAAGTAGGCGATATCGCCGAGCGGCATCTCGTTCCCGCGCAGCGGTTGCAGCCCGTGCTTGACGAAAAGCTCCTCGTTGCTGCTGGCGGCCGTCTCCCAACCGCGCCGGTTCAGCCGCATGCCCTCGACGTCAATCAGCTTTTCGATCCAGGTGTTCATCGGGTGTTGTTATTGGGATGGCTGAAGTAATGCTTCAGGTAGGCGTGGACCGGATGATGTTCTCCACCGACTACCCGTATCAGTCGATGGCGCCGGCGACGGCCTTCCTCGACAGCCTGCCGGTCAGCCCGCAAGACCGGGAGCGCGTCGCACACGGCAACACCGAGAACCTCCTGCACATCTTGGGATGGCGGGAAATGTGCGGCTCAGTGATTGTCCTAAAGCTCTTGGCTCAAGTACAGGAAAGTACCGCAGAGTAGGCGACCGTACCCACAGTCGTGTTGGTCTTCGTCAGCCCACTGATGTCGTTGACGTTGCGGGCAATCCCGAAGTCGGTCAACAGGATTCGCTGCTCACCTTCATCATCGAGATGGGTCATCATGATGTTGGCTGGCTTGACATCTCGGTGCAGCAGCCCTTGTTTGTGGGCGTAGTCCAGCGCGCTGGCGACCGCGCTGACGATGCGGACGACTTCCTCGATGGGCATTCCAGCCGGATATCGATCGGCAAGGAGGCGGGCTGCGTCGAGTCCGTCGACAAAGTCCATGGAGATCCACCGTTGCCCAACCTCTTCCCCGCGGTCGTGGACACCGACGATGTGGGGGTTGCCAGAGTGTTGAAACGAGGTCGGCTTCCCGGTTAAAGCGGGCTCGGTACTCGGCGTCGGCAGACCAATCGCGGGGAAGCAGCTTGAGCGCGTCGCGGCGCGGAAGTCTCGGATGCTGTACGAGGTAGACCTCGCCCATCCCCCGGACCCCAGCAGGCGCAGGATGGTGTACCCGGCGAAGGTCTGACCGCTGGTGAACGGCATCTGCCGGATGCTACATAGCGGGGCTGCGCTTTTAGGCCATATCCGCTGGAGCACGATGTGGCGGTTCCAGCAGGCCGTTATAGCTGACGCGGCCCCTGCTGGCCGAACCCCTCAAGACCCGCCGGCTCCCCAGCGACGACCTCCCCGCGGTACACCGACGCCGGATCCTGCCCACCGTCGTCACCCAGACACCACAACGCGTCCTGCACCGCCGCCTGCTCGCACCGGTGCTACGCGGTGGCGAAGCCCAACCACCGGCCGCGATACTCGCGGCTGTTCGAACGCGTGGCTGGCCAAGATCGCCCGCGGACGCCTCGGGTCAGGTCTTACCGATGTTGCTGCTGGCTCCAGAATCACCCGGTAGGACTGTGGATGACCACATCGGATGCCTTGGGCTGTGTCAAAGAAACTCTCTGCAAACGCCCTTTCAACCGTGCAACCCTGAGTAGCTGAATGGTGAGGTTTGTGGACCCCAACATGGGGATCAACCCGATAAGTACTCGCGCGGTGGGCTTGGCTCCATGTAACAGTGCGAGACAGCCAAACACATAAAAGCAGCCGACTGTGAAGGCGGCAGCGGGTATCGAGTAGGCGAGTAACGATCGACAATCAGAAATAACCTGCGCCGCATAATCTACCTCACCTTGCGACATCGGTTCGCGTTTGCGCAATTTATCCAAAACCGCTTTGCGGACCCCTACTTCTTCGCCCAGCGGAGCCGGCGTTCGATCCTCTAACCGTTTTACGAACACAAATGCACAAACGCCGAACATTAATGCCAGCACAGCAGCAAGTATCGTCAGATAACCAAATAGACCGAGCTTCACCATCCCGCTCCTTTGCTCCGCCGTCCCGCAGGCGCGGCCAGGGCCACGGCCAGTGCCGCCGCGACTGCTGCCAACCAGCATCCGATTCTCGACGTCATGGTTGAGTGCGTGGCGGTAGTTCCGAGGTCACCGCTGGGTCCTCGTCTTCCCACAGGAGCAGTTGACGAACCGCGGGGCGTGGCCCGTAGGGCCGCAGCATCTGGCTGGCAGGGCGGGGTCGCACTGTTTGCGGCCACCAGAACCAGCGCCCGAGCAGCGCGGCGATGGACGGTGTCATGAACGAACGCACGATCAGCGTGTCGAACAGCAGACCGAGCGCGATGGTGGTCCCGATCTGACCGAGAATCCGCAAATCGGCGAACACGAAGGAGGCCATGGTGGCGGCGAAGACCAGGCCGGCGGAGGTGACCACCGCGCCGGTGCCGGCCATCGTACGGATGAGGCCGGTCTTGAGTCCGGCGCCGATCTCCTCTTTGAACCTCGAGATCAGTAGCAGGTTGTAGTCGGATCCGACCGCCAGCAGCAGGATGACGGCCAGGGCCAGCACGATCCAGTACAGCTGGATGCCGAAAATATATTGCCAGACCAGCACGGACAGCCCGAACGAGGCGCCCAACGACAGCGCCACCGTGCTGACGATGACGAGCGCGGCCACCAGACTTCGGGTGATGAACATCATGATGAGCAAGATCAGGCTGACCGCGGCGAGCCCGACGATCATCAGGTCGTACTTGGCGCCGTCTTGGATGTCCTTGTACGTCGCCGCGGTGCCGCCCAGATAGATCCCGGCGTCGGCCAGGGGGGTGCCCTTCAGGGCTTCGTGCGCGGCCTTCTTGATCGGGTCAATGTGTGAGATGCCCTCAGAGGTCGCGGGATCACCTTCATGGGTGATGATCATGCGAGCTGCCTTGCCGTCAGGCGAGAGGAACAATTTCAGGCCGCGCTCGAAGTCGGGGTTGCTGAAAACCTCGGGAGGCAGGTAGAAGGTGTCGTCGTTTTTTGCGGCGTCGAATGCTCGGCCCAGCGCCGTCGCGTTTTCGATCGCTGCTGCCGTCTGAGCGTAAATGCCGGACAGGGTGGCGTAGTTCGCCAACGCCAAGTCGCGATTGGTCTCCTGGCTCGCGATCTGTGGCGGTATCAGCGCCACCAGTTTCGGCTGGAGCGCGTCGAGTTTATCCAGGGTGGCCGTGAGGTCTTCAAATTTTTCGGTGAGCTGGTCGATGCCGTCGAGTGCATCGAATACGGACCGGAGCGCAAAGCAGACCGGGATATCGTAGCAATGCTTTTCCCAGTAGAAGTAGCTGCGAATCGGCCTGAAGAAGTCGTCGAAGTTCGCGATCTTGTCGCGCAGGTCTTTGATCGTGGCGATCGTGTCGTGAAAGCTTTCGGCCTCGCTGTGAGTAGTGGCGGCGAGCTCCTGCTGGAGGACATACTGCTGCTTCAAAATGTTGATCGTGTTCGCCAGTTCGCCGGCCTGCTTGCGCAAGTCGTTCGCGCGATCCGTCTGGTAGGTCAAATTTTCTTGCTGACCGGCGCTTTGCGCGCTGATCTGAAACGCCAGCGAGCTGTGGACGAGCGGGGTTCCCAACGGCCTGGTAATCGCCTGGACCTGGGCGATGCCTGGTACGCGAAACACCGCCTTGGCCACCTTGTCCAAAATGAGCATGTCGGCCGGGTTGCGCATGTCGTGGTTGGACTCGATCATCAGCAGTTCGGGATTGAGCCGGGCCGCCGAGAAGTGCCGCTCCGCAGCGGTGTAGCCGATCTTGGCCGGCGCCCAGGCCGGCATGTAGGGGCGGGCGTCGTAACTGGTCTTGTATCCGGGCAGGGCGAGCAGACCGATGAGGGCCACCGCGGTGGTCGCCGCCAGGATGGGCCCGGGCCAGCGCACGATGGCCGTGCCGATACGCCGCCAGCCCCGGGTGCGCATCGCACGCTTGGGGTCGAACAGACCGAAATGGCGGCCGACGGCCAGCACGGCCGGCGCCAGGGTCAGCGCGGCCACCAGCGCGACCAGGACGCCGATCGCGGCGGGAATGCCCAGGCTCTGAAAATACGGCAGCCGGGTGAAGGTGAGACAGAACACCGCGCCGGCAATCGTCAGCCCCGACCCGATGATGACGTGCGCGGTTCCCCGGTACATGTTGTAGAAGGCCGCCTGGCGGTTCTCGCCGGCCTGGCGGGCCTCCTGATAACGGCCCAGGATAAAGATCGCGTAGTCCGTTCCGGCGGCGATGACCAGTAGCGTCAGCAGATTCGTCGAGTACGTCGACAGCCCGATGATCCCGGAGTTCGCCAGCACGGCGACGACTCCGCGGGCCGCGGTCAGCTCGATCATCACCGTGAAAAGCACGAGAATCGCGGTGGCCGCAGAACGGTAGATGAAAAACAGCATTATTGCGATCACCGCGATGGTGATCAGGGTGACCTTCAGGGTGCCTTTGCTGCCCACCTCGAACTGATCGGTGATCAGCGGCGCGGGGCCGGTGACATAGGCCTTGACCCCGGCCGGCGGCCGCGTGTGGTCCACGATGTTGCGCACAGAATCTACGGACTGATTGGCCAGACTCTCGCCCTGATTGCCGGCGAGATACACCTGCACCAACGCCGCCTTGCCGTCAGCGCTCTGCGAGCCCGCCGCAGTCAGCGGATCCCCCCAGAAATCCTGGATGTGCTCCACATGCTTCGTGTCTTGGGAGAGCTTTTGAATCAGGCCGTCGTAGTAGTGGTGTGCGTCGGCACCGAGCGGCTGATCGCCCTCCAGCACGATCATCGCCAGGCTGTCGGAATCGAACTCGTGAAACACCTTGCCGATGCGTTTACTGGCCTGCAGCGACGGCGCGTCCTGGGGACTCAGCGACACGTTATGTGCTTGGGCAACCCTCTCCAATTGCGGCACGAAAACATTCGTGCTCGCCGCCAGGGCCAGCCAGAACAGCGCGATCGGCACCGAAAGCCGCAGGATCATCCGCGCAAACGAACCCCGCGGGAGCTGATGGTTGCTCATCCGGATTTGTCCAGGCAGAACGTGTAGGCGTTCACCGTGTTGACCGATCTCTCGTCTTTGACCACACCGTCGATGGTGATGCGGCAGCCGATGGAATCGCTATCGCCCTGGGCCATAACGTTAGCGAACACCGCGGGCTGGGTCGTGGTGATGTCGTAGGACCACGGCAGGGCCGTGTCATCAACGCGCTGCGGCTGGGCATTGACATCCATGTAACTGATCGTCGCCACCGCACCCGGTCGGGCCGAAGACCTCGAGGACCACGTGCTTGGGGTTGAACGGCGTGCTGTCGTTGACGTTGCGGGCTATTCCGAAGTCGGTCAGGAGGATTCGCTGCTCACCCTCATCATCGAGATGGGTCATCATGATGTTGGCTGGTTTGACGTCACGGTGGATCAACCCAGCGTTATGGGCGGCATCTCCGAAAAGGGTCCTTTGACCCGGATCCGCGCGCCTCAGTGCACACATTCGAGGCACCGGAATAGGAAGCGGGCCGCCCAGCCGACAGGACAAGTACCGGGTCAGCGCCCCTCCACTCGCATGCACCCGGCAGGCTCCGTGGCCGTCCTAGTCAACCTGGATACCACGCCGGTTCAATTGCACACCATATTGTTTCAAACTGGAGATCCCACCGGGCGAGGAATTCGTCGTACTTAGTGGTACTTGTTTGTGGCTCGGTGCCGTTTAGCGGCGTGCGCCTCGCCCTTGGTGTCGCGGTGGACTCCGCCGGCAGCGTCTATGTCGGCGACGGCTGGGGTAACGGCGTACTGAAGCTGGGCGGCGGGGGCGGCGATAGCCTGGTGTTCCTCCCGATCTGACCTCACACCTGGCTATTCGCTGAGTACCGTTCGCTTCGTGAAATATTCCATCAAACGCATCGCTCTGAGCACCGGCGGCGGCGACGCGCCGGGACTGAACGCCGTGATTCGCGCGGCCACCCTGGCGGCACGAAACCGCGATTGGGATGTCGTCGGGATCCGCGACGGCTTCAACGGGTTGCTGTTGCCAGACGAATACCCCGACGGTGGGCTGATCGAGCTGACTCGTGACAGAGTTCGCGGCATCGTCCATCAGGGTGGCACGATCCTCGGCACCACCAACCGGGGTAGCCCGATCGCCTATCCGGTGCAACAGACCGACGGTACCTGGATCGAGGTGGACCGAACCGAAGAACTGCTCGGCCGCTTCGAGGAGCACCGAATCGACGCGTTGATCACGATCGGCGGCGACGGATCGCTGTCGATCGCCCGCCACCTGCACGAAGCTGGGCTGCGTCTGGTCGGGGTGCCCAAGACGATCGACAACGATCTGGATAAGACGACGTCGACGTTCGGCTTTGACACCGCTGTCGACTTCGCCTCGCAGTGCATCGATCGGCTGTTCTCCACCGCGACATCGCACGGCCGGATCATCGTGGTGGAGGTGATGGGCCGCTACGCCGGATGGATCGCCTTGAACGCCGGCATGGCGTCGGGGGTGCACGCGATTCTCATCCCCGAGATCCCGTTCAGCCTCGAGCCGGTGGCGGCCCTGATCACCGACCGCGAGCGGCACGATGCGAAGTTCTCTATCGTCTGCGTCGCCGAGGGCGCCCGGCCGGTCGGCGGAGAGCTATCGATCGTGGGCAAGGCGGTGGGTCAGGCCGAACGCCTCGGTGGCATCGGCGCCAAGGTGGCAGCTGAGCTCGAGCAGATGACCGGTCGAGAGGCACGCACGGTCGTGCTTGGCCACCTGCTGCGGGGCGGTTCGCCGACCTCGTTCGACCGGTTGCTCGGCCTGCGCTTCGGCGCGGCCGCGGTGCGGGCCCTCGACGAGGGATACAACGGTGTCATGGTCGCTCTCAACCCGCCGACGGTGAACTACGTGCCGCTCGCCGAGGCCACCCGCCGGCAGAAGAAGGTCCCGCTCGACTGCGACACGATACTGACCGCCCGTGATATGGGGATCAACTTCGGCGACGAGATGCCCACGTACAGCGCGATCGGACGATAACCACGACATGGCGACCTGAGAAATCACTTAAGACGCCCGCGAACCGGATCCAGTCTAGGCGCGCATCTGGCCATCAGTTTCCCTCTGAGTCAAAAGTGTCATCTATGTCGACCATGCGGATGCCGCATCCCCACATCGTCGGAGTGCACGACCGTGGAGAAGAAGACGGCCAACTGTGGATCTCCATGGACTCGTCGACGGTCTCGACGCGGCCCGCCTTCTGGCTGAGCGATACCCGGCTGGCATGCCGGTTGAGGAAGTTGCTCGTATAGTCACCGCGGTCGCCAGCGCTCTTGATTACGCGCACAGGCAGGGACTGCTTCACCGCGACGTCAAACCGGCCAACGGTGCTCGGATTTGCTGCGGACTATGGCACTGCGGATGGCAGGCGGCTCCGACTTGCTGGATATGAACAGGTCGCAGATGCGTAAGGCGGACGAGCTGGCCTGTAAGCCGGATTCTGTTCCCCGCCGCCGCGGCGTAAGCAACGGCGGCGCGGCGGCGACCATCCATCTGGACACACCGTTGCCGGGTGCCTCGAGCGGTCTACCCGCAGGCTCGGGCGAGCAGCCCTCGAACGCCTGCGCGGCCGCACCTTCGGTGCGGCCTTCTTGACCTTGCTTCGGGTGGGGTTTGCCAAGCCATCCCGGTCACCCGGAATGCTGGTGCGCTCTTACCGCACCGTTTCACCCTTACCACCGCGAGGGTGGCGGTCTGTTTTCTGTGGCACTTTCCCGCGAGTCACCTCGGATTGCTGTTAGCAATCACCCTGCTCTGTGAAGTCCGGACTTTCCTCGACTCGAAGAGCCGCGGCCGCCCGGCCAACTCGTCCGCTTCGAACACGGTACTCGCTGCGTAATGCCGAGGCCAGCGGCAATCGGAGCCGGTAGTGGGTCAGTTCGGTTTCGCGATTCGCTCAATCCCGGTCGTAGTGGCAGACCGCTTCCAACATCAGTCCGAACGGATCCAGCCAGAACGTCGCAAAGTACGGGGGCGCATATTGCGGAAACGGTTGTGGCTCATGTAGCACTTCTCCACCCAGGCGCTGCACAAGCTGATGAACCTCGCGCACGGCTGATCGAGTCTTCACCATGAAAGCGAGATGTTGCAGTCCAACGCGATGCCGCGAATACGAACTGTCCTCGGCCGCGGGATAGAAGAACATGAAGGTCCCTGGTTTGCCCCCGGCTGGACGAAAGGCGAACTGGTCCTCGGCTGTTAGGAAGGGCTCGAAGCCCACCAGCGGCATCAACTGGTCGTAATAGCGTTTCGCTGCGGCGAGGTCGGGAACGTTGACGCCAAGATGCCCGAGCATGGTTCATCTTGTCCTAGCCGAAGCAAACCACGCTGCGCGCTCCTCGTCCGGCGGACATGTCGGTGAACGCCGCCTCGACGTCGTCGATACCGATGCGTCGCGTCACCAGCGCCTCGAGGTCGAGTTGGCCGTGTTGGGCCAGCTCGGCGAGCATTGGGATATCGCGCGGCGGGTCGCTTGCGCCGTAGACGCTGCCCTGGATCGTCTTGCCGTCGGTCATCAGCGACAGCGCGGGAAACGTCGCCTCTTCGGTGAAGCCGGCGGCTCCGACCAGGGTGACCTTGCCGCCGCGGCGGGTGGCGTCATAAGCCGCCCGGATCGTGGCGGGCTTGCCGACCACCTCTATTCCGTGATCGACACCGGCGCCGCCGGTGAGGTCGCGCACGGCGGCAGCGAGGTCGACGTCGCTCGCGTCGACGGTGTGGGTCGCGCCGTTGGCCACCGCGGCGGGAAGCTGGGCCGCCACTCGATCCGCGGCGATGATCTGCGCCGCCCCAGACAACCGAGCCGCTTGGATCGCGGCCAAACCCACACCGCCGCAGCCGATCACCAACACGCTGTCGCCCGGGCGGACGCCTGCCGTGCGGATCACCGCGCCGACCCCGGTAGTGACACCGCAGCCCAGCAGCGCGGCGAGATCCAGCGGCAGCGACTCATCGACCGGCACCACCGCCGCGGCCGGCAGCAGCGTCTCCTCGGCCAACGACCCGACACCCATTCCCGGCCACACCGGGCCGGTCGCGCTTTCGGCGTAGGGCGCGCCGTATGCATGGTCGTAGGCGTGCAGGCACAGCTGGGTCTCGCCACGCAGGCAATGCGGGCACGTCCGGCACGACACGATCCACGTCAGCACGACATGCTGACCGGGCTTTACGGTGGTGACGCCATCGCCGACTTCGGTGACGATCCCGGCACCCTCGTGGCCCATCGCGCTGGGCAGCAGCGCCGGGATGGACCCGTCGCGCAGCGACAGGTCGCTGTGGCAGACCCCGCTGGCGCGAAGTTGCACCCGCACCTCGTGGCTGGCCAGTGGCCGCAGCGCGAGCTCCTCCACCACTGTGTGCTGCCCGACCTCGCGCAACACCACCGCTTTCATCGGACCGGACCTGTGAGCCACGTCATAACGACTTACCATGGCGGGACAACCGCACCGGGTCAAGGGAGACGGGTTATGACGGGATCAACGACGATCACGCGGGAAGACCAAACCGCAGACGAAAGTGCGCTTTTGACGATCGGCGGCCAGCCGCAGGCAGGCGGGGCAGGCGGGGCCGGCAGCTACCCCGTACACAATCCGGCCCGGCCGGCCGAGATCGTCGGCCACGCCCCCGCCGCCGACCTTGCCCAGCTGGACGCCGCGGTGGCGGCGGCGCGTCGGGCCGCGCCCGGGTGGCGCGCGCTCGGCGTCGCCGAGCGGGTCGCCGCCGTGGCGGCCGCGGCCACCACGGCCGCCGAACAGCTCACCGCCCGCGATGGCGCGCGGCTGTACACCCGCGAACACGGCAAGGTGCTCAGCGAGGCGACTTTCGAGATCAGCACCGGACCGGGCCTGGCCGCGCTGCTGGGCTCCATGGCCGAGGCGGCGCTCGCGCCCGAGCAGGTCGATCCGCATTCGGCCTACCCGCGGCTGCACCGCGAGCCGTTCGGTGTCGCGGCGCTCGTGTTGCCGTTCAACTGGCCACTCGCGCTGACGATGACCAAGTTGACGTCGGCGCTGACCGCCGGCAACACCACCGTCGTCAAAGTGCCGCCGAGCTGTCCGCTCGCGGCGCTACAGCTGGCTGGAGCGCTGGCTGCCGCGCTGCCGCCGGGCGTGGTCAACGTGCTGGCCGGGCCGGGCAGCGAGCTCGCCCAGGCGCTGGTGACCCACCCGGGCATCGACCTCATCTCGCTGACCGGCGGCGTCGCCACCGGGCGTGCCGTGATGGCGGCGGCCGCGCCGCGGCTCACCCCGGTGCTGCTCGAGCTCGGCGGCAACGACGCCGCGATCATCGCCTCCGACATCACGGTCAGCGACGAGCTGGTGGAGCGGCTGGTGACGGCGACCTACACAACGGGCGGCCAGGTCTGCATGGCGATCAAACGGCTGTACGCCCCGAGGGATCGGGTCGGCGAGCTGGCCGAGGCGGTGCTCGCGCGCTGCGAGCGCGAAGTGGTCGGCGACGGCCTCGCCGAGGAGACGACGCTGGGACCGCTGCACAACGCCGCCGGGCGCGACCGGGTGGCCGCGCTGGTCGCCGACGCCGAGGCAAACGGCGCGTCGGTAAAGACCGCGGGACGGATCCGCGACGCGGACGCCGATGCGGGGGGATACTTCGCGCTGCCGACCGTCGTCACCGATCTGGCTCCCGACTCAGCGCTGGCCACCGAGGAACAGTTCGGCCCGGTACTGCCGATCTTCGGCTATGACAGCATCGACGACGCCGTAACCGCAGCCAACGCAACCGATTTCGGTCTTACCGCCTCGGTGTGGACCGAGGACGACGCGCTCGCCGACCGCATCGCCGGGCAGCTGGTGGCGGGTACGGTCAGCGTCAATTGCCACGGCCTGGCCGCCCAGGATCCTCGCCTGCCGTTCGGCGGTTGCGGCCAGTCCGGCATCGGCCGCGAACTCGGCGTCGAGGGGATCCGGGCCTTCACCCAGCCGCGGACTTTCGTCCGCCACCCCGCGCCCCGCTAGCGGGACCCCGCGCCCCGCTAGCGGCCCTGCGCCGGGTGGCGAAGAAGGCGGACCAGGAGACCACCTCTGGGTGCTGCTTGAGCAACGCCCGCCGCTGCCGTTCGGTCATGCCACCCCAGACACCGAACTCGACCTCGTTGTCGAGCGCGTCGGCGAGGCACTCTGTCATGACGGGACAGTTCCGGCACAGAGCGGCCGCATCCCGCTGCGCCTTTCCGCTAACGAAGAGTTCGTCGGGATCGGAGGAGAGACAAAGCCCCTGTAACACCCACGCGGTGCGAGCTTCGGTCACTGTGCTGATCTCGGGGGTGTTTGCATCCATGTTCGACACTGCTGGTGACTCCTGTGCGGCGGGTCCCCCCCTGGCAATGACTATTCCGTCGCGGTCCAGCGGTGTCAGTCCGCCGAGCAGTCGGTGCACGGGATGAATCGCGCGTCCCCCGATTGGGGGAAACGGCGCCAACCGCTATGGGACACTAAGCGGCGTGATCGACGCGGCGACCGAGAAAGTTCGCGTGGTCGTGGGCGAAGATCACCCACTGTTCCGCGACGGGCTGGTGCGCGCGCTGACGTCGAGTGGCTCAGTTGATGTGGTCGCTGAAGCCGATGACGGCGTCACTGCCTTGGCACTGATTAAAGCCCATCTACCCCACGTCGCGCTGCTGGATTACCGAATGCCTGGGATGGACGGCGCAAAGGTCGCCGCCGCGGTACGGCGTGATGAGCTGCCGACCAGGGTTTTACTGCTGTCGGCACACGACGAATCGGCGATCGTCTTCCACGCCCTGGCGGAGGGCGCCGCGGGATTCCTGCCCAAAGAATCGACGAAAACCGAGATCGTCAACGGCGTGCTCGACTGCGCCCAAGGCCGAGATGTCGTGTCGCCGGCCCTAGCCGCCGGTCTGGCCGGGGAGATCCGCCGCCGCGGTAACGAAGCCCAGACACCGGTGCTCACCCCCCGCGAGAGCGAGGTGCTGAATCTCATCGCGCAGGGTTGCAGCATCCCCACGATCGCCGCGGAACTGTACCTGGCGCCGTCCACGGTCAAGACCCACGTGCAACGGTTGTACGAGAAACTCGGCGTCAGTGATCGCGCCGCGGCTGTCGCGGCGGCGATGCGGCGCGGGCTGCTCGAATAGCATGGCCCGCCCGCTGGCTCGAGTGGTCGACTTCGTTGCGGCCGAACCCGTCCGCTTGTCGGCATTTCTGCGCTTGCCGCTGATCGGGTTGATCGCCTTGTTGGTCTCGGTGTGGGAGGTCGAGCACTGGTTGCCGTTGGCTTATGCGCTGATACTCGGCGCCTATACCGTCGCCGCACTGGTGTGGGTGGTGGTGGTGCTGCGCGGCCCGGTGCCGGCGTGGGCCGCCTGGGCCTCGACGGGTATCGACGTGCTCACCGTGGTTGCGCTATGTGTGGTGTCGGGCGGCGCCACCGTGGCTTTGCTGCCGGTGTTCTTCCTGCTGCCAATTTCGGTGGCGTTCCAGGACCGCCCTGCGCTAGCGGCCGTGGTTGGAATCTGCACCGCCCTTGGGTACCTCGGTGTGTGGATCGTCTACTCCAAGCGCGACGACTCGGTTGAGCTGCCGAGCGTGGTGTACACCCATTTCGGATTGCTGCTGTGGTTGGCGGCTGCGATGACCGCCCTGTGTTATTTCCTGACTCGCGCCGCTGCACGCGTGGCGGCATTGCTCGACATGCGCCGCACGCTTGTCTCGGAGTCGATGCGCGCCGACGAGCGCCACACCCGGACACTGGCCGAGCAACTGCACGACGGGCCGCTGCAGGACCTGTTGGCGGCGCGACTCGAACTTGACGAAGTCCGCGAACGGCATACCGATCCGGGGCTGGACGCCGCCTACCAGGCAGTACAGGACACGGCGACCTGGCTGCGCGACACCGTCACCGCACTACATCCCCAGGTGCTCACCGAAGTGGGTCTCACCGCCGCGCTGCGTGAGCTGATTCGCGCCTACGAGCACCGCGGGAACTTCGCCATCGAAGCCGATCTCGAAGACGTCGATCGGCCACGGTCCCAGTCCCTGCTCTACCGGGCGGCCCGCGAATTGCTCGCCAACGTAAACAAGCATGCGCGGGCGCGCACCGTGTAGGTGCGCCTCGCCCGAGCGGGCGACGCGATCACGCTGAGCGTCGTCGACGACGGAATCGGGTTCGACCCGGCCATCTTGAATCGATGCGTCGCCCAAGGGCATATCGGACTCGCGTCGCTGTTGGTCCGCATTGACGCGATGGGCGGCTCGATGAAGCTCACCTCGACGCTCGGCGGTGGCACACGTGCATCGGTGACCACGCCCGCCGGCGCCGACTGAACGCGCTCGCCCCGAAAAAATCGACTAGTGCACTACTCATGTGTTCCATGTGATCGTGCGCCACGATAACGAAACCGGCGACGGTAACGGCCCTGGGAGCGGGAGCATCGCATGCACGTCGGATGAGCCTGCAGTGCCCCAATGTCGTTGTGCGCGAAGCGTACTGCGAGCAGTGCGATCGACGCACCAAGAAGCAGCACAAGGCCATTACGAGGGCCATTACGAGCTCTGCATAGGGAGGTAGAGCGATGACATCGCACGCACAACGGGTCGACGCACCGCCGGGACGGCTGGCGTCACGGAAGCGATTGCGCAACCAAGACCCGACCGGGACCGATAAACCCGAGCACGACGGCGAGGGCGACTCTGTGTCAGTGGCCAAGATGGGGATGATCGGCACGATCGGCGCGGCGCTCGTCACCGCGGTCACGACGATCGTCCTTGTGGTCGCCCACGACGATGGTTCCGACACCACCAATTCTGGCGGACAGACCATCAAACCGACGCTGGTCAACACATCGCCCCTCGGCTCGTTTGACGAAGCTGAGGTCACCGTGACGGGGTCCGCCGAAAAAAACGTCGACAGCGTGGTTGTCCTGATAGGTGCACCGCCGTCGATCTATCAATCGGACCACTGACAACCGGCGAGCTGGAAAGCCAGGATCATTGACGGTCGTTGACAGCGGCCGGAAACCGACGATAGTCATCAGGTATGGCGCTGCTGCCGGACCCTGATCCCCGGCAGCGACAGCATGTCCTGATCTCGGTCGACGATCACGTCATCGAGCCGCCCGACATGTTCGTCGGCCGGTTTCCCGCCGCGTTGGCCGACCGCGCGCCCAAGGTCGTCGAGACCGACGACGGACGCCAGGTGTGGCGCTATGAGGACCGGGAGTATCCGAATATCGGGCTCAACGCGGTGATCGGACGGCCGCACGAGGAATGGAGCATGGAAGCCGCCCGGTTCGACGAGATGCGCCGCGGCTGTTGGGACATCGACGCCCGGATCGCCGACATGGACCTGGCCGGCATCTGGGCCTCGCTGAACTTCCCCTCGCTGATCGCCGGGTTCGCCGGCACGGTGTTCTGGAAGAGTGACGATCTCGAGTTGGGGCTGGCCACATTGCGGGCCTGGAACGACTGGCATCTCGAGGTGTGGGCCGGCAGCTACCCGGAGCGGATAATCCCGTTGCAGCTGCCGTGGCTCGCCGACCCGCAGCTCGCGCCCGAGGAGATACGCCGCAATGCCGCGCGCGGCTTCAAGGCGGTCAGCTTCCCCGAGTTGCCCGCCCAATGCGGGATCGGCAGCCTGCACAGCGGGGTGTGGGATCCGTTGTTCGCCGCCTGCGAGGAGACCGACACCGTCGTGTGCCTGCACACCGGCTCGGCACAATGGGCGCCAATCCCCGCCCCGGACACTCCTTTTGAGACGATCACCACGCTCTTCCCGGTCAACGGCCTGATCGCCTGCGCGGACATGCTGTGGTCGGGTATCCCGCGACGTTTCCCGCGGCTGAACATCGCGCTGGCCGAGGGCGGGCTCGGCTGGGCCGCCATGCTCGGCGACCGGGCCGACTACGTCCTGGCCCACTCCGCGCGCGGGCGCGAGGGCGGGTCATGGCAGGGCGACCTGCTGCCCAGCGAGGTACTCAAGCGCAACTTCTGGTTCTGCTCAATCGACGACCCGTCGGCGTTCGGTGCGCTGGACGCGATCGGAGCCGGCCGCATCCTGGTCGAGAGCGACTACCCGCACGCCGACTCCACCTGGCCCGACACGCAGCAGGTGGTGGCGCGCAACGTCGCCGGCCTGTCGGCCGACGACGCCGCCCGGATCACCCACCGCAACGCCGCAGAGCTGTTCCGCCACCCGCTGCCGGACGACGGGTGGCTGGCGGCCACAGTGTAGGAGGCTCCCGTGCTCGACCTGTTGATCCGCGATGCCCAGATCGTCGACGGCACCGGCGCACCCGCCCGCCACGGCGACGTCGGCGTCACCGACGGGCGGATCGTCGCGGTCGGTGAAGTCGATGACGTAGCGGCGAAAACCGTTGACGCCCAAGGGCAGACGCTGGCCCCGGGCTTCGTCGACCTGCACACCCACTACGACGCGCAGCTGTTCTGGGATCCCACCGCGAGCCCGTCGGTGCAGCACGGGGTGACCACGGTCTTCGGCGGCAACTGCGGCTTCACGCTGGCACCCGCCACACCCGACCAACACGACTACCTCACCCGCATGCTCGCGCGGGTCGAAGGGATGCCGCTGGATGCGCTGCGGGCCGGCCTCGACTGGGAATGGTCGTCGTTCGGCGACTGGCTCGGCCGCCTCGACGGCCGCATCGCCGTCAACGCCGGCTTCCTGGTTGGTCATTCGGCGCTTCGGCTGGCCGCGATGGGCAGCCGACGCCGTCGGCAACGAGGCCAGCCCGGAGCAGATCGAGCGGATGGTCGCGTTGCTTCACGACGCCCTGGACGCCGGCGCGCTCGGGTTGTCGACCTCGCAGTCGCCGACCCACAACGACGGCGCCGGCCAGCCGGTGCCGTCGCGCGGCGCGTCCCGCGAGGAACTGGTCAGACTGGCGGCCGGCCTGCGCGACCACCCCGGCACCACGCTCGAGGCGATCATCGCCGGCTGCCTGTCGGGCTTCACCGACGACGACATCGCGCTGCTCACCGACATGTCGGCTGCCGCCGACCGCCCGCTGAACTGGAACCTGCTCGGCGTGTCCGCGGCGAATCCGGATGGGCACCAACGGCAGCTGCGCGCCTTCGACGCCTCCGCCCGACGCGGCGGGCGGGTGGTGGCGCTGACCTTGCCGCAACCCATGAAGATCCGGCTCTCGTTTTTGTCCGGCTTCGTCCTCGACGGGCTGCCCGGCTGGCGGGACACGATGCACCTGCCGGTGCCCCAGCGGCTGGCCGCACTCGCCGACCCCGAGGTGCGCCGGCGCCTGTCCGAGGGCGCCTCCTCGAAGGAGGCGGGCATGCTGCGCGGCCTGGCGCAATGGGACCGGTTGATCATCGCCGAGACCTTCGCCGCCGAGAACGCCGACGCGACCGGCCGCCCCGTCGGCGAGGTCGCCGCCGCCCGCGGTGGCGAACCATTCGACACGCTGCTGGACATCGTGATCGCCGACGAGCTGCGCACCGGGCTGACCCCGCCGCTGGCCGGAGATGATGCGGCCGACTGGCGGCTGCGCGCCGAGGTGTGGCGCCACCCCGGCGCGGTGATCGGCGGCTCGGACGCCGGCGCCCACCTCGACATGATGTGCGGCGCGGTCTACACCACGTCACTGCTCGGGAAGGGCGTCCGCGAGCACCAGGTGGTGACGCTGGAAGAGGCCGTCCGATTGGTGACCGACGAGCCCGCCCGGTTCTACGGGCTGACCGAACGCGGCCGGATCGCGCCCGGCTGGCACGCCGATCTGGTGCTGTTCGACCCGGCGACCATCGGCCACGGGCCCGAACGCACGCGCTACGACCTACCGGCCGGTGCCCCGCGGTTGGTCGCCGACGCCCAGGGCATCAGCTCGGTGCTGGTCGGCGGTGTCGAGGTATGCCGCGACGGCACCGCCACCGGTGCCCTGCCCGGCACCGTGCTGCGGTCCGGACACGATACGCAGACCGTGCCGGCGCATGGCTGACCCGGCGTACCCGGTCACCGCCGAGTTCCAGCCGGCCGAACTGCAGGGCGGGCTGCTCATGCAGGTCGAGAACGTGCACGAGCGGCTGCGCGAGGCACGCGAGCGACATCGGGTGATGCGGGGAAATCCCTTCGCCGAGGTCAGGTCCGGACAGGTCGGCGACCTCGGGGTGACGGTGCTCGGGCACGACGAGTGCCAGACGGTGCTCACCCACCCGGACACCTTCTCCTCGTCGATCTACGACCAGATCATGGGCCCGGTCATGGGCCGCACCCTGCTCGAACTCGAGGGAGCCGGGCATCGGGCCAGCCGGGCACTGGTGTCGCCGTCGTTCCGGTCGGCGCTGCTGGAGCGGTGGCGCAGTGAGCTGGTGGAGGTCGTCGTCCATGAGCTCATCGACCGGTTCGCGCCGCGCGGACGGGCCGAGCTGGCCCGCGAGTTCACCTTCGCCTTTCCGGTTCAGGTCATCGCCCGGATCATGGGCCTGCCGCGCCAGGACTACCCGCGGTTCCAGCGGCTGTCGATCGAGTTGCTCAACGTGGTCTACGACTGGGAGCGCGGGATCGCCGCCTCAGCCGCGCTGAAGACCTACTTCACCGAGATCCTCGCCGAGCGGCGGCGTCACCCGCAGGACGACCTGATCAGCATGCTGGCGGAGTCGGAGCTCGACGGCGCGCGGCTGACCGACGACGAGATCTTCGCTTTCCTGCTGCTCATCCTGCCCGCCGGGGTCGAGACGACCTACCGCGCCTCGGGCAACCTGCTGGTCGCGATGCTCACCCAGCCGGCACTGCTGGACACGCTGCGGACGGATCGCGGCTTGCTGCCCGGGGCCTTCGAGGAGGCGTTGCGCTGGGAGCCGCCGATCACCACGGTGGTGCGGCTGGCGGTTCGCGACTGCGAGCTCGGCGGTGTCGCGATTCCGGCGGGAACGAACGTCAGCGTCAGTGTCGCTGCCGCCAACCGCGATCCCACCCGCTACCCCGACCCGGACCGCTTCGACCCGACCCGCAAGCACATCGCGCACCTGACGTTCGGCGGCGGCCCGCACCTGTGCCTGGGCATGCATTTGGCGCGCATGGAGGCGACGGTGGCGATCAACGCGCTGCTGGACCGGCTGCCGGGCTTACGGCTGGATCCGAGCGCACCGCCGCCGCGCGTCGTGGGGATGGCTTTCCGTTCACCGGCGGCGCTGCCGGTCGAGTTCAGTCCGGGTTGACCGGCTTGCGCGAGCGCATGCCATGCCAGGTCGGCGATGGCCACGCAGTAGTCGTCGTCGACGGGAGCACCCGAGTAAAGCGCGCGGATGTTCAGCGGCGCCATCACGAGCTGCAAACCAGCGCCGCCCAGAACTTCATCCGGGTCTCTTCGTCGTGATAACCACGGCGGTCCATGGCCAACGCCCGCAGTAGGGTGCGGCCAACGTCGGTGTTGACCGATCGGCGATGCTGCGCGCCAAAGCGAGTAGGTCTCCGCGCAACGAGCCGGTGTCCGTAGTCGAGTTCAGGGCCTCGGCATCGACGAAGGCCGCATCGACGATCACTCGTTGGCGATCGCCCCAGTAGCCGTAGATCATCGCCGCATCGAGGTGGGCGCTCGACGCCCCAGCGGGTCAATTCGTCGAGCGCTGCCTCCATCACGCGCGCCCGGATCTCCGCGGGAACGGCCCCCACGGATTGATCGGGTCGTTGAGACGGCAGCATCGATGTCTCCTGGGCACCTAGAGATAGCCGGTTTGGTTCACCAGCCGCACCGAAGTCGCCCCGTCAGAATAGAACTCGGCGATGCTCAACGATGCCAGATCAAGGTGCAACCGGTACAGGATGCCCGGACCGGCGTCCAAAGCGAGCCGCAGCAAAGTCTTGATCGGCGTGACGTGTGACACCACCAGGACCGTCGCGCCTTGGTATCGCTCGGTGATCCGCTCGCGGGCCCGGCATACGCGCGCCATCACGTCGTCGAAACTTTCACCGCCCGGCGGCTCGATACTGGTGTCGCGCAGCCAACGACGATGCAGCTCGGGATCGCGTTCGGCGGCCTCGGTGAACGTCAAGCCCTCCCAGGCGCCGAAGTCGGTCTCGATCAGGTCGTCGTCGACGGTCACATCCAGGCCCAGCCCCTGGGCGGCCGCCGCCGCGGTGTCGTGGGCACGCTGCAGCGGCGAAGAGATCACAGCGGCGATCCCGCCGCGCTGCGCCAGATACCGCGCCGCCGCCTCCGCCTGCCGCCGCCCGAGTTCAGTGAGTGCCGGGTCGCCGCGGCCGGAATAGCGGCGTTGCACCGACAACTCGGTCTGCCCGTGCCGCAACAGCAGCAGCCTGGTCGCCGTGCCGCGCGCACCGGTCCAACCGGGTGGAGACTGGGGCGCAACGGTTTTGGCGGACTCTGCGGCTTTCTGGGGCTTCTCGGCCTCACCATTGATTCCGGCCGCCGCGTCCATCGCCTCGTTGGCCAATCGGTCCGCGTGCTTGTTGCGCTCCCGCGGGACCCACGCATAGTTGATCCGCCCGAACTGCGACGCCAGCGTTCGGGCCTGGGCGTGCAGCTGCGCTAGGTCGGGGTGCTTGACCTTCCACCGCCCGGACATCTGTTCCACCACCAGCTTGGAATCCATGTACACCGCGGCCTCGGTGGCGCCCAGTTTCGCCGCATCGTCCAAACCGGCTATCAGGGCCCGGTATTCGGCGACGTTGTTGGTCGCATGACCGATGGCCTGCTTGCTCTCCGCCAACACAATGGCGCGGTCCGCGTCCCACACCACCGCGCCGTATCCGGCCGGTCCGGGGTTGCCGCGGGAACCGCCGTCGGCTTCGATGACAACTTTCACTGTTCGAACGCCTTGACCCGCAACAGGATCGCGCCACACTCCGGGCAGCGCACCACCTCGTCGTCGGCGGCCGCCGAGATGCTGGCCAGCTCGCCGCGGCCGATCTCGATCCGGCAGGCGCCGCACCGACGGCCCTGCAATTGCCCGGCACCCGGCCCTCCCCCGGCGCGCTGCCTCTCGTAGAGGGCCGAAAGGGCGGGATCCAGTGTCGCGCAGAGCACGTCACGCTGCGACGAATGAAGCTCGCGGCTGTGCTCGATCTCGGCAAGTTCGCTGTCCAGAGCCTGCTGAACGCTGGCGAGGTCGGCCTGCAGCGCCTCGATCGCGCCCAACTCGACGGCCAACTGGGCCTCCAGCTCCTCGCGGCGTTCCATCACCTCCAGCAGGGAATCCTCCAGGCTGGTCTGCCGGCGTACCAGTGTATCCAGCTCGTGCTGCAGATCCGACAATTGCTTGGCGTCCGTCGCACCCGACCTGAGCAACGACCGGTCCCGATCCTCGCGCTGGCGCACTGCCTCGATCTCGGACTCGAAGCGCGACACCTGGGCGTCCAAGTCCTCCACCGCGATTCGAACCGTGGCCACCCGATCACTGGCGGCGCCGTGTTCAGCCTTGATCCGCTCATAGGCCTCCCGCTGCGGCAGATGGGTGGCCCGGTGGGCGATCCGAGACAGCTCGGCGTCCAGCTTCGACAACTCCAGTAACGAGCGTTGCTGTGTCACTTCGGCTTTCATCACTGATTTCTCCCCATAGTCCAAGGGTCGGTGCGCAGGGTGCACACGCGCACCGGCAGCTCCGTCCCGAAACGGGCTCGCAGCACATCGGCGGCTTGTTCGCACCAAGGGAATTCGCTTGCCCAGTGTGCGACGTCGATCAGGGCCACATTCGAGGCCCGGCCATGCTCATCGGCGGGATGATGCCGCAGATCAGCGGTGACGTACGCCTGAACATCGGAGGCGGCGGCGATGCCCAGCAGCGAGTCCCCTGCGCCACCGCACACCGCCACCCTCGACACCGGCATGTCGGGGTCCCCCGCGGCGCGCACCCCCCACGATGTCTGCGGCAACGCGGCACCGACCCGGGATACGAAGGCGGACAGCGGTTCGGGTTGCGCCAGCGTGCCGATGCGGCCCAGCCCCGCCTCGCTGGGCAGCGGCACCATCGCGAAGATGTCGAACGCCGGCTCCTCGTACGGGTGGGCCGCACGCATCGCCGCCAACACGGCGGCCCGCGCCCGCGCGGGCGCGACGACCTCGAACCGGTCCTCGGGCACCCGCTCGACGGTGCCCACGCTGCCAATCGCCGGCGACGCGCCGTCGTGCGGCAGGAACTGTCCGATACCGGTCACGCTCCAGCTGCAGTGCGAATAGTCGCCGATGTGGCCGGCACCGGCCTCAAACACCGCCGCCTGCACCGCTTCTGCGTTCTCGCGCGGCACATAGACGACCCACTTGTCCAGATCACCCGCGCCCGATAGTGGCTCGAGCACGGCTTCGACGGTGAGGCCAAGCGCGTGGGCCAGCGCGTCGGACACGCCCGGCGCTGCAGAGTCGGCGTTGGTGTGCGCGGTGAACAGTGACCGCCCGGTACGGATCAAGCGGTGCACCAACGCGCCCTTGGGTGTGCTGGCCGCGACGGTGTCGACCCCGCGCAACAGCAACGGATGGTGTGCCAGCAGCAGGCCGTTGTCGGGGACTTCGTCGACGACCGCCGCCGTGGCGTCCACCGCGACGGTCACCGAGTCCAGCACATCCTCGGGGTCACCGCACACCAGGCCGACCGAATCCCACGACTGGGCAAGCCGCGGCGGATAGGCCTCGTCGAGCACCTCGATGACGTCGGCCAGTCGCACACTCACCGGCGCTTCCCCCTGTCTTCGGCGATCGCTTCCGCCAGCAGCGGCCACTCCGGGCGCACCGCGGCGCGCAGATAGCGCTCGTCCAGGCCGACGAACGTGTCACAGCGGCGAACGGCGATCCCCTTGCTCTGCAAGTTCTTTCGTATCAGGTCGGCACCGGGCATGCTGAACAACACGAACGGCGCGCGGCCGTCGACCACGCTGGCGCCCGCCGTTTCCAATCCGGCCGCCATCTGCGCGCGCAAGGCCACCAGCCGTGCCGCATCGACGGCCGCATCGGCAACGGCTTGCGGCGCGCAGCAGGCCGCGATGGCCGTCAATTGCAGCGTGCCCAGCGGCCAGTGCGCACGCCGAGTGGTCAACCGCGCCAGCAAATCTGGCGAACCGAGGGCGTAGCCTACCCGCAGCCCGGCCAACGACCAGGTCTTGGTGAGGCTGCGCAACACCAGCACATCGGGCAGCGACGCCCCGGCCAGCGACTCGGGCTCGCCAGGAATCGAATCGGCGAACGCCTCGTCGATCACCAGAATCCGTCCCGGCCGGCGCAACGTCAGCAGCTGTTCGCGGGTGTGGAGCACCGCGGTGGGGTTGGTCGGATTTCCGACGACGACGAGGTCGGCGTCTTCGGGCACTACCACACCGTCCAGCCGAAAAGGCGGCTCGAGCACCACATGGCGCACCGGCACTCCGGCCGCGGTCAGCGCGGCGGCCGGTTCCGTGAACGAGGGTGCGATGACCGCCGCGAGCTCCGGCTCCAGGTTGGGCAACAGCGCGAACCCTTCGGCCGCCCCGGACAGCGGGAGCACCTCGTGGCGGCCCCGGCCGTGCCGTTCGGCGACCGCGCCTTGGGCCCGGTGCACGTCGTCGATGCTCGGGTAGCACGCCAGATCCGGCAGCCGCGCGCTCAGTCGCTGCACCAGCCAGTCCGGCGGTTGCCGGTGCCGGACGTTGACCGCGAAATCCAGCATGCCGGGCATGACGGCCTGATCACCGTGATAGCCCAAGCTCGCCATCCGTGAAACACTAGTGCGCCGCCAAGCGACCGATCACCCGACCGCCGCAGTCCAGCGCGCGAGCTCGAGGTGCGCGATGATGATCGGGGCCGCATGCACGAAGGCGAGTGGAAATGAAGCTTGCGACGTTTGACGGAACCCGCGGCCGGCACGTCGGGATCGTCGAGGGCGATGAGATCGTCGACCTGACAGCCGCGGATCCGTCGCTGGCAATGATGACCAATCTGTTGGAGCTAGGGCCACGCGAGGCAGCATCCAGGTACGCCGCGTCGGCGCCGCGGTTGCCGCTGTCAAGCGTGCAGCTTGCCGCGCCGGTGCCGCGCCCGCCGAAGTTCTTGGCGATCGGCTTCAACAACCCACAACACCTCGAAGAAACGAACACACCCCGGCCGACCCGCCAGGTGTGGTTCAACAAGCAGCAGAGCTGCATCGTCGGTCCGGGTGACGGCGTCTGGATCCCCCGGATCACTCCCGACGAGGTCGGCGACCCCCTGGACCTTGGGTTGCGCACCTACGTCAACGACGACCTCCGACAAGACGGACGCACCGGCGACATGATCTTCGCCATCTACGAGCAGGTGTCCTATCTGTCCAGCGCCTTCACCCTCGAAGTTGGCGACGTCCTGTCGACCGGCACGCCTAGCGGCATCGCTTGGCGTCGGCCCGGCATGTACTTCAAGCCTGGCGACACCGTCCGAGTCGAGATCGACAAGATCGGAACCCTGGAGAACCCGGTCATCGCCGAGCCCGGTCCGGGCGACTGAACGCCGCGTGGTCGGGTCAGACGAACCGCTGAATGAACTTCACAGCGACGTCGGCGACCTCTTTCCAGCCGTTGTCGATGACCAGGGAGTGCCCCCGGCCGGGAATTCGCTCGATCTCGGTGACGCCCGGATTGTGCTTGGACTGAATTTTGAACGTGGCCTCGGTGACCGCCAGCGGAATCGTGTGGTCGTTTTCGCCCGCGATAACCAGCAGTGGACCGCGCTCGGGGTTCTTGGAGTCGACCCGAGTCTCGCTTAACGGGTTGAAATTCGCGATCGACGCCTGAAAGAGCGGCACACCCGGGGCCGGCACATGGAAGGTTTCGTAGAGCTGTTTGGCCTCGACGTCATCGACGTTGTTGGCCCATCCGTACTTGAACTGTGGGAAAGTCAGCGCGATTGCCTTGCCGTAGTTGGCGGGATTTCCCAGGACCGGGAATGCCGATCTCAGCGACGACACCGGCAGTGGCAGAACACCTCTGAATGGCGCGTTGTCGATCGTCACAGTCGCCGCAGACGCACCGGAGCCGGCGATTTTCTGCGCTATTAATCCGCCGAAGGAATGGCCCACCACCCCCGGCTTCTTCTCCAGCTGCCTGATGGCGTCCAGGTAGTGATCGGTGACGGCTTGGACCTTTTTGTGCGCGAACACTTCTGGATGTTCGAAGGCCTCTCGGACGGTGACCGGATCGTCGGGCCAGCCCGGAGCTATCGTGGTGTAGCCGTTGGCTTCGAACAGGTCGCGCCAGCGTTTCCAGCTGCTGGAAAGCAGCCACAGACCATGCACGAATACCACAGGAGTCAGCCCGGAGCCGTTGGCTCTTTCGATCTCCGCCTGTTCCCAGGCCGCGACGGTGCTGTCGGTCATAACGTTTCCCTTTGGAGTCGCCGTGTTGGTTGCAAAACGGTATGACACGAAACCTGTTGCCAGCCAGAGTACGAATCCCCGAGAAGCTAATGGACCCCACCCTTAATGCTTCGCTGCACGCCATCAACGACAATGGTGGGCGTGACAGACACGATCTCGTCCGGGGCTGGTTCGGAGGCCGGCCACGGCTCGGCACCGCAACTGGTGATCTTCGACCTGGACGGCACCCTCACCGACTCTGCCGAAGGGATCGTCGCCAGCTTCCTGCACGCGCTCAGCCACATCGGTGCCCCGGTACCCGAGGGCGACCTGGCCGCCCAGATCGTCGGGCCGCCGATGGACGACACCTTTCACGCACTGCAGCTCGGCGAGAACGTCGACGAGGCGATCGCGGCCTTCCGCGCCGAATACGGCGCCCGGGGCTGGGCGATGAACACCCTGTTCGACGGGATTGCTCCGCTGCTGGCCGACCTCGACGCCGCCGGCATCCGGCTGGCCGTGGCCACCTCCAAATTGGAACCGACGGCGCAGCGCATCCTCGCCCATTTCGGGCTCGATCAGCATTTCGAGGTCATCGCCGGCGCCAGCCCAGACGGCTCGCGCAAAACCAAGGTCGAGGTGCTGGCACACGCGCTGGACCAGCTACAGCCACTACCCGAACGGGTGCTGATGGTCGGCGACCGCAGCCACGACGTCGACGGTGCGGCCGCACACGGCATCGACACCGTGGTGGTCGGCTGGGGCTACGGGCAGGCCGACTTCCCCGACGGGTTCACCACCACCAGCGTCACGCATGCCGCGACCGTCGACGAGCTGCGGAGGGCGCTGGGTGTCTGATCCGCTGCACGTGACGTTCGTCTGTACCGGCAACATCTGCCGTTCGCCGATGGCCGAGAAGATGTTCGCCGACCAGCTCCTGCGGCGCGGCCTCGGCGACGCGGTGCGGGTGACCAGTGCGGGCACCGGCGACTGGCACGTGGGCAGCGGCGCCGACGTGCGGGCCGCCCGGGTGCTGCATGCCCACGGCTACCCGACCGGGCACCGCGCCGCACAGGTCGATGACGATCACCTGTCCGCCGATCTACTGGTGGCCTTGGGCCGCAACCACGTTCGGCTGTTGCGCCAGCTGGGGGTCGACGACGACCGGATTCGGATGTTGCGGTCATTCGACCCGCGCTCGGGCGCGCATGCCCTCGACGTCGAGGATCCCTACTACGGCGACCACGATGACTTCGAGGACGTTTTTACCGTCATCGAGGCCGCCTTGCCCGGCCTGCACGACTGGGTCGATGAACAGCTCGCGGAGAACGGACGGGGTTGATGCCTAGTTTCCTGCCACGCCTGTTGTTCCTTTTGCGGCCGGGCTGGATAGCGTTGGCGATGGTGGTGATCGCGTTCACCTACCTGTGCTTCATGGTGCTCGCGCCGTGGCAGCTGGGAAAGAACACCCGGACATCGCGGGAAAACCACCAAATCGAGTATTCCCTCAACACCGAGCCGGTGCCGTTGAAAACTCTGCTGCCACAGCAGGATTCGTCGGCGCCGAGTGCCCAGTGGCGCAGGGTGACGGCGACCGGGCATTACCTGGCCGACGTGCAGGTGCTGGCCCGGCTGCGGGTGGTCGAGGGCGAGCAGGCGCTCGAGGTACTGGCGCCCTTCGTCGTCGACGACGGACCGACCGTCCTCATCGACCGGGGCTACGTGCGGCCCGAGCCCGGCGCTCATGTGCCGCCGATCCCCCGCCCACCCGACGGTACCGTCACCATCACAGCACGGCTGCGCGACTCCGAGCCGACCGCACAGGGCAAGGATCCGATCACCAGAGACGGCGTTCAGCAGGTGAATTCGATTAATAACGAACAGGTTTCAGCGTTGACCAAGGTTCCGCTGGCCGGGTCCTACCTACAGCTGGTCGAAAACCAGCCCGGCGGTCTCGGCGTGATCGGCATCCCGCATCTGGATGCCGGGCCCTTTCTGTCCTACGGCATCCAGTGGATTACCTTCGGGATTGTGGCCCCGATCGGATTGGGCTATTTCGTCTACTCCGAGATTCGGGTCCGTCGCCAGGAGAAGCAGGCGGCACCGCGTGCCGCGGAAGCTCCGATGAGTGTCGAGGAGAAGCTCGCCGACCGCTACGGCCGCCGTCGGTAGCCCATTTCCTGGCATTGTCACAGCTGTCACAAGAATCTCTGAGCCCGACCCACACACAATGTGTCCACCTCTGAGCGACAACCCGTGCTGTCGCTCAGAGGTGGACAAAAAGCAACATCCTTACCGGCAGAGGCTTATGTGGCGGATGTGACAACACGCCGCAATCAGCACGGCCGCCGCCGCCTGCACCACCCGCGACAACTTCACCGCGCGGCGCAGATCGGCCACCGTGGGCTGCCCGCCGTCGCCGAGGGTAGGCCGGATCTGCACCTCGTGGTGGTAGTGGGTAGGGCCGCCGAGTCGCACGCCAAGCGCTCCGGCGAAGGCCGCCTCGACAACACCGGCGTTGGGGCTGGGATGCCGAGCGGCGTCGCGGCGCCAGGCCCGCACCGCGCCCGACGGCGATCCCCCCACCAGCGGCGCACATATCACCACCAGAGCCGCCGTCGCCCGTGCGGCGACCAAGTTGGCTAAATCATCCAATCGTGCTGCGGCCCAACCGAATCGGAGATACCGCGGCGAGCGGTGGCCGATCATCGCGTCCAAGGTGTTGATGCCGCGGTAGCCGAGCACCGCGGGCACACCGCCCACCGCCGCCCACAGCAGCGGCGCGACCTGGGCGTCGGAGGTGTTCTCAGCGACCGATTCCAGCGCCGCACGCGTCAGGCCCGCGCCGTCCAACCGGGCAGGGTCGCGCCCGCACAGCGAGGGCAACAGCCGTCGGGCACCGTCGATATCGCCGCGCTCCAGTAGCTCAGCCATCGAAAGCCCGGTGCGCGCCAATGAGGTTCCCCCCAGCGATATCCAGGTGGCCGCGGCGGTGGCCACGATCGACCCCTGCAGGGCCGAACCCAGCAAGCCCAACGCACCGACCAGCAGGCCGACGTGCAACGCACCGGCGATCCTGCTGTCGCGGTAGGTGAACCGCTCCAACCGCGCCGCCGCTTGGCCGAACACCGCGACGGGATGCCCCCGTTCCGGGTCGCCGAGCGCCAGGTCGGCCAGGTAGCCAGCCAGCACGCCGACCCGTGTCGTCGCAAACACCCCGGCAGCGTCTCATAAATGGTCTACTCGATCCATGGGGCACGATCCGCGATGAAGCGGCCCGCAACCCGGGTCGCCGACCTGCTGAACCCGGCCGCGACGTTGTTGCCGGCCGCGAACGTGATCATGCAGCTGTCGTTGCCGGGCGTCGGCTACGGCGTGCTGGAAAGCCCGGTGGACAGCGGCAACGTGTACAAACATCCGTTCAAGCGGGCCCGCACCACCGGCACCTACCTGGCGGTCGCGACCATCGGGACCGAAACCGACCGGCTGCTGATCCGCGCCGCGGTGGACGGCGCACACCGGCAGGTTCGATCGACGTCGTCGAGCCCGGTGTCCTACAACGCATTCGATCCCAAGTTGCAGCTGTGGGTGGCCGCGTGCTTGTACCGCTACTTCGTCGACCAGCACGAGTTCCTGCACGGCCCGCTCGACTCCGATGCGGCCGACGCCGTCTATCACGACGCCAGGCGATTGGGAACCACGCTGCAGGTGCCCGAGGGCATGTGGCCGCCGGACCGGATGGCCTTCGACGAATACTGGAAGCGCTCGCTCGATGAGCTGCGCATCGACCCGCCGGTCCGAGAGCATCTGCGCGGGGTGGCCTCGATGGTGTTCCTGCCGTGGCCACTGCGAGCGCTCGCAGGACCGTTCAACCTGTTCGCGACGACCGGGTTTTTGGCCCCGGAGTTCCGGGCGCTGATGCAGCTCGACTGGTCAGAGGGCCAGCAGCGCCGCTTCGAGTGGCTGCTGGCCGCCCTGCGACTCGCCGATCGGCTGATTCCGCACCGTGCCTGGATTCTGGGCTATCAGCTGTACTTGTCGGACATGCGGTCTCGCGCGCGACGGGGCAAGCGGATCGTCTAGATGGGCCGTCTCACGGGCAAGGTCGCGATCATCACTGGCGCGGGCTCGGGTATCGGGTGGGCGGCCGCCAAACGATTCGCCGAGGAAGGGGCCCGTGTCGTCTGCGCCGACATCAGCGGGCAGGAGCGCGACATCGCCGATCTGCTGGGCGAGGTCGCCGTGCCGGTGCGCGTTGACGTCACCCACGCCGCCGACGTGGCGCGAGCAGACGCAAAAGCCCCTAAAACACCGGCGTGTCGGGGGGTTTTGCGTCTGCTCGCCAGCCCTGTTACCGGACCGTGGCGAAAAACGCGCGCACGTCGTCAACGAACAACTCGGGCTGTTCGAACGCGGCGAAGTGGCCGCCGCGCGGCATGTCCGTCCAGTGGGTGATGTTGTAGACCGGCTCGCACCAGCTCCGCGGGGCCTTTAGCAGCTCGCCGGGGAAAGCGGCGATGCCGGTGGGCAATTCGACGCGATCCCCTCCCCGCCAGACCCGGAAGCTCTCCCAATACAGGCGGGCCGAGGAGGCCCCGGTACCGGTCACCCAGTACACCATCACGTTGTCGAGCAGCTCGTCGCGGGTGAGCGCGTTCTCCGGATGCCCGTCGCAATCCGACCAGGCCCAAAACTTCTCGACGATCCACGCGAGTTGTCCCACCGGCGAATCGACCAGTCCATAGCCCAATGTCTGCGGCCGGGTGGACTGCTGCTTCGAATAGCCGGTGCCCCACTTTCGGTGCTCGGCCAGCTCGGCCATCGCTTGTTGCTCTTCCGCGGTCGGGTTGGCCAGCGCTTCCTTCGTGGGTCTGCCGACGGCCATGTTCAAATGGATCGCCGCGCAATGGCCGCGATTGCGGCCGATCTGCGTGGTGACCGCTGAGCCCCAGTCCCCGCCCTGGGCGCCGTAACGGTCATAGCCAAGGCGCAACATGAGCGTCTCCCAGGCCTCGGCGATTTTCTCCACACCCCACCCGGTGCGGCTGGGCTTGCCCGAGAAGCCGTACCCGGGAAGCGACGGGCAGACCACGTGGAAGGCGTCCTCGGCGCGTCCCGACGGCGGATTCGTCAGCGGCTCAATCACCTTGTGGAACTCCACGATCGACCCTGGCCAGCCATGGGTGATGACAAGCGGAAAGGCGTCCTCGTGCGGAGACCGCTGGTGGATGAAATGAATGTCCAACCCGTCGATCTCGGTGATGAACTGGTCAAACCGATTGAGCGCGGCCTCGCGCGACCGCCAGTCGTACTCGTTGGCCCAGTAGGCGGCCAGCTCGCGGGTGTAGCTCAGCGGGATGCCCTGGCTCCAGTCGTCCACACATTCGGCCTCCGGCCATCGCGTGCGAGCCAACCGCGTTCGCAAGTCATCGAGAACATCGTCAGCAACGTCGATCCGAAACGGCTTCACCCGTTCATAGTGCCGCCGGGTTGCAACCGGCGGTGCGCCACCCCCTGGGACCGCGAGATACGCATGCCCGCATCCCATCTATAGGCGATTTCGCTGATGCTAATTGCCGCCACGCCCCCGCATGCTGACTAGCATGAGCGAAGTTAGCTGGAGCGACCCAGACATGGAAGCGCTGATGAGTGAACTTCCGACCGGAACGGTCACGTTGCTGCTGGCCGACGTCGAGGGTTCGACGCGCCTGTGGGAGACCCAGCCCGACGCGATGAAGGTTGCCGTCGAGCGCCTCGACCAGACGGTGTCCGACGTGGTCGCCGCCCACCACGGTGTGCGGCCCGTCGAGCAGGGCGAGGGCGACAGCTTCGTCATCGCGTTCGCCCGCGCCGCCGACGCCGTGGACTGTGCCCTGGAGCTACAGCGGGCCCCATTGGCGCCGATCAAGTTGCGCATCGGCCTGCACACCGGCGACGTGCAGCTGCGCGATGAAGGCAACTACATCGGACCGACGATCAACCGCACCGCCCGGCTCCGCGACCTTGCCCACGGCGGCCAAACGGTGCTCTCGGGCGCGACGGAACCGCTTGTCATCGACCAACTCCCAGAGGGTGTCACGCTCGCCGACCTGGGCACCCACCCGTTGCGCGATCTGCCCCGCCCCGAACGCGTGGTGCAGCTCTGCCACCCCGACCTGCGCAACGACTTCCCACCGCTGCGCACCGCCAATGCCGTTGCCGCCGAACATCTTCCGATCCAGCTGACGAGTTTCATCGGGCGCCAGGCGGAAATGAACGGCATCCGCGAGGCGCTCGCCGACAACCGCCTCGTCACGCTGACCGGCGCGGGCGGTGCCGGAAAAACACGCCTCGCTGTACAGGTCGCGGCTCAGATAGTCACCGAATTCGCCGACGGGGTCTGGTATGTCGACCTGGCGCCGCATCACTGATCCCGACGTCGTACCGGTGACGGTGGCACGCGCGCTGGGCCTGCCTGACCAACCCGGTCAGCCAACGATGGATGTGCTGCTGCGGTTTATTCGCGATCGTCGGATGCTGATCCTGCTGGACAACTGCGAGCACCTGCTGGATGCCAGCGCCGAACTGATCACCGCTCTGCTGGCCAGGTGCCCGGTGTTGACGCTGCTGGCAACCAGCCGCGAGCCGGTCGGTGTGCCCGGTGAGGTCAGCTGGCGGGTGCCATCCCTGTCGCTGGCCGACGAAGCGATCGAGCTTTTCGCCGACCGTGCCCGCCGCACCAAACCCGACTTTCGCATCACCGCCGACAACGCCGAGATCGTTACCGAAATCTGCCGCCGGCTCGACGGCCTACCGCTAGCCATCGAGCTCGCCGCCGCACGGATCCGCGCGTTGTCGCCGACCGAGATACTCACCAGCCTGCACGACACGTTCCGCCTGCTGACCGGCGGAGCCCGCACCGCGGTGCGCCGCCAGCAGACGCTGCGCGCCTCGGTGGACTGGTCGCACGCACTGCTCTCCGAGCCCGAACAGGTGTTGTTCCGACGGCTGGCGGTGTTTTTCGGCGGATTCGATCTCGACGCCGCCCAAGCCCTGTCAGAAGCGGGTGAGATCGAGCGCTACCAAGTGCTCGATCAGCTCACGCTGCTCGTCGACAAGTCGCTGGTCGTCGCCGACGACAGCCCGCAGGGCACCCGCTACCGGCTGCTGGAAACCGTCCGTCAGTACGCACAAGAAAAACTCCACGAGTCCCGCGAAGGCAACGACGTCCGCAGCCGTCATCGCGACCACTACACCGCGATGGCCAAGGCGCTCGACGCACCGGCAGACGCGGACTACCAGCGGCGGATCGATCAGACGGGAACCGAAATCGACAATCTCCGAGCCGCTTTCGCATGGAGCCGGGAAAACTCGGACACCGACCTGGCACTGACGCTCGCGTCGTCGCTGCTACCGCTCTGGCAGTCGCGCGGGCTGATGCAGGAAGGGCTGAACTGGCTCGCCGCCGCGCTCGCCGACGGCCGACGACGGCGCCGAGAAGTCGTCCGCGCGGGTGCGGGCGTCGGTGGCCAAAGTCGTGCTGGAGTCCTTCCGGGGCATGACCATCGATCGCGACGAGCGTCGAGGGAACTCTCGCCGCGGCGCGCGAACTTGGCGACCCCGCGCTCGTGGCGCGGGCGCTGACCGCCTGCGCTTGCCGCGCCGCCAATGACCGCGAATCGTCCGTCGCCTACTTCACCGAGGCGGCCGGCCTTGCTCGGGACAACGGCGATTCATGGTGGCTGGGGCAGACGCTGGCCTTGGAGGCGGTGTACGCACTGTTGTTTGGCGAACCTGTCATCGCGGGAGAGGTTGCCGCCGAAGAAGCCCTCCGCATTGCCGACCGGATCGGCGACAGGTTTGTGTCCCGCCAGTGCGGCTACGTCGTGGGCTGGGCGCAAGTCTTGCGCGGCGAGTTAACCGAGGCGCTCACTCGGGCTTCGACGAGGTCGACGAGGAGTGCACAGCGGCCGGCGACGCGATGTTCTCCATGCACGCACGGACGCTTCAAGCAATGGCGCTTGCCTACCAGGGGCACATTGACGCCGCTCGAACGGCGATCGAAGTCGCCTTTCAGCGCGCAACCGACCTCTTTGACACCTACACCGGAATCGTCTACGCGGCGTCGGCCCACGTGCACCTTGCCGCGGGCGACGCGCCCGCAGCGTGGGAGGCGTATGAAACGGCGCGCGAGCTTACCGCGATGGATCCCCAGTTGGTCCCAATGCACAACTTTGCGGCTTTGGCCCCGTTGGCATGCGGTGATCTCACCGCGGCGCGTCGTTGGGCCGATGACGTCGTGTCCGCGACCAAGGGTTGGAGCCTGGCGTGTTCCTTGACGGCACGCGCGCGCGTCGAGATCGCGCAGGGCGAATTCGACGCCGCCGAACGCGACGCCTACGACGCGCTCGACTTGGCGGCCCGGCTCAAGGGTGACCTCCTCTTTCCCTTCGCCCTCGACTGCCTTGCCACTATCGCGGCCGAAGCCGACAACCACCTGGTGGCGGCGCGGCTTTTCGGCGCCGCGGAAGCGGCCCGCCAGCACATGGGCATGGTGCGCTTCAAGGTCCTCGAAGCCGACAGACGACGGCCACGATCGCCGCCGTTCGGAATACTTTGGGCGACAGCGAGTTCGACGCGGCATGGGCCGAAGGCGCGGCGCTGTCCATCGAAGACGCGATCGCCTACGCGCAACGGGGCCGCGGCGAACGCAAGCGCAACACAAGCGGTTGGGCATCGCTGACCCGCGCCGAACTCGACGTCGTCAAACTGGTCGGCGAAGGCCTGGGCAACAAGGACGTCGCCGCGCGGCTGTTCATCTCACCCCGCACCGTGCAGGCGCATCTCACCCACATCTACGCCAAACTCGGGCTGACCTCGCGCGTGCAGCTCGCCCAGGAAGCGGCGCGTCACTAGCCAACCCGTACCGATGAAGCTGTTGGTTAGTTGTTGGAATAAACCCTTCCACTCATGGCGCTCCCAACTTTCATAGGCGTATTTTGATAAAGGACGTCAATTGACCAATAACACAAGGCGATTGGCGGGCCACGTTACATCGTGGCGAGTCCCCGATTCTGAGTCCAGCCGGTTTTGGAGTCGGGTTTTTTGATCCGGATTCAGTTGATGTCGCAGGCCACAGGGGGGGTGGGCATGCCTGCGGGCCGCAGCGTACTCGGCCGGGCTGCGATAGCCCAGCGCTGAATGGCGGTGGCACCCGTTCGTCGTTGAAGTCACCGATCAAGAACACACCTTCGCGCAGGTTGGTCCGGTGGTCTCGGATGGCCTTGCCGCCGTGGCTGTAACGGGAACTGCGCTCACCCTAGCCGGAATTGCCGCACAGGTCGCCGCAGCCATCACCGGAGTCGCGCTTGATTCCGCCTTGCCGTCGATGGTGGAGTCGAACTGGAAGTCGATCGCCCACACCACCCGCGGCGCATCCGCATGCACCCGCGGCACCGAGGATGTTCCGGCGCGTTTGCGCGGCGAGTGCACGGGCACCTTGAGTAGTGTTATCAGACCTCGTCGAGGCGGGGATAGAGAACTTCCTGGGTGAGCAATAGCAGCGCGGCGGCGATCGGGATGGCTACCAGCGCACCGACAATCCCGAGCAGAGCGCCGCCGATGAGAACCGCGACAACGGTGATCAGGGCGGGCACCTTCACCGCACTGCCGATGATTCTCGGCACCAGCAGGTAGTCCTCCAGGAGGCGAAAGACGACAAAGAACACGGTCGTCGCGATGCAGATCGGAAGCGAAACCGTCAGTGCGACAGCTGCGACGACGACGCCGGCAATAGTCGATCCAACGACAGGCACCAGATCGAGCAGAGCGACGAAAATGCCCAGTAACAGCGGGTACGGGACATCGAACGCCATCAGCCAGAGGAAGGTGGCGGCCCCGGCGATCACCGAGATCAACACATTGCCCAGCACGTACGCGCCGACTTTGGCGAACACTTCATCTCCGATCAGGATGGCGCGAGGCCGACGAGTGTGGGGCACCAGCCGGTACAGGTTGGTGCGGATACGGGGCATGTCAACCAAGAAGTACACGGTCAACACGATGACGATCAAGGAGTCGGCTACCGCGCCGAAAACCGCGCTTCCCGCGCTGACCACATCGTTGACCACCGACCCTCCCGAGCCGTTGATCGTGTCGGTGATTCGCTGTTGCAGATGGAGGCGATCGTTGAGCCGACCGATAGCCGAGGAGTGGTCCTGGGCCTGTTGAATGTAGTGCGGTGCCTGCTTGATGAGCTCACTGGCTTGCTGCACCAGCGGAGGGATGGCTGCGGCCAGGAAGGCCCCCATCATTGCGAGGAAGATGACGAAGACGAGCGTGGTGGCTGCCCACCGCGGCAGCTTGCGGTTGACGAACCACGAAACTGCGGGTTCGAGCCCAAGCGCGAGGAAGAACGCGACACCGATCAGCACCAACACCGATGACAACGAGCCGAGTATTCGGACAGTGCCGTAAGTCACCGCCACTCCGGCAGATGCGGTCAACCCGATGTAGAACGGGGATCGACGATTGAATCGACGGCCGGGCGACCCAAGGGGTTGCTCGTCGGAACTCATCTTCGCCGCGAGTATCTCCGCTTCGGCGACCGAACCTTCCTCATCGGAGTGGGGTTGGCCGACCAGATCGTGATGACCCTCGGCAGCTCTGTCTTCCTTGGTCGCACGCTTCTCGCCTACAGTCATCTCGCACCTCCTGGGGTTCGGTTGCGGTGACGCGGTGGCCGCTTCCGTCAAGGCAAGCGTCAGTCGAGCCACGTTGAGGGAGCGGATTCCAGTCCACTTTCGACGACGCTGCTTCGCAACCTGTCCATCCGCCGATGCGAGCGGTCTTCACGCCTTGAGCCCTGCCAAACTCAAGCGAGATCGGCAGCCGGGCAGGTACTTTCGTCGGCGGCTAAGTGCGGCGGACCATCCGCAGCAGCCCGAGCAGGATGACAGCTCCCAGAACCGCGGTGAAGAGGGTGAACCACCAACCACCGCTTGCGGTATCCACGACAAAGCTGAGCAGGAATCCGCCGATCAGCGCGCCGACAACTCCGATCACGATGTCTAGGACCAGGCCTTCTTTGGTTTTCATGATCATGCCGGCGATCCAGCCTGCCAGCGCGCCAATGATTATGTAGCCGACCCAGCCGACGCTGGTCAGCGTGGTAGATCGGGCAAGAATTTCGGTAGCTTCCACGACGTACATCAACTTCTCCTCTAGGCGAGATACTCGGCGTGCTCGCCGAACCGTGGGAGAGTAGCCGTTCTGGCCACACTTAACCGGGCCAGTCCCTCGCCTTTTCAGGCCACGCCGTCCTCTCGCCAGATCATCATCGCCGACGCCGGCTCCGACCTCGCCGGTGTCGCCGCATTGATCAAGTCGGCCGAGGGCCTCGGTGTCACCGCACTGGTGATCGCCCCGGTCGGCGGCGTCCTGAAGGCCGGGCGGCGCAAGATCACCGTCGACCGCACGCTCGCCACGGCGCGATCCATCGAGTTCGACGCGCTCGTCGTAGCGGGCGGCACGACGCCGAGCCATGACATCAAGCTGATCGTGTTGTTGCAGGAGGCATTTCGGCACTGCAAAGCGCCGTCCGCCTGGGGGATGGCGCCGAAGTCCGGAAGGCGGCACGTATTTCGGTCCGTGACCCCGGCGTGGAGGTATCCGAGAGCGTCGATAAAGCCTTTACCGCGCAGCTGGCGGCGGCGCTAGGGCTGCACCGGGTATGGCATCGGGCCCCGAAGGTGATGGCCTCGGCGGTACCTCCCGCGAGCTGACGAACTCACTGCCCGCAGCGACGCCGGGCCCGTGGGTGCGGCCGCCGGAGTTTGATGGCGGCAGCAGTGGGTAACCAAGACCCCGGTGCGCATGATGCGTGACCGGCTAATACACCAACCGTAGCGGAGGATAGTCACGTGGGAGAGCACAACAGCGGACCGGCAGAAGCCGTCAAGGGCACCGTCGAGGGCGTCAAGGGCAAGGCCAAGGAAGTCGTGGGTGCCGTCACGGGCCGCGACGACATTCAGCGCGAAGGGCAAGCGCAGCAGGACAAGGCTGATTCGCAGCGCGAGGCCGCGAAGAAAGAAGCCGAAGCCGAGAGCGCCCGTGCCGCAGCCAAGACCAACGAGGCCCGCGAAAAGTCGGAACAGAACTAGACATTCAATGAAAAGGCCCAGTCCCTACACCAGGGGCTGGGTCTTTCGTTCTATCTAGACTCTAATCTGTGCGCGACCTCAACGGAACTTCATCAAATGCGCCGCGTCGACGCAGCACTACGGACCGTCCTGGGTCTCTAACCGCCATCGACATCTAGATCCTTCAGAAAACCTTTGGGACGCAGGGGATCCACCGAATTTGGTCCTCATGAAACGGCGCCGCACCCGAGTCGCCGCCGGGTTCGTCGGATTCACGACCGGGAATCGCGGTCGTGAATCCGTACCGCGATGGCTCAAACCCAACCGCGGAAGTTTCCCGGTGGGGCTGCCGGGTATCTAGCCTAGTTATGACTTCTTGGTGGCTTACCGACCGAGTCGAACAACCTTGGGCCGCAAGCCAGGCCCTTACTCCGCGTTGAGCAGGAACGCTCAACCGCCCATTTCGTTGCTGCGTGTTTCGGGCTTCGTGCGATGAGCCCTTGGTGCGGATGGGTCGCTTGATTCTGTCTCGGCGCGATGCGGCGGTAGGCCGAAAGTGACCTCGACCTTTTCAAATACCTTGGTCCGCTCGGCCTCCGCCTTGGCCGCGTAGGTGCTGCGGTCACCGGCGGTCAGGTCGACGTTGTCGGTGAACGGGGTAAGCAGCGCCCGCGGGTACAACCGCTCGACGCGCACGACGTTGATCTCCGTGCACAACACGACCAGGGTCGCCGCGATGTACAAGAACGCCAACATCCCTAACACCAGCGCGAACACCGCATTGGTGGCGCTTGCGCTTTTTACCACATGCCCGATGTAGACCGCGCCGAAGGACTGCAACACCTGCCAACCCACCGCGGCGGCCACTGCGCCCAGAACTACTTGCCGCACGGTCAAATTCCGTGCGGTGCTGATCCGGAACGCCAAAATGAACACGCCGGCGTTGACCGCGACCGATGCCATCAGCGCGATGACTTTGACGCCCAAGCCAAACTCACCCGCACCCCCACCCAGCGCCGACAGCACCGTAGTGCCCAACAACGCTAAGCCACCGGTGGCCAACAGCAATAAGCTGCGGCCCCGGGCTCGAAAGGGATCTGGCCGCTCATTGCGCGGCACCGTCCACGCGGTGTTCATCGCATTCTGCAACGCTTGCGCACCGCCGAGCCCGCCGTAGAGCGCGCCCAAAACGCCCACCAGGATCCCGACCACGCCGCCACTGAGCTGTTTAGGCTTATCCAGCTGCGGCCCGATGACCGGGAACTCACTCAACGCCGAATGCTCCACGTGCGCACGCAAATCAGGGTGACCCGCCAACACCCAGCCCAGCACAGTGGATAACAACAACAGCAACGGAAACAGCGATACGAACGCGTAATAAGCGATCAACGCCGCCAGATAGTTGCCCTGATCGTCGCCGTACTTGTAAATCACCGCCAGCGGAAACCCCAACGCTGGGTAGCGTTGCTGCAGCGAATCGAGACGATTAGTCAACCCCACCGCGTTGTCCTAGCCAATTGTGGTATGCCAGAGGCCCTTTCGGCCGCTCGGCTCGGCACAGCAGCAAGGGGTTTGCCGCCGCATTGATGCGCTACCGTCGACCCACCCGATTGGTGATGCGACGCCCGGTGACGCCAAGGTAGATGCCGATGAGGATGCACGCGAAGACGATGCCAACCAGGAAGGGAATGATCTTGAATCCGCCATTCTGGTTGGAGTATCCCAGTTTGTACGACACCCAAGTTCCAAGGAAGGCGCCGATCGCGCCCAGGATCACAGTCATCACGACGCCGATGTTCTGCTTGCCGGGCATAATGAGCCTGGCCAGTCCACCCACGACGAGTCCGACAACGATGGCGCCAATAATTGTCCCGATCACATGAACTCCTCAGGTGGTTGCTCAGTAGTTGCTTCATGTGGAAATACCCGTTTCTTGACTAATTGACCCTGCTAATTCGCACTGAAGCGACACAGCGCTGCGCGCGTCGGTGGATGCTGCCGAACGGTGCCACCTAGCTGGCCGACCCACAGTCCTCGATGTCGGTGAGGCAGCGAGGTGTACTCCGTTGTGGTGCAGTACTCGCCCGGCCGCCCCTGACCACGGTGGAGACAGCGAGCCTCGAGTCGACCAGCGGCCAGCTTGCGGGTGTAGCTCAGCGGGATGCCCTGGCTCCAGTCGTCCACGCAACTCGGCCTCCGGCCATCGGGTGCGCCAACCGCGATCGCAAATCATCGAGAACATCATCAGCAACGTCGATCCGAAACGGCTTCAACCGTTCACAGTGCCGCCGGGATACCACCAGCGACGCGGGCACCAATAGTTCACGTATTGGGCTCGAGAAGCTGCTCTCGGGAGCCCCAAGCAAAGCGCCGCTCCGGCGCCGAGATACCCAGGAAAGCACGCCGACCGCACCCCGGACCCGCCACCGATGCAGGCCCGTTTTGAGTCAGCTTTTGAGATACAGCGAGCTGGCCGTTTCTGATGTGCAGCCCGTCTCGGCAGGGACTTTCAATTCTTTAGTTCTGAGAGACGGGGACGAAATGCGCTGGCGATTGGTTCGTGAACCGCTCGCCGGGCTCGGGCTCGATGGTCGTGCGGTAGGTCCAGGCGTTCGATCGCCGTGTTGTAGGCCTTGAGTTGCAGCTTTCATCAGCGCGCTCTGCCGTTCGATGTGGCATTCTGCGTTGGTGTCCACGGCGGCTGCTCCTTCGGGGGTGGTGACGTTCTTGTTCACCGATGTGGAGGGTTCGACCCGTCGGTGGGAAGCCGATGCTGAGAGCATGCGGAAGGCTCTGGCCACCCACGACGAGGTGTTGCGCGCGGCGATCGAGGAGCACGGGGGCTGGTTGTTCAAGCACACCGGGGACGGTGTGTGTGCCGCGTTCGCGTCACCCAGGTGTGCGGTTGATGCCGCGGTGGGTGCTCAGCGGGCGCTGGAATTGCCCGTGCGGATGGGCATCGCGACCGGCGAAGCCGAACTGCGCGGGGCGGACTACTTCGGTGCAGTGCTCAATCGTGCGGCGCGAGTGATGGCCGCCGGGCACGGCGGTCAGATCCTGTTGGCCGATTCGACCGCGGTTCTGCTCAGTGGAGTTGATCTGGTGGATCTGGGGCCGCGCCGGTTGCGGGATCTGCCGACCCCGGTCGGGGTGTTTCAGGTCCGAGCGCCGGGCCTGCAGACAGACTTTCCAGGGTTGCGGGCACTGGATGCGAGTCCGGGGAACCTGCGGCCCCAGACCACCAGCTTTATTGGGCGTGAGTCCGAGGTCGCCGAGCTGCAAGGCGCGGTGAAGGCTCATCGGTTGGTGACGTTGACCGGGGTGGGCGGGGTCGGCAAGACCCGCCTGGCGCTGGAGGTCGCGGCGCGGCTGGCCGATGAGTTTCCCGACGGGGTTTGGTTTTTCGAGCTGGCCGCAGTGACCGATCCGGTGGCGGTGCCCGACGCCGTCGCGGCGGTGTTGGGTATCACCCAGCAACCGGGCAAGAGCGTGACCGAGTCGGTGGCCTCCGCCTTGGAGGGCAGAGTCCGGCTGCTGGTGTTCGACAACTGCGAGCACGTTGTCGGCAGTGTCGCGGATCTGGTCGAGGCGATCCTGGCCGCCTCGGCGACCGTAACGATTCTGGCGACCAGCCGCGAAGGATTGGGGGTCAGCGACGAACAGTTATGGCGTGTCCCGTCGCTGGACGTCAGCTCCGGAACCCAATCCGCCGCGGTGAACCTTTTCGTGGACCGTGCCCACAGTGTCGTGTCGGACTTCTCGCTGGCCCAGCCCGGCGAGGCGGACGCTGTAGTAGAAATCTGCCGCAGACTCGACGGCATCCCGTTAGCCATCGAGTTGGCGGCCTCGCGGATGGCGTCGATGACCGCCAGCGACGTGCGTAATCGCCTCGATCACCGTTTCCGGCTGCTAGTCGGCTCGCGGCGCGGCCTGGCACGCCACCAAACGCTCCGTCATGCGGTGGCCTGGTCTTACGACCTGCTCGACGACGCGGAAAAGGTGCTGCTGGACCGATGTTCGGTGTTCGCCAGCGGCTTCGACCTCGAAAGTGCCTGCGCGGTAGCAGGATTTGACGACCCCGACGACTATGCCATTCTCGATCTGCTCGATGCCTTGGTGCGCAAGTCGCTGCTCCTGGCAGATCGCTCCTCTGGGCATGCCCGGTTTTCGATGCTGGAGACGATCCGCCAGTTCGCCGAGGACCAACTCGTCGCCCGTGGCGAAGCGTCCGAGATTCGGGCCGCCCACTCGCGCTACTTCGCCGGGCGCGAAGCCGACATCATGGCCCTGTGGGACAGTCCCCGCCAGCGGGAGGCCCTCACATGGTTCAGTGTGGAGCTGGCTAATCTGCGCACTGCGTTTCGGTGGGCCGCCGACCAGGGTGACCTCGATGTCGCCGCCACCATCGCCACGTACGCGGCGTACCTCGGGTATCTGGTCAACAATTATGAGCCGATGGCCTGGGCCGAGGAGCTCATGGAGCCCGCCCGTGCCGTCGACCATCCCCGGCTCGCGTTCCTGTATGTGATGGCGTCGTGCTGCTGGAATGCCGGACGGATCGAGGCGGCTGTTGGCTACGCCGACGCCGCCCAGACGGTGATCGCCAGCGGCCGCCACGACGAGGTGCCATACGGCCTCGAGGGCCTGCTTGGCGCTGTGTACGGGGTCATCGGCCAGCCCGAACGGTGGGTCGAGTGGTGCCGCGCCCGGCTCGGACGTGGCCGCGACACCCACGGAATCACCAGGGCAGACCTGGTCTTCGCACTGACGATGGCCGGTTGCGGTGAGGAGGCGAGGGCCGCCGCGACCGGCCTGATCGAGGCCGCCGAGGCCACCCACAACCCCCATGTGCTCGCGTTGGCGCTTTACGTTCACGGCTTCGCCTTCCGCGACGCCGATCCCGCCGGGGCGCTGGAGGCCCTGCGTCGGGGCCTGGTGATCGCCCGAGACAGCGGCAACCGCTACACCGAGACACTCGTGGCGGACGGTGTGTCCCACCTTGAGGCCGAGCATGGTGACCCGCTGGCCGCGCTCGATCACGTCATGCTGGCGATCGGCAACTTCCACGACGCGGGCAACACCACCGGGGTGCATGTCGCCCTCGCGACCCTCGCCGTGTTGTTCGGCAGGCTCGGACGCCACGAACCGGCGGCCACCATGGCCGGGTTCGCCGTCGTCAGCCCCCTCGCCGCAACGGGCTTACCCGAGTTCAACACCGCGGTCGCCCACCTCCGCGATGTCCTCGGTGAGGCGACCTATGAATCGCTCGCCCGCAAGGGTGAGACGATGACCACCGCCGCCATGGCGACCTACGCCTACAACCAAATCGACCAGGCCCGAACGGAACTCGCAGACCCACCTGAATCTCCCTAGGGCACCGTCCGATCACCCCGGTGATCGCGTCACCTGCCCGGCTACAGCGCCCCCGGCAACACGGTGGCGCTTTCGTTACCTGACACTCCGGTTTGGCAGCAACATTTGAGAATCCGAGAACGTTAGTTCTGAGAGACGGGGGCGAAATGCGGTGGCGATTCGTTCGTGAATCGCTAGCCCGGCTCGGGGGCTCGCAGCTTCTATTACCGCGTTCTGCTGTTCGGTGTGGCATTCTGCGTGGGTGTCCACGGCCGCTGCTCCTTCGGGGGTGGTGACTTTCTTGTTCACCGATGTTGAGGGTTCGACCCGTCGGTGGGAGGCCGACGCGGATGCGATGCGGGCGGCGCTGGCCGCCCATGACGAGGTGTTGCGCTCTGCGATTGAGACGTACGGCGGGTTCATGTTCAAGCACACCGGCGACGGCATCTGTGCGGCGTTCAACTCGCCCAAGTCCGCAGTCGATGCCGCCGTGGCCGCACAGCATGGTCTGGAGTTGCCGGTGCGGATGGGCATCGCGACCGGCGAGGCCGAACTGCGCGACGGGGATTACTTCGGTGCGGTGCTGAATCGCGCCGCGAGGGTGATGGCCGCCGGGCATGGCGAGCAGATCCTGTTGGCCGAGTCGACGGCGGGTCTGCTCAGCGGCGTCGATCTGCTGGATCTGGGGCCGCGCCGGTTGCGGGATCTGCCGACCCCGGTCGGGGTGTTCCAGGTACGAGCAGCAGGGTTACGCACGGAGTTCCCGGCCCTGCGGGCGCTGGATGCGAGTCCGGGGAACCTGCGGGCTGCGACCACGAGCTTCATCGGACGTGAGTCTGAGGTCGCCGAGCTGCAAACCGCGGTGAAGGCGCATCGGTTGATGACGCTGACCGGGGTGGGCGGGGTCGGCAAGACCCGGCTGGCGCTGGAGGTCGCGGCGCGGCGGGCCGATGAGTTTCCCGACGGGGTCTGGTTTTTCGAGCTGGCCGCGGTCACCGACCCGGCGGCGGTGCCCGACGCCGTCGCGGCTGTACTGGGCATCACCCAGCAACCGGGCAAGACAGTGACCGAGTCGGTGGCCTTCGCCTTGGAGGGCAGAGTCCGGTTGCTGTTGTTCGACAACTGCGAGCACGTTGTCGACAGTGTCGCGGATCTGGTCGAGGCGATCCTCGCCGTCTCGGCGACCGTAACGATTCTCGCGACCAGCCGCGAAGGATTGGGGGTCAGCGACGAACAGTTATGGCGTGTCCCGTCGCTCGACGTCCAATCTGGAACCGAATCCGCCGCGGTGAACCTTTTCCTCGACCGTGCCCACAGTGTCGTGTCGGACTTCTCGCTGGCCCAGCCCGGCGAGGCGGACGCTGTGGTAGAAATCTGCCGCAGACTCGACGGCATCCCGTTAGCCATCGAGTTGGCGGCCTCACGGATGGCGTCGATGACCGCCCACGAGGTGCGTGATCGTCTCGATCAGCGGTTCCGGCTGCTGGTCGGTTCCCGGCGCGGCCTGTCACGCCACCAAACCCTGCGCCACGCGGTGGCGTGGTCCTACGACCACCTTGATGACGCGGAGAAGGTGCTGCTGGAGCGGTGTTCGGTGTTCGCCGGGGGATTCGACCTCCAAAGTGCCTGTGCGGTCATGGGTTCCGAGGATGACTTCGCCACCCTGGATCTGCTGGATGCCTTGGTGCGAAAGTCGCTGCTGGTCGCTGACCGGTCGTCGGGGCGGACCCGGTTTTCGATGCTGGAGACGATCCGCCAGTTCGCAGAGGAACAACTCGTCGCCGGTGGTGCGGCAACCGAGATTCGAGCCGCCCACTCGCGATACTTCGCCGGGCGCGAAGCCGACATCATGGCCCTGTGGGACAGCCCCCGCCAGCGACAGGCCTACGACTGGTTCACTGTCGAGTTGGCCAATCTGCGCACCGCGTTTCGGTGGGCCGCCGACCACGGTGATCTGGATGTCGCCGTCCCCATCGCCACCTGTGCGGGGCTGCTCGGCGCGTGTGTCCAAACCTTTGAGCCGATAGCCTGGGCTGAAGAGCTGATCGAGCCCGCCCACGCGGTCGACCACCCCCGGCTGGCGTCCCTGTACGTGATTGCGTCGCTGTGCTACTTGACCGGACGGATCGAGGCGGCTGTCGGCTACAGCGAGGCCGGCCAGATCGTTCTCGGCAGGAGCCGCGAGGCGCCGCCCTACGGCATCGAAGCCGTGCTTGGAGCTGTATACGTAGCCATCGGGCAGCCCGAGCGGTGGGCCGAGCTGTGCCGCGCCCAGCTCGCACGCCGCCGCGACACCCACGTCTACATCCGGGCATGGCTGGTTTGCGCCCTTGCAATGGCCGGTTCCGGTGGGGAAGCGATGGATTCCGCGGATGGCCTCATCGAGGCTGCGGAGGCAACCGGCAACCCGTTGTTCCTCACGTTGGCGCTCACTGCCTACGGTATCGCTTTTCGTGACGCAGATCCCGTCGGGGCGCTTAACGCCCTGGGCCGGGGTCTAGTGATCACTCAAGACAGCGGCAACCGCAACAACGCGTCAGGCCTGGCGGTGTATCTGGCACGACTTGAGCCCGAACACGGCGGCACCGTGTCCGCATTCGATCACCTCACTCTGGCAATCCGCAACTACCACAATGCGGGCGACACCACGACGATCCGCATCCCGCTGGCCATCCTCGCCGCTATTTTCGACCGGCTCGGACGCAACGAACCGGCGGCCACCATCGCCGGCTTCGCCCTCAGTCCCATGGCCGCAACGGGGGTCCCCGAAATCACCACCGCGATCACCCACCTACGTGAGGTGCTCGGCGACCAGACCTACGAATCGCTCGCCCGCAAGGGTGAGACGATGACCACCGCCGCTATGGCGACCTACGCATACGACCAAATCGACCAGGCCCGAACAGAACTCACAGACCAGCCTGAATTTCCGTAGGGCACAGTCGGGTCACCGTGTTGATCGCGTCTCCTGCCGGCTACAGCGCCTCTACCAACACGGCGGCGCTTTCGTTACCTGACACTCCGGTTTGGCATCAATATTTGAGAAATTGAAAACGTTAGTTTTGAGACCGCCGTCATGGCGAGCAATGATAAGAACTTGTGGATGGCACTCGGCTTGGTGACGTGGTGGGGCGCACTTTCCCGAGGATGATCTGAAGTCCAAGAAGTTCTGATCATCAGCCCCAACCAAATCCAGATCCGGCCGTAAATGGGCTCTTCGTAATCGAGAGTGCACCTAAGGCTCGGGATATCCCGGTGGTGGGTTCGTGTCGTTGAGCTGAGGTGGGGCCTCGGTGGGTGACGATTCGGGTTCCAACACACGACCACCATTCCACCGAGGTGACCCATGCCTGAGGCTACTGCTTGCGCGCCGTCTGTTGTTGCCGACACGATCATGCGCACCATTGAGTTGGGCGTGATGATCACAGATGCCGCCGTCGACGAGGACCAGACAACGATCTTCTGCGCTCCGGTTGCTCGTGATGCGCGCTGCCCGGACTGCGGTCGCGACGGTCGTTACCGCGACACCGTCACCCGGCCACTGGCCGATCTGCCGGTCGCCGGCTACCCGTTGGTGTTGCGCGTGGCCGTACCCCGCTACCGCTGTACCACCATCGACTGTGGTCGCACAGTGTTCAATCAGGACCTCGGAAAACTGGCGGCGCCGCGGGCTTCGACGACCCGACGGTGTGCCCGGTATGTGTTGCGGCGGTTATTGATCGACCGCACCACCATCTCGGCCATCGCCGCCGAGTTGGGCGTGTCCTGGCACACCGTGAGCACGATCGCGATGCGCACGACCGCTGGCCTGGTGGCCGCGGCCAAAGCTGATCGTCTGGCCGGGGTGCGAGTGATCGGCGTCGACGAACACCGCTGGGCGCCCCGACGAGTCGGTGCTGAGGGATTCGTCACGCTGATCATCGACCTCACCCCAGTGCACGATCGCAGCGGTCCGGCGCGACTGCTCGACATGGTCACCGGACGGTCAGCGACCGCGCTGGCCACCTGGCTGGCTGCCCAACCCGCCGACTTCGCCGCCGGAGTCGAGGTGGTGGCGATGGACGGGTTCGCCGGCTACAAGACCGCCGCCACCAATGTGGTGCCAGATGCGGTCACGGTGATGGACCCGTTCCACGTCGTCGCGTTAGCCGGGGCCAAGCTCGACCTGATCCGCCAACGTGTTCAGCAACAGACCCTCGCCCGACGCGGCCACACGGGGGATCCGTTGTATGGGATCCGGCGCATCGCCCGCACCCGCATCCAGCTGCTCTCAGCCCGCCAGCACAACCGTCTGACCAGCGTGCTTGACGCCGACGAACACATCGCCGTCAAGGTCGCGTATGTGATCTATCAGAAGATCATCGCCGCCTACGCTGACTCGAACCGTCGCCGCGGGAAACACGTAATGACCAGGCTGATCGATTCGATCCGCCGCGGTGTGCCCGTCGGACTCGAGGAGATCGCCCAACTGGGCCGCACCCTGTGGCGCCGCCGCGGCGACATCCTGGCGTTCTTCGACCATCACGTCTCCAACGGGCCCACCGAAGCCATCAACGGCCGCTTAGAAGCGCTGCGCCGCAACGCCCTCGGATTCCGCAACATCACTCACTATCGAATCCGTTCACTGCTGCACAGCGGCGCACTCCACGCACTCGTCAATGCACTCTGAATTACGAAGGGCCGGTGATGGCTCTGGTGAGCGGTGTTTTTTGGGCGTGCATCGGTGACTTATTTGGTGTCGGTGACGACGACGATCTGACGGATGAAGGTGTTTTCCACGGCGGAGTGAAGGAGAAAATCGGCGACGTTTGCGCGGGATGCTGAGGGGAGGATCGGCAGTTTTGTGACATTCTCGAGCACGGTAGCGGTGTATCGGGTGCTGTCCCGGTTGTTCAACGCCCCAGGGTATTCGAGGGTCCATTTCAGATCGCTCGCAGTCAAGAGAACTTCCGACGCGGCTTTGTCGGCGTATTTTTTGCGCAGCGCTGTGCGGAAGATCAGGCCAGCCAGAAATGATGCCTTGGCAAGAGAGTCGCCGACTCCGAACGCGGAGACGACGACGAAGCGATCGACCCCTGACGTTTTCGCAGAAGCGATGACGGCACGGATGGTGTCTGTGATCAACGTGGGGGTTTCGCGGACGTTTTTCACTCCGAGCGTGCTGATGACCGCGTCGTGGCCCTGGGCTGCCGTCGCGATCACGGCGGCGTCGGTGACGTCGCCCCTGACGATTTGAGCGCGAGAGTCAACGTTGGCGTCGGCCCGCCGAACGAGGGCGGTGACCTGGTGTCCCTGGTCGAGTGCCTTTTTGACGAAGGGGACGCCGGTGCGGCCGGTTGCTCCAAGGACAAGAAACTTCATAATATTTCACTTTCTGTTGAGGGATGAATGGGCGTGCTGGTGAATGGGGGTTTTGGGCCTGCATCGTGACAACCACCCGTCTATCGCCGGAGAATCGTAAGAATCATTGACGATACTAGTCAATAAAGCTGACTAATGTCAAGGCGGAGTCCAAGCCTGCTGGCGCCCGCAGGCCCCTGGCGGCTCGGGCGAACGGGAAACGGGGGCGGAAGGCTCAGCGCGGCCGGGTTTACCGCTCGTAGGGGTCGGTGATCTCGCGGAGTTGATCCAGGATCTGGTGCAACAACGTGAAGTTGCGGGTGCCCAGGTAGGCCTTCCACTCCGAGAGGATCTCGTCGAGTGTCACCTTGGCCACCTCGAGCGCCCGCCGGCCACGTTGCTCGATCACGATCAACCGGGCGCGGCCATCCGTGGGATCGGGGACCCGGCGGACATAGCCCAAGCGTTCCAGTTGATCGACCAGCACGCCGGCGCTCTGCTTGCTCACTTGCGCCTGGTCCGCGAGGTCCGTGAGGCGCGAACCGTCCTGGGCGATGCGTTGAAACACCCGGCACTGGGCGAGGGTCCAGTCGTCGAATCCGGCATCCTGGATGGCCCGGAAAATCCGGTCCTCGGTGTACCGGTACGGGATGAACAACGACACCCCTAGATCAACCCGCTGCTCGTCGTCCATGCCGCTCTCGGCTCCATTCGCCCACTCTGATCCCACGAGGTTCACACCCCTACGCCAATGCTGCCGAGCCAGATCGCCGCAGACCCGACCGCGGCGGCGCGTGCGCAGCGCTGCGCAAGCGCCATCTGGCCCTCAGCGAATTCGTACTTCTTGCTGCTGTCAACGGTACTGCTGTATGACTACGGTAGTAAAGATATCTTACTAGTGTGGGTGGTTGGAGGGTCGCATGACAAGGGGACCGGCCAATTCGCACCCAATGCGAACGTGCCGGAGATTACTGGTAACCCCGCGTATTCGTTTTCCGGCACTCTCGATTACGAAGAGCCCGTAAATGCCGTCGATCAATTTCCGAATAGACAACCGGGCTGACCCCGCTGAGGCTCCAGCACCGCGGTATCCGCACAAGCGGTCAGTTCAGCTGACGGTTCAGGGACTGGTCGCGTTGACCGGTGTCGGACGTTTCTGCCGGCGTTGATTGGCCGAGGCGGCACGCCACATCATCGAGGGGCGCAGCAGCCGAATCGGTTCGTCGACAAGCCAGGCCACCTTGAGGAACTGCTCGAATGCGGCGGTGTCATATTCGGCAGCGGTCAGCAATCGGTCCATGTACCCGTTGAGCAACCTCGTCGATAGCGGTGGTGTGCCCTCGATCTCGGGCAGGAGGAGGTCACCGCCGGCGGCCAGCTGCCAAGCCTGGCCGATCGGCTTTGCGGTAGCTCGGAAGAACCGCCGCGGAAGATCCGTTGTGCCGCGGGACAGGCAATTTCGCAACGCCAAAGCTTCCAGCGCGGCCACCGTCATACCCTGCCCATAGATCGGGTTGAAGCTGCACACCGCGTCGCCGACGACCAGCAAGCCCTCGGGCAGCAGCCGCGCTTTGTCGTACCGGCGCCAACGGCTCGACGGGAACCGATGCTGCGCTGTCTCTCCAAGAGGTTCGGCGGCCTCAACGGCCGCCAAGACGTGGGCGGGTGCAAATTGTTCGGCGAAGGCACACATCGCGGAACATCCGGCGGGTGGATCATTGCCCGCCATCCCGAAGACCGCGAACATCCAGGTGTCGTGCTCGTATCGCAGGATCGCCATGCCGGTGGGTCGGCCGGGCACCGGGGCCACGATGCAACCGACCTCGTGCAACGCCTCGGGTGGCATCCGCAGCAACTGACTCGCATACATCAGATGGATGACGACGTCGTCCTCGGCGGGGCGGGGGTAACCCAGCCTTTCCAGCATCGCCGGTGTCCGCGCGCCACGCCCGGTCGCATCGACGACAAGATCGGCGGACAGTTCTGATTCTGAGTGGCTGTGCCGGCTTACTATTCGCGCCCCGGTGATGCGATCACGGCTCGTATTGGAGGTGACGTCGACGACGTCGTGATTATCGAGGAACTCGATGTTGGGAATCGCGCGTACCCGCCGCCGGACGTGGGACTCCAGAAATGGTCTGCTCGGACAGTACGCGCTCAGCCCCTCGGCCGAACCGGACTGCACGGCCAGATGACCCCCCATATTGAAGTGGAGCTTCGATAGATCCCGATAATCAAACGAGGGTGCGCCAGCTCCGACGAGCTCGTCGAGGATCCCCGGGAAGAGCTCTTCGAGCGCCTGCGCGCCTCGCAGTAGCAGCCCATGGATCTGCCGGCCCTGCGGCACGCCGCGGCGGTGATCAGCGGTGTCGCTCAGCGCATCCCGCTCCACCACAGTGACCGTTTCAAAAGACTCGGCCAGTGCTCGCGCAGCCACCAGGCCCGCCATACTGGCTCCTAGAACCACCGCACGCTCACCGAGCTTCGGCATTAGCAAACCTCCCGCGCCTGATTTGACTTGCGTCAGTATGGCGAGGTTTGCGCACGACGGCGTGAGTAGTCGACTACTCGCTTTTCGCCGATGTTGAGGGGTCGACTTGCCTCAGGCCAAATGACAAGCCAGGCGTTTCTCATGTTCCAGCACTATGAGTCGATTCTCCGTCGCTATCACCTCATCCAACGTCTCCTCAATAGCGGCCAACTCGGCGGCACGCTGGCGCAGTTCCCGCTTGACGATGTTTGGCGCTGGGTGAAGCCGGATCCAGCTGAAACGGTTGCATCGCACTCGCTGCAGAACTGACTGCGCAAACGGCGCAAGTGCTGGCGGCGACGAAGCTCCGCAACCGCATCAACCCACTTGGGCATTGCAGCTAGGAATGAAAGCAGGTCGCTTCTTTCAGCGAATCTGTTGTACGGCCCAGCGATCTTGTCCTAGTTTGCGTTAATGCTCAGCGCCTCGTCGTTAGCCAAGCCGCTCATCCGCAACCGGCGCCCGGACAGCAAAGACTGCATGGCTTCGCCTGCCACGGGGCGCGAGAACAGGAAACCCTGCGCCCGGTGACACCCAAGCTCTATCAAAGTCATTGCGGCAGCTGGCGTCTCAACACCCTCAGCGACCAGTTCCAGGCCGAAGGCCTCGGCGAGTACGAGGATGGAGCGAACGATCGCGAGGTCGCTGGTGTTGGTGTCCAAGTCGCGCACGAACCCGGCGTCGATCTTGAGCGTATCGACCGGAAGCGATTTCAGGTGCGAAAGGACAGCGTAGCCGGTACCGAAGTCGTCGATGGCGATCTGGACCCCCACCTCCTTCAACTTCGCAAGGGTTCTGCGTGTGGTTTTGATGTCGCCAACCAAAGCACGCTCGGTGATCTCCAGGCACACCGAATTGGCGTTGAGGCCGAACTCGTCGATGGTGTCCGCCACGGTGCGGACGAAACCGGGGATGACCAATTGACGAGGCGAAACATTGATGCGCAGTGTGACGTCTCGTCCCACGCCATTCGATCGCCAACGGCTGAATTCGGCGCACGCGCTTCGCATTACCCATCGGCCCAACTCTCCGGCGAGGTTGGTCGACTCGGCTACACCGATGAACGAATCCGGGAGCAGCAACCCGCGCGTCGGGTGCCGCCAACGGACCAGGGCTTCGGCCCCCAGGATCACGCCGGTCAGCAGGTCGACTTCGGGCAGGTAATGCAGTAGCAGAGCGTCGCTGTCGATGCCCGCTTGCAGATGGATCTCGATATCGTTGCGGAAGACGACGTTGCGGGAGATATCGTCGGTGCACACCGCGACCTGGTTGCCGCCCGCGCGCTTGGCCGTCAGGGCGGCCTCATCGGCGCGACGCATTAGATCCGCGGTGTCGTCGCGTCCCGGCCTACCCGCCGCCATCCCGATGCTGACGGAGGGAGTGATCACATCGTCGCCGATCTTCAGGGACGCCCGCAAGGTCGTCTGAAGCCGCTGCGCGAGTGATTCGGCGGTCTCGGCGAGCATCGCCCGGTCCGGAATGACGAGGAACTCGTCCCCGCCGATCCGACCGATCGCGCCCAGCCCTTGCATGCTCTCCTGAAGCCGTTCGGCGAATACCTGGAGGTAAAAATCGCCGGCGGCGTGACCGAAGTAATCGTTGATCGACTTCAGTCGGTCGAGGTCGAGATATAGGACCGCGACGGGTCCGGGGCATCCCTCCGCGAGTCTGGCGGAAAGGTGAGCGATGAGCGATCGACGATTGCGCAGGCCGGTCAAATCGTCATACTCACCCAGGTAGCGGAGCCTTTCTTCGGCGGCGATGCGGGCTTGGAGCTGTGCAAACAAAGAGGCGACCGCCCCGAGCGTGCCTAACTCTTGCTTCCTCCACTTCCTGCCACGAAAGTTAACGAAGCCAAGCACGCCGGTGGTCTCCGCCTTTGAGACGAGCGGTGCGGTGGCCACCGAGGGCGTCGCGACGCGGTGTCTTCCGGTGATCTCGCGTCGGAACGCCTTGTAAGCGTAGTTTGTCGAGGCCGGCGGCCGAATGACAACGGGTTCCGTGGGCTGAATCACCAGCGGTTCCTTGCCATGCGCGCAAGGGGCGAAGACGTCGTCGGCGCCAGTGAAGTGGACAATCGGCATGGGATCCGGGTTTGGACGGCCGGGTCGCGGTGGCCATTCGACGATCAACTTCGAGGTCCCGGCCGTTTGGTCGTTGTGGCGCAGGAAGCCAATGTCCGCGTCGAACCGCTGGACGAGGCTCGCCAGTACCTGTTCGCTCACATCGGCAGCGGTGAAAGTATTAGCCTCCATCAGCTGGGCGGCAACGAAGGTGACGAACTTTAGGTCGGGCGCCACGGTTCCCCAATTGCCCCGGTGGGGACGATCTCAACTGCTTCAAGCACGTCATCAGAGAATTCGGCCCATGCCAGCCCGGTCTTGTGCGGCACGGCCATCGTCGGACTCCTCAAACATCCAGGTCGTTGTCGTTGTTCGCGAACGCAGAGACCAACCGTTTTTACTCGTGGCTAACGCGAGTCTCAACGCTGTTACCGTCGCCACCAGGCACGAGTGACTATAGTCCCCTCATCGCGGGATCGCTTGGCCCGTTAAGCGAGCGCATGTCGTGAGACTCGATTTCGGCGCCAGCATTTGCGAAACTGAAACTCAAGTTGTCAGAGGCACTAACGCTTCGTCAACTCGAAAACCCGTAGATCGCGATCTGTCCGGCCTCGGTAGGCATCATAGTTGCGTGCGTAGTCGGCGAATTTTCTGAAGATGCGCTCGCTTTTCGGCCCGGTCAACTGCGTAGCGGTGACTGATATCTCCCGTCCACCCATCGTCACCCACGCGTTCGGATCGGCCAGCAAGTTCGATGACCATGCGGGATGGTGCGCCTGCCCAAAGTTGCTCCCACCAAGAACAGTCGGTCTCCTTCGCGCATGTACGTCAACGGTATCTGGCGGCGCTGGCCGGTCTTCCTGCCCGTCGTAGTGAGCAACAGCAGAGGCACCCCGAGCGGGCCGAAAATCGTGAGCCGCCCGTTGCTTCGGCTCAGAAGCTTGTGGTCTAGCGGCGTCAGTTTGCGGATACACCATGCACCCCACCTCGAGCCGATGACGACGGTCACCGGCCCCAGCACGCGCCGACCGGCATCCCGGCCCCAACGCACGTCCGGAAACGTCTCTTCGCTCATATCGCGGACTATTCACCACACTCGCGACTCCTGGGCGAACTTCAGGAGATTCCTACATTGCGAGCGGCAGCGATCGTCTGCGTGGTGGCGCGACGGCTGGTGGTGATCTCACGGCGGCGGCGGTGGCGCTGGCTTAGGGCCCGCCGGTCATATCTGAACGTTTCGGCGGCCCTCGTCGTATCTATGTCAGGGGTTGGCGCCGGCAATGGGGCCTGGTGCGAAGTTACGACGGATACAACGAAGGAGCGACGTGCTGCAACGAATCGCCCGACTGGCCATTGCCGCACCGCGGCGGATTGTCGCGATAGCGATCCTGGTGATGGTCGGAGCCGCCATTTTCGGCATCCCGGTCGCCAAAAGCCTGTCGGCAGGTGGTTTCCAGGACCCGGGCTCGCAATCGGCCAAGGCGACACAGCTGCTGGGCGACAAGTTCGGCCAGGGCGACATGCAGCTGCTTATCACCGTGAGCGCGCCCGCTGGTGCCACCAGCGCGCCGGCCCGCGCGGTGGCCACCGGCATCGTCGATCGCCTGGCCCGATCTCCCCATGTCGCCAATGTGACGTCGGCGTGGACCGCGCCGCCCGCGGCCGCGGCCGCGCTGATCAGCAAGGACGGCACCTCCGGTTTGATCGTCGCGGGAATCACCGGCGGCGAGAACAACGCCCAGAAGTACGCCCAGACGTTGTCTGACGAAGTTGTCCATGACCGTCAAGGCGTCACTGTCCGCGCGGGCGGGATGGCGATGGTCTATGCGCAGATCAACCACCAAAATGAGCGCGACCTGCTGCTGATGGAGTCGATCGCCATCCCGCTCAGCCTCATTGTTTTGGTCTGGGTGTTCGGCGGGCTACTGGCTGCTGCACTGCCGATGGCCGTAGGCCTGCTGGCGATCGCGGGCTCGATGGCGGTGCTGCGCGCCATCACCTTGGTCACCGACGTGTCGATTTTCGCGCTCAACCTGAGTACTGCGATGGGCCTGGCACTGGCGATCGACTACACGCTATTGATCGTCAGTCGCTACCGCGACGAGTTGGCCACTGGCGCCGACCGCGACGAGGCGTTGATCCGAACCATGGCCACCGCCGGACGCACAGTGTTGTTCTCCGCGATCACTGTCGCGCTGTCGATGGCCGTGATGGTCCTGTTCCCGATGTACTTCCTCAAGTCGTTCGCCTATGGCGGTATCGCCACTGTCGCCTTCGCAGCGGTGGCCGCGATCGTGGTGACGCCGGCGGTCATCGTCCTGTTAGGCTCCCGGCTCGATTCGCTGGACGTGCGCCGGCTGGCTCGCCGGCTGTCGCGTCGGCCCGAACCCGTCGCGCGCCCCGTCGAGCAACTGTTTTGGTACCGCTCAGCCAAGTTCGTGATGCGCCGCGCGGTTCCGATCGGACTGGCCGTCGTTACGCTGCTGGTGCTCTTGGGCGCCCCGTTCCTCGGCGTCAAGTGGGGCATGCCCGATGACCGTGTGTTGCCACACTCGGCCTCGGCGCATCAGCTCGGCGACCAGTTGCGCAACGACTTCGGCGACAACTCCGCGAACGCTGTGACGGTCGTAGTCCCCGATGCCCACGGCCTGACCCCCTATGACCTGAACCGCTATGCCGCCGATCTGTCCCGGGTACCGGACGTGTCGGCAGTGTCCGCCCCCAGCGCCACGTTCGTCGGCGGGAACCAGGTGGGGCCGCCCTCGGCTGCCACCGGGGTCGCACAGGGGAGTGCGTTTCTCACCGTCAGCAGTACCGCGCCGCTGTTCTCCGGTAGCTCGGCGACTCAGCTCGATCGGCTGCATGCAGTACCCGGGCCGGCCGGCCGGTCGGTCGAAATGACCGGTACTGCGCAGATCAACCGCGACAGCGTGGAGGCCATCACGTCGCGACTGCCGTTGGTGCTTGGTCTGATCGCCGTCATCACCTTCGTGCTGCTGTTCCTGCTCACCGGCAGCGTGGTGCTGCCCCTGAAGGCGTTGGTGCTCAACGTGTTGTCGCTGACCGCCGCTTTCGGCGCACTGGTGTGGATCTTCCAGGATGGCCATCTTGGCGCGCTCGGAACCACGCCGACCGGGACGATAGTGGCGAATTTGCCGGTGTTGTTGTTCTGCATCGCCTTTGGGCTATCGATGGACTACGAGGTCTTCCTGATGTCGCGGATTCGCGAGTACTGGGTGCGTTCCAGAGCCGAGTCGACCGGCGACAGCAGATGCGGATGCCAACAATGACGAGAGTGTCGCACTGGGTGTGGCTCGCACTGCGCGCGTGATTACCGCTGCTGCACTGGTCATGTCGATTTCATTCGCGGGACTGATCGCCGCTCACGTGCAGTTCATGCGGATGTTCGGCGTTGGTATGACGCTGGCGGTGGTGGTCGACGCCACACTGGTGCGGTTGGTGCTGGTACCGGCCTTCATGCGAGTGTTGGGCAGGTGGAACTGGTGGGCGCCCAAACCGCTGGCCCGGCTGCACGAACGATTCGGGATCGACGAAGGTGGGATGGTCGTCGCCCACCCCGCCGAGCCGGACCCCGGGGAACCGGAGCGGGACCTGCGGCCGGCGGGGACCGTGGCGGCCGGCCGGCATCGGGCAACCGCCACACGTGTTGCGTTCGGAGACGCTGGCCCACGTGCGCTTCACGACCGCGACCCCGAAAGCTCTATCGCATCCCTGATGGGATAGAGCCGCGCAGGGCAGCGACGTCGACATGACGCCAACCAAACCAGCTCCGCGTCCGGCGGTAGAACAAGCAGTTCGTAACCGAAGCCCGGTCAGCCGGATGCCGCGATACTAGCCAATTCACGGTCCCCATAAACGGCTTGCGGCGTCCGGACCTGTGAAGCGCGGTCCGGACGTCGGAAGTTTTTACGTTGCCTCAGTACAGCGGAATCCAGACACCGAAGTACCAGAAGCCCCATCCACCGAAAACCGGATTGAAGACCGGAATGGCGGTGTAGCCGCCGTAATCGCACGGCCCGAAGTCGCCTTGTGCCTGGACTATGCCGCGCTCCGGTCCGTTCCACGGGTTGTTCCAACCACCGGGAGGCGGCGGACCGTTCCAACCACCTGGAGGTGGCGGGCCGAACCAGTTAGGCGGCGGCCCACCGGGAGCAGGCCCATCGTTCCAGCCGAATCCTCTCGCTTGCGGCGCAGGTGGCGCGCCGTGGTCGCGTGTGCTGAAGCCGCGAGGCGCATCCGTGGGGCCACCCACCTGGGCATTACCCCGATCGTAAGCGCCTCCCGGCATCGGTCCGCCACGCCCCGGCCCAGGTCCCGGTCCGCCAGGTCCCGGTCCGCCCGGTCCCGCTCCACCAGGTCCCGGTCCGCCCGGTCCCGGTCCGCCCGGTCCCGCTCCACCAGGTCCCGCCGGTCCGTGCGCCGGCCCAGGTCCCGGTCCACCCGGCCCCGCTCCGCCAGGTCCCCCCGGTCCCGCCGGTCCGTGCGGCCCCGGGCCGCCAGGTCCCGCTCCACCAGGTCCCCCCGGTCCGTGCGGCCCAGCTCCCGGTCCGCCAGGTCCGGGGCCGCCAGGCCCCGGCCCAGGTCCGCCAGGTCCCGGTCCAGGTCCGCCAGGTCCGGGGCCGCCAGGTCCTGGCCCGGGTCCGCCAGGTCCCGGCGCATCAGGGACCGGCCCGTGCCACGGTCCGCCAAGAATCGTCGTTCCGCAGTTCTCACATAGCGGCTGCGGCTTCAACGGAGCGGCGTTGGCCAGCTCTCCGCCTACTGTCAGCGCCGACATGCCGAGTCCCGCAGCAATTGCCACGCCAGCCATACGCTTCACATACATGCTCGATCGTCCCTTCAGAGCCCCGACTTCAACAATGTCTCGCTACCCCGTGGCCAGGAACCGCAAAGGCGGTGCCAGTCGGCCACGACGCCGTGGCGTGAGATGGTCTGCGCTAGGGGCACGTCACATCCATCTCGAACGACTTGGTCACCGGCTGCTGCGGGCTAGCCATGTTGACGCCCGTAGCGGTGCCCTTGATCGTGTAGGAACTACCGTCCTTTGTGGCCTGGACGTTGCCTTGATTGGGCGCGCCCGCGGCGTAACCCAGCGTCACGCCGTTGACGTTCCCCAGACCGACTGATTGGACGGCTGGCGGATTGGCAGCACTGATCACCGCGCCGATCCCGTTTGTCGGATCGCCGATGCCGATGTTGAGGTTGCCGCCGGCCTGGGTGCAACTGACCTGACCCGTGATGGGCTGATTCTGACCATCGATAGTGACCTTCTGGGCGCTACCCGACGATGCGCCCGTAGACGATGAGCTCGTATTGGATTTGTTCGAGCAGCCAGCCAGACCCGCGACCACCATGCTCGCGGCCGCGATGCCGACCAAGATCGCACGCTTCACCAGTGCCCTCCTTTTTGTCTTGGTCCCTCAACGCTGGCGAGTTCCTTCGAGACCTTTGAACTGACACACCAAAATTACCCATAAAATCGGGAGTAAAACATTAGAAAGAGCTTTAAACGTGCTGTGAATTATTCGAGTAGGGCCGACTGGTGGCTGCACACTTCCGTGCGCAGTTTATCCGCATTTACGCGTTTTATTATTTACGACTCTCAGTTATATCGGCGACCCTGCGATCAGTAGCTGCGTCACCAGCTATACCTGCTGTTCAAGCAGCAATCGCCGAAGTACTGACATACGTAACATCGTGCTTCAGTACATCATTATTTGCGCGTCTACGCAGCCGGCCGAACCAAGCGAAATAAGTCCAGTGTTTCGCCTGCGGTGCCGAGCAAGCGGCAAACCGCAATATTTCACACACCGGTCGATCGAGCCCATGGACCTATATCAACGTGTAGCTAATCTCCGAAATAAATCGCGAGCGCTGGCAGACGCAACGTCGCGCCTTAACCCTGGGTTCAACGGCTCCGCCGCGCTCCGTGCGGTGGCCGTAAGTGCCCGACTCCACGTCTTCCTGACATAGGTCATACTGATCTACTGATTCGCGGTCTATCGAAAGGTGATCGGCGCGCAGTGAATATCAACCCAGACGCAGCGCCAACCGAGCGCCTCACGGGCTTTCGACAAAAACCCGTGCAACGGACGATCGCCCAACAGCTAGTCGACCGTCGAACACACGATCAGCCAGCGCGCCCCCAGCGAACGAGACGCACCGTCGACCTCCCGGCCGCCACACACCGAGCCCTTGACATCTGGCAACGAGAAGCGGCCGACCGCCTCGGAGTCGCCCGCGTGACTGGCCAAGAGGTTCTCACCGCACTCATCGACCAGCTTCTGTCCGACCCCAAGCTCGCGGCCCAGATCATCCGCGCCATCCAGGACACGCGCTGACCGGCCGGCTGCCGCACAACTAGTCGCTAGTACCGTGAGGACGACTGCGAGGCCTTCGGTTGCGCGCCATTGATATCCACGTGCGAACCCACGCCAAAGCAAATCTTGAATGAGCTGGTTCAATCCCAGGAACGCGCACCAGCATCAGTGCAGTTCAAAGGCATTTCCCAGACCATCTCCGGCGCCGCGATCACATACGACATTTCCCGCACCTCCCGCCGGGCCATCACGACGCGGCGCTCGCCCAGGTCAGGTGATCGTCGAACCGTGCGGCAACACGCAAATCGTACGGCGAGTGTCGATTCGCACCAAGGACTCCTTGATTAGTGGTCCGTGGCCATTGCCGGACCAAGGCGCTGGGAGTGAACTTCTAACTCTGGCGTGCCGACCTACGCTCCGCGCGTCGCGACATCGAGCTTGTACGACTCCGACGTGGACTCGGTCGGTCACGCGATGAACGAAGTGCTGCAACTTGTGGGCACGGTGTGGGCGCGGCGCCTGCGGTCGGCCGTGATCTACAGTTCGGCATGGGCGCCAATGGGGTGGACGGCACCGGGCAGGCTGGCGGTAACGGCGGGTGGATCATCGGCAACGGCGGCAATGGTGGGTCGGGCGGGGACGGGCAGGACGGTGGGGCTGGCGGGAACGCGGGGCTGATCGGTGAGTGGTGGTAACGGCGGTGCCGGCGGCTCGGCGGTTTCGCTGGCGGGAAAGGCGGCAACGGTGGGTTGTTGACCGGCAACGGCGGTAACGGCGGCGCTGGCGGGCAGGGCGAGTTTGGCTTCGGTAACGGCGGGACCGGCGGGGCCGGGGGGGCCGGCGGGAACGCGTTCCTGCTCGGCAACGGCGGTAACGGCGGCACCGGCGGGAGCCGACCAACCAGCGCCGATGTCGGCGGGGCCGGCGGGGCCGGCGGGAACGCGCTCGTGTGGGGTAATGGCGGGGCCGGCGGGGCCGGCGGGGATGCCTCTGGCGATCCCTTCGGGACCGGTGGTGCCGGTGGGGCCGGCGGGGGCAATGGGTTTATCGGCGGCGGCGGCGGCTCCCAGGCTAGCGGCGCCCACGGCGGGGTTGGTGGTAACGGCGGGGCCGGCGGGCCCGACGGGGCCGGCGGGGTCGGCGGGAACGGCGGGGCCAACCGGCAGCTGTTCTCGCTGTTCGGCCACGGCGGTAACGGCGGGACCGGCGGTGATGGTGGGGGCGGTAACACCGGCGCGACGAGCACCGATCCCACGGTGCCCGGTGCTACCGGGGACACCGGCGGGGCCGGCGGGGTCGGCGGGGTCGGTGGCGCCAACAACGCGTTGCTTGGCGGGACCGCCGGCAACGGCGGTCTGGGTGGTAACGGCGGGTTTGGCGGTATGGGCGGTACCGGTGCCATGGGTGTGGCCAGTGACGGCAGTGCCGGCGGCACCGGTGGTAACGGTGGTGACGCCGGCAACGGTGGGGCCGCTGGCGCCAGCAAGGCGCTGTTTGGGACGGCCGGCACCGCGGGGAACGACGGCACCGGCGGCACCGGTGGTTTCGGTGGTACCGGTGGTGCTGGTGATAACGGGGCGGACGGGGTGGCCGGCGTCAACGGTGGGGCCGGTGGGACCGGCTTTAACGGCGGCGCGGGCGGCGCCGGCGGTGTGGGCGGCAACGCAGGTGTCACCGGCGCCAACGGCAATGGTGGGCAGGGCGGTACCGGCGGCAACGGTGGCAACGGCGGTGCCGGTGCTGCGGGTGTGGCCAGCGACGGTAGTGCTGGTGGTACTGGTGGTAACGGTGGCGACGCGGGTGTTGGCGGCGCGGCCGGCAGCGGTGCCGGCACCGCGGGTGACGACGGCATCGCCGGCACCGGTGGCACCGGTGGTAACGGCGGTAACGGTGGGGCCGGCGACACCGGGCCCGCGGGCACCGCGGGCTTTAAGGGCGGCGTCGGCGGTAACGGCGGTGTCGGCGGCAGCGGCGTCAATGTCACCGGCACCAACGGCAACGGCGGCACCGGTGGCACCGGCGGCACCGGCGGCAACGGCGGGGCCGATCTGGGCACCGGCGGGTCCACCGCCCCGGCCGGCGGCGCGGGCGGCGCGGGTGGTAACGGCGGTGCGACCGGCGTCGGCGGCACTGGCGGCACCGGCGGCGGCGGCGGCACTGGCGGCGCTGGCGGCAACGGCACCCTCGGCAACGACGGTCCTCTCTTCATTGGCACCACCGGTGACGCGGGCGGCGCCGGTGGTGCCGGCGGTATCGGCGGCAACGGCGGCAACGCGAGTCCCCTCGGCGGCACCGATGGCGCCAGCGGCGCCGGCGGCGTCGGCGGCAACGGCGGCAACGGCGGCGTGGGCAGCGCGTTGTTCCCGGTTGCCGGCGGCGGCGCGGGCGGTAACGGCGGCGCTGGCGGCGCGGCCGGCACCGCCGGCAGCGGCGGCGAGAACGTGAGCCCGGTCGGCGGGGCCGGCGGCCAAGGCGGCAACGGCGGCACCGGCGGCGCCGGCTTCGACAACGTTATCGATATCAGTACTACTCCGTTCTCGGGCATGGCCGGCGGGGCCGGCGGTAACGGCGGGGCCGGCGGGGCCGGCGGTGTCGGTGACGCCGTTGAGACCGGCGGTAACGGCGGCGCCGGCGGTGACGGCGGCGCCGGCGGCAATAACAGCACCGGCGAAAACGGTGCCACAGGCGGCTTCGGCGGGGTCGCCGGCAACGGCGGCGCCGGTGGCGCCAGCAGCGGCGGCACCACCACCAACACCGGCGGTAACGGCGGCGTGGGCGGTAACGGCGGCCTCGGCGGTAACGGCGAGGCCGGGACCCTCGGCGGCGTCGCGCCCGGTGCTGGCGGCAACGGCGGAGTCGGCGGCGTGGGTGGAGTCGGCGGCGACGCCAGCGGCCCCGGGGCCACCAACGGCAACGGTGGCCTGGGCGGTAACGGCGGCGGCGGCGGCACCGGCGGTGACGGTGCCGCGGGTTCGGCCAGTGGCGGTCAGGCCGGTGGTGCCGGTGGTACCGGTGGTGACGCCGGCGACGGCGGCGCGGCCGGCGCCGGCACCGGTGCGGCGGGTGTGGCGGGCAACGCGGGCACCGGTGGTACCGGTGGTACCGGTGGTAACGGTGGGGCCGGCGATGTCGGCGCGGCCGGCACGCCGGGCCCCAACACGGGTGGCACCGGCTTTACCGGCGGTGACGGCGGCGCCGGCGGCGCGGGCGGCAACGCGGGTGCCGGCGGCACCAACGGCAACGGCGGCCTCGGTGGTAACGGCGGCGGCGGCGGCACCGGCGGTGCCGGTGGTTCCGGCGTCGGCCTACATACCGACGGCGGTGCCGGTGGTCTGGGTGGTAACGGCGGGGCCGGCGGCGACGCCGGGGCGGCCGGTACCGGTATCGGCGCGGCGGGTACCGCGGGCACCGGCGGCACCGGCGGTGCCGGCGGTGACGGTGGCGGTGGTGGCCAAGGCGACGACGGCGTAGCTGCCGTCAGCAACGGCTTCAAAGGCGGCAACGGTGGCAATGGCGGGACCGGCGGCAACGGCGGCGGCACCCCCAACGGCGGCACCAACGGCGACGGTGGTCTGGGCGGTAACGGCGGCACCGCCGGCAACGGCGGCAACGACACGGATCCCGTGTCGGGCGTCGGCGGGGGTGGCGGCGGTGGCGGGCACGGCGGGACCGGCGGCAACGCCGGCACCGGCACCGGCAGCGGCGGCACCGGCGGGACCGGCGGGACCGGCGGCGGCGGCGGCACCGGCGGCGACGGCGTCGTCACGGGTACCGGAGCTGGCGGCATCGGCGGCGGCGGCGGCGGCGGCGATGTCGCCACTGGCGCTACCGGCGGTGGTGGTGGTGGCGGCGGCGGCGGCGGCGCAGGCGGCCTCGCGAACGACACAGGCTTTGTCGCCGGCGGCGGTGGCGGTGCTGGCGGTGGCGGCGCCTCGGCCGCCGCTAGCGGCGGAGCCGGCGGTCAGGGTGGCTCCGCCAACAACCCCGACATCCCCGCCTTTAGCGAAGGTGGTGTGGGCGGCCTCGGCGACGACGCCGGCGTCGGCACCGGCGGTGGCGGCGGTGGCGGCGGCGTTGCCAACACCGGAGGCACCATCGGTGACGGTGGCGCCGGCACCGATGGTGCCGGCGGCGGGGCAGGCGGCCCCGGCGGCGCTGCTAATGCTGCCGTTAACGCGGGAGGCAACGGCGGCACCGCCGGCAACGGCGGCGGCGGCGGGGACGGCGCGAGCGGCGGGAGCGGCAGCCCCGGCCAGTAACGGCTAACACCGGCGGCGACGGCCGAGGGTGGCTACGACGGCGGGCGGGTCGTGGCCACCCCAACGGCAGCGGCGGTAACGGCGGCGGCTGGCCGGCTGCGACCGGCGGCACTGGTGGCCCCACCACGGTGGACGGCGCCTGCGGTCAGCCGTCACTAGGGCGGTCAGTGCCGATGACCTGCAATGACTTTGGTGGGCGCGGACGGTATCGAACCGCCGACCGCTGGTGTGTAAAACCAGAGCTCTACCACTGAGCTACGCGCCCTATGCCCGCCGGGCAGGCTACACGCCCGACGGCCAACCACCCAAAACGCTCAGGCGTGCTGTCAGGCGCGCAGCGCCTCCAATGCCCGAGTCCACAGCCGCTGGTCGCGGGACTCGCCGGGTTGTTTCATCTCGGCGAACCGAATGATCCCCGACCGGTCGACAACGAAGGTGCCCCGATTGGAATAACCGGCGGCGTCGTTGAACACGCCGTAGGCCTGGCTCACCTGGCCGTGCGGCCAGAAGTCGGAAAGCACCGGAAACAGGAAGCCGCTCTCGGTCGCCCAGATCTTGTGGGTAGGCGGGGGGCCCACGGAAATGGCCAGCGCCGCGCTGTCGTCGTTCTCGAACTCGGGCAGGTGATCACGCAGCCGGTCCAGCTCGCCCTGACAGATCCCGGTGAACGCCAACGGGAAGAACACCAGCAGCACGTTCTTGTCGCCGCGGTAGGTGCCGAGGGTGACGGGTTGCTGATTCTGGTCGCGCAGCGTGAAGTCAGGCGCAGTGGACCCGACGGGCAGCATCAGCGCTTCCCGGCGCCGCGTGACTTCGGCTGTACCAAACGGCTGGCGCTCCAGTCGCCGAGGTTGACCGACGAGGTCGGCATCAGGCCCGCGGTGGGGGCGGCCTCCGCGATCTCGGCGGGCAGCACGTGACCGGGCTTGCCGGTCTTGGGCGTCAGGACCCAAATCACGCCGTCTTCGGCCAGCGGGGTGATCGCGTCCATCAGGGTGTCCACCAAATCCCCGTCACCATCTCGCCACCACAGCAGGACGACGTCGATCACCTCGTCGCTGTCTTCATCGAGCAGCTCGCCGCCGCACGCCTCCTCGACCGCGGCGCGGATGTCATCGTCGGTGTCCTCGTCCCAGCCCCACTCCTGGACGACTTGGTCTCGTTGGATGCCCAGCTTGCGACCGTAGCCTGGAGCGTGATCCTCCGCGACCACTGTGGAGCCTCCTTCGATCATCCGCGCGCCCTGCGATGCGCCTTATCGTCGCACAAGCAAAAACCCTGCCCTACGGCCACCTCAGAAGGAAGCCAGGCACAGTTTCAACGCCTTGGTCTTGGTGTCGTTGAGCTGGTCGACCCGCTTGTTGAACTCGCCGGTCGGCGCGTGCGTGCCGATCGCGTTCGCCACCCCGTGGGCGGCGTCGACATAGGCGTTGAACGCATCCCGCAGATCCGAGGACATCGCGTCGTTGAGAGCGTTGCCAACGGTGGAGGCGCTGTCGTTGAGCGCGTCGATGGCCGGGCCTTCGGTGGGGCCGGTGGCGTTGCCCTGGTTGTAGGTCTTGACGAAGACGTTGACCTTGTCGATTGCGGCGCTGCTGCTGGTGGCGAGCGTGTCACACGAGGTGCGAATCGCCTTGGTCGTCAACGATTGTTGCCGCTGAGACTCGTGGATGCTCGACGTCGCCACCGACGCAGACACCGACGCGGACACCGACGAACGGTAGGCCGGGGCGACCTTCGTATTCGGGGTGGCGGTGCCGCCGGTTATGTTGGTACACCCCGCCACCACGTTGATGGCGCCCATCAACATCGCCGCGACGCACCCGAGCACCAGGGCGCCGCGCTTTGGCGACTCCCCCGCCGAGACGGCACGCCATCCGTTGAGCACGGCTCCTGACGTTACCGGGTCACAACTCCGATCCCCCTCGACGCACCGGATTGCACGCTGGTGCGGCACGATAAGGGGGGGCGATCGTCCAAGCAGAAAACCCGCCGACAACAGGAGCGGAAGTTGACCACCGAGTTCGCGCGCCACGATCTGGCCAAAAATTCAAGTAGCGCAAGCGAACCCGACCGCGTTCGGGTGATCCGCGAGGGCGTGGCTTCCTATCTGCCTGACATCGACCCCGAAGAGACGTCGGAGTGGCTGGAGTCCTTCGACGAACTGCTGGAGCGCTCGGGGCCGAGGCGGGCGCGCTACCTGATGCTGCGCCTGCTGGAGCGGGCGGGCGAGCAGCGGGTGGCCATCCCGGCGCTGACGTCGACCGACTACGTCAACACCATCCACACCGAGATGGAGCCGTGGTTCCCTGGCGACGAGGACGTCGAACGGCGCTTCCGGGCGTTTATCAGATGGAACGCGGCCATCATGGTGCACCGCGCCCAGCGCCCGGGAGTCGGCGTGGGCGGCCACATTTCGACCTATGCCTCCTCCGCGGCGCTCTACGAGGTCGGCTTCAACCACTTCTTCCGCGGCAAGTCGCATCCCGGCGGCGGGGACCAGGTCTTCATTCAGGGCCATGCCTCCCCGGGCATTTACGCCCGCGCGTTCCTCGAAGGCCGGCTCAGCGCGGATCAGCTCGACGGGTTCCGGCAGGAGCACAGCCACGCCGGTGGCGGCTTGCCGTCGTACCCGCACCCGCGGCTGATGCCCGACTTCTGGGAGTTCCCCACCGTGTCGATGGGCCTGGGCCCGCTCAACGCCATCTATCAGGCGCGTTTCAACCACTACCTGCATGACCGCGGCATCAGGGACACGTCCGACCAACACGTGTGGTGCTTCCTGGGCGACGGTGAGATGGACGAGCCGGAGAGCCGTGGGCTGGCGCATGTCGGAGCGCTCGAGGGCCTGGACAACCTGACCTTCGTGATCAACTGCAATCTGCAGCGCCTCGACGGCCCGGTGCGCGGCAACGGGAAGATCATCCAGGAGCTGGAGTCGTTCTTCCGCGGCGCCGGCTGGAACGTCATCAAGGTGGTCTGGGGCCGCGAGTGGGACGCCCTGCTGCACGCCGACAAGGACGGCGCGCTGGTCAACCTGATGAACACCACGCCCGACGGCGACTACCAGACCTACAAGGCCAACGACGGTGCCTACGTGCGCGACCACTTCTTCGGCCGCGATCCGCGCACCAAGGCGCTCGTCGAGCACATGACCGACTCCGAGATCTGGAACCTCAAGCGTGGCGGCCACGACTATCGCAAGGTCTACGCCGCCTACCGCGCCGCCGTCGACTACAAGGGACAGCCGACGGTGATCCTGGCCAAGACCATCAAGGGCTACTCGCTGGGCGCGCACTTCCAGGGCCGCAATGCCACCCACCAGATGAAAAAGCTTGCCCTGGAAGACCTTAAGTATTTCCGGGACTCCATGAGGATCCCGATCAGCGACGCGCAGCTGGACGAGGATCCCTACCTCCCGCCCTACTACCACCCCGGCCCGGATGCCCCGGAAATCCGCTACCTGCTTGACCGGCGCCGCACCCTGGGCGGCTTTGTTCCCGAGCGCCGGACGAAGACCAAGGCGCTGAAGCTTCCCGGTCGCGACACCTACGCCGCGCTGAAGAAGGGATCCGGAAACCAGGAAGTCGCCACCACCATGGCGATTGTGCGCACGTTCAAAGAAGTGTTGCGGGACACAGGAAAAGATGGAATTGGCCACCGAATTGTTCCGATCATTCCCGACGAGGCGCGCACCTTCGGGATGGACTCGTGGTTTCCGTCGTTGAAGATCTACAACCGCCTCGGCCAGCTGTATACCGCCGTCGACGCCGACCTGATGCTGGCCTACAAGGAAAGCGAAATCGGCCAGATCCTGCACGAGGGCATCAACGAAGCGGGGTCGGTGGGCTCGTTTATCGCGGCCGGCACGTCGTATGCGACGCACAACGAGCCGATGATCCCGATCTACATCTTCTATTCCATGTTCGGGTTCCAGCGCACCGGTGACGGCCTGTGGGCTGCCGCCGACCAGATGGCGCGCGGCTTCCTGCTCGGGGCGACCGCCGGCCGCACCACGCTGACCGGTGAGGGCCTACAGCACGCCGACGGCCACTCGTTGCTGCTCGCGGCCACCAATCCGGCGGTGGTCTCCTACGACCCCGCGTTCGCCTTCGAAATCGCCTACATCGTCGAGAGTGGGCTGGCCCGGATGTTCGGCGAGAACCCGGAGAACATCTACTTCTACATCATCGTCTACAACGAGCCGTACGTGCAGCCGCCGGAGCCGGACAACTTCGACCCAGAAGGTGTGCTGCGTGGCATCTACCGCTACCGCACGGCCACCGAGCGACGCGCCAGCAAGGCGCAGATCCTGGCGTCGGGGGTGGCCATGCCCGCCGCGCTGAAGGCGGCCGAGATGCTGGCCGCCGAGTGGGACGTCGCCGCCGACGTGTGGTCGGTGACCAGTTGGGGCGAGTTGAACCGCGACGGGATCGAGGTGGAGAAGCAGAAGCTGCGCCACCCCGACCGCCCGGCCGGCGTCCCCTACCTCGCTCAGGCGCTTGCCGGGGCCACTGGGCCGGTGATCGCCGTGTCGGACTGGATGCGCGGGGTCCCCGAGCAGATCCGGCCGTGGGTGCCCGGCACCTACGTCACGCTCGGCACCGACGGGTTCGGCTTCTCCGACACCCGGCCGGCCGCTCGGCGCTATTTCAACACCGACGCCGAATCGCAGGTGGTCGCCGTGCTTGAGGCACTGGCACGCGACGGCGAGATCGACCCGTCGGTGCCGGTTGCGGCCGCGCGCCAATACAAGATCGACGATGTGCTCGCCGCTCCCGAGCAGACCTCGGACCCCGGAGTGGCCTAGTTTCGCCGAGCGTCACGCCAGCGTGACCTTCGACGCCGAGCGCCACGCCAGCGTGACGCTCGCCGGTCCGGTCCCTAAGACGCTCCTAAGACCCGGCCCCTCGCCTTGGCGGAAAGTTCCAGAAATCAGGCGTAGCTTTTAGGCGTGAGTGACAACAAGTCCACCTCTGCGACTAGAATGCGACTAATGCGGCTAAGCCCAGATCAGCGCTGGAACTGCTGGAAAGCGTGCCCGATTCGCTGCTGCGCCGGTTGAAGCAGTATTCGGGCCGACTGGCCACCGAGGCGGTCTCGGCCATGCACGAGCGGCTGCCGTTCTTCGCCGAGCTGGAGGCATCGCAGCGGGCCAGCGTGACCCTGGTGGTGCAGACGGCCGTGGTCAACTTCGTCGAGTGGATGCGGGATCCGCACAGCAACGTCAGCTACACGGCGCAGGCATTCGAGCTGGTGCCCCAGGAGTTGACCCGGCGCATCGCGCTGCGCCACACCGTGGACATGGTGCGGGTCACCATGGAGTTCTTCGAAGAGGTTGTGCCGGTGCTCGGCGGGTCCGAAGAGCAGTTGACCGCGCTCACGGTCGGCATTCTGAAGTACAGCCGCGATCTGGCGTTCACCGCCGCCACGGCCTACGCCAACGCGGCCGAGGCGCGCGGCACCTGGGACAGCCGGATGGAGGCCAGCGTCGTCGACGGGGTGGTCCGCGGCGACACCGGCCCCGAATTGCTTTCCCGCGCGGCCACATTGAACTGGGACACCACCGCACCGGCGACGGTGGTGGTGGGCACCCCGGCGCCCAGTCGCGACAGCTCAGCCGACAGCGAGCGGGCCAGCCAGCGCGTCCGCGATGTCGCCATCCGCCACGGCCGCGCCGCGCTCACCGATGTGCACGGCACGTGGTTAGTGGTGATCGTGTCCGGGCACGTGTCGCCGACCGAGAAGTTCCTGGGTGACCTGCTGCAGGCGTTCTCGGACGGCCCGGTGGTCATCGGGCCGACGGCGCCGATGCTGACCGCCGCCTACCACAGCGCGAGCGAGGCGATTTCCGGGATGAATGCCGTCGCCGGCTGGAGCGGAGCGCCGCGGCCGGTGCTGGCCAGAGAGCTCTTGCCCGAACGCGCCCTCATGGGCGACGCATCGGCGATCGTGGCGCTGCATACCGACGTGATGCGGCCGCTGGCCGACGCTGGGCCGACGCTTATCGAGACACTCGAGGCTTATTTAGATTGTGGCGGGGCGATCGAGGCCTGCGCCCGGAAGTTGTTCGTTCATCCAAACACCGTTCGGTACCGGCTCAAGCGCATCACCGACTTCACCGGCCGCGATCCGACCCAGCCGCGCGACGCCTACGTGCTGCGAGTGGCGGCGACGGTAGGCCAGCTCAACTATCCGACGCCGCCATCCACCGTCGGAAACAAACCCATGCCCCAGGTTCCCCTGCCGGTCAAAGGCCCGGTCAAAGGGCAGGTCACCGGGGATGTCATGGCCCCCTCGGCCCGATAGTGATTTAGCCAACAGATCGCGACCCGATATCAAACATGTAGCTTACGGGGCTATTTTGTAGGGTATATACAAAAACCTAAGACGAGGTTCATAATCTGTTACACCGCGCAAAACCGTTTCCACAGTGTTCTCTTAGACACGTGATTGCATTTCTTGCGCCCGGACAGGGCTCGCAGACCGAGGGGATGCTGTCGCCGTGGTTGGAACTTCCCGGCGCAGCGGACCAGCTCGCGTCGTGGTCGAAGGCCGGTGGCCTGGACCTTGCGCGACTGGGCACCACCGCGTCGACCGAAGAGATCACCGACACCGCCATCGCCCAACCATTGATCGTTGCGGCCACGCTGCTGGCTCATCAGGAGCTGGCGAATCGCGGGTTGTTGAAGGACGAGAAGCTCGTCGTTGCGGGTCACTCCGTCGGCGAGATCGCTGCCTACGCGATCGCCGGTGTGATCGCGGCCGACGACGCCGTCGCGCTGGCGGCCACCCGCGGCGCCGAGATGGCCAAGGCGTGCGCTGCCGAGCCGACCGGCATGTCCGCGGTGCTCGGCGGTGACGAGGCCGACGTGCTGAGCCGCCTCGAGCAGCTCGATCTGGTGCCCGCCAACCGCAACGCCGCCGGCCAGATCGTCGCCGCCGGTCCGCTGACCGCGCTGGAGAAGCTCGCCGAAGACCCGCCGGAAAAGGCCCGGGTGCGCGCGTTGAGCGTGGCTGGCGCCTTCCACACCCGGTTCATGGCTCCGGCTCTCGACGGCTATGCCGCCGCAGCGGCCGGCATCGCGACCGCCGAGCCCACCGCCACGCTGCTGTCCAACCGCGACGGGCAGCCGGTCGCATCCGCGGCCGCGGCGATGGAGACCCTGATCTCTCAGCTCACCCAGCCGGTGCGCTGGGACCTGTGCACCGCGACGCTGCGTGAGCACAATGTCACGGCGATCGTCGAGTTCCCGCCCGCGGGCACCCTCACCGGCGTCGCCAAACGCGAACTTCGGGGGGTTCCGACGCGTGCCGTCAAGTCACCCGCAGATCTGGACGAGCTGGCGAGCCTCTAACCGCCGTCTTTGCCAGTACAACCAAAAACCGAACGTGAGTTCGATTTGCAACAACATATTACGAAGGGAACAAGACTGTGGCCGTAAGTCAGGAAGAAATCATCGCCGGTATCGCCGAGATCATCGAAGAGGTCACCGGTATCGAGCCGTCCGAGGTCACCCCGGAGAAGTCGTTCGTCGACGACCTGGACATCGACTCGCTGTCGATGGTCGAGATCGCCGTGCAGACCGAGGACAAGTACGGCGTGAAGATCCCCGACGAGGACCTCGCCGGTCTGCGCACCGTCGGTGACGTCGTCTCCTACATCCAGAAGCTCGAGGAAGAGAACCCCGAGGCCGCCGAGGCGCTCCGCTCCAAGCTGGCGACGGAGAACCCCGAGGCTGTCGCGAACGTCAAGGCCAGGCTGGAAGCGGACAGCAAGTGAGCAAGCCTTCCACTGCTAATGGCGGTTACCCCAACGTTGTGGTAACCGCCGTCACGGCGACGACGTCACTCGCGCCGGACATCGAGAGCACGTGGAAGGGCTTGTTGGCCGGCGAAAGCGGCATCCGCGTCCTCGAAGACGAGTTCGTCACCAAATGGGACCTGCCCGTCAAGATCGGCGGCCACCTCAAGGAGTCCGTCGATATCCACATGGGGCGACTGGACATGCGGCGCATGTCCTACGTCCAACGGCTCGCCAAGTTGTTGAGCGGTCAGTTGTGGGAGTCCGCAGGCAGCCCTGAGGTCGATCCGGACCGGTTCTCCGTCGTGGTGGGCACCGGTCTGGGTGGCGCCGAGCGGATCGTGGAGAGCTACGACCTGATGAACGAGGGCGGGCCTCGCAAGGTGTCCCCGCTCGCGGTTCAGATGATCATGCCCAATGGGGCCGCGGCGGTGGTGGGATTGCAGCTCGGGGCCCGCGCCGGGGTGATCACTCCGGTGTCGGCCTGTTCGTCGGGTTCGGAGGCAATCGCCCACGCATGGCGCCAGATCGTCATGGGGGACGCGGACGTCGCCGTCTGCGGCGGCGTCGAGGGCCCCATCGAGGCGCTGCCGATCGCGGCGTTCTCCATGATGCGGGCCATGTCGACCCGCAACGACGAGCCCGAGCGTGCGTCGCGGCCGTTCGACAAGGACCGCGACGGCTTCGTGTTCGGCGAGGCCGGGGCGCTCATGCTCATCGAGACCGAAGAGCACGCCAAGGCCCGCGGCGCCAAGCCGCTGGCCCGGTTGTTGGGTGCCGGTATCACCTCGGACGCCTTCCACATGGTTGCGCCTGCGCCGGACGGTGTCCGTGCCGGCAAGGCGATGACACGGTCGCTGGAACTGGCGGGCTTGTCCCCCAAGGACATCGACCACGTCAACGCACACGGAACGGCCACGCCGATCGGCGACAGCGCGGAGGCCAACGCCATCCGGGTCGCCGGTTGCGAGCACGCCGCGGTATATGCGCCGAAGTCGGCGCTGGGGCACTCGATCGGCGCAGTCGGGGCGCTCGAGTCGGTGCTCACGGTGCTGAGTCTGCGGGATGGAGTCATTCCGCCAACCCTCAATTACGAGACCCCGGATCCAGAGATCGGGCTGGATGTTGTCGCGGGCGAACCTCGCTACGGCGAATACCGTTACGCGATCAACAACTCGTTCGGGTTCGGCGGCCACAATGTGGCACTCGCCTTCGGGCGTTACTAAAGCACGAAAGGAACGTTCGCAACACCAATGACCGAACTGGTTACAGGGAAAGCATTTCCCAATGTGGTCGTCACCGGCATAGCCATGACGACAGCATTGGCAACTGACGCGGAGAACACCTGGAAGTTGTTGCTCGACTGCCAAAGTGGAATCCGCACACTCGACGATCCGTTCGTCGAGGAGTACGACCTGCCAGTCCGCATCGGCGGGCATCTGTTGGAGGAGTTCGACCACCAGCTGACGCGGATCGAACTGCGCCGGACGGGATACCTGCAGAGGATGTCCACCATCCTGGGCCGGCGGGTATGGGAGAACGCCGGCTCGCCCGAAGTCGACACCAACCGCTTGATGGTGTCGATCGGCACCGGCCTGGGCTCGGCCGAAGAGCTCGTCTTCGGCTATCAGGACATGCACGTGCGCGGGTACCGGGCGATCTCCCCGCTGACCGTGCAGAAGTACATGCCCAACGGCGCGGCCGCGGCAGTGGGCCTGGAACGGCACGCCAAGGCCGGGGTGATGACGTCGATATCGGCGTGCGCCTCCGGCGCCGAGGGCATCGCCCGTGCGTGGCAGCAGATCGTGCTCGGTGAGGCCGACATGGCGATCTGCGGCGGCGTGGAAACAAAGATCGAGGCGGTGCCGATCGCCGGGTTCGCCAATATGCGCATCGTGCTGTCCACGAACAACGACGACCCCGCCGGTGCGTGTCGCCCGTTCGACAAGGACCGCGACGGCTTCGTGTTCGGCGAGGCCGGCGCCCTCATGGTGATCGAAACCGAGGAGCACGCCAAGGCTCGTGGCGCCAACATCCTGGCCCGGATAATGGGGGCCAGCATCACCTCGGACGGCTTCCACATGGTGGCACCGGACCCCAATGGGGAACGCGCCGGGCACGCGATAACCCGCGCGGTTCAACTGGCGGGCCTCTCTCCGAGTGACATCGATCACGTCAACGCCCACGCCACCGGCACTCAGGTCGGTGACGTTGCCGAGAGCAAGGCCATCAACAACGCCCTCGGCAGCAACAAGCCAGCGGTGTACGCACCCAAATCGGCCCTCGGCCACTCGGTGGGTGCGGTCGGCGCAGTGGAATCGATCCTGACGGTGCTTGCGTTGCGGGATCAGGTGATCCCGCCGACACTGAACCTGGTAAACCTCGATCCAGAGATCGACCTGGATGTGGTGGCGGGCAAGCCGCGTACCGGTAATTACCAGTACGCGATCAACAACTCGTTCGGATTCGGCGGCCACAACGTAGCGATCGCCTTCGGTCGGTACTGACCCTTACAGCATCACCCCCGGAAACAGGAGACCTGCGATGACAACGATGGCCCCCGAGGCGGTTGGCGAGTCGCTCGACCCCCGCGACCCCCTCTTGCGTCTGTGCAACTTCTTCGACAACGACAGCGTCGAACTGCTGCACGAGCGTGATCGCTCTGGAGTACTGGCCGCCGCCGGCACCGTGAACGGTATGCGCACAGTTGCCTTCTGCACGGACGGCACCGTCATGGGCGGCGCGATGGGCACCGAAGGCTGCCAGCACATCGTCAACGCCTACGACACCGCCATCGAGGAGCAGAGCCCGATCGTCGGCATCTGGCACTCCGGTGGCGCCCGGCTGGCCGAAGGTGTGCGGGCGCTGCACGCGGTCGGCACGGTGTTCGAGGCCATGATTCGCGCGTCGGGCTACATTCCGCAGATCTCTGTGGTCGTCGGCTTCGCCGCCGGCGGCGCCGCCTACGGGCCGGCGCTGACCGACGTCGTCGTCATGGCACCGGAAAGCCGGGTGTTCGTCACCGGGCCCGACGTGGTGCGCAGCGTCACCGGCGAGGACGTGGACATGGCCTCGCTCGGCGGTCCGGAGACCCACCATAAGAAGTCCGGGGTGTGCCACATCGTCGCCGACGACGAGCTGGACGCCTACGAGCGCGGTCGCCGGTTGGTCGGATTGTTCTGCCAGCAAGGGCATTTCGACCGGAGCAAAGCCGAGGCCGGTGACACTGACATCCACGCCCTGCTGCCCGAATCCGCGCGACGGGCCTACGACGTGCATCCGATTGTGACCGCGATCCTGGACGAGCGAAACACCTTTCGACGAGTTCCAGGGCAATTGGGCGCCGTCGATGGTGGTCGGGCTGGGCCGGCTGTCCGGACGCACGGTCGGCGTGCTGGCGAACAACCCGCTGCGCCTGGGCGGCTGCCTGAACTCCGAAAGTGCAGAGAAGGCAGCGCGTTTCGTGCGGCTCTGCGACGCCTTCGGTATTCCGCTGGTGGTCGTCGTCGACGTCCCGGGCTACCTGCCGGGTGTCGACCAGGAATGGGGCGGCGTGGTGCGCCGCGGCGCCAAACTGCTGCACGCCTTCGGCGAGTGCACCGTTCCGCGCGTCACGCTGGTCACCCGAAAGACCTACGGCGGGGCCTACATTGCGATGAACTCACGGTCGCTGAACGCCACCAAGGTCTTCGCTTGGCCAGACGCCGAGGTCGCCGTGATGGGCGCCAAGGCCGCCGTGGGGATCCTGCACAAGAAGAAGCTGGCCGCCGCGCCGGAGGACGAGCGCGAAGCGCTGCACGACCAACTGGCCGCCGAGCACGAGCGGATCGCGGGCGGCGTGGACAGCGCCATCGAGATCGGTGTGGTCGACGAGAAGATCGACCCGGCGCACACCCGCAGCAGGCTCACCGAGGCGCTGGCGCAGGCGCCGGCGCGCCGCGGCCGCCACAAGAACATCCCGCTGTAGTTCCTTCCGCGCTTCCTACCGCGAGCAGACGTAAAACCCCCCAAAAACCGCGGTTTTTGGGGGGTTTACGTCTGCTCAGCGGGACAGGATCTGCGAAAGCGCTTGGTGCAGTACGGCTCCCGGGTCGGCTGGCAGTTGGTCGGTTCGCCAGCCGACGAAGTCATCCGGGCGGACGAGCAGTGCTCCCTCACGCGAAAGCCCGGTAGCAGTCGCCCACGCGTCGTCGCCGATGCAATGCATGGTGATCGGGACGTCCAGGGCGGCTGACACCGAAGTCACGGCCGAACGCCATTGCTCGTCGCCGGTAAGGACGGTGAACCCGGGACCGAGGAGGTCGAGCGTCGACACACGCTCGCCCTCATACCGAACCCACGCGTGTGGAACCCGGGTGCCCGGTTGCCCTCGCAACTCTTGCACCAGTGACACTGCGTCTGGATCCGTGGGCGGGGGTTCGTCGGAAGTGACTGCCGCCGAGCGGTATTGGTAGCCGATCAACAAAGCGAACATCGGCGCCTCTTCGTCCGGCGGCAACTGCGGTCGGTCGTCGTCCAGCCTGAGGAGCGCAAGCGACGGCCCGGTGAGTGACTGGCGCGCGTTGAAGCGCCCGACGGGGTGCCGCTCGGTCTGATACGTGCTCAGTAGCGCGGGCTCGGCCTGGCCGTTCAAAACCGCTGCGAGCTTCCAGGCCAGGTTGTGCGCACTCTGGATGGCGGTGTTGGCTCCGCCGGCCTTGAACGGCGGCATGGTGTGGGCGGCGTCGCCGACGAGAAAGACTCGCCCGCACTGGAATTGGTCGGCCACCCGCTCGTACGGTTGCCACGATGCCACTTCGATGATCTGCGTGTCGATCCGCTCACCGATGGCCTGGGTGAGCAACTCGGCGCAACGCTCCGAGGTGAACTGCGCCGCCGTTTCACCCTCGCCCGGCAAGTACGTCGTGATGAACATGCCAAGGTCACCCTCCACCACCAGGAATATCCCGTCGACGTCAGCGTTCTTGACTTGCATGCCATCCCCGTCGCCCAGGTCCGGGACGAACTTCCGCCACGGCGCCTTGAAATAGACGAAGACGACAAAGATCGGCAGCGCACCGTATCCGGAGGTGGTCACGCCGAGCCAGTCTCGGATCGGGCTGTGCACACCGTCGGCGGCGAGGACATAGTCGGCGCGCACTGTCGCGGTGTCGCCCGAATCCCGTTCGCGCACAACCACCGTCACGCCGGCATCGTCTTGCTCGAACGACGACAGCTCCGCACCGTACCGAACCTCGCTGCCCCGCCTGCGCGTTTCGGCCAGCAGCATCGGCTCCAGCTTGCTCTGCGGGCAATACTGGGCGGGCGGCTCAGGGCTCAGTTCGCCGAAGGGCGCGAATATGGCGTCGACGTCCATGGCCGGTGCTTCCTCGGCACTGTTCAGCGTCGGCTTGACGAACATGTCGGAAACGCCATCGGCGACCGCGTGGACCTCGTCGCTCAAACCAAGACCGCGCAAAATCTCTAGGCTGCGGAAGCTCAGATTACGAGCCTTCGGATAGATGAAGACCTCGCGCCGCTTCTCGACCAGTAGCGAGCGAATCCCGTGCTGGGCAAGCAACGCCGACGTGGCCAGCCCGCCGACACCGCCACCGACGATAACCACAGGGATACGGGTCGCGCGTATGCTCATTTCTCCTCCTCGGATTGGGTCCTATCGGCGGGATGCAGCCATAGGAACGTCTTCGTTCCCGGGCCGACTACGAACGGCTTTACCAGCAGCGGATACGCCTTCATCGCCTGGGCAGCGGGGATAAGCTCAGGTCTTTCCAGCGCATACTCTTTCCCGTTCCAGGTCAGAGTGCATTTCCCCGCGGCCAAGACGTTCCGGCACCAATCGACTTCGGGGTATGCCACCCCCAAAACGAAACCCTCGCCGAGCCGGTATGCGCTGAGCGGGGTCACATAAGTTCGCCCGCTGCGCCGTCCGATGTGATGCAGAGCGCCGAGGTTGAAGTAGAGCATTCCCAGGCGGGTTCCGGCGATCCTCCGCATGGGACGGTTCGCCGTCTTAGTGAACCGGCGGGTCCTGTCGCTGAACCACTTCACCCGCAGCAGCGGCGAGTAGGCAAGCAAAAGGAGATACCAACCCACCACGGTGGCGGCCACCACGATGGGTACCGCCAGCATTACTCGCAGCAAACAAACCACTCGCTTGCGACGCTCCATACGGCTGGCTCTCTTCTTCTCAGATCCAGATCTCACAGGCGGAACGTGACGGTTCCGTTCTATGTCAAGACTGGCACTGATCGGGACCACGCGCAAGCGCCCGGAGTTCGAAGGGTCCGCGAGACGCGCTAGGCGACGGGATCGGCGGTCGCGAGCGGCAGCAGCACTTCTTCAAGAGCGCGTCGAACGTAGACGCGATCGATCGGTCGTCCCGTCATCGCTCGCAGTACGTTGAGACCCAGCAGGGCGTCGGCTATCAGCGTCAAATCCCGGCCTGCGGGAATCTCTCCCCGGGCCACGGCCTGGTCGAGAACGACGTTGGTCATCCGTCGGGGCATGGACAGCACAAGGTCGTCCAGAGCCGCCGCCAGGACGGGATGGTTCATCGCCGCCGTCGCTGCGCCGACAATCACCTTGATCGTGCTCAGACCGGCTTCGTCGAAGTCCGGTACCGCGGCCACTAATGCTTCGATGTCGCCGCGAAGGCTACCGGTATTCGGTGGATCCACGGGTCCGTGTCCTCGTCGCCAATGGGCGATCGCATCGGCCACCACCGCTGCCTTCGACGGCCAGCGCCGGTAGATCGCGGCCTTGCCCACACGCGCGCGGGACGCGATGTCGTCCATGCTCATCCGGTCGTAGCCCTGTTCGCTCAGCCCCTCCAGCGCGGCCTCGAGGATCGCGGCGTCAAGGGCGGGATCAAAGCGTCCCGGATTTTTCCCCGATGGTCGGCGTGCCGTGCGCGCCGCCCTGTCGCTTCGAACGCTGTCGGTAGTCATGGAAGATGTTCCTCGATTCAGGCGATACGCTGCGGTTCCGCTTAAATTTACCCGGACCGGGAACCTCGCCGCAAGGACACGGGTTCGTGCGCGGTCGAACCACGCAAACGATTCTCGGTTACGCCAAAGCTCCGTACTGGATTTAACCCGGCAACGCCAGGAACTCCTCGGCGACGGTAACAACCCGGTCCCGATCGCGCGCCACCAGACCGATCCGGGTCCGCCGGTCGAGGATATCGCCGACATCCAGCGCACACTCATGGGTCACCGCGTACTCGAACTCCGCCCGGGTCACGTCGATGCCCTCGGCGACCGACTCGGTCGGCCGCTCGCAGGTGGCGGTGGCGATGACGTTGGGCGCCTCGGCCCCGTACCGCTGCACCAGCGACCTCGGCACACCGGCTCCAGGCACCTTCTGAAACTGACCAGCCGGCCCGGGGTTCGCCGGCGCCCCAATCAACGGCAGGTTGCGGGTCCGGCAATCCGCGGCACGCAACTGACGCAGGCTGATGGCGCGATTCAACACGTCCTCGGCCATATAGCGGTATTCGGTCAGCTTGCCGCCGACCACGCTGATGACGCCGGAGGGCGATTCAAAGACGGCGTGGTCACGCGAAACATCGGAGGTTCGTCCCTCCCCCGTATCGATCAGCGGCCGCAAACCCGCGTAGGCGCCGATGACATCCTCGCGGCCGAGCGCGGTCCCCAGCGCGGTGTTCACCGTGTCCAACAGGAACGCGACCTCCGCCGAAGATGGCTCTGGCACATCGGGAATCGGCCCCGGAGCATCCTCGTCGGTCAACCCGAGGTAAACCCGGCCCAGCTGCTCGGGCATCGCGAACACGAAGCGGTTGAGCTCACCGGGAATCGGAATGGTCAGCGCCGCAGTCGGGTTCGCAAACGCACCGGCATCGAACACCAGATGTGTTCCGCGGCTGGGCCGCAACTTCAGCGAACGGTCGATCTCGCCCGCCCACACCCCGGCCGCGTTGACCACCGCACCGGCCGACACGTCGAACGACTGCCCGGTTCGCTGGTCGGTCAACCGCACCGAGGCATCGCTCGCCTCGGAGGCGGCCACGTACGTCAGGATCCGCGCGCCGTGCTGCGCCGCGGTGCGCGCGACCGCGGTGACCAATCGGGCGTCGTCGATCAATTGCCCGTCGTAGGCAAGCAATCCGCCGGCAAGACCGTCACGTCGCACGGTGGGAGCCATCTCCACGACGCGCTGTGCGGAAACCCGGCGCGACCGGGGCAGGGTCGACGCCGGCGTACCCGCAAGCATGCGCAGCGCGTCGCCGGCGAGAAATCCGGCGCGCACCAACGCGCGCTTGGCGTGGTCCATCGACGGCAGCAGCGGAACCAGCTGCGGCATCGCATGAACCAGATGAGGGGCGTTGCGCGTCATCAGGATTCCGCGCTCGATGGCGCTGCGCCGTGCGATTCCGACGTTGCCGCTCGCCAGGTAGCGCAGACCGCCGTGCACCAGTTTGGAACTCCAGCGGCTGGTGCCGAATGCCAGATCGTGCTTTTCCACCAGCGCGACGCGCAGGCCTCGTGACGCGGCATCCAGGGCGATGCCGGCGCCGGTAATGCCGCCGCCGATGACGAGGACATCGAGCGGTTCGCCGTCGGCCAGGGCGCTCAGGTCGGCGGTGCGGCGCGCGGCATTCAGGGCGGTCGGGTTAGGCATCAGGATAGGTATCCGTTCAGTGCGTGGGTGAGTTCGACGGCCAGCGCTTCGGAGTCAAGGATGGGCCGGACGATGTCGGCGGACTGGATGGTCGACTGCGCGATCAGCAACACCATGGTCGCCATTTGATGCGGGTCGCCGGCGCGGACGCTGCCCGATCGTTGCGCCACGCTCCAGCCTGGCCGCCAGTGCCCCGATCAGGAACTGCTGGCTGGTACCCAGGCGCTCGGTGATGTAGACCCTGGCCAGCTGCGAATGCAGGACCGACATGACCAGAGCGTCGCGCCGCAACCGGTCGGCCACCGCGACGACCTGCTTTACCAACGCTTCCCGGTCGTCCCCGTCCACCGGCGCTTCGCGGGTCACCTCGGTGATATGGCTGGTCAGCAACGCCGACATGATCGACGGGGTGTCCGGCCAGCGGCGGTACACCGTCGGGCGGCTCACGCCGGCGCGCCGGGCGATCTCGGCCAGCGTCACCCGGTCCACGCCGAAATCGATCACGCAGCTGGCCGCTGCGTGAAGAATCCGTTCTCCGGTATCCGAAGGAGCGTTACTCATTGACAGCATATGTAATACTGTAACGCATGACGCATGCTGGTGAACCCCTTCCGCCGATGAAATGGAACGCGTGGGGGGATCCCGCCGCCGCCAAACCGCTCTCCGAGGGGATCCGGTCTTTGCTCAAGCAGGTCGTGGGGCTGGAGGAAGCGGAGGCAGCCGAACTCCAACCCGACCAGGTCACGCTTCGCCCGTCGTCGTTGTCGCAGACCGATCAGGATGCGCTGGCCGCGATCGTGGGCGCGGAGTACGTGCGCATCGCTAATCGGGACCGGTTGCTGCGCGCGGGCGGCAAGTCCACCCCGGACCTGCTGCGCCGCAAAGACACCGGCGTCCAGGATGCGCCCGACGCGGTGTTGCTCCCGGGCGGCCCTAATGCCGAAGACGGTGAGGAGCAAGTCGCCGCGATCCTGCGCTACTGCTCCGAGCACGGCATCGCCGTCGTCGCGTTCGGCGGCGGCACCAGCGTCACCGGTGGACTCGATCCCACCCGCGGTCAGTTCGGCGCCGTGGTGTCGCTGGATCTGCGGCGTTTCGACCAGCTCCTATCGCTCGACGAGGTGTCCGGCGTCGCCGAGTTGGGTGCCGGCGTCACCGGCCCGGACGCCGAACGCCTGCTCGGCGAACACGGCTTCTCGCTCGGGCACTTCCCGCAGAGCTTCGAATTCGCCACCATCGGGGGTTTCGCGGCGACGCGGTCGTCCGGCCAGGACTCGGCCGGTTACGGCCGGTTCAACGACATGATCCTCGGGCTGCGCATGATCACCCCGGTGGGCACGCTGGATCTGGGGCGCGTCGCGGCCTCGGCGGCCGGCCCCGACCTGCGCCAACTGGCGATCGGCTCTGAGGGTGTCTTCGGCGTCATCACCAAGGTGCGGTTGCGGGTGCACCCGGCACCGGAGATGACCCGTTACGAGGCGTGGTCGTTCCCCGATTTCGGCACCGGGGCCGCGGCCCTGCGGGCGGTCACCCAAATCGGCACCGGACCCACCGTCGTCCGGCTCTCCGACGAGGCCGAGACCGGAGTCAATCTCGCCACCACCGAGGCGATCGGGGAAAGCAAGATCACCGGGGGCTGCCTGGGGCTGACCCTGTTCGAGGGCACCAGGGAGCACACCGAGAGCCGACAGGCCGAGACGCGTGCGTTGCTGGAGGCCCACGGCGGAACGTCGCTGGGCGAGGCGCCCGCGCAGGCCTGGGAGCGCGGCCGGTTCGCCGCCCCTTACCTGCGCGATTCCCTGCTGGCCGCGGGCGCACTCTGCGAGACCCTCGAGACCGCCACCGACTGGTCAAATCTTGCCGCGCTGAAGGCCGCCGTCACCCAAGCGCTGACGACCTCGTTGGCCGAATCGGGGACACCGGCGCTGGTGATGTGCCACATTTCGCACGTGTACCCCACCGGAGCTTCGCTGTACTTCACCGTCGTCGCCGGGCAGCGCGGCAACCCGATCGAACAGTGGTGGGCCGCCAAGAAGGCCGCGTGCGATGCGATCATGGCCACCGGCGGAACGATCACCCATCACCATGCGGTCGGTGCCGACCACCGAGCCTGGATGCGCGACGAGGTCGGCGATCTGGGCGTGCAGCTGTTGCGCGCGGTCAAGGCGACGCTGGACCCGGCCGGAATCCTGAACCCCGGCAAGCTGATTCCGTGACCGACCTGAGCCGGCGCGAGATCAGCAAGGTAACCGCGCTGACCAATCCGGTGTCAGGGCACGGCGCAGCCGTCGCAGCGGCGCAAACCGCGATCGCCCGGCTGCATCACCGCGGCGTGGAGGTCGTCGAAATCATCGGCGACAGCGCCGAAGACGCGCGTTACCTGGTCAGCGCGGCGCTCGAAAAAGGCACCGACGCCGTCATGGTCACCGGCGGTGACGGCGTCATCTCCAACGCGCTGCAGGTGCTGGCGGGCACCGACGTTCCGCTGGGAATCATCCCGGCGGGCACCGGTAACGACCACGCTCGTGAATTCGCCATTCCCACAAAGGATCCCGAGGCCGCGGCGGATATCATCGTCGACGGCTGGACGGAAACCATTGACCTGGGCCGGATTCGGTGCGGCAGCGGTCCCAAAAATTCGGTTAAGTGGTTCGGCACCGTGGCGGCGGCAGGATTCGATTCCCTGGTGACCGATCGCGCCAACCGGATGCGCTGGCCGCACGGGCGGCTGCGCTATTACCTCGCGATGCTCGCCGAACTCTCGCAGTTGCGGCTCTTGCCGTTCCGGTTGGTGCTCGACGGCACCCCCGAAGGAACCGAAGTGATCGACGCCGACATCACGCTCGCGGCCTTCGGCAACACCCGCAGTTACGGCGGTGGACTGCTGATCTGCCCCAACGCCGATCGCACCGATGGGCTGCTCGACATCACCATGGCGCACTCGGATTCCCGCACTAAGCTGGTCCGCCTGTTCCCCACCGTCATGAAGGGCACCCATGTCGAGCTCGACGAGGTGAGCACGGCACGCGCCACGTCAATCCACGTCGAGTGCCCGGGCATCAGCGTGTACGCCGACGGAGACTTCGCGTGCCTGCTGCCCGCCGAGATTTCCGCGGTTCCCCGCGCGTTGCAGATCCTGCGCCCCAACCGCTGACGATCACGGCGGTGTAACACTTCGGACACCAAATACGACATCTTGGCGTAAACGCATTCCACGGGGAGGAAAAAGATGTCGGGACACCGCAAGACTGGACTGATCGCCTTGGCGGGAGCGGCAGTGAGCTGCTCACTATGGCTTGCTCCGGCAGCCTTGGCCGGTGCGGGTTCGGCCTTGGACGGGCATTACATGCTGACCTTCTCCGCTAACCAGAAGACCGGCACCAGCATGGCGGCCCGCCAGCCCGAATCCGCCCAGTGGGCCAAGTACTCGTTTACCTCGAGCTGCTCGACTGGCGTGTGTGTCGCTACGGTCAATGACTCGCCGGCACCCGTAAATCAATACGCGCAGCAGTCCGGCGCATACACCTGGAACGGGTCGCAGTGGGTACAGCAAAAGGCCACGAAATACGACTGCCCGCTACTCGGCGGCCTCGTCGAACACGACCCGGCAAGGTCGATAACAGCCCTGACGCCCGGCCCTAACGGCGCGCTGACCGGCGTGTTTCACACCGACATCGTGAGCGGCGCATGCAAGGGCAGCGTCGAAATGCCGCTGACCGCCACCCCTTACTCGCCGCCGGTGATTTAACCGACCCCGCGGCTGAGCCAGGTCACCTCGGCGGAATCGCCGCCGTCGCGATACACCTCGAGCGCCTCGTCCCAGGCGGTTCCCAGCACGGAATCGAGTTCGGCGGCCAACGTGTCGGCGCCCTGCGCCATCATCGACCGCAGCCGCATCTCCCCGACCATGATGTCGCCGTTGGCGCTCATCGACCCGCTCCAGAGCCCCAACTGCGGGGTATGGCTGAACCGCTGGCCGTCCACGCCGGGGCTGGGATCCTCGGTGACCTCGAACCGCAGCACCGACCAGGAGCGCAGCGCGTTGGCCAACCGGGAGCCCGTGCCGACCGGCCCCATCCAGTTGGTCACCGCGCGCAGCTGCCCGGGCATCGCCGGCTGCGGGGTCCACACCAGGTTCGCCCTGGCCTGCAGGGTCGATGACAACGCCCACTCGACATGCGGGCAAACCGCCGCGGGCGAAGCGTGGACGTACACCACGCCTGCCGTGGCGTCGGCGAATTGATTCGACGCTCGCATCTGTTGCTCCTTCGGTTCCACGAGGGACGTCTTCCCCAACGACCTGGTGAACCCGACGAGCAGGATGCTTGCTTTGATATTTGTGTGTCGTGCGTGTCTATTGTGCCTTGTGAGACCCCTGTTGCGCTAGAGTGCAAATTTCTCAGTTGTCATTCGGACAAGATTCGGTCGGAAATCGCTGGCCAGAGGCCCAGCGCCCAGTCGCCGAAATCCCGGTCCGTGAGCACCACCAGCGCCAGCTCCGCCTCCGGATCAGCCCAGATGAACGTGCCTGTCTGGCCGAAGTGGCCGAATGTCCGGGCCGAGTTGCGCGCACCCGTCCAGTGCGGTGATTTCGAATCCCTGATCTCGAAACCCAGCCCCCAGTCGTTGGGACGCTGCACGCCGTATCCGGGTAGCACGCCGTCCAGGCCGGGGAATTGGACGGTGATCGCCTCGGCGTGCATCTGCGGGGAGACGGTCGACGGGCGCAGCAGATCGCGGGCGAACGCCGCCAGGTCCGCGACCGTCGAGCTCGCACCGAACCCGGCCGCCTCGGCGCCGCCATCCAGCCGCGTCGACCCCATCCCCAGCGGTTCGCACACCGCCTCGGCGAGGTAGCGGCCGAACTCGATGCCCGACTCCCGCTGCACGGTCTCGGCCAGCATGGTGAAGCCGTAGTTCGAGTAGATCCGGCGGGTGCCCGGCTTGGCCAGCACCTTGCCGGACTGCAGCGCCACGCCCGACGCGTGCGCCAGCAGATGGCGCACCGTGGCCCCGGGCGGGCCGGCCGCGGTGTCGAGGTCGACGACGCCTTCCTCGACGGCGATCTGCACCGCGCGGGCCACCAGCGGCTTGGTGACCGACGCCAGCTGGAACTCCTGCTCGGTGTCGCCATGGGTGTCCAGGATCCCGGCGGGTCCGATCACCGCGGCGGCGGCATTGCGCACGGGCCAATCGGCAAGGGCGTCGATGACGGCTCAGCGTCAACTGGTGGCCCCTTTATAGGCCAAGTAGTAGTTGTTGATTGGGTCCGACTCGACCTCGACCACCCGCACGTCGTCGAAGCCCGCGTCGGCGAGCATCGAAGTGGCCAGCTGGGTTCCCCACGCCGCCCCCAGCCCGGCGCCGTCCAGCGCCAGCGAGACCGTCATGCAGTGCATCAGCGAGGTCGCGTAGAGATAGGTGCTCATCGGAACGTCGACGTTGTCCTCGAGCCGGCTGGACGCCTTGATGTCGGCCATCAACAGCACACCGCCGGGCCGCAGCGCGCGATGAATGTTTTCCAGCACGCGCGCGGGCTGCGCCTGGTCGTGGATGGCGTCGAACACGGTGATGACGTCGTAGGTTGCTCTTTTTTCGGCCATGCCCGGGCCGGCTAGGTTGTGGCTCTCGAAGGTCGCGTTCGTCAGACCGAGACGGGCCGCCTCCTGAGCACCGGCCGCAATCGCTTCCTCGGAAAAGTCGACGCCGGTGAATCGGCTCGCCGGAAACGCCCGTGCCATCACGTTGACCGCATGACCGCTGCCGCAGCCGAAATCCGCGACGTCGGCGCCGGAGCGCAGGCGTTCCGGAAGGCCGTCCACCAACGGCAGCACGACGTCGACGAGCGCGGCGTCGAACACCACACCACTCATCTCGGCCATCAACGTATGGAAGCGCGGAAATTCGCTGTAGGGCACCCCGCCGCCGGCCCGAAAGCAGCCGATGACTTTTTGTTCGACCTCACTGAGCAGCGGAATGAACTGGGCCACCAACGCAAGGTTGTTCGGCCCGGCCGCGCGGGTCACCACGCTTGCTCGATGGGCGGGCAACGAGTAGGTCCCGTTCTCGGCGTCGTATTCGACGATGTGCCCAGTCGTCATGCCGCCCAGCCACTCTCGGACGTATCGCTCGTTGAGGCCCGCGGCCGCGGCGATCTGGGCGCTGGTGGACGGCGCAAGACCGGCCATCGTGTCGAGCAGGCCGGTCTGATGCCCAACGCTCATCAGGAGCGCCAGGCTGGCGCTGTCGATCGCCGCCACCATTCGTTCGCTGAATTGCTCGGCGGTCTCAGGTGCCGTCATGTTCAGCGACGCTACACCGGCACCCTTAACGCCGAACGAGACTGGACGACCGGCGCGGAGTGTATGGCGGCCGCCCAGTAGGTTGTAGCCCATGAGTCAGACAGTGCGCGGAGTGATTTCACGAAAAAAGGGTGAACCCGTCGAGCTGGTGGACATCGTCGTCCCAGACCCCGGGCCCGGTGAAGCCGTGGTCGCCGTCAGCGCCTGCGGGGTGTGCCACACCGACCTGCACCTACCGCGAGGGCGGCATCAACGACGAGTACCCGTTCCTGCTCGGCCACGAGGCCGCAGGCACGGTCGAAGCGGTCGGGCCGGGTGTGACCTCCGTCGAGCCGGGCGACTTCGTGATCCTGAACTGGCGCGCGGTGTGCGGCCAGTGCCGGGCCTGCAAACGCGGCCGGCCCGCGTACTGCTTCGACACCTTCAACGCCGAACAGAAGATGACGCTCACCGACGGCACCGAACTCACGCCGGCACTGGGCATCGGGGCATTCGCCGACAAGACGCTGGTGGCGGCGGGTCAATGCACCAAAGTCGATCCCCAGGTCGATCCGGCCGTCGCCGGCCTGCTGGGCTGCGGGGTGATGGCCGGGCTGGGTGCCGCGATCAACACCGGCGGAGTCACCCGCGACGACACCGTCGCGGTGATCGGCTGCGGCGGCGTGGGCGATGCCGCGGTCGCGGGGGCCGCGCTGGTCGGCGCCAAGCGGATCATCGCGGTCGACACCGACAACACGAAACTGGACTGGGCCCGCAGGTTCGGTGCCACGCACACCGTCAACGCGCGCGAATTCGACAACGAAATGGGCCTAGTCAAAACCATCCAGGACCTCACTGACGGCTTCGGCGTCGACGTGGTGATCGACGCCGTCGGCCGGCCGGAAACCTGGAAGCAGGCCTTCTACGCACGCGATCTGGCCGGAACCGTGGTCCTGGTGGGGGTGCCCACGCCCGACATGCGCCTGGACATGCCGCTGGTGGACTTCTTCTCCCACGGCGGCGCGTTGAAGTCGTCCTGGTACGGCGATTGCCTGCCCGAACGCGACTTCCCCACCCTCATCGACCTCCATCTGCAGGGCCGGCTTCCGCTGGAGAAGTTTGTTTCGGAGCGCATCGGGCTAGACGGCATCGAGGAGGCGTTCGACAAGATGCATGACGGCAAAGTATTGCGCTCGGTAGTGGTGCTGTAATGGTTGATATCGATCGCGTGGTGACCCACGGCACCTTCGAACTCGACGGTGGCAGTTGGGAAGTCGACAACAACATCTGGCTCGTCGGCGACAACTCCAACGTCGTGGTTTTCGACGCCGCCCACGACGCCGCACCGATCATCGAGGCTGTCGGGGGCCGCCACGTGGTGGCGGTGGTGTGCACGCACGGCCACAACGATCACGTCACGGTCGCGCCCGAACTCGGCAAGACGCTCGACGCACCCGTGCTGCTGCACCCCGGCGACGACGTGCTGTGGCGGATGACTCACCCGGACAAGGACTTTCGCACTATTTCCGACGGCGAACCTTGACCGTCGCCGGCACCAACTGACACGCGCTGCACACCCCGGGGCACTCCCCCGGATCGGTGTGCTGGTACGCGCCGGACCTCGGCGTGGTGTTCAGCGGCGACACCTTGTTTTCCGGCGGGCCGGGCGCAACCGGGCGCTCGTACTCCGACTTCCCGACGATCCTGCAGTCGATCTCAGAGCGGCTCGGCAGTTGCCCGGCGACACCGTCGTGCACACCGGCCACGGCGACAGCACCACCATCGGCGACGAGATCGTCCACTACGAGGAATGGGTAGCCCGAGGTCACTGACCGCTGCCCGCGAGCGTCCGCAAAATGACAGCCGTAGCGGCGTGTCGCCGTACAAACACGCGCGCTGGCAAGGAAGGCAACTAGCCTCCGCCGAGGATCCGGCGCTTCTCGGCCTGGAACTCTTCCTCGGTCAGCGCACCGGAATCCCGCAATGACGCAAGCGTTTTGAGTCGTTCGAGCCTGACTCCCTCGTCGGTGGGTTCGTGGGACGTGTGGACCGGCGCCTCGGGCACCGCCCAGACGCTCGGCGCCTGGCTAGACTCGAATGCCGGCTCGTAGGGTTTGTGCGCCACCACCGCCGCCGCAGCTTTGCGGCGGGTGCGAGCCAGCCACATTCCCGACAAGATCGAATCGGCCAGGCCCACAACGAACATGGCAACGAACACCCACTTCAGATAGCCGTACGAGCTGCTATGACCGAACGCCAATCGCGGATCGATGTACCCGTTGACTTGCCCGTCGGTCGTGATGTCGTACGTGCCGTCGGCGGGAATCTGAGCCACGTACACGCGCACGTGCGCGTCGTTGTTGACCGTCGTGGTGCTGCCGATGTTCTCGGTGACCGCCGGTTGCGCCACCCCGTCGGGCGGTTTGATGGTTACCCCTAGCGGCGGGACCGGCAGGCCACCGCCATTCGAACCGCCGATCACTACGGTATGCAGGCTGATCGTCACTTCACCGGCGGGCAGATGCAGGTGGCTCGCCCCCGGGACGGGCACCTCGCCGTAGGCGTTGTATTTGTCCAGAAAGAACGCATTGAGCACCAAGGCGACGATGAAGCCGGCCACCGACACAATCATCACCACGACGGCGACGGACAGCGAAATCTTTGCCAGCCGTCGGCTACTCATCCACGCAGTCTGTCACCGCGAGCCAGCCGGCGCCAACGAAAAATGGCAAAGCCCGCAGCGCAGCACAGGATCGCAAACGCCAGCGCCGGCGCCCAGTCGCCCAGCCGTTGGTAGGGCGTGATGCTCGATCCCAGCGGAACGTTGACCACGGTCACGCCCCGGTAGTCCGAGGGGCGCCACCCCAGGCGGCGGCCCCGGACGTCGAAGGCCGAGCTGTCGCCAGACAACCCGACATGCACCGCCGGGCGGCCCACCTCGACGGCGTGCACCGCGGGCTGTCCGGCCAGCTGCGGCTGCGCCCAAGTCCCTTGAAATGTCGAGGTGGAGCTTTGATACACCAGCAGGTCGGCGCCGAGCTGGGCCTCACGGCGGGCAAGGTCAGAGAAGGTCGTCTCGAAGCTGATCAGCGGCCCTATGTCGAAGCGGTCGACACGTAGCACCACCGGCCCGGTGCCCCGCTGCCGATCCTCGGCGGCGGCCTTACTGTGGCGGGCGATCCAGCCGAAAAGCGGCCGCAGCGGCACGTATTCACCGAATGGAACCAGGCGGGTTTTCCGGTAGATGCCCAATTCTCCGTGTTCTCCGATGAGCACCGCCGACTTGTGAATTCCCCCGCTCGGTGCGGGCGCGTCGACGCTGACGAGCAGGTCCGCGCCCACCTGACGCGACAAATCCGTGAGCCGGGCCAGGACCTCGGGATGGCTGGTGAGGTCTTGGGTGACGCTGCTTTCTCCCCAGACCACCAGGTCTGGCCGCTCACCCGCCAGGCTTGCGGTGAGCGTCTCACTGGCCGCCTGGCGGGCGCCGCCATCGGCGATATCGCCGGGCTGCACCAGCGCCACCCGCACCGTCGGACCGCCGGCCGGCCCGGGGCCCAGCAGGTACCAGGCCGGGCCGAGTCCCGCGCACGCGATCGCACACGCCAGCGCGACGAGTCGACCAGACACAGCCCGGTGCATGATGACGCCGGCGATGGCGGTATTGGTCGCGATCAGAAGGAAACTCGTTAGCCAGACCCCGCCCAGTGCGGCCGATGCCAGCGTGACGGGCTGGTTCCACTGTGACGCGCCCAGCGACGCCCACGGACCACCCAGCGACGGCCAGGACCGCGCCGCTTCGGCCGCCACCCACGCGCTGGGCAACACGACCAGCGCGCTAACCGTGCGCCCGGCGGCGGCCGGCCCCGACAACAGCCGATGCGCGAACCACCCCCACGGCAGCCACAGTGCACCGAGTCCGGCGGCCAACACCGCCAGCAGCGGACCGATGCTGGTCGCCAGCCAGTACTGGGTGGTCAGCACAAACCCGGCGGCCCCGCACCACGCCCGCACGGCCGCCGCCCACGGCGTCGGTGCGGCACGAACCACCAACAGCAGCGGCACCACGCCGAACCAGGCCAGCCACCACCACGATGGAGCGGGAAAAGCGAGCGCGGGTAGCGCGCCGGCGACCACCGCCGGCGCCCAACCAGCGAAGCGCACGGCCATGCCGACCAGAATGCCGCTCGGGTTCGCTGACAGCGACACAAAGAGCACACTAGGACGGGACGCATACCGAAGAAGGAGTGACACGCATGGCCAACGATCTCGTCGCCACCGTGCCCGATCTGTCGGGGAAGCTGGTTGTCATCACCGGGGCCAACAGCGGTCTGGGGTTCGGCTTGGCCCGACGGCTGTCCGCCGCCGGCGCCGACGTCGTCATGGCGATCCGCAATCGCGCCAAGGGTGAGGCGGCGATCGAAGACATCCGCGCAACGGTCCCCGACGCCAAGTTGACCATCAAACCCCTCGATCTGTCGTCGCTGGCCTCCGTTGCCGCGTTGGGCGAACAACTCAACGCCGAGGGCCGACCCATCGACATCCTGATCAACAACGCCGGCGTCATGACGCCCCCGGCACGCGACACCACCGCCGACGGTTTCGAGTTGCAGTTCGGCAGTAACCATCTCGGGCACTTCGCGCTCGCGGGTCACGTGCTGCCGCTGTTGCGCGCCGCCAACGGCGCTCGGGTCGTCTCGCTGAGCAGCCTGGCGGCCCGGCAAAGCGGCAAGATTCACTTCGACGACCCGCAATTCGAGAAGTCTTACGCGCCCATGTCGGCCTACGGCCAGTCGAAGCTGGCGGTGCTGATGTTCGCCCTCGAGCTGGACCGGCGCAGCCGCGCGGCCGGCTGGGGCATCATGTCCAACGCCGCGCACCCGGGCTTGACCAAGACCAACCTGCAGATCAGCGGGCCCTCACTCGGCCGGGAGAAGCCTGCGCTCATGGAGCGTTTGTACAAGACGTCGTGGCGTTTCGCGCCGTTCCTGTGGCAGGAGATCGACGAGGGGATCCTGCCCGCCGTGTACGCGGCCGCCACTCCGCGGGCCGAGGGCGGCGCCTTCTACGGGCCGAGCGGCTTTTACGAGTTGGCCGGCGGCGGTGTGGCGCCGGCCAAGATACCTAAGCTTGCCCGCAACGACGACGACTGCCGGCGACTGTGGGAGCTTTCCGAGCAACTCACCGGTGTCCGCTACCCGACAACGAGCTGAGAACCACCGCAGCGATTATCGTTGCCCGATGCGGCCTGAGCATCGACTGCCCGAATCGAGCATCGTGGTCCGACCGGAGCCGATGGAGAGCGCGACCTATACCGCGTCGTCGCGACTGCAGGCCGCCGGATTGCTGCCGGCCGTCGCGTTGTTCGAACAGGCCGCCGCAGAAGTGCCGCTGCCCACACCACCGCAGCCGATCGTCATCGCCGACTATGGCGCTGCCACCGGACACAATTCGCTCAAGCCGATGTCGGCGGCGATCGAGGTGCTGCGCCGGCGCACCCGTCACGACCACGCAATCCTGGTGGCGCACACCGACGTACCGGACAACGACTTCACCGCGCTGTTCCGGACGCTGGCCGACGACCACGACAGCTACCTGAACCACGACGCCTCCAGTTTTCCTTCGGCCATCGGCCGCTCGTTTTACGGCCAGATCCTGCCGTCCAACACCGTCAATCTCGGCTGGTCGTCCTGGGCGGTCCAGTGGCTGAGCCGGATCCCGGCGGGAGCGCCGGAATTCTCCGACCATGTGCAGGTCGCATACAGCAAGAACGCGGAGGCCCGTGCCGCCTACGCGCGCCAGGCCGCCAAGGACTGGAACGACTTCGTGGCGTTTCGGGGGCGGGAGTTGTGCCCCGACGGGCGACTGGTGGTGCTGACGATGGCCGTCGACGACAACGGCGAATTCGGTTACCGAGCCATGAACGACGCGCTGTACGCGGCGCTCAACGATCAGGTCAGCGATGGCCTGCTGCATCGAGATGAGTTGCGGCGCATGACAATTCCTGTTTTCGCCCGCGACGAAAAGGACCTTCGCGCGCCCTTCTCCCCCAAAGGAAGTTTCGAGGGTTTGACGATCGAGCATCTTGAGATCTTCAATGCCGAGGACCGGTTCTGGGCCCGCTTCCGATCGGATGGCGACGCAGAGGCTTTCGGAGCGCGGTGGGCAGCGTTCGCGCGGGCCGCGCTCTTCCCCACCCTGGCGGCCGCGCTGAACAGCGGGGCCGGTGACCCCCGGGCGGCCGAATTCATCGAGCAGCTCGAGGCCGCCGTCGCGCAGCGACTGTCGAGCACGCCCGAGCCGATGCGGATTCCACTCGCCTCGCTTGTACTGGTCAAGCGCGGATCGCGGTGACAAGAGTTTCGGTGTAGCGCTTTTGTGGGTAACCCCACAGTTCGGGGTCAGCTCACATCGCAACTCCACAAAGGGGGATCAGAGCATGGGCGAGCAAGACAGCGAACGAACCAACGAACCAGCCGACCAAGAAAACGGCGGCAATTCGGAGCAGACTCCGCAAGAAAAGCCGGAACCTGACGAAGAAGACAAAGAAAAGGCCGCCGAAATGATGACGGCCTACGGCGACAAGCCGACGTTAGTGCTGCCCGGTTCTGGCGGAGCGATTTCCGGCACGGCCGTTGGCGACTGGCTCGACGACGACGGCAACCCCAAATACGCCAACGACGAGGACGCCCCCGCCGCCAAGGCGAAAGCAGACGGCGACGACAAAGTCGACGGCGAGACAGACGAGCACGACTTCGAGGAACAGGTCGAGAAGGACAAGAAATTCAACGAAGCCGTGATCAAGGCAGCCAAAGAAAGAGAGGATGCCGAAGCGGGCGATAAAGACAAAGCCGAAAAAGCCGAGGCTTCCGAAGACCACAAAGCCGTAAGCAAATAGCTTCAAACCAAGCTGGTCAGCGGATGGTCCCCACCCCGGCGATCAGCGGTAGATCGAGCGGGGTGACCCAGCCCGGCGGCAAATCGTTGACCGCCGGCACCGCGTTGAGTGCCCGCATCCCGGTTGATAGGCACCCGGCCGTAGCCGGGTCGCGGCCCGAACCGTCGGTGAACCGAAACGCCGTTTCCTGGAAGATGCTCGGCGTGCCTTCGATATCCACCCGGTACACGTCGTCGTCGTGGCCCGACGGCCAGTCGGGGGCGGCGTCACGCCCGATGCGGTTGACATGTTCGAGTTGGATGCGCGTCTCACCCTGGTAGATCCCGTTGATGGTGAACCGGACGGCGGCGACATGCCCCGGCTTGATGACGCCCCTGGCGGAGTTGCGTTCGGTGGGCGTCACCCACTTGTCCCACGTGGTGGTGATCTCGTCGAGCATGATGCCGGCGGCGTGGGCGATCATCGGGACGGTGGCGCCCCACGCGAAGATCAGCATGTCGCGGTCTTCCAGCATCGGCTTGAATTCGGGCTCGCGACCGATGCCCATCTCGAATTCGTAGTCGCCTTCGTAGTTGGTGTAGTCCAGCAATTCCGACGCGCGCACTCGCCGCACCTCGGAACACAGGCCCATCAGCGTCATCGGGAACAGGTCGTTGGCGAAGCCCGGGTCGATGCCGGTGGTGAAGCAGGACGACTCGCCCAGCTCGCAGGCCTCGGTGATGGGCTGGATCCACTGTGGCGGGTTGAGGTGCATGGTCGGCCAGACCCACGGCGTCATCGCGGTGGAGCACACGTCGATGCCGGCTCGCAGGAAACGCGTGATCAGCGAGATGTTGTCCTTGGCGTGCATGGCCGTGGGGCCGTAATGCACCAGCGCGTCGGGCTTGAGCGCGATCAGGGCCTCGACGTCGTCGGTGGCGGTGATGCCCACCGGCTGGTCCAGTCCGCAGATGTCACCGACATCGCGGCCGACCTTGTCCGGATTGCTGACGCCCACTCCCACCAACTCGAAGGCGGGATGTTTGACGACCTCGGCGATCACCATCCTGCCCACGAAGCCGGTGCCCCACACCACGACGCGCTTTGGCCCGCGATTTGCTATCAGTTCGCTCATGAACCGCCTTCCGCTCAGCAATCACCCTAAGCGGGTCGCTTCGCGGTATCTAGCTTCTCGCTAAACGACCCGAAACCCTCGACGCGCCGTTGTGTGTGGTGACACGATGAGAAACCATGACCAGTCGATTGGCTCTCAGCGGTTGCTCGATCCTGTTCGCGGTCGCGGTCGGATTCGCGGCCACGTGCGGTGTGGCTAACGCGGTGGGCGACTTCCCTCAGGTCCGCTACGAAGTGAGCGGTTCCGGCGTGGCTGACACCATCAATTATCAGTTGGATACCGGTCAGAAACATATCGTGAATGTGCCCCTGCCGTGGTCGACGCAGTTCACCTCCTTCGGCGGGCAGGTGTTCGTTCTCAGCGCAGAGGGGCAAGGCCAGATCTCCTGCAACATCGTGGTCGACGGCAACTCGGTGTTCAAGGCAACAGCCTCAGGGACTCCGGGGCGCGCCGTCTGTTCGCACTGAGTCGAGATTAGGAGGATCAACGTGGGTCTGGACACCGGCGTCAAAAAGGGCCTGAAGGCGCGCGTTAACGGAACACCGCCGCCTGAGATTCCGCTTGCCGACATCCATCTCGAATTGCTCGACTTCTGGGCCCGCAATGATGACGTTCGCGACGGCACTTTCGCCACCTTGCGCCGCGAGGCCCCGATCTCGTTCTGGTCCCCAATTGAGTACGAGGGCTTTGAGACCGGCAACGGGTATTGGGCACTGACCAAGCTGGACGACGTCCACTTCGCCAGCCGCCACCCAGACATCTTCAGCTCCGCCGGCGGCATCACGGTCAACGAGCAGACACCGGAACTGGCCGAGTACTTCGGTTCGATGATCGTGCTCGACGATCCGCGGCATCAGCGGCTGCGTTCGATCGTCAGCCGGGCGTTCACTCCGAAAGTGGTGGCCCGCATCGAGGCGTCGGTGCGCGAACGCGCCCAACGCTTGGTCCAGGCGATGATCGCCAATCATCCCGACGGGCAAGCCGATGTGGTCAGCGAACTCGCTGGGCCGCTGCCGTTGCAGGTGATCTGCGACATGATGGGGATTCCCGAGGAAGACCACGAGAGGGTCTTCCACTGGACCAACGTGATCCTCGGGTTTGGCGACCCTGACCTGACGTTGGATTTCGAAGAATTCCTTCAGGTTTCGATGGACATCGGCGCCTACGCCAGCGCGCTGGCCGAGGATCGCCGCTCCAATCCCCACGACGATCTGACGACGAGCCTGGTGGAAGCCGAAGTCGACGGCGACCGGCTCACATCCCAAGAGATCGCGTCGTTCTTCATCCTGCTGGTGGTGGCGGGCAACGAGACGACGCGCAACGCGATCAGCCATGGCGTGCTGGCGTTGTCCCGCTATCCCGAGCAACGCGACAAATGGTGGTCGGACTTCGACGCCCTGGCGCCTACCGCTGTCGAGGAGATCGTCCGCTGGGCGTCGCCGGTGGTCTACATGCGCCGCACCCTGACCCAGGACTTCGAGCTGAGCGGCACCAAGATGGCCGCCGGCGACAAGGCCATCTTGTGGTACAACTCGGCCAACCGTGATGAGTCAAAGTTCGCTGATCCCTGGACTTTCGACGTGGCGCGCAATCCCAATCCGCACCTCGGCTTCGGCGGCGGCGGCGCCCATTTCTGTTTGGGCGCCAACCTGGCTCGCCGTGAGATCCGGGTCGCGTTCGATGAGTTGTGCCGCGAAATTCCCGATATCGTCGCGATGGCCGAACCCTCGCGTCTGCTGTCACAATTCATCCACGGCATCAAGAGCCTGCCGGTCGCCTGGACTCCTCCGGCCTGACATCACCGCGCCGTTGACTTCCGCCGAGCAGACGTAAAAGCCCCTTCCCGCACGGCGTGTCGCGGCATTTTGCGTCTGCTCGGCGGGCGGGTCTACAGCTCGCAGACGAACAACACGCGCGGGTAGACGGTAAACCATTCGGGTTCCTGAGGGATTCGTGCGATACACGACGTGTGGTCGTGCAGCCACGCCAGCGCGGAACGATAGGCGCGAATGCTCGCCGCCTTGAAGGGATAGTCGTAGCGCCGCGCGAAGATCCGCACGTGCAGATACAGGATCAACTTGCCGACGCGTCCTTCGGGCATGTCCTCGAACAGGATGATGCTGCGGCGCGCCACTCGAAGGCACTCGGTGAGGAGTGCCATCGGGTCGTGGCTGTGGTGGAGCACCTCGCTGAGCACGACATGATCAAAAGATTTGTCCGGGAACGGAATCGACGTACCGTCGAACAATTGGAACGGTATCTGGGCTTGACGGAAGTCTCTGACGTCGACCCCGCACGCGGTCACCCCGTACATCTCCTGCATATGCGCGGACAGATATCCGGTCCCACACCCAACGTCGAGAACGCTGTCGCCTGGGTTGAGATAGTCGCCGAGCGCTTCGGCTTGGACGCGCAGCCTCTCAGGAGGGCGCAATACGTATTGCGCTTCCGAGAAGCGTTGCCGTTCGGCGCGATATCGCGTCCGAATCTTCTCGGCGACCGGTAGCGCAGCAGTCATCAAGTGCACGCTATCACCGGATGGGCGTTGTGCCGGGGAAGCCGGTCGGGTGGTGTCGCGCGCCAGACTTAGCGCCTAGACTTCAGGTCATCGGATGGGATCGAGGAGGCCGCAATGCGGGTGCGATGCATTCCTGCGTTGTGCGGCCTCGCCGCGGCCGCGTTACTGGCAGCCTGCGGCACGAACGGGGTCCATGCCGGCACGACGGCACGCCCGCGCCCGCAGTGCCGACCAGGGCAGCGGCAACGGCGGTGACCGCCGTCCCCGTCACGGGCCCCCGCACCGAGAAGTGGATTGACCTCAAGGTCGGTGAATGCGTGACCGACCTTCCGCCGGCCGATCTGAGCCGAGTGACCGTCACCGTTGTCGATTGCGGGACGGCGCATTTGGCCGAGGTGTATCTGCGCGCTCCGATGGCGGTCGACTCGGCTATCGCCAACGTCGCGAATCAAGACTGCGCCGCCGGATTTGCGCCCTACACAGGGCAATCCGCGCAATCTGCGCAAGGCGGCCCGTACTCGGTGACGTATCTGATCGACTCGAACATGGATCGCACCGGTGCCACTCCGATGCCGAGCACCGTCATCTGTTTGGTCCAGCGCGCAAACGGTCAGCCGCTAGCCGGTTCCGTCCGTCGCTGACCTAGCAGTCGAGTTGCTCTGCAAGGTCAAGAAAATCAGACGCGTTGATGTCGAACTCGTCTGAGTAGGCCACGTCCGCATCGCCGCCGACCCCGAATTCCAGCGGCCGGGCCACGAACGCCGTGCGAAAGTCGAGACCGGCCGCGGCTCGGATGTCGTACTTGTGGCTGGCCACCATCATGATCTCGGCGCCATCCAGACCGAGATAGGTTGCGGCCATGCGATAGATGGCCGGGTCGGGCTTGAACACGCCGGCCATCTCCGCGGCGAAGATCGCGTCCCAGGGCAAACCCGCTCGCTTGGAGATGTTGATCACCGCTGCGACATCGGCGTTCGACAGGGTGGCCAGCGTGAAGACAGTCTTCAGTCGGGTCAGGCCGGGCACCACGTCCGGCCACGGCGTCAAGCGCTGCCAGGCCAGCGTGAGCTCCTCGCGCTCGGCATCCGAAAATCCAGTGATGCCAAGTTCGTCGAGCACGGTGTCCAGTGCGTCGCGGTACACCGAGTGCACGGAAACCCAGCCCTCGCGACGGCTCTGCATAGCGTCCAGCGAGGCGAAGTAGCTTGCGCGCCAACGCCGCACTATCTCCGCCCAATCGACGCCCGGGTAGCGGCCGGCGCTGATCCGCTGCGCCTCGCCGCACACTGTCGAATGAAAATCCGTCGCCGTGCCTTGCACGTCGAACAACAGCGCCTTCACCACATCCCCATCATGCCGACTCAGCGGAGGTCGCGGAAACGCGGCGTGGCGTGCCCTCCCGTTGATTAAAATCTGCGGTGTCGCATATCTTGCCCCTACTACGCCCTGCGAGGTACGTCGTGGCCGATAGCACCACCACGCCCGCCGGCGAACAAGGATCCGACAGCCCGGCCGAGATCGAGCCCGACTACCGGTTCACCCTGGCCAACGAGCGGACCTTCCTGGCCTGGCAGCGCACCTCGCTCGGGCTGCTCGCCGCGGCGGTCGCCCTCGTACAACTCGTCCCGGAGCTGGCGATCCCCGGCGCGCGGCGCGCGCTCGGCGTGCTGCTGGCGGCCCTGGCGATCCTCACCAGCGGGATGGGGCTGCTGCGCTGGCACCAGGCTGACCGCGCCATGCGACGCGGCCTGCCGTTGCCGCGCCATCCCGCACCGGGCTACCTGGCTCTGGGTCTTATCGTGGTTGGGGTCATCGCGCTCGGGTTGGTCATTGCGAAGGTGGTCATGGGTTGAGCCACTCGACGCCGACGGGTGCTCGACCGGAGCGCGGGACACAGCCGGAGCGGACAATGCTGGCGTGGACCCGGACGTCGTTCGCGCTATTGGCTAACGGCGCGTTGCTGACGATCAAGAACCTGCACAGCGGTGAGGGGCTTTCGCGGCTGATCCCGGCCCTGTTGGCCGCCTCGGCGGCGGCGTGTACCTACATGATCGCTTTGCAACGCCAACGAACGTTCGAGCAGCGCCCGATCCCCGCACGCATCACTCCCCGCCGCCAGGTGTACATCGTCGGGATAGCCGTGCTGGTGCTCATCGCCGTGACGTCGGTCACCGAACTGCTCTAGTCGTGGCAGGCGGCTTTGAGTGTGCGCTCAAGGCGGCCGCCCAAGCGAGAAAACGCCGACATCAGTGCACACGTCTGGTTGGCCGCGACCTGGCTCATCAGCTGGAATATCGGGTCGTTTGCGCCATTGCAGAAGGCGCCGGTGATGAAGCGGGTCTGATTGGTCAGCGACCATATGGTCTGGCCGAAAGCAGTGAATTCTGCTCGTAGCCTTCGTGATTCGATGCTGGTCGGATCACCGGTTTCCTGCAGGATCTGTTGTACCCGCTGGGCCGCGGCGGGCGGATCGCCGAGCTGCGCCCAAAGCGATTCGGCCGCGGCGTTGTCGGATTCGGTGATAGCGGCCTTCATCATGCCGGTGACTTGGGGCGGGTTGCCTTGCCGGTAGGCCGCGATGACCAAGGGCACCTTGATCGTTGACCAGGCCGGTCCCTCTTGCCAGTCTCCCCACTCCATGGGGGCTTGCCCGTTGCCGACGGCGCTGACCGCGATGCCCATCTTGGCGTGCAGACTGTTTTCTAACTGGGTGAATTCGGCAGCCAACGTTGTCGGCGGCGGCGTCGAAGCCGGCGGTCCGGGTGCGTGGCGGTAGGTGAAGACGGCGGATATCGTCACGACCGCGGCCGTGACAACCAGCGCCGCGGCAATCGCGGTCAGCCTCCAGCGAAGCTTCACCGTCGCTAGCCGGCCGGGGCTTTGCCGTTCAGGTACGCCGTGATCCCGTTGGTGACGGCCGCGGCGTACCGTGCCCGGCCGTCGGGGCTTTCCATCTGGGCGGCCTCGTCCGCGTTTTTCATGTTGCCGAGTTCGACGAGGACCGCGGGGTATTCGGCCAGGTTCAGACCGGCGAGGTCGTCTCGGCCATACAGTCCGTCGGACCCGATGTAGGTGGACGGTTGAAAACCGGCTGCGACCAGGGCATCGCGCATCGCATGCGCGAGCTGCATGGCGGGGCCCGATTGGGCGGCGTTCAGCGGCGGGCTGGAGTAGTTCACGTGGAATCCCCGGCCCGACGGGGGTCCGCCGTCGGCGTGGATGCTGACTATCGCGTCTGGGTGCATCGCGTTGGCCTCCGCCGCGCGTTGATCGACGCAGGGTCCAGCCGAGCTGTCGTTAGCGCGTGACAACTGGGTGCGAACGCCCATCTGATCGAGCGCACCCTGGATCAGCCCGACGACGGCCCAATTGAACGCATGCTCCGGATAGCCGTCGTCGGTGGCGGCACCCGACGTGTTGCACTGTTTTGTGCCGCCGCGACCGTTGGGGACTTGTTGGGTTAGCGAGGAGTCGTTGACGGCGTTGTGGCCCGCATCGAGGAAGACGGCCATTCCGGCGATACCCGCTGCCGCCTGTGGGGCGTCGAGCATCGCGCCGATGCCGAGCGCTGCCGGCGCGACACCGGCAAATTTCAGGACAGCGCGCCGTGAAACGGGCGGTAAACCCACCGCGCGATGGTAGCAATCAGCAGTGTCGGCTGTTCCGATACAGGTAGTGCATGAGTTTGGCGCCTTCGGTGCCGTAGATCCCGCGCTCATCCCCCCGCATCACCCAGTTGTGCTGCTGATCGGCGCGAGCGACTAGACCATCGCGGTAACGCGCATCGGCGGCCTGGCGTTTCTCGTACCAGCGCACGAGGGCCCGCCGATGAAGAAGAGAACGACCAGTGCGACCGCGCCAAGGATCCACCAGATGAACTTGATGATGATCCCGACCAGCAGCAGCAACCCGAAGAACCCAGCGAACCCGCCGCCAGCGCTCGACCTGGAAGTACTCATGCCCGAAAGGTACGCAGGCCGTCCGACAAAACCGTCGAGCCGGCAGCGTCAGCGCTGCCCTCAGCGAAGAGGATCGGGCTCAGCGTGCTGGCGGTCGCCTTGTCGGCAGCGGCGCACCCCGACAGCTCCCCGTTTCAGTCTCCGTAGGGAAATATCGCCTGCACCATCGCCGTGGGCGCCGCGGTTTGCGATATCAGCGACTACACCTACCAACCACCACCGCCGCCGCTCTGCGCCCAACAGCGAGCTCTCGGGCGTGAAGTGCACCGACAGCAGCACCGGACACTATTTCCGGGTGTCGCGTGACTCTTACGACCTTGGCTGACAAGGCTTTTCGTCAAACGCGGAACTGAGCGACCAGCAGATCGACCCGTTCGCGCTGGTAATCCGGACGTAGCCGACCACTGCGGCCAAGGGTGGCGAGTCCGTGCAGCGCGGCCCAGAACACCTCCGTCAGGGTGTCCGCGTCCGCCTCGTTCGCGGCGGCCGACACGGCTTCGCGCAGCCCGCTGAAGGAGGCTACCAACTCAGGCGGGGTGTCTTCCGCCGCGAAGCGCAGGGCGGTGCGCCCAGTGAACATGGCGTCGTAGACGGCGGGGTTGTCGCGGGCGAAGTCGAGATAGGCATGCGCCGTGCGGGTCAGCGCATCGTCGGGCGTTTCCGCGCCGGCGCGAGCCGCGTGAACCAGGCGAGCCAGTTCGCCGAAGCCGTCGACCGCGACGGCCGCGGCGATCTGCTCCATGCCCGAAAAGTGTTTGTAGAGAACCGGTTGGCTGTATTCGATCTCGGTGGACAGCCGCCGTGTGGTGACGGCGTTCCAGCCCTCGGCCTCGGCGAGCTGACGGGCGGTGTCGACGATCAGCCGGCGCCGCGCGGCGCGCTCCCGGGTACGACGGTCTTCGGTGGCCACGCCTAGCATGGTAGCACTGCTAGAACTAATAGCAATGCTATTGACGAGTCGACCTCAAAGGGTTAGCGTTGCTAACACCTACGCAACGCCTCGGGAGTGACCAGATGAACGACACCGGACACCGCCTCGCCGCGGCCTACCTGAAAATGCTCAATGAGCACGACCCAGACCTCGTGGACACCTTCGTGGCCCGCGATTATCGCAATCACAACGCGTTCGTCGACGACGGGCGAGAGGCCAACCGGCGGTTTTGGGCCGCGTTCTTCGCGGCATTGCCGGATCTGACAGCGACCATGGAGGATCTCGTCGTCGCGGGTGACAGGGTGGTCGGGCGTTTCGTGTACCGCGGGACGCAGAGCGGCGAATTGATGGGACTGCCGGCCACCGGGCGAAAAGTCGAGATGCGCTCCATCGACATCTGGCGGGTCGCCGACGGCATGTTCGTCGAGCACTGGGACGAACTCAACACCTTGGAGGTCTTTCAACAAATCGGCGCGCTGCCCCAGGCAGGCGTGCAGTGATAGAGCTCGCGAAGGTGGCCGCGTTGATCGCGGTGTTGGGCACCGCGGTGGTCTTCGGCACCGACGTGTTCTGCGCGATGGTGCAACGACCCGCTTTGGCCCGCGTCGACGACCGTGCGCTGGTCGCGGTGATGGGCTACGTGCATCGCTACGGCGACCGGCGCATGCCGATACCCGGCGTCATCGGGCTGGTCGCCACGGCGGCGAGCGCCGCATTCGCGGCTGTGGCCGGGAGCTGGGCCACGGCCATCATGGCTGCGGCGGCGCTGGCGCTCCTACTGGTTTGGCTCACGCTGTACATAAGGGTGAGCGCGCCCATCAACAGGCAGCTCACCGCCGCCGCACAAGCCAGCCAAATCCCCACGAATGCTCGTGCGCTACAAGCTAATTGGGACCGCATAATCAATGCGCGCGCGGCATTGCAGGGCTTGGCAGTTTGCGCTCTGTGCGTCGCCCTGATGGCCTGAAAGGATGATGAAGCTATAGTTGCCGCTGACTATAGTCGCTGACGGTAACGATCTTGGTGTGTTCGACGCTGTGAGTTGGCCAGCCAATAACTGTCCGTTCATCTTGAATGGCGAACCACTACAGATGACCGACTCAACTATCGCAGTACCACGAAAGACCGCAGAAATCCGAACCTTCAAATGTCGGCTTTCGACGTGTCGCCGGCAAGTAACAGCACTTTAAGGGGAATCTGAAATGACTAAGCGCCTTCTCGTAGCTATCGCTGTCGCCTTGGTTGGCCCACTAGGGGCAGTCTCGACCGCTCATGCCGACACCAACGACAACAAGTTTCTGGCAGCGATGAAGTCGGAGGGCATCACCGACCACGTGTCTTCTCAACACGCGATTGATGCCGCTCATACCGTCTGTCAAAAACTTGACGGCGGCGAGACACCCACCCAGGTGGCGACTGACGTGCTGAACAACAGCACCATGCCCGCCTACCAATCGGGTTACTTCGTCGGCGCGAGTATCGATGCGTATTGCACGCAGTACGCGCCCAAGGCAAACGGCAGCTGATTTTCACCCGCCGAGCAGACGCAAAATCGCCCTACGCCTCGGCGTGTCGGGGGAGTTTGCGTCTGCTCGCCGGGCTTAGCCGGCCTTTTCCAACCGGAACGGCATCGAGATCACCAGCGCCTTGTTGATGCCGCAAGCGCCGCTGTCGCCGACCGTCTTGTCGAAACCGGCGAGAACCGTTGAACCCAAGGAGAACCAGCCTTTTTCGTCCACGGGATAGAACCGGTAGATCTGGTGTCCGGTGCGAGCCGTACCGTCGGGGCAGGGCTCCCAATTGGGAAGGTCACGCTTCAGGACGTACTCGCTGCCGTGGATGCCCACGTCCGCGCTCCACCCGAGATCACTGGAGACCCGTCCGGTGCATTCGAGCGGAGTGCTACAGGTCATGCTGATCGTCCAGGTGCTGCGGACACTGGCCTCGTCGCGGTAGATGTCGTTGGTTTGCGCCCACTGACCGTTCGACGTCGCGACGTAGGTTCCGTTGAGTCCCCACTCGTCGTCGCCGGACGCGCCCGCCGTCGGCACCCCACTGGCGAGGACCAGCACCCAGAACCCGCTCGCAACGGCCGTCATTCGGCGCACCCTTCACCACCTACCTGATCGGGGTGAATTGGATGTGGAGCTCGTTGAGCCCGCGCAGGATGTAGGACGGCGCGTAGCTGTAGTGACGGTCACCCAACGTCCCGTGCTTGTCTTCATTGGCCCGAATGTCCGCCATGCGGTCCAAAATTCGCTCCAGCGAGACCCGCCCCTCGACCCGGGCGAGCGGCGCGCCGGGGCAGGTGTGTACGCCGCGCGCGAACGCTATGTGCTCACGAACGTTGGGGCGGTCGAGCCGAAACTCGTGCGGGTCTTCGAAGCGGTTGGGATCGCGGTTGATCGCGCCCGGCGCAACCATCACCGTGGTGCCCGCGGGGACGTCGACGCCACCCACGCAGGTCGACTTGCGCGCGAGCCGGTAGGTGGTCTTGACCGGGCTTTCCATCCGCAATGTTTCTTCGATGAACGCGGGGATGAGGCTGCGATCGTCACGCAGCTTCTGTTGCAGATCTGGCCGGTCGCAAAGGATTTGCAATGCGGCGCCGAGCAGCTTGGCGGTCGTTTCCTGACCGGCCCCGAACAAGAAGGTGGCCGTACGCACGACGTCGACGACCTCCGGCGTCGAGCCGTCGGGATATTTCGCCGCCGCCAGATCACTCAGCACGTCGCCGCGCGGCTCGCGCCGCCGGTCTTCGATGTAGAAGTGGAACTTCTCATCGAGGAAATCCAGCGGGTTAATCGCGGCGGGATTGTGCTCCAGGTTGCCCACGGTGTGCGAATTCCCAAACACAGCACGGAATTCGTCGTGATCGGCTTCGGGAACACCAAGCAGGTTGGCGACGGCCAGCAGCGAGTATGGCCTGGAATACGCTTCGAGGAACTCGCACTCGCCGCGGTCGACGAACTCGTCGAGTTGCTCGTCGGCGAGGTTCCACAGGAACTCCTGATTCTCCTTCAAGCGTGCGGGCGTCAACAGCCGGCTCAACACCGATCGAGCCCGGGTGTGGTCCGGCGGGTCCATCGTCACCATGTGCTCGTGCAGCGGCATTTTCGTGCGGTACTGCTCGACCAGGCCGCTGATGTCGTCACCCGACGGTTCGAATGGCAGTGGTGGAAACGGGCCGCCCACCGCGATACAGCTGGAAAACGAGTCGATGTCTTTGTACAACGCCATGGCTTCGTCGTAGCCGGTGACCGCGACGACCCCATGATGCGGCTCGCGGACCACCGGTGCCTTGCCCCGCAGATAGTCGAAATACGGGTGCGGATCGGGAACGAGCGACGGGTCGGTGAAGAAGTCGACGGCACTGAAATCGATGAAATCGTCCATTGGGCAACCTTTCTCGATCATCCTCGAACCCCAAGCGCAGTCCGGCAGAACTGCCAGAGGTTTTCTTTCGTGACATTCAAGTCGTCGCCGGTCTTGGCGGCGTAGGCGTAATAGTGGTTGACCGAGCGCAGTAGTTCGACGACGAACCACGCATCCCATTCGGGGTTGCGCGGATGCAGTAACCCAGCATCCGCTGCGCTGTTGATCTCCGCCACGATCAGGTCGACGAAGGGCTGTTCGACCTCAGCGAGCTCTTTCGGGAAGATGCGGTGCAGGTGCCAGTGCGTGGAGACGATGAACCGCATGCCGGCGGCGTCCTTGCTATCGCTTTGGAATCTCTCCAGCGGCGCGGTGATGTAAAACCGCAACCGTTCCATGGGATCGGGTAGCGTGGCGGCGGCCTCGGCCCAATGGTCGCAGGCCTCGGTCATCGCGTCGCCGATCAGCGCCAGCAGCAGCTCGTCCTTGGAGGTGAAGTAGCGGTAAAAGGTCTGCAGCGCAACGCCGGCCTCGGCGACCAGCTCCTGGGTGGTGAAATCCTCCTTGTCGCGAATGAGCCGCCGGGCGGCGTCGAGCATCAACCTCACCTGGTTGGCGATGCGGGTGCGCGACCGCTGCACGGCCGCTGACCGATCGACAGCGCGCTCTACCCACGACTCGGACGGAACCGTCACAGCGACTCCTAAAGGCCAGTAACAGTAGAACGATATTCTGATAAATCTAAGAACACAACTCTCAAAATGCCTCCGCGCTGTAGACGACCGCGCCACCGAAATGCGGCGAGGAGTGGCAGGCCAGCCCAATGGTCGCGCGGTCGCGCTGCCGCTCACCGGCCCGTCGCGCCAGCTGCAGGTAGCACTCGAGCATCTGCGGTATTCCGTGCATGCGCCCGTTTCCGAGCGCGCCGCCACCCGAGAGCGCGGGTATGGCATCCGGGCGATCGCTGTCGATGCCGCCCGCCTCGACGAAGCGATGTGCCTCGCCCGGCGGGCAGAACCCGAGCACCTCCAGCCACAACCACACAAACGGCGAGAAGCCGTCGTACACCTGCGGCAGATCAACCTCCGCGGCCGTAATGCCCGCGTTCGCCCACAGCCGCCGAGCCGTCTGCGCACCTCCGTCGAGGATGTCGTCGAGCGGCCAGTGCAACGGAAGACGTCGCCGCGACGGTGCGCCCGCGGCGTAGCCGGCGACGTAGACCGGCGGATGCGGCAGGTCCTTGGCGCGCTCGGCTGAGGTGAAGACGAATGCGGCCACGCCGTCGACGGGAATGTCGCAGTCGTAGCGGCAGACCGGATCGAAAAGCATTGGCGCCTGCAGGTACTCGTCTGCGCTCAGCGGCCGGTCATGCCAGAACGACCACGGGATGCGCGCGCCGTTCTTGCGCGCCTCCACCACCACGGCCGCCATCGATTCCCGGCGCGCGCCGTAGCGCTGCAGGTACTCGTTGTAGGGCAGCGCGATCATGGCCAGCGGCCCGAAAAAGCCTTGCGGTGCAGTCCATTGCATCGGTCCGTGGGCCTGCCGCATGGGGTTGGCGTGGTATTTCCCGGCGGGGTTGTGCAGGGCGCGGTGGAACAACACGTAGTCGGCGGCGCCGCTGGCCACCGCGTTGACCGCGATGCCGACCGAGCCGGTGATCTGGCCGATGCCGTCGAATCCGGCGACGTAGCGTGGCTCGGCGCCCAAATGTTGGGCGAGCCAGGCGGATGACACGGTGCTGACGCCGTCCTCGGCGGCCTGACCCCCTGCGCTCGGCAACAAACTCGAGCTGACGAAGCCGTCGATCTGCTCGAGGTGCAGGCCGGCGTCGGCGATTGCGGCGCGGGCGGTTTCGACGGCCTGCACGCCCAGCGACCGATCGGCGCGGCGGAGCACCTGGCTGTGCGCGTAGCCGACGATGGCGACCTTGTTGGCCGCCGCGAATCTGCCGCTCACCGGCTGAGCTCGAATGCCGGTACGGCCACGCCGGGGGCGAGGTCCTCGAAACCGACGACGACGGCGTCACCCACGTGCAAATCGGCATCCGGACCGTCAAGTAACCGGCCGATCAACCGGAGCTCTTGCTGCTCAACGAGTTCCACGTCGACGAGCACGAACGGCAGGTCGTCCTCGAAGCCCGGCAAGAACGCCTGGCGCACAACGGTCCACGACCGCACGGTGCCGCGGCCGCTGACCGGTGTGAACTCGAAGCGCGGGTCGCTGCTCCGGCAATGTGGACACACCACGTCGGGCGGCATGGCGAATTGACCGCAGTTTGCGCAGCGGGCCACGGTGAGCACATGCTCGGCCGTGGCCGACCAGAACGGCGCCGACGCTTCATCGGGGACCGGCAGCGGACGTTCGGTCACGGAATCACCCCTTGTTCCGCCAGCTTTGAAATCCCATCCCAGTCGTAGCCGAGTTCCAGCAGCAGCGCCTCGGTGTGCTCGCCGTGCTCGGGTGCGCGGCGCAACGGCGCCGCCTGCTCGTCGAGCTGAATCGGAACCGCCGGCAGGCGATAGGCCTCACCGTCGTCGAGCTTGACCTCCCCCACATAACCGTTGGCGACCACCTGCGGATCCTCGGCCACCTCTTTTACGGATTGCACGGGCGCCCACGGCGCGTCCAGTTTGGCGAGCAGTTCTTTCCACTCCGCAAGTGCGTGGCGGGCGAAGATTGAATCCAGTTCGGCCACACAGGCTTCGGCGTTGGCGCGGCGCGCGGCGAGGTCGGCAAAGCGCGGGTCGTCGATGAGATCGTCGCGGCCGACGACCCGGCAGAATTCCGGCCAGTAGCGGTCGCCCTGCAAAAACATCAGCTGGATATGACGGCCGTCCTTGGTGCGGTAGTTCCCGACCAGCGGATTGACCACCGGCCCACGGCCGCCCATCGGCGCGGCCTCGCCGCCGTTGAGCACCGCGAGCAGGTCGGACGACAGCGTCCACATCGCGGTGGCCAGCAGCGACACGTCGACCACCGAACCGGCGCCCGTCTTGGTTCGCTTGAGCAACGCGGTCGCGATGCCGAAAGCCAATGCCATAGCGCCATTTCGGTCGCCCATGGCACCGCGCTGGCTGATCGGGTAGTCCCGCTCGGGCGGCGTCAGGATGTGGCCCACTCCCCCGCGCGCCCAGAACGCCGAGCTGTCGTAGCCGGGCTGGTTGGCGTCCGGGCCGCGCACCCCGAAGCCATGGCCCCGGGCATAGATCAGGCTGGGATATCGCGCGCGCAACGTGTCGGCGTCGAGACCCAGCCGGCCCAGCGCGCCGGGGCGCAGGCTGGTGAGGAATACGTCTGCGGAGGCGAGCATTTCGTGCAGCACGGCCAATCCGGCCTCATGCTGAAGGTTCAACGCGACGGACCGCTTGCCCCGATTAGCCAGTGCCATCGACAAATTGACCCCGCCACGGTCGGTGCCGATCCCCTGCGTCGCCAGCCCCCGGTACGGATCGCCCTCGAGGCGCTCGATGCGGATGACGTCGGCGCCCCAGTCGGCCAGCAGCGCCCCGGCCACCGGGACGAACACCCATTGCGCCAGCTCGACAACGCGTATCCCGTCGAACGCGTTTGGCTCCATCTACTGCCTCCTGTCCGCGACGGCCGTGCCCAACCGAGTCAGCAACGTCGCGATGATCGCGGGCTCCACCTTGGTGGTGATGCCCCAGAGAAAGAATCCGTGCAGCATGCCGCGAGCGATGGCGTGCCAGGCATCGTCCCACGACGGCGGGGTGACGCCGTAGGAGGCCAGGGCATCAAGGTAGTGCCGCAACAGATCTCGCTCGCTGCGTCGACGCTCTTCGACGGTCAGTGTCGAGGCGATGTGGTAGCCGACGTCGAAGTACCACATGCCGCGTTGGACGAGTTGCCAGTCGACCAGGGACGCTGTCCCGCCGGCGTCGAGAACGAGATTGCCCACGTGGGCATCACCATGGATGACACAAGATGCTCTGGCTGCCGCTGTTCGCGAGGCTGCGGTACGCGTCGACGAGCCGGTGCGCGTCGCGCACCTCGTCGGGGATGCCTTGTCCGTTGGGGCCGTTGAAGTTGCGGCCGATGATGTCGATGGTGGTCGATACGCCCCACACTTCCAGCACACGGCCCAGGCGTGGCGCCAACCACCCCTGCGTGTAGCGCGGGTCGGCCCACGTTGCCGCGTGCAGCCGGGCGAATTCGGCGAGCGTCTGGGCGGTTTGGTCGGGCGTGTAGGGGCTGTTGCCGTCCAGGAACGTTCCGCCCTGGGACACAACGTCCTCGGTGATGACGACGCCGTGCTGCGTGGCCGGGTCGATGTCGGCGTACACGCTGCGCAGCGTGCGCACCCCGGTCGCCGCGGCGAGGTCTCGGTAGAAGCCTGCTTCCGGCGCGCCGACATAGCGGGCCGCACGGCCGATTTCGTTGAAGTAGCCCTTGACACACAGGGCCGGCGACAGCCCGTCGGGGACACCGCCGGCGCACTCGATGGAAAACCGTGCGTTGGTCGAGATTCGGTCGACGACGGGCCCCGGTGCGACCGCCGATACCTCGATCCCGGGGAACCGCGGTTGCAGCGCCGCGCTGAGCCACTCCGGGGACAGCGCCTGTTCGAGCGTCTCCGGCACGGGCACGGTCGTCACTGTCATGCGAACGCCGCCTGGGCTTTGGCGGTTTGGGCTTCCAGGATCGCGGCCCGGTCGTCTTCGAGCAGGAAGCCCGCCTGGATGATTTCGTCGAGGCTGATGGTGAATTCGGCGAGGTAGGTCTGCAGGTCTCCGTACCGGTTGGCAAGCACCTCGTAAGGCAGCGGCGCCTCGCGGCCGGCGAGCGCGCACACCGGCCCCGGCGTCGAGTGCGCCTCGTAGCGGGCGATCGGCACGTCGAGGAATGGTGAAGGCACGCCCCCGCGGGCGTTGCCGAACCGGTCGACGGCCGCCTGGGCCACTGACCTCGTCGATTTCCAGTTCGATGCGCGGCGCCGTCGGCGGCGTGATGTCGTCCTCGGCCCAACGAAATAGGTTGCGCAGTGCGGCACGGACGAAGGCCGCCAACGGGAAGCTCGAGCCGTCGCCGTCGCAGCCGACGATCTTGGCCGCATGGGGTGCCCCCGCGATTTCGTACAACCGGAAGCGATCTCCGGCGGCGTCGCTGTCCGCTCGCCGCACCGAGGCACTGCCGGGGTTGACGAACTCGTCGAAGCCGAATCCCTCGACGTCGCTTTGTGACTGGACTTCGATGACCGGGACTCCAACCGGTGGCATCGGCACGTACTCGAAGCGTGGCAGGCCTTCTCCGAGCGCGAGCGGCGTCAGGCTTGCCGCGTGTGAGGTGGGGAAAAAGCCGTCGTAGACGGCGCCAAAGGCCGCGGCGAAAGTGGCTGTGTCAAGGGCGCTTTGCGAATAACCGCCCAGATAAACGTGCCGGACGGGGAGATCACGCAGCGGGCTGTGCTGGTCACCCTGCTTGACCAGCGTGCCGATCGCCCGCAGCAGGTCCCAGACCAGGTCGTTGGATCCGATGTCGACGTCGGCGTAGCGCAGCGGGTCGCGGCGCTTGAGTTCTTCTGACGACCAGGCGCGCACACTGATGCCGATCCAGGCGTCGCCCTGCGCCTGCAACAGGGTGGCGACGTGCAGCCACAGCGCATCCCGGTCGACGCCGTAGGTGGTGTTGAACGGCTCGATGACGACCCGGCCGCTGAAGCGGGCCAACTGTTTTGGATAGCGGGCCAAAACCCGGGTGACGTAGCGGTGCCCACGGCTAGCCACCTCGGCCGGGCCGGTGACGGGCCCGGTGTAGCTATTCGCGGTGCCGGAGAGTAGGTACTCAACCTCGGTGTATTCGTCCGAGAACTCGGGCAGGGCTTCGTCGAACTCGGACGGCGGCCGGGTTGCGCTGGTCTCGGGAACCCCAGAGCCGGCGGGCATCTCCCGCAACTGCGTCACGTCAGCTCGCGGTGAATTCGCTCACCATTCGGATGCCCCGTTCTAGACTTTACGAGAGTGATAATCTACTTGGCACGGATATAGCATTCCGGAAAATTCGCGAAGCAAACAAGCGCCGGACGCCACCAAAGATGAGGAGCGTCATGGGTTCTCTGCGACAGCTCGCCGCGACACTGGCCGGCATTCTCACCGTCGCTGCCATGACCTTCGCGCCGGTCGCCCGAGCCAATATGGCACTCGGAAACTACAACCTTCAGATAGTGGGCAGGTACGACTTTCACACCTGGATGTGGTCGATCAGTTGGTGCAACAGCGCCTGCGTCCATGTGAACGCCACCGCCATGCCGGTAGCCAAGGCATTCAACTACGTCGGGGACGCGCAGCTTGTCAACGGCCGGTACACCTTGACCGTCGATGTTCCAGATGGCCTGCGGTGTGACAACATCTATTACGGCCCAACGATTCCCACGCACGACGTCTACACCTGGGATGCGACCACGCTGGCCGGTTCGCTCGACTCCTCCTTCGACGCGGGCTGTGATGGAGCGCTCGGCGGCACCCGCACGTATCCGTTCACCTGTCGCGAATGTAGCCTGCCAGGCGTCTCTGGTTCTGGGTATATGAGGATTTGTCCACCTCACAGCGACAAGCACGGTTGAGCGCGAGACTCTCTGGCGCGCAAAGAACTACATTGTCTGAGTTGTCGCTGTGAGGTGGACAAATCGTCATATACCCACCAGCCAGTGGCCAGTGTGGCAGTTGGGAATTCACGACGGTAAGTCGCCTGCGAGACTCGCCCTCTCCCCGGCCCTTAGCATCGCATCCATGCATTGCTGCAGCGCGAACGCCGGATTCAGCTCGAGCGCCCTGGTCGCTTCGGGGTAGATCAGAATGTGTCCGGCCGGGAAGAAATACACCTCACCGGCGGTGGCGACCTCGTCCGCCCAATCGGTGTTGGGATAGGTTGCGCGGATTGATCCTTCGAAGATATAGCCGTAGTGCGGACAGGTACACACCCCGCCGGGAAGTCCACCAATTTGGTAGAGCTGCGTGCAATCCAGCGGCCCGGCGGTCGTGTAGCCGACCTCCATGTCCCCCCACTGCACAGAGCGAAAACCATCACCGGCCGCCGGCCATCGCCCTCCCCCGCCGCTGGGTAGCTCGTCCGGTTTCGCGTGCGGCATGGTTATCGCTCCCTTCCGCCGAGCGCAGTCAGGCAGAACTGCCACAGCTGTTCCTTGACGTCTTCCTGCCGCGGCGCATAGGCGTAGTAGTGGTACACCGACCGAACCAGTTCGGCGATGAACCAGGCAGCCGATTCCGGGTCCGCCGGGCGCAGCAGTCCGGCCTCCACAGCGGCGTTGATTTCACCGAGCAACAGTTCGACGAACGGCTTTTCGGCCTCGGCGAGTTCGTCGGGGAAGATGCGGTGCAGCCGCCAATGCGTTGACACCACGAACCGGGCAGTGCCACCGCCGCCGCTTTCGCTGTCGAGCACGTCGATGACCGCGGTGATATAGAAGCGCAACCGCGCGACTGGATCGGGCAGCTCCCGCCCGGCTTCCGCCCACCGTGTGCACGCGTCGGTCATCGCGTCCGCGATGAGCGCCAGCAGCAGCTCATCCTTGCTGGCGAAGTAGCGGTAAAACGTCTGCAGCGCGACACCGGCCTCTTTGACCAGCTCCTGGGTGGTGAAGGTATCGCCCTTTTCCCGGATGAGCCGCTGTGCGGCGTCGAGCATCAACCGCACCTGGTTGGCGATGCGGGTGCGCGACCGCTGTACAGCCGCTGACCGCTGGGCGGCCCGTTCCTCGGCACGTGACACCGAAGCCATGCTAGCGGGGGTCATGTCGGTGAGAGCACCACTACGGGAATGTCGCGGTCGGTGCGTGACTGGTAGACGTCATAGTTGGGCCACACGTCGGTGACGATCTTCCACAGCCGCGGCTTTTCGGCGGCCGACGCGGTGCGCGCGACAACCGCGAGCGTTTCGGCCTTCACCTGGATCGTGGCCTCGGGATTCGCCTGCAGATTCAGATACCACATCGGGTGACTCGGCGCACCGCCCATGGAAGCCACCACCAGATAGTCATCGGCGTCGCGCCCGAAAATGAGCGCCGAGGTGCGTTTTTGGCCGGTGCGGCGACCGGTCGCGGTGAGCAAAAGCGTGGGCACGCCGTTCCAGATGTACCCCACCTCGCCGCCGGTTTCCCGATACGCGCGAATGTGGTCCTCGCCGAGCAGCAAGAGGTCGGGTTGTGTGTAATTTGATTCGCTCATATCCACCTCAAGCCTTATCGAAGAGCACGGGTATCGCAGTCGCCCCGCGCTCGTACATTCCGACGAAGCGGGGTGGTTCGGCATCGGGGTCCAGACGTAGGTTCGGCAGCCGGTCGAGCAGCGCAGAGGTCGCAATGATCATCTCGGCGCGGGCGACGTGCATGCCGAGACAGATGTGTGCGCCCTGCCCGAATCCCAACGACGGCCTGAACTTTCGGGTGATGTCGTACTCATCGGGACGGTCCCATCGGGCGGGATCCCTGTTGGCGGCGCCGATCGCGAGATGCACGACGGATCCGGCGGGGATTTCGACGCCGCCAAGTTCGGTGTCGGCCATGACCCAGCGGGAGAACATCGGATCGGTTGGCATCCACCGAACCGACTCCTCGATGGCGGGGCGCAGCAGCTGGCGGTCTGCCCGCACCGCTTCGAGGAGTTCCGGACGCTGCAATAGCGCCGTGAGCGTGGTGCCCATCTGCTTCCATGTGGTGCCCGAGCCCGCGCCGAGCAACAGCAGCACGAAGGAGTCGATCTCCCGATCGGTGAGTCGGTCCGTGACGCCGTCCTCGTCGGTCAGTTCGGCTTGGACGAGGATGCTGATCAGGTCGTCCCTCGGCTCCTCGCGGCGGGCCGCGACGACCGGCTTGAGTAGGTCGACGACCTTCTGCGGATCGGTTCCGACCGCTTGTCGGATGTCGAGGGCCTGCTCGACGGGCACTCCGAAACTGCCGGTGATGGTGAGCACGGGGATGGCCGCGCAGAAGTCGACGTTGAGTTCGGCGTGTCCGTCGTGCACGAACCCGTCGATGAGCAGGTCCACCGTCTCGGAGATCCAATTGTCGATCCACCATTTGCCGTTCGCCGGTAGGAACGACGGTTGGACGAGGGCGCGATAACGCTTGTGCTGCGTCACCGCCCATCGAGAGCATGCTGTTGGTCAGACCCAGTGGGCCGCCCTCGAGATCGACGGGCTCCGGAGACGAGGCGAACACATCCGGGTTGCGGTAGGCGGTCATGCAGGAGTCGTAGTCGAACGCCGTGAAATGGGGGCTGTCGGGGTACGGCAGCCCGTGGAAGAACAGCGGGTCGGTGGAGCCGGTCAGCTCGTGGAGAATGCCGGGCAGCACCGGCCCCTCTGCGCGCAACCGGTGCCAAACCGGGTACGGATCGTCCTCATAGGTGCCACCGGTGTACGCGTTGTAGGAGCTTCGCAGGTCGAACAGCTCCCGCAGTCGATCGCGATCCAGCGTGGCTGAGGTCATCGGGCCACGAACCCACCGTCGATTGGCAGCGCCACCCCGGTGACGTTGCGTGACGCGTCCGACACCAGATAGAGGGCGGCCTCGGCGCAGTCCTCGGCCGTGATGGCACGCCCGAGCGGGTGCTGCCCGCCGACGGCTTTGGCAATCTCGGCCTGCTGATCCGCGTCGACCTGCAGTCCGCCCGCCGCCATGAAACCGGTCAGCGGCATGGCGGCCGGGCAGATGGCGTTGACCCGAATTCCAAAGGGCGCCGCCTCAATTGCGACTCCCCGGGTGAGCTGGATGACCCCACCCTTGGTGGCGCCGTACACCGTGCCACCCCATCCGACCAGGCCTGCCACCGAAGCGGTGTTGAGGATGACGCCGCCGTCACCTTGCTCCTTGAAGCGCAGCACCGCGTACTTGCAGCCGAGGAACACCCCGCCGAGGTTGACCGCGACCAGGCGGTTGAAGTCTTCGAGCGTGTGGTCCTCGAAAGTCATGCCGAGTCGCGGCGTCGGGATGCCGACGTTGTTGAACAGGATGTCGAGCCGACCGTACTGGTCGACCGCGGCCGCGATCATCGCCTGGACCTGCTGCTCGTCCGATACGTCGGTCCCGACGGCGATCGCGGACCCGCCAGCCGATTCAATCTGGCGCACAGTCTCTTTCGCGTGGTCGAGGTCGATGTCGGCGACGACGACTCTGGCGCCCTCCTCGGCGAAGCGCTTGGCGGAGACCCGGCCTACCCCCGAGCCGGCGCCGGTGACGATGGCGCTCTTGCCATCCAGTACACCCGTCACTGCGGTCACGCAGTCGCCAAGACAGGCGGCTCGGCCGGCGTGAACCGGTACAGCCGTTCGGCGTTTCCGCGCAGCAGCTTGTACTGCACGTTCTCCGGAAGGTCCTTCATGGTGTTGCGGGCGACCTCGATGCAGTTCGGCCATGTCGAGTCCGAGTGCGGATAGTCGGTCTCGCACATGACGTTGTCCTCGCCGAGCTCGTCCAGGCTCTTGACCGCGTGGTGGTCCTCGATGATGCAGCCGTAGACGTGATCGCGGAAGGATTGTCGGATGTCGAGGGTGTCGAGGTCGGCCCCATTACCCGCGTGTCCCATGAACGTCTGCCCGCGCTTCACCCAGTACCGCTGCTTGTCGAGCACCTGCTCGGCGCGCTCCAGGAAGTAGGGCATCCAGCCGCATTCACCCTCGGACAGGGCGATTTTCAGGTTCGGGTAACGCTGGAACAGCCCGCTGAAGAGCCAGGACAGCATGGTTCCCGACGTGCGCGAGGCACCCCAGGTGAGGTTGGCCATGAACGGCGCGTCGTTGCAGATCTTGGGCAGCGTCGACGACGAGCCGACGTGCATGCTCGCGACGAGTTCGAGTTCGTTGGCCGCCGCCATGACCGGTTCCCAGTAGCCATTGGTGTCGTGAATCGTCGGTAGCCCCAAGGGTTCCGGGTTCTCGGAGAACGCAAAGGCCGTGACGCCCTTGGCCGCCATGCGCTCCATCTCCTTGACGGCGAGAGCCGGATCCCACATGGGGATCAGCATCAGCGGGATGTAGCGTCCCGGCGCGACGCCACACCAGTCCTCGACGAGCCAGTCGTTGTAGATCTGCAGGCACTGGAAGCCGAATTCCCGGTCGCTGGCCTCCATGAACAGTTGCCCGCAGAACCGGGGCAGCGTCGGAAAGCACAGCGACGCAAGCACACCCGAGCGATCCATGTCTTCCAGACGCGCCTTGGCGTCGTAACAGCCTGGCCGCATCTCCGAGTAGTTCAGCGGTTCGGGGCTGAACTCCTCCTTGGACTTGCCGACGACGGCGCTCAAGCCCGAGCTGGGCATCCTCTTGCCGTCGTAAACCCAGACGTCCATGCCCGTAGTCGTCGACCTCCATGTGCGGGGCGCGGTCCCGGTCCTTGGAGGCGACGCGGTCGACCCACAGATTCGGCGGTTCGAGGATGTGGTCATCGACCGAGATCAGCCAGTCCAGGTTGTATGTCTTGTGCCGTTGGTTCTGGGCTCATTTCAGCTCCCCAATCGACATGTGCTTTACCTCCTGAAATTCGCGAATCCCGTCCGGGCCCCGTTCGCGGCCCAGGCCGCTCTGCTTGTAGCCCCCGCTGGGTGCGTACGCCGAAAAGACACTGGTGTTGACGTTGACCGCGCCGGTGCGCAGCCGGCGCGCCACGGCGACCGCGGCCGCCGCGTCGGCCCCGTAGACCTGACCGGACAACCCGTAGATGCTGTCGTTGGCGATCGCCACCGCGTCGTCGACATCGCGGTAGCCCAGCACACCGATCACCGGACCGAAGATCTCTTCCTGCGCAGCGGGATTGGCGTTGCTCGGCAGATCCAGCACCGTGGGCTCGAAGTAGTAGCCGCGGTCCAGGCCCGCCGGCCGGCCGCCGCCGCAGAACACCTTGCCGCCGTGCTCTTCTGCCAGCTTGACGTACTGCTCGCACCTGTCGCGCTGCGCGGCGCTGATCACCGGGCCCATCATCGCGGACTCGTCGGTGGGCGGGCCGACCTTGATCGACTTGTACACCTCGGAAACCGCTTGCAGCACTTCTTCCTTGCGATCCTGCGGCACAAGCATTCTGGTGGCTGCCACGCAGGCCTGGCCGGCCGTGCTCGCGACGACGACGGCGGCGCCGCCGGCGGCGCGATGTACCGCGTCCGGCAGATAGATCTGCGCCGACTTGCCACCGAGTTCCAGCGACACGCGTTTGACGGTCGGCGCCGCCTGGGCGAGGATCCTGCGCCCCGCCACCGTCGACCCGGTGAACGACACCATATCGACGGCCGGGTGGCTGGTAAGCAGCTCCGCGCCGGCCGTGCCCGACTCGACGACCACGCTCAAGACGCCCGGCGGCAGACCCGCCGCGTCGGCGGCCGCACCGAAGATCAGCGACGAGATCGGTGTCAGCGGGCTGGGCCGCAGGATCACCGAGTTGCCGGCCATCAAGGCGGGAATGAGCTTCTGAAAGCCCATGATTAGGGCCGCGTTGTACGGCGTGATGGCCGTGACCACCCCGACCGGTTCATGGCGACGAAGGCTGAGCGCCACTCGGCCCACGCACCAACTCGTCGACGGGCACCGGGCTGGCCTGCTCGTGTGACATCGACAAGAACAGTTCGATGGTTTGACGGCCGATCGTTGCCCCGGCGCGCAACTGCGTGTAATCGGCGAAGAAGGTCGATTGACCGGCCTCGGCGACGAGCGTCGGCACCAGCTCATCGCGGGCGGCCTCGATGTGGTCAATGAAGGCGCGCAGCACCCGCGCGCGCTCGGTGGGAGCCGTTTCGGCCCACGCGCCTTCGTCGAAGCTGCGGCGTGCCGCATCGATCGCGCGCTGCACCTCGGCCAGCGGGGTGGCGGTGATATCGGCGACGTGGCTTTCGTCAGCGGGGTTCTCGACGCTGACCACATCATCGCCAGTGATCCACCGGCCCGCGACATAACTGCGTTGCTCCGCGAGGATAGTCACCCATGGCTCCTAAACAAGAAGGTGGCAGTAGAACGATATTCTTCTCAACTCAAAAGTTCAACTCTCACTTTTGCCCCGCCTGCTCCCGAATACGCTGGCGCACCACGTATTTCTGCACCTTCCCGCTGGCGGTGCGGGGATAGTCGTCCACCTCGTGCAACTCTTCGGGCCATTTCTGTTTGGCCACCCCGGCGCGCTCGAAGTGCTCGCGGACCTCGGACAGGGTGGGCATGGTCTGACCTGGCTTGATGCGCAGCACGGCGGCGGCGTGTTCGCCCAGCCGGGAATCCGGTGCGGACACCACCACGGCCTCCGCCACCGCCGGCAGGGCGAGCAAGATCTCCTCGACCTCCAGCGCGCTGATGTTCTCGCCGCCGCGGATGATGATGTCGGACTTGCGGTCGGTGATGGTGACGTAGCCGTCGTCATCCATGACCCCGATGTCGCCGGTGTGATACCACCCGTCGTCGTCGAAGGCCTGGGCGGTCAGCGCAGGATCGGTGTAGCCGATGAACAAATCCGGTCCGCGAGAAAGGATTTCGCCGTCCTCGGCCAGCCGGATCTCCACACCGGGCCGCGCTTCGCCGTCGGTGAACAGCCGCTTGTCCTCCGGTGCGGTCCAATGCGAACCAGTGATCGACGGGTGTTCGCTGCTGCCGTAGGAGCGGTGGACGAGGATGCCGAGATCGGTCAGCCGCTGCGTGACGGCCGCTGGAACGGTGGACCCGCCGAGGCCGAGGTACTTGATGTATTGCAGATGCTCGGCGGTGAATCGCGGGTGGTCGAGCAAGCTCGTGACGAAGTAGGGCGGTCCGCCACCGAGTGACACGCCATCGCTTTCCATCAGGTCGATCGCGAGGCCGGGATCCCAAACATCGCACAGATCGATCGGCGCCCCCTCGAGGACCGGGATCAAGAACGCGCCAAGCATGCCGATGAAATGGCCGACCGGCAGCGCGGTGAGTTGCCGGCCCCGGCCCGGCGGGTAGTTCGCCAGCAGTTGATGGGTCTCGAAGCTCAGCGTCTGATGGCTGTGGATCACACCCTTGGGATTGCTGGTGGTCCCGGAGGTGAACGCAATCAGCGTGGGGCCCGCGGGGTCGGCCGCCAGCGTGCCCTCCATGGGCTCGGCGTCGACCAGTGCGTCGAAGCTGGCGCCGACCACCGCGACAACCGGCACGGCGGCGCAGACGTCGGGATCGAACACCATCCGCCCGAACCCCTCTGCGGTGATGAAGGCGCGCGGTTTGACGGCGCCCAGAATGAACCCGACTTCGCGCGGGCCGTAGAAGTGGACGATCGGGACCACCACCGCACCCAGGAATGCCGATGCCCAGAAGGTTGCCGCCGCCTCCACCCAGTTCGGCAGCTGGAAGGCGACCACGTCGCCCGCTCCCACACCGCGGGCCCGCAGCCCCGCCGCCAACTTGCGGGCCAGCAGTTCGACGTCGGCGAACGTGCCGGCGTAGGGCCGCTGCGCGGAGTGGACCGTGAACGTGACGTGCGGGTTGTCTTTGAGACAGCGGGCCAGCAGATCCCCGAGGGTGTCGCGGGTCCACCATCCTTGGTCTGCGTAGCGTTGCGCCAACTCTGGCGAGACGGTCCGGACGGGGAAACCGGTCACGATGCTCCTCTGCTGGCGTGTCGGCAGTGGCCAGTGTAGAACGACACTCTCGTGTAAAGCAGTCTTGTACTTTGAGATTTACGAGATGTATCGTTCTGCTCGCTACTAACATGAGATTTGTATCACATCACGGGGCTCGATGACTCTGATGGGACAGTGTCATGCGGGTGGGGGCTGATCAGTAGGCCGTTGGGGCACTTGGCATTTCGTGCCGTGCCGACTAGCTCCCCTGCAGCGAAGGAGCGTAGGTGACCCAAAGCATTCCGGCCGGACCGGCGCCAACCCGCGCTCAAGTCATGTTGCCGGCCGGTCACAGGGGTCTTCCTCGAGGTCCCCGTCGGCACACCTACGTGCGCCCGCTCGCGGGTCTGGCCACCGTCGTCGTCATTGTCGCGGTCATCGCCCTTGCGCTGACGCAGTTCCGCGGCGGCTTCACCGAGACCGTGCCGGTGACCGTGCTTTCCGATCGTGCGGGTCTGATGATGAACCCCGGCGCCAAGGTCAAACTGCACGGCGCACCGGTCGGCACCGTCGCGTCCGTCGAGGACAATGCCAATGGGCAGGCGGCGATTCATTTGGCCATCGACCCGTCCCGGATGCGCCTGCTGCCGGCCAATGTCCTCGTCGACATCGTCGCGACGACGGCCTTCGGCGCGAAGTTCATCCAGCTGATTCCCCCGGAGGACCCCTCGCCGCAGCGCCTGCGCGCCGGCCAGGTGCTCGATGCCGGCCGGGTGACCGTCGAAATCAATACCGTGTTCCAGCAACTCACCTCGGTGCTGGCGAAAATCGACCCCGCCAAACTCAACCAAACGCTCGGTGCGATCGCCACCTCTCTCAACGGCCGAGGTGGACGACTCGGCCAGCTGTTCAGCGACCTGAATGCGTTTCTCGCCAAGATCGAGCCGAGTCTGCCGAATCTGAGCCACGACATCGCGGCCACCGCCGACGTGTCCATCGCCTACGCCGACGCGGCGCCCGATCTGATCAGAACCGCTGACAATACGACGAGGGTCAGCCAATCCATCGTCGACGAACAGCGCAACCTCGACGCATTCTTGATCAGCGCGATCGGGTTGGCCGATATGGGTAACGACGTCGTGGGCGCTAACCGCCAGGCACTCACCGACGTCATGCATCTGCTGGTGCCGACCACAGACCTGACCAACGAATACCATTCCGCGCTGACCTGCGCGCTGCGCGGAATGCTGCCGTTGGCCAAGCAACCTCCTACCCAGGTCCCCGGTCTTGAGGTGCTGGGTGGCATAACCCTGGGCTCCGAGCGTTACCGGTACCCGGCGAACCTACCCAAGGTAGCCGCCCGGGGCGGTCCGCAGTGTGATCACGAAATCCCCGTTGCCTACAACACCTTTCCGCCCTTCGATGTTGCCGACGTCGGCGCCAACCCGTGGCAGTACAACAACCCGGGAATCCTGCTGAACTCCGACTTACTCAAGCAGATCCTGTACGGACCCATCGACGGACCGCCGCGCAACACCGCGCAGATCGGACAACCAGGGTGAGCGCGTGGGGCCGGAGCCCGGCGGGGACGCTGCTCAAATTCGGCATCTTCGCCGCCGTGATGCTGATGCTGTCCGCCTCCCTCTTTTTCATCTTCGGCCAGTTCCGCAATGGTCCAACCCACGGCTACTCCGCCATCTTCACCGATGCCTCGCAGCTGAAGACGGGAGATTCGGTGCGGGTAGCCGGAATTCGGGTCGGCACGGTCAACGCCGTGTCGCTGCAGCCGAACAACACCGTCCTGGTGGAATTCGACGCCGACGACGACGTCGCACTCACGACGGGTAGCAGGGCGGCCGTGCGCTATCTCAACCTGGTCGGGGATCGCTACCTCGAAGTGATCATCGGGCCGGGATCGATGCGAGTGCTGCCGGCCGGATCACAAATTCCCGTCGACCACACGATGCCCTCGCTGGATCTTGATCTGCTCCTGGGCGGGCTGAAACCCGTTATCCGCGGCCTGAATCCGCGTGACGTCAACGCACTGACGGCAGCGTTGCTGCAGGTGTTTCAGGGCCAGGGTCAGACATTGCAGTCGCTGCTGGCGAAGACGTCGTCGTTCTCCAACGATGTCGGCGAGAAGAATCAGGCCGTCGAGCACCTGATCGACAACCTCAATACCGTGGTGAAAACCCTTGCCGAACAAGGCGACCAGTTTTCCGGCGCGATTGAACACCTGCAGCGTCTGGTTACCGATCTTTCGCACGACCGCGACACTATCGGCGACGCCATCCAGGCGCTCGACACCGGTACCGCGTCGATATCCGACCTGCTGGGCGCGGCGCGCTCACCGCTGGCCGGAACGGTCGATCAGTTGAATCGATTGGCTCCATTGCTCGAAGGCGGCAAGGGACTCCTCGACGATGCCTTGCAGCGGGCACCCAACAACTTCCGCAAGCTGGCCCGCACCGGCGCCTACGGCAGCTTCGTCAACTATTACATCTGTGGGTTGGCCTTCCGCGTCACCGATCTGCAAGGCCGGACGGCGGTCTACCCGTGGTTCAAGCAAACAGAAGGAAGATGCGCGGAGCCCTGATGCTGAAATACCGTGACGCCAAACATATTCGATCAGGCTTTATCGGCGCGGTTCTGATCATGCTGATCATCGCCGTCGGGCTGGCCCCCGAGCGGCTGGTGTCCTGGGCGACGACGATCCACTACCAGGCGTTGTTTTCCGAAGCCGGCGGCATCGCCGCGGGAAACAATGTGTTGGTATCAGGAGTCAAGGTCGGCACCGTCTCGGAAGTCTCGCTGCACGACGGCGATGCGCTGGTCACATTCGGCGCCAGCGGCAAGGTGCGGCTCGGCTCACAGACCACCGCACACATCCGTACCGGTTCGCTGCTGGGCGCACGAGTGCTGACCTTGGAGCCGGCCGGCAGCGGCACGGATGCATCCATCAGATGTCATACCGCTGTCCAGGACATCCTCGCCCTATTCATTGAGCGAGGCCGTCTCGGACGTGACCACGAACTTGGCCGCGACGAGCACCAATACCCTCAACCAATCGTTGGACGCACTGTCGACGACGATCGACCAGATCGCTCCACAATTGGGCCCGACGTTCGACGGGCTAACCCGACTGTCGCGGGCAATCAACAGCCGCGGTGAAACCCTCGACGCGCTGCTCAAGAGCGCCGCCGATGTCACCGGAATCCTGTCGGGGCACAGCCAGCAAGTCAACACGCTGCTCCTCGACGGGAACGTCCTGCTCGAGGTGCTGGTGCAGCGACGCAACGCGATCAGCAGGCTGCTGGCCAACGTGTCCGCCGTCGCCAAAGAGCTGTCCGGACTGGTTGCCGACAACGAAAGCAAGCTCAAGCCGACACTGGACAGATTGAATTCCGTTGCCGCAATGCTGGAAAAGAACCGCGACAACATCGCCAAGGCGCTGCCCGGTCTCAAGAAGTACGAGTTCACCGTCGGGTGAGTCCGTGTCCAACGGCTTCTATTACAACGCCTTTGTGCCCAATCTTGCGATACCAGAACTGATTCAGCCGTTTTTCGACTATTACTTCGGATTCCGCCGCGGAGACCCGAACATGCCGCGGGCTCTGTTCCCCTGGCCGCACAACGGCATTCCGGGGGGATCCCGATGACCGGCAGAAAGCGGCTGGCGACAGCGGTACTCTTGGTGGGGCTGATCGTGGCCGCGACCGCGTTCATCGTTCGCGAGACGTTCTTCCGTCCGCAGACGATCACCGCCTATTTCACCTCCGCCACCGGGATCTATCCGGGTGACGACATCCGCGTGTCCGGTGTGAAAGTCGGCACCATATCGTCCGTCCAGCCGCAGCCGAACCGGGCCAAGCTGCTCTTGCAGGTCGACCGCGACGTGCCGATCCCGGCCGATGCCAAGGCCGTGATCGTCTCGCAGAACCTGGTGGCGGCACGCTACGTCCAGCTCACGCCGGCCTACCACAAAAGCGGACCCAAGATGCGCGACGGGGCTGTGATCGACATCGACCGCACCGCGGTGCCCGTCGAATGGGACGAGGTCACCGCGCAATTGAATAGACTGGCAACGGAATTGGGCCCAAATGAAGCCGTCTCGACAACATCGGTCAGTCGATTCATCGACAGTGCCGCCAACGCGCTCGACGGTAACGGCGAAAAGCTCCGCCAGACCCTTACACAGCTATCCGGGATCAGCCGGGTCTTGGCCAACGGCAGCGGCAACATCGTCGACGTCATCAAGAATCTGCAGAACTTCGTCACCACACTGCGCGACAGCAATCAACAGATCGTGCAGTTTCAAAACCGGCTGGCGACGCTGAGTAGCGTGATCGACGACAGCCGATCCGACCTCGATGCGGCCCTGTCGAATCTGGCGATCGCGGTCGGCGAGGTACAGCGATTCGTTGCCGGTACCCGGGACAAGACCGCCGAGCAGGTCCAGCGGCTGGCCAATGTCACCCAAACCCTGGTCGACGATCGGCTGGATGTGGAAAACATCCTGCACGCCGCACCCACCTCATTCGCCAACAGCTACAACATCTACAACCCCAACACGCCCGGGGCCATGGGGAGCTTCATCATCAACAGCCTCGCTAACCCGACACACTTCATCTGCGACGCGATCGGGGCCGTCGGCAACGTCACCGCACCGGAAACGGGGAAGCTATGCGCCGAGTACCTCGGCCCTGGAGCGCGAACCGCGACCTTGAATTACCTACCCATTCCGACCAACCTGATTCTGCAACAAATCGCGACTCCCGGGAAAATCATCTACGCCGAACCACGCCTGGCCCCCGGCGGAGAGGGCCCTTCCCCGACGCCACCGGAGACGCCACCGTCGGTGTCGGCGTATACGGGTTTGAATGAGTCGTCGCCGAAGACCATGTTGGAGCTGTTGCTGCCGCCCGAAAGTCCGCCTCCCCCAGCCAATCAGCCAACCACTCAGCCAGCCGATCAACAACCGCCGCCCGGCGGAGGGGCGCCACCGCCATGACCGTAACTCGAGCACTGTGCATCGTGGCCTGCGCCGCGACCGTCAGCGGCTGCGCATTCCAAGGCGTCAACTCGCTGCCGCTGCCGGGCGCGGTGGGCCGCGGCCCGCATGCCAACATCTATCACATCGAGATCGCCAATATCGGTACGCTGGAATCGAATTCGCCGGTGATGATGGCCGACGTCATCGTGGGCAGCGTCGGCAAAATGCGGGTCAAGGGCGACCACGCCGACATCGAGGTCTCGGTCAAACCCGATGCCGTGGTGCCGGCGAACGCGGTAGCCGTCGTCGGCCAGACCAGCTTGCTGGGTTCGATGCACGTGGAACTCAATCCCCCGCTCGGTCAGCGGCCACAGGGACGCCTCGCGTCCGGGGCCACCATTCCGCTGGACCGCTCGTCGTCGTATCCGTCGACGGAGCAGACACTGTCGGCGCTGTCGGTCGTGCTGAATTCCGGTGGCCTGGGCCAGATCGGCGACGTCATCCACAACTTCAGCGCGGCGTTGTCGGGTCATGAGAACGATGTCCGCGAACTGTTGACACGGCTCGACGAATTCGTCGGAGTGCTGGATCAGCAGCGCGAAAAGATCGTTGCCTCCATCGAAGCGCTAAACCGGCTGGCTGGCACGTTCGCGTCCCAGCGTGAGGTGCTCTCGCAGGCGCTGCGCAAAATACCGCCCGCGCTGGACGTGTTGATTCGGGAGCGCCCGCGCATCACCACCGCGTTGGACAAACTTCGCGTCTTCAGCAATACCGCGACCCGGCTCGTCAACGACACACAGGCCGATCTGGTCAAGAATTTGCAGAATCTCGAACCGACGCTCCGTGCGCTGGCCGATGTGGGACCGGATCTCAGCACTCTCCTGGGCTACCTGCCGGCATTCCCGTTCACGCAGAACTTCATCGACCGAGCCGTCCGCGGTGACTATTTCAATGTCTTCGCGGTCGTCGACATGACCGTTCCCAGGCTGAAGAGAACACTGGGCGCCGGCACCCGCTGGGGAGATACCGACGCGGCGCTGGTACCTGCCCCGGGCGATCCCTGGTACCTGGGCTATACCAGAGACCCGTTCGCAGCCGGCATCACGCCGCCACCGCTACCGGCATCCGGGCCGCCTCCCGGGGCTGCCCCGCTGGCACCTGGGTCGGCGCCGACACCCGCTCTCGGGGGATCCGATATGAGTCCCATTGCCCCACTGGACCATCCGGGTGGCAACTGATGCTGACACGTTTCGTCCGTATTCAGCTGACCATCTTCATCATCGCGGGGATCGTCGGCTTGGCGGCGATGGTGTTCGAGTACATGCAGGTGCCGACGCTGCTCGGGATCGGGCGGCTCACCGTGAAGTTGGAGTTGCCGGACACCGGCGGCGTGTACCGCTTCAGCAATGTCACCTACCGGGGTGTGCAGATCGGCAAGGTGACCGCGGTCGGACCGACTGCGACGGGCGCGGAAGCCACGCTGTCGATTGACACCTCACCGAAGATTCCGGCGGACGTGCACGCCTCGATCCGCAGCATTTCGGCGGTGGGCGAACAGTACGTGGACCTGGTCCCGCGCTCGGAGTCGGCGCCCTACCTGCGGGACGGGTCGGTGATCGCCGCGCGTGACACGACCATCCCGCAGCCGGTGGGACCGATGCTCGATCACCTCAGCGCGTTGACCAACAGCATCCCCAAAGACAAGCTCTCCCAACTGCTCGACGAGTCGTTCCAGGGTTTCAACGGGGCCGGCTATGACCTGCAGTCTCTGCTCGACTCGTCGGCCAAGGTGTCGCACGACGCCAATGACACCGCCGACCACACGCGCGGCTTCATAGATGACGCCGTCCCCTTCCTGGATGCGCAAGCCCAGACCGCCGATGCGACACGGCGCTGGGCGCACAATCTCGCCGGTGTCACCGAGCAGCTGGTGACCGACGACCCGCAGTTCCGCAAACTGCTGCAAACCGGACCTGGCTTCTCCCAAGAGGTTTCACGGCTGCTCAACCAGCTGAAACCCACCCTGCCGGTATTGCTGGCCAACCTGACCACCATCGGTCAAATCGGCGTGACCTACCATCCGTCGCTGGAGCAACTGCTGGTGTTGCTGCCCCCTGATGTCGCGGCCTACAGCTCCTATGGCGTCACCAGCAACCCGACCGGTCTGGCCGTTGGTGGATTCACACTGACGATCGCCGACCCGCCGGCGTGCACGGTGGGATTCCTGCCACCCTCGCAGTGGCGCTCGCCGGCCGAACTGGACACGATCGACACCCCCGACGATCTGTACTGCAAACTGCCGCAAGACTCCCCCATCGCCGTGCGCGGTGTGCGCAACAATCCCTGCATGGGCCACCCCGGAAAGCGGGCCCCCACCGTCGAGATCTGCAACAGCGACAAGCCCTTTGTACCGTTGGCGATGCGGCAGCACGCGTTGGGTCCGAACCCGCTGGACCCCAACCTGTTATCGCAAGGTGTGCCGCCCGATGATCGGGTGACGGTCCCCGACCACATTTTCGGTCCGGTGGACGGGACGCCTCTGCCGCCGGGAGCGGCGCCCGCTGGAACACCGCCAGGGCCGCCAGCGCCGGGTTCGGTCAACCAACCGCCGACGGCGCCAAGCGCGTTTAATTCCAACGGTTCTGGTGCTGGCCCGTCGGTCGCCACCGCTCGCTATGACCCGGGAACCGGTCGCTACGTCACCCGCGATGGCCAGATGTTCCGGCAGGCCGATCTCGCGCGGTCATCGAAGCCCAAGACGTGGAAGGACATGCTCGTAACCGCGGGATGAATTCTCATTCCGACGCTCACTACCCAAAGGAACTCGCCATGCCCCGCGGCAAACTCATCGTCTTCAACGAGCCGGCGTCGCCCGAAGTCGAGCAGGAGTACAACTCCTGGTACGACGGCGACCACCTACCGCAGATCCTCGCGAGTGTCCCGACGATCACCGGTGCCAAGCGCTACCGGATCGCCCCGGGGCAGAACTCCTCCATCCCGGGCGCGCCGCGCTACCTCGCGATCTACGACATCGAGGCTGACGACGTCATGGACGCCTTCAGACAGCTCGGCCGGGCGACGATGGACGGTAAGGTGATCATGACCGACCAGATCCGTTCGGACCCGCCCAGCACTTTCCTTGTCTACGAAGAGATCTGAGCGGCCGATAACTGAACAGCAACTGGAGAGGCCGCGGTGTCCATCGAGGTGGCTCAGGGGCCCTGTGGTGTTCGGTCAGCACGGCGGCCGACGACCTGCTCGACACCGTCGCCCGGGGAACCGCCGACGGCTATATATTCCGCGTCGCGCCCGACAGATCGTCAGTGGCGGTCGTTGCCAGCGACATCCAATTTCCCAACTGCATGGCACTTGACCGCGATGAGGGCTATCTCTATGTGGCTCGCACTCTCGCCGCTGATGCGGTGCGGTTTCCCATCGTCGGCGAATCCCTCGGCGAGCAGGAGCAGTTCGGCCCAGCGCTGGGGGCGCGACGGGCCGACGAATTCGGGGCCGACGCGGCGGCGCTACTCGGCGACGCCCAAGCCAGTCGGCGGTGGGGAATGGCCGACGGTTGCGCGCTCGATGGGCAGGGAAACCTCTGGGTCACACTGATTCTCGCGAACAAGATCGTGGCGATCACGCCTGAAGGACACGTCACGGTGGTGATCGAGGATCCCGAAGGCAAGGTCGTCAACGCGCCGACCAGCGTCGCGTGGGGCGGCGCGGACATGCGCGACGTGTACATCGGCTCGATCGCGACGCCCTACGTCCTCAAGGGGCGAAGTTCGGTGCCGGGTATGCCGATGGTTCATCAACGATAGTCACCGCGCGGCACGCTTCGGGACGAGCCGAGACGTTATCGGCGGCAGGTCGGCGTAGGTGATGATCCCCGGCGGTGCCGATACGACCAGCGGAATCGCATTCACGGCCGGCATTGCTGTCATCAGCCGGCCGGTTCCGGCCATCTCCTCAATCGTCATTGACTCGATGTCGGCCGGGAGAATGTCGAGACGTACTGTCACGCAGGGGTTTCCGCGCAGCTCCAGCAGGAACCCCTGCCCGACCTCCCACGCCGGTTCCAGATTCGAGCCCAGCGTCCATCGCAGATTCACTTCGACCACGTCGACGTCGGCCGAACTCCCGATCCATCGGATGTCGATCCCGGCGACGTGCCCTGCGCGTATCGGGCGGCCGGGGATATCGAGATCGGCGCCGGCGACGGCGAATTCAACCTCGCATCGGATGTCGGTCAGTTCAAAGCCGAACAGCACGGCCAGAACGTCCAGGGAATCAATGTCGACGGCGGTCGCCTTCTCGATGTCTTCGGCGTGGCCGGGGTCACCCGCCGGTCTCCCCCAACCGAATTCATCCTGATTGGCGTCGGCCGCCCACAGACTCAGATCGATGCTCTCGAGCACCCGCACGTAGTTCACCTCAGCGGACATGCCGGACGCCACGGCAGCAAGGTAGTCGGTGTGACCGGGATGGATCCCGGTGCCGAACAGGCTCGCGCCACCGGCCAGCGCGGCTTCATGCAGCTGGGTACGCGCCGCCGCACCAACCGCGCGACCGGTCACGAAGCCGGCCGTGGTGACGATGTTGATACCCGCCCGCAGCAGACGGGTCATGTGCTCGAGATCCAGATGCAGCGGCATGTAGAGGACGCAATCGGGTTTGAGGTCGATCAAAGCCTGGATGTCGTCTGTCGCCTGAACGCCGACCGTACGCCCCAGCCCGATGAGGTCGCCGACGTCGCGGCCGACTTTGTCAGCGCTGAAGGCGTAGGCGCCAACGAGATCCAGACCCGGTCTCTCCAGCACTGACTTCACGGCGTGGCGGGCGACCTGGCCGGTCGTCCATTGAACAATCCTTGTGCCAGCCACCCAAATCTCCCTCCACCAAGCACTACCGCGCCAAACCGCACCGGCGTCCGCTTTTTGCATGTCAGGCGAGAATAACAATCTTGTTTCCTAAAGAGCACTACTCTCGGCCTTTATTTCGCGAGCGGGACGTCACAACCTCTGGCCATTCGCTGCACCTCGAGACCAGACCACCGCGTCGCCAGGATCGTCAGCACAACGCTTTCCGCCGCTGGAACCGCCGCACACAACTAATTGGTTCGTCGCAGCCCATATTCGCGGCGCGACAGTCACAATTCGAGATGCAGCCGCAGCGCGTCATCGAGTAGTGCGAGCTCAGCCGGAGAGACTCGGCCGATCCGGCGGCGAAGTCGTTCGGTGGCAACGGATCTGATCTGCTCGGCCTGCGCCTTGGAGTCGACCGTGAGACCGGTCGTCGCGGCAGGCAAAAACACCTGGAACGGGTAGGTCGTGGCGATGTTGCTCGTTACCGGGACCACGGTCACCACCCCGCGTCCAAGCCGCGAAGCAGTCGCGTTGGCCCGATCATTGCTGACCACGATGGCCGGCCGACTCTTGCTCGCCTCGCTGCCCCGGGCAGGATTGAAGTCCACCTGCCATATCTCACCGCGCAGCATCGCCGAACCCGTCGTCGGTGGCTTCCTCCCACACGTCGCCTTCGCCGACTGTGGCCCACTCCGCCCAAGCGTTGCCATAGTCCTCTTCGAGGGCGGGATAGCGAAGCATGCGAATCGCTCGCTGAACGGCTGCTGAGCGCGACGGTAATCCGGCCTGTTTGACGTATGCATCCAACACACGGACATCTTCCTCAGAAAGACTGACACTGAGCTTCATACCGTGATGCTACCCTGGTAGGAAAACGGTAGTAAGACTGCACCACCGGCCATTCGTCATCAGAATCCTGAGCAGCGGTCAGTGCGCGGCTTGACGAGTGCCGATGGCGGTCAGCCCTTGACCAGGGCGCGCTCGAGGATGGGAGCGAGGTCCAGTCCCGTCGGCAGCGTGCCGAACGCCCCTCCCCACTACCCGCCCATGCGGGTGGCCAGGAACGCCTCGGCGACCGCGGGGTGTCCGTGGCGCACCAGCAGCGAGCCCTGCAGCGCGAGGCTGATGTCCTCGGCGATCTTGCGGGCGCGGTACTGGATGGTGTCCATGTCCTGCAGCGCGGCTCGCAGCGCTGCGACGTGAGCATCCAGCCGCGCGTCGTGGTAAGGACATGCTCGTCAGCGCGGGATGACCTGAATCGTTGCGGTCACATCTGCCACACGCGTATCGGCTCGAGGAGTGCTTGAGTCTTTGTCCGCCTCGCAGCGACAGGCGCGAGACGACTTGACAGATAGGAGATTTCAAGTCTTGCGCTGCGGCCAACACTCAGCTGAAGCTGTCGCTGTGAGGTGGGCAAATTCGCACACACCACCCAGCGCGTGGTCAATGTGACGGTTGGGAATACTACGACACCTGGCGTGGTCGCCATGCACCTCAGCGATCAACTCACCTTTGGTTTCGAGCCCACCGGTCACTAGCCATCGTCGACGACCCGGCTAGCCGCGGCATAGGGTGGTCGCCGTGGCGGAACCGTTCGACCCGATGGGGAACCTGGCGAGAATTCTGGCCCAACAAGGCCCATTAGATGAGGATGACATCGCGCGACTATTGCGAGACAGCGGCTGCGCCGACGCCGATGCCGTCCTCGACGAACTTCTCGACGAAACCGAATGTCCGGCAAGGCAGTTGGTGGATGACCGGTGGATATGGCTGCCGACGCTACTGGCTGGGCGAGTGTTCACACACCGGCTCCGCGCACACGAGGCGGCCCACGACATTCTCACTGTGACCCCGGATCTGGACCCGGTCACCGCGCTGTGCGAGCACGAGCAGTACCGGCGACTCGCCGACGGGTCGGCGGCCGAGATCGTGCTGGCGGGCTTCGACGACGAATTGCTCGAGCAGCGCGGCATTCCGGCCGGGGTAATCGACCCGGCCGGGGCGCTGCTCCTGGCGCCGGGCACACTGCAGGCGGCGGGCGCGGCCGAGGGGGACCTCGTCGGGGTGCGGCTGACCGACGAGGGGCTTGTGGTCGAGCGCGTCACCACCCGCATGCATTCCGAGGTGGGCGCGCGACTAGCCGCGATGCTGGACGCCGACGAGCCGGTGTACTTTGCTGCGGCTGTATGGGCGGCATGCGTCGAGGACCCAGAGGTGTTCACCGAGCCGCTGCCGCCCCTGTGCGAGATCGTCGACGACCACGGTCTTGCGCACCACGGCGAATGGCTCGCACCCGACGGATTCGATTTCGACGGTTGGCTTTTCGAGCGGGGGTGCGATGCGATGGCCGACCGCCATGACCTCGACCCTGAAGACGCCGTTGCGCTGTACACGCTGGCCACGCTCTACGACCAGGTGTCGCAGGTGCTGATCGACGCCGTCGACCCGGACGAGCCGCTGGACGATGCGTCGGCCGCGACCGACGAGGCCGATGAGACCGCCGAAACAGCCGATGCGGCCGAGTTCCTCGATTTGGTGGCTGGGGTCGGTGCCGCACTGGCCGACCCGCTGCTGGCCCAGTTGCTGCTGGACGAGACGATCGGCACCGGCCGGGCCGGGGCGGCTGCGCTGGGCATGTTCGCCGAGATACTGGAGCCGAAAGTGCCGCGCGCGGCGCAGGTTTCGTGTCGGTGGCTGCGCGCGGTGGCGCTGGAGCGGATCGGCGACATCGATGAGGCCGAACGGGAGCTGTTGGCGGCCGAGTCGATGGATCCGGATTGGCCGCTGCCATTGTTGGATCTGGCCCGTATCGCCTCCGATCGCGGCGACGTCGAGCGCGGGTTGGAGTTGCTGCGCCGCGCCGGTGCCGAGCCGGAGCACCCGCTGATGGAGCTATTGACGCGGTACCGCACCGAGCCGCGCCGCGACATTGGCCGCAACGAGCCGTGCTGGTGCGGGTCGGGCCGCAAGTACAAGAAATGCCATCTCGGGCACGAGGTGTTGCCGTTGGCTGATCGGGCGGCCTGGTTGTACTCGAAAGCCGTCCAGCACATGCTGGTCAGCGACTGCGATGACCAGCTGCTCGAGGTGGGCTACGAACGTTGCCGCTACACCGACGGCGACGATCCTGACGTGTTGATTGCCGCACTGGGTGATCCGCTGGTGATCGACGCCATGCTGTTCGAGGGCGGCGCATTCGCGGAGTTTCTCGAGCTGCGCGGGTCGCTGCTGCCCGACGACGAGCGGGCGCTGGCGGAGCAATGGCTGTTGGTGGACCGGTCGGTGTTCGAAGTCAAGCAAGTGAACCCCAGCCACAGCGTTACGGTGCGCGACGTGCGCACCGGCGACACCCACGAGGTGCGCGAGCGGACGGCCAGCAGGCAGCTCAAGCCTGGGCACCTGGTCTGCGCGCGACCCGTGCCCGCCGGGGACACCATGCAGTTCTTCGGCGGTGTGGAACCGGTCGCGCTGCACGAGCGTGATCCGCTGATCGAGGTGATCGACAGCGAACCCGACGCGGTGGAGCTGGTGGCGCAGCTGAGCCGCCGATTCGCACCGCCGGCTCCGCTGTGATATTGCGAACGTCGCTGCGGCCAGGTGGCTTTCGCGGATGCCGCCGCCGTTCTCCTAGAGCGTGCGGCGCGTTACCCGAGCGTGACCGCGGCCGCGACGATGGGCTTCGCCCACTCCGGTGTGGAGGCTAAATCGGGAGGCCCGACGATGCGGCCGCGCTGCATGTGCAAAACCAGGACCGGCTGCGGTGCCTGCCCGGCTGCGGGATCGGCGGTCGCGGAGTTGTCGTACACCCGGAGTTCGGTGAGCGCGGGCAGTAGTTGCACCAGGTTCAGCCGGCCGTGGCGGTAGCGACGGCGGATGTCGTCTTCAGGAATGTCATGGCCGCCGGCACGGACTCGCTGTCGGACCCGTTCGATGTGAGCGTCGGCGCTGGCCAGCCCGACGTAGAAGACGTAGACCTCGATGCCGCGCGAGGCGGCGTCGGCCAGCAGCCGCGGCATGGTAGTGCCGCCGAGCGTGGTCTCGAACGCGAAATCGAGCCGTTGATCGATCGCCCGTTCGAGCAGCTTTCGTCCCTGCCCCCATGCCGCCGCGTTGGCATCGGTCTGGCTCAGACCGGGGTTGGCCGCGATTAGCTCGCGGGCCGCCTCATCGGGGTTGTAATAATTACCGCCCGCCGCGCGGATCGCCGCCCCGCCGATGCTGCTCTTGCCGGCCCCGTTGACACCTGCCAGCACGTACAGCCGCGCCGGGACGGTTGTTTTGCGAGCCATCAGCCGCGCTGAATCACCGCCGCCGCTTGGCGCGCGCCGCCTTCACCGCGGCGGCGCCGAGTTCCTGCGGTGTGGCGTTGAATGCCGCAGCGACTCCGGCTTTGGCTTCCGGTGTCTGCATGGTGGCCAGCAGCTCGTCGAAGCGTTCACTGAGGTCATCAAGTACCGGTGTTGCCGATTTGGTCAGGGCCTCGAATTCGGCATACGACAGCAGCACCGCCTTGGGGGCGTCGTGCTTGGTGATCAGCACCGCCCCGTCGACGGTGGCCTGCTCGAAGACCGTGCCGAACTCGTTTCTGAGGCGAGTCGCGGACACCGTGGGCACATCGACCAGCCTGCCGTCGCGGTTGCGGAACGTGACGGTGGACGCTGCGCTCCCCGTGGTTTGTGTCGGCATGCCGCTATTGTAGACGTTTTGTCTATTTTGTACGAATTGCACATTTTAATGGCCAGCCTGCGCGGCAGCGCAGCTGCCTGGTTGCGACGCGGGCAGCGCGGACGGTGACGCAGCCCTGGCTTTGGGGCATCAGCTTGCCGTGGGAATGAGTACCGCGACATCGTTGTGGAGGTGCGCCAAGCCGCTGTCGAGAGTGACCAACTGCCCGTTGTGGATCCGTGCGAGCTGAGCAAGGTAGGCATCTGTTACCTGCCGATGACCGACGATCCCATCGACCTCTATATCGGCGAAAGAGACTGTGTCAGGCCAGAATTCGTGGCGGTTTGCACTCGCGACGGCGCCGACGACATCCCGAGCAACTACCGCGGACTGACCCGTCCGCACCAGGAAACGTACAAGGCTCCCTTGTGTGATCGGGCACGTTGCAAATGCAGTACCGGATACCGATAGCCATTCCGCGGCGGCGTCATGATGTACATGCTCGGCAACGACCAGCGCAATGAGCACGTTCGCGTCGAGCAGCGCCGTCACTCCTCATCCTCCAATGAGCGCACATCCTCGGACGTCACGACCGTCCCCACGCTCACCAGAGGCAACCCCGTCCTGGGGTCTGTGGAGATCGCGGCGGGGCCGCCGGCGCGCAGGCCGCGTCGAATGAGGTCGGCGACAGTCTCGCTCAACGTGCGGTGCGTGTCCCGTGCGATCGACAGCGCCTGTTTGTGCAGGTCGTCGGGGAGATCAATGGTGGTACGCACGCCCAATCCTAGCATCGCTGCATCATGATGCATCTGTGCACTCACTGCCGGTGCGCTTGCTCAGGCTGATTCAGCACGGACTGTTCGCTGTAGATGGCATGCGTGGACGAAGCGGGCCCACTCGGCCTCGGTTGGACGGACCGCACCGTAACCGTGCGGCGCTACCCACGTCATTGCGTGGCTGGGATGATGAGTCTGTGATACGTCTCAGGGACTCGGCAGTCGCTCTTGACAGCGGCTCAACTGTGGGCTCGATCGCCACCATGGAGAGCGTCGCAGTAGCCGGGTCGGTCGCCACCGGAGGCAGCGTCGCGGTGGCGGGCTCTGTGGCGACCGCGGGCAGCGTCGCGGTGGCGGGCTCGGCAGCGACCGCGGGCAGCGTCGCGGTAGCCGGCTCGGCAGGCACCGCGGGCAGCGTCGGGGTGGTTGGCAGTCTGTTGACCGTGCTGTGTCTTCTTATGCGGGAATGCGTGGCGTGCGTGGCATGCATTGCTTGCACCCGCTGTGTTGGCTGTGTTGCCTGCGTGCGCTGCGTCGACTGTGTAGGGTGCATCGGTTGCGTGAACTGTTCGGGACTACACAACGTCAAGGGCGCCCGCAACCTTCAGGTTGAGCCGCACGAGTGATCGCGACGGAAGCCCCCCTCCTCGCCAGCGTCGCTGAGCAACGGTGCCGACACTGCGGTCCCGGCGATCCCGTCTCCGGTGTCAACGTCCGGGAGGCCAGTTAGAAGACCGTCCTGCCGCCCCCCGGGTGCCGTCGTCGTGCGGCTGGTACTAGTGCGACCACTGCTCGTCCCGGGTGAATTCCTACCCAATAGACGGCGAACCGGCGGATTTGGGTGCAAACATGGGAGTAACGTGCGCACTCGCTAGCCGCCGAAAACCTGCTAACTCTCGGCCTGCTTGCTTGCATGCCGAAGGATCAGGGGGTGCCATGAGCACATCCGAGTTGTCCGAAATGTCGGCAACAACCGATACCGACCACGTCGTGGTGTCGTTCCAGGACGAGGTCCTGCTGCTGGGCGGTGACCCTGCCGCTGTCGAGTCCTATCTGACGCGGCTGCGGGCGATCGCCGGGCAAACCCTACGAGTCGCCGGGATCGACAGCGCCTCGCTCGCGAAGGCGGCGAGCGGGCTCGCCGGGCTGACCGCTGTACTGGATAACCTCGGCAAATACGTTCACCTGGATCCCGACAGCCTGAACGCGTTGACGAATGGCAATCTAGTTCCCGGCAGCGACGGCTTCTTTCGGATGACGACGAGCGCTGATGATGGCCAGTTCCTGCCGCAACTTCAGTGGTGCCCTGTAGCGCTCGGCCCAGAAGCGATGATGTCGGCGCAGATGATCGCGGTGCAGATGGCGTTGAAGTCGGCGATCGCCCAGGTGGAAGACGCCGTCCGGCGCGTGGAAGACAAAGTCGAATTGGTGCTCGAAGTCGCCCGGGCACACCGCGCCGGCGACGTTCTCGGCAATAACCTGACCATTTCGCGGATGGTTGACTCGTTGGAAAAGTACGGGTCGCTACCCGACGCGTACTGGGATTCGGTGGCCGTTCTCGGGCCGGCGCTTAACGTAACCGTCGAGCAACTACGCAACCATGTCAGGCGCATCCTGGCATCTTTCGATCGCACCCTGCCCGTGTCGCAGCGCGCCGAGAAGCTGCGAAACGCGGTCAACGACAACCGATTTGGTGACACTCTGAGCCTGCTGGTGATCGCGGAAGAAGGGCTGCACAAATGGCAGCGTCTGAACCTCGCGCGAATCGAGTCGACACAACCCGAGCAGCTGCTGCGAGCGATCGAAGAAGCTCGCGAGCTCGTCGACCATCATCTCCGCGAAGACGTCGACATCTACCGGAACGCGAAGGAAATACTCGACCGGTTCGCGAAGCCAGGGGCCATCGACGGCTTCCGATTCTTATCGGTGCGAGAGCTGGCGAAACACCGCTGCGCCCTTCGCGACGAGCTGGACAATTTCGCGACGGCCCGCCAGCACCAGGTTGCGACCTGGGAGGACTTCCACATTCCGAGCCTGCTCGATGCTGCCTTCGCCACCATCGAAGCCGCCGGAACCATCACGAACCGTGCACTCGCGGTCGTGGGCCGAGGGCTCGTTTGCTTGGGTGCACAGCTAGTAGAACCGTTACGGGACAAACGCACCGACGACAACGAAACATAGGCCGCGGCAAGGACTCTGAATTCCTAGCCGAGCAAGTAGCCACCGACTTCCGTGAACTCAGTCGCGGCGAGACGTTCCCACCTCGGTCGGCTTACGACAACGCACTGCTGACCGCACACCTTCGGATCGACGCGGACAACCAGTCGGGGGACGCTGCCGACCTACCCCCATCAGAGAACACGGGATAGGCAGTCGGCTCGCCCGTCACCGTGACACCGGCGGAAATACGACCTCCCAGTCTCGGGCCATGCTCACCACGGTCCATCCCAAGCGTGCCCCGACGTCGGTGATCGGCTCGGACTCGACGAACGTCCCTGCCGTGCTGGTGTAGTGAAATTCGCGCTCGGCGTCATCGTGGTCGATCAGCAGCGCAAGGCTGGGAGAGCCGCTGGCCTGCGCCCATTCCAGCATCTCCCGGTCACCCCCGGAGTTGCCGGCGGCCAGGATCGGCCGGCGGCCCAGCTGAGTCTGGATGTTGGCGACCTTGGCGCTGCCCTCGTTCGCGACGCCGAGCAGGCCGCTGGTGCGCCGGATGACCGGTGGGCCCTGACCGTCACGGCCGTCGCGGCTGACGTCGTACCCGATGAGGGTGCCCACCACCAACTCGGCCGGCACACCGTAGAGGTCGTCACTGATCGCCCGGACGAACTCGGTGCCGCCGCCGGTGACGATCCCGACCGTGAAGTCGCGGCGCCGCAGTTGCGCGATGAGCTCTAACATCGGCTGATAGGTCACCGAGCGCGTTGGCCGGCCTAGCGTCTGGTGCGTTGCACCGCCCATGAATTCCCTTGCCGCGGCGGCGAACTCTTCCGGCGTCATGCCCTCGAACAGACCGGCGAGTGCGAGCGCGATGCGTTCCAGCCCGATCCCCGCGACCGCCGCCTGATCACCGGAGAGCAGGGCGGCGAACTCGGCGCGCTCGCCGATCGACGGGTCCTGGGCCACGCGTCGGCGCAGCGCGTCGAGGAAGAAGTCGAGCTGTACATAGCTCGGCCGCTCGCACCACAGCGTGCCGTCGTTATCGAAGTAGGCGACCCGATCGACGACCGGCACCTCCTCGGCCGCCGCCAAGAACGCCTCCAGCGCGTCCCGCGTGCCGCCGGGGCGCCAGGACGGCAGCGGGTCGTCGCGCTCCATCGGACTCGCTCAGCTGCTGCCGGTAGTGGCGTCCTGCAACTTGGCCATCACCTGGTCCAGGCTGAAGCTCGCAGATTTCTGCCGCTGCGGGAACTCGACCAACGTCTCCAGCATCTTCGCGACGTAAGCCTGAGCCGGAACGAACAGGAAGATGCGGTCGATCATCCAGTCGTAGTACGTGTTCGACGTGATGTCGGCCCGCTCATAGGGATCGGTGCGCAGGTTGAACAGCTTGGGCACGCGCAGTTGAACGTACGGCTCCGCCCAGATCTGCAGGGTGCCCACGCAGCGCTGCTCGAGGAAGACGAACTTCCAGTTGTCGAACCGCAGCGCGGTGAGGTCGCCGTCGTCGGAAACATAGAAGAAGTGCTTGCGCGGGCTCTCGTCGGTCTCGCCGGTGATGTACGCCAACTGGTCGTGCCCGTCGAGGTGCACCTTGTAGGTCGTGCCGTTCAGGTCTGTGCCCGCGCGCAGCCGCTCAGCGATGTCGGGGACACCCACCGCCGACAACAGCGTGACAAACCAGTCGTTGTGGCTGACGATGCCGTTCAGCACCGAGCCTGCCGGGATGTGCCCCGGCCAGCGCACCAGCGCCGGGACGCGGTAGGCGCCCTCCCAGTTGGAGTTCTTCTCGTTGCGGAACGGGGTCATGCCGGCGTCGGGCCAGCTGTTCATGTGGGGTCCGTTGTCGGTGGAGTACATGACGATCGTGTTCTCGGCGATGCCCAGCTCGTCGAGCAGATCCAGCATGCTGCCGACCGTGTCGTCGTGATCCAGCATCGTGTCGTGGTAGCGCGACTGCCAGCGCCCCGCGCGGCCCACGCTCTCGGGCTGGGTGTGGGTACGGAAATGCATGTGCGTGGTGTTGAACCACACGAAGAACGGCGTTTCGGCTTCGTGCTGTCGTTTGATGAAATCGACTGCGGCGTCGCGGAATTCGCGGTCGCAGGTTTCCATCCGCTTCCTGGTGAGCGGGCCGGTGTCCTCGATGCGCTGGGTGCCGTCGCCGTTGGCCCAGGTGTGCAGCACGCCGCGGGGCCCGAACTTCTTGCGGAACTCGGGATCCTTCGGATAGTCCGGCAGTTCGGGTTCCTCTTCGGCGTTGAGGTGATACAGGTTGCCGAAGAACTCGTCGAAGCCGTGCATGGTGGGCAGGTGCTCGTCGCGGTCGCCGAGGTGGTTCTTGCCGAACTGGCCGGTGGCGTAGCCCTGCGCCTTGAGCGCCGTGGCGATCGTCGGGTCCTGCGCCTGCAGGCCCAGCGGCGCCCCGGGCAGGCCCACCTTGGTCAGCCCGGTGCGGTACGGGTTCTGGCCGGTGATGAACGCCGCACGTCCGGCGGTGCAACTCTGCTCAGCGTAATAGTCGGTGAACAGCACCCCTTCGGCGGCGACGCGGTCGATGTTGGGGGTCCGGTAGCCCATCAGCCCGTTGCTGTAGCAACTGAGGTTGCTCTGCCCGATGTCATCGCCCCAGATGATCAGGACATTCGGCTTATCGCTCACTGGTTAGCCTTTCGCCGTCGAAACCCCGAAGCCCTCGCACCCGGGCCAGCTGACACTGGCGCGTACCAGGCACCCCCACAGGGATCCTAGACCCCGTTACCGCTGGCGCCACGAGCCTTCGACTCGCAGGTGGCCGTCGACGCAGCTGCCTGGTGGAACATCATGTGGCGCAGCGGTGAATCCTGCTCGCCGGCGGATTGGTCGTCGTTTCTCTGGATTTGAGCCGCTCAGATCGCGACGAACCCAAGCTCTTCGGCGACCTGGCGTTGTGCTTCGTCACGCGAGGCGAACGACCGCGACTCGCCGGGCCCCAGCAGCGGCGGGACGACGATGGCTGCGACTGCCAGATGCCAGGCGTCCATCGCACGCAGCGCATGCTGGCGGACGAGTTGCAGGGCGTGCTGCTCAACCTGGTCTGGTGGCGCACCAAGCACGATCACCGGGCCCGCTAGATCGCCGTCCAGCAGCGCGAGCAAGCCCTTCTCATCACCGCGGCCTGCGCGCGCGGCCCGCACCAGCGCGCCCGAGACCTCGATCCTTGTCCACGTCCCGGTAACGGTTGCAATGTCTGGGTCCGCTAGCAGCGCGCTTGCCTCCTGGTGCCCGTCCTCATCGACAAGATACGCACGGGCCAGAACCGAGGAGTCCAGGTAGGCGATCACGGCCGCTCGCGCTCTTGCGCGAGCAACTGGTCGATCTGCGGACCGAGGCCGCGGGTCGACTCGATGATTCGCCGCCGTCGGTCCGCACTCACTGAGCGCGCGTTCACGCGGCGTAACGTGCCCGCGGCGGCCGCCGCGGCGCGCAACTGCGCGCGCCGATCGCCACTGTCGGCGTCGGCGGCCGCGTCGAGGATCTCGGTTGCGACCGCGTTCAGGCTGCGCCCCTCGCGCGCAGCACGCGCGACCAACCGCCGGTGAATATCCTCGGGCACCCGGAGCAGAAGCTGCTTCACGCCGCCAATGATATCACAGTTACGCACTGGTCGGACTGGACGCATGATCGCATGCACATGACGGTCCGACGCATCAAGGCGGCAGCGCAAGCGTTCGGGAACGTTTCGTCACGGCAGACTCCCAAACCTCATCTCCACCACTTTCGCCTGTCGCGCGGCGTGGTTGGGCCTTCTTGTCGGACCGGGTCGTTACGGTGCGGACGTGCAGTCGCTGATGTATCCGTCGATCGACCTCACGAGCGCGCTCGAGCTGGTTGGCGGCGATACCTATCGCCGTGGCGTGGCCTATGCGCGACAGGGACGGGTGCTGCGTTGCCTGTGGGACCCGGACGTTCACAACCTTGCCGGCAATGTTCGCGGTAGCCAAGGCCGCACCTACACCACAACGGTGCAGCTTTTGCCGGTAGACATCGATAACTGCAGTGTCGAAAGCGGGTTCTGCAGCTGCCCGGTGCACGTGAACTGCAAGCATGTAGCGGCAATCGTCATCGCCGCTGCAGGGGCGACAAAGATGCGCGCCCAACCTACGCCGCCTCCGCCACCTCCAACGGCGTGGCGGCGGTCGCTGGATGCGCTGCTTCCCCCGGCCTCGACGAACGATCACGTCGGGACACCACTGGCGATCGAGCTGAGCCTGTCGGTGAGCGGGCCGTCGCCGACTCTCGACGCGCGGCTCGTGCGGCCCGGAAAGCGCGGCGGCTGGGTGGCCGGCGATCTGAGCTGGGGCAAGCTGCACATGCTGCGCCACTGCGGTTATCCCGACGCTCAGCTTCGGCTGCTGCAGGAGCTCTATGCGACCTACCGGGCGTCGAGCTCGAATTCGACTGGCTACTACCGCTATTCGTACGGGGGTTATACCTACGGGGACGTGAAGACGATCTCGCTGTTGCGATTTGAATCCCCGCAGCTGTGGCCGCTGTTGGACGAAGCGCGCCGAGTCGGGGTGCAGCTGGTGCAGGCGCGGCCACAGCAGGATGTGCCGACGTACGCCACGGCGCAGTTGTGCCTGGACGTCACGGTCGACGAGACGGGCGATCTCACTGTCGAGCCCGTGCTTCGGGTCGAGGGCACCGCGGCACGGCCGGTGGCGTTCATTGGATCGTCGGGTCATGGCGTGGTGTATGTCGACGGCGGGTTGCGGCTCGCCCGGCTGGACAAGCCGGCGCCCGAGGCGTTGCAGCGCATGACACTCAGTGATGAGCCGCTGGTCATACCCGCGGACCAGGCGCCGCGGTTCGCCGCGGAGTACTACCCGAGGTTGCGCCACATCGCGGCCGTCACGTCGTCGGACGAGTCGTTCACGCCGCCCGCGATCGTCGGGCCGACACTGGTCCTGCGGGCCGACTACCAGGCCGAGCATGAGCTCGAGTTGACATGGGAATGGGCATACCGGTTAGGCGACAACGACTTTCGCGCACCGATAGGCACATCGGAGTATGTCGCTTACCGCGACCTGGAGGTGGAGAACACGCTCGCCTCGAGCATCGACGCGCCGTTGGAGCCGTTGGGGCTCCGCGCCGCCGACGGCACGCTCATCACCGGGGCGCGACTGTCCGGCCTGGAGACAATGCGGTTCGCCACCGAAGTTCAACCGCTGCTCGCCGAGCTTCCCGATGTCGCGCTGGAGGTGTTCGGCGACCCGGTGGACTACCGGGAGGCGGGCGGCTCCCTGGTCATCGCGGTGACGACGGACGCGGTGGCCGGCGAGACAGACTGGTTCGACCTGGGTGTCACGATCAGCATTGAAGGCAACCAGGTTCCGTTTGTCAGCGTGTTCACCGCGCTCGCGTCCGGGCAGTCGCACTTGCTGCTTGCCGACGGCGCCTACTTCGCGCTGGACAAGCCGGAGCTGGTGAAGCTGCGCCAGCTCATCGAAGAGGCCCGCGCGCTCACCGATGCCGAGGAGGGGCCAACCCGGATCAGCCGATTCCAGGTCGGGTTGTTCGACGAACTGGCCGAGCTCGGAGTGGTGACGCGGCAGGCCGACGAGTGGCGGCGCCAGGTCGACGGGCTGCGCGCGCTGCAGGGTCTGGAACCGGCGGCGCTCCCAACCGGCCTGCGCGCTCAGCTAAGGCCGTATCAGGCCGACGGGTTCTCGTGGCTGGCCACCCTGCACAGCCACGGGCTCGGTGGAATCCTCGCCGACGACATGGGCCTGGGCAAGACCGTCCAGTCGCTGGCGTTGATCTGCCAAGTCCGTCAACAGAATCCGGGCATGGCACCATTCCTGGTAGTTGCGCCGGCCAGTGTGGTGGCGAACTGGGCCAGCGAGGCCACACGGTTCGCGCCCGAGCTGTCGGTCGTGCCGATCTGCGACACGCTGCGCCGCGCCGGCGCCGACCTCGACGAGCTGGCAGCGGGCGCCCACATCGTGGTCACCTCCTACACGCTGTTTCGGCTGGACTTCGATGCTCACGCCGCCCGAACGTGGTCCGGGCTGATCCTGGACGAAGCCCAATACGTGAAGAACCATCACGCTAAGACCTACCAGTGCGCGCGCAGGTTGGCCGCACCGTTCAAGCTGGCGATCACCGGCACTCCGATGGAGAACAATCTCATGGAGCTGTGGTCACTGCTCTCGATCACCGCACCGGGGTTGTTCCCCAACCCGACGAAGTTCGCCGACTTCTTCGCCAAGCCCATCGAGAAGACCGGCGACCCCGAGCTTTTGGCGCTGTTCCGCCGCCGCATCAAGCCGTTGGTCAAGCGCCGCACCAAGGAGCGCGTGGCCGCCGAGCTGCCGGCCAAACAAGAGCAGGTCCTCGATATCGAGCTGCCGCCGCGGCACCGCGCCCTCTACAACAAGCGACTGCAACGAGAGCGGCAGAAGGTGCTCGGCCTGCTCGATGACATGCAGCGCAACCGGTTCACGATCCTCAAATCCCTGACCGTGCTGCGACAGATGGCGCTGCATCCCGGGCTCGTCGACCCCGCCCACGACGCGCTGGCAAGCGCGAAGATCGACGCGCTCGCCGAGCATCTCCGCGACGTCGTCGACGGCGCCCACCGCGCGCTCGTGTTCAGTCAGTTCACCCGCTTCCTCAGCCGGGTCCGCGATCGCCTCGACACCGAGGGAATCGACTACTGCTATCTCGATGGGCGAACCCGTAACCGCGCAACCGTGATTCAGCGATTCAAGGAAGGAGACGCACCGGTTTTCCTGATCAGCCTCAAAGCCGGTGGGTCCGGGCTGAACCTCACCGAGGCCGACTACTGCTTTCTGCTCGACCCGTGGTGGAACCCGGCCACCGAGGCGCAGGCCATCGACCGCACACACCGCATCGGCCAGACCCGCAACGTCATGGTGTACCGGCTCATTGCCCACGACACCATCGAGGACAAGGTAATGGCCCTCAACGCCCGCAAAGCCAAGCTGTTCGCCAGTGTTATCGACGACGGTAACGCGTTCGGCGCCACCCTCACCGCCGACGACATCCGCGGACTGCTCGCCTGAGCGGACAACCGGGCGGCATCGCTACCCGCGATCAGGCGCACGCACCCACTGCCGGCGGCTCGAGCAGCGACGCGGAAACACCGACGTCGCCCGCGACGGACCGCGCAATGTCTGCGAAAGCTGCCCGGCCACAAAGACTTCCGCGACTTCGCAGCCGAGATCGGCGCTGCAGCTCCGCTGTAAGCGCCGCCCGCTCGGCTACCGCAGGCCGAGCGCGGCGCGCAGCCGGTCGGCGTCCATGCCTCCGCGGCCGGCTTCGCCAGTGGGAAAGGTGTCCAGGAGTTTGATCAGGTCGCCGCGTCGGGTGGGGTCATCGGCGGCCTGCCGCGGCGTGTGGCCGTCGAGCGCGGGGATGGGTTCATCGAGCCACTTGGTCTCGTAGTCGCGGACGAACGCGTCAAGCAACGCGGCCAGTTCGGGGTCGGCGGGGTCGAGCGCGTCCTCGCCGGCAATTGGCAACTGCCTGGCCAGCTCGGCGGCCTGGCGGGCGTCGCGCAGGGGGCTGCGGGAGTCGTCGAGCACGCTCATCGCGGGGTCGAGGCGTGCCAGCGTGGCCAGCACGCGGTCCATCCGCTTTTCGCTGTTGGCTTCCACCCGCAGCGTGTGGCCGTCGAGAACCAGGGCGGCGCGGATGCGCTGCATGCCCTGGGTGGTGACGTGCTCGAACCACCGCGGCGGCTCGTCGCCGTCGACCCGGCCATAGGTGTCGTCGAGCGCGGCCTCGATCCCGGCCGGGTCGCCGACATGCACGGTGGCCTCGCAGATCACGAGCGGATCGCCCTCGGTGTTGGCCAGCGCCGGGGGCGCGAACCGGCGGCTCAGCTGCGCCACCAGCGTCACCGCGTCGGGTTCCGTGTCGAGCAGGTCGATCAGCGGGTCGCGCTCGTGCCGCGCGACCGGTTCCAGCCCGCCGAAGAACTGCATGGTGTCCCCGGCGGGCACCACGCGTGCACACACCAGCTGCCCTGGCTTCAGCTGGCGGCTGGCCGCCCGCTCACGCACCTTGTGCGTGTCGCCGGTGCGCACGTCGCGCACGGTGACACCCTGGCCGCGGTGCACCTCCTCGACCTCGAACACCGACCGGTCCACCAGCAGCCATTGCTCCGCCAGCAGCCGCTCGTCGTCGGGCAGCAGCGACCCGCGTATCTGGAGAAACTCCGCGAACGCGCCGCCCTCGAACAGCACCGCGTCCAGCACCAGCGGATCGTCCAGCGCCGCGGCCAGCGCGTCGGGATCATCGACGGCGTAGCGGCAGCGTTCGTAGCCCGCCTCGGCCAGCAGGTCGTTCCATCCGCTCAGCAGCGCGTGCTGGCCGGCCTTCATGTACAACCAGCCGACCCGCTCGGCCAGCGGCAGCTGCTCGCGCCCGAGATGGCATTTCTTGTACTTGCGGCCAGATCCGCACCAGCACAGCTCGTTTCGGCCGATGTCGCGGCGCGGCTCGGCCCGGTGCTGCTCCAGCAGCTCCACAAGCGGGTGGTCCGGCCCGGCGCCGGCGCGGCGCAGCAACGCCAAACCGCGCTCCACGTCGCCGCGATCGGAGGCGATGCGGGCCAGATCCAACAACGGCAACGGCCAATCCGGATCCATCGACTCGGCCGCCAACAGCTCGCATTCGGCCGCGTCGATATCGCCGATCCGCTCCAGCGCCACCGCGCGCAGCCAGCGACACGCCACCCGCGCTGCACGTGGCACTTTCGGCTCCAGCACCTCGGCGAACAAGCCCAGCGCGGACGCACCGTCGCGGCCGGTGCCGATCGTCTCGGCCACCAGCAGCTCAGCCAGCAGCGGATCGGCAAGCTCGGCCCCGAGCTCACCCACCAGATCGCCGAACCAGTCGGCCTCGGACTCTGCTCCGTCGGGCCCCATCGCGCCCTCGGCAGCTGCGGTCAACGCATCCTCCAGCGGCTCGTCGGCGGCGGCGGCGGCGACCAGCAGCAGCGACGTCTGGTCGTACAGTTTGACCAATGTGTACAGCGCGAACGCGTCGTCGGGGTCGAGGTCATGTCGCTCGGCCAGCGCTGTGCACCCGCGCTCGAAAAGCCAACGGTCGAAATCGAATCCGTCGGGTGCGAGCCACTCGCCGCGATGTGCCAGACCGTAGTCATCGACGATCTCGCACAGGGGCGGCAGCGGCTCGGTGAACACCGCCGGGTCCTCGACGCACGCCGTCCATACCGCCACGTCGAAGTACACCGGCTCCTCGGCGTCGAGCATCGCGGCCAGCCGGGCGCCCACGGGGGCGTGCGCACCGAGCGACGGCGCGGTGACCCGCTCGACCACAAGTCCCTGTTCGGTCAGCCGCACCCCAACCAGGTCGCCCTCGGCCACGCCCAACGTCCCCAGCGTGCCTGGGGCCAGGACCAGCGTCCCGAGCGGGTCGACCACCTCGGCCGGGATGCCCCGCTGCTCGAGCAGCTCATCGTCGAACTCGGCCAGCACGACGCGCGCCGCCGACCCGTCGACGAACCGCCCATACTGCTCGTGCTCGCAGAGCGCGGTGATCGGGTCCAGGTTCGGGGTCACGGTGAGTATGTCGTGGGCCGCCTCGTCTCCGCCGAGCCGGTGCGTGAACACGCGCCCTGCTAGCACCGTTGGCAGCCACACCCATCGATCGTCAACCAACTGCCTTGCCGGACACTCGATTTCGTCGAGAATCTCGTCCAGTAAGGTATCCGGATCGGCCGCACCGCTGTCCCGCAGTCGTCGCGCGATGTCATCCTCGTGCAATGGGCCGTGTTCGGCCAGAATTCTCGCAAGGCTCCGCATCGGGTCGAACGCTTCCGCCACGGCGACTACCCTATGCCGCGGCTAGCCGAGTCGTGAAGTCCGCCACCAGCCAATCGGTGGCCCCGTTGTCTTTGTTATCGACGCCTAGGGGAAGTTAACCAGGACCATCAGGTCGGCCCGGTTGACCGGGGCGACGGGCCAGCGTGTTTGCGCGCCGATACGCGGCCAAGAACAACACGGCAACGCCGAACTGAACAGCCAGGGTCGGTGCCAGGTATAGCGGGCGCACCAAGCCGCTGTGCAACGCGTAGCCGCCGGCTGCGGCGAGCCCGAGCACCACGGGACACACCGTGAGCAGCAGAACCCCACGTCGCGCGATCGGGTCGCGGTCGGCCCAGACCAAGAGAACGGTCCAACCCGCCATCAGGGCCGCGCATAATCCGGCGACGTAACGGTAATCGGCCCCTGGTGCAAAGCCATTGATGCCCAGCATCGTGGCTGCCACGCTGGGCGCCAGCAACGGGAGCACCATGGCCCCGTCCACCACGGCGCCGGTCCAGTACGCCAGGTGCACCAAGCGGCTGGGACTTTTCACCTCACCTGTCCTACCAACGCATACTGTCCACGTTCTACACCGCCCCGCCTTCGGAATGATGTCATAGCAAACCACATGCCTAGGGGCGTAGGGGCGGCCGAGTGAGACAGGAACTGATCACTCCCGAATCTCTATTTCGAGACGCGAGCTGGACCGAAGTTACATACTTCACCGTTGATCTGAGGTTGGCGTCCTCGGTGCGCCTGGTAGGGGCCAACGCCACGGGTGCAGGAGTACTTCGGTCTCTCTTCCAAGCTGCCCGAAGGACCCGCCGGGCGGCTCCTCGGCCGACTCAACCGGGGCCGGCCTGGGACTTTGGCAAGTAGGCGGCGCACCGAAGAGCGTGGTCCACTGTCGTCTGCGCCGACGCTGCGCACCGCCGACCTCATGCTGGTGGTCGGCGCCGGGCGACCTGACGACAGGACACCGAGCGCAACGAGTAACGGGCGCCGAATACCGCCGAATTTTTACGATGGACGACCGCCACGTTCTCGTTAGTTTAGTTAGGTGCTGATAAGCCCCAGCTCCCATGATCCAAAAACGCAGATAAGGACGGACAGCTCATGAAAGCAGTGCGATTCGATCGCTACGGCGGAATCGACGTCCTCGATGTACGCGAGGTTCCCCGCCCGCAACCTGGCACCAGTGAAGTGCTGGTCGAGGTGAAGGCAGCTGGCGTCAACCCGGGCGAAGCGATGATTCGCCAAGGTGTGATGGACGAGATCTTCCCAGCAACATTTCCGTCCGGGCAGGGCAGTGATCTCGCCGGTGTCGTCGCCGAGGTCGGCACCGGCGTCGATGCCTTCTCAGTGGGCGACGAGGTGCTGGGTTTCACGAACGACCGAGCCAGCCACGCCGAATTCGTGGTGGTGCCCGCCGATCAGCTCACGCCCAAGCCGCCGGCAGTGTCATGGGAAGCCGCGGGGGGCCTGTTCGTCGCCGGCACCACGGCATACGCTGCGGTCCGCTCGATCGAACTGACGCCGGGTGACACCGTCGCCATCGCCGGCGCCGCCGGCGGGGTGGGCACGATAGCCGTGCAGCTGGCCAAACGTACCGGCGCGACCGTGCTCGGCATCGCCGGCCCGTCCAACGACGAGTGGCTGGCTGCACACGGCGTGATCCCCGTCAATTACGGCGATGGTCTCGCGGGCAGGCTGCGGGCGGCGGCACCTGACGGCCGAGTCGACGCGTTGTTGGACTTCTTTGGCGGCGGCTACGTCGAATTAGCCGTGACCGAGCTGGGCATCGCACCGCAGCGCATCGACACGGTCATCGACTTTCCGGCGCTGGAGCGATTTGGGGTCATGTTCGTCGGCAATCAGGACGCCGCCGACGCCGCGGTGCTGGCCGAGCTCGCCGCACTGATCGCCGCCGGCCAATTGGAAGTGCCGATCGCCGAAGCTATTCCGCTCGACGAGGTTCAGCGCGCCTACCGCACCCTGGAACGGCGTCACACCAGGGGCAAGATCGTCCTGCGGCCGTAGTGCTGCCGATCGCGAGCCGGTTCGTGCTCGGTGGTTCCATGCGGCACACCGGGTTCGTACCGGGAAAGCCAGACCCGCCGTTGCCGGGCGTTCACCAATGCCGCCTCAGCGTGGCACCTCTCTAGCATTGGGCGAATGGACAAGTTTGTTCCACTGTTGCATTGCGCTGCGTGTTGTATTGAGCACCAACGCATTTCGGCAAGGGTGTCTTTTCAGGCTCATGGCTTGCCGTGATCGGGGTGGGGGACGGTCCGTAGGTCCAGGCGTGGGATCGCGTCAAAGTCTGACGGATTGCAGCTGTATAGCGGCAGGTCATAGGCAATGGCGCTGGCGGCGATCAGTGCATCATAAGCGCGTGCCGGCGGCTTTCGGCCGGACGCTCGCAACGATGCGGCAACTGACCCAAATGCGCGCGCAGACTCGGCATCAAACACCAGCACGTCGAAGTCCGACTCCGCCTGCTGCAAATGCGCCTGGCGTGCCGCGCGCTCTTCGTCGCTATGGGCGACATGCGGCCCCACCGACAGCTCGGCCAACGTGATCGCGCTGATCACGGCTTCGTCGGGCAGAGCTGCAGGGTCGTCGATGCGCCCAAGCAGGATCACCGTTGATGTGTCGAGCATCCCTCTCGACGCCGGCTCCGGTGTCACAGCGATGGATCAATGACGGCGTCGATGTCACGTCGCAGCACGTCGGGGTCAACGCGAGGCAACCCTTTCCTGCGCTCAATGAGTTCGACAGGTCTAGCGCTGCGGCGTGGCAGCGGGCGCAACTCGGCGACCGCGCGCCCGTCCCGGGTGACGATCACACGTTCGCCGCGCTCCACACGGTCCAGCACCTCTCCCCCTCTATTACGGAGGTCGCGCACGGTCACTGACTCCACCGCCGCAGTGTATTACCGGTGAGACAGACACATCCAGCCTGAACAGGCGGATGTCTCGTTAGCGGTTTCGAACGCTACCGGTTCAGCCGGAATACCGACCCGCGGTCTCTACCGCTACGAGTAGCAGACCCCGACTTGACCCATGGCCCTTCCGCACTGGCACTCCGAGACCGCCTCTTGTATTTCGTAACCTTGTTCCGTAACGTCGATACGAATCAACAGTGTGCTGCGGCCGAAGGAGCATCATGAGCGGACCGGTTACCTATCGTCGCGACGAGTCCATCGCGGTGATCACGATGGACGACGGGAAGGTCAATGCGCTGGGGCCGACCATGCAGCAGGCCCTCAACGAGGCGCTCGACAACGCCGATCGCGACGACGTCGGCGCGGTGGTAATCGCCGGCAACCACCGGGTGTTCAGCGGTGGGTTTGACCTGAAGATCTTGACCGCCGGCGAGCTGCAGCCGGCGATCGACATGCTCAGGGGCGGATTCGAACTGTCGTACAGGCTGCTGTCCTACCCGAAGCCGGTGGTCATGGCGTGCACCGGGCCGGCCATCGCGATGGGGTCATTCCTGTTGTGCAGTGGCGATCACCGAATCGCCGCACCGGGATACAACATTCAGGCCAATGAGGTCGCCATCGGAATAGTCCTACCGTACGCGGCCTTGGCAATCATGAAGCTGCGTCTCACGCAGTCGGCTTATCAGCAGTCGGTCGGGCTGTCCAAGGTGTTCTTCGGCGAGACCGCCCTGGCCGCCGGATTTATCGACGAGATCGACCTGCCGGACAGGGTGCTCGGTCGGGCTCAGGAGGCTGCCCTCGAATTCACCAAGCTCGATCTGGGCGCACACGCGGCCAGCAAACTGCGCGCCCGCGCCGATGCACTCAAGGAGCTTCGCGCCGGAATAGACAGAGTGCCAGCCGAATTCGGCGTCCAGTAGAACCGGATGCCCAGGCCGAAGCAGCGCACCCCAGAGCTTCGCGATCAAGTGCTGCAGGTCGCGGTCTCGACATTGAACCAGGACGGTCTTTCCGGATTCACCACCCGGCGGGTGGCCGAGCAGGCAGGCACCTCGGTGCCCGCGATCTACGAGTTGTTCCAGGACAAGTCCGGGTTGGTGCGCGCGGTATTTTTCGAGGGATTCCGGATGCTTGGCCGCCGGCTGCTCGCCGCACCCGAGACCGACGACGCCGTCGCCGACGTCCAGCGGCTCATTCCGGTGTTCCGCCGGTTCTGCCTCGACTACCCGGCGCTGGCCCGGGTGATGTTCTCGCGACCCTTCCAGGATTTCGACCCCGGCCCCGAGGAACTCGCGATGTCGCCGTCGGTGCGAGAGATCTTCGTCGGCAGAATCAAGCGGTGCACCGATGCCGGGCTGCTCACCGGCGACCCAGTCGATATCGCGCACGTATTGCTCGCTCTGGCACAAGGTTTGGCAGTCCAGGAAGGTGGCCGCTGGCTGGGTAAGTCGAAGGCGTCGGTGAATCGGCGCTGGGAGGTTGGGGTGACCGGGATTCTGCGGGGCTTTGCGCGCTGAAGCTCCGGCCGGGCGACGCTCGGCCATTCATACACCGATGCACCCTGGGCACTACAAATACGTAGCACAATGGCTAGCATGTCCGAGGTGCCGGTGAGTGAGCTGAACCAAAATACTGCCGGAGTGCTCGCACGGGTCAAACGCGGCGAGCAGATCGACATCACCGAACGCGGAGCCGTCGTCGCCCGCCTGGTCCCGGCCCAGGAAAATCCCCTAGCCGAAATGATCAGCGCGGGAAGGCTTCATCCCGCCACCCTCAGCGGACCGGCGCCACGTCCGTCCGGACCGGTGAAGACCGACCATGAGGCAGGCCAACTGCTGCGCGAGCTACGAGACACCGAGCGCTATTGATGCTTTATCGCGACACGTCGGCCCTGATGAAACTGATACGGCGTGAACCTGAAAGCGATACCCTCGCCGACTGGCTTGACGCGCAAACACCGGCGCTGTGGGTGTCGTCGACGCTGATCGAGGTTGAACTCCCTCGCACCCTGCGCCGGGTGGAGCCCTCGCTGCTCGCCGATGTTCCCGCGATCGTGGATCGAGTAGCGCGCTACGAAGTCGACGAGGTGGTCCTGGCCGCCGCCGCGGCGTATCCGGACACCACGTTACGGTCACTAGACGCGATCCATCTCGCGACCGGGGACGCGGTGTTCGGCACCCAGTTGACCGCATTAGTCACCTCTGAAGAACGCCTCCTCACGGCCGCCGCGGCAGCCGGCCTGCCGACTGCTGCTCCGGGTCGCTGAGAGCCGCAATGATTTCGAAGGTCAAAACTGGACTGATGACCGAACCCGGTGCGGCCCGTCCGTCGTTCAGCGAAAAGTCCTTGGGATTGCAGCCTTTCAGCGACTTCTTGCGTTCCACCTTCGGACCTCGTGGAGCTCGGGGAGAGTTCGACGACGTGGATGGTACGACTCCGCCCGGCTGGCTGAGACAGGCCGTATTGCGGTTCGGGCGCGTTGAGTGTCATTGACAGCGGTCGAGACTGTCTCGATACTCCACCAGTACGGCCGTCGCCCATTACCGGCGCGAGGCTGACTGGTTGGGGCTCAAGGAGGTCGGTCGTGATCGATCTTGGACTATCCGGTAAGCGTGCTGTGGTGTCGGGCGCGGGCTACATCCCGGAGCGCGCGGGCCATGGCTGGTTCACGTCGTTGGCCCTTGCCGAGGCGGGCGCCTCGGTGGCCTGCATCGATATCGACGAGCAGCGCGCGGAACGCATCGTCGGCGAGATCGTCGGCAGGGGAGGCAATGCCGTCCCGATCGTCGCCGATATGACCGACCCCGTGCAGGTCGGTCGGGCGATCGACGACGCCGTCGCAGCGCTGGGCGGTGTCGACGTCTGCGTGGACATCATCGGCGGTGCGACCTGGTCGAAGGTCGAGGACTTCACCACCCAGTTGTGGGACGCGGCGATCCACTACAACCTGACCCAGGTGTTCTACCTTTTTCAAGCAGCGGCAAGGTACATGATCGCCCAGCGCAGCGGTGGATCGTTGGTCGCGCTCACCTCGGTCGACGGCATTGCGGCGGCGACCTACCATGCCGCCTACGGCGCCGCCAAGGCCGGCGTCATCTCGCTCGTCAAGACCTTCGCAGACGAACTGGGGCGTTACGGCATTCGCGCTAACGCGGTCGCGCCGGGCAATGTGGGCTCCGGCAACGAGGACCAGCCCCCAAACGAATACGCCGTCAATGGAATTAATCCGCTGGCGGCGCCCCGCGCGCATGACGTCGCCAACGCCGCGTTGTTCCTCTCCTCTGAGCTGGCTGCCCGCATCACCGGTCAGACACTCGTCGTCGACGGCGGTGCCACCATTCGCCAGCTGTGGGGACTGCCCGAACCATCGATCCCGCCCAACCCGGACGACGCGATGCCGGACTTCATGAAACCCGGGCCGTCGGGCGGCTAGCGCCACTGGCGCTGATGAACCATCGGCAGGCCTGGCACCGAGCTTCTCCCCTTGAGCACATACGGGGTCAGGATCGAACCGATGTAGACATCGCGCATGTCCTGCCCGCCCCAGGCGATACTGGTCGGACCGCTCAACAACGCACCGTCGGGGTCTTCGACCACCACCGTCGCCCGGCCATCCGGGCGGATCGCCACGATCTTGTTGGCCAAAACGAGTGTGACCCATAGGTTTCCATCGGCATCGAACGCGCATCCGTCGGCCATCCCCCACCGGCGGCCCACCTGCGGGTCGGCCAGGAACCGGCCGTGGTCGGGGCCGAACTCGTCGGGGCGCCGGCCGCCCAGCGGCGGGCCGAATCGCTCTGGCGGCCCGAGTGTTTCGCCCCGGATCGGAAACCGCACCACGTCAGCGGCTACCGTGCGGACCACATACAGATAGTCCTCATTGCGATCCAGCGCCATGCAATTCGGGAAGCTCACCGCATCGGCGACCACTTGCGCCGATTGGCGGTCCGGTGTGACCCGAAAGACGAACCCATCGGCGGTGCCTCGCGCGATGGTATCGACAAGATCGTCTGCCATCGTGCTCACCGAACACCACAGCGCCCCAACGGAATCCACCAGAACGAAGTTCAACCACCGCAGCGGGCGTCCATCGAGTTGTCCGCCCAGCACCGTCGTGATCGCGCCGGTCACCGGGTCGAGGTCCTGCAGCACACCCAAGCCGAAATTGGCGATCAGAAAGTGGCCGTCGCGGTCGAGCGCGATCCCGTTCGGCTCGCCGCCCGCCTGCCCCATACGCCGAACGGTGTTCTCATCAATGAGTTCTGCGATTGCTGAGGCCTTATCGGAGGCGAACACCCGCCCATCACCGGCCACCACAACGTGTTCCGGGCGATCCACGCCGCGCCCGACGGGGTGCAAACCGGTCACCCGGATGGTGGTCTCGCCCGTTCCGCTCATCAGTTTTGCGGCGTGGAAACCCCTGGCTTTAGCCGGGGAGGAAACGCCGCTTCCCTCCTTTCGACGGGTTGTCGGTGGTGCTGCCTAGGTTGTTGATGTGGGCAGGTTTCGGTTGCTTCCCAGCCTTGAGCAGGCGGCAGTATTGGCCGAGCACTGTCGCCATGCCCGGTTTGTGTGGAATCTTGCCGTAGAGCAGCAACGGCACTGGCAGCCAGGCCGCCACGCGCCCGGCTACAACGAGCAATGTGCCCAATTGACTGCGGCCCGCGCCGAATACGACTGGCTGGCAGCCGGGCCGCAGACCGTGCAGCAGCAAGCGCTGCGAGACTTCGCCCAAGCGATGCGCAACTTTTTCCACGGCACTCATCGTCGCCCGACCTGGCGCAAGGCCGGCAAGCACGAGGGATTCCGCCAAGTCGGCTTCAAACCGCGCCACATTAAACGGCTCAGCCGACGCTATGGGCAGGTGTGGATACCCAAGGTCGGGTGGGTGCGCTTCCGCTGGACCCGCGCCATTGCTGACACCGTGAAGTCTTACCGAGTCACGTTGGATCGCTCTGGGCGCTGGCACATCGCTTTTGCTGTGATCCCTGACCCCATCGCGGGACCTGGCGATGGCAGCGTGGTGGGTATTGATCGCGGCGTAGCGGTCTCGGTTGCCCTGTCCGGCGGACAGCTTCTGCACGCTCCCAGTCTTCGTACCGGCGAAACCAAGCGGCTCGGCAGAATGCAGCGACGGCTGGCCCGGGCGCAGCGCGGATCTGCCCGGCGCGCACGAACCAAGCTGGCCATCGCGCGGCTGCGCGCCCGCGAAGCAGATCGCCGCCGTGACTGGGTGGAAAAGACCACCACCGAGGTGGCGCGCCGCTTCGACACCATTCGTGTGGAGGACTTGAAGGTGCGTGCGATGACCCGCTCGGCGCGCGGGACACGTGAATGCCCTGGTACTAATGTCGCGCAGAAACGCGGCCTCAACCGCCAGATCAGCCGCCACGGGTGGGGACTGCTGGTGGCCCGGTTGCAGCACAAGGCTCCGGGGCGGCTTGAATTCGTCCCGTCAGCGTATACGTCGCAACGATGCTCTTACTGCGGGCACGTCGCGCCGGAAAACCGCAAGAGCCAAGCGGTTTTCCGGTGTGTCGCCTGCGGTGCGGGGCCGTGCAATGCCGACGTGAACGCCGCACGCAACATCGCCGCCGGACGGGCGGTGACAGCACGGGGAGACCTCGGCGCTAGCCGGTCTGCGAACCGTGAACCGCAACTCTGTTCTCCTGCCGCCTAGGCGAGACGACGGGGTTGGAATCCACCGGCTTTAGCCGGTGGAGGACGTCAACGATGCCCCTCGTGGACTTGTAGCAGCCCGGTGTCAGGCTAGCGGAGGTGGCGCATCATGGAAGTGTGCGGATCGGAGTCGGGGTTTCCACCGCGCCCGACGCGCGGCAGGCCGCGGTGGAGGCTGCAGCGCACGCGCGCGACGAGCTCGCGGGTGAGGCGCCGTCGCTGGCCGTGCTACTCGGATCGCGATCACACACCGACAAGGCGGTGGACGTCCTCGACGCGGTGCAGGAGATGGTCGAGCCGCCCGCGCTGATCGGTTGCCTCGCCCAGGCGATCGTCGCCGGCCGCCACGAGATTGAGGACGAGCCCGCGGTGGCGGTGTGGCTGGCGTCCGGCCTGGCCGCCGAGACGTTCCAGTTGGACTTCGTCCGCACCGGCTCGGGTGGCCTGCTCACTGGTTACCGGTTCGACCGGACCGCGCACGATCTGCACCTGCTGCTGCCGGACCCGTACACGTTCCCGTCGAGCCTGCTCATCGAGCACCTCAACACCGACCTGCCGGGAACGACCGTGATGGGCGGCGTGGTAAGCGGTGGGCGGGGACCCGGCGACACCCGGCTGTTCCGCGACCACGGCGTGCTCACCTCCGGCCTCGTGGGCGTGCGCCTGCCCGGCATGCACGGTATCCCGATCGTGTCGCAGGGCTGCCGGCCGATCGGCGACCCATACATCGTCACCGGCGCGGACGGCGCACGGATCACCGAGCTGGGCGGCCGACCGCCGCTGCAGCGCCTGCGTGAGATCGTCGTGGGGCTGCCGCCCGACGAGCAGGAACTGGTCAGCCAGCGGCCTGCAGATCGGGATCGTCGTCGACGAGCACCTGGCGGCTCCGGGTCAGGGCGACTTCCTGATCCGCGGGCTGCTCGGCGCCGACTCCTCGACCGGGGCGATCGAGATCGGCGAGGTTGTCGAGGTCGGCGCGACCATGCAGTTCCAGGTCCGTGACGCGGCGGGGGCCGACAAGGACCTGCGCCTGGCCGTGGAGCGGGCGGCAGCGGAGCTGCCCGGGCGTCCGGTTGGCGCGCTGTTGTTCACCTGCAACGGGCGTGGGCGGCGGATGTTCGGGGTCGCCGACCACGATGCGTCGACGATCGAGGAACTCCTTGGCGGGATCCCGCTCGCCGGCTTCTTCGCCGCCGGGGAGATCGGCCCGATCGCGGGCCGCAACGCGTTGCACGCATTTACCGCGTCGATGGCGCTGTTCATCGAAGACACGAGATGAGCCGCTACCTGGGCGCTGGGCCGACGCGGGGTGTGCGTCCGGAGGCTCGAATGATGTCGGGAATCTTGTCGCGAACGAGCTCCCCCACGCGGTCCCCCTCCCTCGCAATAATGCGGTGGTGCAGTTCTACCCCGCCGGGCTGACCTCGAGGGTGCGTCGCCGAGCTGTGCCGGCGCCGGGTGTTGTAGAAGTCCTGGCACCACGCCACCACGACCTGGCGTGCCTGGGCTTTGGTGGTGAAATGGTGCCGCGACAGGACCTCGTGTTCGAGGGTCGAGAAGAACGCCTCCGCAGCGGCGTTATCGAAACATGAACCGACCCTTCCCATCGACTGCGACACCCCGAGCTTTCGACACAGCATCGTGAAAACCGTTGCAGTGTAGGTAGATCCGCGGTCAGTGTGGAAGATCACCCCGTCGACAGCGGCGCGTCCACCGCGCACCGCTGCGGCTATCTTGATCGCGTCGCAGGCCAGATCGGCATCCGGGTGATCCGAGGTCGCGCTGGCCAGCAGCCGACGCGAGTGCAGATCTAGTGGTGTGTCTCGGAATTAGCTGACTTTTTTGAGCGCGATGCGGCCGCGTGCGATTTTGGCCAGGATCGACTCGGCTTTCGCAGTCCAGATGTAGGGGCGTGGGTCCTCATTGTGGGCGTCGAGGTATTCCTCGATTGAGGCGATCGGGTCGGGAACGGAATGAAATACCCAGCGCCGCAATGCTTTGTCGGTCAGTTCGCGGAACCAGCGTTCCACCAGATTGAGCCACGACGATGAGGTCGGGGTGAAATGAAGCTGGAACCGGCTGTGCTTGTTAATTTTACAGCAAACTTTCTAGCGCGAATCCCCGCGAATCCCCGCGCATGGCCGCGAAAGGTAAAGTTCCGATCTATGATGCGGGGCGCAAGTATTGAGGCTGTGAATAGAGTGCTTTCGCGGCGGGCGTGGTTAGGCGTGGCCGGTGCGGCAACGGTGGCCACACTGGCCGGGTGCGGATCAACGAAAACAAAACCAGGGCCCACGGTGACCGTCACCGTGCCTAGATCGGCGGTCATTCCCGACGAGAACGAGCTACCAGTGATCACCGATCCCCAGGTAGCCCTGGACACGTTGATGGCCGGTAATCAGCGTTTCGTTGAGAACAGGTTGCAAGAACCCGGCCGGGACCCCGCGCGCCGACTCAAACTAGCCCAGGGCCAACACCCCTTCGCCACTATCCTGGCCTGCTCGGACTCACGGCTGCCACCCGAGCTGATCTTCGACCAAGGCTTCGGAGATCTGTTCGTAGTGCGCGTGGCCGGCAACATCGTCGACGATTCACTCGTGGGCAGCATCGAGTACGCCGTCGACCATTTGCACACCCCGCTGATCATGGTGATCGGTCATGAGAAATGCGGCGCGGTCGAAGCGACCCTGGAATCAATCCAGCAACACCAGCCGGCCAACGGAGACATCGAAGTGCTGGTCGCCGCGATCACCCCGGCAGTCGCTGCGGCCGAACAGCGTTCCGGGGACCTGCTCGACAACACCGTCCGCGCCAACGCCCAACAATCACTGGATACGATCAACAAATCTTCCGAACTGACCGGCCCCCTCTCCAGCGGCCAATTCAAAGCCGTTGCCGCCTACTACAGCATCGACGACGGCCGCGTCAGCCTGATCTAGTGGTGTGTTTCGGAATTAGCTGACTCTTTCAAGGGCGATGCGGCCGCGTGCGACTTTGGCGCGGATGGATTCGGCGGTGGCTGTCCACACGTAAGGCCGTGGGTCGTCATTGTGTGAGTCGATGTATTCCTGGATTGAGGCGATCAGGTCGGGAACGGAATGAAATGCCCCGCGCCGCAACGCCTTGTCGGTTAGTTCGCGAAACCACCGTTCCACCAGGTTCAACCAGGATGAGGATGTCGGGGTGAAATGCAGGTGGAACCGCGGATGATTGTCCAGCCACGTGCGGACGTCTTGGTGTTTGTGGGTGGCGTAGTTGTCGCAGATCAGATGGATCGCCAGATCTTCGGGCACCGCGCGGTCGATGGTCTTGAGGAACGTCAACCACTCCTGATGCCGGTGGTGCGGCATACATTGTCCGATCACCATGCCGGTCAACACGTCCAGCGCAGCGAACAAGGTGGTGGTGCCGTGCCGCTTGTAGTCGTGGGTCATCGTCTCGCCTCGCCCCTTGACCATCGGTAGCGATGCCTGCGTGCGGTCCAATGCCTGCACCGAGGACTTCTCATCGGCGCATAACACGATCGCCTTCTCGGGCGGGTTCATGTACAGCCCGACGATATCGATCAGTTTCTCCTCGAAACGCGGGTCGTTGGACAGTTTGAACGTCTTCACCCGATGCGGTTTGAGCCCCCGCGCGTGCCACACCAGCTGTACCGTCGACTTCGACACCCCCGCCGCAGCAGCCATCGTCCTACAGCTCCAATGGGTTTCACCCTTCGGGCGGTAGTTCTGCGTCAGATCGAGGATCTCGTCGATCTTGGATTGCGGGATGGACGGTTTACGGCCACGGCCCTTGCGGACCTGACCCAACTTCGCCAAACCTTCCTCGGTGAACCTCTCACGCCAGCTCTTCACCGACGCCGGCGACACTGACAACGACCCGGCGATCGCAGTGTTGGCCACACCATCGGCCGCCATCAGCAGCGCCTTGGCCCGCACCACCTCACGATGCGGGCCCGACTGCGACCGAGCCAACGCCTCAAGCACCTCACGTTGTCCTGCCGACATCGCCAACGCAGGCACGGGTTGTCTCATGCCGAAATCATATCCACCCTATAGCCAATTTATTGCAGGACAGACCTCTAGCACCGAGGACCACCTTGTCGTTGCGGGGCTGCGGAATGCGAATCCCCGCTTCGATCGCGGACCCGTCGCGATCGCGGGGTCGGTCCCACTTACCGTGACTTACCCCAATTCGTCGATGACATGGTCGAAAACGTAGAGATGCGTGGGGTGTTCGCGATCGGTGAGGGCGTGAGATACCGGTTTGGCCCGCGGTTGCGGTCTAGACGGGATGTGCCGGCGGGCTCGTATTTCGAAATGGGCACGAGATTAAATCATTTCGGCAACGGCGCGGCGAATCTTTGTTCGACCGGACGCGGGTTACGGTGTGGCCGTGCAACATCGCTGCAGCTGCGGATCGCCACCGCTGGCTTCCCGGCGTGGTGTGCTGAAATACGCTGCGGCCGCGCCGGTTGTCCTCGGTTTGGGGATGGCCGCGGACGTGCTTGTTGGCCCGGCGCGCGCACCCGCGGACCCCAACTTCTCGGCAGCGGCGATGGCGCCGGGCCAGCCGGTCAACATCATCAGCCGCGCCGGGTGGGGCGCCAATGAGTCGATGCGGCGCGGAGGACCGCTCTGCGACAACGGAATCAGGGCTGGGATCGTGCACCACTCCGCGACCGGCAACGACTACGCGCCGACAGACTCGGCGGCCATCGTGCGCTCGATCTACGAGTACCACACGTTGACACAAGGCTGGGGCGACATCGGCTACAACGCGCTGGTTGACAAGTACGGCCAGGTCTTCGAGGGCAGGTTCGGCGGCATCACCAAACCGGTCCGGGGCGTCCACACCGGCGGATTCAACACCAACACCTGGGCGGTGTGCATGATCGGCGATTTCAGCCAGGCTCCCCCCACGCCCGAGCAGTTGCGGGCGGTCGGCCAGCTGCTGGGATGGCGGCTCGCGATGGACACGGTGAACCCCAAGGGCACCGTCGCGCTGACTTCCGCCGGCGGCCCCAACACGCGTTTCCCGCAAGGTGCCACCCCAACCTTGCCGAGCATCTTCGCCCATCGTGACGTCGGCGATTCAGCCTGCCCGGGCAACGCCGGGTACGCCTTTATGGAGCGGATCCGCGACATCGCCGCCCGGTTCAAGCAACCGCCCAACGCACAGGATTTGGCGGAGTCGCTGCAGGGCGGAGCGATCTACGCCCGCTGGCAGGCGATGGGCGGCATGACAAGCAAGCTCGGCGCACCCACGTCACCCGAAGCGTCCAGTGGTGATTCGACCCGCTACGTCGTCTTCGCCAATGGCGCGATCTATTGGTCACCGGCCACCGGCGCTCAGCCTCTCTACGGCAGGATCTACGAGGCCTGGGCCACACTGCTCTACGAGCGCGGCCCGCTGGGCCTGCCGACCAGCGCCGAGATTCAGGAGCCGGAGTGGATCGTGCAGAACTTCCAGCACGGCACCCTGAACTTCCACCGGCAAACCTCAACCGTCATGACTGTGATGGACGGGGTAGCCAGCGTGGTACCACCGCCGCCCGCGGGCGGACCGCCTGTGCAGCTTGAACGGTTCTCCGCAGCACGCAATCCCGTCGTCTAGTCGCCCCCTAGAGTCCCAGTGTCAGGAGGAAGTCGCCCGGACGCCCGAACGCGCACCAACGCGCTCGCCGGTCCTCGATGTCTGCCCCCGGGTTCGGTATCGTCGCCGCAGGCCTCTCACCCTTCGGATCTCGACGCGGCAGCAGCATGCGGGCTGCGGACGTGTTATGTATCGCGGCCATTGGAATATGGGCCGGGGCGCGTGGTGGAAGCCACACCAGCGGCGGGCCATTTTGACCTCATGGTCGGGGATTTGCTAACTCGCTGCGACGTCCGCGGAATCGGCCGCGATGAGCGCAAAGTCAGCTGAGTGTTCTCATCTCGAAACGGAAGTCGGGTTGATCGTCGCCATCGGTGGCGGTGGCGCGGCCCGCGGCTGCCAGCTGGCGCGGGTGGATTACGCGGTCGTGGGTTCGGACCTGCACGGCGTAGGAATTCTCGTCGGCCACCAGGGCCTCGGTGGCGCCCGGCACCTGGCCGCTGGCCGCGGGCGGGACGTCGAAAAACCCCTTCACCTCGAGGTGGTTTCGGCAGTTTGCGCACCCCTCGGCGTTCCAGCGGTTGAACACGCCCTGCGAGCCCAGGTGAATCGTCTGGCCGCTGGTCTTGGCGAACGCCGAAATGACAAACGAGCCGTGGATTTTCGCGCGGTTGATTCCGGTGACGGCGATTATTGTGCGCGCGCCGGCGGGTGTGCTCGTCGGGGCCGGTAGGTCTAGCAGAGACCCGGCTCCGTACGTGTAGCCCAGGTCGGTTTCGATGTTGATGCAGTCCGCGGACGTGTACGGCGTTTCATCCGCTTTATAGAACGGGTAGAGCGGGGTATCAAGGTCTAGCGGCATGTGGGGTTCGATCCCGGGTGTGGGGCCCTGATCGTCGGAGGAGTTCGTTCCCGGATATTTGTCGTAGATGCGTAGTTCGTCGGTGAAGCCGTGTCGTTGCTGCCAAAGCCAAAAGACGCGGTCGATAAAGCAGTGATGGAAAAAGAAGATCGGGTCGAAGCCGGCGGTGTCGGGTTCGCCCATGTCGCCGTTGGCGCCACAGATCGGCGACTCGTCATTCTGACCCGGGATCGGCGGCCCGCCGTCAAGCTGGACGTCGAAGCCGCCGACGGCCAGATGAATGTTGTCGTGTGGCTGCTCCACGGACACCACCATGGGACCGCCACCGAGCGCGGTGACGTCGCCGTTCCAGTGGTTGGCTGATGTCCTGTTGGAAAACAGGGTGTAGCTGGGGGTGTCCAGGCACTGGCGGTACATCGTCGCGGTCGCGCCGCCTTTGAGTGGTGCTCCGTCGACGATCACGTTGCCGGCCAGCCAATCGACGACGTTCTGGTTGAGGTCCCGGATGGCAACGTCGTCGGAGAATTGCGCGTTGTGGTTCTCGCTTTCTTGTTTTCGTTCTGGGGTGCCCACCAGTCCCGCGAGTGGGTAGCGGACAGTCTTGTAGCCCTTCGGCTTGCTGTAGATGGACTTGTCATCTTTGATTCGATCGACGATGTCGGCGGTTAACTTGAACGAACGCAACGGATTTGGGATCGTTTTTCCGTTAAGTTTGACGGTCGGACGGGTCAGCGCCCAGGGAATCCCGTTCACCTGGGAATCCGTGCTGGTCTCGTCCCAATAGGGCAACGTGACATCCTGGCAGCCGCGCACACTGCGAAGTGCTTCCTCGAGCTTGAGGACATACATCCGGTGCCAGGTAGGGAACAGCACATTGCCGTGGTGGCAGTAGCCGCCCCAATACTGCGAGTCGGTTTTTCCCGGTCCACGGAAGGGCTCGCCGTGGAAGCCGCCGAGTGTGAAAAACGAGCGCGGGTCTTTGGGCGGAAGCTTCTTGATCTCGATCCACGCCCGCCACAGGTTCTCAAGAGGCGTCTTTTTGCCTGCGGTGTACTGATCTTGTAATTGTGTGATCGACTGGCGGACACGCAATTTCGGTTTGGCGCTCACCGTATTGTTCCTCTCGCGACGAGCCGCGGTTGGTTGAAGGGCCGCACATCTCCCGATTTGCTTCATCTTGACCGAACAGATGGCGGAAAGCAGCGGATTCGCCAGTATGACACCAAGCGTGGATCGATATGACGATTGTCAAGTGATCCCGAGCCGAAACCTCAGCATCTTCGACCCGCCGCATTTTCACCCGAGCGCGATCACCCCAGGGCTATGCACTCGCGAGCGGGCCGACGTGCAAGGTGGCGTACGTGGGATTAGCGCACGCGGTGTCGGCGTGAGCGATCACGAGGGAATCGGTCTGACCCGGCGGGGTTACTCGCAGGCCGCTGACCGGAGTCATATTGCAGTCGGGGGGGAAGTTTCCGGCCTCCACGATCCCGAGTGTCGCCGAAGCCGTCTGGCCGGGCGATAGCGTGACAGTTGGAGTGGAGCCGGGGTCCTGGCTGGCGGCTTGGCCGACCTGGTGATTGTCGGCGCCAGCTACGAACGACACGCCGGCGTAGCCCTGGATGGTGCACTGTGCGTTGCTGGTGTTGCGGAGGTTGACGGGGTAGTAGCGGGTGCCGGCGGTTCCGTTCTCCTGGCCCAGGCTGGCCGCCAGCTGGGCGGTGGCACACGGGGAGACAGTCGCAGCCGGCGTACTGGTCGTCGCAGTGCTGGCGGGGGTTCCGGTTTTCGACGAGTGGCAGCCGGCTAGAGCCACCGTGGCGGCGACGGCGAGATACACAGATAAACGCCTCATTGCTTCCTTACCTCCTCTAAATGCGGGCAGTTTCAAAGTTCCCACAACGCCGCGCTTGGCGGCAATAACTCAAGATTTGATTTGCCCACCGCTGCTCCTTTTACCGCTCCGCGGTCGGATTGCCGCTCATAGACGTCGGCGATATCTAAAGCGGCGCCGATGAGGATCCCTGGCGAGGCCCTGGGCGGCCTCGCGGGACACTGGTGTGGCCCGGCGGCGGCTTAGGGGTGCTACGCGTTGCCAGGATCTGCTGAGCCTGACCGAGGAGCTCGACCGCACTCATCGCAGCGCCAGCACGGTTTCGACGGTCCGTTCGAGCTCGCGCGCCTCCGGCGTGGAGACGCCGGCGGCTTCGCCGTGCACAGCGTTGCACAGGCGCAGGGTCGGGCGACGCTCCGGTTTGGCGTCGAGCCAGCCTTTGAGATCGGCGGTGGGGTCGCCGTGTACCGCCAGCGCCAGCCGCGCGACCGTCTTTTTCACCGACATCCACTCTTGCTCAGATTCCGCCCGCGGCCGGCCTGCCAACGATTGCTTCGTGTAATACGCCTGCTGGGCAGCCGATTCCACCGCCATGCGGAACAGGCCGGGCAACACCCGCGCCCTGATCTCATCGGGTAGCCGGTGATCTTTGATGAGCGCGAAGATGTCGACGCGCACGTGCGCCACGTGATGCAGAGGGTTCTCGACGAGCCGGCCGCCAAGCGCCGCTTTCCGATCATCGGTTGACGCGAGTCATCAGGTGCTCGATCCTGCGACCTGCGATCGCCTGGTCGCCTACACTGAACTTCTCCGAGGACCGATGAAACCCAGCAACCCTCTGCGCCATCCCTTCCGCGTACCACGCGTCGAAAAGCCGCGCTCGGAAGGCCGTTTCTACCTCCCGAACGGTCGCCGGCTTGGCTACGCCGAGTTCGGTGACCCCTCTGGCGTGGTGGTGCTGTGGTTCCACGGCACGCCTGGCGCCCGGCGCCAGTTCCCCCTGGTCGGCCGGCGCGCCGCTATGAAGCTCGGCCTGCGCGTCGTCGTGCTGGAGCGGCCGGGCTCGGGTCTGTCCGATCCTCACCCCTACGCCGCGGTGGCCGACTGGGCCACCGACATGGCAGCTGTGGCCGACGCGCTCGGCGCCGAGCGTCTGGGCGTCGTGGGCCTTTCCGGCGGCGGCCCCTACGCCCTGGCTTGCGGCGCGGTGCCCCCGCTGGCCGATCGCGTGGCCGCCGTGGCCGTGCTGGGCGGCGTAGTTCCGTCGGTCGGCCCCGAGGCCATCGCCGGCAGCGTCGCCGACCTTGCCCGCCGCTTCGCCCCGATGCTGTCGCAGCTGCGCCGGCCCTTGGCAGCGCTGAGTATCGGGCTGCTGGCGCCCCTCATCCCCTTCTCGCATTACGCCTACCGGGCCTACTCCGGCATTTCGCCCGAGGGCGATAAACGGGTGTTCGCCGACCCCGAAATCGAGGGCATGTTCATCGATGACATCGTCCTTGCCATCAAGGGCCGCTGCCAGGCCCTGGTCGACGATGCCCGGCTGTTCGGGCGGGACTGGGGTTTCCGGTTGGCCGACGTGAACGTGCCGGTGCGGTGGTGGCACGGCGACGCCGACCCTCTCGTGCCCCTCGCCGCCGCCCAAGCGGCGGTTTCGCGCCTGCCCGACGCCGAGCTCATCCTGCGCCCAGGCGAGAGCCACCTCGGCGGCTTCGCAATGGTCGACGAGGTCCTCGAGTTCATCCGCTCATTGCTCTGAGCCGCAACGACTTTCGCCGTTTCTTGACCGAGGCTGCGAAACGATCAACTTCCAGCCGGACAACCGTATCCAGTTGCGCGGACCGGCACTGGAATCTGCTCGGCGGTGTTTGCGCCGGGGCGGCCTGCCTGCTGGGCGTCGGCGACCACCCTTCCCAAGCGGCAATCCCACGACCACGCCCACACCGGCAGGCGCCACCACGTGGAGTGGACTCTGCTGCAGCATCCCACGCTGGGCGCTACCAGGCCGCGGTGGTGGCCACGTTGGCTATTGGGTTCGCGTGGGGCATGCGTAAGAGGCGAGGCCGTCGGAAACACGACTAAGGATTACCAGCGCTGGACCGGACCGCTGCCGGCCGCTTCATCAAGCTTTGCCTTGCCAATAAGACCGTTTGGCTCAATCAGCTGGATGCCGTCGATGATGCAGCCTGCGCCGCGAGATCCCGCACCTGACCCACCAGATGACGCACCTCCGCCGGCGACGGCTGCAACTCGTACGCGTGGTGGTGCACCGCCTGACTCAGCGAGTGCCATACCCGCCTGGCCCGCTCCCCCACGTCAGCTCCTTTATTTCTGCCCAGCACAACAAGTTTCGAGGTAGTCGTCGGCGGCTTGTCACTAGCCACACACCAGGAAGCACTTTGTTCGTTAAGCCAATCCTCGAGCGCCAAGCGCGCCAGTAATGCCGCAGTCCGCGCCGCCCTGGGTCCGAGAAAGATTCGTCCGTCAAGAACCTCGTCGGCATACTCGAGCAGCGCAGTTCGTCCAATCATGCGACGCCCTTACCGAGGTCGCTGACGGCAAGTCGAGCATCGTTGACCGCGGCCTTGTAATCGGACACCCCTTGGTGGATGCCCTTGTTCACTACAGTGAGCGTGTCCCGCCGGGCACGGCCACCCGTCTTCCACTTGTCAACTGCCAGAGGGTCATCAGCGTTGCCCGCCAAGGCCAGCGCTAGGCGTCTGGCCGTCTTGGTGGCGTTTTCCCAAGCCTCCTCGACTTCTTCGCGAGATTGCCCGTTCGCGAGAGCTTTTGAAGAGTAGACGTCCCACGCGGTGGATTCCAATGCTTCCCTGCACAGCGCCGGGATTGCAGATCGCTTGATATCCTCTGGTACCGCGTCGTCGGCCGCGATCGCAAAGGCGTCGTCTAGCAGTCGCGTCGCAGGTCTGGTCGAATCCACCACGCTTATAGCCGAATTCACCGCTCGCGTCACCTCGATGATCCGCGCCGGCGCCCGGGAACTGCGGATCGCCGCTGGAAGGCGGTTGTCGTGGGTCAACACGATCACCTGTCGATCCTTGGCCAGCGACGTCAGCACCTCAAGAAATCCGTCGATCTTCGATGGGTCCATCGCTTGGATCGGATCGTCGAACACCAGGAAACGGAAAGGGCTCTCCGGCGAAGTCGCCCGCGGAATGAAGATGGCCAAGGCCAGCGCCTGCAGCTCACCCTGGCTCATCACCCCGAAAGCCTCAGTCTCCGAGCCGTCGACCGCGGCATGCAGCACGACCCGCCGGGTCGTCTTTTGGCCCTCAAGGCGGATCGCGCCAAGGTCGACATTGCTTTCCTGGCGCAGCGCCGCCCAGATCTCGCGGGACTTCTCGGTCAGTGGCGCGAGCCGTTCATTGCGTAGCTGACCGGCGTTGTCCTGCAACCACTTCAGCGCTTCGGTCGCAACCGTCCACTGGGAGGCCACCGCAGCGGCCGCCTCGGCCTTGTCCAGCCACACCGCCAACTGCGACGCCGCCGGACTCCACGCGTCCTCCCGCGCCTGGATGAGAGCCGAGGCTTCCTGGGCCAGCGCCGCATAGGCGGCCCGCAGCGGCGGCAACGTCGCCTCGACATGTTCGACCAGTGCGAGATCGTCGCCGACCGGCAGCTCGGCGAAGTCGTCGTAGGCGGCGCGGGCCTCCGCCAGCGAGCCCAACTCAGCATCGGCGAGCGGCGGGCGCGCCACGGAGCGCACCATCGCGACGACGGCCGATCGGGCCTGTCGGCTCTCGGCACGTGCGGCAGTCAGGTCCCGCGCGGCGCTCTCGGCACGCTCCAAGGCTGCGCGCGCGGCGACGGCCCAGTTTTCGTCGAGGGTGCCCTGACCGCAGACCGGGCAGCTCTGATCGCCGTGCTGCTCGTGAAACTCCAGGCTCGACTCCAACAACCGCGCGCGGTCGGCAGCGAGAGTATCTGCGCGCCGCACTTCCTGCTGTTCCGCCTGAGCCGCTGATCGCAGCACAGCGCACTTCGGTTCGGCTTCGTCGGCGGTCGGTACGACCAGTTGGCGTGCCTGCTGCCAGGACGCCGGGACATTAGGTGCGGCACCAGTGATCAACGGCCGCACTATGTTGAGCTCGGGCTTGCTCTTCTTGACCTGGGCCAGTGCGACCGCGGCACGCGAATCCTCATGGGCCGCCAGGACGGGTTTAAGGGTGTCGGCAACCCTTTTCAGTTCCAGAGCCGGTTCCCTAAGCTTTTTGGCCTCAGCGTCGAGAACATTGATTGCCATGGTTAGTTGCTCGAGGCCAAGCAGCCTGAAGAGCTGGTCATAGAACTCGCTGGGCTTGCCTTCGAGAATGCTGCTGAGCTCGTCATAGCTCAGCAGCGGTCGATACATATTCAGCGCCGCGTCCCATCCCAACGCGCTGATGGGTTCACGCTTATGACCTTTGCGTTGAATCCACTGCTCTAGGTGACCGACTGGCACGTCGCCACCCGCAGGCCAGTCCACGCCGATGGTCGTCGTGCCCGACCCTTCTTCAGCGATGTCGATCCGAATCTGCGCCGGTTCGCCGGCATGTAGGTTGCGCCAGTTCTGCGACCACACGATGGGCTTGTCTTTCCATCGGGAGTTCACGCCGGTGAGCGCCAGTTCCAGAGCCTCGGCCAGGGTCGACTTGCCTGACCCGTTGCGTCCGGCGATCACCGTCAGACCCGGCCCCGGCTGAAGTGGGACGGTGACCTTGGGACCGATGCCGCGGAACCCGGACACGGTGATCGATGCGAGATAAGCCCCGACGGGTGCTTCAGCCGACTCGTCGGCAGCGGTCAACGCCTCCGCGAGGTGCGGGGATCCCGCGATACCGCCCAGCGCTTCGGACAAAACGTCGGGGTCCTCGAGCGCAGCCAGCACTGCAAGCCGCGCATGTTCACTCAGCGACTTGTCGGCATCCGCGAGCGCTAGTACATAGTTCTTCAGTGTGTCTGTCCCCATAGCGTTTCCTCCTAGTGGAAGAGACTAAAAGCCGGGGACGACAGCTCACAGGCCTTTGGCACGAGAAGCAGAACCTGATCGCGAACGCCTGCGCAAAGTTGGTCCGGCGTGGTTTCATGTCCAACCCTAAATGTCGGTGACCAGTCATACAGTGTGCTCCTCGGCGCGATTTGAGGGGGAGATCATGCGCGGACCTGGGGTTATTGCAGGATTGCTCGCAACATGCGGGGCGGTGGTGTTGTCGGGTCCGGCTCATGCCGACCAGTACGACTTCATCTCGCAGCTTGACAACTCGGGGGTGAGCTACCAGTCGATGATCGACATGATCGACATCGGCAAGCAGCTCTGCCACGATCTGCGCAACGGGGTGGCGCCCCCGGCGGTGCTCGGCAAGTTGCAGAGAACGGGATTCGCGCCGGCCGAGTCGGCGATCATCCTGATGTCGGCGGTGAACAACATGTGTGTATGGACACTAAGGCGGGGGTTGTTTGCTGGGCACGGGGCAACGGGTATGCCGGCCCGGTGTAAGGGGGTTGCACCATCTCATATCCGATTCATCCCAGATCGGGTTTTCGTCGTCATCGGGTCGCCGTGTAAGGGCACGGTCGTCAGCCGGGCTGTGGGGGGACCACCGCATCTACCGGCGGTGAAGTAGGGGGCAGACATGATGATCATCTGGAGCGTTGTAGCGCTTGCAGCTCTGGGCGGGCTGTACTTCGCTATTCGTGCTCGCGCTATCAGGGGCCGCAAGCACCGCGAGGTTTCGTCCGAGGTCAGCGCAGAACTCATCCGCCGCGCCGACCAGCAGAACCGATGGGCACTGCGCGGCGACACCCGAGGTGTCTACGGCGCCAAGGGCGCTGAGCTCATGCGCAGTATCTCGCCCGAGCCAAACATTGACGCGGAGCTAGACAAGGCCGCAGCGTATCCGCGGACCGCCGCCGTCGCTTGCACGCCGGAAAATCTCGCCACGCTGCTGGCCGAGAAGCTGCCCTGCTGGCGGTGGGCCGCGTTCGTCTCGGTGTTGGTGCAACGGCGTGCCGAGCTGGAGTCGCGGCTGCTATGACAATCAACTCGGCTACGCGGCTCCCAGTGGTGAGCGTGCGCCCGGCGGCGCCGAGGTAGGTCGCTTCGTGTTGGACCGCATGGACGAGTTGCTCACGCTCGTCAGCCAGGTGGAGAGCTTGATGCTCACCCCGGCGTTCGTCGGCGTGTTCGGCGAACCGGGTGATGAGGGCAGCGCTGACGCCGACGGCATCCTGCATGCGGCCAACCGACTGATGGACTATCACGAAAGATTCCTCGCTCTGGCGGAGCGTTGCCGCGGCCTGGCAGCGCCGGGTCGCTACGCAGGGCTCCTTCGCGACCTGGCGCACTTGATGGACGCACCGTTAGCCGGGTACCGCACGTTCATCAACGAGTTCGTAGAGCGCGTTGACGAAATGCCACAACTGCTGCACTACGCACGCGGCACAGTCGAATTAGATCCGGTGCTGCTACACATGGAAGCCGACGACGAGCTGCTCGAGCGGATCAGCAAGCAGCTCAACCAGATTTCAGCCGACTAAGACCACATCATCGGCTTGGCCGGTGGTGAGAAATCGTCGTGGAATTCAAGGACGTTTCCGCATTCATCCTCAACCCACCAACGAACGAAGTCTTCCTGATCCCGCTTGAGGGCCGCCTGCATGCCCGTGAAGACATAGCTCCGGGTGCTCTCAACAGACTCTTGAGGCGATCCGTCGACGTATCCGATCACGGTCGTATCGATCACCTTCTTGTTGGTCTCCAAGATGTAAGTGATCCTGGTCTTCGCCTCGAAGTCCTCGGTCCTGTTGAGCTTACGACGCAAGTTCATAGCCATCCATTCGATAACGTCCGGACTGATGGTCACGGCGCAGTCGGCGCCTGATCCGCGTTTTCGAGCCAAACCCGCATTGCGAACCCTCCCCGTTCGACGCGCTTGCGTCGCGCGATGTCGACGATGCTATCGAGGGTCGCCCCGTGCTCGGCGACGATCGCGAGGAGGATCTCGAGGACGTCAGCGGCCTCCTCGACGACTGCATCTGCGTCGCCCGCTGCGCGCAGTTCGGCGACCTCTTCGACGAGTTTGTCGCCCAGCGCTGCCCGAAAGTCCTCGGTGTCCAGTGCCCTTACGTTGGCAACGCGTCCTGCACTTCGAATGATGCTGGGGATGCCGTCCCGCACTAGTTTGCCCACGAAGTCTCTCCGCTCGTAATAATGCGCTGGTGCAGTTCTACCGCCGGCCACTGACATCGGGGGAGCGCTATGGACAATGACCCGCTGCTGCTCGGCCAGCGTGTGGTCGCGATCCTCGAGACCGGCCTACGCACGGCCACGTACAAGCTGGCAACATTGATGGCGCTGATCGAGCACTGCATTGAGAACCTGCCCGAACAACCTGACGACACGCTGCGAGTACCACTACCGGCGCTGGCACATCGAGTGCTGGAAATCTATTGGCAACAGGTTCAGCCATTCGATGGCAACGAGCTGCGCCAGTCAACAGGGTCGCGCGCGCGAATCCTGAGTGCCACAAAGGAGCTCCGTGTGGCCTCAGGCAGAGCGACCGGTTCGGTCGATGTCGCGCGGTTGCGCGCACCTGCAGCTTACGATCGCGCCATCGGCGACGTGGTGTTGTGTCTCGCCCAGCAACCGTTGCACCGGCTGCAGAAAGTGCCGGGCTCGTCGACGAGTGATCAATTCCTCTACGACGACTCGTTCCTGCACGACCACGTGTCACGGTCGACACTGCGCGCGCATGGCGACGCCATCGAACTCAAACCCGGCGTCGCACAAGGTCTCGCTCGACTGGCAGGGCTGCTGAAGCCGGCACTGGAAATCATGTGGGTCGACGATGTCCGCCGCATGAACAAGTTCCTCGGCGCCGAAGTTCCCGATATTGCGGGACATCTGTTCGGGCGAGAACGGGCCGCGTTGACCGCCGTGCGCCAGCCATTCAAGGAGGCGTTCGGCCCACACTGCTTCTACTGTGGGACGCACCTGCCGGCCAACAACCCGATCGATCATGTGCTGCCGTGGTCGCTTGTCGGTATAGACGGGCTGTCGAACCTGGTGCTCGCATGCACGCGCTGTAATGGCGACAAGAGCGGAGCCTTACCGGCGGTGACGATCGTCGACCGGGTTCTGAGGCGTGAGCGCGACGTTCTCGAAGAGATCGCCTCCGCTTTGCAGTGGCCGACCCAACATGACCGCGTGGTAGCCGCTGCCCGGGGAATCTATCGCGGGCAACCGGCCGGTGTGCCGACATGGTCTGGGTACAAGCAGACCGAACGGCTGGACATCAGCTTTCTTCCGCGGTGGGTGTAGCCGGATTCACGATCGCACGCCGGAGAGCCTTTAGGCGTAGACGTACCTCCGTGGGGTCCATGCCCTGCAGGTTGAGTGGCGGATCGAGTTCGTCGAGAACATCTCGTTCGAGACGCCCAAGAACATCTCCGTCGTCGTAAGGGATAGCGACGATCCGCAGGTGGTCATACATCCACGGCGTGAGTTCATTCTCATCGATGTGTTTCACACCGTTGGCCTCAGCCAGAATCGCGCCCAAAGTGCGTCGAAACGTGGAGAACTCGTGATTTCCACCGAGGTGCATGGTCATGACACGCGACCACAGCGTGTTGTTCGACCGCTTACCGCTAGGCCAGCGAGTGGCGCCAGCAAGACCCGCATAGATGAGACCGCACTCGACGAGCAATCCGAGGCCACGACTCAAATCCTCTGCGCCGGCTTGATCAACCCACCAGCTATATAGGCCGGGTCGGTCGACGATAGCCTTGCCTCGATCGGCGAACGCTTGGGGTGAAAGAGCCGAAGTGCTGTCGCGAAGGGCCTCAACGAATTGGTCGACGTGATTGGGTTCCTCGGCTATTTCCTGATCGATCGACGCGTACCAGGCGAGTCGCTGCCCCATGGATAGGCCATGCAATGGGTCAACGACTCGCGCACCAAGCCTTTCCAGGTGGGGGCGAATCGCATCGAGATATGTTGAGCCTGCGTGAATCTCGACGACCTTCTCACTGAGGGGCCCAGCGAGTAAGTCGAGCCGAGCCGCGACCCAACCACCCCACGCCGACCGATAGGAAGCGGTGGTATCGGCCAAATAGCGCTCATACGGCGCCAACCATTCGTCCGGCGCGACCAAGCCGTGCTCTGCCGACAGAATGAACCAAGGGACCCCGGCATGCTCAGCGTAGGCGCGCTCCTTTCGGAAGAGTGCCGAGATGTATAGATCCTTGGCCGCAGCCGGCCGAGTCCCCTTAGATTTCACACACGCCACCAAGACGATGTGAACCTCTCCGGTGAGCTCGGTGCTTCATGCCACCGCCACCGTTGACGCCTGGTACACCTCAGTCGGCATCGGCTGACGCAGCCGCCAGGTGATCGCCATCGGCCGGTCCCCTTCGTGCGAGACGTAGTCAGCCGGACCCAGGAACACATATGGCGACGTTCCAAGCGCGTTGGTTTTTGCTTGCCGCACGAAAAGCAGGATGTGGGAACCCCGTTCCCGATGATGGATGTATCGCTGCCCGGTCGGTGAGGTCGACGACGTGGTCGATTGCGATTCCCAGTGAAAAAGGCTCGGGCTCAACGCGAAGTCGCGGTACATCGTCGTTGGCGAGTAGTCGCGGTCGGACTTCTTCAACGTGATCAAGAACGCATCGGCGTCGACTTCTTCGCACCACGCCACCCCTTCCCGCATGGTGCTGGGTGTGCGGCGCAGGGAGGCGAAACCCAACGCAGAAAGGATCTCCTCGCGGGAATAACTTGCATGAACCTCGAGCGGTACCTGGGCGAGCTCGGGGACGAGGCTTCCCAACTCGTAGGTGCTGCGGCGGGCACTGTCGAATGCGATGTCGATCACTTCGCGCAGCTCGTCGACGACCGCTTCGCCTTGGAGCGCATCGAGTCCTGCTGCAGCACTGTCGAATCCGCCGCCATTCGGGTTCAACGAGTAGAACAGCATCTCGGCAAGGCGTCGCTCGATGGGGCTGTCCATGTCAACGGTGCCGTCGAGGATCGACCGGTAGATCGTCCATCGACGACGGTCGTCGACGTGGGCGACCGCGCGAACACGTTTGACGAGATCAACCTCGCGCGGACCGGTGTCCGAATCGAGTTTGCCGGCATGGCGGCACAACGACGTCCACGATCGATTGCTCTTCAGCACGTCTTCGAGACCACGTCCGGACGCATCAAGATAGGACGCCAGCCGATTGTCCGGATGTGCACGAACTTCGGACACCAGCGCCGCCCATCTCGGAGCGACCTGCTGCCTGATGTTCTCTAATACGAGATCCCGCGCGACTGGGTCGAGCACGATCTGACTGCCCGACGGCAGGAACGGGAAGCCCTCCTCGACCTGACGCTGCAGCGCCTTCCCGCCAACGCCGCTCATCGCTCGAAAACGTTGATCGAACCGGAACTCACGGCGTTGGTGCCCAACAAAATCCAGCGCGGTCAGTACGGTCTTACCTCTGGTAAGCCGCAGGCCGCGCCCCAGCTGCTGCAGGAAGACGGTCGCGCTCTCCGTGGGGCGCAGGAATAGCACGGTGTCGACCTCGGGAATGTCGAGGCCTTCGTTAAAGAGGTCGACCGCGAAGAGGATGTTGATCTCGCGGTTGCGCAGCGCGGTAAGTGCGTCGCGACGGTCGGCCGCTGAAGTCTCGGCGGACACCGCGCGGGCAGGAATACCGGCTTCGCCGAATCGCTGCGCCATATAGCGCGCGTGCTCAACGCTGACGCAGAAACCTAGCGCACGCATGGCCGCAACGTCGGTCACCTTATCGCCGAGCTCCTTCAGCACGATGCGGGTGCGGGCATCGTTCCCGGTATAGACGCCGCTCAGAGCTGCCAGATCGTAGCCGCCACGCCTCCACTGAACGGTCTCAAGATCTGTTCCGTCGTGGATGCCAAAGTAGTGGAACGGGCACAGCAGGTTCTGCTCCAGTGCTTCCCATAACCGCAGCTCGGCGGCAACCCGGCCACCGAAAAACTCGCGGACGTCGACGCCGTCGGCACGCTCGGGGGTAGCGGTAAGTCCTAGCAGTTCGACTGGGCGCACGTGGTCAAGCAACCGCCGATAAGACGCGGCTTCGGCATGGTGGAACTCGTCGATCACCACAACGTCGAAGTGATCCGGTGCGATGCCGGAAAGCCTGGCCTGCGAGAGGGATTGGATGCTGGCGAACACATGGCGCCAGTTGGCCGGTTCCTGTCCGTCGACGAGCAGCTCACCGAAGGTGGGATCAGTGAGGACTTCTTGATACATGCGCCGCGCTTGCAGCAGAATCTCCTTGCGGTGGGCCACGAACAGCAGTGTGAGGTCACGACCGTGGGTGTCGCGGGCGAGTCGGCGGTAGTCCAAGGCTGCGATGACGGTCTTCCCTGTGCCGGTCGCCGCGACGATCAGGTTGCGATGACGGTCGTGAATCGTGCGCTCTGCGTCAAGTTCTTCGAGTATCTCGGCTTGGAACGGCTTGGGGTGAACCTCGAGGCCGGACAGGGTGACGGTGATCCCATCACGCGCTCGACTTCCCGATGCGGTCTCGAGCGCCGCTCGCAAGCGGTCGCCGTCCTCCGATGGCCTGTACAACTCGAATTCCCTATTCTCCCAATAGGAGTCGAAGGTAGCCCGAAACTTCTCCAGGAGGTGGGGTGTCGACATCGCGGACAGTCGGACGTTCCATTCCAGTCCATCCACGAGCGCGGCATGGGAGAGATTGCTGGACCCGACATAGGCGGTGTGGAATCCGGTGTTGCGCCGCAGCAGCCAAGCTTTGGCGTGCAGGCGGGTGCGGTCGGTTTCGTAGTTGACGCGGACTTCGGCCCCGAACTCGTTGACTAGAGCATCAAGGGCGCGAGCATCCGTGGCGCCGAGGTACGTCGTTGTGATGACACGCAGCGGGATGCCGCGCCGACGCAGTTCGTTGAGCTGGTCCTCGAGCAGTCGGAGGCCCTGCCATTTGACGAAAGCACACAGCAGGTCGACGTGGTCGGCGCTCGCGAGCTCGGCGCGAAGCTCGGCGGCCAGGGTCGGTTCATTGCGCGCGTTGGTCATGAGCGCGGCATCGGAGAATGGGGTGGCAGGCCGTGGCAGACGAGCACTGACCAAGGGCGCTCGAGCTCGCCACTTCGTCGAGCCGGGTGATCTTGCCCGGCTCGACCCGGTGCAGCGCCTCGCCGGCAGCGTGAGCGTCGGGCAGGACCTCGAGAATCCGCCGAACGAGTTCTACGCGGTCCTCAGCGGTGCCGGCGCCACGCATTGCACGTTCGATGATCGGCGCGAGATGGCGCGCGATCGTCAGCGCCTGCTCGGCCTCGTCAACAGTGCCGTACTCGGCCTGCAGGTCGTCCCGTTGCTCGAGCTGCTGATTGAGCTGATCCGTCAGCAGCGACTCGTATATCCCCGTGTGCACGAGCCGGACGTTAGCGGATCGCGGCGACAATGCTGGGCAATGACCGTGATCATCCGGGCGACGAGCAGGTCCTCTTCGTCGTGCCACAAGTTGAAAAGCCGCTGTTGGACGCTGCGGTGGACGCGGACTACATCGAAGGCCGAGTTCACGACGATCGGCGCCACCTTCTCGCCGCAATCGCCGGTGCAGAGGCCACTGTCCTCTGTCAAGCCGCGAGGAGATGCCTGCATCGGATCGCGGAGTGGGTGTCGGCTTTCGGCGCGATGATGGAGTGGTGACGGAGGTTCAGGAGCCCATCTTGCTGGGCGGATATGCGGCCAAGCAGTGCCCTGTGCGGGTGCAGAATGACTTCCTGCCGCTGGTGCAAACGTTGAAGTGGGTTCCCTCGCCGGAGGATCAGGCTCGCCTGGACGCGGGGATTGCCTTCGAGCGAATCGTGTTCGATGACCTTGTCGAAGTTCATCCCACCGCGGTTGTGGTGGACCCGCAGCTGGGCAAGGCCGACGCGATCGCGATGACTGTAGAGGCGATGAACGCGGATGCACCCCTGGTACTTGGTGGGTGGCTCCCAGATGACATTGAGAACGGCCGCACGGGTAGACCGGACATCCTGATCAAAGCCGATCGCGGCTATCTCCCCGCGGACGTGAAGAACCACCTCACCCTCAAACCCCTGAAAACAGAAACGGTTACGCGCGCCTTCATATCGGCCCTCGCATCACCCAACGCGCGGTTCGGGGTGCCGGGATGGACGGCGGCGACCACACACCGCTATGAGGACGGCCTACAGCTGGCCCACTACACGCGCATGCTTGAGGCCTGTGGCTTCCACCCGGGTCCCGAGCATTTGTGGGGCGCCGTGCTGGGCACCAGCCAACTCGAGGCGACAGCAGGCCACGGTCTCGAGTTGGTGTTGGTGTGGCATAACCTCGACGAGCCGCTGTTCTTCACGTTCTCCCGCAGCCAGGGCAAGGCGCGGCGGTCGCTGCTGGAGCGGTACGACCACGAACACGGCTTCCGGATAAAGGTGGCGGAAACTGCCCGGCGAGTCACCGGCGGCGGTGACGACCCGCAGCCACTGGTGGAACCGGTCGGGCAGGACGAATGCGGTAGGTGTCCCTATGAGCAGTGGTGCGCGCAGCAGATGGGGCGGGACGACCCGTCGTCGGCGATCACTATCGGCCGACTCAAGAGCCGCGAGTGGCTGACGCTTCGGCGAATGGGGGTGACCACAACTGCGGCCCTGTCGGCCTTGGACCCCGACGATCCGGTGTTCTTCGACGAATACTTCGCTGAGGTGAGCCATCTGACGCGCGATGAAGCCCGCAAGCGTCTGGTCGGAGCGATCGAACGTGCCGAAATGATTTGCGACGGAATCGAAATCGAGCGAACCGGCGAGGGCCCCGTGGAGGTTCCGGTCGCCGACGTCGAGATCGATGTCGACATCGAGTACGACCTCGACAACCGTGTTTACATGTGGGGTGCCCGCCTACGTCGCGGCACCGACGACTCCAGCGCACAGTACTTCGACGAATTCGTCGAGTGGGACGCCCTCGACTCCCCGCGCGAGCGGGCGCTGGCGGCACGGTTCGCCGCCTGGTTGCGCGGGCAGCGCAATGCAGCCAACGCCCGCGGACAGACACTGAAGGTCTTCCACTGGTCGCACCCAGAACGGTCGAAGCTCAAAAGCATCCTGGGACTAGCCGAAGTCGGGGACCTCATCGACCCTGAGGCCGGCGTGTTCGTAGACCTGGAGCAGGTGTTCAAGGCGAACTTCGTCTCGCTACACGGCTCCAGCATCAAGAAGGTTGCCCCGCACTTCGGGTTCACCTGGCGGGTCGACGATCCCGGAGGCGCGATCTCTCAGACCTATCTGTCCAAAGTGCGCACCAGCACCGATCCACATGAGGTGGCAACCGCCAAGGAGTGGCTGCTGACCTACAACGAGGACGACAACGCCGCGATGGCCAAGATCCGCGACGGCATGAGGACCAAGGCGAAGGTCATCTAAATTCAATGACGAGTCGGTCAGCAGCTCGTTTCGGACGGTCTAGAGTCATTCGCTCGATGACTTTGAACGGTGCTTGACGACACGGTGTCCGCGTAGTTCAACTCCACACCGTTGCAGCTCAGATTCCCAACCTTCTTCCAAGCCAATGACTGTCGGGTTCTGATAGAGGCCGGCACGGACTCACCCGACCGGGTGGCGGAGGGCTTCAGGCGGCCGGCCCTATTTCTGATCATGTTGAATCTGTTCGCGAGCGCTTGGCGAACCTCATCCGTAAAACTGCTCCTCGGCAGCGACAAATGCGCCGTGCCATGGGGATGCGCTTCACATATTCACCGACGTTCGTAGCCGCTCGGCGGGTCGAACCATGGGCTGTCCTCGAGGTGGCCGATGTACACGAAGTGGGCGTAGTCATTTCTCGACACCGGAGCGAATAGTTCGCAGCGCTCGTTGATGTAGAAGCGACCACCCGAAGAGCCCTTCACCGCCCTTATCCGCGCTGCAGTAGCGTTCGCCGCTTGATCTCCGACCTCGTCGGAGAGACGAATCTCGGTGATCCTCGTTCCGCTTCGAAGCTCGTACTTGACATCGCGACCACCGGCGCGAAGCACGTATCGCACACCAGGGTGGGGTCCGGGCCATTTGTCACCCGGATTGAGGCCGGGAGGGCCCGACGATCAACGCAACCCCGTAGGGCTCTCGGTACACCACCCCCTTGTGTCCTGTCTCGGCGAGAAAACGCGGAACGGGCGCCTGCACCGGCTTCATCCATTCCCGCAGCTGGCTCTTCTGAAATTCTGGCTCCCGCACCTCCGCGAGGGTCTCGAACACGGTCTCTCGGAGATCCGTCTTGAAATCGGCCGCCATCGCCGCCTGCAGCGCGGCTTCATTCTCGGCCACCATCTGTCGCACTCGGTCGATCTGGTCGACCCCCAGTCATAGGACCGCGTCACACCGGTGGCGAAATACTCTTTCTGGCAGTCAAACACATCGCGGAATTCGTTCATTTTGTAGTTCCGTCGGTTCGCGTGAACGGACCGCCGCTTCGGCGCGGTTGATCGACTGCATCCAAAGCCTCTCCGCCACAGGGTGAGCCGAGGTGGAGCCGCCCGGTCGGTCGTTAGACCTGTGCCATGCCGCCGTCGACACTGAGTTCGGCGCCGGCCACGAAGCTGGCCTCATCGGAGGCCAAAAACAAAGCGGCGGCTGCGATCTCTTCCGGGCGGCCCATCCGGTTGAGTGGAATCGCCGCCACGAACTGCGCCCTGGTCGCGTCCGGGTCGGCGGTACTGTCGATCATGGGGGTGTCGATCGGGCCCGGACTCAAGGTGTTGAACCGGACGCCGCGGTCGGTGAACTCACGGGTCCATGTGCGGACATAGGAACGCAGCGGATGGTCAATCGCAACGAGGAGCATCTGAATTCGACCGGCTTACATGTCGCGCGGAGCCCGCATGTGCGCCTCGGCGCGAAGCCATGCCTGCGCTGGGACAAATCGCTCATCATCCCAGCTTGCGGATTGCACCCGTATCCGTCCCCGCCAGTTCTTCATGATGGCGACGTGAACGGGCCAGCGGATGAATCGATGCAAATCGGCCTTGCCGTCCCAGATGGAGAGCGATCCGCCGCGCCACTCGGCCGGCTTGCCCCACAGCCACAGCCCGACCGCTCCGCGCATGATCGGCCAACTCTTCGCCAGCTTCATGCCCAGTTGGGCGATCTGCTGCCAGTCCTCGTCGGAATTGGAATGAAAGTCGGTGAAACTCACCACAACCGGGGACTGGGTCCCGTCGGAGGGGCCCGGTAGCCAGTCGGTGCTGAGGAGGCCGCTGCCGGGTGTGATCGGCGGCGGACCAGCCACGTTGGACTCGCCTGATGATGGACGGCGATCGTCGCCAGTGGCGTGAACGTCGCCGAAGGATGTTGTCGTCATGGGTTTCCTATGTCAAGCCGCTGCCGGTTGGCAGGGCTGATTGTGGTTTGTTGGTCGATAGGTAGATCGGTCAGAGTCGATGCATTTCGCGTTCCGTGCGCCCGTCTTCCAGCCAGGTGTTTCGGGGCGGATAGTGCCGCCGCTTCGGCCGTGAATCCGCCGATGGCATCACGAAGATGCGGCGCATGGCCACCGCGACCACGCGAGTCGCGCCCGTCCACCACCGGGTCGATGGCATCGGCACGGCGGCAGTGGTGTTGAAGACGACCTCATGTTCAGTGATGAGCCCCGGAGCGGACCGCTCATCGATTTTGGCGGCAGATGGAGCCGACTCGAGAACCAATTCCGTGCGGGGCGTGGGCTCGACGTCATCGACTAGATTCGGCGGCGTTGCCGTCAGTGCAGACATCTCGGGTTTCCTCCTTTTGGTGCTGCCGAACTCTTCGCGTTTTCCCGCTGCTCGTGGCCATCAGCTGCTGCGGTCAGGCCCCGGGGCGGTGTCCACTCTGGAGAGCGGCCGAGATAAGCGAGGATGCGATCGAGGTCGTCAGCCTGGTCCGTCGACTGGATCGCCGGGCGAAACAGGGCATTCGCGGCGGTTCGTAACTCTCCGTCGGGCACGGCGAAGGCGACCGGCAGCGCGGCGGCCACAACGTCGGCCGGAAGCTTAAAGGGGTTATCCATCGTGCGTGCGACGTCCCAGGCGTGCACTACGTAATCCACAAAGTGGAAGCCGATCGCCAGTGAACCCGGGAAGGTAGCTCCGGGCCCAAACTCGGGCAGCGCGAACATCGCACCGAGCACGTCCGCACCGGCGAACGCGTCGATCACATCGGCAGCGGCCGCGGAGTAGGTGACGGCGGGGTCGGATGCGACCGCGTCGGCGACGGTGGCGGGTTGCCATATCGCCGGGTCGGCGCCCTGGCCGCGCGCGGCGGCGGCAAAGCCGTGATGCTGCACCGTCATGTGGGTGAGCAGGTCGGCGAGATTCCAGCCGGCGCACGGCGTCAACCTCGGTAAGTCGTCGACAGTGACGGCCGCGACGACATCAACGGAAGCGAGTACGGCAATCCGGTGCATCGAGCGGAGATCCAGATTCATATGCATACGCATATCATATGTATATGCATATAATCAGTCAACCTTTATCATCACAGCATGGTGCGGAAGGCGACGCGTCCAGACCTCGCGGCGATGCTGGTGCAGCTGGCTCGACAAACCGTGGCTGCCGAAGAGCCGATGCTGGCAGCGCACGGCCTATCGATGTGGGGCTACATCGTGCTATGCGCCCTTGACCGTTCGCCGATCCGCACGCAAGCGGCCCTCGCCGAATCGATTGGCGCCGACAAAACACGCATCATTCCCACACTCGATGAGTTGCAGGAACGCCGCTATATCGAGCGGATTCCCGACCCCGACGACCGCCGCGCGCGCCTGCTTGCGATCACCGAGTCGGGCCGTTCAATCAAAAACGCCGCGCAGGTGGACATCCAGCGCGGCGAGGAGCGCTGGCTTGGGCAGCTGTCAGCCAACGACCGAAGCGTCTTTCTGCGTGTGCTGCACCAGCTCAGTTTCGGTTGATGATGGCCGTGAGCGCTGGCGCACAGGGCCTAGTCACGGCCGCCGACGGTAGGTTCTAGAGACGTCGTGACTGGGCCAGCCCACGAAAGTAGAAGTGCCGCAGCGTTATCGCAAGGTCCTCCACCAATGGAGTATGGGTTCCCAGCTCCGCGAGCCACGCGGATACCGCGCCCGCAATGCCGCCGCACGGGACGTTAACTGTGCGTCCGTCATGAAGGCGATCAGTGACTTGATACATGGTCACCGTTGGCCCTACCTGCTGTGTCGTCCGATGCCGACAGCGCGACCTGAACCTGGTGCCTCCCTTTTGGAGTGAACGCGAAGGCGAGCTCGAGCCTGAGGAGGACCCTGCGGGCTCGGGTCCTCCTCGACGACGAGCGGGCGTCAACCCGCGGAGACGTGGAAAAGCTGCTCGGCTCGACACAAAATCCTGCTCGATATGTCACTCAGTCGACGATGACTCCGCCGGTCAGATTGGCAACCGTCCCGGTCATTGCAGCGGCCCGATCAGAGGCTACAAAGGCAGCCACTTCGCCGAGCTCCACCGCCGCGGGCCAAATAGGGCCGGCAGGTGCGAGCCGACAGCGTGGCCTCCACCGCCGCCAGCGTCTGATATAGATTACGAGTCCTTTGTCAGCGCTCCACCGCCAATGCGTAACGCTCGCCCCAACCAGACTGAACGAACCCGACCTAAGGCCGAGGCGGCAGCGCCGACAACCACCCATCCGAAAGCAATTCCAGCAACTGCCCATCCGGATCGCGGATCATCGCCATCGCCTCCGTCACCGTCCCCTCGACCACCGCTCCCCCGAACTCCTCGACCTTCTCCAACACGCCCTCGAGATCGGACACCGAAAACGAGATGTGCGTCAGCCCAATCTGATCCATGACGCGTTCCGACCCGGTGTGAACTTGACGCTTCGAGTAGTCCATGAGTTCGAGCACAAACCCGTCGCGCACCAAGTAGGTCGCATGCACCCCGAGCGGCTCGGGAAGCTGCACCAGCTTGGCGGTGGGGCCGTCGGGCGGATCAAGCTCCCACCAGAACTGAAACCCGAGCAGACCCTCGTAGAACCGCCGCGACCGCTCGCGATCGGAGACACACAATCCGACATGGTTGAAGGTCGTCCGGTGACTACTCATCGCGGCCTTTCTCGACAGAACCCAAGAGCGTAATAATGCAAAGATAGTGTAGAAAGCCAAGCTCTCGTTGCGGTGGAGGACTTTTCAGATGACAACCCGTCCCGACGTCAGCCCCGACGCAGTGGTCGACTTCGACCACCACTCCGACGAGTTCAACCTCAACCAACGGACGATCAACGCCGAGCTTCGCCAAAAATGCCCGGTCGCGTGGAACGAGAACTACGACGGCTTCTGGTTCCTCAGCAGCTACGACGCGGTGAGCCAAACCGCCCGCGACGACGACACCTTCTCCCACAAATACGAACCCAACTCCCCCAACGGCGTCGACTACCAGGGCGAGATGGGCGTCCCACGTCCCGAAGGCCAACCGGCCCTGGGCATCGGCGAGGTCGACGGCCCCTACCACCTGGCCCTACGGCACGCCCTGGCCCCGTTCTTCTCGCCGGGCGCCGTCGAAAAGATGAAGCCGTTCATGGAGGAACAAGCCCACCAGTTCCTCGACCAAAAAATCACCGACGGGCAGATGGACCTCGTGCTCGACTACGCCAGCCCGGTCCCGGCCATCCTCACCATGAAAATGATGGGCCTGCCCTACGACAACTGGCAGCTCTACGCCAACCTCTTCCACTCCGTCATGGCCGTCCCCCAAGACAGCCCCGAGTACATCAACGCCATCTCCCAAGTCCCCGCCATGATGCAGGACGTCCTCGACTTCGCGGCCAAAAGACGCGCCGAGGCCCGCGACGACCTGACCAGCTTCCTCATCCAGTTCGAATTCGACGGCCAGCGCCTCACCGACGAACAGCTGCTCAACATCCTCTGGAACCTCATCGCCGGCGGCGTCGACACCACCACCTCGCAGACCGCGCTGACCCTGCTGCACCTGGGCACCCACCCGGAGCTGCGCCAACAACTCATCGACCACCCGGAGCTCTACCGCACCGCCACCGACGAGTTCCTGCGCTACTTCTCGGTCAACCAGCAGCTGAGCCGCACGGTCACCCGCGACGTCACCGTCCAAGGCCAACACCTGCGACGCAACGACCGGCTCATCATCAGCTGGCTGGCCGCCAACCACGACGAGCGCGAGTTCGAGCGCGCCGACGAGATCGTGCTGGATCGCTCACCCAACCGCCACCTCGCCTTCGGCCTGGGACCACACCGATGCATCGGTTCCCACCTGGCGCGGCTCATGTCCGAGGTGATGGTCCGGGCGGTGCTCGACCGCATCCCCGACTACCGGGTCGACCTCGACGGCGTCCACCAATACCGGGGCAACCCGAGCATGACCGGGCTGGGCACGCTGCCGGTCACCTTCACCCCTAGCGCCAGGCGAGGCTAGATGCCAGACAACGAGCACCGCTAACCCACTACCTCACGTGCCGGGGGATTCACCCGGATCGGCGGCCTCTACGCCCGCTCCTGGTCCACCTAACTGGATGGCCGGCCGAACGAGCTGTTGGTGGAGCGACCCAGCTGAAAGCGCGTAAGATTATCGAATATGTACGACATAACCGATATTGAGTCCGAGATCGTGTCGGTCCCGGGTCACATACTCGCGATCTATGGCGCGGATCAAGATGACGGCGGCGGTCCATCGGCGTATCTCGAAGCGGGACCTTCTTGTGGCACTTCGCCACGCGGGGCTGCCGCTGGACATCCACCGCAACCGCGCGTACTTCATCGGCATCGACAGTCGTGGTCGCGAATTCGAGATTGTCCTGGCTGCAGATGACCGCGAAGAGGATCTCTGGCACGCCATCCATGCTCTGCAAACCCGGTACCGGAAGAACTGGTGACATATGAGCAATCGCGGGATCGACCCCACCAAGATCAACTTCGACGAAAACACGACCGTCGAGGTGGCCGACCTCAAGAACGAGGAGTACTACGTTGAGGGCGAGCGGCTCACGGACGAGCGTGCCGAACAGCTCGCCGCTGAAATGCTGGCCAGGGTCCGCACCAAAAACTTGCGCCCCGGCGGCAAGTCACTCTCTGGCGATCAGAAGCACTCACCGGTCGTGCAGGTGCGGGTGTCAGAGCACACGCGCGACAAGCTCCACGTGATCGCCAAGGCGCGTGGCATGAGCGTCTCGAAGTTGTCTCGAAAGGTGCTCGACGAGTTTGTCGCACGCGAAACGCTTGGGTGACACGCCTGCAGACTCCCAAACCTCGTCTTCCCCACTTTCACATGCCGTGCGGCACATTGGGGTCTTGTTGAGTTCCTAACGAGAGTCAAGCGACGTGTTGGCTCGTAGGCTGGTAGTCGGCGGGCCCGGATGTTGGAGCGCTTGGCGACTCCTGTGACTCCTGGCCCGCCGCCTGTTTGCGGCGTTCGCGCATGCGCCGGTGCCGGACGTTGTCTCGGCGGCGAGGATCGATTTGGTAGCGCTCGGTGACGATCGTTCGGCCCTGGGTCTCGGTGATGACGGTGCCGTCGACGTCGCGCAGGACATAGTGCTCGCCGTTGCGCATGCAGGTGGCGATTCGGGTCAGCAGGAGCGTGGCCAAGTGACAGATTGCCGAGCAATGGTGCCGGTCGCCAGCCATCAGACGCTGGTATTTGGCAGCCAGTTGAGGGTCGACCTTGCGGGCCTGATCGGCTGCAGTGAAGAGCATTTCCCGTAGCAGCGGGTCACCGGCCTTGGTGATATTCGATTCGACCTTCGATACTCCGGACTGGCTGAGCTTGGGTATCAGACCGGAATAGGCGCGGACCGCGGCCAAGGAGCTGAACCGGTGTGGATTCCCGAGCCGGCCGGCGATGACCGCGCTGATCACAGGCCCGACACCAGGTGCCGAGGCAACGATCCCGTCGGGGTCGGCATCGGCGTACAGGTTGGCGATGCGCTCATCGATCTGCTTGATCTGGCGGGTCAGAAACAGCGCCTGCTCGGCCTCGTGGGCGATGTCCTCAGCGAGTTCGGCGAAATTCATTCCGTGCTCACCCCACAACGTGAGCGTCTCTTTGGCCGCCAGGAGTAGACCGGCGGCATGATCGTGGCGCCATGCACCGCGGGACCGCGCGATCAAGAACCTGGCCAGGCGGGCTTGGCCGAGCCGCATCACCGCATGTGGGTCGGCATAGCGCGCTAAAAACTCCAAGGCTGCGACGCCGTAGTTCGACCCGAGGACGGCATACCAGGCAGGTCCGAGGAGTTCGACAAGAGCATCGAGTCGAGCGTGGATCGCGGTGCGGCGCTTGATCATTGTCGAACGCTGCTTGACCAATCGTCGTAGTGGATCGGCCGGCCCCTGGCCGGAGTACACACGCAGACCTTCGGGATGCAGCAGCGGTAGACGGGCCAACAGCTCGGAGTCGATCCGGTCGTTTTTCGTGTGCTTGGAGTAGTACTTGCGAAGGTCCGCAGACTGAGTCGTCGGCACCATCACCACCCGGGTACCCCGGCGCCGGAACCACTCTGCCACCACGATCCAGGCGTTGCGGGTTGGTTCGAGTACGACGGTCAACTCAGCCGGATCCGGACAATCCAGAGCCGACCACAACCGTTCCAGGTCATCGGGTCTCGTCCAGAACTTACGACCCCTCCACACCACGGTGCCATCGCGTGCCAGGGTTGCCTGATGGGCAGCCCTGCAAGCCACATCGATACCGAGTGTCAATGTCATTGCGTTCTCCTGTCAGTTCACTCCCGGATCACGAGGTGACTGACCACAACGGCCACGGCCCAGACATTCTCTAAGCAGGAGTCCCGCCCCATCCCCAGGGCCGGCCACCAAGTTCCCGAACAAGGACACCGCTCGACCAGACACCGGGTCCGCGAGCAACCACTCAAAACTCAGGGATCACCGCGTGTCCCAGTCGGAAGCTCGGCCACTCGCGGACCCGACTCCAACGCTAAATGTCGGACCCGGTCGCTATCGTGCGGGCATGAAGTTACTGAAGTATCCGTCGATCGACCTTAATAGCACGTTCGACGTGCTTCCCACCGATACCTGGCGCCGCGGCATCTCGTATGTGCAGGAGAGCCGGGTGTTGAGCTGTGTGTGGGACCCCAAGCTGCACAGCCTTTTCGGCGCAGTCGACGGTAACCACGGCCGCACCTACACGACCACGGTGCGGCTTTCGCCGGCAGACAACGCTACGTGGGATGTTGAAAGCGGGTCCTGCAGCTGCCCGGCGCAGCTGAACTGCAAGCATGTCGCGGCAATCGTGATCGCGGCCGCGGGGTTCCGGGCGTCGCCGATGAGACATCGATGCGTTGTCGCTCAAAGCCGGGCAAAAGCACACCGCAAGCCCGCGCCGTGACTGGTGTGGCGGGTGAGATAAGGCGTCGTGGGAAATTGGCAACTGGCGCTCGGCGCCCGCTAACGAAGCCCTATGCGGCTGAACGCAATCCGATCCTTGGCACGCGTCACACTGGTGCATGTCGTAGTGGTGCGAGAAGATGCGGGGCATGACAAGTTCCGTGGATCGGCTGGAGCGGGAGTTGTACCATCGTCCGCGCTCGCTGGTGCCGCGAACAGCAACATCGTCAGAACCATGAGTGCCGCAACAAATTTCATGAGTCGGCTCAGTAGTAGGCGGGGCAGAAGTGGTATTCCGCACCGTATACGGCCGACCGCGACGCGCCGGCGGGAACGTCACTCTCCACACCTATGTCCACTATCACTTTGCGGTCCGCAACGTAAGGCACAGGACTGAATTGCTCTAAGTGGCCGAGGCGTACTGCAACACAGGTTCCGACGAATCGACGTGACCATTGCTGATGATCTTCAGCCGCTGGGGACGCACCTCGTAGCGGGTGCCGTCGGCCGGGTTGGTGACGTCGAATCCGCCCATGGTGCGCACCGCGTTGGCGAGTTCGATGTTGGCGCCATCGCTGATCCGCTCGCCGCGGTAATAGAAACTGCCGGGCCCGGTTTGACACACCACCGCGAGCGAGAGGGCGGTTCGCACCACCATCGCCGGCGGATCGCCCGGATCGCAACGCGCCGACTCGCCGACGAACCCTAGCCCGTCGGCGCCCTGCACGGGACGTGACAGCGACGGCGTCTTCGTTGTAGGAGTCGTTTCCGTCGGGACCGGCGTTGCGGCCGAAGGCGTTTCGGTCCGCGAAGTGTGGTGGGTGCTGCCGAAAACCGATATCGCCGCCAGCATCCCCGCGACGGCCAACAGCACCACCGCCGCCGCAGAGAGGACCAGCGGTACGCGGCTGCGGCCCGGCCTGGCAGGTGGAGGTGCAGGCTGCGGGTATGGGCTGTAGCCGGTGTCGTCCGGATTTGGGAAGACCGACGCGAACGGCCGCGTGCTCGTCGGCGGGGTTGGGCTTGGGCTCGGATGAACCACGATTGGAGCCGGCCCCGGGGCCATCGAAGCCGCCTCGGTGGCCGCCCTGGCCAGCTCACCTGCCGACGAAAACCGCGCCGCGGGATCCTTGGCCATACCTCGGGCGATGACGTCATCGAAGGCGCGACCAATTCCCCGGCGCATGATGCTCGGCCGGGGCGGCGGCGAGAAGATGTGCGCGCCCATCAGCTGCTGAAGTTCCTCATGCTCGAACGGCGGTCGCCCGGTGAGGCACTCGTAAAGCACGCAGGCCAGCGAGTAGACGTCGGCCTGGGGCCCGATACGGCCTTCGGTAAACCGTTCGGTCGCCATGTAGGCACACGACCCGACTAACGATCCGCTCGCCGTGACGCTGGCATCGCCGCCGGCGTGAGCGATGCCGAAGTCGACAAGGTAGGCGAAGTCATCGGAAGTGAGCAGCACGTTCTCCGGCTTGACGTCGCGGTGCACCAGCCCCTCGGCGTGCGCGGCGTCCAGCGCGGCCGCCACCTGCGCGGTGATTTTCGCCGCCCGCATGGGTTCGAGTGCGCCCTGCGCACGTAACAGGTCCTTGAGGCTGCCGCCGTCCACCAGACGCATATCGATGAAGAGCACTCCGCGGATATCGCCGAAGTCATGCACCGGGATGACATGCGGCTCCTGCAGCCGCGCCGCCATCCGGGACTCTCGCCGGAAACGTTCCTGGAAAGACGGGTCCGCGGCCAGTTCGGTGCGCAACACCTTGACCGCGACCATCCGACCCTTGATCGTGTCGTGCGCCCGGTACACCTCTCCCATTCCGCCCACGCCGATCAGCGAGCGCAGTTCGTAGGGCCCGAACTGGGTACCGAGACGCGCGCCACGGTACGTGGAAGACATTGGGGATCCTTTCAGCCTGACAAGCCGGCGACACCAGGGTTCCCGAATCAGGCTCTCGTAACACCCTTAATTGCGCGCGTCGCGCACCGCCAAGACCGGCCAGGGGTCGCGCACGCCCTTGAGGGCGTGGCTGCCGCGGTCGTCGAACGCGATCCTCGAGCCGAGGACCAGCGGCGGGATCACGCCCGACACAAGGACCTCTCCGGGCCCCGCGAGCGCCATGATGCGCGCCGCGATATGGACCGCGATCCCATGCACGTCGCGGTCGACCATCTCCACCTCGCCGGTGTGCAGGCCGGCGCGGATGTCGAGGCCCAGGTCTTGCACCGCGTCGCGGATCGCGCACGCGCAGTTGATCGCGCGCGCCGGCCCGTCGAAGGTCGCGAGCGCGCCGTCGCCGGTGAACTTGATGACTTCGCCCCGCGCGCTGGCCACATGTTTCTCCACGACCCCGTTGTGCGCGTCGAGGGCGGCGGTCCAGGCCTCATCGCCGAGAGCCTCGGCGCGTTCGGTCGATCCGACGATGTCGGTGAACAACACGGTCGACAGCACGCGGTTCGTCGGCGTGGCGGCGCGTGCACCGGTGACGAACGATTCGATCTCGTCGAGCACTCGGTCGGAGTCGCCGGCAAACCACACATTGTCGTCCCCGTCGAGCTCCACCAATCGCGCGTGCGGGATGCGGTCGGCGAGGTAATGGGCGTGGCCGCCGTTCACGTGGCGATCAGCGCGGCGGTGCAGCACCAGCGTCGGCGCCTGAATGCTTTCGAGTGCGGGCCGGACGTCGGTGCGCAGGTAGAGGTCAAAGATGGCTTTGAAGTACCCGGGGCCGCCCGCCAGGCGCTCGCCGCGAGCCCACCATCGCCGCTTCCCGGCATCGCCGGCCCAACTCGGGGCCAAATTATCCGCGACGGCACCGGTCCCGACGGTGTCGCCGAAGGCGTCGACATACCGCGTGAAGGTCGGCTCGGGCATCCCGCACGGATAGTCGTCGGCTCGGAGATAGCGCGCGTACGGGCTCCAGAGCACCAGCGAGCGCACGCGCTGGGGATGGGTTGCGGCCAGGAGCATGGCGGGAAGCGTCGACTCCGACATCGCAAAGACCGACGCACACTCGCTCCCAACGGCGTCGAGCACCGCGACGAGCCCATCCGTCCAAGTCTGCATCGCCGGACGGTCCTGAATCGGCACCGCATCCGAGCTTCCCATCTCCGAGCAGGTCGGTCATGATCAGACGGCTGAACGACGCCAGCCGACGGAGGTGGGCGGGCGACGGTGGGCTCGTCCCACAGCAAGTCGATCGGGAACGTGCGGTGGGGACGAAGAGGAGGTCTGACCCGTGGTCACCGACGATCTGATAAGCGAGGTGAGTATCGCCGTCTCGCGCGTAGACGGTTTGGGGGACGGCCGCCATGTAACGAGCATGCCACTCGGCCCGCATAGCGCCTTAAAGCGCCACTTGGTGCGAAACTGGCGCCATGGCAATCCCGGTCAATCACCGAAAACTTCGCACCGATACCGGCGCGATAATGCGCCGCGTGCAACAGGGTGAGCGTTTTACTGTGACCCGCTATGGTGTTCCTGTCGCAGACCTCGTACCCCACAGCGAATCCGGACGAGATCGACCTCCGCGCTTCATCCCGGTCGCGCAAATCGCCGCAGGCACAAGCGAACTACCCAGTTGGGACACAGCACGTTTCACTCGTGAGCGCGACGAGCTCGACAATGCCGTCGACGACAGCGACGGCAGTTTGACAATCATCGCTGTCCGGTGAGGTCTTTCTCACGCCAGCCACACAGGATTTGTCAACGCGACCATCGTGCCAAGCGGGCGCCGCTGCGCCTCTCGTAGCTCCAGCCGCGCGAAGCGCGCGGAAGCCGCGTCGAGTTCCCAACGCAACATCGTCCGCGCCGATCCGCTCACCGTCGCCCGGCCCGCGCAGCCCGCCGCGGTGATCAGCGCGGCGTTTGTGCCGGCAGCTCCGGTGATCATGGCTGTGACCGTGACCGGCGTCTCGGGCGGTACGCGCAGCGCCTCCCCGGGACCGGCCACTTCGGCGGCGTCCGGGCTCGACGCCGTGAGTTCCACTGCGACAGAACGTGATCGGGCTATGTACGAGCGGCCGCAGCGCAGTCCGTCGACGAGCGCGGGTACCGACAGTTCACGCGCATGCACGACCGTCTGCGGCGAACCGACGGTCTGGCTTTCGGTGTGTGAGTCGCTGCCACCGACCGCCGCGACCCGCTGGCCTTCACACAGCAACCGCTGCCAAATGCGAAGCGACACTTCATCGTCGAGATTCCACCGGCCGTTCCACACCTCGAGCGCATCCACGTCGGCAAAACCGAACTCCCACAACGACCCCGGCACCGGCACGGCGGGATGGGCGGCGACCACCAGCCCACCGGCTTCACGGACTTCCGCGGCGAAGCGCGGGAACACCCCGTCACGGGGTGCGTATCGCCAGTCGACCCAGGATTGCGGCGACAGGCCGACCGCGAGCCAATGCCCGTGCCGGGTAGTTACCTCCTCACCGGGAATTACCAACAGCGCTCCGGTGCGGCAGTAGGGCCACTGCCGGTTGGCGGAGTTGGTGTTGTGGTCGGTGCTGACGATGAAGTCCAGTCCGTTTGCCTGTGCGGCCGTCGCCAGTTCGTCGGGACGGCGCTGGCCGTCGGAGTGAACAGTGTGCAGGTGCAGGTCTCCGCGGTACCAACCGGCGCGGTTGACCGACGGGGCCGGACAGGCGATTTCGGTGCCGCTTTCGGTGCCGGGCTCCCCGCGTTCCAAAGTGACGTGCACCTGCCAGCCCATCCCCCATGGGCTCAGGACCACCGGACCGAGGGCAACGGCCCAGACGCCCGGCTCGATGGGGCCGGCAAGATAACCCGGGGTGGCACCGGTGGCGGAGATCTCAAAGCCGTCGCGGGCTCCGCCGGACCAGCCCCTAAACCCGGCTGCGTTACCCAAGTCGTGGCCGGCCGGACCAAATACACCCAGATCCAACACGTTTCGGATAGGTCCGCCCACCGCGAACTGTTCATGCGAGGTGGTGACTCGGATTCGCCGCACGCCCGCCGGCACCTCGAACGGCAGGTAAGCCCACTGATCGATCCCGAAACCAAACCGCCCTGAAAACGCTATCTGGATCGTCTCGGCTGCACGCTGCTCGATGACCATCGCGACGCTCACGGCTGTCCTCCCCTATCGGTATACGCCCAGCATTCGGCACGAAGACGCAACCATCCTTACAACGACACGAACAACATTCGTCGGGACGCTGGCCAATGGGGACGAGATTCAGATGGGCAAGTTCCGGCTCGTGTTTTTGACCGATTCCGCGTCGAGTTGACTGCCGAGGGCCGCAGCCGACAAGCCCCGACTTATCGCAAGCTATCGATTCGGGTGCGCAGCATCTTCTCGAGAAGCGTGGTTTGGTGGTCGTCGAAACCGATTTCCCCGCACTTGTCTGGCCAGTCTTGTGCCGCCTCGACGACCGCGTCGATCATCCTCGCGGTTGCCCGTGGCCGCAGGCCGAGGCGCTCACCGGCATCGAGGAAGTCGGCACGCTGGAGCCGGTTGGCGCGACCGTAGAGGTTGAGCGCCATGGGATCTCGCCAGCGTGTATAGGGCTGGGTGCAGAGTAGGTCATAAACCGGAGTGGGTTGCCAAACACCGTCGGGGTTGTAGATCGACAGGTTTTTTCCGTGCAGGTCCCCGTTGCCGATAAGCCAGGAAAACACCACGGTTTTAAGCAATTCCAGGAGTGCGGCCGGCTTGGATCCACCGCCTCGCGCGCATGCATCGGCAAGTGCCGCGATGGCGGTCTCGGCTTGGATGCGGTACTTCGATGCCGGGTAGATGCCAGCGACCTGGCATGCGTCCTCTTGCGCGATTCGTGTCGGCCCCTGCCGGTCGAATCGGCGACGTAGGTGAAGCTGATCGTGTCCGCGGATTCGCGCACCAGATGAGCGGCGAGATCGTCGCCGAGATACACATCAGCTTCGGCGACGGTGCGTAGGTCGAGGCGGCCCGGTTTTGTCATTCAGCCGTCGTGCTCACGTCGACGTGGATGCCCAAGACGCCGGCGATCTCGACGACGGAACCAAACTTGACCGAACCACTGCCCCGCTCGAGCGCCTGGACGCTGGAGCGAGAGACCCCGGCCAGGTCGGCCAGGGTGTGTTGGGTGAGCCGAAGGGCGACCCGTCGCTCGGCGAACACCCGCCCTATGCGTGCTATCTCAGGCATAGCAGTATCGAGTCGCGGTGTGGTGCGCCGTGGACCCGCCACCCTGCTCCTTATGCCTGAAATTGCATGCATAAATAGAGTGCAACGGCGAAGCGGTTGCCGTCAAGCCTCTATGCTTTAATTTTCAGGCCTAAGCACCGCGACGGTTGCGGGTGTTCCGCCTCCGATGGGAACCCAACCGCCTCGTAAGGTAATCCCAATGGGGACATCTCGAATCAACCACATCATCCGGCAAATAGGGTCGTTGGCAGTGACGGCGGTAACCGCTACTGCCACGCTCAACGCATATCGGCCGCTCGCGCGCAACGGATACCTATCCGTTTTCTCGTGGATATTCGGCCTGGTGGTCACCGAGTTGCCCCTACAGACGCTGGCGAGCCAGCTCGGCGGGCTGGCATTGACGCGCCGCCTGACCAGGCCGGTGCGGACGATCGCCTGGCTGGTGGCGGGCATCTCGGCGCTGGGCTTGCTGAACTTCAGTCGCGCCGGCCATCAGGCCAACGTCCCACTCACGGCGGCGTTGGACACCGGCCTGGGACCCACTCGCCGCACCGACTCCTCGGGTCTGTGGCGCCGGCCGGCCGGCGCCGGCACGGCCAAGTCGCCCGGACTGCTGCGGATGTTGCGGATCTACGGCGACTACGCCCACGACTCGAACATCAGCTACGGCGAATACGGCGGCGCCAACCAGCTGGACATCTGGCGACGACCCGATCTGGATCGGACCGGAAACGCGCCGGTGCTCGTCCAGATTCCCGGCGGCGCCTGGACGACGGGAAACAAACGCGGACAAGCCCATCCGTTGATGAGCCACCTCGCCGAGCTGGGCTGGATCTGCGTGGCGATCAATTACCGGCACAGCCCACGCAACACCTGGCCCGACCACATCGTCGACGTCAAACGCGCCCTCGCCTGGGTCAAGACGCACATCTCCGAATACGGCGGCGACCCAAACTTCATCGCCATCACCGGGGGTTCGGCCGGCGGTCATCTGTCGGCGCTGGCGGCGCTGACGCCGAATGATCCACAGTTCCAGCCGGGGTTCGAAGGCGCCGACACCCGGGTGCAGGCGGCGGTGCCGTTCTACGGCGTCTACGACTTCACCCGTTTCGACGACGCGATGCATCCCACGATGCCGGCGCTGCTGGTGAAATCGGTTATCAAGCAACGGCCCTCGGAAAACCCGCAGCCGTTTGTCACCGCGTCACCGATCAACCACGTCTCGGCCGACGCTCCCCCATTCTTTGTGTTGCACGGCCGCAACGACTCCCTGGCTCCCGTCGAGCAGGCGCGTAGCTTCGTGACGCGGCTGCGGGAAGCCAGCAGACAACCCGTCGTGTACGCCGAATTGCCGTTCACCCAGCACGCTTTCGATACCTTCGGCTCGGCCCGCGCGGCGCACGCGGCGGTCGCCGTCGAGCAGTTCCTGGCCGAGATCTACCAGACGCGAGACCGATGACCGGCGCATACGTGCGATGGGTGGCCGAGGACGTCGCCAAGCCCCTCATCGATGTCTATCGGCGCACGGGTGCCGACGTCCCTTTCGGCGATCCGGTGCCGTCACACGGGTGCGAGATGGAGGGCTGGTTCTGGCGCCTCACCGATTCCGCCTCGGGTCGCGTCGTCGTCGCGCTGTGCAGCGTGAACCAGAACCCCGACGGGAACTGGGCAACGGTCGCGGTCGCGCTGCACCCCGGCGGCATCGTGCGCTCGGCGGCCCTAGACGATGCCGAAACCGAACTGTCCCGCTTTACGGTCCACGCCGGAACCGATCCGAGCGGCCGGGTGGCGGCGGGCCCCGACGGCCTGCACATCGATCTCGAAGACATCCACCTGAACCTGCGCTTCGCCGATCCGTTCATGTGGCCCAAGGCCTTTGGCGGCGGTGGCGTCTTTTCCTCCATCCCCTTCCTCAACCAATACTGGCATCCCTACCGCCTCGGCGGAAAGGCCAGCGGCACCGTCGAATTCAACGGTGAGACCTGGACATTCGATGGCGCCCAGCTCTACGCGGAAAGGAACTGGGGCGCGGGCTTTCCCGAGCGGTGGTGGTGGGGTCAGGCACACGATTTCGATGGCGCCGACGTCTCGGTCGCGTTCTCCGGTGGCCTCCTTGAGCTCGGCCCGCTTCGCCAGGAGGTCACCGGGGTGGTAGTGCGACTCGGGCAACGCGTGATCCGCATGGCGCCGCCGGCACTGGTGCGGTCACAGCTCAGCGACGGACGCTGGACGGTGCGAGCTCGCACCCCGCGCTACCAGATCGATCTGGACGGCGACGGCACTCACTTGGACCCGCACGTCCTGCCAGTGCCGCTGCCCGCGGAGCGGCGCAATGTCGATACCGACTTCGAGCACCTTGCCGGTCGATTGCATTGCACCGTACGCAAATTCGGCCGCGTGCTATTCGACGGCACCAGCGAGCTGGCGGCCCTGGAAGTCGGCAGCCGACCGCCCCTCAGCCCCTGAACCGCCTGAAGTAAGACAACAGTCGATACGACGGCACCGGCCTCGGCCAGTCGTCGGCACGGAAGTAGGCATCCGAACCGCCGTCGACGAAAAGAACGCTCCCACATAAGAAGTCCGCGGCGTCCGAGAGCATGAATATCACCCAGTCGGCGAGCTGCCCCGCGTCGCCGAATCCGCCGATCGGGACCGGGAACGAACGAATGCGCTTCCCCTCCTGCGGTGACGCGAGCCCTTCCTCCAGCAGAGGTGTCATAATCGCCCCCGGCGCAAGAGCATTCAAACGTATGCCTGCGCCCGCCCACTCTGGCCTTACCGCCTCGCGTCGAACCCAACGGCTCACCGCGACCTTGGATGCGGCGTAGACGAACACCGAAGCGTTCTTCCCGAAGAGCCGCACCGAGCGAACCGCCTTGTCGGCGTCACCCGCGAGGAACGCCCGGACGGCGCGCGCGGGAACCATGGGCGTTGTCGTGGTGGAGTTGCTGGAGAATACAACGGCCTTGGCGCGACCGGCGGCGGCCAGCGCCGGCCGCCACGCGCTCACCAGGTCAACGACGCCCAAATAGTTGACTTGGGCGATCATCCGCACGCGCTCCGCGGTCGGTCCCGGACCGAGACCGGCTGCGAGCACGGCACCGTCCAGTTTGCCCCCCGACGCCGCCAAGACGCCGACGGCCGCCGCCCGGCGTCCGTCGGCGGTCGACAAATCGGCGACGATATCCGCCTGCTTGATGTCCACTCCGATGACGGTGTGGCCGGCGTCGCGCAACTTCTGCGCGACCTGAAGCCCCATTCCGGAGGCCGAGCCGGTGACAGCGTAGACGCCCATGGCCAGATCTCCTCCGCGTGCGGGATCGGGCTCAGCCAAGTACCGGGAAGTGGCGCTTGGCGGCCAGCTCGTCGAGGCCCTTTTGCATGATGTCGCGCACGTGTGCATCGACTTCTTCGACGTCGGGATTCTCACCGAATTCGGCGGCGATGTCGATCGGCGGCAACACCTCGGTGATGATCTTGGTGGGCAGCGGCACGTTGACCGGCAGAACAACACTCAGCCCGAACGGTAATCCGAAAGTTACTGGCAAGATGTTCGTTCGGAAGAACTTGCGCTCGAAGTTGGTGAGCCGAAGCAACCGCGATAGCCGCCTGCCGCGGGTCAAGAACAGCTGACCCTCCTGGCCGCCGATGGAAACCGCGGGAACGATCGGCACGCCGGCCTCGATGGCTGTGGTCACGTAGCCCGTCCGCCCGCCGAAGTCGATGACGTTCTCCTGCCTCGTCGGCCGGTAGACGTCGAAATCGCCGCCCGGGAAGACCAAGACGACGGCACCGGCTGCCAGTGCCTTCGCGGCATTGTCGCGCGTCGCGCGGATCACCCCCGTGCGCCGCAGAAAGTCCCCGGCCGGTCCGGCGAATATCGTGTCGAAGGCGAGGGCGTAGAGCGGACGGTCGTAGCCGTATTTGTCGTAATAACCGACGCCGAACACCGACAGGTCAAACGAGACCAGGCCACCGGAATGGTTACAAACCACCAGTGCTGCGCCGGGCGGGATGTTGTCCAGACCCCGCACCTCAGAACGGAAATACCATTTGACGATCGGCCGGGTGAGCCTGATGATGACGTGCTCGGTCAGCGCGCGATTCCATTTGTCGATTTCGGTCGGGTCGGTGTCGGTGTCGCTCATGCCTTCGCTGATTTCATGGGTGCTCAAGGTTGAGCTGATGGTAGGCCGATCCCCGCCCACGACCTACGGTTTCATCCGAAGAAGTGACCTTAGTCCCCCCCTCAGCCGGCGGCCCACTCCTTGGCACGCTCGAGCTCGTCGAGGCCGAACAGGGCGAGCTCGCCGGGGACCATCCACGCCAGCGCATGCAGCGTATGGACGGCCCATTCCTTATCGGTCACTACCGCGATTCGCTTAAAGGCCGAATGATGATGGAACAGAGCGCCCAGGCCCAGCTTGAGGTCCTCGACCAACCCGCCGGGGCCGAAGCCCTCGTAATCGGACGCGATGACCTCCACGATCCTGATCTCGTCGGTGTTCACCATGCCCTCCATGGCCGGCTTGAACTCGCGCAGGTCGTCGCCACGCAGCCGGCCAGATACGCGAATGCCGGTCACTCCCTCCGGCATGTCCTGCAGTACTTCGATCATCGAATACTCCTTTCTCGGCGATACCTCGCCTCCGAGCGGCCCAGCTCGCGGCGCTTAGCCTCAGCTGGGCTCTCCAAATTGTCAATCATCGCCGACTCACCTCGAGGTCAACGAGTTCGGGAGCAACCGTTTGGCCGTTTGTCCCACCATCGCCCGGAGCTACGGCCAGTACGCTCGCGTCAACGTCGATCACGTTCTGCCCGAACGTGATCGACGGCGGCCCCAAAAGATACCCGGCCACCACGGCGTGCGGCGACGCGATCGAGAACCTCCTCCAGTGTGGGTTGTTTCGCCTCGGCGATCAAGCGGCTCCGAAGATATTCCTGCAGGGACTGATGCGCCCGCGCGGCACGCTCCCGCAGGACTCGGTGGACGTCTTCGGGGACGTCTTTGATTTGCACGCTGGGCATGGCGTTATTTTGGCGCCAATGGCGCAAGATGCAAGTATTTCGTGGCCTCGTCCCCGCAGTGGGTGTGAAAAGGCCAAGCGAGTTGACGTAGATAGCCGGCCGGTTCGGTGTCGTCGACGCCGTATTGCGCGGGCCAGCGGTTGGCCGGGAAATACAACGTCCCGAAAAGCGCGTCCAGGAACGGGAATTCACCGGCGTAGTTACTGTTGTAGGCCTGCGGTTCGCGCGCATGGTGCCAGTGGTGGAACTGCGGTGTGCTGATCACCCATCGCAGCGGTCCGAAGCTCAACCGCACGTTGGCGTGGATGAAGATGGCTTGCAGCGTGATGACGATGATGAACGCACCCAAGCTCGCCCGGCCGAAGCCCAGCGCGTAGAGCGGTAATACCGCGACGGACCGAATGAAGGTTTCGTCAAGGGGGTGAAGGTGATTGGCGGCCAGCCAATCCAGCTGGCGAATGCTGTGATGCACCCGGTGGAACCGCCACAGCAGCGGCACCTCGTGGGCGGCTCGGTGACCCGCGTAGCCGCCGATCATCGCGATCGCCAATCCCGCGACCAGCTGCACCCAGCCCGGACTGGCGGACACCGCGTTCCGCAGCGGTGCGGGCACAAAGACCCGCAGCACTCCCCCGAAAGCCACCACCGAAACCAGCAGCCCAATCCTCAGCGCGGCACCGTTGACCAGATAGTGCACCACGTCGGTGCGCCAGCCCTGCCGCAGCACTCGGCGCGGATGCAAAGCGAACAGCCTCTCGAGGGGAACGAAGATCACGGCCAAAACCGCGAGGCCGAAGACGATTTGGCTGCGCACGCTCAGCGCGGCCAGGATTACCAGCGCCGTCAGGCCCGCCAATGCGACACCGCCGACCCCGATCCGCGTCGGTGGCGCCGGCGCATTTTCGATCACCGGAGCAGCCACGACGGCTCGCTCAGGTTTGGCGAGCCGACCCCATCCGGCCAATACCGCGCACGCCAGCACTATCCCCAACAACCCGGCGGCGAGGTTCTGGATGGCCACCGCGATCGAGGTCATCAATATCCCCGACTGCACGGCCAGCCCGGATACGTTCAGTGACCGCCGCCCGCGAAGCAGCCGACAGGCCTGCCATCCGACCATCCCCAGCGCCGCCAGCACCAATAGCGCCGGGAGCCCCGCACCATGCCCCGGATGCGCACGCGCCAGACGCGCGGTCACCCCCGCGGCCTTCAACACCGCGAGCAGCTCGATCGCGTGCAGCACCACCAATCCCGCCGCCAACCGACGATCGACCCGTGAGTCCTGTTGCGGCAGTGCTACTCCAACGACCGGATGCACGATGCTCAGCATGCTCCAAGCAGCTGAGAATCCACTGAGATTTTCGGCCTGAAGTTGTCGCTCAGAGGTGGACAAATAGAGCACCCTTCCCCGGCCAGAGACGCACGTGACGGGTGTGACAACAAGGGATAAAGTGATCTCCTGTGCGAAGCGACATGACCACGCGATTCCGCGAAATCGTCGGGAACAGCAACTTGTTGACGGGCGACGCGATCCCTGAGGACTACTGGCACGACGAGGAGCTCACGACGCCGCCGCAGAAGCCGACGTACGTCGCCAAGCCGGCGACGGCAGAAGAGGTTTCGCGGCTACTGATCGCCGCCTCCGAACACAGTGTGCCAGTAACGGCCCGCGGGTCCGGGAGTGGCCTATCGGGGGCGGCGCGCCCGCGCGAGGACGGGCTGCTGATCTCCTTCGAGCGGATGAACGCGGTCCTGGAGGTCGATACGACCAACCAGGTCGCCGTCGTCCAGCCCGGCGTCACTTTGACAGAGCTGGACGCCGCCACCGCCGACACCGGCTTGCGGTACATGGTTCATCCCGGCGAGCTGTCCTCGAGCGTCGGCGGCAACGTCGGGACCAACGCGGGCGGGATGCGCGCGGTCAAATACGGGGTGGCCCGGCACAACGTCCTCGGATTGCAGGCGGTGCTGCCGACCGGCGAGATCATCCGAACCGGCGGCAAGATTGCCAAGGTGTCAACCGGCTACGACCTGACTCAGCTGATCGTCGGCTCCGAAGGCACCCTGGCCCTGGCGACCGAGGTGATCGTCAAGCTGCATCCACGGCTCGACCACAGCGCCACCGTGCTTGCCCCCTTCGCCGATTTCGACCAAGTCATGGAGGCGGTACCCAAGGTTCTGGCCGCCGGGCTCACGCCCTACATCCTCGAGTACATCGACAACATGACGATGGCCGCGCTCGTCCACACCCAGAACCTGGAGTTGGGTATTCCGGACAAGATCCGTGATAGCTGCGAGGCGTATCTTGTTGTGGCGCTTGAGAGCCGCACCGCGGACCGACTCGACGAGGATGTCGAGAAGACCGGTGAGCTGCTCGCCGAACTGGGGGCCGTCGACGCCTATGTGCTCGAAGGAGCTTCGGCACGCAAGCTGATCGAGGCCCGCGAAAAGGCGTTTTGGACGCTGAAAGCTGTTGGCGCCGACGATCTGATCGACACCGTCGTGCCGCGCGGTGCGATGCCGAAGTTCATCTCCGCCGCGCGCGGTCTGGCGACGGCTGCCGGCGGTGTCGCGGTGGGCTGCGGGCACGCCGGCGACGGCAACGTGCACCTGGCGATCCTGTGCAAGGACTCGGAGAAACGGCACCAACTGATGACCGATATCCTCGCGCTCGCAATGGAATTGGGCGGCGCGATTTCCGGTGAGCACGGTCTTGGCCGCGCCAAAACCCCCTACTTCCTTGAGCTCGAAGACCCGGCCAAGGTAGCGCTCATGCGGCGCATCAAGAAGAGCTTTGACCCGGCCGGCATCCTCAACCCCGACGTGGTCTTCGCGGCGGAATCACTTACGTAACAAGAGTCTTTTCGGTGACGGACTCACATCCCGAAATGCGTGCCATGCACCGCAGCGACGGCCTCCGCTGGCCCACTCACTTCGACCTGCGCCGCGGCTTGGCGCCCAAAAACGTATAGGAGGAGTTCGCCGGGCAGACCGCTGAGTCGAGCCGTCGGCTCCCCTGGTTGAATCCTCACCCACTCGTTGGTTCCAGCCCACTCAATCTCGAGCCCGCAAGGGAGGCGGCGACTCAGATAACGGCCGCCGCGGCGAACGTTTCGCCACAACGCGGCATCCATCGCAGGCGCGAGGCTACGAGGTCCTTGGCTATTGGCTCGGCGAACATCCTCGTGATGAACGAAGAACTCGTTGAGATTCGCCACGGAACGCACCCATCCGATGCGGAAGAATCCGATCGGCGGACCGGACCGGATCCGTCCGACAAGCCACGTAAAGTCCTCGCGCGCAGCCAATCTGGCCCTACGCCGCTCGGCGAACCGCGCGAAAGGACCGGGCAAGACGAGACATGGGCCCGCGACGGGATCGCGTTCTCGTAACACGAGGTGGGCGGCCAGATCATGAGCGGTCCAACCCTCGAGCAGCGTAGGAACGGAAGGGCCGAGCTCCTCGAACAGATCGCAGAGCTCACGGCGCTCTTGCGAGTCCAGCGAAACATCAGCCACGCCGTCGAAGTCTACGGGCCTTCCTCAGTTGACCGCTTCCGGTCGCATTACCGCACCGTCACCCTCGCCGTGAACGTGCACACCGGCTTGGGATCGCTGCCCACGATGCTGGTGTAGTCGGTGGCGACCGTCGTGCTGCCCGCTTTCAACGCCGTGAACATCCAAACCTCGACGCCCGGCGCGCCCATTGCGGCCGAGTCTGGTCGCACATAGTCGTGACTGATCTGCTTCAGGACCGCGCCATCACCGATCTTGGCCTCAGCCGTCCAGTGATAAGGGGTGGTGTGATTCGAGCCCAGCGTTACTTTCAGCGTGTCGCCGACCGCCAGCGTGACGTCTTGACTGATGGCACTCTGCTTGAGTACGTCGTCCATGGGGATCTGGATCGTGTTCACGAGAATCACCTCTCGATATCGGAGCCTAACGCGCTCTACGCTGCAAAGGGCCGCTCACATGAGAGGGGTTAGCTCGATGAACGTCGCGTCGCGAATTGTCATAGTGCCGATCGCCGCGCTGGCGACCTGGTGCACGCCCGTACCGGCATCTGCCGATCCGCCACCCACCCAGGCGATCACCACCGTCGCCGTCGGGCCCGCTGGCCAACCGATCAACGGCTACCGAGAGGCGCCGTCAAACGGCAACGTCACGGCGGTCAGCGACTGCACCACGCCGTCGCCGTCGGCGGTGGCCAACGACGTCTACTACTGCTCGCCCACCGCGGCCGGTGCCGGCACCTGCTGGCCGTCAACGCCGGGATCGCTGTTGTGCGTTGACAATCCGTGGGACATGGGCTTGCACCGGGTGACCTACGGCGGCCCGCTCCCGCCCGTGCAGCCCACCGCATCACCGGACCCGTTCGCGCTCCTTCTCGACGGCGGCACCCGCTGCCTGTTCCGCAACGGTGGCGCCTGGGGCGGCCGCGCTGACGGCTACGTCGGCGTCTATGACTGCGGCGACGTCGCGGTCCTGTGGCTGCCCAGCCAGGGCGCCGGCACCTGCATCGACCGCTCGGCCCCGGTGTGGACGGTCAAAGTCGGCCAACTGGGCGCACCGACGACGCAGCCGCCCCAGACCCGCGCGGTGACGACCGCCTGGTTCGCTGGAGCTGTTTGAGACCCGGCGTTTCCGGGCGCGCGGGCGTTGCTGGTGCGGTAACTTCTGGGCATGTTTGGCATCATCCGGCCCTGCCGTCATCGGCTCGGCGGCGAGCTCGCAGCAGCCTGGACGGCCCAGTTGTGCGGACTGTGCCTGGCGCTGCGCGACGACTACGGGCAGAGCGCGCGGATCGCCACCAACTACGACGGGCTGGTGGTTTCGCTGCTAGTCGAAGAGTCGGGCGGTTCGCTAAGGATCAGGCTGATGGCAGTCCAGCGCCCTCGTTCTAGGTTCACCCTTATGGGAGGAGCGCGATCAACCGAGATCGCATATTCCGTACATTCGGCGACGCAAGCAACTTGTTGGGGTGCCCGAGAGCGCAGTCGAATGCGCGTAGACACAATTCGGTGAGATCGGCCCGCGAGATATTCGGTGACTGAATCCATTTCACGCAGGCTGCGCGAACGAACGCCAACCAGCCCTCTACCGCGATCTCGGTGACCTCGCGCAGCCGGCCCTCCGCGACGAGTTTATCGATCAGGCGTTGGCCCACGACGTTTAGCTCTTCGGCGATGATCGCCTGGATTGCCGGGTCATCCGACAATGCGCCGCGGTTGATCGTGACTGCTTCATAGGGATGATCGACGAAAGATTGGATGTGGGCCTCGAGTCCGGCGGCAAGCTGTTCTGCGAGCGGTAGCTGCGGATCAGGGCTGACGTGTGCCAAAAACCGGTTACTAGCGCGCTTGAAGATCGCTACGTACAAGTCTCGCTTGCTCGGAAAATAGTGATACAGCGTCGCTCTGGACACACCCGCGCGCGCAGCGATGTCCTCCACCAAGACATCTTCATATGGCTTTTCCGCGAACAACGCGGCTCCGGTGTCGAGCAACTGTTCGCGTCGCTGTTGCGGCTCTAGCCGGGACCGTTCCTTCATCAGCGCGTCGACCACCGCCTCGGCCTGCTGGGCCGTTGCCTGCTTTTTTGGTACACGGGGGCAACTTTGTCGTTTCGACGATGCTTTGTCGTTGTTCTTGGGCACAGCATTGCTCCTTCGACAGAGTGGGCGGTCACACAACACGCGAGGCCGCTTGCGCGGGCTTTAGAACAGTGCTGCTTGCCTCTTGACATGTCGTAGACCGATCCCGCTTTTCGGCAGCGTCCCGGTGACCAGCTGTCACCAGCCAGCGAGAGCTGGAGTTTTGCTATTTAGTTTTCCACGCGGTCGCCTGGTAGCGGGCTACCGACATGCCCTGACGCAAACCAGGTTGCATCGGCCGACTACCCCAGGGTGCGTTGGTAGCGGCGCATCCCGGCGATCCACCGGTCGTAGTCGGCGCCCTTCTGCCGATACATGGTCAGCACCTCGGGGTGCGGTAGCACCAGGAACGTCCGGTCGGCGATGGCCTGGACCACGAGGGCGGCCACGGTGTCCGGGCCGATCACCGCACCTGGCGAGGGCGGCGCCGGCTACCCGGATCTCCGCGTCCGGCGAGTCGGACATGCCGCGCAGCAGTGGGGTGTCCACACCCATCGGGCACACGCAGCTCACACCGATTCCCTTGTCGCCGTATTTGATGGCCAACCATTCGGCGAACCCGACGGCGGCGTGCTTGGTCACGCTGTAGGGCGCCGCACCGAGCTGGGTCAGCAGGCCGGCGGCCGAGGCGACGGCGACGAAATGTCCGCTGGCACGCTCAAGCCATTCCGGCACAACAGCTTTGGCTGCACGGATGTGGGCGCGCAGGTTGATGTCGATGATCCGGTCCCAGGCGGCTTCGTCGTCGCCGAGGCCGGATTGGCCGGTGATGCCGGCATTGGCGACGTAGATGTCCACCGGGCCGAACGTCCGGCGTGCGGTGTTGAGCAGGGTCGCGATGCCGTCCGTGCCCGCGGCGTCCGCGGCCGCCGCGACGCCACCGATCATCGCAGCGGTCTCGGCGGCCGAACCTGCGTCGATGTCGCCGGCCACCACCGAGGCGCCGGCCGATGCCAGCCCCGCCGCAATGGACCTGCCGATGCCCGAGCCCGCTCCGGTGACCACCGCCACCGATCCGTCGATCTTCACGGGCACATGTCTACCGCATCAGTTGCGCCCGCAGGTTATGGCTCCGTTGGCCTTGGTGTCAGCCAGGAGCCCATCAACTTCGGACCCGGCGCCGACAACCTCGGCGAGGAGGGTGAGGCGGCAGCTCGGATGGCTGCATCTGCTGCTGCGATGGCTGCGACTGCTGCTGCGACGCAGACTGCTGCGACTGCTCATAAAGGACGGCCGTACGGCAGGATGGGCTGGTGTTTGGGCTTGAGGTCATCGTTGCGCTGGTCAGCACCGTCATCTTGGGTACGGTCCTGGGCCGGCGCTATCGCGTGGGTCCCCCGGTTCTGCTCATCCTGCTTGGCTCGCTGCTGGGTCTGATCCCGGTTTTCGGCAATGTCCGGGTCAATGGGGAGATCGTGCTGCTGCTGTTCCTGCCGGCGATCCTCTATTGGGAGAGCCTGAACACGAGCTTTCGCGAGATCCGCAAGAACCTGCGCGTCATCTTCATGTCCGCCATCGCCCTGGTGATCGTCACCGCGGTCGCGATCTCGTGGACGGCGCGAGCGATGGGCATGGAATCGCACGCGGCAGCGGTCCTCGGCGCCGTGCTCTCCCCCACCGACGCGGCCGCGGTGGCCGGTCTGGCGAAAAAGCTGCCCCGCCGGGCCCTGACCGTGCTGCGCGCCGAGAGCATCATCAACGACGGGACCGCACTGGTGCTGTACGCCGTGACCGTGCACGTCGCGATCGGCGGGGCCGAGGTCAGCCCGTCCGACCTGACCTTCCGGTTCATCCTCTCCTACCTCGGCGGTATCGCCGCCGGGCTGCTGGTCGGGGGTGCGGTGGCCTTGTTGCGCCGCGGAATCGACGCGCCCCTGGAGGAAGGAGCGATGAGCCTGCTCACGCCGTTCGCCGCCTTTCTGCTGGCCCAATCTCTGGGCTGCAGTGGTGTGGTCGCGGTGATGGTTTCCGCGCTCATGCTCGCCTACTTCGGGCCGGTCGTGATCCGGGCTCGTTCCCGGCTGCTCGCCAATGGCTTCTGGGACATTGCGACCTTCATGATCAACGGCTCGCTGTGGGTGTTTGTCGGAGTCCAGATCCCCGGCGCGCTGCACGGGATTAGCCACCTCGACGGTGGCCTTCGGCACGCTGCCTACCTGGCTCTGGCCGTCACCGCCGTCACCGTCGTGACCCGGTTTGTGTGGGTGGAATTCAGCACTTTGTTGGGTCGTGCCGTGGACCGTAGCCTGCGGCGGCCCAACCGCGCCGTCAGCATTCGTCAGCGCTTCGTCACCAGCTGGGCCGGATTCCGCGGTGCGGTATCGCTCGCCGCCGCGTCGGCCGTTCCGCTGACCATGCTCAGCGGCGCGCCGTTCCCGGACCGCAGCCTGCTCATCTTTGTGGTGGTCGCGGTCATTCTCGTGACCGTCCTGGTTCAAGGGACCACCCTGCCCGCCATCGTTCGCTGGGCCCGGCTGCCGGAAGATGTCACGCGCTATAACGAATTGCAACTGGCCCGCAGCGTCGGCGCCGAAGCCGCCTTGGAAGCGCTGCCGGTGGTGGCCGGAGAACTTGGCGTCGGACCGAAGCTGCTAGGTCGGCTGCAAAAGGAATACGAAGAACATGCCGCGGTGGTCATGGCCAGCGACGACGATCCGACGGCGCAGAACCTGGTCGAGCGCAACGAGTTGGTGCGGCGGGTGCGTCTTGGCGTCCTGGAACATCAACGCCGGGCCATCACCGCGCTTCGAAACCAAAACCGCATCGACGACATCGTGCTACGCGAGTTGCAGAACGAGCTGGACCTCATAGAAGTGCAACTGCTCGACTCGTCCGACAGCAAGTAGACGCCGGTGGTGCTGCGCGACCAACCAATAGATTTCTCTTGAATGCGATATATCACCCGCGATATCGCATTTATAAATCGCCTAATCGTCCGCGGACGGTACTCATGTGACCGACGTGATTACTGAAGCCTCAAGGAGTCCAACGAGATTGAAGGTGGCCTCGATTTTCTTGGCGCGGGAGCTCCTCGCCGACGCGCTGCGGGCTACCGTGGGCACGCCTCAGGGGTTCGCGGAAACCCTTGTGTTGGAAGGGATCGCGGCATCGATTGGTAGCATCGGCGATGCTTATGACAATGCGTTGGCCGAGACCACGATCGGGTTGTTCAAGACCGAAGCAGTCGGCCGCGGCAGCCCGACTACGTCCCACCCGATGAACACGAAGCCGCCTACTACGCTCAAACCTAGGCATGCAGCCCGCGACGCCTCAACCATGAAGCCGGCATCAAACCCCGACGGTTCATCCAGGAGTGCCCGATGATCAAAGTTTTCGGATACCTGAAGCGCAAGCCCGAGCTGTCGCCGCAGGAGTTCGCCGACTACTACGAGCACCACCATGTACCACTCGTGCTGAGCAAGGCATTCATGCCGATGGTCTACAAGCGCAACTACATCCAGCGCGGGGACGCCTTCAACATCGAAGGTAATGAGATCGGCTTCGACTGCATGACCGAACTCATCTTCGCCGACCGGGACGACCTGTCCGCCTGGATGGCCAGTCTTGGCGTCGATGAGATTGCCCGAGACGAAGAGAACTTCATCGATCGAGCCGCAACGCGAGCCTACGTGGTGGAGGAGCGCTCTACCGCGGGCTGAGCCCCGCGCCTCAACGCAATTCGGCCTGAAACGCCAACGTCACCGGTTGCGCGGATTCCAGGTCCGACGCTGGCGACACCGATCCTGTCAGCCAGCACCGGGCCAGCCACTGCGAATACTTACAAACGGTTCACAGCGTTACGCAGCTACCGACGTGGGGAGTTCATGGACTATTCAGGCAATCGTCGGCGTCATATCGTTGACCGGCCACAAGCACCGGATGTCCTCACCTTATGCGTGTTGTTCAGGTCGCCAATTTCTACGGCCCGCGCTCCGGCGGCCTGCGCACCGCGGTGGACCGGCTCGGCGCCGAGTACTGCGCCGCCGGCCACGAAGTGTTTCTCATCGTCCCGGGTTCGTACGCCGACCGCAGCCTGTTGCCCACGGGTGTCGTACGGATCACCATGCCCGCCAGACTGATTCCGTTCACCGGTGGCTACCGCGCGGTGATGCCGGCACCCGTACGAGCGCTCCTCGCGGCACTGCGACCCGATGCCTTGGAGGTCTCGGACCGGCTCACGCTGAGGTCGCTCGGCCGATGGGGCCGTGAACATGGTGCCAGAACGGTGATGATCTCGCATGAACGCTTGGATCGCCTTGCGGGCCAAGTGCTTCCGCCTCGCCCCGCGCGCAGCCTCGCCGATTTCGCCAACGCGCGCACGGCCGCCGAGTATGACACCGTGGTCTGTACCACCGGGTTTGCGCGCGAAGAATTCGACCGCATCGGCGCCACCAACGTCGTCACCGTCCCACTGGGCGTGGACCTGCAGACCTTCCATCCGCGTCGCCACTCCCCCCTGGTGCGACAGCAATGGGCCAGACCGGCTCAGCTCCTGCTGGTGCACTGCGGCCGGCTGTCGGTGGAAAAGCGCGTGGACCGCAGCATCGACGCAGTGGCGGCGCTATGCGACTTCGGCGTCGATGCCCGCCTGGTCGTCGCCGGTGAGGGCCCGTTGCGCGCCAGATTGCAGCGACAGGCCGCCCGGTTGCCGGTCGACTTCACGGGTTTCATCTCCGACCGGCACATCGTCGCCGGGCTCTTGGCCTCGGCCGATGTCACGCTGGCGCCGGGGCCGCACGAGACATTCGGCCTGGCCGCGCTGGAATCGCTGGCATGCGGAACGCCGGCCGTGGTGTCGCGGACGTCCGCGCTGAGCGAGATCGTCACCCCGGACAGCGGCGCGTTGGCCGACAACGACCCGGAGGCGATGGCGCGAGCGGTCGGCACGGTCATCAGCCGGCCCGAATATGACCGACGTAGCTGTGCGCGACGCCGCGCCGAGATGTTCACTTGGCGGCAAGCGGGCGCGGGCATGCTGACCACGTTGGGCGCCGCGTAGCGCCGTCAGCCCGCGGCGACAACCAGATCCAGCGCGCTGAGAACCCCCGGATCCGCGGCGCACACCGCTGGGATCGCATTCACCACTCGCGCAGCGGTCGCGGCTGACCCGGGCAATTCACCGCCGTTGAGCGCGAAGTCGAGTTGAACGGGGGGATCACCGTCGACCGTGATGCGACTGAGCCGCCGCGTGGGGCTCCCCGCGGCGATGACCGGCTGCCAGTCTTCCACCGGTTCATCAGGCATCGACCAGATCAACGAATACTGCACCCGCGGTTGGCCTTCCACGATGCCGTCGAATCGCATCCGGACACTCGCGATTGTTCCCGCCGGGATCTCCCCGGCGGCAAAACTGTACTGACGATCGGCTGTCGCCACGTCTCGGTGCTCACGGATTTCGTCGATAGTCCAGCCAAGCCCTTGGGCCAAAAGCCGCAGCTGCGGCTCATGGTGCTCGATCATTGCTCCCGGCGGGTACACGGCGGCGTCCTGTTCGGGTGTTCGCCCGAAGCCCAACATCGCGAAGAACCCGGGCACTCGATAGGCGCCGCACGGAATACGTTCCTGGACAGTCACTTTCGTTGGCAACTCGGTCATGCTCGCCGCCTGCACGGCAAGTATGTCGCTGGTGAAGCCGGGCGCAATGCCGGTGGCGAACAGGGAGCTATTGCCCTGACGGCACGCCGCCTCTAGCCGCCGGCGCGCGCCGTCGTCAAGCGACGCCGGGTGAAACAGTGCGGGATATGACGGTGTGACAACGTTCTTTCCGCTGGCCAGGAATCGACACAGTTGGTCAACAATGTCATTGTCATCGCGTCCGGAGACCGCGGCAAAGTAGGTCACGCAATCGGCATCAAGCGCGAGGAAGTCCGCGATGCTGTCGGTAGCCGCGACACCGACGGCCGATTCGCCGACCAACTCGCCGGAATCGCGGCCGGCCTTCTCGGGGCTGTGCACGAAGTGGCCGACCAACTGCAAACGCGGCGAGCGGAGGATCTGCTGAAGCGCGACCGTTCCCGTGTAACCGGTGCCGACGTGTGCTACCCGATGCTTGTTTCCCATACCGACTCCCGTTGGCGGCTGCTGTCGTCCAGGATCGTAAGCCGCGGTTAGGCTCGGTGGCGTGGATTCACGTGCACAGGTGCTGATTACCGCCGCAGAGCTGGCCGGCCTTGTCCAGGCCGGCGACCCGATCACCATTCTGGATGTGCGTTGGCGGCTCGACGAACCCGATGGGCGCGCGTCCTACCTGCAGGGCCACCTACCCGGCGCGGTGTACGTGTCGCTCGACGAGGAGCTCAGCGACCACACGATCACCGGCAGAGGCCGCCACCCGCTGCCGTCGGGGCGCAGCCTGCAGGCGGCCGCACGGCGATGGGGAATTCGGCAGGACGGGTTGGTGGTGGTGTACGACGACTGGAATCGAGCCGGCTCCGCACGAGCGTGGTGGGTACTCACTGCGGCCGGGCTGGCGAATGTCCGCATTCTCGACGGCGGCCTGTCCGCGTGGCGGTCGAGCGGCGGAAGCTTGGAGGCCGGCCCAGTCACCCCGCAACCGGGGAATGTGACGGTGCTGCATGACGATTTGTATGCCGGCAGCCGACCGACGTTGACGGCGCAGCAATCCGGCGCCGGAACCGTGACGCTGCTCGACGCGCGTGCACCGGAACGCTTCCGCGGCGACGTCGAGCCCGTCGACCCGGTTGCCGGACACATCCCCGGCGCCAAAAACCTGCCCAGCACGGCCGTATTGGCCGACGACGGCACATTTCTGGACGACGGCGCGCTCGCCCGGTTGTTGGATCACCATGGCGACAGCGTCGGCGCCTATTGCGGCTCGGGTGTCAGCGCGACGGTCACGGTCGCGGCGCTGGCCGCGCTGGGCCGCGAGGCGGCGCTTTTTCCGGGTTCATGGTCTGAGTGGAGCTCGGATCCGAACCGTCCCGTTGGGCGCGGGGCCGAATAGCTGTCAGACGCCGGGCCAGCTCTGCAGGAAGGCCGCCGTCGCCAAGGCGGCGTTGCCCGCCGCGAGCTGCTTGTAGTACAAGAACGAGACCGGAAAGCCCGGCAGGTGCAGCGGGTCGCCCTGTCCGTCCGAAATGCCGCGGATACCCAGGAACGGGACGCCGTGCGCATCGGCGACGGCCTGCGCCGCCGCCGTCTCCATGTCCTGCGCGTCGAAGGCCGGGTTCTGGGTTGTGACGTTCAGGTTGCCGATCAGACCCTTGCGGAGCCAGGGCCCTGCCGCCTGAACGAAGTTGCCTGTGTAGAACAGTGAGCGATCGGGTGCGGTACAGGGTTGGCAGCCAAAAACGTCGCCGCTGTTGGGGACGCAGGGGAATGCCGTGCCGTTGTTGTTGTCGCTGCTGGAGCCCTCGCCGCCGACGACCAATTGCGCCTGCCGCCCAAGGTTATTCAGCCGGATGATGGGGGCGTTTTTGCACAGACAGTTGTCGTTGCCGAGGGTGTTGGTGTTTTCCAGCGGGACAGAAAGCGTCTGAGCCGTGGCCAGCATGCCGGGATCGACCGGATGAAATGTTGCGCCGTTGTCGAGAGTCCATTGGGCTGGTATGGCCACATCCCCGATCTTGGGGCGCGAACCACCACCGGCGACGCCCGAGAACAGCACTGCGCCAACGGCGATGGAGGACGCACACGTGAAGCGTGCGAAGGCCGTCTCGGTGGTGTTCGTCGCGTTCACCAGGCCGATGCCCGTCATCGCCACGATCACCTTCTTGCCGCTGATCGTGCCGAGGTAGAAGTGCTTGCGGTCGGCGACCACCACCGGGTTGGAGTCGAGCGTGGTGTGGGATAGGACCGCGTCAGCTTCGGCCGGAAACGCCGACAGCACCAAGATGCGCTGTTCGCACGAATTGAAGGTCACGTCTGGACCGGGATCGGCGACGGCCACACCACCACCCACCGACAAACCAACCGCCACGACGAGGGCGGCACGGAACCGTGTGAGCACGACCCCCCTATTCCTGGGAAACTGTCGTCGGACATGGTTGTGGGTCGCATTGATTTTTCGCGCACACCGGTCGCAGGTGAAGATTCGTTACCGTTCTTTTTGCTTAGCGATTGCATGTCGTTATTCTGCACCGAGTCGGAGAATCTCCCGCTTACACTTGCTCATGCTTGAGGTGATCGACAAGAGGCCGTCGCGCGAGTCTCACAAGGCGTCCCTCCTCTTCGTCCATGGCGCATGGCATGGCGCCTGGTGTTGGGACGAGCACTTCCTAGACTTCTTCGCCGCGAAGGGCTATCGATCGCTGGCGATCAGCCTTCGCGGTCATGGAAAGAGCTCTGCGCCAAAGCCGATGCGGTTCTGTTCGATCGCGGACTTCGTTGACGATGTCGCTTCAATTGCCGATAGCCTGTCCGAACGACCGGTAGTAGTCGGCCACTCCCTGGGCGGGTTCGTGGTGCAAAAATACCTGGAGTCGCACGACGCCCCAGCCGCCGTGCTGGTCGCCTCCGCACCTCCGAGCGGGATCGCCGGATTCTTGTTGCGCAGGTTCAAGCGGCATCCGTGGTACACAGCACGCAGCTTGGCCGTGACCAAGACGTTGCGCAGTGTGGGTGGCACACCCGAACTGGCCCGCGAAACCTTCTTCTCGGAGTTGACTCCCGAGGCCGACGTGGTGCGCTACACCGCGCAGCTTTGCGAAGAGTATGCGGTAAAAATCGCGCTCGACACGTTGTGGCTCGACCTACCCAGACCTAACCTGGTCAGCACCCCGCTGTTGGTCTTGGGGGCCGAAGATGACGTTTGTTTCACGCAGGCGGAAGTCCGTGCAACCGCAGCTGCGTATCACACCGAAGCAGAGATGTACCCCAAAATGAGCCACGACATGATGCTCGACCCGGGCTGGGTTGACGTCGCCGAACGAATCCAGGCGTGGCTCGAAACGCGCGACCCCGCAATCGTTTGACGCCCTGATCGACAGCAACGACTCGAGCGCTGTTCGAATCCGCACCCAATACCTGCCCTCGGCAAACCAACCGGCCGCTAAGATCGGCGTCAATGTCCAAGGCGATCCGATTGATAGCCGTCATCGCGGTGGGATGCGTTGCTGCTGCGTCATGCGCATCGCCGCAGCCTTCGTCACCAGCATCCGGTCCAACCGTGACGAAAGCAGCGACGACCACTAGCACCGCCGCTTCCCAAGCCGCACCCACCAGCACGCCACAGTGCATCGGCTTATCGAATTGTGCGCCACCACCGCCAGATGCTGAGGGCAATCCGGCGTGTTACTACGCCGATGGCTGGCGAGCCAATGCATCCGGCGCCGGGATCGAAGTGTGGTATTTCCATGAGCCCCAGAACATGTCGAAACCCGACAAGATAACGGCATTGGTGCGGAAGAAGGACGGCACCAACGACTCTCAGGACGCCAGCATCGATGCCGGCCAACAGGCGCATCGCTTCGAATTTCCGACCATCGATGCGTCGGCTGTCCAAGAGGTATTGCTGAGCACGAGCGGCGGCCGCTGCTTCGTGATTGGTGGTCCCACGTGAACCGCGTCAAGGCAGGCTTTTTCAGCCTCACGCCTTCGGCGCCCGCCGACGATGACGGCAGTTACCTGCGTTGGCACCTGCTCGACCACATGCCGGAGCAATACCAGCTACCGGGCATCGTGCACGGATTGCGCTGGATCGCCGACGGTGACTACGTCCACCGCCGCCTGGCGGCCCGGGGACCGCTGGAACAGCTCGGCAACGTCGTCCACTACCTCATCGGCGATCCCGTTGAAGAAACCTTCGACGACTTCGTAACACTCGGGCGCGCGCTGCGGGAAAGGGGTCGCTTCCCGGTCACGCGGCCGTCGCTGCAAGTTTCCGGTCTGCGACTGCTGGACTGGCAATCATCGCCGCACGCATTGATTTCCGCCGAGGTGGTGCCATTCCGGCCACATCGTGGAGTACTGCTGATCGTCGAGGAAGCCCTCGAGGGCCGCCCGAGCCAGTGGCTGCAATGGCTGCATGCCGAACACAATCCGGCGCTGCTCGCCACCCCAGGCACGGCCGGCGCGTGGACATTCGGTTCGACCAGCGCATGGCGCGCCCAGCGGGGATGGCAGACCGACCCCCACTACATCACGGTCGTGTACCTCGATGACGACCCCCTCGCCATCACCGAAGACTTGGCGCCGCTCGTCGAAGAGCGCTGGCGATCGGCAGCGGTGCGACCGGTGTTCGCCGGCCCGCTGCGAACCATGATCAGTTGGGAAGCGTGGTCGTAAGCGATCCATTGACTAACATTGTCTAACCGCGCCCACCTCTGAGAGGCTGGCACCTTGGACATCTTCGCGGAGTGGCACAGCGGCGGCACCCAACTTCGGTGGCGGTCGTCAACCCCGGCCAACGACGGACAGGAAGTCACCGTGTTCAGCCGCCGCGGCGGCACACCCGGCGCGCCCGCCCTCGTGCTGGTGCACGGCTTCCCGACGTCGAGCATCGACTATTTCGCGTTGACACGTGAACTGGGCTCGGAGTTCGACCTGTTCCTGCTGGATTTCCCCGGCCACGGACTGTCCGACAAACCGCCCGAGCCCTATGTCTACTCGCTCTACGACGACGCACGCCTGCTTGTCCACGCGATCACCGCGGAGTGGAAGCTGACGGAATTCCGGATGCTCACCCATGACCGCGGCAGCAGCGTCGGCATGATCGCGCTGGGCATGCTGGCCGCCGAAGATCCACCGGCCCTGCCCCTCGACGTCATCTTTACCAACGCCAACATCTACCTCCCGCTGTCCAATCTCACGGTGTGGCAAACCGCGCTGCTCGACCCCGCGACGGCGCGAGCGACGGCAGCAGCAACGACGCCGGAGGCTCTGGCGGCCGGCCTGGGAGTGACCACGTTCATGCCGCGGCGGACGCCGGACGACCCGGAGATCGCCGCGTTGGCGAAGTGCTTCGCCCACAACGACGGAATCCGCGTGATGCCAGACGTCATTCAATACCTGAATGAACGCGCTGCGGATGAAACCCGTTGGCTGGAAGCGCTTTCCCGCAGCGACGTCAACACCACGGTGGTGTGGGGCCTGCACGACAACGTCGCGCCGGTGCGCGTCCCCAACTATGTGTGGCAGACGTATCTGAAGCACAAGCCCGGCCGTAACCGCTACTGGGTGGTGCCGGGCGCCGATCACTATGTGCAATGCGACGCCCCCGCGCAACTGGCCCAGATCGTTCGCCTCACGGCCCACGGCGAGGACATCGCGCTGCAGACGCTCGGGAACCAACCCGACGGCGCCGTTCTGGTGGATCAAAGCGCACCGCGCTAGCACACCCGACCGGGGTCATACGAACATCTGCATGTGTATGGTGACGAAATCACTCGAGTGAACGGGAGAAATGCATGGCAGATCGATTGACCGGCAAGGTCGCGTTGGTCAGCGGCGGCGCTCGCGGCATGGGGGCGTCGCACGTGCGCGCGATGGTGGCCGAGGGCGCGAAAGTCGTGTTCGGCGACATCCTCGACGACGAGGGCGAGGTGGTCGCCAAGGAGGTCGGCGACAGCGCCCGCTACGTCCATCTCGACGTCACCCAACCCGACGACTGGGATGCCGCGGTCGCGACGGCAGTCAGCGAATTCGGTGGCCTGCACGTCCTGGTCAACAACGCCGGGATCATCAACGTCGGGACCATCGAGGACTACGCGCTGTCCGAGTGGCAACGGATCCTCGACATCAACCTGACCGGTGTGTTCCTCGGCATCCGGGCGGCGGTGAAGCCCATGAAAGAGGCCGGCCGCGGCTCGATCATCAACATCTCGTCCATCGAGGGAATGGCCGGCACCATCGCGTCCCACGGCTACACCGCGACGAAGTTCGCCGTTCGGGGGTTGACCAAGTCCGCGGCATTGGAGTTGGGGCCCAGCGGGATTCGGGTCAACTCGATTCACCCGGGGCTGATCAAGACCCCGATGACAGACTGGGTTCCCGACGACATCTTCCAGAGCGCGCTGGGCCGGATCGGACAGCCGCAGGAGGTATCCAACCTGGTGATCTATCTGGCCAGCGACGACTCAAGCTACTCGACGGGCTCGGAATTTGTCGTCGACGGCGGCACCACAGCTGGGTTGGGGCATAAGGACTTCAGCACGGTGGACGCGTCGCAACAACCCGAATGGGTGACCTAGAGGCCGGCGAGCAGACGCAAAATCGCCCAAAACACACAAGTTTTGGGCGATTTTGCGTCTGCTCGCCGTTATTCACGGGCTGCTAGCCGGTGAAGACCGGCAGCTTTGACCAACCCCGCACGCTGGTGGTGTGGGCCTTAGTGGCGTTGGCGTAGTCGACTTCCCAATCCGGCCAACGCTTGATGACCTCCTCCAACACCACCCTGGCCTGCATGCGCGCCAGCGCCGAGCCCAAACAGAAGTGCAGCCCGTGACCGAAACTGAGATGCGCGGCGCCGCGATGAATGTCGAAAGTCTCCGCGTCGGGATACTTACGCTCGTCGCGATTGGCTGATCCGTTGAGCAACAACATGATCGAGCCCTCGGAAATCGTGGTGCCGCGGCATTCGACGTCACGCGCGACGTAGCGCGCCTGCACCGGCGAGGGCGCTTCGTAACGCAAGACCTCCTCGATCGCCATGGGTATCAGCGACGGATTCTCCGCGATCTCTCGGCGCTGATCGGGATGCTCGGCCAGCAGTTGCCCCATGAAACCGATCAGCCGCGTCGTCGTCTCGTTGCCGGCGCCGGCGATCATGCTGACATAAAGCAGCACCTCGCTGCGCGTCAGCCGCCGGGTCCCGTCTTCATCCTCGAGTTCGGCGTTGAGCAGCTGCGTCATCAGATCGTCGGAGGGATGTTCTACCCGCCAATCGACGTAGTCGGCGAACATCTCATGGCTGTGCTCCAGAAAATCCTTGGGGACCGGCCTGAATGTGCCCTCCTTGAGCGTGATTTGGCGACCGCCGCGGTCACGGATCTCTTCCTGATTTTCTTCGGGGATGCCCAAGAGGTAGCCGATCGTGCGCATCGGGACCATCGCGCCGATGTTTTCGATGAAGTCGAACCGCCCCGTGCCCATCAGCGGATCGAGCGCACGCACACAGAAGTCCCGGGTGAGCGGCTCGATCGCCTCCATCCGGCGCGGCGTGAAAACCCTTGACAGCAAGCGGCGATGGTGATCATGAATGGGTGGATCTTCGAAGAGGATGACACCGGGCGGGAAGTCGATGTTGCTCATGATGATGTCCATGGTGGTGCCATGGCCCGACCGGTAGACCTCCCAATTGGTCAGCTCGGGGGCGACGTCTTCATACCGGCTCAGCGCGTAGAAGTTGTATTTGTCGTTGTGGTACAGCGGGGCTTCGTCGCGCAGCCGCTTCCAGATCGGATACGGGTCGTCGTCGATGTCGAAATCGAAAGGGTCGTAGTAAGCCTCGGTCGTGCCTGCTCCGGTCATAGCGACGCCTTCCTGTCTGACAGAGCTTCCGGTAGCACGACCTCACCTACGCGCTTGAGATACGGCCACGCGATTTCCGGCGGCAATCCACCGCACAACGGCGAGAGGTTGAGCACCTTTCCGGCGCGAATCCACGAGATCGCTTCGGACACCGAGATAATCACGTGCGACGCCGGCTTGTCGCGCAGCTCATCAACGCTTGTCACGTGTGAGAAACCCGCCGTTGTCTCGTCGCCCGGGTTCCAGGCGGCGTAGGCCTGTACGTCGTGCAGTAGGTGCTCGCCCAGCTCCGACCAGGCCTGGTCGATGTCGTCGGCGACAAAGCACACCGAAGGGGTGTCGCGGTCGGGAAAGAATGTCGCGCCCGGCGTGTGCCCGTGCTTTTCGCAGGCAGCCTCGTAGGCCTCGCGCATGCCGGGCGCATTCGCGTTGCCCAACATGCCCAGGCCGTACCTGCCCGCCCGCCGGGCCGCCGCCACCGTCCCGCCGCCCCACATCAACCCGGGCCCACCGGTGGTCAGCGGACGCGGTGTCACGGTGATCCGGCGTCCGTCGTGAACCACCGTCTCACCGGCGAGCAGCCGGCGCAGCAACGCGAGCTTCTCGTCGGCAAGCCGCCCACGATCACTCACCGCCAAGCCGAAGTGCTCGAACTCCTCGGGTCGGTACCCCAGCGCCAGGATGTACGACGCCCGCCCATTGCTGAGGATGTCGAGGACGGCCATGTCCTCGGCGAGGCGTACCGGCTCGTAGAACGGAAGGATCAGGATCAGGCTCAGGGCCAGACGCTGGGTGCGCGCGGCGATCGCGGGAGCCAGCATCAGCGGTGACGGCAGATATCCGTCCTCGGAGCCGTGGTGCTCACACAACACCGCGGCAAGGCCGCCGTGATCCTCGGCCCACGCGCACATCTCGGGCACCGCGGCATACAGCTCCGCTGGAGCAGCACCCCACGCCGGGTCGCGCATGTCGAAGCGCATCGTGAACACGGCAACTCCTAGACAACCTAACGTTTGATCTCACGTACGCTACGTGGGGTCCAAGATCTGCGTCAACGCTCCGTCAAATACGTGTCGCGGCAGGGTCGTCGGGATGTCCAGCGAACTGAGCAGGCCCGGCGCCGCGTCGACGACGTAGGGAATCGCGTTGACCACCCGCATGGCCGTGGACATCATGGCGGCGTGCCCGGCGCCGTGGCCCGCGGCCTCCCCCAGCGTCATCACGCAGTGAATGTCGGGATCGCCTTGGATGTCGACCCGGTACGTCGCGTCGCAATCCGAGGTCGGCCAGTCGGGTGCGACATCGCGGGCCATCCGGATGACGTGCTCGATCACGATGGCCTCGCGGCCGTTGACCACACCCGCGGCCCGAGTCCGCACGGCTCCGCAGGTGCCAGCCGCGATCGTGCCGAATGCCACTTTGATGTCACGATCGGTCAGCTGACGGTCGAGGGTGCCGCGCACCTCCTCCACTTCGACGCCGAGCCCGCTTGCCATCAGGTAAATCGGTGCCTTCCAAGCCATCTCGATGAACCCGGGTGTCTTGAGCATGGGTTCGAAATCCAGCGGCCGCCCGAAGCCCATCCCGTCCATCATCACGTCGGCCACCGGGTAGTGATCATTGAGCGCAACCTCGCTGGCCGTGATGCAGCGGATGTTCTTTGATTGGGTCGTCATGAGCAGCGCGAGCTGATCGGAGGCGAAGCCGGGAAAAATGCCCGACACGTAGAACGACGCGCCGCCGGCCTTGGCCGCCGTCTCGAGTTGGTCGCGCCAATCCGGGGCGAAGTACGACGGCGGGTAGACCAGACTCGTCGACGACGTCGACACGACGTTGATGCCGGCCTGCAACAGCCGCAGGTAGTCAGGCACGGCGCCACCGTCCCGCTCGGGACCGCTCGCGGCATACACCACGCAGTCGGGCGCCAGGGCGATGAGCGCATCGGCGTCATTGGTGGCCACCACCCCCAGCGGCTCACCGCCGGCCAACTCGCCCGCGTCCTTGCCGACCTTGTCGGGAGAATGCACCCATACCCCAACGAGTTCCAGATCCGGTCGGCGCCTGATGGCGTCGATGGCGTTCGCTCCGACTCCCCCGGTGGACCACACGACGGTGCGCATACAGTCTCCTTACTGGTCTTGGGCCCGCGCGGCGGCGGCCACGGCAAGTTCCAGGTAGGGCCACGCCACCTCGGGTGCCACGCCACCACAGAGCGGGTGCAGTGGCAGCAGGCGCCCGCCGCGGATGTAGTCGGTCGCCTCGTCGAGCGTGAGAATGCGGTACGGGCCGCCGCTCTCCTCGCGCAGCGCCGCGACGTTGTCGGCGCGGCTGATGCTCGCGACCGAATCGTCGTGGGGCCGGTAGGACGCCGCCATGATGGCGTCGTGCAACAGGTGCGGCCCCAGCACGTCCCATGCCTCATCAATGTTTTCGGCGACGAAAACCGTTGTCGGAGCGCCCTCGACGGGAAACTGAATCATTCCGGGTTCGTGTCCGTGGGCACGGCATTGCGATTCGTAGAACTCCTTCAGGCCCGGCAAGGCGGTCTGGGAGACAAATCCGAACCCGTGGGTGCCGGCGCGACGAGCGGCGGCCTTGCTGCCGCCGGCGATCAACACCATGGGTCCACCGTCCGTCGCGCACGGCGGGGTGACGCGGACCTGGCGGCCCCGATATTCGACGACCTCACCACGCACCAACGGGCCCAGCACCGCCAACATCTCGTCGGCCACCCGGCCGCGCGTGGTCATGTCGGCGCCGAAGTGCTCGTACTCCTCATGCCGATGTCCGACACCGAACGCGTACCACACCCGGCCCCTGCTGATCAGGTCCAGCAC